>NZ_CP098400.1:0-1200000 GCF_023674465.1 Xiashengella succiniciproducens | reverse complement strand
ACGTCCACCCAGAAGGGGCTCCATAACCAATGCCGGAACATCCTTCTTAATCAATTCTCCAAGCAAGTATTCGGCATTGACATTATTGCCGGTGGCATGTCGCCAGTCGATGTAGTTTAATTGAATCAATGCGAAATCCCATTGGATGTCCATTGTAAGCATATAGTCAAATACCCTGGGGTCACCATGAAAAGACCACCCTAGATTACGGATACGACCGGCTTTTCGCTCTTCAAGCAGGAAGTCGAGCACTCCGTTATCCAAAAAGCGTTTCTCCACATCTTCTACACCTCCCATTCCGACACCATGGAGTATATAGTAATCAATATAATCAACCTGCAAATCGCGCATGGATTTCTGGTACATCGCCTTACTCGATTCAAAAGAGCCCGGACCGTAATGACCAAAATTCGACAACTTTGTTGAGATAAAAAACTTGTCACGGGGATGGCGTTTCAGGGCAATACCCGTAGCCGTTTCAGACCAACCCCTTACGTACACAGGTGCTGTGTCAAACAAATTCACACCATGAGCTATTGCATAATCAACAAGCTCATTAACAGTATCCTGATCGACTTCCTCACCGCTGCCATCAGCCTTTTTACGAACAGGCCAACGCATACAACCATAGCCGAGCAAGGAAACCTTATCTCCTGTATGAGGATTAATACGATAGGTCATCTTGTCTGTCGGCACCTCACCTATCGAGCCACCTTCGGCAGAAACAGTATTACGAGGCTTACAGCCGGCCAGTGCAGCAGCGGTAACAGCGGAGCCCGCACCTAGTGTTTTGAGAAAATTACGGCGATTTATCCCTTTATTATTGTTGTTCTCCATATTCAATTTCCTCTTAAATCAAATGATGCCTTACATTACCTTCCACATAGATTGCACTAAACGGACGTGCAGGACATAGATTCTCACAAGCTCCGCATCCTATGCAATTCTCCTTATCCACAACCGGAATTTTCAAGGAATTCTTATCATCAGGATCACAAGCAATCATTGTAATGGCTCCGGTCGGACAATGGTGTGCACAGTTGTCGCATTGCACATTATCAGTATTTACAACGCAGTTATCCTTAATCCAGACTGCCGTACCAATAGCCAGAGCACTCTTGTCTGCAGTTGTAATCGGCTTTATTGCACCAGTGGGGCAAACCTGTGAACATTCAACACACTCAGGACGGCAATATCCCCTCTCATAAGACATTTCAGGCTGCATAAACGTAGCCAGTTTGCCGGAAGGTCGTAGTATATTGTTAGGACAAGCCGAAACACATAGTTGGCATGCCGTACAATGGTCCTTCATGTTTTTTGCGCTCACGGCACCGGGAGGTACTATCGGGGTTTTCCTTTCGGGAATCTTCTTGTCCAATATATCTGCCAGACCACCATCGACCTTCTGCTCCTGGGCCTTAATGGTATTAGCAAAGATCATAAGTCCCAGCAAGGACAATATGTTACGACGTGATAACCCGGCAGGGTTATTACCTGATTCACCCTCTACTTCCTTTTTCCCTTTCAACATTACCGGTACGTAATGCATAGCGTCAAATTTGCATTTTCCTATACAGTTAAAACAGGTCACACAACGGCTATGGTCGATACTCAATGCCACCGGGTCTATGCAAGAAGACTTGCACACACGTTCACAGGCCTTACATTTAGTACACTTTTCCTCATCGAAGACCACTCTGAAAAGGGAAAACCTTGACAACAGGCCCAGGATCGTTCCGGCCGGGCATATCGTGTTACAGTAGGTACGCCCATGACGCCAGGCAAGGATTCCAACGACTATAAGAGTAAGGCCCGCAACTCCGAATGTGATCCAACCTTTTACCCACACATCGGTGGAATAGAAAGCATAGCTGTCAACCCTTTCGGCAGCAAGAGCCAGCAGGTTGTTGCCCAAACGATAAATGGGGGCAAACAGGTTGGACGCTATGCGGCCATAAGCCGCATAGGGGTCGAGCAGGGAAACGACAACGCTAATCCCGGCGGCCAGTGCGACAATAAACACTACCAGAGAAAAATAACGCAACCAGGTAATAGCAGTTGAATAGCGAAAGCGACTTTTCTTCCCCTTCCTACGTGCCGAGATATTTGACACTCCATCCTGGAAAATGCCAAGTGGGCAAATTACCGAGCAGTATAGCCTTCCGAACAACAAAGTCAATACAACGAGGCCAATGATTACAGCGACATTAACCGCCAAGATCGCAGGTACAAGCTGTATCTCAGCCATCCAGCCAAACCACAAATGCACTGTCCCGGTAAAGTCAAGGAAAAAGAGCGTTAATAACGCAAAAAAGAAGCAGGCACTGTAAACTCTAATACTCTTCAGCATATACAGACTCTTATGTATTTTATACTGCCAATTTCGCACTTCTCGAAAGCTATGGTTCAAATTTACTATTTCTCCCAGATGATTTTGCGTTTCAACTCCCGTCAAATCCTTATTTGAACTGGTTCTATCTTAGCATGCCTGCAGTTTATACAATTGACTTTTAAGGCTCCCAAAAACCCTTATTCCAGGGAAATATTTCAAACTATTTACTATATTGTCAACTTCCGCGGCAACCGTACTATGTAACGAAAAAGATTCACCCAACTGAAGATTGGTACCATATTAAAGAACCATGAGAATGGCTTGGCATAGGATGAATAAATAGTATTGAATTTTGATTAATAAGAAATCGCTAAATTGTCATTTACTGAATTCACCATAGAATATATAAATAATTCATTAGCTGAAACACAAAAAAGAAATCAAAATGACGATAAAAGTAGACAATGATATAGAGCTTAAGCAATTGGAACAATCTGATGCTGTTGATATCTTTAAAACGATTGACAACCAAAGAGAATATCTGGGCAAATGGCTGCCCTTTGTTGAGTTCACAAAAGAAATATCTGATTCTGATAGTTTCGTTGCATCTGTTGTAAATGCCCCAGA
This sequence comes from Xiashengella succiniciproducens, assembly GCF_023674465.1. Classification (GTDB taxonomy): domain Bacteria; phylum Bacteroidota; class Bacteroidia; order Bacteroidales; family Marinilabiliaceae; genus Geofilum; species Geofilum succiniciproducens. Next base: position 1,197,041 of record NZ_CP098400.1, on the reverse strand, counting down.
AGATAGATTTGAATATGTCTTCACGATAAGGAAGGGTGGTGAATTCGCCGGTCTAATAGGGTTTAAGGATACTGACAGACTAAACAAAAAGACAGAAATCGGATATTGGCTTTCAGAAAAGTATCAAAAGCAAGGGATAGTCACCAGGTCAGTTGATAAACTCTGTGATTTTGCATTCAACACACTGGGACTTAACAGAGTCCAGATAAAGTGTGCTGTTGGCAACATCCCCAGCAAAAATATCCCCAAAAGGCTGGGATTCAAGCTTGAGGGAATTGAACGACAAGGAGAACTGTTGACAGGTAATGTCTTTACAGACCTGGAGATTTACAGCAAACTTAAGTCAGACTATTCTATTGCTAATAAACAGTAAAGGAATCTGAACAATGACAAAAGAGGCTCTAGACAAGTTACGTGTAAGACTATCCATTAAGTTCAAAAATGGGATAAACTTCACATTAGCGGGAGGTATTATTTGGCTCCTAATTGCATATGTTTGGACACTAAAATTCAATTCATATGACAAGTCGGTAATTACTTTTATGGTTGGAGCATTGTTGCTTCCCCTGGCATTACTGTTCTCCAGACTTTTCAAAATCACCTGGAAAGACCCTTCTAACCCATTACAACCGTTGGGACTTTGGCTGAATCTTGCCCAATTGTTTTATTTCCCCTTTTTGATCTTTGCGCTAGTTAAGTTTCCAGACTATTTTGTCATGGTCTATGCAATTATAACTGGTGCCCATTTCTTTCCATATGCCTGGTTTTATAAGGCAAACGCATATGCAATTTTTGCCGGTATAATAGCCATTGGAACCATGCTTTGTGGGCTTTTGTTACCTATTAATATGATGTTCATAATCCCAATGTTTGTAAGCATTTCGTTGATTGTACTAACAGTGCTTTTATTCTTTGACACTAAAAATAAGCAACTTCTTCAAAATAAAGAACAGTAACTAAGCATCCTGCTCCAAAATATAAATCCCTTTTATGTACTTTAAGCCTAGATAATTTTCCTTATAATTGTAATAAGCATAGAAAACACAGAATAAAATTATTCTGCAACCCATAATTTTATAACTCATCCATGAAAATACTTACCATAATCTCGTGTTTATTTGTACTTTCTATCAACATATTTGGTCAGCAGATTAAAACCAAAGATGCTTAATTTGAGGATTATATTCCATTGCTAAATGCTTCAGGCTACGAGGTTTTTAGTTTTAATATGTCTGAAATAATTGAGGATGGAACAAACCTTTTACTAATAATCTAAATAAAAACAGCAATACCAGAGCCTTGGCTCTCGTATTGCTGTTTGGTAAGATTATAACCCAGTTTAATACTCACCAAAGGGAAGGAAGGATATGGGCTTGTTTGCAACTGATTCCTGGACTCGATTAAGGAATCTAAGCACGGCAGATCCGGCCAGGCCATTTGGATGACAACCGGGCTGTCCTTCGGGAATCTCAATGCCCATCTCTTTGTAATGATCGATCCAGTCCTTGTGAAATTCCCCGGTTCTAGGATCCTTAAAGGTCATGGGCTCCAGATCAAATACTCCGTAATGCTCAAAAATCGTGTAAATAAAGCCCGAACAATAATGGCCACCGCTACCCAACATATAGGTGTAATCATATGGCAGACCTAAAAGTGCATGGGCCTTTTCTATTGCATCGGGAATGAACTCTCTGTACTCCTCAACTAATCGATAAGCGTCTACTACATTCTGATCCACCAGAAAACTCTCAATGGGTTCGCGTGTCACTCCCTTGATTGGTGCGGCATGGATAACCCAAACTGCTTCATCATCTACCTCCACTATCCCAACATGCGTGTAATCAGTATGCTTTGATGTCTGGGTCACGTCATTGATCGCCTGGTCTAGCCCATCAGCATTCGGATGCGAGGTGGCAAACAGTAAATCCCCTGTCCGAAGATAGCTGATGTCAGGCTTGTGTCTGCAAGAGCTTTGTGATGCCATGGCAATAATAGTGATGGTTAACAATGCGGGCAGAGATAAACTCTTTAGGATCATGACCTACTATTTTTATATTAATTTACGAAAACTAAATCCAATAGTCAATTTTATTTCCAGACAATAGTAGCTAAATTTGCCGTAACCAGTGATTTTTGTATAAAAATAGTCCTTCTCGAATGTGCAGATATTATTCCGGAGTAGTATCAATGTTCATCCTGACCATGCTCAGCCTCGCTTCCTGCGAGTCTGATGTAAAACTGGAGATTCCCAGTGGTGGCGGTCAACTCGTTGTTTTCTCCTTTCTCTGCGCTGACTCCACAATGAAGGTTCACCTCAGTAAGAGTGTAAGCCATTCATCTGTTGATGACTTCGAAAGAGTCTATGATGGTTATGTGATTGTCAAACTAAATGGAATGGAACTTGATTCTGTGGCCTTCCCATTCGACAAGACCTACCTTGAACTCCCATCAGTAGCCGTCAGGCAAGGCGACAGGTTTGAAATAGAAGGCGGAACTCTCTCCGGCCTAAGGGCCGAAGGACACACCCGAATTCCCTATGCCCCACAACTGATTGGAGTAGACAGCATAACTGAAACTATTACAGACAACATTCCCTCTGTCAACTACGAGGTCGAATTTGCTGACCCACGCGATGAGGCAAACTACTACCAACTCGTGATTACCAGTGAGGTCAGGGACGCTGACAATAAGATTAAGGAGTTTTATAATGTAAACTTCTTCAAGGACGATGAATTGTTTTACATACGTGACCAGGAAGGCAGTTTACTTGGCGGTATCGACTTCCTCGGGTCCTTTTCCGACTATATAATCACTGAGGAAAGGTACCGGATCAAGGTATGTGTCCCCTCCTTCTACCTTGCAACTCCGGGAGAGAACGAAAGGCGCATAGTCCGCTTTCACCTACTTTCGCTATCTGAAGACTATTACAAATACCTTCGTAGCAGGGTTGTAGCCGAATACAGTTATGATCTACCCATTGTCGATCCTATCAAGATCCATTCGAATGTTACAGGGGGGCTGGGCCTGGTTGGAGGGATGACATTTGCAAGCGACTCTGTCGTTTATATCGGGAACGGTTATAACTAATCAATAAAACTTATGTAACTAGGAGAGCGCCAATGATGGGCGATTCCGCTTATTTAAGTAACTTTGTGCATCATTATTGTGATGCCTCGTGGCATTACATAAGTACAACGACGTAAAATCAAAAAACACTTTATAAAATGAGCACCACTTCTAACGAGATTAATGAGATTGAGAAAGTTAAGGTACTGATTATCGGTTCAGGACCAGCCGGATATACTGCTGCTATCTACGCTGCTAGAGCTAACCTCTCGCCCGTACTATACCAGGGCCTTCAACCCGGCGGTCAGTTGACCACAACTACTGAGGTAGAAAACTTCCCCGGATATCCCGAAGGTATCACAGGCCCGGAACTGATGGAAGACCTCAGAAAACAAGCTGAAAGATTTGGAACTTCTATACGCTGGGGACTGGCTACCAAGACAGACCTGTCCTCAAGACCTTTCAAGGTTACTATCGACGACAAGAAAGTAATTGAAGCTGAGGCACTGATTATTGCAACCGGTGCAACTGCTAAGTATCTTGGTCTGGAAGATGAGCAAAAATATGCAGGTGGCGGGGTTTCTGCCTGTGCTACTTGCGATGGTTTCTTCTATCGTGGTAAGGATGTGGCTGTTGTAGGTGGTGGTGATACTGCTGCCGAAGAAGCTCTTTACCTTGCAGGTCTTTGCAACAAGGTATATCTGATTGTTCGTCGTAACGAACTGCGTGCTTCTAAGGTAATGCAGGAACGTGTTTTTGCTGCCAAGAACATTGAAATTCTCTGGGAACACCAGACTAAGGGCCTCTTCGGCGATGGTGTTGTAGAAGGTGCAGTTCTTGTCAAAAAGAAAGGTACTCCAGAAGAAGAGGAAGTTAAGATCAAGATTGATGGTTTCTTCCTTGCAATCGGACATACTCCAAACTCGGAGGTTTTCAAGCCTTACATCGAAACTGACGATACAGGTTATATCAAGACTATTCCAGGAAGTTCAAGAACTAACGTTGCAGGTGTATTTGCATGTGGTGACGTTCAGGACAGGGTATATCGTCAGGCTATTACTGCCGCAGGTTCGGGCTGTATGGCTGCAATTGATGCAGAACGATTCCTCGCAGAAAACCCTCTACAGTAACCAATTAGCCTGAGTATACACCACCATGTCCAAACAGAAAGAGATAGTTTTACTCAACGTACTGGGCGAGGATAAGCCTGGCGTAACCGCGACGTTAACTGAAATTCTTGCTGAACATAAGGTAAATATTCTGGATATCGGCCAAGCCGTAATTCACGAAGACCTGAGCCTGGGGATCCTGGTAGAAGTGCCGGATCAATCAGGCTCTTCGCCTATTCTGAAGGATATTCTTTTCAAGGCTCATGAGATGGGACTGAATGTCAAGTTCACCCCTATCTCTGAGAAACGTTATCAGGAATGGGTCGACAACCAAGGCAAGGAACGTTTTATAATTACCCTTATATCAAGAAAGCTGACTGCATTACAGCTTTCAAAGGTCACCCGTCTGATCTGTGATCAGGGCCTCAACATCGATGTGATAAGCCGTCTAAGTGGTCGTATTCCACTTGATGCTTCAGATAAATCTGAGGCCAAGAGTGTGGTCGAATTCTCGCTCAGAGGGACTCCTCACGACATAGAGACAATGAAGCGTGACTTCATCGCCATCTCAGGTGACACAGGCATAGATATAGCCTTCCAGGAGGATAATATCTACAGGCGTAATCGTCGCCTTGTATGCTTCGATATGGACTCTACCCTGATCCAGACTGAGGTTATCGACGAACTGGCCAGAAGGGCCGGAGTATACGAAAAGGTCAGTGCCATCACCGAGTCTGCTATGCGTGGTGATATCGACTTTCAAGAAAGTTTCAGACAAAGGGTAAGCCTGCTTGCCGGACTTGACGAATCGATCCTGAAAGAAGTTGCTGAAGTACTGCCTCTTACCGAAGGTGCCGAGCGTCTGTTTCGTACCCTCAAGAAATATGGTTACCGAACAGCAATCTTATCCGGGGGATTTACCTATTTCGGAAATTATCTCAAGAACAAGCTGGATATTGATTATGTCTTTGCCAACGAACTTGAGATTAAGGATGGCAAACTCACAGGAAGGCATGTAGGTGAGATAATAGACGGTGAAAAGAAAGCCGAACTGCTCAGACTTATTGCCTTTAAGGAGGATATACATCTTGAACAAGTTATTGCCGTCGGCGACGGATCCAACGACCTACCCATGCTCAAACTTGCCGGACTTGGCATTGCCTTCCACGCTAAACCCAAAGTAAAAGCATCTGCCAAACATTCCATCTCTACCATCGGATTGGATGCAATCCTATATCTGCTGGGCTTCAGAGACAGGGAAATAAACATGTAATATGAGCCAGCTAAAAGACTTAAAACCAACTGCAATATGGCATTATTTCGAAGAAATATGCCAAATTCCACGTCCTTCAAAGAAGGAGGAACAAATACTGGCATATCTGCTAAAATTTGCAGCAGACCACAAGCTGCCTGTAAAACAAGACAAGGCCGGTAATGTGCTTATCACAAAGCCGGCTACTGCCGGCTTTGAACACCTGCCAACTGTTGTATTACAATCACATGTCGACATGGTGTGCGAAAAGAACAGCGATACTGTTCACGATTTTCTTACAGACCCGATTCGGCCCGTGATTGACGGTGAATGGGTTAAGGCTAGCGGTACTACCCTCGGTGCTGACGATGGCATAGGTATGGCTGCACAGCTTGCACTTCTTGCTTCAGATGATATGCAGCACGGTCCTGTAGAATGCCTCTTTACTGTTGATGAAGAAACCGGACTAACCGGAGCCTTTGCTCTTGAGTCTGACCTTCTGACCGGAAAGTATCTGATCAATCTCGACTCTGAAGACGAAGGTGAGATATTTATCGGCTGCGCAGGAGGTATCGACTCCTTGGGTTATTTCACTCCATCATATGAAACGCCTGCTGCCGGAAGCTTTGCTTTCAAGGCAAGTGTTACCGGACTGAAGGGTGGTCACTCAGGTGAGGATATCAACAGGGGACTGGGTAATGCTATCAAGTTCCTTACCCGCTTCCTGCGTGAGGCAGCTATAAGGTACGAGTTCAGACCTGCAGCGATAACCGGTGGTAACCTGCGCAATGCTATCGCACGTGAGGCGTTCACCTGGGGCGTGGCACCTGCAAAATACAAGGAAGACCTGAGGGTGCTTTTCAACTGCATTGCTGCAGATCTGGAAGCTGAGTACAAGGATGTTGAACCAGGTATCAAGTGTCAGCTAGAATCTGCCGATATGCCTGAAAAGGTATTTACATCTGACTTCGCTGCAACTCTTATCAACACACTCTATGCCCTCCCACACGGTGTTATGGCAATGAGCCGTCAGATCGAGGGTCTTGTAGAAACTTCTACAAACCTGGCTTCAATCAAATTGATCAATGACCAGGTGGTGATCTCAACCAGCCAGAGAAGTTCGATAGAAAGTGCACGTGACAACATAGCTGCCATGGTTGAATCTATATTCGACATGGCCGGTGCTAATACAGTTCATTCTGACGGATACCCGGGATGGGCACCCAACAGGAAAAGTCCTATGCTTGCAGTGGCTATTGAGTCCTACAAGAGACTCTTTGGTATTGAACCCAAGGTAAAGGCTATCCATGCAGGACTTGAATGCGGTCTCTTCCTCAAGAAGTATCCGCACCTTGACATGATATCAATTGGTCCTACTGTCAGGGGGGCTCACTCACCCGATGAAAGGATACATATTCCAAGCGTCGAGAAATTCACAAAGTATCTGGGCGACATTCTGTTGCACTTAGCTTAATACATTATTAAATTCATAGGTTCACAAACTCCGAAATTATTCGGAGTTTGTGAACCTATTTGCCTTATCATTCGTATAGAATGATAGTTGCATATGTATCAAATCACTTAAATATATTAGAGATGGATAAAGTTGTTACTAAACACTTCCAATACACAGGATTGGACGACTATGACAGATCATTGGATGAACAGATGAATGACTTCATCTCAGAAAACGGCATTAAGCCTGAGCAAATCATTAATGTGAGTTATGCTGCTCATTCAAGCGGTGGTATCAACACCTATTCAGCATTACTGGTGTACAAAACTGCATAAAAGGGAAATAGTGATTAGGACGGAGGCTGCCCACAACGGCAGCCTTTTTTATTGTCCTTCAAGTGTCAGGATGGCCATGAAGCCTTCGGTCTCGGGTGGAGGTGTAAGGTGGAAGACTCCTGAATAAAACAGACCATGTCTTAGCTGGGGAGGATTGTTTCTAACCAGATTCTGCCATTCTGAAACCTTTAACCTTTTGATAATCCATGAGCCACCAGACTGTGGGGAGATCTTATCAGCCAGTCTTAGATTGACAAGCCCCATTGTGTAGCGCAGGTTTATCTCTATGGCCGGATGAAGCTTAACCTGCCCATCCTTGTTTCGATATATCAGGGCATCAATGCCCACGGGGCCGTGGTATCTATGATGCAGGTCGATGCTCTGTAGTCCTCTTAATAAAAGCGATATTGCTTGTTCCACAGCTTCATCAAATGGAAAGCCTTCAGGTACAACTACCTTACGTGGGTTGACCAGGCAACGTTCAAATTGTCCGGCAGGATCTGTATTAAACAGGTTGATACCTCTAAACTCAATGCCATCAGGGCCAGACCAATAGTGAAATGAAAGGTCGAGAAGCTTGTCGAGCATGGGTTCGGCTAGCAATGCTCCATGCTGCCTGAGCTTGCCCAGCACCCAGGAATTACCGGCGGCATTTTCAGCCCGACTGCGAATACGAAACAGGCCCCTGCCCGATGCGCTCCATGGGGTCTTGAGCAGCAGGGGAAGCTCCTCCTCTGCCTCTGCACGTCTTAGTTCATCTAAAGTCCTTATCTCTATTGGGATTGAAGGTATCTCAATGAGCGATAGGCTCTTTGCCTCTTCGTATATTGCACCTAGTAGTTCGTTGCAGGTAAAGCGACTCAACAGAAGTTTGTGGTCCTCCTTCCATTCAGCCATAGGGTGATCCCAATTGGAAGCTTTGAAGGGCTCCAATTTACGGTGAACTGCAGGACTCCAGCCCCAGGGGTGCAGTTCTATGCCACTCCCTGCACTAAGACATGCTCGGTTTTTCCGTAGGTGACTTATATCATCCGCTGCCAGGGTCTCCTCAGCGCAATCCTCAGGAAGATTAGCAGCTCCTTTGGTATCTCCGTACAAAACGCTACTTGTTCCTATATTCCGGATTGAATCAGCACCCCCTTCTGAAAACAATAAGAATTGGGGTGGCTGGACACCCCAATTCCTTATTGTATCGATAAAGTCTGCGGAACATCCCTTTTCCGTAATTACTATATCTTCGGCTGAAGCCAGCCACATGGGAATAAGACTCAATTCTTTTTCAAAATCACGCAAATTCCTTGGTGGCGTATAGGTACGTGAACCGTTTAACACAGCCATCTCGCATGTGGGATTGAAGTAGAATAGTCTTGAAGCCATGTTTATCCGTTATTGCACAAAAGTACAAATTTCGGATGCCTCTCCCACTATGTCGGACTATCTGTTGCTTGCTGCTATCTGTTCATTTGTCATAACAGCCCACTTCTCTGCAATCTGCAACTCGTTGCCCAACACTATACCGTCAACTTCAGAATCGTAAATACGCAACTCGATAGTAGGAGAATTACCGTTGTTTGGTTCAAGCACCAAAGTGATTTTCTCTATCACCCTAAGATTGCTAGCTTTTCCTTCACCTGAGCGGGATGTAATATTGACTCTGCTTAGCTTCACAGTGTTCAGGTCTACTACTGTTTCCTTCTTGAGGTTTTCACTACTTGTAGCAAATAAGAGCTTGTTGCCATCCTTGCTAAGTCCCATAATATTATGGTTCCAAAACTCGGTCTGCGAAATCGTGCAACTGTTCTTCTGAGCTAGTTCTATTAAGCTAGCCGTAAGTGCTTTCTTAATCTTTCCTTTAGCTCCACCTCCAAAAACAAAGAAGGGTACAATAAAAAGGGCTACAATAACTATAATAAATATAATACTGTTCATTCTATCCTGTTTTTAAGTTTTGTAAAATATTCGGACACAAGCTTATAATATGGCCGCATCATAATCAGACCATATAAGTATGAGAGGGACGACTTTAGGTCGACCGTCGCTACTTTACCTGTATGTGTTGTCAATTGACATTACTGCCATGGAAACAGGAAAGAATCAAAGATGGTAGTGAAAGGGATATAAAATATCCGATATTCTTGGAGTTATAAGGATTAGCGAGTATCTCCCTATATAATTTGAGACTTTGTTAACTACAATCTCATCAGCATCTGCAGAATGCACTGAGAATGCTTTCTGTACAAGCTTGATTGAGATGGGTCTGACATTCTTAAGGTCAGCATCCTTCTGCTGCAGATTGCCTACATATAGCGATGGACTTAAGCTTGGTGCAACAAACCTGCTTTCAGTATTCTTATCATGCACTACTGGGTAATGCACAGACATACTTGCATGCCCGTATATCCCCATAGTGAGGAGATACAGCAACAGCATCTGAAAGGCCATATCTTTGACTACCTTAAGCATAGCGCAAATATAGCAATTACTTTGACCAGTCTGTGTTTTTCACCCAATCAGTCATGTATTTGGCATTCTCATAAGGAGTATCTGGAAGGAAACCGTGGCCAAGATTGAGTATCCACCTTGGATTCTCAGCAAAGAAAGTTTTTAGATTCTCCAGTTCATCGGCAATAAGCTCTTGATCTGCATAGAGTAACCTTGGATCTATATTGCCTTGCAGGCCCACCTCGGGGTGGACCATCTTCCTTGCATGTACCAAAGGCATCTGCCAGTCTATGCTTACCATATCACACAACTCGGGAGTGATATATTGCAATCCGGTACCAAATCCCTTGGGAAAGAAAATAAAGGGTATTCCTTCAGCTCTGACGGCATTTGCAATCCTCTGAACTGCAGGCATAAACAGTTCCATGTACATCTCAACGGGAAGCAGTCCTGCATGGGTCTCAAACAGTTGAAAGATCTCTATTCCATGTTCTATCTGCTTGCGGGCATAGTGGACAGACAACTCTGTAACTGCATCAATCAGCTTCTGCGCCTCTGCCTTGTATCTGTATAAAAACTTCACTGCATCAGGAAAATTACCATTGCTGCTAATCCCCTGAAGCATATAGCAAAGGGTGGTTAGCGGAGCACCACAAAAACCAATCAATGGGATATCAGCAGGTCTCAGTCTGATAACCTCATCAATCACTTCGTAAATATACTCTAGTTTAGCAGGATCAGGCTGCAGACGGCTCACTGGAGACGGGAAACTGCTTAAGGGTTCAGGAAATACAGGTCCCTTATCAGTCCAATTTAATTCCATACCCATAGCTACTGGTATTACAAGGATATCAGAAAAGAGGATTGCAGCATCCACTCCCAGGTCATACACAGGCATAAGGGTAACCTTTGCACCAAGAGACTTGTCTGCCATCATTTCCCTGAAGCTGTGCTTAACCCTTAGTGCATTGTAATTGGGCAGTACTCGCCCCGCCTGGCGCATAAACCACATTGGAGGGCGTTTGTGAGCCTTCCCTTGTATTGTATCGAGTAATATTGAGTTCATAGTTAGTTTTTAAAGCACTCTACAGCCTTATCTATATCCTCGTCAGTATGAGCTGTAGAGATAAAGGTAGCCTCAAACTGTGACGGAGCAAAATAGACTCCCGCCTGCAAGGCCTTATTGAAATGCCTTGCATATCTGTCGGTATCAGAAGTCATGGCATCAGCAAATGAACAGACTTCAGAAGCTGAAGTGAAGAACAAGGTAAGCATAGAACCGACACGGTTGATTACTCCCTTTGTACCGGTTTCAGCCAGCTTCTCTCTCAGTCCGGCTTCCATCCTTGCGGCCTTCCTATCCAGCTCCTTATAGATACCTGGTTCATTCTTAAGAATCTTTAATGCAGCGATGCCGGCTGACATTGCCAGTGGATTTCCGCTAAGTGTACCTGCCTGATAAACTGGCCCTTCAGGAGCAAGCATATCCATTATATCCTTCCTTCCTCCATAGGCCCCTACCGGCAATCCACCACCTATGATCTTACCCATAGTTGTAAGGTCCGGCATAATGCCATAGAGTTCCTGGGCACCTCCGGGCGCTACACGGAACCCACTTATCACCTCATCAAAGATCAGCAAGGCTCCATACTTGCTTGTCAGTTCCCTAAGTCCTTGCAAAAAGCCCTGTTTTGGCAGGATCACTCCCATATTTCCGGGAATAGGTTCCACGATAACAGCTGCTATATCCTTACCGTATGCATCAAAGAGTTTACTGACTGACTCAAGGTCATTATACTCGGCAGTTAGGGTGTCCTTTGCAACGGACTCTGTAACTCCCGGACTGCCGGGTATACCAAGGGTCAATACTCCTGAACCGGCTTTGATGAGAAAACTGTCTGCATGGCCGTGGAAGCAACCGGTAAATTTAATCACCTTGCTGCGTCCTGTATAAGCTCTGGCCAACCTCAGCGCACTCATAGTAGCCTCAGTTCCCGAGTTTACCATACGCACCTTTTCAACTGACGGGACCATCGATATTATCAGTTCGGCCATCTCATTCTCATACAGAGTAGGTGCACCGTAACTGGTACCCTTTTCAGCTGCTTTCCTGACAGCTTCAACTATCTCCTCACGGGCATGTCCAAGTATCATAGGTCCCCAGGAAGCTACAAAATCTATGTAGCAGTTTCCGTCAATATCCCATACCTTGCTGCCTTTTGCCTCACTAATAAACAAGGGATTGCCCCCTACACTCTTAAAGGCTCTTACAGGGGAGTTAACTCCACCCGGTATAAGTTCCTTAGCCTTGCTGAAAGCTTCTATACTCCTGCTTATATTGTTCATTTCTTTGCTCTTTTCAATAAACCAAATTCCTTGGCATGGTAGGTGATTATCACATCAGCCCCTGCCCTCTTGATTGAAGTTAGTATCTCGTTTATTATTCTACTTTCGTCAATCCATCCGTTTGCAGCAGCGGCCTTAACCATGGAGAACTCACCACTAACGTTATAAGCGACCAACGGCATATTATAGTTGTCTTTTACCCTGCGTATCACATCCAGGTAGCTGAGGGCAGGTTTAACCATTACCATATCGGCACCTTCAGCAATGTCCTCCTCCACTTCGCGCAGTGCCTCATTGCCATTGGCCGGATCCATCTGATAGGTTCTGCGGTTGCCAAACTTAGGCGCACTCTCGGCTGCATCCCTGAAGGGACCGTAGAAAGCTGAAGCAAATTTGGCCGAATAGGCCATTATTGGGGTGTTGGAAAATCCGTTTTCATCAAGCATTTCCCGTATTGCAGCCACCCTTCCGTCCATCATATCGCTCGGTGCAATAATATCAGCCCCTGCACGTGCCAGGGTAAGAGATTGCTCACTTAAAGTTTTAAGGGTTAGGTCGTTGTTTACATCTCCGTCGATTATAGTACCACAATGTCCGTGGGTAGTATATTCGCAGTTGCATACGTCCGCAACAATAAGCAGGTTATTGATCTCCTTTCTCAGCGCCCTTATTGCCCGTGGTACAATTGCATCCTCATGGCAAGCTACTTCACCCGTTTCATCCTTATGCTCAGGAATACCAAAGAGCAAAATCTTGTTGATACCTGCCTTCTCAACAAGATCCTTTACCTCTTCCACCAGCAGGTCAACCGACCACTGATAGTTTCCCGGCATTGAGTTTATCGGGTTCTTCACCCCGGTACCCGGACATACGAAATACGGCATTATCAGGTCATCGCAGTCCACTTCAGTCTCACGCACCATGGCGCGAAATATCTCATTTTGCCTTAAACGACGAAGTCTTGTTACAGGAAAAGCCATTTCTCTATTATTTTGAAGTTCCTTTAATATAGTCCACAATAGATTCCGCCAGAGCTTTAAAGCTCTGGACCGCAGATTCGATAACCGGTTCACCGCCATAACTGCAGACTGCAGCCGAAGTCACCTTGCCAATTGTTGCAAAGCGTGGCACACCAAAACCTTTTCCTGTGCCATAACTTAGCTGCGATGAAGGCAGGAGGTCTGTTGCTGATCTTGTCACCTTAGCCTCACTACTCAGTTCATCCATCAGATTATGAACAGCCGAAGGACTTGCAACGGCTACCAGAGTATAATTATCGTCAATGATTTGTCTCACCGCATCACGGTTTATCGAAGCTGGTTTTGATGTGCTGTACACCTCTACCCTCTTGATTGTCACCTGTCCCTCACAAGCCTTTGTAATAACATCCTCAACATCCCTGGAGGCCAGGTCTCCCACAGCCAGAAGCAGCCTGTCACCTGCATTTAGCTGAGGCAGCAGTTCCATGGCAAAGATCCTGCCTGTCTTACCGCTACCGGTAAAGTTGGCACTAACTCCAAAATCAGCTAATGCTGCGCCAGTCAAAGGGCCTATAACTGCAATCTTTTGTCCGGAGAGTTGCTGTTGTGTAGCAAACCAAGACTTTACCCCATTTCGGCTTGTAAAGATGAGCCAGTTGTATTCCTTTGGATTGACATTAGGCTCTGGGTTTCGAAAATGTATCTCGGTCATGGGAGCCTCGACGAGTGCCATCCCTCCTTGCTGTATTATATCAGCAAACTCATCTCCATCCGGCCCGGTTTTAAAAGTCCGGATCACAACCGGGACTCTATGCCGGTCCTCCTTATTCATTTCCGCGAATAATATTCAGGATTTCTTCTGCTCCATTTTCTAGCATCCTCTGTGCAAGCATAATGGCTTCCTCACTTGCTTCCTCCGGATTACATTCAAAGGAGTCTTTGATAAGTTTGGTACCATCCAGTGAAGCAACCATGGCATCCATCCTAAACCTGCCTTCCACTACGCTTGTATAGCAGGCAAGCGGGATCTGACAACCGCCTTCCATGGTTCTCAGGAAGGCCCTTTCGGCTACTATGGCCTGCCAGGTAGCAAAGTGGTTGATTAAGTCAACCAGTTCGTATATATCTTCATCATCCTCGCGCATCTCAATTGCTATGGCGCCCTGAGATACAGCAGGAAGTACAGTTTGCGGATCCAGATATTCAGTAATCAGATTGGACAAGCCCAGGCGTTCCATTCCGGCTCCTGCCACAACAATACCATCGCAGTGACCGTCTTGCATCTTTTGAATACGGGTATCGACATTGCCCCTGATATCAACCACAGTTAGGTGCGGGAATAAGGCAAGAAGCTGAGCCTTACGGCGAAGGCTTGAGGTGGCTACTTTGTCGTTAGCAGTAAGCTCTGATAACCTGCGACCGTCACGTGAGATAAAGGCATCGCGAACCTCACCACGTTCCAGCACCCCTCCAAGCATCAATCCTTCGGGCAGTTCGGTAGGCATATCCTTCAGACTATGCACTGCAATATCTATTTCACTATCAAGTAGCGCCTGTTCCAGTTCACGAGTAAACAAGCCCTTATCGCCTATTTTTGAAAGAGCAGTATCAAGTATCTTATCCCCTTTTGTATGGATTACAACAAGTTCTGTTTCAAGTTCCGGATGAACCTCTGATAGCTTTCTCCTCACCTCTTCAGCCTGCCACATTGCAAGCTTACTGCCACGTGTTCCGATCTTAATTTTGCTCATCGTTTTCTTCGTCAAAGAGTAGGTTAATAATGCTCACATACTCGGATTTCCGGCCGTTGTCGGTAAGCTCCTTAAGCCTTTTGACAAACTTGTTTTTCAGTTTTCTGGCTATAAAGCGGTTGTACTTCTCCAACTTAAGGTACTCGTCCTCGCTAATCATGCCCTTGACAGCAGTCAGTTCATCGTCAAGGATAGCAACTATCCTCTTATTGATACTGCTTATTGCCGGTGAAAGGCTTTGCTCGTCGAGCCACTGACCGAACTCCTCAACCTTGCGGTCTACTATGTCCTGAGCAACTGATATATATTCCTGTTTACGTTCTTCGTTCATTGCAACGACCTCTTCCAGATCGTCCACGTTGAAAAGGGTTACTGAAGGTATTGTGCTCACATCATCGTCAATATTGCGAGGCACCCCAAGGTCTATCATCACTACCTTCTCATGCCCGTTCATAGCGGGCATGACTCTGGCAGCATCAAGCAGTGGTTCCTTGCAGCTTATCGAACTGACAATTATCTCCGCATCATGGATTCCATTGAACATATCGCCGAATGGCAATACTCTGGCACCAAAACTTTGAGCAAGTTCGACTGCCTTCTCCTCCGTGCGATTGCTGATTGTAATATTTCGACACCCCTTCTTTGCAAAGTTTCTGAGAACCAGTTCACCAGTATCCCCGGCACCAATTATCAGGATATTGCGCTCTGTAAGGTCGGGAAACAGTTCTGCACACTTAGTGACGGCGGCATAGCTAACCGAATGTGCACCACGGTTAAAGGGAGTCTCTACCCTTACCTGCTTGGAGCATTCGAGGGCTTTTGTAAACAGGCGGTGGAAGACCTTGCCGACCGCCCCGCGGGCGTCGGCATCATTGTATGCGCCCTTGACCTGGGACACAATTTGGTATTCGCCAAGAATCATGGAGTCAAGACCAGCAACAACGCTGAAAAGATGTTTTACCGCATCAGTATGGAATTTCTGAAACAGATAGGGATCCAGGTCACCGTCGATTCCCTTTGTTTCGGCAAGAACCCTCTTGATGTTTTTGGCAGCACCTGCACTGCATATCTCGTTGGCCACGAAGTAAACCTCTGACCTGTTGCAGGTCGAAAGAAACACAAGTTCCTTAAAGAAACCCGTGCCAATGAGGGCTTCACTTACCGCATCAAGCTCATCGGCTGCAAAAGCCAGTTTTTCACGGATATTTACCGGTGCAGACTTATGACTGATCCCTAAAACTCCTATCATGATAAACTTTCCCCTGTTAACAAGCTGACACCCTGGTTCAATACACTCTGCTTACGGCGCTTGAACGCCCGGGTCTGTAGAAAATTCAAACCTTAAAAATAAGCATTTTTGGTGAGCCCTACCTTGTTAATGTTGCTATTATTTACCCCAAATGTTCAAACCGGGATTTAAACTTTTTTAAATTTGTCCCTCAATCAATCCAAAAACATCCTAATCTATGAACAAGATCAGAGTAGCTGTAGTTGGCTATGGAAACATAGGTCGCTATTCAATTGATGCGGTAAATGCCGCGCCCGACATGGAACTGGCGGGAATAGTCCGTCGCTCAGTAGCGGCTGAGATGCCGGCAGAACTGGAGCATGTAAAAGTGGTGAGTGATATTTCCGAATTAGGCAAGGTTGACGTAGCCGTGCTTTGCTCACCTTCCAGAAGCATCCCGGAGGTGGCCTCAAAGATCCTCTCCAAAGGAATTTCAACAGTTGACAGTTTCGACATACACGGCGATGCGCTGATGAAACTTCGCAGTGACCTTGACGAACTAAGCAAAAAACATAAGGCGGCTTCTATTATTTCTGCCGGCTGGGATCCTGGTTCCGACTCTGTGGTTCGATGCCTTCTGAAAGCTATGGCTCCCAAAGGCATTACCTACACTAACTTCGGTCCCGGAATGAGCATGGGACACTCTGTTGTTGCCAAAGGCAAGAAAGGTGTAAAGGACGCCCTCTCAATGACAATTCCAGTAGGTACCGGAATTCACCGCAGGATGGTTTACGTTGAACTCGAACCAGGTGCCAATTTTGAGGCTGTAAAAAATGAAATAAAATCCGACTCATACTTCTGCCATGACGAGACCCATGTTATGCTGGTACCCAGTGTCGATGAACTGAAGGATATGGGACACGGTGTGCTTATTGAGCACAAGGGTGTTTCAGGAAAGACACAAAATCAGCTGTTTGAATTCAGGATGAAGATCAATAACCCCGCTCTGACAGCTCAGATACTTGTATCATGCGCCCGTGCAGTACTAAGGCAAAGGCCCGGTGCCTATACAATGCCCGAAATTGCACCAATCGACTACCTGTATGGTGATAGGGAAATCATACTAAGGGGTTTGGTTTAAAATAAAAAGGGGCGCTGCAAAGCACCCCTTTTTGCTCATAGTCAAAATTAAAACTATTTCCTCACCAGTTCCTCTACAATTTGCATTGTATCCTGAGCGATTACAAGTTCCTCGTTGGTTGGAACAACCATTACCTTAACCTTTGCTCCATCCTTAGAGATCACAGCTTCCTTGCTTCTGAGTTTCTTGTTCTTTGCAGGATCCACTTCAACACCGATAAACTCAAGTCCTTGGCAGATTGAAGCACGAGTATCGTCTCCATTCTCACCCACGCCACCGGTAAAGATAACCACGTCAACACCACCCATTGCAGCAGCGTAGCTTCCTATATATTTCTTAACCCTGTAGGTGTACATTTCCATACCGATCTTGGCCAGCTCGTCACCCTTCTCGATGGCGGACTCAATCTCACGCATGTCAGAAGAGATACCGGTTACACCCAACATACCACTGTGCTTGTTGAACAATACACTGGCCGACTTGGTGCCGATCATTTCCTTTTCCATGATATAGGTAACAGCGCCCACATCAAGGTCACCGCTGCGGGTACCCATCATCAGACCTTCAAGCGGGGTAAAACCCATTGAAGTATCGATAGACTTACCTCCCATGATGGCTGCTATTGAAGCACCATTACCAAGGTGGCAGGATATAATGCGCAGGTTTGCATAGTCCTCATTCAGGATTTCGGCAGCCCTTTTACTAACATAGCGGTGGCTTGTTCCGTGAAATCCGTAGCGACGCACACCATATTTCTTGTACAGTGAGTTGGGTATGGCATACATATACGCATGCTTAGGCATGGTCTGGTGGAAGGCTGTGTCGAAGACACCCACCTGAGGCACATGCGGCAGCAATGACGATATAGCGAAGATACCCTTGAGGTTCGGCGGATTATGCAATGGGGCAAGCTCGATACAATCCTTCATCTTAGTAATCACCTCATCAGTGATGAATACACTTGAGTTGAAGGTCTCACCTCCGTGTACAACACGGTGTCCTACAGCATCAATCTCTTCAAGGCTTTTGATACAGCCGTGGCGTTCGCTGGTCATTACACCAAGTATGTAGTCGATACCTGTTGCATGGTCCATGATTTCACCTTCGAGCAGTACCTTTTCTCCGTTTTCCTTTTCGTGTTTGAGGAAGGAACCCTTAAGACCTACCTTTTCGACCCCTCCCTTGGCCATGACACTCCAGTTGTTGGAGTCCATGTTAAAAAGCTGGTACTTAATGGATGAACTTCCGCAGTTCATTACTAATATTTTCATTTTAAACTGTCTTCTGTGTATTGATAATAAGTTCCTTTCTGAAGGCTGATCAGCTCAAGCGGCGGCCTTCGCTGTCATATCTATAGAAACCTTCGCCTGTCTGTACTCCAAGTCTTTTGGCTCTAACCATTCTCTTGATAATCGGAGCAGCCTTGTACTTAGAATCGCCAAACTCTTCAAAAAGGTTATCCATCCATTTAATGACTTTGTTCAGACCAATAATATCAGCCATGTGGAAAGGTCCGAATCTCATACCGAGACCTATTACCATGGTCTTGTCTATATCCTCCATTTTTGCAACGCCTTCCATAAGGGCCTGACATGCCTCATTGAGCAGGGTCACATAGAGGCGCACACTGATCAGACCTGCTGATTCCTCAACCGGGATTACATCCCTGTTGATCAGTTTCACGAAGGTGCATACCTTGTTGTATACGTCATCGGTAGTATAAAGTCCCTTTACAACCTCAATGATCTTAGCTTCAGAGGATGTAACAAAGAAGTGCAGGCTTACGCATCTGTCGCGGTAAACCAGTTCGGAAGCCAATTCAGAGATTACTATGGTTGTTGCGTTGGTTGCAATGATTGCATCGCGGTCAACTACTGCCTCGATAGCCTTGAAAACCTCTTTGCGTTGGTCAATGCTGCGACGTCCTGTCTTCTCATCCGAACGGATGGCCTCAATAACGAAGTCGCAACCTGCCAGATCCTTGTAATCAAGGGACCCGCGGATGCGACTCATAATTGCTCTCTTTTCACTAACTGTCAAACCCCAGTTTTCAATACGCTGATCAAGCTCCTTACTGATACCCTGGATTGCACTTTCGATCTTCTCGAGGCTGAGTTCAATAAAGACAACCTCCATACCATGCCAGGATGCTATTCTGGCAATGCTATGTCCTTCTTTACCGCAACCCACAACACCGATCTTGGAGAAAAGCGTCTTCTCGCGCTTCTTATTGCTCAGTGCATATTTCTCAATGGGTTCAACTACTATTTCTGCCATTTATCTATATATGTTTTGTTTATGTCTCTCTGCTTATTTCAAGCCTAAAGCCTGATTGCAAGTAATTACTACCAGGTTGACGATGTCGCTGACCGAACAACCTCTTGAAAGGTCGTTGATAGGTGCTGCCATACCTTGCAGGATGGGGCCGATAGCCTCAGCATGTGCAAGGCGCTGAACCAGCTTGTAGCAAATATTTCCTGATTGAAGATCAGGGAATACAAGGACGTTGGCTTTACCTGCGATTTTGCTTCCAGGAGCCTTCTTTTTGCCAATTGCTTCGATTATCGAAGCATCAGCCTGCAATTCACCATCTATCATCAGATCAGGACGCATTGCCTTTGCCTTTTCTGTTGCCTCAACAACCTTGTCAACAAGAGCGTGCTTTGCACTACCCTTGGTAGAAAAGCTCAGCAATGAGACGCGGGGATCGATACCTGCTATGCTTTTTGCAGTGATAGCAGAAGATACGGCAATTTCTGCAAGTTGTAAAGCATCCGGATCAGGATTTACAGCACAGTCGGCAAATATCATAATGCCGTTGTCACCAAATTCCTTATCCTTAAGAATCATAATAAAAGCACCGGAAACTACACTGATGCCCGGAAGAGTCTTTACAATCTGGAATGCAGGACGCAGTACGTCACCAGTAGCATTTTCAGCACCGGAAACCTCACCATCAGCATCGCCATTCTTGATCATCAGGGGGCCAAGATACAGAGGATCCCTCACCAGTCTGGCAGCCTGTTCCATTGTCAGGCCTTTGTTCTTACGCAGTTCATACAGAAACTGGGTATAAGCCTCAAGTTTTTCGTGGTTGTCTGGATCAACAATTTTAGCCTTATCAATATTCCTGAGGTCAAATGTAGTAGCCGACTTTTTGATATCATCGGGGTTACCTATAAGGATGATTTCAGCAAAACCTTCAGCTAAAATCACATCAGCAGCTTTAAGCGTACGCTCCTCCAGTCCCTCTGGCAATACTATCCTTGCCTTGCCTTCACGAGCCTTCGCTTTCAATCCTTCAATAAAATCCATTTATTCAGTAAATGTTTTAGTTAATACGAAACCGGTTCGACACCACTAAAGTGTTGCAAACTATACCGTTACAACAATCAGAAGCGAGATTTATTGGAGTCGCCAAGAGATTTAAACATTCATGGGATAGTTTGTCCGGGATTCAGGCGTCAAAATTAACCAAAAAATAAGGATTTGCACATATTAAAAAAGTCTATTAATGTATTATTATGCTTAAGCAGCTAAAAATCGTCGTGGAATGTAAAGCCTATATTTGCAGATCTTTCAGCTATATATCGGACAATCACATCCTAAAAGGTTAAATATTTCAAAAAAAGGTGCCTCGCTCGAGCGAGGCACCCGGGATTACAACATGGAAATGAAAAGCCTATGCAGAAGCCATTTCTCAGAAGTTGACAAAGGACCAAACTTACAAATTGAAAGCAAATGCCCTATAAACCAATTTTTCGTCGTAGGTCACCTCTGGGATTGGAATGCTGAAGTTAATTATTGACCAAGCATTAGCGGCCAAAAATAATGTTACCTGATTGGAGGAGTTCCCCTCTTGGTAGTAATTATAACAACCCCGTTTTTGCCCTCTTCACCAAAGCGTTTAACAGCCTCTTCCCCCTTCAGCACTCTGATTGACTGCACATTGTATGAAGGCAGGTGAACTCTGCTGCGTACTATCTTATTATCAAGCACAAAAAGCGGAGGATTTTTCTCAAGACCGTGGTTTATCAATGTTTCTGCAAATGCCTTTTCATCTTCAGTCAGGGAGAAAGAAACAGGTACCACCATTCTGGAATGCACCAATTGACCATTTTTCTTAGCAGGAGTCCATGACTGCATCAGTTCGACTACCCTTAGAGCCTCCATATCAAGAAGGGGTTCAACACCCGACTCAATTTTAGCATCCATCAGTTGTCCCTCACGAGTCACTACAAAAGAGACTGTGACTACTCCTTCAATTCCTTCCATCCAGGCATCATCAGGATATATTAAGTTCTCCCTGATAAAACGGTCAATTCGAGAAGGTTTGCCGTTAAACTTAGGTGCTTTATCCACCACTGTGTAAACTGAATCGTTTACTACAGAGTTGGGATTTTCTGCCATTACAAATGCCGGCAGCAAAGCGACTGACAACAGTGCAATCGCAATTTTGGATGAAGTGATAAATATCTTTCTCATGGCAACTAGGATTATGAGCTGGTTTATAAACTTTATGGCGCAATAATCATACCAAATCAGGGTGTAAGTTTCAATATTCTAGACACATTTAGGTATCATTGGACAGAACCTCCCCAGAAAGTTATGCATAGTAACAGAGGGAGAGCAAGTGACTGGTATTTGTTACAAAAAAAAGAGGTTGTCCAATTAAGGGCAACCTCTTTTTCAATTTAAGCAAGTTGATAAGAATAGATTTCGATTTTTAGATGAACATGTTTACGAAAATTCCATATTCCTTTTTGGATTTTTGCATATAGGGGTTCAAACAAGAAGAAAATTGCATTTTGGAGTACTGTTTTTGAAACACACGCACCTTTGCCTATGATTTTTCTTAAGTTATGAGCAATAGCTATCAGGCCAAACTCGATTTCAACTTTCTTAAGGCCTTTCAGTGTAAATCTGGTGAACTTGTTGTTGTGTTTTATTTGTCCAAACACTGCTTCCGGTTCTATTGGGCGTCTACTTCTGTGATATAGGCCCTGTTCACTTAATAGCTGTTCCCTGGCCTTCTTTTTTAGGATCCTTAACCTGTGATTGATCTCTATTATTCGATTACCGGTAGCTTGAAAACAAAGTCCGCGCAACGGGCATCCAGTACAGTTTTGCGCTTGATAACGTGTCACCTTTGATACATACCCATTCTCAGAAGTCACTTTTCTTTCACCTTTATTGGTCATATGCTGTCCCATCGGGCATACATAATAATCTTCATGTTCGTTGTAATATAGGTTTTGGCTTAGAAATGCATTCTTTTTAAATGCTCTTTTCTGTTCTTTGTGGAAGTAGTTGTACTTGACAAAGTACTCTATATTATTTGCTTCCAGGTATTCATAATTCTCCTCGCTTCCGTAGCCGGCGTCTGCAACGACCGTAGAGCTATGACTTCCATATTGGTTTTTAAATCCCTCCAGATGACACTTTAATGTTCTTGTATCACCTGGGGTTTGATGGATACTGTAATGGGTAATAATCTGGTTCTCTGTACTAATCTGAGGATTATAAGCTGGTTTCAGCTGCCCATTCTTCATATGATCTTCTTTCATTCGCATGAAAGTAGCATCCTCGTCAGTCTTGCTAAAACTGTTGCGATCACCCAGAGTGTCAAGTTGCTTCTCGTATTTCTCCAACCGTGGCAGATGTTCCTCCTGTAATTGCTTTAGTTGCTTAGATGTGGACTTATTTGTATCCTTAAGCCTGGTGTTAAGCTCAGCTATTTTGCTTTTTAATAAATCTGAGTCTATTGATTGGGGCAAATCTTCTTTGTTGAGAGTTTTTGAGTCCTCTTTAATTTGACTATCAATATCTTTAAGAATACTCCTTATCCTTTCTTCCAGTTTTGCTTTGTTTTTCTCAACTGTGCCTCGCCATACAAAGGTGTACCTGTTTGAGGTAGCTTCTATTTTTGTTCCATCAACATACTGTACCTGAAGACTCACAAACCCCATACCATGCAGTAATCTAACTACTTCTGCAAAGATGGTCTTAATTTCTCCCTGCAAACGGGTACTCCTAAAATAATTGATTGTTCTAAAGTCTGGAACACAGCCCTTTGATAACCAGATAAAATGAATATTCTCTTGTAAAGCCTTTTCAATCTTTCTGCACGAAAATATGTTGTTTAAATAACTGTAGAACAGTATTTTAACCATCATTCTTGGATGAAAACTGCTAGCACCACCACCTTTGTATTTATTTAGTATAGATGTGATATCCAGTTGATCTACAACCTTATCAACCAGACGAACTGGATGGTCTGCTGGTATGCGATCCAAGAGGTTTTCAGGGAATAACTGAGCTTGATTGTTTGGAAGCTCTTTGAAAACAACTTTTTTCATTATGGATTGATTTATAGTATTAATATACTATATATCAATTATATAACCAACTTTTTCGAGAAAAAAATCAAACAAAAAAAGAGACTGCCTAATCTTTTTAGACAGCCTCCATAGGAAATTAACCGGTGATACGGTTTAACACAATGAAAGGAAAGAATAACGGAGTCACTTTTTGTCTTTATCCCTAAGTGCCTCAATCTTAGCCATCACCTCACGCAAGTTAGCAAACTTACTTTCTGTATCACCAACATTGGGTCCAGGTTTTATTTTGTCTTTGGATAGTGTTTTTCTACCTGATTTTGAATGTTTAACATCACCGAATGCTCCGGACTCGACTGTGTCTTCGATCCCCTCGTAATCACAGAAATCCAAATAACTCATCAACTCCTCGAAGAATGCCATCTTCTCCTCCGCCACTCTTACTCTGTAATTCTTCATACCTCGCAATTAAAAAGTAAACTCACTCAATATTCACGGGTCAAGGTTAATTGTATTAAAATTATATTCACTACAACTACATTTTGCTGCAAAACCTCAGCCAATCACTTCCACTATTACACTTGGGGGACTACCCAATTGCCTCACAGTAAGTTATGTCAAAAAACTCCATTAAAGCACCTCTTTGAATAAGCGCTTTATTTCAATTTATGATTTTTTAAATAAAAAAAGATTAAATCAGGGTGAAAGTTTATACTATATCGTTCCAAATTTTGATATGCGACAGATTAATAAGGACAAACACAAATAAATCATTGATTTAGACAAACTAAAATAGCAGCAGTTAAATAGGCTAAGATTCTGTTAAGTAGGAACAGAATTGATGTTTAATACAACAATAAACTGATGATTAGATTGTCTTTACAGGATATCAAACGGATCAGCATCCATCCATGCGGGAAACTTCTCCCGGAAACGTCGCAGCGATTCCAGACTGAAAGTCTGTTCCAGGAGTCCTTCATCTGAAGAGGAAGCTTCAGAAAGCACATTGCCCTTGTAGTCAATAAGTATTGAGCCTCCCGGATAGGTGCAAGCCGGATCCATACCAATCCGGTTTACTCCAGCCACATAGCACTGATTTTCAATAGCCCTGGCATTAAGAAGGGTAAACCAGACAGACTTTCGGTTTTCCGGCCAGTTAGCCGAATATAAAGCCAGGTCGTAGCTATTATTGACGTTGCGGTTCCACACGGGAAACCTCAGATCATAGCAGATAAAGGGGGCAATGCGCCATCCCTTTAATTCAAATATAGATTGTCCGAAACCCGGGGAATAGGTCTTGTGCTCATCCCCCATTCTGAATAGATGTCTTTTGTCGTAATGAACCATCTTTCCGGAAGGAAAGATGGCAACAAAGCGGTTGTAAAACCTGCCAGACTCCGGGAATGCGATAGATCCGGCAATCACAGCTCCGGTTTTTTCCGCCCAGGCTTTCATTTTATCCAAAGCTCGGCTACACACCACTTCATCGACTATCTTTGCCGGCTCCATAGTAAAGCCTGTATTAAACATTTCCGGAAGGACAATAATATCGCTCCTAAGCTCACGTTCAAGGATCAGTTTTTCAACCCTCTCATAGTTGGCTTCCGGATCTTCCCACGCAATATCATACTGCACTAGCGATATGTTCAGTTCCTCACTCACAGTCTAAATTTAATAACCCAATCCCACCTGTTCTTCCAGTTTTTTAGCCTCCTTGGCCCTCTTTACCAAATCATCGTAATACTCGAAAATTATAGTCTCATCCATAGTCCCGGACGCAGCCAGAAAGTGACCTCGATCTTTTACTATATCAACACTCTTCTTTGCCCAGGCAGCAGCCTCTTCGTAATCACCCCGTATCTCGTAAGACAGGGCAATATTGAAAGCACTCATAGCCTTTTGCTTCTTGTTGCCTTCCTCAAATACATAGTACCACACTCTGGCAGCCGACTCCCAGTTATTGGCCTTCACAAGGTCATCAGCCCTGCCGTATAAGTAGTGTCCGGACGAGAAGTAATATCTGTTTTTTTTCTCCCAGTATGGAACTATCCTGTCAGGATAATAGTCACCCATAAAATCTGCCAGTGAATACACAGTACTGCGTAGTGAGGGCATCTTTGGATCCTCCTTACTCTGAGGGCGTCCTTCATTGTCCCAGTATATAGAATCCCTCTGGAGGAAGACATCAAGCATCCCGCCATCGCGGTTATAAACCTTCCATAGAGCACTTCCTTGAGCATCCACGGTCAAATACAAGAAATTCTCAAACTGCAGGGTCGATGTAATAGTCTGGTAGCTAACCTGCTCAAGGGATATTACAACCTGAGCGTTGAAACTGTCAAGTAGTTCGTTGATTTGCTCCCTACTCAGAGATTGGCCGGCCTTACCATTGAGGACTTTGTAGAGCGGTTCGGGATACATATACACATTATCAAAGAACATCCTGTTATGCAGACTTTTGGTTGCAGCTTGCACAAGCCGATTCCCAAAGTCATCCACCCTGATAGAATCAACAATAAGAGTGTCAGCACCTGAGACAAACAGGTGAAGACTATCACCTGAGTAGGGATAGGAATTGTCCACAACGACTGCAGACAAGATTTCCGGGGGGATAGTAACCTCAGCTGGTCTCATCACATCCAGTGAAACGGTGGAAACCGATGTACAGGAATAGAATGCTATTGGCCCCAAGGCCAATAGCATCAATGTTCTTTTAATGGATCCCATGTAATTGCAAATAAGTTCTACAATGCTCTTCTGAGAATTTCTTCAACATCTGCCTGTTGAAGTTTTTTGATATTGCCCAGAGCACCGAAGATAGTAGCTTTCTTAGCCATTACGGGAATATGCTGGCCGTCGATATTGACGTCCTTGAGAGTGGCCGGCATTCCAAGGCTTGAGAAGAACTTCCTGATCTCTGCGATACCTAAGCGGGCTGCCTTCATATCATCAATCTCAGAAACTCCCCACACATTTCGGGCCATTTGTGCAAATCTCCAGGAATTTCTTTCATCTAAAACGTATTCCATCCATACAGGGAAGAGAATTGCCAGTCCAGCACCGTGTGTAAGGTCGTAAATAGCGCTCACTTCGTGCTCAATCATATGTGTAGCCCAGTCGCCTCCAGCCTTACCATAGCTGATCAAACCGTTGATAGCTAAAGTACCGGCCCACATCAGATTTGCACGTGCTTCATAGTTTTCCGGCTCTTCAACTGCAATGGGACCGTACTTGATACAGACCTTAAGCAGAGCTTCAGCCATATAGTCGGCTACTTCAACATCCTTGTCAACCGTGTAATAAGCCTCGAAAATGTGGCTCATAATATCGGTAGTTCCCGCTGCTGTGTGCCACTTGTTTACGCTGTAAGTGTAAACAGGGTCGAGCACAGAGAATACAGGACGCAGTGCCGGGTCGCCCATTGGACGCTTATCCTGAGTTTCTTCGTTGCTGATAACAGCGCTGCCATTCATTTCAGATCCTGTAGCTGCCAGGGTCAGGACAGAACCCAGTGGCAGCGGATCCTTAACAGTGGCCTTTCCAATCATAAAGTCCCATACATCTCCGTCATAGGTAACACCTGCAGCAATAGCCTTGGAAGCATCGATAACGCTACCGCCACCCACTGCAAGGATGAAGTCCACCTTGTGCTCACGGCAAAGGGCTATTCCCTCGCGAACAGAAGACACGCGGGGATTGGGCTGAATACCTCCGAGCTCTACATAAAAGATATCGTTCTGCTTAAACAGAGCGGTAAGCTTGTCGTACAGCCCTATACGTTTAATCGAACCTCCTCCATAGGTAATCAAAACCCTCTTACCATACCTTTTAACCTCCGGAATGATCTCTTCTAGCTTATCCTTACCGAAATAAATCGTGGTAGGAATGCTATACGTAAAATTTCTCATTGTGAATCAGTGTTTATTATTTACATATAAAAGTACTAAGATTTTCCCTTATGCGCACCCTCTGGGGCTATATTATCATTCTGATAACACCATAAGAAAGAGGCTGTCTAAAAAGATTAGGCAGTCTCTTTTTTTGTTTGATTTTTTTCTCGAAAAAGTTGGTTATATAATTGATATATAGTATATTAATGCTATAAATCAATCCATAATGAAAAAAGTTGTTTTCAAAGAGCTTCCAAACAATCAAGCTCAGTTATTCCCTGAAAACCTCTTGGATCGCATACCAGCAGACCATCCAGTTCGTCTGGTTGATAAGGTTGTAGATCAACTGGATATCTCTTCTATACTAAATAAATACAAAGGTGGTGGTGCTAGCAGTTTTCATCCAAGAATGATGGTTAAAATACTGTTCTACAGTTATTTAAACAACATATTTTCGTGCAGAAAGATTGAAAAGGCTTTACAAGAGAATATTCATTTTATCTGGTTATCAAAGGGCTGTGTTCCAGACTTTAGAACAATCAATTATTTTAGGAGTACCCGTTTGCAGGGAGAAATTAAGACCATCTTTGCAGAAGTAGTTAGATTACTGCATGGTATGGGGTTTGTGAGTCTTCAGGTACAGTATGTTGATGGAACAAAAATAGAAGCTACCTCAAACAGGTACACCTTTGTATGGCGAGGCACAGTTGAGAAAAACAAAGCAAAACTGGAAGAAAGGATAAGGAGTATTCTTAAAGATATTGATAGTCAAATTAAAGAGGACTCAAAAACTCTCAACAAAGAAGATTTGCCCCAATCAATAGACTCAGATTTATTAAAAAGCAAAATAGCTGAGCTTAACACCAGGCTTAAGGATACAAATAAGTCCACATCTAAGCAACTAAAGCAATTACAGGAGGAACATCTGCCACGGTTGGAGAAATACGAGAAGCAACTTGACACTCTGGGGGATCGCAACAGTTTTAGCAAGACTGACGAGGATGCTACTTTCATGCGAATGAAAGAAGATCATATGAAGAATGGGCAGCTGAAACCAGCTTATAATCCTCAGATTAGTACAGAGAACCAGATTATTACCCATTACAGTATCCATCAAACCCCAGGTGATACAAGAACATTAAAGTGTCATCTGGAGGGATTTAAAAACCAATATGGAAGTCATAGCTCTACGGTCGTTGCAGACGCCGGCTACGGAAGCGAGGAGAATTATGAATACCTGGAAGCAAATAATATAGAGTACTTTGTCAAGTACAACTACTTCCACAAAGAACAGAAAAGAGCATTTAAAAAGAATGCATTTCTAAGCCAAAACCTATATTACAACGAACATGAAGATTATTATGTATGCCCGATGGGACAGCATATGACCAATAAAGGTGAAAGAAAAGTGACTTCTGAGAATGGGTATGTATCAAAGGTGACACGTTATCAAGCGCAAAACTGTACTGGATGCCCGTTGCGCGGACTTTGTTTTCAAGCTACCGGTAATCGAATAATAGAGATCAATCACAGGTTAAGGATCCTAAAAAAGAAGGCCAGGGAACAGCTATTAAGTGAACAGGGCCTATATCACAGAAGTAGACGCCCAATAGAACCGGAAGCAGTGTTTGGACAAATAAAACACAACAACAAGTTCACCAGATTTACACTGAAAGGCCTTAAGAAAGTTGAAATCGAGTTTGGCCTGATAGCTATTGCTCATAACTTAAGAAAAATCATAGGCAAAGGTGCGTGTGTTTCAAAAACAGTACTTCAAAATGCAATTTTCTTCTTGTTTGAACCCCTATATGCAAAAATCCAAAAAGGAATATGGAATTTTCGTAAACATGTTCATCTAAAAATCGAAATCTATTCTTATCAAGTTGCTTAAATTGAAAAAGAGGTTGCCCTTAATTGGACAACCTCTTCTATGATACTACTATGTTTGAACCTATTAGGTATTCATACCACCGCAAACGTTGATTACCTGACCTGTAACATACGACGACAGGTCTGATGCCAGAAACACGCAAACATTTGCTACATCTTCGGGAGTTCCTCCCCTCTTCATCGGGATTTGAGCTTCCCATGCCTTCTTAACATCCTCGGGCAATACACCTGTCATTTCGGTGATGATAAAGCCAGGAGCTACTGCATTGTGACGGATTCCGCGTACACCCATTTCCTTGGCGGCCGACTTGGTAAAACCAATGATGCCCGCCTTTGAAGCCGAATAGTTGATTTGGTTGGCATTACCCGAAACACCCACCACCGAACTCATGTTGATGACGCTGCCACCGGCCTGCTTCCACATAATGGGCTGCACCGCCTTGGTGAAGTTGAAAACTGATTTCAGGTTAACTGCGATCACGGCATCCCACTGATCTTCAGTCATACGCTTCAGGGCACCGTCCTTGGTGATCCCTGCATTGTTAACTAATATATCAACCCTTCCAAACTCCTTCACAATCTCCTCCACCACACGCATGGTGTCGTCGTAATTGGCGGCGTTGGAAGCATAACCCTTTACCTTAACCCCCAAAGCGGCAATTTCCTTCTCGGTCTGCTCCGCCGACTCGTTGATGGCCAAATCGGTAAAAGCAATATTACAGCCTTCCTGCGCGTAACGGACGGCAATGGCTTTTCCAATACCCCGGGCAGCGCCGGTAATAATCGCTGTTTTTCCTTCGAGTAATTTCATCTCTTTACTTTTTTAGTTAATGTGCACATACCCAAGGGCATCGCATCTTACATAAGTTTTAGCTTGGGCCCGCTGGGCTCCACAAAGTTAGAAAAAAATGCCTTTGCAACAAGCTAGCGACCTCCCTCCTCCATCTGCACCCGCTTTCGGGGCAAAAATTGCGGATAATTCACACGAATGAACTCAATCAAGTCTTCGCGCAATTTAACCCGAAGATCCCAGGCCGTACCCGAATCCTTAGCACTGGCCAGGGCCCGCAACTCCATAGTATTTTCCGTAGCATTGGTCACCTGCAACACATTCACCTTACCGTCCCAATGCGGATTGTCGGCCAGGGCCTGGGTCATGAATTCACGCAGGGCCGGCACAGGAAAACCATAATCCACATAAATAAAAACCGTACCCAAAATCTCCGCCGTTTGCCGCGTCCAATTCTGAAAAGGCCTCTCTATAAAGTAATTTACCGGCACCACCAGGCGCCGCTTGTCCCAAATCGCCACCACCACGTAAGTCAGGGTAATTTCCTCAATGCGTCCCCACTCCCCCTCAACAATCACCACATCGTCGAGTCGTATGGGCTGCGTTATGGCCAACTGAAAACCCGCCAGCAGCATAGAAATACTTTTTTGTGCGGCAAAACCAATAATGATGCCCGCAATACCCGCCGAAGCCAGCAGACTTACCCCAATCTGTCGAATGGACTCAAAACTGAGTAAAACAGTGACCACAAAAAAGAAGAGAATTAAGAACACCACTATGCGCTCAAAAACCTTTAACTGGGTATGAATCTTACGCGCCTTTAGATTATCGGCCACCCCCAAATCGTAGCTCAACAAAATGACCTCCTTCACCGCCTTAACCACCGCTATGGCCAGCCAACTGAGCACCGCAAGAAACAAGACATAAAACAACTGTCCCAAATCAAGTCCCTCCATCAGCACCCCCTGAAAACGCAAGCGCACAAAATTAAGGGCAACCAACAGCACCAATACCTTTAAAGGGTACTGCACAAAGCCGGCCACCCTGCGCAATGCCGGGTTTTTGTAACGGCGCAGCACCCGTTTAAAAAGGCGAAACAACCAAATGGCCGCCACAAAACCAGCCAGCAACATCAATGCCGCAACCAGCAGCTCCGACCACCAACCTGCTTCCGTCATCCATTCCTGTAGCATAATTACTTTTTTTAAGCATCAAACAACAAAGGTTCCAGCGCAGCCATTACCTCCCCGGCTTTACCCGTTAAGTGAATATGCGTAACATCCCGGGTAAAAAGCGAGTCTTCGGGATTAATTTCAATAACCACCGCCCCGTTTCTTCGCGCCTCCTGCGGAATAAGCGCAGCCGGCATCACCTCTCCGGTACTGCCCATGATCAGACAAACATCCGCCTTGCGGGCCGCTTCCAGACTGTCGGCGTAAGCCTTCTCCGGGATACTCTCACCAAAAAAGACAAAATCCGGCTTCATAAGGCCTCCGCACTTCTTGCATCTCAGGGGCATTACACTGAAATCAGCATCTGCTGCACTGATTCGGTCTTTGCATCCCAGACAAATCAGTTTTTGGGCATTGCCATGAAACTCGTAAACCACCTTCGAACCGGCCTCCTGATGGAGGTTGTCAATATTTTGGGTAACAACGCATTTGAGCATACCTGCAGCCTCCATACGTGCCAGCACCTGATGCGCCTTGTTGGGTTTAGCCTTTCCGAAAAAATCGTAAAAAATCTCCCGTACCACAGGCCATGATTCCTCGGGTCGGGTCCTAAAATAATCTAGTTCCAGTATATGCGGGTCATAGCGGGACCAGATACTGTTTTCTCCTCTGAAAGGAGGAATACCACTTTCAACTGAGATACCGGCACCTGTAAAAGCCATGCAATACCTGGCTTTCCTGATCAGGGAGGCAACTTCAATAAATAAATCTTTATCCATTGTTGATAGCTTTCAAGAAGACCTTAAAATTAGCAAAAACTATCAGACCTTGAACAGACTTATTGCCTAGCTTAGCATTTACAGTTTTCCGGAGCTACACAGCTTTTCTGGACTGGAGGGCCTTGACCATAGTAACGCCGATTTCGGCAGGCGACTCAACAACGTAGATACCGCATTTACGCATGATTTCCATCTTGGCCGCCGCTGTGTCAGCAGCACCTCCAACTATCGCACCGGCATGGCCCATACGGCGTCCGGGAGGAGCTGTTTGTCCAGCAATAAAACCTACCACAGGCTTGGTTCCATGATCCCTGATCCACTCAGCTGCATCCGACTCCATGCTTCCACCGATCTCCCCTATCATAATAATACCTTCGGTATCGGGGTCTTCCATAAGCAGCTTGACCGCTTCAAGAGTTGAAGTGCCAATTACCGGGTCACCACCTATTCCGATGCAGGAACTTTGACCAAGACCTTGTTTTGTAAGCTGGTCAACTGCCTCATAGGTAAGAGTACCCGAGCGGCTTACAACGCCAATCGTTCCCTGTTTATGGATAAAGCCCGGCATAATACCGACCTTGGCCTTACCTGGAGAAATCACCCCGGGACAGTTGGGACCTATCAGTCTGACTTCTTTGTCGCGCAGGTAGTACTTTACCCTCACCATGTCGCCAACAGGGATACCCTCTGTAATGGCAACAATAACAGATATGCCGGCTTCGGCAGCTTCCATAATGGCGTCTGCCGCAAAGGCAGGCGGCACAAATACAACTGAAGTATCGGCACCGGTGGCATTCACTGCCTCCTTTACTGTATTGAATACAGGCAGTCCCAGGTGAACAATCCCTCCTTTTCCGGGGGTAACCCCACCTACAACATCAGTACCGTATTCAAGCATCTGTCCGGCATGGAATGTTCCTTCGCTACCGGTAAAGCCCTGAACTATAACCTTTGAATTCTGGTCGATCAATACACTCATATTAACTGATTGTTAGAATTCGTATATTCTTAAAGTTAACATTATTTACAACACCGGGAAAGTCTAATAGTTCACAAGAAAAATAAGCTTAATTTTGCTGGAAATGATGAGCGATGAATCATAACGACACTATATGCGCCATTTCAACGGCGCCCGGAATGGGAGCAATAGCAGTACTGAGGCTTTCAGGACCAAAGGCATTCGAAATATGCGACAAGATATTCAAGGCCGCAGCTAAAGGCAAAAAAATTGTTGACCAGCCGGGCAACTCGATCCATTTCGGCAGAATAAATGATGGAGAAAAAGATATTGATGAAGTTCTGGTAAGTGTATTTCGTGGACCACACAGTTTTACCGGAGAAAACGTTGTGGAAATAGCCTGTCACGGAGCCCCCTACATACAGCAGCAGATACTGAAACTGCTAACCGGCAGTGGCGCCCGTCTCGCAGAGCCGGGCGAGTTTACCCAGCGCGCCTTCCTTAATGGCAAGATGGACCTTAGCCAGGCTGAGGCCGTAGCCGACCTTATTGCAGCTAGAAGCGAAGCCGCCCGGAGGGTGGCTTTGCAACAGATGCGGGGTGGTTTTTCGGATGAGTTGATGAATCTGAGGGATCGTTTGCTTTGGTTTATATCGCTTATCGAACTGGAACTAGATTTTAGTGAGGAAGATGTGGAGTTTGCCGACCGTTCCCAGCTTAGGGCTCTGGTTGACGAGATTGAAGCTCATATCAGAAAACTGGTAAACTCCTTTTCACTGGGTAATGCTATCAAAAATGGTATTCCAGTAGCTATCGTGGGGCATACAAACGTGGGTAAGAGCACGCTGCTAAATGCCTTGCTGAATGAGGAAAGAGCCATTGTATCAGACATCCATGGCACCACCCGCGATGCAATTGAGGATGTTGTGAACCTTGGAGGCTTTAGTTTCCGCTTTATAGATACTGCCGGAATTAGGGAAACAGCCGACAAGATTGAGAGTATAGGGATCAATATCACCTACAACAAGATCAAGCAGGCAAGCATAGTGCTGTTATTGCTTGATGCAGGCGATAGTGACGAGAAGCTTCACAAGGCCGTTGAGCATATCAAGAGCCTCATAGACAGTAACAGTCAGCAATTGCTTGTAGTGATTAACAAGTGTGACCTAAGTGATACAGATACCATAGTCAGACGGTTTGCGCTTTCTGAGTTTAGTGAATTAAGCGGTAGCGACGGACTGGTAGCAATCTCAGCAAAATATAGGCAAAATCTGGATAAGCTGATTGCAGAACTCCTCAAGACCGTTGATACAAGAGCCATTGACAGTGACGAGGTGATAGTCACCAACGTCCGCCATCATGAGGCATTGAGCCTGGCTCTCAACAGCCTGCTGCGTGTTAAAGGAGGACTGGAACAGGGCATCTCAGGCGATTTCCTGGCCCAGGACATCCGCGAAGTATTGCACCATATCGGCTCAATCACCGGCCAGATCTCTACCGACGAGATATTGGGCAATATCTTTAGGAACTTTTGTATCGGAAAGTAACCGGCGGAAAATAACGATAAACAATAACAAACAATAGTAAGTAAAACGCTGAAAATGAAATATTTTCAGCGTTTTTTGTTACGTTTTCATTATGTTTGTTTGCAGGTATTTAGGATCACCCGCAAAAACATGTGTTTAGCTCATGCATAAATTAGAGTTAACCTGTAGAGAAAGAAGTTAACATCAATGACTCCTCTAAGTTGGGTCCTAAAGTGTTTGATTTTCGCATTAAGGGATTCTGCTGATGCATTGGTTGACCGGTTAACAAAGTAGTTCAAGATCTCCTTTTCTCTTTGATAGATTGTTGCTGAAACCGTATTGAATGCGTCATTTTCAAAATCAGTCACTTTGTTATACCACTTCTTTAGTGCCTCTGCCGCCGACTCCTTTGTTGCCATCTTGTTGGAAAAGATCATGCGTAAGGAGTGTGTCAGGCTATAGGCGGTTCTCAGTTTTGGAAAGTACTTAAATAGAAGCTCAGCTCTTAGCTTTTGAGTCTCGGTCCAGTTGTCGGCAGAGGTCATAAGAAGGTATCTGCTGCGTGTAACCAATTCACATAAGGTGTCTCCATTTTCAAGGTATTCGGGTTTATAGGCTTCATTCTTGCGATTAGGTTTCCTGCCACGGTTACTAACCTTATTTTTCTTTCTGCTGACCATTCTCCGATGCAACTTCATTTTGTGCTGCTCTCGATTCTCAATTTCCATTTTGCGCGCCTCACGCTTTATTTGCAGCCTGGTCTCCTGCATAGCCTCATTACATAACTGCTGAACATGAAAGCGATCCAGCGTTATTATGGCATCCGGAAAGCACTTTTCTACAATGGCATGCATGCTGTCAGAAAAGTCCATTGTGACCTCTTTAACCAGCAGGCGCGTTTCAAACGGGAGTGTCTTTACTACTTTAACAACATCGTTTATCTTCGTTCCTTTAACAATAGCAACGATGGTGCCTTTGCGCCCGCGAGCACTCTTGTTTGATATTATCGTGTAGAGCTCTCCTCTGGAAAGTGATGTTTCATCGATACTGAGAGAGGCTCCCATATTCTCAGGAAATAGAAGCCATGATTGCGCATGTTCAGCATCAGACCACTCAGAAAAACCACTTAAATGCTCTTTGTAGGCCCGCTCAAATTGGTCGCCCTGTATAGGATAATAACGCTCAAGAGATCGCCCTGTTATGGGGTGTTTATCCAACAAATTCTTTTAAAAAAGCCGCAAACTCATTGGAGTAGCGGGTGCCCTTACATATCAGGCTCCAATCTCGTGAAACGCTCTGGCCTCGAGCATCAAGCCATCGCCGTCGGCGTAAGTGAAGCACTGCCTGCCTGTCTCGTATAGGAAAATCTCCCATTAAGGATTCAGGATAAAAACCATTTGGCTTAAGCACATCAACATGGTCCGGAGGGATGTTTAGTTCTTCCAGATAGAGGTGAAGACGTTTGTCCTGCT
Organism: Xiashengella succiniciproducens; assembly: GCF_023674465.1. Taxonomy (GTDB): domain Bacteria; phylum Bacteroidota; class Bacteroidia; order Bacteroidales; family Marinilabiliaceae; genus Geofilum; species Geofilum succiniciproducens. The sequence goes on along the minus strand of NZ_CP098400.1, from coordinate 1,161,120 downwards.
CAACCTTTTCCTCTTCGACTTTCACTAAACTGAACGATTTGCTGATCTCCTCTGGGAGCATCAGCTTGGCTAATTCAATGTAAGCATTCATAGTGGTCTTGTTCGTTGGTACTAAAGCTACAACGCCAAGGTTGAAAAGACAATACAATAATGCTTGATACAGAGTTTAATTCCACAGGTTTTTACTGGTGATCCCGTTTTCACTACCAAATATCCAACCTTTATAGTTTTTGGTTTCTATGACAAATATACCGTATTTGGATACTACGACATGATCTATTTGAGACATTAGTCCATTGTAAAACAATTTGACATCGTGTATTATTTTATATTCTTTTTTATTCAGAAATAAGAGTACAAATCGGATAAGTAATTCTCCTAAAAAACCTTTTATTTTGGGTTTTAAAATTTGAAAAACAATTGATAATACGATTAATAGAATTATCAATTTGAATAAAGGATTATCAAAAATTGTTTTAAAAATTTCTAATGCTTTCAACTTAAAGATTTGTATCAGTTAATAATAAATGATTAATAGTGTATAAAGATAAATATTATTGAATAAAACCGTGCATTGTGCGGTTTACCGTATTACACTTAATTAGTTCTTATTTATTTTTATTGAGCATTATTCCATACGATTATTTATTGAAAAAATTAACGCTTTTTATCTCAAATAATTCACTATTTTTACCTTGAATCATTACCTAAAGTTAAATGAATAGGATTAAAGAAGTTATAGATGAAAAGGGTATTAAGCAAACTTGGCTAGCTGAAAAGTTAGGCAAAAGCTTTAATATGGTTAATGGTTATGTACAAAATAGGCATCAGCCTAGTTTGGAGACTTTGTACAAAATTGCTGCAATACTCAATGTGAGTGTAAAGGATTTATTAGTAGATAACGATGAAAAAAGAGATGAAATATAATTTAGCATTTACAGCAGGTGCGCTTTTGTATAATGAATCTCTTTATTTCATACAAGCGATTGATTATACAGAAGATTATTTGAAAAATGAATTTTCTGTACATAGTGATGTTTTAGTAACCAATGCAGAGTCTTCACGGAAAAGAATAAAAAGTGAATTAGATAAGCGATTAAAGAATTTAGATGTCGATTATTTAAATAAATTTTCTCTATTCACGGAGCAAGATCAAAAAGTAATCTTGTTTTTAGCGATTTGTAAAACCTATTCCATTATTACAGAATTCGCACTAGAAGTCGTATTCAACAAATGGAAAAACTTCGATAACGAGCTAAGTACGTATGATTTTAAATACTTCTTATCTTCTAAATTATCTGAAGAACAGTTGAATTCAATTTCTGAACACTCGCTTTATAAATTATCGCAAGTAGCAGTGAAAATGTTTAAAGATGTAGGAGTATTTAAAGAAGATAAGTTGTCTACTGTTCATATTTCTGATGAATTAGTTGAGTTATTGAAAACGAAAGGAGATGCTTGGTTTTTACCTTGTATCTTAAACCCTAATGTAGAAGATACAGAATAATGGAAATAAATAGAATTGAAAGAATCTTTAATTTGCTTTCTGACGAAGCATTCAAAGATCCCAATACGGGTTTATTGTTCTTTCCAGTATATATGTATACGTATGATCCGAAAGATGAATACCAAATTCGTGAAGAAATAAACATATTAAACGAGCAACTTAAGCGCCCTTCCAATAGCTTAAATTGTTTGGTAATTAATATTTACCAGGAGTTTATTGCCTATCTTGAATCTCAAACTTTTGCTGGTCAACCTTTAATTGATGAAATTATCAATTTAGAAAGTGAAGCTCCAGAGGAAGCGCTAGAATACATCAAAGAAAAAGCACAAGAAGAGAGTGAATTCCTAAATTATATCCGAGAAAAAATCACATCGTATTTCAAAGAAAAATCAAGTGATAAGGTGTATTTTTTGGTTTACGGATTTGGGACTATTTTCCCTTATTTACGTGTTTCACATTTCTTGAAAAATATCGAAAAATCAGCGGTAAATCATAAATTGATTGTTTTCTATCCAGGAGACTTTAAACATTCAAATTACTCATTGTTTGGAGAATTCAATGATGATAATTTATACAGAGCTAACCATTTAAATCAACTACTATAATATAAAAGACATGATTCTACAATATATTTATGAAAAGGATATTACACGTCATATCAACCCGGCTGTAGTAGTAAGTGAACTTGAAGAAAATAAAATTGAACAGGAGATTGGTGAGTATGTCTTTACACAAGATATCGTCAAAAATTTATATAAATTCTTAAATGCCATTACCAACAAAAAGGAAGGTAAAACTGGAGTTTGGATTTCTGGTTATTATGGGAGTGGTAAATCTCACTTTATAAAATATCTCTTCTATTGCTTAAATAAAGAAACCCGTGCATTTGCTTTTGATCGTTTCAAAAAAGCATTGATAGATTTAAAATTAGATGATCTTTCAGAGGTTACACTTTCAAATGTTCAACTAATCCAAAATAGCTTAGACAAAACAGATGTCAATGAAATAATTTTCAATGTTGATGCTGTTTCGGGTACTGTTAAAAATAACAATACCATCACGCGTATTTTATTTAATCAGTTAAATGCCAAACGTGGTTACAATACCACGAACATTGCAGTAGCTTTATTGATAGAAAAGCACTTTGATCAAAAAGGACTTTTCGAAACATTTAAAGAGAAGGTTAAGGCAGTAATTGGCGAAGATTGGCACGAGTCTAAAATTCGTGACATCATTCGTATGCGATTAGCTAAAGTGATTGATATTGCTTATGAATTGGATGCTACGATCGATAAAGACGCCTTACGAAATGCCATCAAAGAAGATCAAGATTATCGTATAGATGAGTTGATCCAAGAATTGAAAGATTATGTCAATCAAAAAGGCGATAATCACAAATTAATTTTCTTGATGGACGAGGTGTCTCAATACATTGGGGCTAACACGGATTTATTATTGAATCTACAAACCATTGTAGAAGAAATAGGCTCTAAAATTGGTAACAAAGTTTGGATTGTATGTACCGCACAACAAGATTTAAAGAACTTAGTTAACAATACCGATAGAAAATCAGAGGATTTTGGTAAAATCATGGGGCGTTTTGAGACTATGATTTCACTAGATTCTCAGGATGCAGCGTATATTACACAAAAAAGAATTCTTGAGAAAAACGAAGAAGGATTAAAAGCCTTAGTTCCATTTTATAAAGAAAACAAAGGCGCGATTGAAAATCAATTTGTTTTCGATCATGACTTGTACAACAATTACAAGAATGCCGAAGATTTTTATTTGTCTTATCCATTTGTTCCGTACCAATTCCGATTGATTTCGGATGTATTCCAATCATTCAGTACGGTTGGTTATGTGGGCGAAGGCGTTAAAAATACCGAACGTGCAATTCTGGGGATTACACATTATACAGCGGAAAAACACAAGTTGAATGAGTTAGGGTATTTTATTTCTTTTGATAATTTCTTTAACGATCAATTCAGTAAAAACCTAACCCATGCAGCCAATTCAATTCTGAATAAAGCCTTACAAATTCAGTTCGATGGAGACTTAAAACCTTTCGCTGACCGTGTGATTAAGGTTTTATTCATGATTTCCAATCTTACCGAAGATACAAGTGTAAATTTACCTGCTACCATAGAAAACTTAACCATATTGCTATTAAACAATGTCAATGAGGTTAAAATAAATCTACAAGAAAAAGTTCAGAAAGTATTGGATATTCTTGTAGATAAAAATATCATTCAAGTATCGGAAGGGAAGTATAAATTCCTAGATGACGAAGGAATTAAAGTAGCCAATGCCATTTCAGATTCAGAAGTAAAATCCAACTCTCGTTTAACATACTTTTTTGATAGTATCATCAAAAAGGTGGTGAAACCAGATGCAGCGATTAACTTAGGAAATAGAACTATCAAAGCTGAATTAGCGATTGATGATAAAATTTTGGTCAATGGAGATGCTTTTAAAATCAAGTTCATGGTTTTTGAGGCGGCTGATATCCATCAGTTGGCTATGACAGTAGCATCAAATGAATTATGTATCAACATCAACCAGTGGTTCCATCAACAAAACGATTTCAAAAAAGACTTTTTTACGTATTGCAAAACAGCGCAATATTTATCAGATAACCGTGCATCAGCTACAGGTACACGCGCGAAAACACTTGAAGAGTTTCACGGACGTAACGAAGTTTTACTAAAAGATTTAATCATTCGTTTTGAGAAATTATTTGCCTCTACGCCATTCATTTCGAATCAAAATGTGGTAGATGCATCTGATATTTCGAGCAGCAACCCAGCACAGCGATTCACTGATATGGTAAACTACCATATTCAGTCGTTATATAAAAACCATGCGTGGAGTGCAAATTTTGCGCAAAGTAACAACGATTTGCAAGAGGCGATCAAACGTGGTTTAATGCAAACATCTATGGATGTTGAATTAAATGTTGCCGAAAACGAGGTAAACAGCAAAATTACCATGTTAGGCAATGAAGTATCATTAGCTGACTTGGTTAAAATGTTTGAAAAAGCGCCGTACGGTTGGAAAGATTTAGCAACCCTACATATCGTATTCAACCTAGCGCATAAAAAACACCGCCAAATTGAATACCAAAATGAGGTGTTAGAACTAAAAGACTTTTATGCCAAAGCGATTAATAGCAGAGATCGTGAGGCCATCATTATCAAAAATCTAAAGGCTTACAATCAAGAGGAAGTTGCACAGTTCAAAAATGCGGTGAAAGATATTTTTATCACCTTATCTTTTGCAAATTCGGCAGAAGTAACAGAGCTGATTAAGCAATTTAAAGAAGCACTTGCTGTTTATTTGATAGAAGCAAATCACTACAAAGAAGAATACGCAGGCTATCCGTTTGCTAAACATTTCAACAACTTCCACGCTGCTCTCAGAGAAATCTACGAAACGCGTAGCGAAGAAAAGGTGATGACCTTGGTAAGTAGTAAGCAAAAGGAATTGAAAGCATTTCGTGATGTGTATGTGGCTACCAAGGAGTTTGTGGATAGTAATTTTGAAAGCTACAACGAAATGAGAAACTATGTTTTCGATAACAAACAAAACATCGAAAAGGTAGATCTTGCAGATGATTTACAAAACTTGATTCAATACTTCCAAACGGAAGATCAACCAGGGGACAGTTTCCCTATTATTCGTAAAACGAATAAAAAAATAACACAAGCTTTAGAAAAACGTTTAACGGAGTTGAAAGCAGAAGTCATCGCATTGTATGAAGCTATTTTTAATGAATTGGATGCGAAAAAGCAAGAACTGAACATCACAGAGCCGCATATCATTGCAGATAAAGCAACTATATTGGGTAAAATTGAAAAAGCAAAACAAGTAAGCGAGCTGGAGATTTTTCAATTAAAAGCGACCGATTTTAAACTGGATAATCTAAAGCTTTTACAAGATGCAAGTGCTAAAAAAGTAGCGGCTGAAAAAGGAGAAACCTATGTACCTAAAACCATACATACCGTTCAAGTTTCTGCAGATATCATTGCGGGGAATACCATCGAAACGCCAGAACAGGTGGATGCATTGGTAGAAAAACTACGCAATAAGCTAATGGTTGAATTAAGTAAAAACGGTAAAATATTCTTGAAATAACATGAATACAAACGCATTAAAATCGTTTGCAAAAGCTGCGCGCATCCAGTTAGTGGATGCTGTGGCGAAGCAAATACTATATTGGGGCTTTTCTCAAAAAGGAGAAGTAGAAAATGAACCGACAGCAACGCAAGGGGGATATGTTCATCGTGGCGAACCATATAATGACACAACCGTAATACCCAAATGGCAACGCCTGAAAGAAAAAATAACTTCAAACAAAGAAGCTTTTAAAGATGTTGCTGAAGAGGCGGCTTATACCTGGTTCAACCGTTTGGTTGCCATCAAAGTATTAGAAGAAAATGGTTTCATCGAACCCTTTTTACAATTTGCCGATGGTACACAAAGTCCGATTGCTCTGCAAAATGCCAAAGCTGGGAACCATACAGTAACGCATTCTACCTTAAAAGCCAATTTAAAAAAGGCTTTGTTAGAGAATGATGAAGAAACCGCATTTTCTATACTGTTGATCAATTTTTGTAATACTCATCCGTTGCTCAATCAGGTGTTTGGGCGAGTGAACGATTATACCGAATTGTTGATTCCTCAAAATTTGTTGAGTATTGATGGCTTTTTGTTAGCGTTGAATACCGAAATTGCCGAAGAAGATTTCAAAGAAGTAGAATTGATCGGTTGGTTGTATCAGTTTTACATTTCTGACAAAAAAGACGAGGTCTTCAAAGGTTTTAAAGCGAATAAAAAAGCACGTCCTGAAGATATTCCTGCTGCTACCCAAATCTTTACACCAAAATGGATAGTAAACTACATGGTAGAAAATACCGTGGGTAAAATCTATCTGGATTTTGAAGAAGATTCGGATTTAAAAGACCAAATGAAGTATTTGGTGGAAAATGAAACCGAAGGCAAAGGTGCTTTAATTGACGATATCGAACAATTAACGTTGATTGATCCGGCCTGTGGATCGGGGCATATTTTAGTAGTAGGTTTTGAGTGGTTGTACAAAATGTACCGAGAACAAGGCTATACGGCTAAAAATGCGATTGAAAGCATCTTGAAAAACAATTTGTATGGTTTGGATATTGACGATAGAGCCATGCAATTGGCACGTTTTGCAGTATTGCTCAAAGCAGCACAACAGCTACAGCAAGTAGATATCAGCCAAGCGATGGAGTTGATGAACAACCCATTGGATGTGATACCGCATATCTATGCTTTCCCAGAAAGTATAGGCTTTACGTCGGAAGAAGTAGCCTTGTTTACGCAAAACCAACACGTACAAGAGGTGTACAAAGCATTTGAGGCCTTACGCGAAGGAAAAAACATTGGTTCGGCTTTAAAAATTAGCTTAAGCGATACAGCTCGCGAGGTTTTAATAGCGCAATACTATGCGTGGAGCAACAAAGACAAACAAGGAACATTGGATATAGAAGAAATTGGAGTTTGGTACAAACTAAAAAGCTATACCGAAGTAGCTTTAGTGCTTTCTAAAAAATACGCCGCTGTAGTAGCAAACCCGCCGTATATGGGGCAAAAATCTATGAATGCGCAATTAAAGGATTATGTAAATGCACAGTATCCGATGACTAAGGCGGATTTATTTGCTGTATTTATGGAGGTGTGTTTGGCATTGAACCGTTCAAATGGATTGATGGGGATGATCAACCAACACTCTTGGATGTTCTTGTCTTCTTTTGAGAATTACAGAACACACTTACTTTTAAACCAGACCATACAAAGTATGTTGCACTTGGGTCCACGTACATTTGAAGAATTATCGGGTGAAGTGGTACAGTCTACGGCTTTTGTGTTAGAAAATAGAACACCTCAAAACGCCAAAGGTTCTTACTATCGTTTGGTGGATTACAAATCCAATAACGAGAAAGAAGAACAATTTTTAAAAGGTACTAATTTTTACCCCAACATCCCACAAACCAATTTTGATAAAATACCAGGTAGCCCGATTGCGTATTGGGTGAGTAAGAATATAATAAAAATTTTTAATAAAACCTAAATTGAGCGATTCGTAATTTCACCTGCCCCCGTCGTCTCACTTGATTTCAAAAAAACGGAAATTTTCTCAGAGGTAGGCTTCTTTCGTGTACTTTTTCAACGAAAATTCAGTTCTGTTTTTCACTCAAACCGAACTTTATCGCATTTTCTATGGGTCTGGACATAAGTCTCCCATTACCACTACGGGTTTACAATCCTGAGGTATGTTGTTCTGCCTTATGCAAACTGAATTTTCGGCGGTGACTGACACCGTTCCCATAACTCTTCAATATTTATCGTTTCATAAATTACTCTGGTGACATTCAGGACAATACTCCTTGCCCTTGAGGTTATCTTGACAGCAAAATCAATAAGCTTTCTTCTGAATGTATTAGGATATACGGTTACCGGAATAACCTCTGCGGTAACATCTTGTTTGTATGCTTCGAAAATAAAGTGTGTAACTACCAGCATAAAATAATAGGCTCTGTTCATTCCAAAGGATTTAAAAGGAAGTTGTTCTCTGGTAGCAAGCTCTTTAATGCTACGATGTATCAACTCGTCGGCTCCTCTTTGGTGTGATTTTCGTATGATGGTATCAGCTTTAAACCACTCATCTCCACCGGATGCCCGAAGCCTTTTGTCAGCGACAGGACAGTTCCCGATATTGGTATAGATGACGCTGTCAGGCTTACCAAATTCCATTACGTACTGCCCGGTATCATCCCGGTGCAATCTGGTAAAAAAGCAACGACGAAACTTGGACCAGGATTTCAACTTGCTGGCAAATTCCGCAAATTGCCAGACTGCTTTATTTTTAGTGATTTTGCCCAAAGTGTCAATGGGTAAAGCCTTTACATATTCAGTAACATCATTGTACAATTTTCCTGTTGTAATGTAATGTATATTAAGCTCTTGCTCGAATATCTCGTACGCTTTCTGATCCGCAAACCCACTATCGGCGCACACCACAATAGGGACTTCTTTGGAGTATCTCTTGCGTATCAGATTTACTATAGAGCGTACCCTGTCGGTGTAATCTGATCCATGATTGGAATGAGCACTTCCTTTTCTAAAGGTCACGTCTATCAGAAACGAGCCCCAGCATATATGAAGTGGCTGAAACCCTTTCTTACGCTTGTAAGTGACCTCGCAACCTTCGCGTTTCGCAGCATCGTCATTATCCAAAACCATGGTGTCAATGCCCAGTTCTATAACTTTGGGTTTGGATATGTGAAGCCTCCAGATAAACAGTTCATTAAGTATCTTATTGAATACCGAGTTTGAAATAACGGACAGCTTCCCAAAAAAACGTTTGACCTGGTGAGAAGAGGCCAATTGGTCGGTCTTGCATTCAAGCAAACATGCATATCCTTCATCCTTTTTACTTTGATCAAAACTGCTTATGGCCATATTTGTGCCATCTATAAAAAATGCAACAATCTGTTTTACAAACTGTTGAAGCTGCAAGCCTTTGCTGTTTCCAGTAAGCAGAGAAGAAACATTACGCGATATTAGCCCATATAAGCCAATTTGCTCAGTGTAGCGAAGAAATAAAGGGAGCCCTCCACGACCAGAAATTTTATTGGTTGTAATGCCGATTTTTGTTATCTTCGTACTCATAAAAGATAGTCTTGTGCACCTAAATGGTGAAGTGTTGTTTTTTTATTTTAATACCTCTAAAATACACATTATCAAGGTTATAAGCAAGCTATCTTTTATTTTTTTTTGTATAAATCGCTCAATATAGGTAAAAATAAATTAGGGGATAAAGGACAAATAATAACAGGTATTACAACAGGTAAGAATGACATATTCTTAAAATTATGGCATGAATTATCAAGAAATAAAATTAATTTAGATTTAATCAACATTTCTGATTTTTCTGAAAATAAGAATTGGATTCCATATTCAAAAGGGGGAAATTTTAGAAAATGGTATGGAAATTTAGAATATTTTGTTAATTGGAATAGAAAAACTGAATTTAATAGATCAAAAACAACTTTGCAACATCTTTATTTTAAGGAAGGTTTTACCTGGTCTTTTATTACAACAGGAAAATTTAATGCGAGAATTTTACCTAAAGGTTTTTTATGGGATGTAGCTGGATCACCTGCAATTTTTGAAAATGATAAGCAAAAATATTCATATTTAGCATTAGTTAATTCAAATTTATGCCAAAAAATTTTAGATATTTTTAATCCCACAATGAATTACCAATCTATTGATGTACAAAATATACCTTTAGATGATAATATTCTTAATACTAATATCAGTGAAATAACTGAAAATTGTTATTCCATTTCCAAAAAAGACTGGGATTCTCGCGAAATCTCTTGGGATTTTGAGCAAAGTCCTTTGTTAGGGATTAGGGAACAGGGAGTAGTGGAGAGTGATAAGGGATTTGTAGACAGGGAAAAGGGATTAGGGAATAGTGGTAAGGGAAGTGTTTCGTTGAAAGCGGCTTATGAAGCTTGGGTAGCAGAAGTGAGCCAAGATTTCTTTCAATTGCACACCAACGAAGAAGAACTCAACCGTATTTTTATCGATATCTATGGTCTACAAGACGAGCTAACGCCAGAAGTAGCTCTAAAAGACATTACCATCTTACAAGACGAGCTCAAAGCCGAGGATTTAGAAGCGTTAGAGCCAGCCTTCAGAGCAGGCGAAAAGGTAGTACTGCCTATTCAGGCTAATGTAGTGATGCAGCAGTTTTTATCTTATCTCGTAGGTACTTTATTAGGTCGTTACCGTTTAGGGCGTAAAGGCTTGCATATCGCGCATCCGAATCCAACGGATGAAGAATTGGCACCGTACCCAGTAGATAATGTCGCTTTACCTTTCCAAATGGAAATCGATGAAGATGCGATTATTCCGATCATGGGTAGCACTTGTGCCTTCCCAGACGATGCGGTAAAACGGGTAGATGATATCATCCACCGCATTTGGGGCGATGCATCCCATACCGAAAACCTCAACTTCATCAACCAATGTTTAGGCATGGATTATGAAAAATGGATGTGCGAGCAGTTTTGGGCGTACCATATTTCGGGAACCATGTACAAGAAAAAACCGATCTATTGGTTATTCTGTTCTAATCCAAAATCACCACAAAAATCAGCTTTCCGTGTGTTAGTGTACATGCACCGCATGGATGCGTACACCGTACAGAAAATTTTACGTAACTATTTGCATCCGCACATCGAGTACGTAAAAGGAAAGTATGAGGAAATGCATGCCAACGAGGCGAACTTAACCAAGCAAGAATTCAAGGCCTATGAAAATTTAGCCAAACAAATTTCAGAGCTAAAAGAATACGAGCAAAAGCTAAAAGAAGTTGCCAACCAGCAAATCACATTCGACCTTGACGATGGCGTTAAGGTGAACTATGCTAAGTTTGAAGGTGTAGTTGCGGTAATTAAGTAAGTCGTTTTAATGAACAATATATAACGCATAAACTGAATTATATTTGGTTTATGCGTTTTTTTTTGTACATTAGCTATAGAATAAAAATTATATTTTTTATTGTACAGAATACAATTCATTAATAGTTTTATTTATGCTTTATGAACAATATAATAGACATTGCTGCTTTATCAGATAAAGCTATTTTACAAAAAATAGGTTTTTTTGTGCAGCAAACACGTATTAAGGAAAATCTTACGCAAGGTGAGTTAGCACAACAAGCGGCTATCAGCCGCACCACTTTAAGCTTGCTAGAGCGTGGTGAAAATATTTCGTTGAGTAATCTCATCAAAATCTTACGTATCCTAAATGCTTTATATGTACTAAACAGCTTTGATGTGCAGGAAGAATTGAGTCCAATAGCCTTAGCTAAAGGCGAAAAGCAAAAACGACAAAGAGCATCAAAAGCACCTAACCCACAACAAGACAATTCAGATTTAGGATGGTAACAACCGCATTTGTGAATATATATGGGAAACGTGTAGGGGCTGTAGCTTGGGATTCCAATAGAGGATTAGCAAGTTTTGAGTATGATCCTCAATTCAAGTTAGAGGAGCTTCCGATTGCCCCCATTAAAATGCCCAACAAAAACCGTATTTATAGTTTTCCGGAATTTAGAGATAACGAAACTTTTAAAGGATTGCCTGGCTTGTTAGCCGATGCATTGCCCGATCGTTATGGGAAAGAATTAATCAATGCATGGTTAGCGCGTCAAGGTCGTCCGGAGAATAGTTTAAATCCGGTAGAGTTGTTATGCTTCATCGGAAAAAGAGGAATGGGCGCCTTAGAATTTGAGCCGGTTACAGGCAAGGAATCAAATTCTTACGATTTGGAATTATCGGATTTAATAGAAACTACCAAAGCGTTATTAGAAAAAAAAGAAGAACTACACATTAGTACCCAACACAACATGGAAGATGTCATGTTGGATGTACTAAAGATGGGAACTTCTGCCGGTGGAGCGCGCCCAAAAGCAATCATTGCCTACAACGAAAAAACAGGTAAAATCAAATCGGGCCAAACCTTAGCTCAAGAGGGATTCGAGCATTGGTTAATCAAATTTGATGAAATCAGCGATGTGCAATTTGGAATTTCTAAAGGTTATGGTCGTGTAGAAATGGCGTATTACAAAATGGCTACAGATTTTGGGATCGACATGATGGAATCTCGATTGGTTGAAGAAAACAATCGGGTGCATTTTATGACCAAACGTTTTGATCGTATAGGTGGCAATCAAAAAGTACATAGCCAAACGTTATGTGCCTTACAGCATTACGATTTTGCTAATATCACGTCCTACAGCTATGAACAAGTGTTTCAGACGATGCGTTTATTGCGCTTATCTTATGCAGAGGCAGAACAAATGTATAAACGTATGGTGTTTAATGTCGTAGCACGCAATTGTGACGATCACACCAAAAACTTTGCATTCTTAATGGATACGCAAGGAAAATGGAAATTAGCACCTGCTTATGATATTTGTTTTGCCTATCGTCCAGATAGTGTATGGGTGAGCCAGCACAACTTGAGTATCAACGGAAAACGCAAAAACTTTGAACGCAAAGATTTAATAAGTATTGCCGAACAAAACTCGATTCGCAATCCAGAAAAAATCATCGATCAAGCACTAGATTTAGTAAAAAACTGGAAGCAATATGCGGAGATGTTTCAAGTAGAGCCAACATTGGCACAGCAAATAGCAGGTGAATTAATAAAAGAAATGAAATGATAATAGATAAAATACGCAATAAGTTTAAAGAAATTACCACGCCTATATTATTGTTCTTTGATCCGGAACAAGAATATAGAGAAGAAGTTTTGGCTATAGATGAACCTGATTTTAAAGTGTTGGAAGTAAACAACAACTACTTTAAAGTAAAATATGAAATAGAAATACTTCATCCTGGATCTAAATTCCTGTTGTATCATCCGTTTGCTAGACCATCAAAGTACTCGATAAAGGAATACCCTTTGGCGGATTTATTATATGCCAATCAAGAATTAATTGTAGACGAGTCAGCGGATATTCTATCAAAATATGCCATTCATCATGCGCATGCTCCGCTAATTTTACAATACAAACGTTTTGTGAAAGCAGCAAAATATCAAACCAAGCTATTGCCTGTTTTAACAGCAAAACCATTTAATGAATATAAATTCAAAAATGCTATTCTTTCTTTAATTCTAAATGAAAAGAAAATAGCAAATGATACCTTTAACCTCATTGGTTTATTTGAATTGCTTAACCAATCGGAAGAGCAATGGGACAAACAATGGAAAGCAATTACAAGAGAAAAGCTTACTGATGTTATTACAGAAATCGTTTACAATTGTACACATATACAGCTAGAAGAAGTAAGTGCCAATGCACTACAATCGCTATTCTTAAAATTGAAGTACAATATCATTACTAAAAATAGTAAAGAAGCCAGTTCAAAAGATCCATACAAGCAACTGAAGATTACAGACGATGTAACCTTATCTAAAATTGATGTTTTCTTTAAGGAATGGAGCGACGATAAAACGAAAGGGGCTCAATTAGAAGAGGTAATGTTAAATCTGGGTAAAGGTATTGATGAAACTAAAATTGTAGAAGCCTATGATGGTACACTAACTTTTGGTATCAAAACCCAGCAAATTATGCAGCATGAAATCAAAAAATTGCTGGCTGACATCAAAGACAATCCTAATCAAGTAGTGGAAACACTAAAAGATTGGCAGGTGAATAATGAAGTTAATGAAGATTTTGATCAAGAAATTGATTTTATAAAATATACGGCGTTGTATTATCGCTTACGTAGGAATTACAGCGATTTCGATTTTAATTTTATTGAAGATTATATTCAAAAATACCAACAGGAACTTTATAAACTAGATGGCTACTACAGACATGCGTATACAGCATATCAACACATAGAAAAGGAAAAAGAGGCTAAAGATTTTACGGAAGTTTTTCAAGAGTTAAATAAAAATTACGATCAATTTTTAATTGAAATCAATCAAGCATGGATGAAGATTTTAGCCGAAAATGATTTCAATTTAAACGCGACAAAAATAAAAAAGCAGTACAATTTCTATAAGGATTTCGTTGCTGTAAATCCAAATAAAAAAGTGGTCATCATCTCCGATGGATTTAGATTTGAACTCGCAAAAGATTTAATCAACGAATTAAAAGTAGATGCTACAAATGCGATTGATCTTGAGGCAATAGTTGCTTCTATTCCTTCGTACACCAATTTAGGAATGTCCAATCTATTACCGAACAATGGTATTGAAGCGATAGTGGGAGAGAATTCCATTGATTATGCAATTAATGGAATTAAAACAAATAGCACGAACAGAGAAAAGATATTGCAACAAGTGGAACCTAATGCGCTGGTTTTAGATTATGCAAGTTTTATGCGGTTAGGTGTTGTAGGGCAAAGAGAGATTTTGAAACCGGCTCGTTTGGTGTATATTTATCATAACTGGATGGATAATATTGGAGACAAACGCAGTTCTGAGTATTATACCTTTGAAGCAGCAGAGCAGTGTGTGGATCAATTAAAATTATTGATTAAGAAACTTTACAGCAGCTTAAATATATACAACATTTATGTGACGGCAGATCATGGTTTCTTGTTCAATTACAATGAGATAAAAGAAAATTCGAGACAAGTATTTCCATCAGTAACTAATTGTTTAAAAGAACATACACGCTTTTGTATAACCTTAGACAAGCAAAAGTCGAAAGATCTATTTACAGTACCTTTAGAAAACACAACCAATATACAAACAGAAGCAGCAGTCCTTTTACCAAAAGGTATCAATCGCTTCCGTAAATTAGGTGGTTTTGGAGTGCAATTTGTGCATGGAGGTGCTTCCTTACAAGAATTAATTGTTCCGGTAATTCAACTATCTAGACAAAGAAATACAAAATTCGAAGAGGTCACTTTTACTCGTTTGGATCAAGTAAGATCGATGGCAACAAGTTCTGCTAAATTCAAAATATTACAAGATCAAGCGGTGGGTGATAAGTACAAAGGCACTAGTGTACTCTTTGCTCTATACGACCTGGACAATCATCTAATCTCAAATGAAGTGGAGATAAAGTTAGAAGCGGTAAGTGAACAACCTTCTGAACGCATGTTTGAGTTCAAACTGGATTTAAATGCCTTGGGTTCTAGTACCCAAACAGCCTATTTAAAAGCGTATAACACGAAAGATTTAGACCGTTTAAATCCTATCATTAATGATTTAATTAAGATCAATACATTAACCGAAATTGATGAATTCTAATGAAAGAACTTGATAAAAAAACAATCGAACATTTCGAAGGTAAAGTCGTTCGAAAAGATTTAACGAAATTACTGAAAGGTAATGCCGTAGTTCCGTCTTATGTATTAGAATATCTTTTAGGACAACATTGTTCTACCAACGATGAAGAAATCATTAAACACGGGATTGAAAAAGTAAAGTCCATCATTTCTAATCACTTTGTTCATCGTGATGAAGCGGAAGTGATCAAATCAGTGATTCGTGAAAAAGGTAATCATAGAATCATCGATAAAATTTCGGTTAAACTAAATGATAAGGCAGATCGCTACGAAGCTCGTTTTAGTAATTTAGGGCTAAATAATATTCCTATTGCAGATCAAATTGTTAAAGACAATCCGAAGATTTTAACCGAAGGAGTTTGGTCTTTAATCAATGTAGCGTATTTAGCTGTTGAAGAAAGAAATACACCACCTTGGATTATTGAGAGTGTAAAGCCTATTCAAATTTCTAATGTAGATATTCAATATTATAAAGAGGTACGTAGTCAATTTTCTACAACCGAATGGATGGATTTATTGATGCAATCCATAGGTCTTAATCCAGAGGAATTTTCTACAAGATCTAAACTTATTCAGTTAGCTCGCTTAATTCCATTTACGGAAAACAATTATAATTTAATTGAATTAGGTCCAAAAGGGACAGGAAAGTCTCATATCTATTCAGAGTTATCACCTCATGGTATTTTAATTTCTGGAGGTGAAGTATCAAAAGCAAAGTTATTTGTTAATAACTCCAATGGTAATATTGGTTTAGTTGGTTATTGGGACGTCATTGCTTATGATGAATTTGCAGGGAAATCGAAAAAAGTAGATCGTGGCTTGGTCGATATCATGAAAAACTACATGGCCAATAAATCATTTTCTAGGGGGACAGATGTATATCAAGCAGAGGCTTCCATGGTTTTCGTAGGGAATACAGACCATTCGGTAAGTTATATGATGAAGCATAGTCACCTATTCGATGCTTTACCAAAGGATTATCAAGATACGGCATTCTTAGATCGTATTCATGCCTACATCCCAGGTTGGGAGGTTTCGAAGTTAAGAAATGAATTATTTACTTCAGATTTCGGATTTATTGTTGATTACATAGCAGAAGTACTTAAAGCACTAAGAAAAGAGGATTATAGTAAATTATACCAACAGTATTTCACTCTTTCTAATTCTATAACCACACGTGATAAAGTAGGTATTGAAAAAACGTTTTCTGGTTTAATTAAAATTCTTCATCCGGATTTAAATGTGAGCAAAGAAGATGTCAAACTGATTCTTGATTTTGCGATAGAATGTCGTAAGCGAGTTAAGGATCAATTGATTAAAATGGATGAAACTTTTAATGAAGATCCTGTAACATTTAGTTATGAAGATGCTGATAGTAAAGTAACGTATATTCAGACCTTGGAAGAACTGGAATACGGTAAACATTTAATACTTTCAGAAAATTCAATTGTGGAAACGAAAGAAAGTATCGATGAAATTACTACCCCTATCAGTACACATTTAAAAGTAATTGATTTAGCTCCTAAAACAGTAACCATAAGAGAGAATCAATCGAATGTTAGTTATGATAAATTATTCGGCGAATATCTAGTTGGAGTTCATCAAGTTACAATAGTAGACCCTTACATCCGAATGCCATACCAAGTACGAAATTTAATGGAATTGATACGTTTAATCATTTCAAAAAGAGTGGATGAAGAATTGATTGCTATCCACCTTAAAACATTCAATTCAGATGATAAAATACCAGAAATGATTGATACGTTTGATGACTTGCATGATTCTCTAATGGATATGGATGTAAATTTCACATACGAGTTTGATGAAAGCATTCATGATCGCAGTATTTCTCTGGATAATGGATGGACTATCTCACTAGGTCGAGGCTTAGATATTTGGCAACGAACTGGTGGAATGCTGGATTTTGCCGAGTATTATCAAGAAAAGAGGATATGCAAGGAGTTTAGTATGTATATAGTTAGAGGAGGGAAGTAGTTTGGAAATTTTACAGATTTGTATCCCTTTGGTTATAGCTATTTTTGCTATGGCCTTTCCTCTAGCAATTAATGAGATTGGAAGTATAAACTCAAAGTATAATTCCGAAAGAATAGTAGAGATTTTTAGAAAGGAGTTTGGTTGGAAGGTATTTTATTATCTTCTTATTTGCTCGTTGCTTTTGATTGCTGTCTATATATCTGGAAGAGTTTTCGGATTTAGTATTAGATACAATCATCTTTTAATTTGGACTATATTTATTTTTTCAATATTACTATCAGCTTTTCTTATTCTTTTTGCAACACTAGTGTCCCATTAAAATTGGGACGGTATTAAAAATTAAACAAATTTGGCTCACTAAGCCTAAAACGTTCTTTATCATTTTGAAATTTAGTTCTCTCAAATAGGTCTCGAAGATGAGTTTTATCTGTTAAAGAAATACTCAGTATCTGCAAAACCTCATATGTACTTCTGTCAAGTTGCATGTCTTTTTGGACGATTGCCACCAAGCAATAAGTGCACATCGCGGCGTAGATTTGAATTCGAACAGCATTTTCAGTAGTTCCCCAGAATTTCTTGACTTTTAGATGTTGCTTTAGCCACTTGAAGAAAAGCTCGACTTGCCAGCGGTTCTTGTAAAGGTCAGCAACTTGAAGTGCAGAAATGTGCATCGCATTGGTTAAGAATACAAGCTCACGCTTTTGTTCTTCATCCCAATATCTGACCAATCTAAGATGTTCTGGATAGTATTGTTTAGGATAAAAACCTGTCAATTCAATTGTTACGTCTGAAAGTACGTTCTTGGGCAATCTTCGTTTCCATTTTATCATCTTGCATTGTAGATTCTTTTTGGCTCTTAAAACATAGAAAGCTCCTATCTGATGAATCTTAAACAACATTTTGAAGTGATTATATGCACGGTCAAATATGTAATATGAGCCTGATTCATAAGGGATTTCTTTCATTGCAGTAGAGTCGTGAACAGAAGCTTCCGTGATATGGAAAAATGCTGGTATCTGTGTCTCCACATCATATAATGTATGCACTTTGATTCCGCCTTTTTTCTTACGAAACTTCGCCCACCAGAATACGGAAAGGCACAAGTCAATCGTCGTTGAATCAAAAGCATAGACATTGCCTTCAATTTTGAAGATGTCAGCAACTCGTTTCTGTCTGGCTTCGTTTACCAGATAGTAAGCATACTCTTCAAAGATGTGATAGTCTCTGTCTTGATTGGCTCTGGCCAGAGATGATTTTGATATATTCTTGCCCAAGCCCAGATGATAAGATTTGGAGTGATGAGCATCAAGTGCGACAATCAAATCTCTAAGACTTTCACGATTTGACAATTGCCCGAACATCAAAGAAAGCAATTGATTCCAACAAGTGAAATGCTTCACGTATTTGTCTCCATTGTATTTGGCAACAATACGATTGAATTTGCTTCGATTTAGAAACGAGACCAGTTGAGCGAAAACGTATTTGTCTTGATACATATGCATTCAGATTTATCTGATGCAAAACTAAAAATTCAAGTCCGTTCGCTCTAAAAACCTCTGTAATTAACTAAATTTCAAATATTTCAAAGAACTTTTTTAGATTTTAATGGGACAGTAATGTTTTTGCAAATAAAGTTATAACTTATAAAAGTGACATAACTCTAAAAAAGTATTTGCTAGAAGAGGATAAAAATAGGATCACCCGCAAAAACATGTGTTTAGCTCATGCATAAATTAGAGTTAACCTGTAGAGAAAGAAGTTAACATCAATGACTCCTCTAAGTTGGGTCCTAAAGTGTTTGATTTTCGCATTAAGGGATTCTGCTGATGCATTGGTTGACCGGTTAACAAAGTAGTTCAAGATCTCCTTTTCTCTTTGATAGATTGTTGCTGAAACCGTATTGAATGCGTCATTTTCAAAATCAGTCACTTTGTTATACCACTTCTTTAGTGCCTCTGCCGCCGACTCCTTTGTTGCCATCTTGTTGGAAAAGATCATGCGTAAGGAGTGTGTCAGGCTATAGGCGGTTCTCAGTTTTGGAAAGTACTTAAATAGAAGCTCAGCTCTTAGCTTTTGAGTCTCGGTCCAGTTGTCGGCAGAGGTCATAAGAAGGTATCTGCTGCGTGTAACCAATTCACATAAGGTGTCTCCATTTTCAAGGTATTCGGGTTTATAGGCTTCATTCTTGCGATTAGGTTTCCTGCCACGGTTACTAACCTTATTTTTCTTTCTGCTGACCATTCTCCGATGCAACTTCATTTTGTGCTGCTCTCGATTCTCAATTTCCATTTTGCGCGCCTCACGCTTTATTTGCAGCCTGGTCTCCTGCATAGCCTCATTACATAACTGCTGAACATGAAAGCGATCCAGCGTTATTATGGCATCCGGAAAGCACTTTTCTACAATGGCATGCATGCTGTCAGAAAAGTCCATTGTGACCTCTTTAACCAGCAGGCGCGTTTCAAACGGGAGTGTCTTTACTACTTTAACAACATCGTTTATCTTCGTTCCTTTAACAATAGCAACGATGGTGCCTTTGCGCCCGCGAGCACTCTTGTTTGATATTATCGTGTAGAGCTCTCCTCTGGAAAGTGATGTTTCATCGATACTGAGAGAGGCTCCCATATTCTCAGGAAATAGAAGCCATGATTGCGCATGTTCAGCATCAGACCACTCAGAAAAACCACTTAAATGCTCTTTGTAGGCCCGCTCAAATTGGTCGCCCTGTATAGGATAATAACGCTCAAGAGATCGCCCTGTTATGGGGTGTTTATCCAACAAATTCTTTTAAAAAAGCCGCAAACTCATTGGAGTAGCGGGTGCCCTTACATATCAGGCTCCAATCTCGTGAAACGCTCTGGCCTCGAGCATCAAGCCATCGCCGTCGGCGTAAGTGAAGCACTGCCTGCCTGTCTCGTATAGGAAAATCTCCCATTAAGGATTCAGGATAAAAACCATTTGGCTTAAGCACATCAACATGGTCCGGAGGGATGTTTAGTTCTTCCAGATAGAGGTGAAGACGTTTGTCCTGCTCAACCTTTTCCTCTTCGACTTTCACTAAACTGAACGATTTGCTGATCTCCTCTGGGAGCATCAGCTTGGCTAATTCAATGTAAGCATTCATAGTGGTCTTGTTCGTTGGTACTAAAGCTACAACGCCAAGGTTGAAAAGACAATACAATAATGCTTGATACAGAGTTTAATTCCACAGGTTTTTACTGGTGATCCCCATTACCTGAATCCCAATGCTAAGGAAACTCAGGATTTAAGGGAAGCTAAGGGCTAACCGCCCTTAGGTTCCTCCGTTTCCTCAAAATCCTGAAAACCCATAATCCCCCTAAAATCGAACAAAGGGAAAAAAGAGAAAACATTTGCGAAAGGTAGCGGATTTCACTACCTTTCGCAAAAAATTACTCTCTTGGAAGATTCAAGGCAATATAAAAGTGCAGAAGATTGGGTAAACCACCTGCTTGCAAAGGGTAAATATGCTTTTGCTCTGCACCAGTTCCGTGCGGATTTTCCTGAGCAGTCAGATACGGCCAATAAGTTTGCCTTGAAAAGGCTGGTAGATAAAGAGCAGATTATTTCCATCCACAAAGGGTATTACCTCATCATACCGCCCCAATACAGGTCAAAGGGAATCCTTCCCCCCACCTTGTTTTTAGATGCGTTTATGAAGGAATTGGACCGGTCTTATTACCTGGCTTTGTTAAACGCAGCCGCCTATCATGGAGCATCGCACCAGCAGCCACAGGAGTTCTTTGTGGTTACCGGTTTTCCTGTGCTGCGGCCTATGCAGAAAAAAGGGCTGAAGCTGAACTACATCAGCAAAAAAGAAATACCGGCAACACTATTAGACACCCGAAAAACCGAGGCCGGATACTTAAAAATTTCAAACCCTGCCCTAACAGCCACCGATCTGATACAATACGCCAAACGGGTAGGTGGCATCAACAGGGTGGCCACCGTTTTGGCTGAATTAGCCGAAAGTATTCAACCTAATGCATTTGATGCCAATCTGCTGCAGCATGTTCCTGTAACTGCCTTGCAGCGTTTGGGCTATTTGCTGGATAAAGTATTTGACAATCAGCCGCTGGCCAATGCCTTATACATGGCCTTGCAAAATAACAATGCCCCATTGTTTCGGATACCGCTGAAAGCCTCAGCTCCGGCCAAAGGTTTTGCATCAGACGAAAGATGGAAAGTAATCGTAAACACAGAAATAGAGATTGACGAATGATACCACAGGCATACATAACAGAATGGGCTAGTCAGGTGCCCTGGCAAACCAACGAACAGGTGGAGCAAGACCTGGTGATATGCCGTGCCTTGGTAGAAATCTTCACTGCTGTCCCGTTAAAAGTCGCTGGGACTGAATAACATAGGATAGTTGCTCTTAGTTTTTGTTGCGTCAACTTTGTTAAATATCTCATTTATAGGTATTTTCTCAAAAAGAGTTAAGCCCAAAGTTTAGAGAATGTATATAAGGATTGTTCTATACGCATTTTTTTCTTTGCTATAGCAATGAGAAGATAGGTGCAAATGGCAATCCATATCTGAGAGTAAACGGCGTTTCGAGAGGTCCCATAAAAGGACTTTATTTTGAGATGCTGTTTGATCCATTTAAAGAATAGTTCTACGCTCCATCTTTCCCGATAAAGTTCGGATATAGTTAAAGATGGGAGTTCAAAATTGTTGGTAATGAAACGGTAAACCGTACTGGTGGAGAAATCCTCATAAACAACCATTCTTATTTTCTCTGGATATTCTTTTGATGACTTATAGCCCTTAAGCTTAATATACTCATCACTAATAACCCCAGTCTGATTGTCAACTTCATTAACTCCTAGCACTTTATAAGCCATGTTGTCTTTGGCTCTTGTTACAAAGTAGGCTCTTTTTTGATGAACCAGATTAAACAATCGGAAAAAGTCGAGATAGCCTTTATCCATGACGTAGATAGCTGCAGGTTCAACATAGAGTTTATCCAGTGCTTTCACATCATGAACAGAAGCGTCCGTAAGATGCACAAATACTGGTATTTGACCGCGCATATCTAAAAGTGTATGCATTTTTACGCCCCCCTTATGTTCACGGAAATTAGCCCAGGGACAAAGATTCAAACATAAACTGATGGTCGAACTATCGAACGCATATACGAGGTTGTCCACGTCCAGATGAAAATCCTTATCATGTTTGTACAACGGTCTCGCTATCCCAATAAGCACTTGAGCTAAATCAGAGTAAATCTGCCAGTTTCTAAGCTCATTTGCCTTAGCTAAGGTATTACGGGGAACGGCATGCTTGATTCCGCAATGGTAGAGCTTTGAAGAGAAGGCGGTCAGGCAGTTCTCAATATCCCGAAGGCTTTCCCGCCTGGTTAATTGAGCAAAGCTCATAACGTAGAAATGATCACGGCAAGTGAAATTCCTAACTCGATAATTGCCTTTATAACGGGCTACACATTTGTCAAACTCATACTCTGGAAGCATGGTCATTAATTGAGAAAAGACGGTTTTTCCGGTATGCATAGCCTAATCGGTCTTCGGATTGAAAATTGAAAATACAATTTCAAATCGTTGAAACCGAAAAGGGTGCATAAAACTCTATGCTTCTGTGAATTACAGGGAGTCAAAAATTCTTTAACGGGACACTAGTGTGTTAACTAATGTGTTACACCAGGAGTCATTTCTGAAAGAGAAAATTTCAGGCAGGTTATTATTCGATTTTTATCGACAGAAGTTCATCTTTCTTACCTCAGTACATGACGAGACGGCTATATTATTGAATATCATCCATGCCGGCAGATTTAGGAAATGTGTGAAAGTTTTGTGATGTGCTTAGCAGCAAGATTCTGATATTAATCAACATAAATATTACGAATGAGACAAGTGTCTTTTTTGGGCATAAAATTGAGCTTCAACCAAATGCAACTTTAGGTGAATAATTTCGTATTATTATAAATACCAAATGCCTTACCTATGAAAATACGGTTACTCCTGCCATTCCTACTTCTTGGACTGATTGGTATAGCCTCTTGCAGCAAATCCTCTGAGAAGCCCAAGGACAAACCTGTTGTGGAAGTCCCCGACGATCCCGATGATCCGGGGCCAACTGGTCCTTCACAAACACTAATAATTCGCTTTGGCGGTGACAGTTACCAAAATAGTTCAACTCTGGAACTTGGTTATCGCAAGGATGCAATATTACTAATACTTGAAACCGAACCCGGATGGACAGCCACTGCCAGTGCTGATTGGATCAAACTTGCCAGTTATGAAGGTGAAGCTGGAAAAATGGGACTTATTGCCGGATTTGCTAAAAATGATTTCATTCCTCGCAGTGGCACGATAACATTCAAATCGGGTAACAAAACCCACATAATGACAATCGATCAGAGTGGAGCTCCACAACTCAGACTTACAATCGATGGTATTCAGGCGGACTTCGTCCTTGTAGAAGGCGGCAACTTCCTGATGGGGGATTCGGATCTTCCTGAATCCCGGTACCGTACCTCGGTCAATGTAAGCAGCTTCTATATGGCAACTACAGAGACTACTAATGCCCTTTGGGAGGCTGTTACAGGCTCTCTGCCATACGATGACCTGGAGGATTTTGAAGGCCATATGGAGTATGATCGCCCTAATCATCCTGTTAGCGGCGTAAGCTGGACTCTTGTAAATGAAATATTCTTTCCTGAACTAAGGAGGCAAACAGAGATAAACTTCCGCCTGCCTACTGAGGCAGAATGGGAATATGCTGCAGGTGGTGGGAAATACAAAGAGGGCTTTATCTATTCCGGCAGTAACACACTCAACGATGTGGCATGGAACTACCGCAATTGTGACGACAAACAGGAGGTGGGTCAATTGATGCCAAATGCACTTGGTCTCTACGATATGAGTGGTAATGTAAGTGAATGGTGCAGCGACTGGTATATAGCGCCATACCAAATGGAAGATGGTGTAAGCGATCCGACAGGACCAGCTACAGGCACACACAAGATAACACGTGGTGGTGACTTTTCTGAACAGGAGCTGTTTGGTCTGGGAACCTGCTATATACGCTATCGCTACCCTATTGTACCCGGTTGCTACGACGGGTGCTGGGGGAACTCAGGGCACCCCGATGAGCCGGAATGTTTCAGATGTGATAAAACAGGCTTTCGTATAGTGCTGGCCTTTTAATGACAAAAATTCCAAATCATGAAACAGCTTTACATCTACTTTTTGATTGAACTGCTGGGCCTTCTTAACAAGCTTGATGCACAGACTGTCGTTAGAATGCCTCTGCCCCAACAGGCAGAACTACCTCTTAGCGTGGAGGTCTTGTTTGATGAAGCCCTGCCAACCAATATTGCATCTGCAATTGGGATATTGGGATACGATATAATTGGGGGTACTGCCCCATATTCCTACTCCTGGCTGGAAGACGAAACTGTCCTCAAACAGGAAGAGACCTTTTTGCTGCAACCAAAAGCCGGGAAGAATTATTACTTACATGTCACTGACGAAAACAATTGCTCAGTGAAGGTGCCAATTAACGTAAGCGGAATTAAAGGCGGCATTTTACCTGAAGATGAAGCATCTGTTGCCAGTCTGATTCTATCAAGACAGCAATTGCGAATTATCCCTCCGAGAGACTTTGAAGGATCAATGGATGTGTACCTGATGAATGTGCTGGGGCAACGCCTCATGCACGCGCGAATTTCGGGAGAGACCGAAATTCCGCTAAATCTGTCTCCCGGTAACTATCTTATTTTGCAGAAGTGCGGTGAAAAGCATTATGTATCGAAACACATGCTTCCTTAACCTAATCATGTAAATCTCTATGATATGGAAAATTCCACTCCAAATACTTACACCCCTCAGAACTTCTCCAAAGGGGCTAACAACGTCTTGTCTATTACATGTCTAACGCTTTTGCTGTGTATCCTCCCCTTTTCAATGTTGGCGCAAAGCCGGATGCAAACTGCACAAGATTTTCTGCAATCCAGCAGCTCGTTAAAATCAGCCTCTGACGTCTATCTTAAGTACGAAAGTACAGGAGAGGTTACAACACGCGTCGCTGTATTTGAAAGTGAGAATAATGGATTTGTACTTATTGCCGGAGATGATGAGCAACATAAGGTTGTGGGCTATGTTGACAATGGGAAATTCAATTACTACCAGGCACCTGAGGCACTTGTTGCGATATTAAGCTGGTACGAGGAGATTCCGATAAGCCAGTCTCATGCCCTACTCAAGTCGGGCAGCTCATACACACCTATCGCACCAATGTTGGATCAACGTGGTATAGCACTCAACCAGTTTCTGCATCCTGAAACAGGAAACTGTGCTACAGGCTGTGCGGCTACGGCTTTCTTACAAATAATGGCTTACCATCAATACCCGGCAAAAGGTAAGGGCTCTCACTGCTATAACCATCCGGTCATAGGGCAACTATGTACCGATATGGAAAACAGCTACTACGACTGGAATACTATGACAGAGGATGACTATGAAGCCTTGTCACTTCAGTTGGGTATAGCAATGGAAATGCAATATTGCTTGTCATATGAGATGATCGGTAGTGCACCCGGGCGTCCCAATTACGAATGGGTAATGCAAAACAATTTTGGCTACCATATGCATATGAGCAGCACCCAATCGTGGTACATGCAAAATGAACTGGAGCAGGAACGACCAATATATGTTGTAATACCTGGCAAGAGTGCATATCATGCCGTGGTTGTGGACGGAATGGACAGCGATGGACGTTTTCACGTGAACTTTGGCTGGGGAGGCGCCTACAACGGTTACTTTGATCTTTTAAGTAGCGACACTATACTTACCGGAAATAAGGAATTCTTTGCCAACGTTGCTCAGGCCGTTTATTTATCTCCTGAGCCCATTACTGTCAACGAGACTGATTCTCTGGCTCTCTTGGCTATCAACGAAGCTTTTGGGGGAGCCTTGGACTGGGACCTCCAATTGCCTGTGATTAGGTGGCCGGGGGTACTGGTGATGAACGGACGGGTGGTGGGCCTTAAAATTGACCGTTACAACGATCCCTTTGAGGGCTACCTGCCTGAGGAACTCGGCCAACTCAGCGAATTGCGCACCCTATATGTCACCGGAAAATTACACGGCACACTGCCGGATGCGCTGTACGATTTACCACAGTTGCGGGAGCTGACCCTGGATGCAGTGTACGGCAGCACGCTAAAAGGACAGTTGTCGGAAAAGCTCGTGCAGCTGCAAAAGCTGGAAAGCATCGACATTTCGCACCTGCTGGAAGGGCCTTTACCGGAGGCATTGGGACAACTTGGCAATCTGCGCGAGATCTATTTGTATGATAACAACTTGAGTGGGACGCTGCCCACATCAATTACAAATCTAAGCAAACTACGTTCCCTTACTATATCCTCATGTGGAATAGAAGGTGGACTGCCCATAGACATTGGGCGACTCAGTGCTTTACAAAGCATTTACCTGGACGGCAATCGGCTGGAGGGGCCGCTTCCTGAGTCGCTGGGCGAACTGACCGGGTTGATCGGACTCCATTTGGCAAACAACCGTTTCAGTGGAGAAATTCCGGCTTCGCTGGGCAACTGCCGGGAGCTGCTGGTGCTTGATTTGCAAAACAACCTGCTGGAGGGTGCCATTCCACCCGAACTGGGGGCGCTGAGCCGACTATCTCGCCTGCCTTTTCAGGACAACCAATTCAGCAGTCTGCCCGATGAAATTGGGCAATTACAAGGCCTTACAAACATCAACCTGAACAACAACCAACTTACAAGTCTCCCGGAGGGCTTGCAGCAACTGAGTGGACTCAAGATACTGCAGGCGGCCAATAATGCTATTGCGACCCTACCCACTAACTTTGGGGCCTGGCGAGACTTAAGGGTGCTGAATCTGTCGCACAACCGCCTTACGGTCTTTCCCGAAGAGCTGTGCAACTTGCGTAAGCTGGAAGAGTTGGACCTCAGCCACAACCGCATTGAACGACTGCCCGCGGGCGTTGATGGCTTTAGGGTCCCTGCGCTGCTGAAACTCAACAACAACGAACTCAGCGACAACATTCCCCTTGCCTTTTTGCAGGGCGACCACACCCTGTTTATGGGCTGGAACCGACTGCGCTATGAAAACATCCCGGAAGGGGATGCCTACCAGCAAGGGCTGGGCAACCAAAAAGAGGTTTTGTTGCGCGACAGTCTTTTTAAGGTACCGGCGGGAGAAAGCATCCACATCGACATCAGGGAGCTTACGGGTATGGACCATCCGGGAAACCGTTATTACTGGATGAAGTATCCTGAACAATGGGATTATACTTTCCACAACGAGGACTTTTTCAAAAACGAGAGTCCTGTACTGACAATTGAGATGTCTGAAGGTGACAAAGCCCAACGATACTACTGCAAGATTTTCAATGACGAGGCACCAAGGTACGATTGGGAATTTCAGGGGAATCCGGAGAGATCCCCATTGTTAAACTATTTGAACACCCAAGCTATTACAGTGCTGCCAATGACAGAGCAGGAGCAACTCGAAGCAAGCTACCCCGAAAGCGTGGTACTGGATCTACAGCAGATTCCCAATGCCAGCCTTAATGACCGCAGGGTGGTTCTGGTGCCTCCTTTCAGCACAAGGGGCGACATAGCCTGGGAGGCTTCTGTAGATGGTACCACCTGGTATCGTATAGACGGGCAGATGAGCCAAAACGACCTGGCAGTCAATGTCGTCAGCTACAGTAGTACGCAACTGGTGCTGGAACCGATGACTACAGCCTGGTATCGTTGTGTGCTTGAGGAGAATAATTGCGATCCCTTGTATGGAACGCCTTTGAAGGTCTCATCTTTGGGACAAACCCTCTTTGATGAAATAGTTAATGTAGACCTTGAGGATTTTACTGTGGAGGTGGACAGTATTGAAGTGACTTTACCAAAAGGATTATCCCAGGGTGATTTCCGGCTGGTGATTACTAAGCTGGAGAATCCTCCGGCAGCCCCTGAGGGCCACCGGATGGGCTCGGTATATGACCTTACTGTTAGCTTTGGCTCTGTATTTACCTTACCCCTGGAAATAAAACTGAAGAATATCGACGTTGAGGGCATTGATGACAAAGATATTCCCAATTACCGTCCGGTATTCTTTAATGAAGCTGAGCAAAAATGGGAAGCCTATAATGAGGGGGGCTTAATAATGGGTAAGAATGAGCTGTACTTTAAAACCTTCCACCTTACGAAGCTAGGCTGGTGGGAAATACAACACGGGTCTTACACGCATAGCTTTGAGAACGACCGTGTGAAGGTTATTTACCGTTATAAACCTCACTCTAAGGAAGATGGCCAATACCATGCCTATTATTTACTCAATATCGCCAAAGGTGGGACAAAGCCCTGGCATGACAGCAACACAGATCCCGATCAGGATGGTACTCCCTATCTGGTTCAGGATGTGGCCCACTACATGAAGGAGATCATGGATGCCTTTGAAGGAGCAGGATTGCCATACATGGGCCTTCGCAAGTTTATTGTCTATGTGGGTGATACCGGATCCGGCATTGTTAATAGAATTTTAGGATCCGGGGATGCCTTAGGCTACATCACAATGTCGGGTTACGCTGAAGGATATTTCTACCTCAACTCGTCCTATGCCTATGAGACCGATGATGTGCGAAGGACTCTGGCACACGAGTATATGCATTATACCCAACATGGATACTTTAACGTTGTGGCCGGCAATTATTTCTTTGCCGAGGCACACGCGCCGCTGGCCGACCGGCTGGTGTGGACTGCAGATGAAATGGAGGATACGGAGCCGGAACTTAATCTGATGGGGGCTTTGACGAGCACAAAGAACGGTCTCAGCATTTACGATTTGCTGGGGACTTCGTGGGATGCGGGGACAGCGAGCCTGTTTTCACTGGCAGAAAAGTTCACCATCAACTCGGCCGATGCCAATACTTCGAGTGCCTTTTTGCACTACATGCGCAGCTATCGAAACGGGACTCCGCTCAACGTGGCAAAAATACTGAGAGAACATCTGCTGAGTCTGGGCATCATCACCAATTGGAGCTGGCGGACCTATCTCAACAGTCAAATACAAAGCGACCTGGGATCGACCATTGGCAAGGAGTACGATGCCTGGGTGCGCTACCTGCTGGAGGGTAAAAACGAGAATTTCACCATCATCAATACCGCCGGCGGAAATCCTTTTACCCCGCTGATTAGCAATGCAGGCTCCGAAAACAAAGGCACTTTCGCAACCCATGCGTCCTGGCTCTTCACCTCTGGCGACGATGTACCCAGGGAGGAGGTCTTGCAATTTACCGTGCCGCACCTCGCCTCACGCGTGGTGCTGCTGCACAACCAGACGGCCGACCGCAGTCTGGTCGTCAACTACGAGCGGCGGGACGAAAAGAACCCGGAGGAAATGGTGTATTACGGCTGGTGGGATCATGAGGCGAAACGCATGGTCTTTGAGGACTTATCGGACTCTACCAACTACGCCGTTATACTGGATGCCCGCACAGAGGAAGCCGAAAAAAACTTTCAGCACATGGCCCTCCTGCTCTTTGTCAACCAAAAGTGCCCCGATGTGGTGGCCCTGTCGGCCAACTTTTCGGCGGACATAAAACTGACCGCTACACCGGTCATCAATATCGATGCCTTGCTGTACGCAAACGTCAGCGACCAGGCAATCCACCATTACGACGATGGCAGTAAGGGAGCCTTTATTGTAACGGGACGCATGGATATCTGGCGCAACCTGACTTTGAGCTATGCCTGGGAGTTGAACGATTACAACCGTACAAAGCGTATGCTAAATGATTCTACAGTAGTAATAGAAACCTCATTTAACGAGCGTATTGACATCACAAATGGCAAGGCTTTGCCAAATACTATCAAAGAATGGAAGAAGCGCCAGAGCATTTTCTACAACCTTATCACTGGTAGAATGGAAATCATGCAAAGTACTGAAACGACCTCATCCTGGGGGGCTTACTACGATTATGAGAACGTCCCCCATGCAGCCAATACCTACCGCCGTACAGAAGAAATGCACCACATGGTAGTTGAGGACGTGTTCAACTTTATTACTGGTCCGATATCCAATATCTCGGATAAGGCCCATAGTTACGAGACAACCGGAACCTACCATACACAGTCCACGCTAAAGAAACTGGAGCATACCATTACTGACTCGAGTCTCGACAGTCAGGGCAATGTTACGGGCTCTACCACCAAAACGCTGACGGGCACCGATTATTCGGGCCAGGAAGTAAAGGTTACGCTGTGGTTTACTTGTGAGTAGCTGGTATGCAGGCAGTGATATCGATAGAATGTTATATAGATAAACGTTTTCGATTAGTATTCTCAATAACACGGCAATGGGTTATAAAAAACATTTTTGCAGACAAATTAGTCTTTAATATGTGCAACAAAAGGCTTAGCTTACTTGTCATATAAGAAATATAATCTCACATAACAACTATGTCACATAAGCTTAATAAATACAGCCGCCTTATTACTCAGGACGACAGCCTCCCTGCTGCACAAGCCATGCTTCATGCAATTGGCATGGACGATAATGACCAGAAAAAAGCCCAGATCGGCATAGTAAGTACGGGCTTTCAGGGCAACCCATGTAACATGCATCTCAACGACCTGGCAACAGCCCTCAAAAAGGAAATTGACCGTCAGGATAACCTCTACGGCCTTATATTTCACACAATAGGGGTTAGCGACGGCATTACAAACGGAACTACAGGCATGATGTACTCCCTCCCCTCACGTGAACTTATTGCCGACTCTATTGAAACAGTTGTGTCAGCACAATTCTACGATGCTGTAGTACCCATAGTGGGTTGCGATAAGAATATGCCCGGAGCCTTAATTGCCATGGGACGATTGAACCGACCGGGGCTAATGATGTATGGGGGAACAGTGATGAAAGGCTCGTGGAAAGGGAAGGACCTAAATATTGTATCTGCTTTTGAGGCATATGGAGAACGTTTGCGAGGAAATATCTCAGACTTCGACTACAAGGGAATCATAAAACACAGTATTCCAGGTGCCGGTGCATGCGGAGGTATGTACACCGCCAATTCAATGGCAGCAGCCATTGAATGTATGGGTATGAGCCTTCCCTATTCTTCGTCAAACCCAGCTGTAAGTCCGGAAAAGCAAAATGAAGCATCACGAATTGCTAAGACAGTGCTGCTCTTATTGGAAAAAGATCTGAAGCCACGTGATATTATGACCCGCAAGGCATTTGAAAATGCTATTGCCCTTATAATGGCTCTTGGAGGTTCAACTAACGCTGTGATTCACCTTATTGCCATGGCTAAGGCAGTAGATGTTCAGCTAGGTATCGACGATTTCCAGGCCATTAGTGATAGGGTGCCCTATCTGGCCGACCTCA
This sequence comes from Xiashengella succiniciproducens, assembly GCF_023674465.1. Lineage (GTDB taxonomy): Bacteria > Bacteroidota > Bacteroidia > Bacteroidales > Marinilabiliaceae > Geofilum > Geofilum succiniciproducens. Next base: position 1,129,342 of record NZ_CP098400.1, on the reverse strand, counting down.
AGCCCAGTGGGGAATACCTCATGGAGGATCTGCACAATGTGGGTGGCATCCCAGCTGTTATGAAATTCTTGCTTAAAGAGGGTCTACTCGATGGCAACTGTATGACAGTTACCGGAAAAACTCTTGGTGAAAATCTGGAGGACGTTCCAGATTTAAAATCCGGACAAAAGATAATACGACCTCTGAGCAACCCGCTCAAGAAAACAGGTCACCTTCAAATTCTCTATGGCAACCTGGCACCAGAAGGTGCCGTTGCAAAAATTACCGGTAAAGAGGGTGAAAGCTTTGAAGGCCCGGCCCGCGTTTTCGAAAATGAAGTTGAAGCTATTGAAGGAATTAAGAATGAGGTAAAACCGGGAGAAGTCATCGTGATTCGTAATAGCGGCCCCAAAGGCGGACCAGGGATGCCGGAAATGCTTAAGCCCACTGGTGCAGTAATGGGCGCAGGGTTAGGTAAGGAAGTTGCGCTAATAACCGACGGTCGCTTTTCTGGAGGATCACACGGTTTTGTGGTGGGACACATAACACCTGAAGCATATGAGGGGGGACCAATTGGCCTGATTAAAAATGGAGATATAATAAGTATTGATATTACGAGTAATAGTATTAATGTAAAACTTAGTGATGAGGAACTGGAGGCGCGTCGAAAACTCTGGAAGCGAATTGAAGGCCCACAACTTACAGGAATATTAAAGAAATTCCGACGTTCAGTAAGCTCTGCATCATTGGGCTGCGTAACCGACTAATAAATAGAAGCAATAGAAAAACTATCAAGAAAAATATGAAAACCCTGAATCTCTATCAGGTGGATGCCTTCACCGACCGCCAAGATTAAAGGCAATCCAGCCGCTGTTTGTATCCTTGACATCTGGTTTACACCGACCCTTGAGGTCGATTTGTGTGGGCATGCGACTCTTGTTGCTGCCTATAGATTGTTTGAGCTACATAGACAAGCATCCCGAAATTAGGTTTCATTCCATCATGAATTGAACAAGTGCTCTACTTCAGCTCCGACAAAATTATCTTAGTCTGCATCATGGTGGTTTTCATTGCTTTTTCCCTCACAGCAGGATCCTCACTGTTGACCAATTCGTAATACTCTATTGGAATAACCTGCCAGGAGAGTCCATACTTGTCCTTGCACCAACCGCAGGGTCCCTCCTCACCTCCATTTGAAGTCAGAGCTTCCCAGTAATAATCAACCTCATCCTGATCTTTGCAGTTGATTACAAACGAAACTGCTTCGTTAAATTTGAAATAAGGATCTGGGAAAGGCTGATGAAATTCAACCTTGAAGTTGAAAAGCAAAGGGCAGAATCTGAATCTGCTTGTTATTCCATTCTAAGTCCCATTAGCAGTACATCGTCAGTTTGTTCGCCATTACCTTTCCAGTTTTCAAAGAATGAAGTAAAGGCCTTTTTCTGGGCATCCATAGGTAGAGGAGCATACTCCACCATCAGCTTCTTGAGTCCGGAAGTCTTAATCTTCTTGTCGTTGGGGCCACCAAACTGACTGGCATAACCGTCTGATGCCATGTAAAAACAGTCACCAGTCTGATACTCAAGTACATGATTTGTATAACTCTTGTACCGCAAGCCAATAGAAATAGGCATAGAATCAGCAGGTATAGCTTCCAGCACCCCTCCCCTTACCATGTAAAGCGGGTTGAAAGCGCCGGCAAACTGTATGGTTCGGCTTTCCCGGTTCAGGCTTATAACCGAGATATCCATTCCATCCTTTATCTCACTTGCTTCTGTCTGCTTAAATGCCTTGATTACCTCTTTCCTGAGCGTGTCTAATATAACAGAAGGTGTACATATCTTTTGCACAGCCACTATCTGATTAATCTGGGCCATGCCAAACATGCTCATAAAGGCTCCAGGGACTCCATGTCCTGTACTGTCGGCAACCACCACAACAACATTGTCCTCGACCTCACCTACCCAATAAAAGTCACCACTTACAATTTCTTTTGGTTGCAGGAAAACAAAATGGGGTGGCAGTAGACTCTTCATCAGTGCTGCATCGGGAAGGCTTGCAGACTGTATCTTGCGGGCATAGCGGATGCCCGCAGTCAACTTGCTGTTGATGGTCTCAACCTTTTCCATCAACCTTTCGTTTTGATCCCGGGCAAACTTAAGTGTCAGGTGATTCCTTACTCTTACCAGCAATTCAGGTATGTTAAAAGGCTTAGGAATATAATCAACAGCCCCGGCATCAAAGCCTTGTATTATGTTCTCACCGGTGGTTTGGGAAGTCAGGAAGATCACCGGAATATCACAGCACTCGGGCATAGTTTTCAGCCGTCTGCATGTTTCAAACCCGTCTATACCAGGCATGACGACATCCATCAGTATCAGGTCAGGCCGCGGATCTCCACAGGCCAGCTTCAACGCCTCCAATCCATTCTCGGCTATTAGAAGGCGATAATGCTTTAGCAGAATATCCTTGAGTATCTCAATGCTCAGACGACTGTCATCTACCAACAATATAAGTGATTTACTGTCTGACATATACGGGTTTAGTTGAGCATCTCTCAATTTAGTTCAGTAAACGCTTAATTCCAACACTAATAACAGTTAAATATGGATTCAGGTTGCAGACAGTGTCAATATTTATCTTAAAAGAGCTTAATATCACCAACATCAGTTTTGCATAAAACCCAAAATAGGCCTAAATTCGCATCGCCAAAGAAAGACAATGCTGCTTATTGAAACCATAAGGAATCAGTTCAATCGCTTCGTAATATGGCGAGTTAAGAACATCTCGCATCAAAGCTTCCTGCTTATACTTGCCATGATTGTGGGACTCTGCAGCGGACTAGCAGCAGTGATTCTAAAAAACGCAATCCACGTAATTCACAATTTACTTACTGAGGGATTTGATTTTACGAGCTGGAACTACCTCTACCTGCTCTATCCAATGGCAGGAATCTTCATCACAATGCTCTTTGTCAGATATATCGTAAAAGACGACATCAGTCACGGGGTAACCAAGATCCTTTATGCGATATCGAAAAAAGACAGTAATATCAAACCTCATAACTCATTCACCTCTGTAATAGGCAGTAGCCTCACCATTGGCTTCGGCGGCTCGGTAGGAGCCGAGGCGCCGATAGTCCTTACTGGAGCATCCATCGGTTCGAACCTGGGCCGTATCTTTCACATGAACTACAAGACCATCACGATACTTATCGGGTGCGGAGCTGCAGGTGCCATCGCAGGTATTTTCAAAGCCCCCATGGCCGGCCTTATGTTTACTCTGGAGGTCTTGATGCTGGACCTTACTGCTGCTTCGATAATTCCTTTGCTGCTTTCTGCTGTTTGTGCAGCATCGGTTGCCTATTTTTTCCTCGGAAAGGCTGCTGAGTTTACTTTTATTCTGGATACTCCGTTTGAACTTGGGGCCCTACCCTATTATGTTGTACTGGGAGTACTGGGAGGTTTTGTCTCCCTTTATGTCACTTACGGCACCTTTTACCTTGAAAAAAGGATGGGTAAGATCAAAAATCCCTTCACAAAATGGCTGATCTGCGGTCTGGTTCTGAGTTTGTTGATCTTCCTCTTCCCTCCGCTCTACGGTGAAGGTTATGATACAATAACAGCCATGTTGTCGGGGAGTATCGAGAACATTCTGAAAAACTCATTCTTCTATTCATTCAAGGATAGTATTGGAATTATCTTCCTGGTACTAATCATGATTATCGGCTTTAAGGTCGTGGCCTCGACCTTTACAAATGCCGGAGGTGGTGTGGGGGGTATCTTTGCACCCAGTTTGTTTATCGGTGCGGTAACAGGTTACTCGCTTGCATTGCTGCTCAACCTGCTAAACATTAATGTGCCTGTCGCACACTTTACCCTTGTTGGAATGGCTGCACTGATGGCAGGGGTTATGCACGCACCACTGACTGCAATCTTCCTTATTGCAGAGATAACTAATGGCTATGCACTGTTTATTCCATTGATTCTGGTGTCTGCTCTATCCTTTCTTACACACAAGTATTTTGAGCCACACACAATCTATACAAAACGTCTTGCACGGAGAGGCGAACTGATTACCCATCATAAGGACAAGGCAGTATTGACACTGATGCGTCTCAACAAGGTAGTTGAGACTGACTTTATGTGTATCTATCCGGAACAGACGCTTGGTGAACTTGTAAACGTGATTGCGAAATCCAAGAGAAACCTGTTCCCTGTAATAGACAGAAACCAGAAATTGCTTGGTGTGGTTGTACTTGATGATATCAGGGAGATAATGTTTAACAATGAGCTATATACTACAACCAAGGTCAAGCGCCTGATGACATTCCCACCTGCCTTTATCGAAGAGGACGAACCAATGGAGAGTGTTATGAAGAAATTCGATGACACGGGTGCATGGAACCTGCCGGTTGTCAGAGATGGTAAATACCTTGGATTTGTATCCAAGTCGAAAATATTTTCAGTTTATAGGAAAGTACTTATACACTTTTCGGAAGAGTAGTGTAATTTTGGACATAGTTGTCACCCGCTTCAGCCTCGGTGAAGCGACGACCCAACCAATTTAAAATCAAGACATGAAGAGAGACGAAAAAATCTTTGAGCTGATTGACAAGGAACGTCAGCGTCAGATGAATGGTATCGAACTAATTGCATCGGAAAACTTTGTAAGTCCACAGGTCCTTGAGGCTATGGGCTCAGTGCTAACCAACAAATATGCCGAGGGTCTTCCGGGTGCCAGATACTATGGGGGCTGTCAGGTCGTTGACCAAAGCGAAAGCCTTGCTATAGAAAGACTGAAGGAATTGTTTGATGCAGAGTGGGCTAATGTCCAACCACATAGTGGTGCTCAAGCTAATATGGCCGTTCTGATGACCGTTCTGAATCCTGGTGACACATTTTTGGGTCTTGACCTGGCTCATGGAGGACACCTTTCTCACGGTTCACCGGTTAACAGCTCAGGTTTGCTATACAATCCAGTTGCATATGGTGTAAAAGAAGATACAGGTCTGGTTGACTACGATATGATGGAAGAACTGGCAATCAAGCATAAACCCAAACTGATTATCGGCGGTGCTTCTGCATATTCACGTGATTGGGATTACGAACGTATGCGTGCAATTGCCGACAAGGTAGGTGCTCTTCTTATGATTGACATGGCTCACCCTGCCGGTCTTATAGCTGCCGGTTTGCTTAAGAATCCTGTTAAATACGCTCATATAGTTACCTCTACCACTCACAAGACCCTAAGAGGTCCCCGTGGTGGTATTATCCTTATGGGTAAGGACTTCGACAATCCATTTGGCAAGACTACCAAGAAGGGTGAAATCAGGAAGATGTCATCATTGCTTGACTCAGCCGTATTCCCAGGAATTCAGGGTGGTCCACTGGAACACGTAATTGCAGCCAAGGCAGTTTCTTTCTACGAAGCACTGCAACCCGAGTACAAGGCTTATCAAAAACAGGTGCAAAGGAATGCCGCAGAAATGGCAAGACTCCTTACCGAAAAGGGATACAAGATTATTTCAGGCGGAACTGACAACCACAGCATGCTGGTTGACCTCCGTACTAAGTTCCCTGACCTGACTGGTAAAAAGGCAGAAAACAGCCTCGTAGCTGCTGACATCACAGCCAACAAGAACATGGTGCCATTCGACGACAGATCTCCTTTCCAAACATCAGGAATCCGTCTGGGTACCCCGGCCATTACAACACGTGGACTTAAGGAAGAGCATATCGCACCGATAGTTGATTTTATCGACCGCGTTCTGTCCAACCCCGATGACGAAAAGGTTATCTCTGAAGTCCACCACGAGGTTAACGCCATGATGAAGAACTTCCCGCTCTTTGCACAATAAAGAGTAAGGTTTGCTGCATTGGCCGGAATCATTAAAAACACATGATTAAGCTTTCACGATCTCAGAATTGGCCGTAAATGGAATTAGTAAAATGGGAGTGCCCCACTGGGGACTCCCATTTTGCACTTAATTAGTATCTTTCTAACCCGAAACAATTATCACCAGGTTTTGGTTATATAAACCTGACTTTAAATTACATTAAGATGCCATTGTTTTTCATTATAGTTTTATCGGTTCATGCCCTTGTAAATTTCTACATCGGAATACGTGGCTGGCAGGCTCTGGAATTTTATCCGGCCCTGCGTCCGTGGTTTGTCTTTTTGATTGTAATCGCATTCCTTGCATATCCAGCAGGACGAATCCTTGAGAAGTTTTGGTATCACCCCATACCAATTTCCTTGCACTGGTTTGGTGCCTTCTGGTTTGCCGTAATGCTCTATGCTACGCTGCTATTACTATTTGTGGATCTGGCAAGAATAGTAAACCTCTTTGTGCCCTTTGTTGGGAAACTATCAGGTGGTAATATACCGGCTTTGAAACTAGCCGTCTTTGGTATTGTCTCGATGATTACAATATTTACCGTGGGACTGGGACATATCAATGCCTGGACCCCAAAGATTGTAAGGCTTGATCTGGTTATTCCTAAACAGGCAGGACAGATGGAGTACCTAAGGATTGTTGCTGCCAGTGACATACATATGGGAACCATTATAGGAAAGCGGAGAACTGAGAAACTTGTAAATACAGTAAATAGTCTGAATCCCGATATAATCCTCTTTGCAGGTGACATAGTGGATGAAGATGTGGGTCCGGTAATCAAGCAGAACCTTGGAGCAAGTTTGCTACAACTGCATGCCCCCTATGGTGTCTATGCATGTACAGGGAATCACGAGTACATAGGTGGAGGTGAAAAACCTATTGCCTACCTGGAGGGACACGGAATTAAGGTTCTGAGAGATACTGCCCTGCTTATCAACAACAGTTTCTACGTAGTGGGAAGGGAGGACTTACACAAGCGCTTTGCTTCGGGTCAGGCAAGAAAGAGTCTTGATGAATTATTGAGTGATGCAGACAAGTCCAGACCATTGATTTTGCTGGATCATCAGCCGCAAAACCTACATGAGGCTGAAATAGCAGGAATTGACCTGCAATTGTCAGGACATACTCATTACGGACAGCTTTGGCCTTTGGGGTATGTGACAGATAGGATATTCGAACTTAGCAGAGGATACCTGCAAAAGGGGAATACACATTACTATGTAAGTACGGGATTTGGAACCTGGGGCCCTCCTGTAAGGACGGGCAACAGACCAGAGATTTTGGTTATTAATCTTTATTTCAAACAATAAGCCATTTCTTCAGAAGGATAGACTTAAGCTGGTCAACTCCAGCAGCTACTAAAATCAAAAAGGACAAGCACTGGATTTCCAGGCTTGTCCTTTTTTAATGTCTTTGGTTTACAGTTAAAACTGAGGAACCGACTCCTTTATCAACTGCTCAAGTCTTTCTATTTGCTGTTGCTTGTTAACCTCTCTCAGTTGGATAGCAGTATTTGTATAATACTGGTGGTTGGTGATAAATCTAAGTTGCAATTCATTCCATTCCTGCCATGTTCCAATCATATTTCTCTCCTGCAACTCCATGTAAAGGCTGTTGGACACAGGAATAAAGTCAGTTCTGCCAAGATAGTCAAGGTCTGAGTCGCACATGATCTGTTCAAGAATATCCTGTGGGTTGGGTGGCATTTTGGTAGCCATTATCAACCTGCACACTGTATCAATCTGTTCCTGTGTGAAATCATAAGCAGCAAGCTTCTCACGTGCCATTACGGTACTGTAGTACTCGTGATCCTTGTAACTTATTGTATGACCGGCATCATGAAACAATGCAGCAAGCTTTAGCAGCAGGATTTCTTCATCCGACACACCTTCAGCCCAACCTATTAGTTCAACCTCAGTTGTGACGTCAATAGTATGCTTAATATTATGGTAGTAAAGATTTCTTGGTAGTTTCTGCTCAAGGTAATCCAGGAGTTCCTCCTGAATATCCATAAACTTAAGTGTAAGATATTTAACCCTGAAATTATGGTTGGGTAGCAATGATGAAGACAAATCCATCAACTCTGGTAGCAGCCCGTCAACACCGTAAATATTAAGACTTCCCTTATACTTGACCGGAAGGCTTCCCAGTTCCCTGATCTTAAAAAACTCCTTTATCAACTCAGAAGTCATACCTGTCACTATAATTGAGTTAAGAGGTGCTGCCTCTCCCACTCTACAGGCAAAATTTATACTATCACCGGAGAAGTTGTAATCAGTGCTATTGTTGTTGCCCGGAGTGGCAACGACGGGTCCGGTATGAATACCAATTTTAAGATTCCAAAACTGTCTTCCATCCGGGGTCTTCTTTGCAGCTGCAGCGGCTTGCATTTCAATTGCAACCCTGATCATATCAATAGGGTTGGTACGATTCTCACCCTGCAGACCGGCAGCGAAAATCATATTGTCACCATAAGACTTAAGCCTTACAACATTGTATTCAAATGCAATATCTTCAAGATCCATTATCAATTCATCAAGCTGGTCGACCAGATAAACCTGATCCTCCATCTTGTATAACTGATCGAAACCATTTATAGAAACGAAAAGAATTGAGACAGTTTTGATTCTTCTTGAAGCCCTGCGCTTATCCTTCGCATTCGCCTCATCTTCTGAAGAATACTTGACCAGTGAACTCTGAAAATGCTGATTTACCTCATCCAGATTATTGAAACGTTTCACCATCTCATCCAACTGCTCCTTCAACTCACGGTTTTGGGAGGCGAGACGTTGAATCCGTTCGATGTAGCTCTCAGGCTCATCCATCAAAAAGAGATCATTCAAAAGTAATTTCACGGCCAAGAAGTTAAGAGAAAAATTATCCCGCTCACATATCTACATACAAACATATATACGCACCAGGTACTCTAAAGTTCGAAAAGAATACACATAAATTCAATAAAATATTGTTGATTAACTCTAAAATAACAGATGCTATTTAACGTAATTGGCTCATTCTTCAAGCATTATGATAAGTTAATTTTCTATTAAAAACCAACAAAAAAGCCTTCTACATACTCGATTGCATATGGAAGGCTTTCAAATATAGTATCAAACAGTAATTCTATTTTACATAACACATACAATATTCTTACTTTGCATAATTCAAACAATATTTGAACATAATAACAATTGGTTCATATATTCGTTTTATACAATTACGCTCCTAAATAGAAGATTCAAGAAGTTGACTGATCCTGCTTACTCGTTCACTAAGAGGGATTGCAACATCTATCCACTCAATGGAAAAGCCCCTGCGCTCCATACCTCTAAACCAGGTCATCTGGCGCTTGGCAAACTGGTGAATGGCAATATTGAGTTGTTCAAACATCTCCTCGTATGTCAGTTGTCCCTGGATATATTGGGTAACAAACTTATACTCAAGACCATAATAAATAAGGTCATCAGCAGAAATCCCCTCATCCAGCAGTTTCTTTACCTCTTCGATCAAGCCGGATTCAAGGCGTTGTTTAAGTCTGGCAGTTATCTTTCTGCGGCGTTCATCCCTGTCTATACTAACTCCGATAATCAGAGGATTAACCTCAGGTAGTTCCACCTCGATTTCAGGATGTGTACAATAGTACGTCTCTATCTCAATAGCTCTGATGGCGCGCTTCTTGGTATCAGTATCAGTAGAATTGTGCAGAATTCTGAATGAGGCAAGAATCTCCTCAAGTTCCTTAAGGGACTTATTTTCAAGCGACTTCCTCAACTCAGGGTTGGATGGCACATGTATCAGTTTAAATCTCTGAAGAACAGCCTCAATATACATACCCGTACCACCACATAATATTGGCCAATTACCTCTTGATTGAACCTCTTCAAAGGCCTTAAAGAAGTCATTCTGATACTCATACACATTGTACTTATAACCCGGTTCACGGATATCTATTAGATGATAGGGTACGGCCACTCCGTCAACCACATAATCGTCGTAGTCCTTTCCGGTTCCAAGGTCCATCCTGCGATAAATCTGTCTGGAATCCCCGCTTATCACCTCACCATCTATCTTTCTAGCAAGATTTGCAGCAAGAGAAGTCTTTCCTGATGCAGTTGGTCCGAGTATAACTACCAGATTATATTTTGATTCGCTCATTGAAAGTTTGTATTTTTCCAGACCAAAAATAAGAATTAATCCGGCTTGGTTCGGGATTTTTATACTTTTGCAGTTAAAACCGGAAAGATGTCTGAACTGAACAATATTTCAACAAAGGATTTATACAAGAACTTATTCAACAGGCTGTTCAATCTGATAATTAAGCCTGCATCGGAATGGAAAAAAATAGTATCCGAAAACAAGAACCTTAATGATGTTCTGTCGGAGTTTACCTTGCCCCTACTGGCTATAGTGACCCTGACAGCATTCCTGGATCATCTATTCAATTACCAGGGGTTTGAAATAGGTATTGCAGTAAAGAAGGCCCTTATTGTATTCACTTCTTTATTTGGAGGTCTGTACCTGGCGTATTATATACTGCGCAATTTGCTTCCAAAATTTGGTATTGAAAGTGAAAACGACAAAACCTTTAGTTTTGTCGCCTATTCCTCAGGTTATTGGTATCTTGTTACCTTTGTTACACTGCTGGCATCAGAACTATTAATACTGAAGCTATTTGGAATCTACAGCCTGTATATAGTCTGGAAGTACTTTGAAGTAGATAAAAAGCCGGAGAAATCACAAAAGATTCTCATAACTTTGGCAGTAGCGATAATCATTCACGCTGCTCCCATAATAATTCAGGTAGTCCTGAATAAACTGATTGGATAAATGACTGCAAATAACATAAATATAAAGAATCGCAGGGCATACTTTGATTTTGAGATTCTGGAGAAATTCTATGCCGGAATCCAACTGGCTGGTACTGAGATCAAGTCGATCCGTGCTGGAAAGGCAAGTCTTGTAGATTCGTTTTGTTTCTTTATTAAAGGTGAATTGTGGGTCAAAGGAATGAATATTGCTGAGTATTTTTATGGCACTTACAATAATCACCAACCTGCAAGGGAACGCAAGCTGCTCCTTCAGAAGAAGGAATTAATCAAACTTGAACGTAAGACCAAAGAAAGCGGACTTACCATAATTCCGCTGCGTCTCTTTATAAATGAGAGAGGTTATGCAAAACTTGAAATAGCCCTTGCCAAGGGTAAGAAGTTGCATGACAAACGTGATTCACTCAAGGAGAAGGATACAAACCGAGAAATGGACAGAGCGGTAAAGCGCTTTTAATTTATCACCATCTACGCAACCCTGTCATCATAACAGCATCTTTATCGTAAATTGCTGTAAGCACAAAATGCATCCAAATCATTCTGTGAGTAATATTGAAGAAATAATACAAGGGTGTAAGGAGGGGCAGCGGGATTCGCAGCGACGTCTTTATGAGATGTATGCCAGGAGCCTGTTGGCTGTTTGCATGCGCTATACCAAAAACAGAATGGAGGCTGAGGACTTTCTGCATGAGGGCTTTCTGAAGATCTTCGACAAGATAGGCCAATTTGAAAGCAAAGGCTCCATTGAAGGTTGGCTACGCAGGGTAATGGTCAACAATATCCTAGAGAGCTACCGCAAAAATTCCAAATACAGCTTTGTGGACGACTCTGATATCAACCTTGCGGAACGCTATGATGACACGGAAGAAGATGACGGCATAGAAGTCAGTATGAGTGAACTACACGCACTTATCGAACAGTTGCCCGATAGGTACAAGCTGGTCTTTAAACTCTATGTGCTTGAGCAATTTTCTCATGAAGACATTGCAAAGTCGCTTAATATCTCGGTGGGAACAAGCAAATCCAACCTGGCAAGAGCACGTCAATGGCTTCAGAAACGGATTGATAAAAAAAAAGCTGAAAAAGAAAGAGCACTATGGCAGATTTGAACAAATTGGAAGAGCAATACAAAGAATGGGCTGACAATCAGGACGTGCTTCCATCCGCCAGTGTTTGGGACCGCATCGAGGCTTCACTTGATGCAAAACAAAAGAAAAAGGGATTAATACTTCCTTTTAACAGCAAATCATTTGCTGCAATTGCTGCTGTTTTCGTTGGAATCATGACCATTGGAATTGGTTTTTTCAGCATTATAGAACAAGAGACAGGAGTTCAGTTGGCTGATGATGCATTAAGCACATCAGAATTCAGTATCACATCAAGTAAAGGTGTTAATGTTTCCGGACATACCACAGGAGATAGTCCCGTTTTCAACCCCGGGGAAAACAAAACCGCTGGCTCTGAAAAACTTGCATCAAAGAATACCCTTTCTGCAGGTAGTTCAACTAAGGCTGCTTTAGGTTCCAATGAATCGGCAACAACATCAAATCAACCCGAAAGCAGGATTTTTACAACCAAGGTAAGTCCCGCTTTGGACTTAGCTAACGACCGTAGCTCAGCCGAAAGGATAAGCTATAACCAAAGCTACCCTTTGTTGGAAACCAGAAAGGTTGAGCAAAGCAAACTAAGCAATAGGAAGGCTGAAGATATTAAGGAGTGGGCCAGGGTGGAAACCGGAATCTTAGATATATATGAAGAACACAGAAAGGCTGAGCAACGTCGTCGTGTAGAGATTGGCGGAGCGGTATCCCCTATTTACAGTTACCGGCAAACATCGGGAAGTAGTATGATGGCTGCAGCATCTAGTAGTTCTTCTTATTCTGAAAAGGGACTAATCAGTACAGGTGGAGGTTTCAATGTGAATGTAGGACTTGGCAAAAACTGGGGTATTGAGTCAGGCGTACTGTATGCCAGAATGGGTCAGGAGGTTAGCTCCAGAGTTGATGATCGCATGGTCTATGGAATGTCATATCAGAATAATGGCTATGCAAACGTAAAGACAATTTCCCTTGACAATTCTATGGGACTGATCAGGCAAAATCAGGCCTCTGCTGAGGTAATACCATCAGATATACAGTCTTCTGCCAAGACTCAGTCTCTGCTGCTTGCATATAACACTGAAAGCAATAGTGAATCCGGGGCCACAGGATTCAGTCAATACATTGACTACATTGAGATTCCTTTGACCTTAAGATACTACGTAATCAACAGTAACAGCACCAGACTTTCGCTGTCTGCAGGAGTTAGTACGAATGTATTGATAGACAATGGAGCTTATTTGAAAGAAGATGGCAGCAGGCAAAAGATTGGGGAAACTGAGGGCTTGTCAACGATGAACTTTAGCACTCATGCAGGGATAGCTGTTACTGTGCCAATAGTTGGACCGCTGTCACTGAGGGTTGAACCACGCATCAACTATTTTCTCAACAGCATCAACGAAGGGTATCCCATAAAGTTTAAACCCTATTCAGCCGGCCTTTATACCGGACTCCAGTATTTTATAGGACGTTAAATGCAAGCTAGCGTAAAGACTTGACAGTTACACTTTTGTAACCAACATCACCATAAACGAATCTACGAACAGGAATCTTATATTAGGATAAATTGTGTTTTCATGGTTATCTGATTGCATCGCTGAGTGTCTGAAGCATATTGCTGAAGTGGCTGTTGGGATTGGCGACAAGCTCATCATAGGTGCCGGTCTCAACTGTATTGTCATCCTTCAGCACAATGATTCTGTCGGCCATCCTGATAGTAGAAAGTCGGTGACTTACTATTACCGATGTCCTGCCCCTGGTTATCGTGCGGATATACTTAAGCAGCCTGGCCTCCATAAAGGCATCCAGCGAACTTGTAGGTTCGTCGAGCAGTATAATCTGTCCGTTGTTGTAGAACGAGCGGGCAAGTGCTAAACTTTGCCACTGTCCGGGACTCATCTGACGGCTGCCTTCAAACAGTACGCCAAGGGTTGTGTCATAACCCTTCTCAAAACCTTCAATAACCTTGTCGATACCTGAATCTGCGGCTGCCTTCCTGATTAGTGCTTCATCTTCAGGCTGGCCGGCCTTACCAAACCAGATATTCTCCCGTGCAGTGACGTTGTAAAGGATAAAGTCCTGAAAAATAACACTGACATTGGCTACCCTATCCTTCGGGTCAATATCGTAAAGTGACACACCATCAATGGTAATATCACCTTCTACTGGCTTGTAGAGGCAGTTGAGCAGTTTGATAAGCGTCGATTTTCCCGCACCGTTGGCCCCCACCAGGGCAACGGTCTCTCCTGCCCCAATCGTCAGATTGAGGTTACGCAGGATCCACTTATTATTTGAAGGGTAGTGAAAACTTACATCTCGAAATTCAATACCCTTCCTGATAGGCGCAGGAAAGCTCTTCATCGTAGTCGTGGCAACAGTCTTTCTCCCCTCGTCGAGTTTGAGAAACTCAAACAGGTTGTCGAGAAACAAAGAATCTTCGTACAGTCCGGCCACCCTGCCAAGCAGCTCCTGCAGGTAGGAATAACCACGCTGCAAAGCCATAAAGTAGAGTACAACCTCACCAATGGTTATCTCACCTTCAAAGGCTCTATAGGCTATCATTCCATACACTGCAAAGAAGGCTATGGCAGCCAGTACCTGCACCAGACTCTCACGTCTGGTCTGGGCTAACAACAGCGCAAAACGACTTTGTCTCCACTGATCCTTTAATTTGAGATACCTTTCTCTGAAAAGCGAGCCCAAATCAAAGGCCCTTACCTCTTTTGCATAATCTGGTGCTGTAATTAGGCGGTTGTAATAGTTGACAGTTCGCTCCAGCCTCGTGTTATCCCGCTTGTAAATAAACAACTTCCTGGAATGACGCAGCCTTATCAGGGCTACAGGTGCAGTGATAAGCAGCAGTATCACAAGAACAGCCCAGTGAACCTGAGTAAGGATACCAGCCATCAGGGTCAGGGTAATCAGGTTTTGTATCAATCCCATTACCCCGTAAAAGATGCGGGAAGGTCTGAATGAAGCTTCATTCAGGGCTCTGTAGAAAAGACTTTGGTAATCGGGATGCTCAAAGTATCCGTAGTCAAGACCTGAAATCTTGTTGTGAATCAGCTTGTCAAAGAAGTCGGAAATAACATAGGACTGTTTCTCTCTAACAAGCAAACTGGCAGAAGCTGAAAGGGCATTGATCAGGAAAACCACCCCGGCAAAGATCAAAACCGGAATAATCCTGTCAAAATCGCGCTCCGCCACAGGTAGGTCTGCAACAAACTGGATCTCGTCAACAAGCAATTTGACAAGATAGAGAAGCATCAGCGGAAGAATACCACGTACCACAATAAGGGCTCCGTTGGCCATACTCCAGACAGGAGAACTACTCCAGACATATCCCAGGATTACCTTTATGTGGTTAAACGATTTTCTCACCTTGCAGACTTGAATTTGGTCAGGGCAATAGCCCAAAAGCCCGGTCAGAGCCGGGCTTCTCTATATTTGTAAGCAGCTTATTTGTTGAATATTCTCCTAAGCGCACCTGTAGCAGGATCCAGTTCCACTCCTACTCCGGGGCCATCTGTCAGGTCGGCAGGAAATCTGAGTAGTTGTCCATACTGAGCCAGGAATACTTCCTCTGATAGCATTTGCACAGTCCTGTCAATCACCCTGACTCTGGCCTTTGCAGGATTGATATAGGTAAGTCCCCTTGTATTCTCACTTTTTGGAGTTTCCAAGGCCACATAATCGGTATTGTTGCCATCCAGCACCTCTACCTCAAGATAAACGGGAGTACCACTTACGTCCATTTTGTCGAGGAAGCCCTTCTTGTCGGAAAAGCGTATTAACACAGTGTTTATCGACCTCTCAGGGCCGGGGTAGTAATCGATTACCCTTGTTACACGTTCCCTGATTTCCTTACCGACAAAAAGTGATAGGTAAGCCTTCTCAAGTCTGTCCATCTCCTCAAGCAATACCTTAACATCACCTGATACCTGAAGCTCCCCGCTGATTATCTCGGTTCTTATCTCCCTGAGACGGTATATCTCCTTGGCAACTTCCTCAGCCATGGCGGTAGTGCTGCTCTTGATAAGCTGTTCCTCACTCATCGGCACATCATTGAAATTTACCTCAGCAAGTGTTAGTGCTTCCTTAGTAGCTTTTCCGTCACCACGTGGATGTCCCCAACCCATTGATGGCTCAAATCCAAAGGGATGTTCAGCATCACGAGAAAATTGCCTGTGCGGAGGCAGGTTAAGCCCCAGTAGGACACCCTCTTTGCTAAGCGTCAAAGCCGCCATAGAAGGGAAGCCAACAGTGTTTACTTTAAAAAGGCGGCTCTTATCGGGTTGTCCGACAGTCCTCACCTTAGCATCCACAAGCGACCATTCTTCAGAGTCCTCAGTTATTACGTCAGTGATATTGAGGTAACGTTGAGAGAACCTGTAAAACGGACCGGCTTTACGAATACGCTTTTCAGCTGTTATCTCAATCTGCAATGAGGTAGTTGGCAAATAATAATACAAACCGTGAGCATTGGGTTCTTCACTACCTACGGGCTGTGCAGTGCCCTGACTCAGGGGTCGTCCTGATGTACAGGCAGCCAGAGCTGCCAGACCTAAAGAGAAAAGAATAGGTTTTATCTTCATTCTCATCGTTTATCTATTTCTGAATACTACTTATAGCTTTCCCTAAATACCTGATAATATCAGATGCTGTCAAAGCTGCTTCACCCTCTTCTTCCATTGCCATATCCCCGGCAAGTCCATGAATATACGCTCCTGCTCTGGCAGCATCGAGAGCTGCAATACCCTGACCAAGCAGTGACAGGATGATACCTGTCAACACATCCCCACTACCTGCAGTAGCCATTCCCGGATTGCCAGTCGGGTTGAAATAACAACTACCATCGGGTGATATCACGGCTGTATAAGCCCCTTTGAGAACCAGCACGACCTTGTGGGTGGCACTGAATTCGACAGCTTTTTCTAGTCTGTGGAAGTCATCGTTCCAGTCACCAACCAGACGCCTAAACTCACCCGGATGTGGGGTCAGCACTGTGTTCTTCGGAAGCTTTGACAGCAAAGACTGTTCCGAAGCCAATATAGTGATGGCATCTGCGTCTACAACGAGTGAACGCTCTCCTATATTGTCTAGCAGGTCGGAAAAAGCTCTTACGCAATTGGGCTTGCAGCCTATGGCAGGTCCAACTCCTACTGCCTTGAAAGGATCGAGCGGTGGAAACTCGGTAAACATGATATCTGAACGGTCGATGCTAACCATAGCTTCTGGTACGGAGCAATGCATCACATGGCAGGTCTTGTTGGGTAACTGCACAGTAAGCAGTCCCGCCCCTGTCTTCAAACAAGCTCTGGCGGCAAGCACAGCGGCACCCATACGACCAAAGCTTCCGGCAATAAGAAGGTCATGGCCGAAGTTGCCCTTGTGGGCAAATTTAGGTCTCCTTGGTAGAATAGCCTTGACCTCCTCCTTTTCGGTAAGATACCAGTGCGTCTGCATCTCTGCCATTTTCTTTTGGTGCAAACCAATGGGTAGTATTTCCCATTCACCAACGAATTGCTCGTTCTCGGGGAAGAGGAAACTTAGCTTGGGAAACTGAAAAGTATAGGTACGTGTAGCTCTGATAATTCCTTCGGGGTTGTTGCCTGCATTTGACTCTCCCATAAGTCCGGATGGAATGTCGATTGCAATAACCTCAGCATTCCATGAATTGACTATCCTGACCAGCTCAAGGAATACTCCGGATAGCGGCCTGTTAAGCCCGCTGCCGAAAAGACCGTCAAGCACAACACAGGAAGGATCCGGTTCAGGCAGAAGACCACCTTTGTCGAGTTCGATAACTCTGGCCTGTCTCAGATGCTGCAAACGATCCCTGTTGGTTTGTGTATCAGGTGACAGCCCTTCCGATTTGGGCAGAACAATATCGACCTCGTAGCCCGCAAGTATCAACATGCGACCAGTTGCAATAGCGTCACCCCCATTATTGCCGGGACCTGCCAGAACAATAAACCTCCGCCCTTCATATCTCTCCTTGATGGTATCAAAGAGCCTGCGGGCCGCACGTTCCATCAGATTGACCGACAGAATGGGCTCATGCTCGACGGTATAGGAATCTATCTCAGCTATGGCCTTTACAGGGAATATCTTCATTGAAGTCGTTTTTCTGATATAAATAAACGGATTGAACACGTATTATGCAAGCAAATTTAAGGATAATCAAGCATTGAAACACGCAGAAAATGGCGGCAGGTGTCTGCAAATAGGAATAAGAGGATATTTCTGCGCCGTAAATTCAGGAAGCGGGCAATCCCCTACGTAATTTTAGGAAAGGATGCGTCACTAGAATAAAGCATATCACAGTTCGAGAGATCAGTATAACAACAACTACATTCAGGCCTATAAATAAAAAGAGGCTGCCCGTTTTACCAGACAGCCCCTTAACTTAGATTATATACAGTACTTATTCGCTTTGTCCTTCCTTGTCACTGTGCTGCCATTTGTTTAGCAGCGGAGACAGTGCAAACACTACCACACCAGTTGCCAAAGCAATGATAAACAGATAGAAGAATACATTGCTGTAAATATGGATGGTCTTGGTAGGTCCCACAAAAGGATTCATCACATTACCAAAATTGGCATAACCGCCTTCCGGTTCGCTAACCATTTCAAGTTGCAACTCACGTCCATCAGCTACATAGAAGTTTTCAAGCACATTGATAGTACTGACTGATTTCTTGATTGCAGTAGAAGCAGGAACCTTCACATTCAAGGCAGTATTGATAGCCACTGGCGCAAACACTTCCTCGTTTGAAATAGTGATAATCATTTCACCATAGGTAACCCTTTCCTGCTTTTCAGTTTCAAATGCTCTGAAGCTGATTGTATCAACCACACCGGCTTGCAATACTGAATCAGGCAGTTCGTATGCATTGTAAACGAACTCATCGTTTTCAAATGTATAGCTTCCGTACTTAGCCTGACCATTGATATCAAAAGTAACAAGGTCGCCTGTTGGGTCAAGTAGCGGAGTCCTCAGACCTGTCCTGACTTCCGCACCAGGCTTCAGTGCCCGGTACACCCTGAAGATAGTATCATTTGTCACCTTTACCTCACCAACACCCTTGGCAACCTCAAAGGTAACAGCAAGTGGTTCTGAGTAAAGAGTGTCACTTTCATTAACCACATAGGTCCTGATCAGAAACGTGTCATTTCCAAGAAATTTGGCTTTAGCCTCGTACTGCAGACCTGTTTCCATAAACCTCTCAGTAGAGGTAAACTTAGCTATAGTACCACCAAGGAATTGAGCCATGGCTATTGAAAGGAACCAGGCACCCATAATCATACTTACCAGTTTGGCAGGAGCAAGACGAGTAACCATTGACAGTCCTACAGGAGACAAGCAAAGTTCACCAGAAGTGTGAAGCATGTAACCCAGTATCAGGAAGATCATAGATACCATACCATTGTCACCGGCAAGTGAAGCTCCCAACACGAATGCACCGAAACCAAGACCGAGGAGTACCAGACCCATAGCAAACTTAACAGGAGTATTGGGCTCCCTGTTGCGGCGAGACAGTGCTATCCACAGAGTTGAAAATATAGGAGCAAGCAGGATGATAAACAATGGGTTGACAGACTGGAATATCGAAGTAGGCAGTGTGAAACCAAACAACTGACGGTTTACATTATAGTCGGTAAACAGTGTGATTGAACTACCTGCTTGTTCGAAGAATGCCCAGAAAGTGATTGAGAAAAATGCAAGTACTATGATAACCCACATACGTTCCCTTTCGATCTTGGTCATCCTGATAGACATAATAAGTAATGCCAGGAATACCAGTCCCACAAAGGGAGGCAGGAAGTGGTCAAGCAGGTTGAAATTCCATAGCAGGATACCAATAAGCGGCACAGCAACGAAAGTACCT
This sequence comes from Xiashengella succiniciproducens, assembly GCF_023674465.1. Classification (GTDB taxonomy): domain Bacteria; phylum Bacteroidota; class Bacteroidia; order Bacteroidales; family Marinilabiliaceae; genus Geofilum; species Geofilum succiniciproducens. The sequence goes on along the minus strand of NZ_CP098400.1, from coordinate 1,109,649 downwards.
ATGTAAATAAACATTTCCCTACTAAGGCCCAGAAAGACACTCTTGGTAAGCAGTGCAGGATTTGGAGGAGTTCCGTTATCGTCAGCAAAATTCTTTTTAGAAAGTGAGAAGTTGATCAAACCAGCTATCATACCGATACCGGCAAGACCGAAACCATAATGCCATCCGAAGAGTTCACCAACAAGTCCGCAGGTAAGTGGAGAAAAGAATGCTCCAAGGTTGATACCCATGTAGAAGATTGTAAATCCGCCGTCACGTCTGCTGTCACCTGGTTCGTACAGCTTTCCAACCATTGAAGAGATATTTGGCTTAAAGAAACCGTTACCGATTATTATGAAAGCCATACCGGTGAAGAAGAAGAACTGACTCTCGATAGTCATGGCAAACATACCGATTGCCATCATCACGCCCCCCAGGAAAATAGCCTTTCGGTAACCAAGTATCTGGTCGGCTATAATACCTCCGATAAACGGTGTGGCGTAAACCAACGCCGTATAAGCAGCATAAATTCCGTAAGCTGTTGTATCACCATACAACATTTGCCTGGTCATGTACAGGATAAGTAGAGCCCTCATTCCATAGTAGCTAAACCTTTCCCACATTTCAGTGAAAAACAGGCTGTACAAACCCCTTGGATGCTTCTGTCCCATATTCTTATAAAATTAAATATACGTTTGCCCCCGCCCTGCTTTCAGAGCCGGTATGGTATCGAACACTAAATATTTCAAGAAAAACAGTTCAAAATTAAAACTTTTTGGGTGGGAAAAAGCAAACAATCGTCATAAATTGCTTAGCCGAGCAATTTATATCAGCTATTGAAAAAGTCCTGAACCATCCGTCTGATACTCTTTCCGGAGATCTTCGAATAGTCTACATCTTCCTTTTTAATGAAAACAAAAGAGGAAATATCATCCTGGGCCTTCATGCCCTGAAAATCACGTACTGTGCAGATAAAAGCGAGATCTGTAGTATAGACTTTGAAGCCGGAGAATACATACTCGTTAGGATAGGAAACGAAATACCTGTAGTCTTCGATTTCAAGACCGAGCTCCTCGCGAACCTCTCTGATCAGAGCTTCTTCGGCACTCTCATTACGTTCTACAAAACCTCCAGGGAGGTCAAGCATCCCTTTGTCCGGTTCGATACCACGGACAGTGAGTAACAGCTCTTTTTTTTCGTTGATGATAAGGGCTGCAACAGCAGCTGCAGAGTTAGTAAAAAAATGGAATTCACAACTGCCGCATTTGAACGAATGGTCCTTTTGCGGCAGGAAATGGGGTGAACCGCACCTGGGGCAGTACCTGATCACTATATTTGGTTCGGTTCTGTCCATTCTAGAATCCATTTAGTTTCATGGTCACTGTCGGAATCAGTAACAAAGCTCCGAGTATTATCATAATCAGGATCAAAGGAGCAATCCATTTTGCCCATTTGGCAAAGGGAATACGGGCAACTCCCAGCACACCGATCAATACTCCTGAAGTTGGAGTGATAAGGTTTGTAAAACCGTCACCAAACTGATAAGCCATCACAGTTGCCTGTCTTGAGAGTCCCACAAGGTCACTGAAAGGAGCCATAATTGGCATAGTCAGTGCAGCCTTGGCCGAACCTGAAGGTATAACGATATTGATTGCAGTCTGTATCATATACATAATCTCAACGGTCGCCACCTGACCCAGATCGCGCATTCCGCCGGCCATTGAGTGCAATATAGTATGAATAATCTTACCGTCTTCGAGAATAATAATAATACCTCCACCAAGGCCGACCACAAGGGCGGCCGACAGTATATCACCAGCTCCCTCGAGAAACAGCCTGGTGATATCATTCGGACCTTTGCCCATTGCAGCACCCGAAAGTACACCCATTGCAAAGAACAGAGCTGCAATTTCCATTATATACCATTCATAACCCATCACCCCTACAATCAGGAAAATAATTGTAAAGCCCAGCAGGTTTAATACAAACACTGCCGAAGACTTGCGTAGGGACAGAAAGCCGAAAAGAGCGAATACAAGAGTAAGGGCAGGAAGGAACCAAAACTCAATTGATTTCTCTCCTATCTTGAGTGCTGTTTGGGGGTAGTAAACTGAAAAGAGCACAAGTGAAGCAAGAATAGCAAAATAAGTGTACCATGAGGACTTAAAGGTAATATCCTTGTTATCGTCCTCTTTGGTGTGAACAAACTTGCGCCAGTGATCATCCTCCTCGTAAACAGAAGAAGCCTTAGGGTTGCGCTTTATCTTATGGGCATGGTGCAGTATAAAGCTTATACCTGCTACGTTAATCACCAACCAACATATCATACGATACTCTATACCTGAAAATAAAGGCAGTCCGGCAATACCCTGCGCTATACCGATTGTAAAGGGATTCAGGATAGCACCAGCAAAACCAAGTCCAGAGGCCACGAAGACCATTCCCACACCGGTAAGTGAATCATAACCCATTGATATGGCCAGTGGCACCAGTATTATTATAAAAGCTATGGTCTCCTCACTCATGCCAAACACGGCTCCAAAGATTGAGAACATAAGCATAATCAGGACAATAACTATATTGTTGGTCCCAAGCCTGCGCATAAATGAGTATTTGTCCAGTCCGGCAGTGAATTTCAAAAATGAACTGATACCTGCATCAATGGCTTTGGAATCGTTAATTATCCAGAATGCACCACCAATCATCAGAATGAAGACCACAATACCTGCCTGGCGCTCAAATCCATTGAACATGGCAGAAAAGACTTGCCAGGTCTGAGGTTGACTTTCAATATTATGAAAGACTGGCATCTCACCGGGAACCTCAGATGGACGGTATTCTCCACCCGGTACAAACCAGGTAGCAACTGCTGCAATAAGAATCAGGGCAAATACGATAACGTAAGTGTGAGGTATCTTTTTAAACATATTAAAACAGATTTTGAAGTGGCAAAAATAAATTAATCTGCCGATTAATCAACCGGTATTAATCAGGAGTTATCATTGCTTATGGTGTAATATAAACATAATACACAGGCCCTATTAACAATAATTAACATTAAGTCATTTCGTGTTATTGTAAATAATACAGATATTTGTTCGGGGATTTTTATAAAACTTGAATTTAGTTAATCAGTTTTTAAGGATGTGCAGCAATGCCATCCTTTTTTTTATGTTCCTGACTTAACATGAATTAACTAGCTTTGAGTCATTTTCACCGATTTACAACATACCTTTGTCCCAGATTTCTTTTCATAGATTTGGATTTGGTTAACAAGGCTGATTTAAGGGGAAAGGGCAGATTTTTATAAATCTGTCCTTTTTTTGTTTTTGGTAATTCGACGAATTTTCTTACATTTCTGATACTTTAAATCATTAGTAAACTGTTAGCCAAGGTATGGACAATCTATTTTTGAAATATATGAGTGAGCGAAGTGGAAGTAAAAAGCGAAGAGAAGAAGCTCCCAAACTCAGAGGTCCGGTAATTACCATTTCCAGGGAATATGGATGCCCCGCCAAACGAATAGCCAGAAAACTGGCAGACACCTTTACTGAGAAGAACCGCAGATTGGGGCATGATGCAGAATGGAAGTGGATAAGTAAGGAAATCATTGACGAATCAGCTCGTCAGTTAAAACTATCCCCCTCAGTAATTCAGGACATTTCAAGTTATCGCACCAGAGGTTTTTTCGATCACCTTGCACATTTTTTCTCAGATGAGTATTATCCCGGTGATGTAAAGGTTAAGAATACGATAGCCAACTTCATTTACAATGCTGCAAGTGAGGGCAATGTAATAATCGTAGGTCGTGCTGCTGAATCAATAACAAAGGATTTCGAGAAGGCTCTGCATATCAAGTTGCAGGCTCCTATTGAATGGAGGGCAAAACAAGTAGCAGAAGCATACGGAATGACCTTCTCTGATGCAAAAAGAGAAGCACTCGAAATGGATAAACGTAGACTACAGTTTAGAAACTATTTTGAAAAAGACAGAGCTGATACTGATTTCTTCGATGTTATGTTTAACACTGCTACCATGACTGACGAAGAAATAATAGAGATGATATTGATAGTATCTGAAACCCGGGGCTTTGTTCTTTAACCCCGGGTTTTTTCTTTCACGTTTTATTGAAGACTTTTATTACTTCTTTAGTACATATTTCCGAAATATCTTACAAAGATTATTTACCTTTGAGGCTCCAAAACATCAGGCTGTTTGACAGACCATTCGCATTGGTAATAATTCCCAGGATAACCAGGTTCAACACAATAATATGAGTAAAGTAGTAATAATAATGGGCTCCAAGGCTGACCTTGAGTGGTCGTCCAAGATTGCCAAAACTGCCGCTGATCTGGGACTTGACCCGGTGATGCGTATAGCCTCAGCGCATAAGGTTCCCCTTAAATGTCTTGAGATAATCAGGGAATTTGAAAAAGAACCGGTGGTATTTATCACTGTAGCCGGTCGCAGCAATGCGCTAAGCGGATTTGCTGATGCACAAACACACTGCCCTGTGATTGCCTGCCCACCTTATGGTGACAAGTTTGCCGGTGCTGACGTTTATTCAAGCCTGAGGATGCCTTCGGGAGTAGCTCCCATGGTTGTTCTTGAGCCCGACAACGCCGCCCTCGCAGCAGCTAAGATAATTGGATACCACAACGAAGCCATTCGCAAAAACGTGATGGCATACCAGGAAGCGCAAAGGCTCAAGCTGGAGAAAGATAACAACGAGCTTCTCTAATGATAAAATCAGGTAAAGACACGATTTTTGCTTCAAAACTCATCAAGGAAGGCAAGCTGGTTGCCTTCCCAACCGAAACAGTCTACGGATTAGGGGCGAACGGATTTGATGCTAAGGCTGTTGCACGGATATTTGAAGCAAAAAAACGCCCTTCTTTTGACCCACTAATCTTACACATCTCTTCGATAGAAGAACTGCCGACGGTCTTTAAAAAGCCGATCTCACCGATGATTATGCAACTGGCGGAGAAATACTGGCCGGGACCACTAACCATTGTGGGGCCTAAGACTGCCAAAGTTCCGGATATTGTTACCTCAGGACTAAAGACTGTCGCAGTCAGGATGCCAAGGAACAAAGTGGCACTGAAAATGATAAAACAGGCCGGAGTACCGGTTGCCGCTCCCAGCGCCAACCTCTTCGGACGCCTCAGTCCAACGACACCGGAGCACGTAAAGGAGCAACTAAGCACCATAGATTATCTGCTCGAGGGAGGTAAGACTGATATTGGACTTGAATCAACTATTGTAACCGTCAATGGCAAAACCATCGAGATACTTCGTCCTGGTGGTATAAGCATGGACCAGTTGCAGCAAGATTTTCCTGGTGTAAATGTTGTTATGTCCGCAACGGAGAAGCATATTCAGGCACCAGGTCAATTGCGTAGCCACTATTCACCTCGCAAGCCGCTTTATTTGCACGACAGTGTACCCGACAAACTTCCGGAATATGCTGCCCTCTTATTATTTGAACCGCATCCCATCCCTGAAGGAGCAAAATCCAAAATAGTTTTACTGTCATCCACAGGCGACCTGACCGAAGCTGCTGCAAATATGTTTGCCGTTCTGCATGATCTGGAAGATGATCCGGAAGTAGAACAGATTTATGCAGTGAGAGTAAAAGAAGAAGGAATAGGTATGGCCATTATGGACCGTATGAAGAAAGCAGCTTACCGCTACTCTCATTTTGTGGATGACCAGGGGATGGTAAGAGATGAGTCGGGCAACCTTCTTTAAACAGATTCTAAATGATATCTGATATTTTCAGATCGGAAAGGTATTAGCAAAAAATTTCTTTAATTTTGGAACCTGTTTTCAGAGTGCACAAAACCAAAGATATAAGCTTAATACTATGACTGAATTTAAGTATCAAAAACCTTTCCCAATCCAGAAAGATACTACAGAGTACCGTCTGTTGACTAAGGACTATGTATCAACTATAGAAGTAGAAGGCAGGAAGATATTGAAGGTTGACCCCAAAGGTTTGGAACTATTGGCCAAGGAAGCAATCCACGATGTATCCTTCTATCTTCGCGCTTCTCACCTTGAAAAGCTTGCCAACATACTTAAGGATCCTGAAGCATCAGACAATGATCGCTTTGTGGCTCACACTATGTTGCTCAATCAGGTTGTTTCAGCAGAAGGTGAACTGCCTACCTGTCAGGACACTGGTACTGCTATTGTGATTGGTAAGAAGGGTGAGAATGTCTGGACCGGAGGTCATGATGCAGAAGCCCTGTCAAAAGGTATTTTCGAAACATACAAGGAGAAGAATCTGCGTTACTCTATGGTAGTTCCCTACACCATGTTCGATGAAAAGAACACAGGAACAAACCTGCCAGCACAGATTGACATATACGCTGAAGGAGACAACTCATACGAATTCCTTTTCATAACCAAGGGTGGCGGTTCTGGCAACAAGACCTTCCTGTATCAACAGACCAAGGCTCTGCTTACAGAAGAAGCGCTGACCAAGTTTATCAAAGAAAAGATCAAGGATCTTGGAACTTCAGCCTGTCCACCATATCACCTTGCACTGGTTATCGGTGGTACTTCAGCCGAAGCCAATCTCACTACAGTCAAGAAGGCATCAACAGGTTATCTGGATCATCTGCCTACACAAGGAAACGACGGTGGCCAAGCCTTCCGTGACCTGGAATGGGAAGCAAAAGTTCAGAAGATATGCGAAGAAAGTACCATTGGGGCTCAGTTTGGTGGCAAATATTTCGTACATGACGTAAAAGTAATCCGTCTGCCAAGACATGCTGCCTCCTGCCCTGTTGGTCTTGGAGTTAGCTGTAGCGCCGACAGAAATATCAAGGCAAAGATTACAGCTGATGGTATATTCCTGGAGCAACTAGAGAAGAACCCTGCACGCTTTGTTCCCGAAAGAGCTCCGGAATTAGCCGCTCCAATCAATATTGATCTGGACAGGCCGATGGAAGAGGTACTTAAGGATCTTTCAAAATATCCTATCAAGACACGTCTTAACCTCAGTGGTACATTGATAGTAGCACGTGACATTGCACACGCCCGGATCAAGAAGATGATTGACGAAGGCAAACCAATGCCTGAGTACTTCAAGAAGCACCCTGTATATTACGCAGGTCCTGCCAAGACACCTAAGGGGATGGCATCAGGCAGCTTCGGACCTACAACCGCAGGACGTATGGACTCATATGTAGATCTGTTCCAAAGCCTGGGTGGGTCGATGATCATGGTAGCAAAGGGTAACCGTTCCAAGGCAGTAACCGACTCATGTAAGAAGCATGGTGGTTTCTATCTTGGATCAATCGGTGGACCTGCAGCTATTCTTGCCAAGGACAGCATTAAGTCTGTTGAAGTAGTTGACTTCGAAGAGCTTGGTATGGAAGCAGTTCGTAAGATCAGGGTTGAAAACTTCCCTGCCTTTATTATAGTTGACGACAAGGGTAATGACTTCTTTGAGGCAATGAAGTAAAACACCAGAAAAAGAACCCATCAGGAACTCCTGCTATTGTCCTTGGTAAGAGTTTCAGGTTTATAGGACAAATGGCTAGTCCAAATTAGGTATAATTGATTTATTAGGACAAACAGATGAGAGAGGCCGTCACTACCGTGACGACCTCTTTTTATTTATTGCAATCCCTCTCACATTGAATCAGCTCTAATCCCGACACCTTATTAATGTTTTCTACCAGTCTCATACCTTTCTTTATCATCTGAAAACTACCCATTTATCAAAACGCTGTTGAATTCAAATCAAAATTTCAGGAACTTAAGCACACTATTTAGCCTATTTGTTAATCTATAAGAATCTACCATGAAAAAGTCAATCATCCTAACCATTAGCCTGCTGATGGCTGGTGCATTTGCTGCCAGTGCACAGGACTGCACCCTATTCTTTCCGCAAAAGGAAGGAACCAAACTGACTTATGCCAACTCTTCCAAGCCGGGCAAAGTCGATTCGTACATTACCTATTTGATCAAGAATAAGAATAGTGACCAGAGCAGAATTACCATCGAGGCTGAGAACCTCAATGCAAAGGGTAAATCTGAACTAAAGTATGAGTTTGATGCATGGTGCGAAGACGGAAGCTTTTACATCGACATGCGCAATATGATCTCGTCGATGCAGGTAAAGGATATCGAAGGCTTTAAGATTGAGACCAATGATATGCATTTCCCTTCAACCATGAAAGAAGGACAGCAACTAAAGGACGCCTCCATGAAGATGAGTATGCAGGGCCCTATATCAATGGCTATGTCGGTCAGCATCACCAACCGGAATGTAGAAGCAGTTGAAGACATCAGCACCCCTGCCGGAACTTTCAAGTGTTACAAAATCAGCTCAGTAGTAAAAAGTGACATGGGCTTTATCAAGGTTGAAAATCAGGTAACCGAGTGGTATTCAGAAAATATTGGTATGGTAAAGTCAGTAACCCAAAACAAGGGCAAAGTAATCAGTACCTGCGAACTAACTAAAGTTGAATAGTCTGTTTTCCATTTAGTAAGTAAAAAGGGGAGTACCGCTCGCAAGCGGTGCTCCCCTATTCGGGCATTTGCTATTTGCTGTTACTTGTCAATCCCGACAGTACAGTTCTACATTTATTCACTTTATACCCTGCTAATATATTTTGGGAGTGAATGTCAACATAACGTAGAAGAAGTGGGAATATTTTGTATCTGTAATTCCTTGAATATCCTTTAGGTTGTCGGTTGGCAGGAAGAAAGCATAACCACTTTCGAAGGCTCCTGACTTGGAGAACTTATACTTAAGCACTATATCATTTTCAAAACCAAGGTTCTTATCGATAGTACCAATTATTGTACCTCCTTCGTTATATTTATTGACTTCCTGAGCAAGGGTGAAATAGTGGCTAGTGTTTTTGATATTTACCTTTTCATTGATTGCATAATCGAAGTACAGGTAGATATCACCAAGACCACCACCCCGTGTATCAGTAGCAAAACTCCTGAAATAGTCAATATCGCCAAAATTACCGTGACCACTGGCATAGATGTAGTCGAACAACCTATCCTTGTTTGTGTCGTCTTTCTTCCTACCTGAGAGGTAAACACCGGCAAGACCTGTTTTCAGATCGCCTGCCTTAATGCTGGCACCTGCTGCAAGCAAGTATGCACTAACATCAATATTTGCCTTGTTTTTACCATATTGGTAGTAAGCATTACCGAAAGCAGAAAAGTCTCCCTTTTCAATAACTGAATACAAGCCTGTAGTATGTCTGAAGCGGATTGTATTGGACTCGTCCGATTCGGTAATACCAGAAGAAAGGTGGGTTAAAGAAGCCGATAATCCATTCTCCCCCTTATGCCGAAGCCAGAGCAGATTAAGTGATTTGTAACGGTTAGAGCGGTAATAGTTGTTTTGCAGAGTCTGACTGGCTGAGTTCCAGGCGGCACCAAGATGGAAATCCCACTCACCTGATTTATACTTGTAAAGCAACGCATCATGTGAAGTACCGCGTTGGTTCCAGTTTCCTGCAGACAACAGGAACTGGTTATCGTAGTTCCACACCTGCCGTCCTACAACGAGTCTGCTATTCTTGAGGAACTTAATATCAACCCAACCTTCGAAGAGTTCAAGAGATGGTTTATTATTACCATTTACCTCATCACCCCATACTCTGACATCCTGGGGTGAGAAACGCAGTTTAAGATCTTCATTTTCAAAGTTTACAATAATTCTGGTACGTTGAGATACAGAAACGTGGGCTTCATTGTCTTCACCAGCCAGTTTCTGATAACCGTCACGGTACTCGCCGCGATTACGTAACTCTGTACCAACACTTAGTTGGGCATTAGCAACCTGAGTCAGGGCCAGAATCGAAACAAACAGAAAAACTTTGCGCATGAGTTAAAATTTAATGTTCAATACTATTTATTGTGGCTGAAAGGTGAAATTCGCAAACGAATGTATTAAATTTTTGATTTGGCGATGCTATCCCCCTCAAAAAGAGGTATTTATACCCATCAGCCGTGTTTGCCTGATTATCACCACATTTATAATGCGCAAATTATGAAAAGAGGATAATTGTCATCTATACCCAATTTAGGGCATCTTGCTCCCATTGGGAAAAACAAGTTCTACAGGTGCCGTTAAGCAGTTTATATCATCGGTTCTGCTTGAGGTTACCCTGGATTGATTGTCGCGTACTGGGTGCTCAGCAGATACTGAATCGAAAACCAGTGGTATAAAGCACTTAGGTTCTTCTTGTGCTGTGTTCCACAACTGCTTTCTCCAGTAATAAAAGCTGGAAGGGGATAATGCCTGGTTAGAACAAAAGTCTCGTACACTTAAATTTGATTCCTGGTATTCCTTATAGAGCTGTTTGAGGGTCGTTAGTGTCATCCTCATTTTTTGCCTTCAAAGAAACGAAGCTTAAACTTTGATCGCAATATGTACTAGGCCGAATGCTTACTAAAAAAGAGCCAGTTTTAACCCATGATACCACCCAATTTAAACATTGGTAAATACATAGAAATCAAGACAGCTGCTACCATTACACCTACAATAAATATTAAAATAGGTTCCAAAAAGCTCCCTAATTTCTGTAATTCATATTCCAATTCATGAGTTAAACTAGTCGATTGTTTCTCAAGCATTTCGGGTAAGCGGTTGGTTTCTTCGCCAACACGCAGCAAAGTCACTAATTTCTGTTCATAAAGATGAGGAAATTGCTGTAAACTGTTGCTCAATAATTCCCCTCGTTGTAAACCTAGTTCCATTCTTTTTAATGATTGTTGGTAAGGATAAAAGGTTAAAATATCTTTTAGAATTTCAATACCGCTAAGTAATGGTACACCCGAACTGATTAACAAATAGAGTAATTTACAAAAATGAGCCTGCATGTTCCGACGTATAACTTTATTTACAAAGGGTATAAACAAGACAAATTTTGATATTGTTTTACGTACAGAGTCGTTATTCCGTTTAGAATAAAGTAAATACCCTCCAATTAAGCCAGCAGAAATGACGAAAAATGAAATCAACGGCAATTTTTTAGATGTTGCAATCACAAATTGAGTCATAGCTGGCAATTCTCCGTTCATTCGTGCATAAACAGTTTCAAACATAGGAACAATAACTAACAGCATGAAAATAACGACCATAATAGTCATTGCTAAAATGATTAAAGGGTACCGTATGGCTGAATACAACATTCGTTTTTGTTCAATTTTCTTATGGTAGTAATTTGCCAAAAAATCTAGTGAATCGTTCAATCGACCGGTTTCTTCGCCAATATAAATGACGCCACAGTCTAAAGCTGAAAAACTTGCTGTACTTCGAATGCTGTTATGCAACGTTTTACCTTGAACAACTTTCTGATATATTTTTTGTAAGAATTGTTTTTGTTTTGTTTGTTCTTCAGTTTCTATCAACAATTCAAAAGAATGAGAGAAATCCAATCCGGCTGAAAGTAAGGAGGATAATTCAGCGAACATCAACTCCTTTTTATTATCTGACACCTTGATAAAAGCTTTTGAACTATTCTTCATATTGATATTTTTTTTCCAGGTTCATCCATTTTTGTCGAAGAATTTCTTTTTCTGATGGCTTATGCACAAAATACAAGTGTAACACTTTTAATGAATCTTGGTGTATATCTATAAATACAGAATCCAGATAATCGTTATTATCAATCAAGGCTTTTTTATAAGTTAAATTTGAAACTTTTGTATTTAACAGAGTGTCGTTTTTTTCATTGGCAAACGAAAACAATAAGCAAGATTCGCTAATGTGTAAGTGTCCAGGTATTGAGCGATATATATATAGTTGATTGTTTTTGTTCATCTTTAGTGAATCGGCAGAAACAATCAAGTCGTTCAATTTATAATAACCATCATAGAATTTGCCGTTTTCTGCGATAGTGTTTGATTTTTTTTGCGCAAATTGTATGAATAAGGCAGTTCCGTCCATAACCAGGAGAAATAAAATACCCATAATTATCAAAACGACCAACATTTCAGGTAACGAAAATGCAGCTATTTTATTCTTACTGCTATTCATATCGTTTTATAATTTGGGTTCTGATTATTTTACGTTGTTCCTTAATTAAGGTGGCTGTTATTTCTACTTTTTGCAGGTCTTGATAATCCTTGTATGGTTCCAGGTTTATTTTGATGTATCCCCATTTACATTGAACAGATGAATCTTGTTTAATATGTCCGTTAATACAATCATTAACTATTTTTTTTATATAGAAATCGGCTTCTATAATATTGCACCGATCTTTTGGTTGCAATGTTATTTTTGTAATGGAACTCAGACCAATGGCAAAGATGAGTAAAAAAATAAGAGAAGCCACAAGTACTTCTGCCAATGATTCAGCTTTTATCATTTGTTTTCTGAACATATCTGCATCATTTGGAGATTATGACTGTTATCGGTTACCCATAAGGGATAGGCAATCCAGTCGTTTTGCAATAATGACATATTACTCATTAAATCAACTGAATATCCACTTGTTGATTTGTAAATACAACGATTTAAAAAGGCCTTTCCCGAAACAATTCCTTGAATCTGAGAAATTCCATTGACATATAAAAGCCCCCTAAGAATGGATGTTTTGGATTGATAGTAGTTTAATTCATTTGTTATATAATTATCGACATCCACAATAATATATCCTTCAATTTCGCATTTATTTCGAACTTCAATATATTTCTGACTGTAAACACCAGATGGATATGTTAATTTGACTTTTGAGTCTATCCATACAGAATCTTTGGCAAAGATCTGCAAAGATCCTTTAAAACCTGATTCTACAATTACCCGATTGGCAATTAAAATAATGTTTTCGATAACCGCATTGGAACCAATAATCACATCATCTCCACATAGTATGATATTGCCTGATAAAATGGTATTGCCTACATATTCGTTAACGGCATAAATAAGAGGAGGCATTTCAGAAAAGGATTGACTGATAGAGTCGTCACTCATAATTTCCAATGGCTTAAGCTGTCTTAATTTTTGAATCTCTTTTTTAGCGTTTTGAGAGGGTTGTGGAATTTCAGCCTCGCTTATTTGTATGTTTGATGGAGACACTGGTTCTCCGCTGAAGAATTGATTACCTGAATGACCGTATATAATCCCTTTTTCCGGTAATGCTAAAGAACCTTGTAAATTGGTGTTTTCTACTAAAGTTAAAGAAGATTGCCCATTAGTGTAATACAAATTATACTGGCTTACCGATGAAGGTGTTATTCCGTATAACCTATGTTGTTTTATATTTGCGTTATCGGAAGCAATGTTAATCCAATGATATAATCCCCATGTCTTTTTTTTAATAATTACCGATGACGCAATAGAATCATACAGATTTAAGCATAAAGAATCATCCATTTCATTAAATAATTCAGGATGAGCCTCGTATAAGACATATGCCGATTCAATATTGGAACGGCATTTTTCGATGTACTCATTCCGGGAAAATAGCCATAAATCCGATTCCCACAGCGACAAAAGTACAAATGTTAACAGTAGTAAAAGAGTTGATACAACCATTACTGTCGGCAATATTTGTGCTTTTAGTTTTTTCGCAATTTTCATCTTATAGTGATCGTTTCACCCAATAGGTTTGTTTCCCGTTTTCGAAAAGTACAGAGTCTATGGAGGTATGACGTAATTTGTAATTATTAATCACTGTTGTCCGATAAAAACTTTTTAGAAAAAGTACGCGGGCAAATTTGAGTTTTGCCCGTCGTACTAATAATTGTAGCTTTGTATTCATCACAAAACAAGTCTACAATGAACAAAAGTACTTATTTTTTTGGACAATCGGTATTCGGACAGCTCATATCTATGGTAGATACAAGGATTATCGCCCGAAACAGCAAACGGTACAAGGCCGATCATTACGTGAAACGTTTCACGGCTAAGGATCACCTTATAAGCATGTTGTTTTGCGTCTTCGCCAAATGCTCCTCCCTGCGCGAGGTGGCGGGTGCAATGCTCGGTCTTTCAGGCAAGACCAGGCATTTCCAGCTCGGCCACATACCCTACCGGAGCACCTTGTCGGACGCCAACAAGCGCAGGAGCGTTGATTTCTTCTCGGGCGTGTACCACGACCTGCTTCGCGAGTACCAACACGTGATCTCGGACACCCGCTTTAAAGATGTGTTGAACAAGCAGGTCGAGATCTTCGACAGCACGGTTATCAGTTTGTTCCAGGACATCTTGAAGTGCGTCGGCAGAACACCCTCGAACGGTAAACGCAAAGGGGGGATCAAGGTGCACACCGTTATCAATGTCGACGAGCCCGTTCCCAAGATGATATGGTTCTCATCCGCTGCCACGAACGATCACCTGCTGTTGAGGAAACTGGAACCGGATGACAACACTATTTACGTCTTCGACAAGGGATACAACGATTATAAAGCCTTCAAGCTGTTTTGTGAAAAGGGAGCCGGATTCGTTACCCGCATCAAGGAGAACGCCGTTTACAAGGTGGAGCAAGAACTTTACATCGATGAATGCATCCACAGCGGCGTGCTGGAAGACACTATCATCGAGGTGACCGTGAAGGAAGATGATGGCGGGAGCAAGCTGAAGTTGCGCAAGGTGGTGTTCTACGACAGGGTGTTGAAAAGGAAGTTCGAGTTCCTCACCAACCTGTTCGAGATGCGGCCCGACATGATAGCGGCCTTGTATAAAACAAGATGGCAAATAGAGCTGTTATTCAAGCAGTTAAAATCAAACTTCCCCCTGAAGTACTTCCTCGGGGATAACGAGAACGCGATAAAAATACAGGTATATTGCGCTTTGATCGTGAACCTCTTGCTCACGGTTATACAGAAGCGGTTGAAACGGCCTTGGGCATTCTCCAACCTGGTGTCATTTTGCAGGATACACCTGTTTAATTACCTGCACTTGATAAAATTTTTAGAAAACCCGGAACGAGATTGGCAACGAGATGACCAGGATTTAGAGATGCTTACCCTTTTCAGGGGGGCTTACTTTTGAAAATAGAAAAATTATAAAAAGAAACGACTGATAATAAGCCGGTTAAAAGTAACGAAGAATCAAAATCGGTTTTTATCGGACGGCAATGATTATTAATACAATCTCCTTGTTCAATTACATGTTGAGCTCCATTTATTTCTATAATATATCTCTTTTGATTACCATAAGAAAACATTCCTAAATAACGAAAGTGTACATTGTTTTCTTCTATTTTTTTTATTTGAGAATGTGAAGTGGTAAAATTCTTAGGCGTGGTAATAGAAGGTTGGTCTTTTTTTGATAAAAAAGGGTCGCGGTAATTAAGAAGTAGTGGTTCAATAGCATTTTGTTTTTTTGACGATACAGGTCGTTCACTTTTCTTATTTATACCTATATTGAGCGATTTATACAAAAAAAAATAAAAGATAGCTTGCTTATAACCTTGATAATGTGTATTTTAGAGGTATTAAAATAAAAAAACAACACTTCACCATTTAGGTGCACAAGACTATCTTTTATGAGTACGAAGATAACAAAAATCGGCATTACAACCAATAAAATTTCTGGTCGTGGAGGGCTCCCTTTATTTCTTCGCTACACTGAGCAAATTGGCTTATATGGGCTAATATCGCGTAATGTTTCTTCTCTGCTTACTGGAAACAGCAAAGGCTTGCAGCTTCAACAGTTTGTAAAACAGATTGTTGCATTTTTTATAGATGGCACAAATATGGCCATAAGCAGTTTTGATCAAAGTAAAAAGGATGAAGGATATGCATGTTTGCTTGAATGCAAGACCGACCAATTGGCCTCTTCTCACCAGGTCAAACGTTTTTTTGGGAAGCTGTCCGTTATTTCAAACTCGGTATTCAATAAGATACTTAATGAACTGTTTATCTGGAGGCTTCACATATCCAAACCCAAAGTTATAGAACTGGGCATTGACACCATGGTTTTGGATAATGACGATGCTGCGAAACGCGAAGGTTGCGAGGTCACTTACAAGCGTAAGAAAGGGTTTCAGCCACTTCATATATGCTGGGGCTCGTTTCTGATAGACGTGACCTTTAGAAAAGGAAGTGCTCATTCCAATCATGGATCAGATTACACCGACAGGGTACGCTCTATAGTAAATCTGATACGCAAGAGATACTCCAAAGAAGTCCCTATTGTGGTGTGCGCCGATAGTGGGTTTGCGGATCAGAAAGCGTACGAGATATTCGAGCAAGAGCTTAATATACATTACATTACAACAGGAAAATTGTACAATGATGTTACTGAATATGTAAAGGCTTTACCCATTGACACTTTGGGCAAAATCACTAAAAATAAAGCAGTCTGGCAATTTGCGGAATTTGCCAGCAAGTTGAAATCCTGGTCCAAGTTTCGTCGTTGCTTTTTTACCAGATTGCACCGGGATGATACCGGGCAGTACGTAATGGAATTTGGTAAGCCTGACAGCGTCATCTATACCAATATCGGGAACTGTCCTGTCGCTGACAAAAGGCTTCGGGCATCCGGTGGAGATGAGTGGTTTAAAGCTGATACCATCATACGAAAATCACACCAAAGAGGAGCCGACGAGTTGATACATCGTAGCATTAAAGAGCTTGCTACCAGAGAACAACTTCCTTTTAAATCCTTTGGAATGAACAGAGCCTATTATTTTATGCTGGTAGTTACACACTTTATTTTCGAAGCATACAAACAAGATGTTACCGCAGAGGTTATTCCGGTAACCGTATATCCTAATACATTCAGAAGAAAGCTTATTGATTTTGCTGTCAAGATAACCTCAAGGGCAAGGAGTATTGTCCTGAATGTCACCAGAGTAATTTATGAAACGATAAATATTGAAGAGTTATGGGAACGGTGTCAGTCACCGCCGAAAATTCAGTTTGCATAAGGCAGAACAACATACCTCAGGATTGTAAACCCGTAGTGGTAATGGGAGACTTATGTCCAGACCCATAGAAAATGCGATAAAGTTCGGTTTGAGTGAAAAACAGAACTGAATTTTCGTTGAAAAAGTACACGAAAGAAGCCTACCTCTGAGAAAATTTCCGTTTTTTTGAAATCAAGTGAGACGACGGGGGCAGGTGAAATTACGAATCGCTCAATTTAGGTTATAAAGTCATGAGTAGGGAAAAAAACCTTTTGAGCAATAGCTCCCCAAATAACTATCACTAAAACAATAAGGATGTATGTTGTGACTTTTGATTTCATTCTTTTACCTGTTGAATAAGCTTTCTTTGGATTGGTTATTTCATTTTTAGTTTATTGATCTGTTTCATCTCCTTTATCCTGAACAGGTTCATCTTCTTCAGGTTTCAGTATGTCCAATACTGTTAATTCATAAATTGGATTTAAAGAAGAGTAAGCAGAATTAAAGGCTTTAACAAACCATTGATAATTTCCGCTTTGTAGGATGGCGGTTTTTTTCGAGACTGTTTTTAGAGAATCTCCATAAATAATGGTATCGCAGATTACATTTGACATTTCTATGAAAGAGGGTGAAACAATCATTAAATGATAATATTCAGCACCTTCCATATTTTCCCACATAAAGGTTATGGAGCCTTCATTAATTGAACAGCCTCCAACAGGCGAAATGATTTCAACGTGTTTGTCTTCAATGTTTTCGTCAAAAATATCATCGCATGCAAAACAGAAAAAAACACAGATAATAAATAGATATTTCATTTTTTGATATTGTTTAATTGTTGTATCCATAAAGTCAAATACAATTTTTCATTGTTTTGTTGACGTTGTTTTTGTATTTTAAAATTAGCCGAAGCAATCTTGCACGAACTGTATTTTGTTTCAATCTCATTTATCATCTTTATTAAAGAGATAAACTGACCTTCAAATACTATTTCAACTGTAAACTCTTTAACAAACTCCTCTTCGTTATGAAGTATTGGTGTATAACGCTCTATTTTCACATTATTTAATGTCATATTTTGAGACATTAAATTTATTAAATGGCCGTTTTGTAAGATATCATCCCCATAATCTTCAACGTTTGCAGTTGGAGTTATCCTAATTTGTTTTTGTAAATTATTGAGTTCAATTTTTTCCTGACGAAGTAACCAATATTGTGAGATTGTTTTTTTTAATGCTAATTGATACACGCATATAGGAAGTAAAATCAGCAATAGAAACAAATATATCAGGCCTTTGATTCGTTTCATATCTCTATTTTTATAAGGAAAGACAATTTATCGGCATTTGATTTGGATGTAACTTTTTCTAACTGTGTTTTTTTTATAAAACTCAGTTTTTCAAGGTCTTCAATAAATTGTGAAATACTTTTTGAATCACTCGATTCACCTGATATGTAAATTCGGTTCTCATCAACGCTTTGTTTATCTTTTATGGAATTGCTCTTTAAAGGTGGTTGGATTGATAGTTCGGTTAGGAATATGCTCAAAGGTACCACTGAGGCAATCTGGTCGCAAAGCCAGGCATAATTATAAGGTAAATTACTTTTAAAACTCTGTATTCGTTGTATTTGCTGATTGGTCATTCTTTTTTCTGTATCGAGTTTTTTTCGAAGCAGGACCAATGTCTTGTGCTGATCTTTATATTTTGTGGAGATATTATGACCAATAAATGCGTTTAAAATTAAAATAGAAAGACACCCCAACAGGAAGAACATTTTTGTCTTTTTTACAAATGCTGTTGCAATTTGTTGGCCTAATGAATCAATTCGAAAAAGAGATTTCCATTGAATTTGTTTAATATAAACGTTTTTAATATATGATTGAATAGTAGGAGGTTGAATGTTGGCAATACATCCTTGATTTATGACTAAATAATTTTCACTAAATACATGTTTCGATAGTTGCTCCTTTCGCATAAATGAAAGAGTGTGATTGGCCGTATCTTCTGTATATAAATAAACCTCCGTGTTGAGTTTAATCTTTTCTAATAATTCCGTATTGTCATCTTTGTTTTTAGTCAAAACGCCATAACCTGCATACAAAACAACCGTTAACTCTTGTGGCGTTAATTCTGATTGGTTAACGGGCAGTAATTGGATTTGATTGCGATTGAATTTCGCAATATAGGCTTGAATATTTGTCGTGTCAGAAGCCTGAAATTCAACAACAAGAATATTGATTTTATTTAATATGCCAGACAGTATTTGCATTTATAGAATAGTTGGTTTTATAAAAACAGTTAGTTTATTTTTAATTTTATTGTCTGTTGTTTGTCCAAACAGATATTTTAAACCAGGAATTCGAGAAATCCATGGTAATCCACTTGAAGAATTGTTTTGGGTGTTTTTTTCAATTCCCCCTAGTAAAACCATCTCTTCATTTTGGACTTCTATCATTGATTTAAAGCTTCTTGTTGAAATTCCAGGAGGAGAATCTTCTCCGGTGAGTTCTAAAAACTCGTTTTGCTCAATTTCAATTTCTAACGTAATGCTATTATTTTGACTGACAAAAGGAGTTATTTTAATGATCATATCAGCTGTAACGTCCTTCCATACGTATGATTCGGATTGAATGGGGTTCTGGGTACCAAAATAGCTGTTGGCGATTTCTTTATAGTATGTTTTTTCTCCACTTTTTAAGATCGCTTCGTGGCCGTTTAATGTTGATAATTTTGGAGTTGATTGAAGTTTAATGGTTCCGTTATCTTCCAGAAATTTCAGATTCATATAAAAATCAGAGTTTACCTTACCCATATTTACAGAACCAAAGCCATTAAGTCGGTTAATCAGCTTATTAACTGATGCTGCGTTTAAATTCATATTAACACCGGGACTCAAGGTTCCTGAGGTTTTGCTTGGAGAGTCAAGCCCCATACCTACTCCTATTTCTTTAATGCTTTGTTTGGTCACATCAACAATGATTACTTCAATAGTTACCAGAGGGACTTTTATATCAATGCTTTGTATAAAATTTTCTATTCGTGATATAGAGCGTTGTTCGCCGGAAACAATCAGGCTGTTTAAATCAGGGAAAGTTTTTATTTGAATGTCATTTTTCAGGTTTTGAGGTATTACTTCTTCAAGTTTATTGACCGATCTGTTTTGCAATGAGATAATTTTAACCGAAGTTAATTCATTCCCTTTTTTCCCAAAGAAAAAGATTCCGTTCTCTTTGTAATACGAAAATGGTGTTCCCGAAAAAAGTACATCCAGTAAGGTCTCAAACGAAACGTCAGAAACATATACACTTGTTTGCTCATTAATGGGGGAGATAAAAAAGCGGTTTTTCCCTGCTTGGTTACATATTTCAGTAATTAGATCCTGAATGTTGCAATTTCTAATATGAGCAGTTATAAATCCTAAAGAATCAATTGTCAGTTGATCGTTTGAAAAGGTGTTGTAAAAATTAAACGATTCAGCCTGACGTGGCGATTTCTCATTGTTAGCAGATAGATTCCATACACCGTTTTTGGGATTTTTCGATAATAATAAATTATTAGTCGAAGCAAATGCCATTAAAGCTTCGTCAAGCGGCATGTTATTAACATAGCCAAATACTCGATTATTGTAAAGGTCCTGTGGCAGTATGATGTTTTGTTTTGTTTTTTCTCCAATTTCTTTAATAACATCAATCAGGTTATCGTTATTTAAATCGTAGCTTAAAAGAAATAAGGTATCGTTATATAAAACAAAAGGCAATTTAGGTTTAGGTTCCGGTTTTGCGAGAGGGTAAATGGAGGCAATATTACCAATGGCATCTAACTCTAAGTTGTACTCAAGGCACAAAAAGTGAATCATATCAACCACTTTTACCTTCGAAAAATTACAGGTTGCCATAATATTGTCAATATTTTTAGCACTGATATTTATCTCTGTAAGATTGGCAATATTTCTAAATATCTCAGTTATTGAAACATTTCCTACCGATAAGTCAATCTCCTTGAGATAAGAAGGGTTGTTTTGTGATAAAAAGCTCAATTTTTCAGTTATATCTTTTGCTCTAATGGAATCACTCTTGTTGGCAAAAGTATTTTGAACAAAGAATACTAGTGTAAATAATATGATAACAAAGATGAGTGTCCGTTTCATGTGTCTAAAATTTGTTTTTCAGTTGTTATATAAAACATCCATGTCCGGTAATCATGGTTCTGTGTGTCGCCCGATAGGTGGTCTGGATGTTTCATGTATTGTTTCATTATATTGAAATCTCTTCTATTGATGTTTCGCCGGCTAAAACCATATCTAACCCGGCCTGATGTAAGGTAATTATATTTCGATTTCTTAAGATGGCATCAACGTCTTGTTCGCCTTCTCTTATTTTTTGAGCTAATTCGTTATCAATAGGGATTACTTCGTAAATTGCTTTTCGTCCGCTATATCCTGTATAATAACATTTTTCACATCCTGTGGCTACATAATGATATTCATTATTGTTACCAGGCAACATTTTTTTGACATCCGATGTGGCTGCTGCTTTTTGTTTACAGTGGGGGCATAATAGCCGGACCAAACGTTGTGCTACACACATAACCAGGGTATTGGCAATAAAATATGAAGGTATTCCCATGTCAATCAAACGGGTAATACTACCCCAGGCCGTATTGGTGTGAATGGTCGAGAAAATTAAGTGACCTGTTAATGAACTTCGTATGGCCATTTGTGCCGTTTCCTGATCACGAATTTCGCCTAACATAATGATGTCAGGATCTTGTCGTAAAAACGTACGTAAGGCGCTTGCAAAGGTTAATCCTATTTCTTCTTTTAACTGAACCTGATTTATCCCTTCCAGGGTATATTCCACCGGATCTTCAATGGTGAGGATATTGTCGCATTCCTTATTCAGTTTCCGTAATGTGGCATACAGTGTAGTACTCTTTCCTGAACCTGTTGGGCCGCAAATCAGAATAAGCCCGTATGGTTTGGAGATAGCATTTTCATAGTCGTTCAGTTGTTTTTCGTTAAAGCCCAGTCTGACAAGCTCTAATAGCTCGACATGACGCGTTAACAAACGTAAAACTATTTTTTCGCCATAAATAGTTGGTAAGGATGAAACGCGAACGTCAAATTTCTTCTCGTGGCGATTAAACAAGATACGTCCGTCCTGGGGTAATCGTTTCTCCGAAATATCTAATCGTGAAAGTATTTTGATCTGGTTTATCAGTGATGCATAATTTCTCCTTTCAACAACGTAGCGTTCTATTAGTTTACCGTCTATCCTAAAACGGATTCTACAACGTTCGTCGTAGCATTCTATGTGAATATCACTAACATAGCAATCAAAGGCCTCTTCGATCAACTGCATTAAAAAATCTTGTCCGGCAGTAATGTTATCAATAGCATTGCCTGATTTTTTTAGAACATTGGTTTTTCGGTAATATAGCTGAAGATTCTTTGATATTTCTTGCTCGGCTATGGCATTACATATAATTCGATAACCTGATAATACTTCTATTTCAATTGAGGTTTCCGTATAGTCTTTTCCTTCAATTGCATAACAAAATAAGGTGTTCCCCTCAGTTTTATAAGGAATTAACTGATATTCCCAGGCTTGTTTTGACGAGAACAATTGAATGATTTCAGTCGGGATCTTTTCTATTGACATAGTTTAATGATTAGGTATCCACAAAAAACAAAGCCGGAGATCCCAACAAATGGTATTGTTGTGTGTGTCTTTTCTGTTTTAAGTTTAAAAAACCACCAAATAAGCGAGGTTATCATTGATAACAATAAAAATAAAAGATAAGGTTTAAGCGCCATAATGGGAGTTAATGCGCACAAATAGAATGCGTCGCCAATTCCAAAATAGTTTTTAAATAAAGTTTTTGGATTTTTTTTTCTAATAAAAAAATAAATTGTAACCGATAAAAAAAGATAGAGCAAAAGCAAAAAGTTAAGTATACAGTTTTCTAATACAATATGCCACGAATAGGCGTAAAATGAATATCCAAATGAGAAAACAAATAACAATAGTATATGAATAATTGAAATGGCACGTTGCCTAAAATCTTCAATTATCATACATACTAGTGGAATAAACAATCCTGCTGCCATTCATTTAATCTTTTTCTATCTCGCGAAGTTCCTTGTCCTGGTTGATTTCCCATACATTATAATCTCCATCATCATCAAAATCAACAACAGCAGTTGCTATGGCTTTAAATCCGTGTTCGTCGGCTTCGGTTATTTCTATTTTATAATTAGCATTACCTCCTTCGGTCACCAGTTTTTGTTGTTCAAATCCTAAATCTTCTAACGATGAGGAATAGCTTGAATATGAATAGAAGTTACTTTTTTGCAAAGTGTGGAGAAATATTAATTGTTGTTGAGCTTCAGCACTTTTAGCCCGTGAAATAAGTGGCATTAGGTTTGGCAGTGCAAGTAAAACCAAAATTCCCATAATTACTAAAACAACCAATAATTCAGGTAAGGAAAATGCCTTGATCTTTGTTACGACTTTCTTCATACAGGTTATTATCTGGTTTATCAATGTTCATATTTCCCGCATTACAACCAAAACAAGGTTCCCCACGACAGGCGGTTCATGTTCTGTTTGAAAACAACGATTTGAGAAACACTGTTTAAATTGAAATGTAAAGTTAAAAAAAATAAAATATTGACTACTGATAACATAAAAATATTTAAATGCATTAAGGATAGTAGTATGCATTAGTGATAATATGCAAATATTCATATGATTTAATTTTCCAGATTGATTTTGTTAAGGTAAACTAATATTGACAATATATTTTTTTTAAAAAATGTTTTTAAATTTGATCAAAAAACCAAGTATTATGCTATTTAAATGATTATAAAATTACATCAATAATTATAGATAGTTATTAATGTATTGTTTGGTGTCTATATTGTGTTTACAACACTTTATTTGTATTATTTCTTTAATTAGCATACAACTTCATACTAAGTATGAATATTAAAATTTCCGGAGGAGTTGACGGATAATCTAAACCCAAGTAAATGAAAATAAGCACTCTAATGTTGGGTATGCTATGCATATTTGGTATCACTATGGCTCAAAATTCTGACGAGCATGCCATTTACCCAACAGCACTACCAGCCGACACATGGAACTTTATTCAGTATGGAAATTTTGATACAAATCCATATACAGGAACTGTTAGCATAAGTATCCCTATTTACACGTACGAAGACCCTGATTTTAAATTCCCCATATCGTTGCATTATGGTTCAAATGGGATGGTACCAAACCGGATACCTGGAATAGTGGGGCACGATTGGAATTTAAATATCGGTGGCGTTATTACCCGAACCGTGAGAGGTATTCCTGATGATGTGCCATATAATGGCCAACAGGAATTTTGGACAACTCCATTTATGTTAGCCTCTCCTGTTTTAATTACCAGTAAAGTGTTGATGGCTATTGGTGTTAGTGACGTGTATGGCTTTACCAGTCTTCCAGGTAGTCCTCAAAATGTCTATGGGTTTGCTTATATGCATTTAAAAGAACCTATGCCTGTTTTTAGCGGTTCCGGAGAAGATATATTCTTCCCTATGTATGTATTTTCAAAAAGTTTAACAGAGCCTTTAATAACACTATATGGAAGGTATGAAAATCCGGCCGCTGCGTTTGGCACATTTAGAACAAGTGTGACTGGTACATCTAGCGAAGCGTGGTATCAAGAACCACCGAAGGCCATGTTTTACGATACCCAGCCCGATTTATTTCACTTTAATGTATGTGGATATAGTGGCGATTTTACCATGGGATTGTGTAATGAGGTAAAAGTGTTTAACACCAATGTTCCTGCCGGTGAAATAAGTGTTGCTTTTGAAAATGACGCTCTTGACGGCAATAATTCAGCTTTAGACCCTTTAGGCAAAGATGGAAATCGTATTCCTTATGGCGGATGGAAGCGTATTGTAATTACAGTAGGCGATGGCACAAAGTTTATTTTTGAGAATAAAGTGTATTATTGGTTATCTCTTTTATGGAATAATGAGAATGTAGCAGAATCAGCTGGTTCCCGTTCACGAAACGCATGGCATCTATCTTCTATTGAAGCAATTAACGGACGAAAGGTAACATTAGAATACGATCGAGTTGAAAGCTCCTCTAAAAATCCGCCGTTGGGTGGTCTTCGATATGGGTTAGACTCCGAGGGATATTCTTGGCCAGATTTTTTTGTTGGACAACTTATTCCATTATTAAAAAATGTTGTTGTTGACAATGACAGTACAATCACTTTAACCTACGAGAGGTATGATAACAATACTAAAACAAGGTTAAAGTCCATAATAATAAAACACAAGTCGAAAGATTTAAAGACAGCCAGTTTAAACTATATCAATCAATTTTACGGTAAGAATTTGTTTCGTAGTTTTTTGCGGTCGGTTAGCGTTTCTGGCGAAGGAGAGTACCAAATGGAATATTTGGGGATTGATAGTTCTTTGGTAGTTAATGCACCTGAGGTAGGAACTCTTAAACTGGATCATTGGGGATATTACAACGCAAGGAACATGTATCTGGCTGAATTAGATTACGACTCATCAGGCGAAGAGGTAATAAATGAAAGATATCATCAATCTGCGCCTGATTCTACTTCGGCTAAATTTGGAATGCTCTCGAAAATGAAATGGCCAACGGGAGGATATACAAAATATACTTATGAAGCCAACCGTTACGATAAGGTTGTGGTATTAGATACTATATATAACGATAAATATAGAATAGGAGAAGCAGTTCGGGATATAACCAATAAACTTCCTTCCCGTACGGTAGGCGGATTACGTATAAAAAAGATTGAGAATTACGATAAATCAAATGTTTTAACCGGATTTAAAGAATTCCGGTACAATATAGGTTTGCTCTGCAAAGAGCCATTCCATGTAGCGATGTTTGAAATGGTTGCTGCTCCTGAAACACAACTGAGCGTTTTTAACCCTAGTGATAATCAACAAACGGGATATCTATTATCCGGTAATATTAAGGTTAGCGGAGACATTATGTCATCTGATTTTAACCAAATAGGGCAATCCCATATTGTTTATCCCGATGTTACGGAAATACATGCCGATGGCTCTTATACAAGATATGAGTATTTATCCTTTTTGGATTCGGATTTACGAAGTTTTAATAGTGAAAAACGTGTTATTAAAACACCGGATGGAGAAGCATTGGATGCTGATTTTTTTGCAAAAAGTGCTTTTGAGGAAATTAATAAATATTACATTTATTCCCCATCCCCTGGAATTGATATGTATTATGCTAATGGTATTTATAATCGAAATGCCCGCGTCTATCAAAAACTAATGTGGAAGTCGTCGGTTAATGATTTGGGGTTTGGAAAGCCCAAAATGATAACTAGTTACAATTCATCCAATCAGGTAGTTTGTCAAAAGAAATTCGAATATAATTTAAGTGCATCAAAAAATACTTTGTGGTATCCTCAAACGCCTTTAACAGGCCCTGGGGGTGGGGGGAGATATATTGGTATGAAACCTTCCATAGCTGAAAGTCCTTTGCTTATAAAGGAAACTGAGACGCTTTATTACAATGGAGAAATAACTATCAATAAACAGACCGAATATAAATACAATGACAGTCACCAGCTGATTAAACGGATTGAAACATCCTCATCGTCGGATGATGTTTTTGAGACCAACTATGTTTATCCACTAAACTTTCGTGTTGATTCATATTCTCCCAATTCTGGCGGGATAAAAACGATATATACTTACCCTTCTGGTAGTGTTGGAATAATGGCAAAAAAAATGGTTGATAAAAATGTGGTAAATAAACCATTGTCGAATGATCAAATGGTGAATGGAAATCAAACACAAAAGATTGATTATACTTATGTACAAAGTGGAAATCTAATTAACCTTGCTCAGATTTCACAAACCAGCAATGATGGTCAACTAGTATTGCAAACCAATGTTGAGTATTACGATAGTAAGGGTCGTCCTTTGCAGGTTCGTTATCCCGATGGAAAGGTTGAAACCATAGTTTGGGGGTATGGCGGAAGGTTTGTGGCTGCCAGAATAGAGAACAAAACAAAGGCCCAGGTTGAAAGTTTGATAGGAAGTCTTCAGATTCCATTAGTTGGCACATTGGATTATCAGAAAGAAAAAACTTTGCGCGGGGTGTCGGATGCTTATGTGACTACCTACGAATATTTAGATGGGGTTGGCATTTCGCGGATAACCCAGCCCGACGGCACCTCGGCCTTTTTTGTTTACAATACAGATGGGAAATTAGTGGGAGCTTTCGATACTAATGGAAATCCTGTTTCATCGGTAAATTATAACATCCAGAAATGATATGTTTATTAGCACCAGCCTTGAGGAAGGTGTTGTGTCGAATAAATACAGTGTTCTACTGTAGTCGAAAGTAATTTTCGTACAATTAAACTATTAACCAATGAAAAGGATATATATAGTATTATTGCTCATTTTAAGTGTGTGTAATGTTAAGGCGCAATCAGGAGCATGTGACTTTCAATTTTCTGTGACAAATAAAAATTCAATTGTTTATAATTCCGAGTGTCTCCTATCACATAATCAATATTTGATACAAAATGTTGATTTAAAGTTTGATGAGACTTCAGTAAAAGTAAGATTGACACAAAGTCCGACTGGATGGACATATAATGACGTGTCAGATCCAGGTTCAGGTTCAGGTTTGGAAATTCTTTCAAAAAACAGTGAGCAAATAGAGGTCTTTGTAGGAAATAAGGCAACAGTGAATGATTACTCTGGTTCATTCACGTTAGTCATAACATATGCTAACGAATCGGAACGAATGATAATATATCTGACTGTTGCATATACTCAAAAATATGGTTTCTCAAATCCGGTAACTGATGATAGAATAGATTTCAAATTTTATTAATAGAATAACGAGATGAAAAAAAAATATATAATACTATTGATGTCTTTGTTGTGGATAACCGAAGTATCTGCTCAGATAGTCTTAGAATATAATAAAATTGAATATGAAGACGGGGCAACCATTGTTTGTGATAGGTACGATGGTGTGGTTTTCAATATTTTGGACGCTACGAATAATTATGATGGATTAAGAACGGATTACAAATTTGAAAATTACTCTGAAATTTTTGGTACAGAAGTAGTAAGAGATGTTATTGGAAATAATGGTACGTTTCGACTGAAAAATCCATGCAATACATGGTGTGTCGTTTTGAACTATTCGTGGAAGGTGATGAAAAACTCAGATTTGATTTTTGAGGGTCAGTCCGCTTTTACTTTTGTCACAACAGCCTATAATTTATTGAAGCAAGATTGCAGTAAAGCAAAGAAGATAACAGGAGGTTGTATCGCTCCGTATGTGATAGTTGACCATCAGACGCAACTCTATATACCTGAAGGTATTGGCCCAACTATAGATGGAATACCATTTGATAAAAACAGTGTCTATGCCTATAGGTGGCAATATAGCGATAATAAAGGAACAACATGGAGTGACCTGGAAGGAACAGCAGCCGATTTGAATACAACTGTTGTTGAAGGTAGATGGTTCCGCCGCCAGGCAAATGTTATGGGAACCTGGTATAATAGCAATATTTGCGAAGTGCGTAATAATAAATACGGAAACAACAATTACATTCTTAAACGCCGTTATATTACAGGGGAATGAGACCTATAAGAAATGCAAAGCTAAAACAAAGATGGAAATGGAATTAGACCCAACTGCTAAACAATAATTTTTTGTCAATCGTTAGATCATCTTGCAAAAACAATATTTCAGTTCAATGAAAATATAACGATGGACAACTATATCAATTAACGACTTGTATTCAAATATAATTTAAGTGGTTAATGCCAGGAAAAAGCTGCGTATGAATTTGCAGGTTTTGGGGTTATCCAATGTGAATAAATCAATATAGAAGAAACAAAATTATGAACGAACTATATTTTACCTCCACAGCCTCGAAGCATAAGCTTTTGAGGGGCTGCATCCAGATAAACTGTAACAGATATAATGCTCATGGAGGCATTCCACGGCTTCTGCAATTGTATATACAGGTAAAATATATGAAATGTTTACTTGTGATGTTACTGTTTGTCATTACATCACAAGTAAAAGCATTTTCACAAACGATTAATCCTCCAACAACCTATGGCGCAACAATATGTGCCGAAGGAACAGCTGTTTTAACGGCAGTACATTCAAACTCTGGTTCTTCTACTGGCAACACTGTTATAGGTCAAAAGTGGTATACCAGCCCACAGAAAATCAATAGGTTATCTGATAGTGAGGTAATAATTCAATATACAGGAAGTATGTACATAACGTCCGTTACGAAGACGTTCTCTACCAGTACCACTTATTATGTGGTGAATGTAGGCTCGAATGGACATGAAAGCTCCCCAGCGCCTGTAACCGTAACAGTAAATCCTCCAACAAATCCCACCTTAACAATCACACCTGATATTGGCTACATCTGCGATGGAGAAACAATTACTTTCTCAGCCAGTTCCAATGGGTCATTGTCTGGTTATTATTGGACCGCTTCCGGTGGAGGTGTGTCTGGTTCTGGGTCAGGGAGTACTTTTTCAACTGTTTTCAGACAGGGCACAGTGGTGTCATTATCGGCAACCTCTTCGGGAAGTGGATGCTTTAAATCAGGTAGGGTTTCTGCTACAACCAATAGTATGTCTGTTATTGTAAACCCCAAACCGACCGTTTATACGGTTACTGGAGGAGGTAGCTATTGTGAGGGAGGGACTGGAGTGTCCATTCGCTTATCGGGTAGTCAGACCTCGGTATACTATCAACTATATAATGGTTCGACCCCTGTAGGCCCGTTAATATCAGGCTCCGGTGGTGTCATTGATTTTGGTAATCAAACCGCCGCTGGCACATATACAGTTGCAGGTATTGCAAAATCTGGGTACTGTAATGTCCAGATGTCTGGAAGTGCCACGGTAACAGTAAATCCAACTCCAACAGTAACGATTACAAACCCAGATGCTGTATGTTCTCCATCAACGGTGAATCTAAAAGCAGCGGGAGTGACTACTGGCTCAACTGCCGGTTTAACCTACACTTATTGGACGAATTCCAGTGCAACAACCTCGTATACAACCCCAACTGCCGCCACAGCCGGCACCTATTATATTAAGGGAACAACAGCCCAGGGTTGTTCCAGTGTTAAGCCAGTCACCGTAACAGTGAATCCAAAGCCAACGGTTACAATTACAAATCCAGATGCTGTATGTTCTCCATCAACGGTGAATCTAAAAGCAGCGGGAGTGACTACTGGCTCAACTGCCGGTTTAACCTACACTTATTGGACGAATTCCAGCGCAACTACCTCGTATGCAACCCCAACTGCCGCCACGGCCGGCACCTATTATATCAAGGGAACAACATCCCAGGGTTGTTTTAGCGTTAAACCAGTCACGGTAACAGTAAATCCAACTCCAACAGTAACGATTACAAATCCAGATGCTGTATGTTCTCCATCAACGGTGAATCTAAAAGCAGCGGGAGTGACTACTGGCTCAACTGCCGGTTTAACCTACACTTATTGGACGAATTCCAGCGCAACTACCTCGTATGCAACCCCAACTGCCGCCACGGCCGGCACCTATTATATCAAGGGAACAACATCCCAGGGTTGTTTTAGCGTTAAACCAGTCACGGTAACAGTAAATCCAACTCCAACAGTAACGATTACAAATCCAGATGCTGTATGTTCTCCATCAACGGTGAATCTAAAAGCAGCGGGAGTGACTACTGGCTCAACTGCCGGTTTAACCTACACTTATTGGACGAATTCCAGCGCAACTACCTCGTATGCAACCCCAACTGCCGCCACGGCCGGCACCTATTATATCAAGGGAACAACATCCCAGGGTTGTTTTAGCGTTAAACCAGTCACGGTAACAGTAAATCCAACTCCAACAGTAACGATTACAAATCCAGATGCTGTATGTTCTCCATCAACGGTGAATCTAAAAGCAGCGGGAGTGACTACTGGCTCAACTGGCGGTTTAACCTACACTTATTGGACGAATTCCAGCGCAACTACCTCGTATGCAACCCCAACTGCCGCCACGGCCGGCACCTATTATATCAAGGGAACAACATCCCAGGGTTGTTTTAGCGTTAAACCAGTCACGGTAACAGTAAATCCAACTCCAACAGTAACGATTACGAATCCAGATGCTGTATGTTCTCCATCAACGGTGAATCTAAAAGCAGCGGGAGTGACTACTGGCTCAACTGCCGGTTTAACCTACACTTATTGGACGAATTCCAGCGCAACTACCTCGTATGCAACCCCAACTGCCGCCACGGCCGGCACCTATTATATCAAGGGAACAACATCCCAAGGTTGTTTTAGCGTTAAACCAGTCACGGTAACAGTAAATCCAACTCCAACAGTAACGATTACGAATCCAGATGCTGTATGTTCTCCATCAACGGTGAATCTAAAAGCAGCGGGAGTGACTACTGGCTCAACTGGCGGTTTAACCTACACTTATTGGACGAATTCCAGCGCAACTACCTCGTATGCAACCCCAACTGCCGCCACGGCCGGCACCTATTATATCAAAGGAACAACATCCCAGGGTTGTTATGATATAAAACCGGTAACTGTAACAGTTACTAATTTTGTAGAGAACATAGCCTATTACGATGGTTTGGGGCGCATTGCCCAAAGTATAGCCATTGGTGCTAATAATGGCAAAAATCTGGTAACGCCCGTAGCATATGATTTGATGGGTCGCACCTCTATATCCTATCTGCCTTATATCAATACAAAAAGTGGAAATTATGATGCAAATTGGAAAAACAATCAGATGAATTATATAGACACATTGTATCCCAATGATGCACGTGTTTTTTCGGAAACGGTTTATGAAAAATCTCCTCTTAGCCGCGTGGATACTACTTTTGCCGTAGGGAAGGATATGTTGAGTTATCCAACCGTCAATACCTATGGATACAATTTGGCCAACAGTGTTGTCAAGTTTTCAGTCGATGCCCAGGGAAATCTTCAAAGGAATGGTTATTATGACCAGGGCCTGCTTCACAAACAAAGTGTAGCTCAGGATGGACAGGAAACCATAATCTACAAAGATGCTTTTGGTCGGGAGCTAGCGAAAGTACAAAATGATAACGGTAAAAAATGGTTTACATATACCGTGTACGATGGCTACGGCCGTGTAGCCATGATATTGCCACCCGAAGCCAGCGACCGGCTAATACCTCCGAATGCTGTTAGCGCTGATATAATTGCAAAATATGCTTACCGTTATATTTATGACGGGTTTAATCGTGTAATAACCAAATATTTGCCTGGGTGTGAGGCAATAGAGTATGTTTATGATAAAGGCGGCCGTGTAATAGTGACAGTTGATGGTGAAATGAATACACTTTTTACTGAATATGATGTAATGGGTAGAAGCGTCCGTACTTCAATGGTTCAACTTAATACTGATCTTGCCACGTTGCGACGTTATCCGGAAACCGTTAATAGTAGAGTAACGGTGTTAAAAACGTTGGCCGAATACAGATATGACAATGCCGATAACCGTAACCTCGTATTTCAGGCCAACCCGATAGTGAGTTCAAATTTGCTGAGCCCCTCTGATAAGGGTAGGTTAGTTTACGAAAAGCAATATGTACTCGATGACGATACTTATTTAGAACGCAACTTTTTTTACGATACCCATGGTCGCCTCATTCAAACTGTAGAACGTGATGCCAGTGACTATTTACATACCTACACCACGCAATATGATTTTGTAGGTAATGTGTTGAAAAACAGCGAAGAACATAAAATTGGCAGCAAAACAGATAGTAAATTGACCGAAAACACCTACGACAGCTACTCACGCCTGTTAAGCAGCAAAACAACCGTTAACAACGGAACACCTGCTACTGTCAGATTTACATACAACGATCTTGGACAGCTAGAAAATACCACTTATGGTACTTCTCAAACGCTGACTGAGAGGTACGCCTATAATATTCAGGGGTGGAAGATCCAAACGGCAAGTTCAAAATTCAGTTTGAACTTGCACTACTTTGATGCTAAGTATGCTACCCCATGCCATAACGGTAATATTGCCGAGATGGATTGGCTGCAAAGTGGTCAGCCGCTAAAGACTTATGCCTTTACCTACGACAAGCTCAATCGTTTGACCAGTAGTGCCTTGTACGAAAACAATACACTTACCAGCCGCTATGAAGAGAAAAGTCTGACTTACGACGGTCAGGGCAATATACTCACGTTGATCCGCACCAACGAGAATAGTGTGGAAACAACATATAACTACACATATAACGGTAACCAGCTGACAACGTTGACCCAAAATAGCACTGCGTATAGTTATACCTATGATGATAAAGGTAATATGGAGCACGATGGCAGGAAAAATTTGGATTTTACCTATAATGTAGTAAATTTACCTAGTGTTGTTAAAAAGAACAATACCGTAGTTGCTCAATATCGATATCTGGCCAACGGCACTAAATTAAGCGTAAAGGGAGCAGATGGGAAAGGATACTCTTATATGGGTAGCATGATATACACCAACAACAATGGAGTATTAGCATTAGAGAGTACCGATTTTGCCGGGGGACGTATTTACGCCACCAACAACACCACCGAGGCCCATTACCATTTGAGCGATCACTTAGGCAGCCCGCGCGTTATCCTAAACGAAAGCATGGACATACTGGAGCAGAACGATTATTACCCGTTTGGAATGCGCCACGACAATGCTGCAATGATGGTTTCAAACAACAGGTTCCGTTACAATGGTAATGAGGAACAACAAATCGGAGGATTGGATGTGTTGGATTATGGTAAGAGGTTTTATGACCCAGCTTTGGGGCGTTGGCATAGTATTGACCCAAGAGCTGAAAAGTATGATGGTTTATCTCCTTATAACTATTGTGCGAATAATCCAATAAAATATATTGATCCAGAAGGTGATACAATTATTATTGGAAACCTTATTGATCGGACTCTTAATAAAATTGGAATAAAAACTGAATACGTTCAGAAGGTAGAACAGGATATTATTCAATTAAAATTTTCTGGCGATTCCGAAGTGCGTGATATGATTAATGAGCTAGAAAGTAGTCCCAGAGATCATAAGATTGTACCAACTAAGAGTGAAAAAGAAGGTAATTCTGTTGATTTAAATAAGAATAAAGCAAAAAGAGGGGAAAAACAAGGCACTACAATTAATTATAATCCAGATAAAAAAACTACTGTGGCAGGAGATTTTCGAGAACCGAGAGTTGGTTTAGCCCATGAAATGCGACACTCTAGTGATGCTGATAAAGGAGTTATGAATTTTAATACAACTTCAAATGGAATTCCTTTATATGAAGTAAAAGCAGTTAAAACTGAAAATAAAGTAAGAAAGGCAATTGGGTCACATAGGCGAATTACTTATGGAGGGCAAGATATACCAAGAGGAATGTTGAGAGAGGACTATGAAATTAAATAGCTATGAGATATAAACTGTTTTTTATTGTAATAATTAATTTCGTTTTAATGAGCTGTAATGACTATAAAAAAGTTATTAAGGACTTTGGATTACATAGTTATTATTTAGCAATAAATGTGAAGTTTGAAAATAGAATTGTGCCGATAGTTTTGGAAAATTCTGATTTTTACACCCTGATAAATGGTGATACCTTGAGTGAAAAAGACTATGTTACTATGTTAGAGAACCTATCCGATAAAATGAATCCATATGAAATTGAGAATGTTGAATTAGCTAATAAATTAAAAGAATATAAAGTTGACATCTGTGGAGACTTATTTGAACAATATGTGGATATAAAGGGAAGCGATTTAGTCAAAACGTTTTTTGATGAAAATCAAGTACAACAAAAAAAATTAAATATTGAACAGAAAAAGACAGTAATTTATTTGTTGTTCAGGAATAATATTTTTGTTAAGGTTGATGATGAAACTGGACTTTTATATATACCCTAAGAGTAGATAAGTTCGGTAAATCCACTGTTAGGCAAAGTTTTTAACTTCGTCGAATCCTAACCGGCAGTTTGCAACTGTCATTGCTGATAGGCAAGCCAGGCAAAAAATGATAATACTTTCACTAAATAGAAATGCCCGGGTATTGTTCTGGGCATTTTTTATAGTAATCCCCAAAGAATACATAGAACGGTGTAAGTTGATGGCGCTGCTGTTCCAATGAAATTTGTGAAGTTTACGTTGTCAATTGTCACCTCACTTTTTTCTTTCGTGAGTGCATAGTTTGCAGCAGCTTTAAAAGCTTTTGTAGCAGCTAATATGGCGAAAAATACCATAATAAAAGTTTGGCCAATCGGAATCATTCTTAAAAGTTCGATATTCATAAAGCAGCAATGTTTTTATTAAAGAAATCTTTGAATTTTGATTTAGTAAGCATGGTGTTTATAATCTTCATTACCGTTTGCTTGTCTTCTTCCTCAATTCGGCTGCCCCAGATGCATCAGTATTCGGATAGTTGTTCATAGCCCTCAGGGTGTACCTTACCTCGACAACTTTGGAACCTGAGGTAGAGAACTGATAATCGCCACCGCACTGCGAACCAACACCTATCATGGTGTTTGAGATTGATGTGAAAAAGGTGACCTTACGTGGTTCAACTGGAACTTCCTTCCCTTTGGAATCATAGGCTACAACCTTGTAGCCATCAACATAAAAACGAAGAGCGGCAAAACTTTCTCAAGTCTTGCCGCTCTTTCGTGATTCCGGAGGGACTCGAACCCCCAACCTCCTGGGCCGTAACCAGGTGCTCTATCCAATTAAGCTACGGAACCGTTCCAAACTGCGGTTTGATTTCTCAAATGCGCTGCAAAGATAGGAATATTGCACAATATCAAAAACACTTTTAGAAAAAAATAACCGCAATTTGAGCAGGAGGTTTAAAACTATCAGTTACTCACCATATTCATAAGTCAGCTCCTTTTCAAAGTCGTCCCGGTCGCTGAAATTTTTAGCTTTCAGGATGAAAGATACTGAATTTGATCCCTCTTTCTTTAATGCCGCAAGATTGAATGATACAGTGCCCTGCATCAGGTAGTTCTTCCTGTCATCCCGCCTGTTGTGTCGCAGTTCAAGGACAGGCAACCCATCTTCATTCTCAGGATTGTCAACATCCTGAACCAGGTTGATAAAATGTATAGTTCCTCCACCGCCATACCTGAAGATAATTGTAAGATAGTCGCCGGTAAACCAGTAATCTCTTATCTCAACCGGATCATGCCCTATGCTATCTTCCTTCTCAGGTGTAAGCATAAAGATACCCTTTGTGAGGATCTCGCTCATGTCATTAATCTTGACCCAATGATCTATATCCTCCCTCCCTTTGGTGTCACCCAAAATTGTATAGTTGACCCACACACGCATTCCATCATAGACATTAAACCAAGGAATGGACGATGACGAGGGGTACAGTACATCTCCATTATCTGTGGTTATCACATAGGGTTTTGTTCCGTAAGTTGAAACCGTTCCTGTTGTTACCCAATACTTACCCAGAGAATAGGAGTCATCATCATCCTCGCACGCAGGCAATAAAAACACAAGGCTCAACAGGCTGCTCCACAACAAAAACTTTTTCATACTTCTTACTGTTTAGTTTGACATATTTGATTTGTCAGTTTCTCATTGTCTGATCAATTGATGTTGTTTTTCTGCCATGGTTGCTTATATCAGGTAAAATTTCATATTTGACTGAGCCTGCATTCCTTTTGGTCTGAGAATTGTACCATAATTTCATTATTTTAGCGATCTCACTTAAGATAACATTAGCATAGTATGCACACTATATTGATCCGCTGCCTGTCACCACGGGTAATTTTAGCAATCACCTTTCTAAGCCTGACTCTTAATGCCTCAACAGGAAATTATCCTCAATGGAATTTCCACTTTCCGCTAAGTAACCCAACGACAATTAGCGGCAGTTTCGGGGAAATCCGCACGGGTCACTTCCATGCTGGTATTGATTTTACAACGGATCAAAGAACTGGTTTTCCAATCACCGCGATTGACGACGGTTATGTAATTCGTATTGCTGTATCCCCCACAGGATACGGCAAGGCTGTGTACATAGCCCATCCCAATGGCTATACTTCGGTCTATGCACACTGTGAATGGTTTTCCGATAAGATAGATGCTATAGTTACCGAATTGCAGTACCAAAAGAAATCCTTTGCCCTGGATGTTAACTTCCAGCCAGGTGAAATCCCGGTCAAAAGAGGCGAACTCATTGCCTTATCAGGCAACTCGGGGGGGTCAGGTGGTCCTCACCTCCACTTCGAAGTTCGTGAAACTGACGGAGAACGCCCCATCAACCCGCACTTCTTCGAAATGCCTGTCACAGATGAAACGCCCCCGGTGATCGAGGCTATTCGCATCTACCCTCTTGATGAAGGCAGTACTATTAACGGCAGCAGCCAACCACTATATATTCCTGCTGTCTTTCATGATGGTCGCTACCACCTCAAAGGCAACCCCGATATCATGGTTAGCGGCACGATAGGTGTTGGCGTCCAGACTATTGACTATGCCGGGGAGAATTGGAGACGTAACGGCATCTATACAATCAAACTGATGGTAAACTCGAGCCAGTGGTTCATGTCGAGTATGGACGGCTTCCATTTTCATGAGACACGCTATGTCAACAGTCATATTGACTATGCTTTCAGGAAAAGCACCGGAAAGACCATCCAGAAAAGCTTTGTTGATGAAAACAACCGACTGCCAATATACACAACCACACCGGAGCGTGGCCGTATTCAGACCCAGCCCGGCAAGTCTTACGACCTGGAATATGATATAGCTGACCCATATGGCAATATCTCGCGTCTTTCCTTTAAAATGAAGGGAATTGAAGCAGATCCGGAAGCAACCAAGGGGGCTGAACAACATCTACTTTACATAGATCCTTTCAATCCGTATTTTATAAGTATGGACAACTTTAAGGCGCGCTTCCCGGCCAACTCGTTCTATACTAAGGTTCCGGCGGTCTTTGAACTGATACCCGGCAATGGTATTGGAATAGGTACTTATTTTAAAGTTCTGAGCGAGGATGTCCCGGTACACAACTACTTTGATATCACCATCCCCATCCCTGACGAGTACAAGGGAGTCAAGGGACTGACCGGTGCAAGTATCAGTAAGGGTAAGCTAAGCTATGCAGGAGGCAAGGTCGAAGATGGCAATATGAAGATTCGTACTCGTGAAGCAGGAATCTACTGTCTGGCCATTGACACTGTACCGCCGACTATTAAACTAGTGGGAGCACCGGCTGGCATGGACTATAGCAATAATGAGAAAATAAGTATCGAGATAAAGGATGACTTTTCAGGTATAGATTCTTATAATTGTTATATCAATGGTGAGTGGATGCTCTTCGATTACGACCTGAAAAGCAACAGACTCAACGGTTTCTTCAGAAACCTGAGAATCAAACCGGGGGTTCCGCAAGTTCTGGAAGTACAGATTAGCGATAAAGTCGGCAACAAATCATCATTAACTGTGGAATTCAAATATAAATAAGGGCACAGGTATAACGCATAATCTAAAACAAATGAGAAAGATTCTCTACATATTGTGCTTTCTGACAACTTGCAACACTATTCCAACCTTTGCCCAGATTGACACCGACCGAATGATGATAATCGGCCGGAACGCCCTGTATTTCGAAGATTATGTCCTTGCTATTCAGTATTTCAACCAAATTATCAAAGCCAAACCCTATCTTAGTGAACCATACTACTACAGGGCAATAGGCAAATATAGCCTCGATGACCTAAAAGGTGCCGAACAAGATATCACCAAAGCTCTTGAAATCAACCCTTATTATGTAGAAGGATATAACCTGCGGGGAGTTATCAGACAAAAGCTGGGACTTACTGCAGAGGCAGAGCAGGACTACAACAAGGGTCTTGAATACAACCCCGAGAATATAAACCTATTGGTAAATAAGGGCATAGCGCAGATCAACGGCAAACGCTACGAGGAAGCCATACAAACCTACAACGAGGTTATCCGGCTGTCACCCAAGCTGGTGTCAGCCTACCTCAACCGCGGCCACGCCAAGTTGTCTATGAACGACACCATCGGTGGTCTTGATGACTTTACTCTTGCTATAAAGGCCAATCCCTTAATCCCCGACGGATACGCCAGTCGTGCCATTGTTCATTACCAGATGAACAACTTCGATGAGGCGCTCAATGACCTGAGTAAGGCTATCGAACTAAGACCTGATGATGCACGGTTCTACATGAACAGGGGTGTAATCCGCTATCAGCTTGATGACCTCAGGGGTACAGTCGAAGATTTTGACAGGGTTATCGAACTGGAACCCCGAAATGCATTGGCATACAGCAACCGTGGTATCCTACGTGCTCAGATTGGGGATATTAACCGTGCAATTGAGGATTTTACACGGGTAATCGCCCTTAACAGAGATGATATTCTTTCAGTCTATCACAGAGCCCTTCTCTATATTCAAATCAAAGAGTGGGGTGCTGCATTAAGAGACCTGAACGTGGTAGCAGACCATTACCCGGATTTTGGTCCGGTTTACGAAAACCGCTCCTATGTAAAACAGATGCTTGGAGATAACTACGGTGCTGAATTGGACTATGGAACTTTCGTGAAACTGGAACTTCAACGCAGGGCTGATTCAGGTAAAGCTGAGGATGCTCTGGCATCCTCAGGAAATGCTTCCAACCCCGGCAGTACAGCCCAAGGTGGAAGAACAGGCAGGTCGGATAAATCATCCGACAAAGACTCTGACAATAAAGATCAGGGAAAGTCAGCTAAACGTAAGGCAACACGTAATGAGTCTGATAAAGATATCCGCAATTACGACAAGATTGCCGTGCTTGATGATTTCGGTAATGAACCCGACAATACCATTGCTACTAACCCCTTGAGAGGACGCATTCAGGACAGGAACATTATTATTGACATGGAACCTGTTTTCTGTATTAGTTTCTATCCCGGCGACATACTGGTTCACAGACTCAGATATTTCAACCTGTCTGTTGACTCGATCAACAGACACAATCCGGTTGATAAAACACTCAAGATTACAAATGCCGAACTGGAAGTTGACAGAGACAGGGCTGCTGAGGTATTTGCAATGATTAACCAGATAAATGATAAGTTGGCTACTGCTGATGACAGCGAGAAGGCTCTGCTCTATTTTATAAGGGGAACGCTCTATAATGCTGTATTAAACCTGAGCAATGCCATGGACGACTACAACAGGGTTCTTGCTATTGAACCCGACAATACCCTTGCATTGTTCAACAGGGCTTATACACGCTTCCGCACTGTGGAGACAATCAGAAGTATTGAAGCAGAAAGTCCTGCAGTTCCGGTAATCAGGACTCCTGGTATTTCTCAGACTACATCTCCCTTGAGTACGGCTGAGGAAAGAAGGATACTTGACTACGACCTCATCGAGAAAGATCTCGAAAGGGTGCTTGAACTGGACCCCAAATTTTCATTTGCTCATTACAACCTCGGAATGCTTAGAGCTATACAGAAGGATTATCAGGGAGCTATTGACCATTTTACAGAGGCTATCAATGCAAATCCTGATTTTGCAGAAGCGTGGTACAACAGAGGTTTGACAAATATTTACCTTGAAAATGACTCTACCGGTACGTTGGATTTGAGTAAGGCGGGAGAACTTGGTATCTTTAAGGCGTACAATGTAATCAAACGATACGGTGTAAGCTCGGAAGGAGAAGAAGAAGAATAATAAGCTCCGGGACGAACTTAAAACAGGGATGGAGTATATTCAAGAAAATATCGACACCGACAATGCCGAATTTCAGACCGCATGGAACCTGATTCAGTATAGTTCGGCATCTGTCTTCCTTACCGGAAGGGCAGGTACAGGCAAGTCAACCTTCCTTAGGTATGTTTGCCGTAATACCCACAAAAAGTACATTGTTCTGGCTCCAACGGGTATTGCTGCAATAAATGTGGAAGGTGTCACGCTTCACTCATTCTTTAAGATTCCACTTAGACCGATTCTGCCCAATGATCCCGACCTGAGTGTTGAGAATCGTCGCATATTTGATTTCCTCAAGTACAACAAGGCTAAAAGAACGCTACTCAAGGAGGTTGAACTGATCATTATTGATGAGATATCAATGGTAAGGGCTGACGTCCTGGATTTTGTGGATCAGGTACTAAGAGTATTTACAGGCAATAAGCACCTACCTTTTGGTGGAAAACAGCTTCTTATGGTGGGCGATGCCTTCCAGCTTGAACCAGTGGTCAAGAAGGACGAATGGCAGATCCTGAGCCGCTTTTATCCAAGTCCGTATTTTTTCTCAGCAAATGTATTCAAGGTACACCCGCTAGTTCAGATTGAACTTAAACAAGTGTACCGTCAGAATGATGCTGCCTTTATTGATATCCTGGACAGGATAAGACTAAACCAGGCCAACCGTTCTCATCTTGAGGTAATAAACAGCCGACTTAATCCCAACTTCACTGCAAAACCGGAGGACTTCTTTATTACTCTTGCAACAAGACGGGATACTGTAGATTATATAAATGAGATTAAGCTCAACGAGCTGAAAGGAAAGGAGTATTCCTTTGCCGGCAGGATTACGGGTGAGTTTCCCGAGTCCTCCCTCCCAACCCTGAAAAACCTTGTTCTCAAAGAACAGGCTCAGGTTATGTTTGTCAAGAACGACACTGAGCGTCGGTGGTACAATGGAAGTCTGGGCATAGTTGAGGATATAGATGATGAAGGTATCTATGTCAGGCTCGAGAATGATGAACTGCATCTGGTAACACCGGAAAAATGGGTTAACCTACAGTATAAGTACGACGAAAAAAACAACAGGATTACAGCCGATGAGCTTGGTGCCTTTAGCCAGTATCCTCTGAAACTGGCCTGGGCCATTACGGTACACAAGAGCCAGGGACTCACATTCCAGAATGTAATGATCGACCTGAGCGGAGGGGCCTTTGCAGGTGGACAGTTATACGTGGCTCTTAGCCGCTGTCGCACGCTTGAGGGCATGGTGCTCAAAACTCCGGTTAGGCAGAGTGATATAATAGTCAACCGTGAGGTAGTTCAATTTGCAGCACAGGCCAACAACAAAAAGCTTATAGAGGAAGAACTAAGGAAGGCCAAGGCTGATACTTCATACCTTACCGCCCTACATGCATTCAGAAGCGGAAACTGGAAGCAGGCTGTCAACAGTTTTGCTGAGGCAATAAGCTACAGGAACGACCTGGAGAATCCTTATTTCAGGCGTTTTATTGCAAAGGAAATGTTATTTATTGATCATTACCGTCACCAGATTGCCGATCTTGAAGCCAAGCTTAAGCATCAGCAGGAAAACCTTAAAGACTTTGCAAGAGAATACTACCTCATGGCCAATGAATGCGAGCTCAAGTTTAACGATACCCGCGCTGCGCTGGGCAACCTCAACAAGGCTATCAAACTGGATCCTAAGTTTGTCGATGCGCTGTTGAGAAGGGCCAACCTGCTCTTTGCTTCAGGTGATTACAGCGGTGCGGAAAAGGACTGTACTGCGATACTACGTAGCAAAAGACGGCACTTCAAAGCCTTGCTTCTAAGGGGACAAATCAGGACTCAGACCAATGCTCTGGAACTGGCATACAAGGATCTTCTGGAAGCAATGAACCTAAAAAAGTCCGACCCCGAGGTGTACCGTGCTCTGAGCAAGGTATGTGCAAAAATGGGCGAAGACGCACTTGCAGAACAATACAACGATATTGCAAGCAACCTTGAGGATATGAACTACGAATAGCTGGTGAACATCAGTATAATATCAGAGGTATCTGAAAATTGACGAATAAAAAAAGGCAGCACCTCGGCTGGGTGCTGCCCTACTTTTGGGTTATCAATACTTTCAGATCTTAGCTAAAGCCTGATCAAGGTCTGCCTTGAGATCATCAATATGTTCAATACCTACTGAAACCCGTAATACACCTGGTATAACACCAGCAGCTACTTGAGCTTCAGGATCAAGCTGTTCGTGGGTTGTTGAAGCCGGGTGGATTATCAGTGTTTTTGCATCCCCAACATTTGCCAGATGGCTAATCAGTTGAAGATTGTCAATTACCTTGTCTGCATCATTTGCTGTGCCCTTCACCTTGAATGAAAGCACTCCACCGAAGCCTCTCTTGAGGTATTTCTTAGCTACTGCATGG
Source organism: Xiashengella succiniciproducens (assembly GCF_023674465.1). Taxonomy (GTDB): domain Bacteria; phylum Bacteroidota; class Bacteroidia; order Bacteroidales; family Marinilabiliaceae; genus Geofilum; species Geofilum succiniciproducens. The sequence continues at coordinate 1,066,559 of NZ_CP098400.1, read as the reverse complement.
TATGGATTTGAAGGCAGACCCGGATATTGAACGTTCTCAACCTTGGGATGCTTTTCAAGCCACTGAGCTAGTTCAAGGGCATTCTGAACTGTTCTGTCCAACCTCAGTGAGAGGGTTTCAAGTCCCTGTAGCAACAGGAAGGCATTAAATGGGCTAAGAGCCGGACCGTAGTCACGCAGACCTTCTACCCTTACCTTTGTTGCAAAGGCAATGTTTCCGAAAGGACCATCAGTTCCAAAGACTTCCCAGAACTTAAGTCCATGGTAACCTTCTGAGGGTTCAGAAAACTGAGGGAACTTACCATTACCCCAATTGAAGTTGCCTGCATCAACAATTACTCCGCCGATGCTTGTACCATGTCCTCCAATCCACTTTGTTGCTGATTCTACAACAACGTTGGCACCATGCTCAATTGGGCGAACCAGATAACCTCCTGCACCAAAGGTATTGTCTACTACCAATGGTATTCCATGTTTTTGTGCAATTGCTGCGATTGCTTCAAAGTCGGGTATGTTGAACCTTGGATTACCAATGGTTTCAACATACAGGGCTTTGGTTTTTGAATCAATTGCCTTCTCAAACTCTGCTGGTTTATCGCTGTCAACAAATTTGACATCAATGCCAAGGCGTTTGAACTGAACCTTAAACTGGTTGAATGTACCTCCATACAGATAAGAGGTTGACACTATATTATCGCCTGCCTGAGCAAGGCTTGTAATCGTAAGAAATTGCGCTGCCTGTCCTGAGGCAACTGCTACTGCCGCTACTCCACCCTCCAATGCTGCAATGCGCTTTTCAAACACATCAGTTGTAGGGTTCATAATCCTCGTATAGATATTGCCGAATTCCTTCAGGCCAAACAGGTTTGCCGCGTGCTCAGCATTATTGAAGACATATGAGGTAGTCTGATATATGGGTACAGCCCTTGAATTAGTTGTAGGATCCACCTGCTGTCCGGCATGTACTTGTAGAGTTTCAAAGCGTAATTTTTGTGATGACATAATAAAATAGTAGTTTATGTGTTAGTAATCGAGCATAGGTTTGCTATAATAACAAATTATCTCTTGTTTTTAGTAATAAACGCATTCTAATTTGTGAACATTGAGGCTCACAGGAGTAGGATTGACAAGTGTATCATAAATCGGGCATCTGGTTTCTACAACTTCGAGCCAGCGTGACAATACTTCCTCGTCTGAATCGCTGTATACCTGAATGTCAACATCAATATTCTGAAATCCTGCCCTTTCCTTAAAAGAGCGTCCGTTTGTACGGTCAGTGTTAATCTCCCCTGAAACCTCAACAAACAGCTTATGAATCAAGATACCCATTTCCTTGGCCACCATATGACATACAGCATTCAAACAACCGGCATATCCCGCCAGGATGTATTCGAATGGACTGGGTGCATTAGTCCTTCCACCCCTGTCCTCAGAATGGTCTACAGCCACTTTGAATCCGCTTGCATCAGCATATAACCTGGTTGCGTTGCGGCTTTCTCCTCCGATGGAAAATCTCAACTGTGTCATGGTGTTTGTTTTTGAGTTACTTAATTCAGTATTATATGATACAAAAGTGGAGAAAAACAGAGCTGAATTAAATCCCACTCTTTAGGCATATTTTATACCATATTTATGGTATGAGCCTTAGCAGGGGGTAACTAATATACAAACACCGGCCGGATCAGAAATAATCCAGAGTCTCGAGTATCCCTGATATAAACCTGTTCTGATCAAACTCATCCTTCCTGGAAAAGCCTGTGCGAACTATCACAAGGTGCTTCGAAGGTATAATATAGATAAACTGACCGTCATGTCCACGGCAGCAAAACATATCACGTGGTACGTCGGGGTAATCCTTGCCTGCCAGGTTGAGCCAGAAACCGGCTCCATAGACTCCACCAGAACCCTCAGACGAAGCCGTTGTATATTCCACCCATCCTTCAGGCAGGATTTGCTCACCCAGCCAGTTACCCTTATTGAGGTAGAGCAGACCAAACCTGGTATAGTCCCTCATGGTAGCATAGATATAGGAAGACCCTATAAAGGTACCGGATGGATCAGGTTCAAAGATGGCACTCTTCATCCCTATCTTTTCAAACAATGCCTCACGTGGAAAACTCAGATATGCTGCATCATCACCAATAGCCTTGCGCATCAGCAGGCTAACGATATTTGTCGAACCAGAAGAATACTCAAAGCAGGTACCCGGCTTATAGTCTAGCTCCTTAGCAATTGCATAGGCCGCCATATCTCCCTTTTTAAACAGCATCTTGTTGACATCAGAGTTATTGCCGTAATCCTCATTCCACTCGAGTCCACTGTTCATCCTCATCAATTGATCCGGGGTAATACTCCTTCGCTTGTCATTCTTCCACTCTTCTATATCTGCCGGAGCATAGATATCAAATATATCCGCCCTAACCAGAATGCCGGCAAGGGCACTTGTAATACTTTTGGCCATGGACCAACTCAGAAATCTGTTTTCTGGTCCAAAGCCCTCAGCGTATCTTTCAGCAACTGGTTGGCCTTTATATGTTACCATTACGGCAAAAGTGCCCTTATATGGCAGGTTGCCTGTAAATACACTGTCAAGGAAGGTATTCAGCCTATCAACGTCAATTCCAGATGGAATAGTATCGGCAATCAAATCCCCTGCTGGCCAGGGAATAGAATCCTGTTTGTGACGCCATACAGGCCCTGGCCTGTATGGCCTGGACTTGATCTCCTCAATGCTATAATCATTTACAAGGATACTACCATAGCCTTCGATATAAACAGCCCGGGACTTATGCCATAGAAAGCTGCTCTCAACTACCTGATTATCGTAGTCAACCTTATTCTTTACATACTTAATAAAGGAGAAATTCAGGTCTGTTGTTTCGTGTGATTCCTGGGTGCGATTGCCAAGAAAGATACCTGATGCCATATTCTTGGCTGCATACCCTGTGATTATTGGAAGTAGTGGATTTAGGTAGAGCACTCCGCCAATCAGCACTGCCACAAGCAGCAGCGGAAGGATTATCCTAAGCTTTTTCATGATACCAGGTTTTAATTTTACCCAATGGATCAGATATAGTATTCTATATTATCAATCCATCCGGCTTTAATCGCAAACATTATCAGTTCAGAACTACTATTAACCCCCAGCTTCCTGAAAATGTTCTTGCGGTGTGTCATTACTGTGTGAAAACTGATGTTTTTCTTTGCAGCAATCTCCTTGGTAGTCATTCCCTCAGCCACCATTCTCACTATCTCGGTTTCAGTCTGAGTCAACTGACCGCTGTCTCCGTTTGTAGTCTTCCTCTTCTGTTCATCCATCAGAACTTCAAGTACCTCCTCGGAGTAAAACTTCCTACCCTTAAGGGCAAACCTTATGGCCATTACAAGTTCATCTCTGTCAATGGTCTTGCCTACAATGTGTTTGATACCCAACTTGCTAAACTCCAGCAGATCGGCCTTTATTATCTGGTTGGTAAGGATCATAATTGTCATGCCGGGATACTGCTGCATCAGTGTCTTAATGGAATCAGCCCCCTCATAATCAACTGTTGCATAATCGGTTATCAGCAGATCTGGCACCTCCGTACTCAAAAGTTTTTCAAGTTCAAAGGCATACTTTGCAACCCCGATAAGCCTGTAGCCTTCGGATTCCAGGAGCATTTTCAGTGAGTCAATCACTAAAAACTGCGAGTCGGCCAGTATCACACCAGCTTGTTCCTTACCATTCACATTCATAATAATACTATATAGGTCGGAAAACACCAGACTAAACTACGATATTCCTGCAAGTCATCATATAGCAAGGCCCATTTTTTACCTCTTAAATATATATGGATTACCTCACTCGTCATTGACGAATAGCTCAGCATGGACCTATCAAGGCCAAAAGTAGAGTCCATATAACATAGAAGTTAACATAGGCTAAAACCATTGTATGTCAGATTACTCACATGCGATGATTTGGCAGGCAGAAAAAAAGAGGGCCTCGTGGCCCTCTTTCTCTACTGGTTTCGTGTTCTTACTTCTTTTTACCTTGTGTGTCGCCACCCTTCTTATTTGCCTGTGAAGGTTTCTCAGTACTGTCGGCTTCCTTTGCCTGAGCAGCACCTGCCTTCCTGGCTGCACCCTTGCGACGTTCAAGTTCTTTAAGCACAGCATACTTGGCTGCTGCAATAGTCTCACGGTTGACCTTCTCGGTGATGCGACCCAGAGTGAGGTCATCAAACTCGATATAACCATCCATCAGAAGCAGCTGTGTGATCATATTGTTGATCATGGTTTCATGCGAATAACCTTCAGCTACATAGAGCTTGTCGGCTCCGTCGAGAAACTCCTCGGCAAACTCAGGATAGTTGGGCAGGCTCATCAACTCCTCGTAAGTCTCACCAAAACTGGTCAACTCAATATTGAGGTTTGGTGTCACCAACAGTGGACTGAAGGCCTCATCCTGCTTTTTAGGCCTGAAGTTGTTGACTCCGCTCAGGTCGATTTCAACCGACGGGTCATCCATCCTAACAAACTGTGCCTTCATCGTCTTATCCAACTGATACAGGTAGAAGTTGTAACGCATAATCTCGCGACTGTTGCCACCACGACTAAATACGTGAGCGTATTTCTCGCGAACAATACGGTTGACCTCGTTGCGGGCAGCATTGATGCTTCCATCGCCAGCCCTCATTTCCTGAATCATCTTAATCAGACCAAGAGCAGCCTTCGGAGGACCTGAAAGTTCCTTACCCTTCTTACCGATCTCGGTTGACATAATACCGCACTGAATCTTGCGCCCCTTGCCCAATCCGTCGGGCCCCCCCTTCAACACCTCTACCATTAGGTAGCGGTTTTCGATCTCGCCTTCCTTGGCAACGAAGGGTTGACCACCCGGGGTACTTGCCAGCCCGTCAAACATCTGGATAAAGATATCGCGTGACAGGTTGATAAATACTGTCTCCTCTTCTGAAACAGACTCGGCTGCAAAGCGGTTCTTGACTAGATCAAACTGAACGGACCTGATTGTGTAACTTACACCACCGTGTTTAAACTTCTTGCCCTTGAAGATCTGGTTGACAACCTCTTCGATATCAATCTTGTCCATCATCTTGTATGATGAGCAGAGGTAAAACTTCTTCTCTTCTGCAACGAAATCCCAGTCAAGCAGGTCATCCAGATAGTTGCCGTGCTTAGCCAACACGTCAACGATGTTCTTATCACCTGTCATCCTGCTAAGCGAACGCTGGAAGTTGGGACCATCCTGACTTGTAGCCTTTTCCATCCTTTCGCCGTGCGAGTCGATATAGAGCAGGTAGTTTTCCGGATTGTTGACCCTTGTGATACCACCCTCTTCCTTCGAATAATTGCTTGCAGTAAGCATTATATCGATCTTATAGGGCATATGTATTTCGCAGAAACCTGTAATAGTGCTTCGTGAGTTGAGGTCATCAACGTTACTGTCGGCACTAGTTTCAAACAGGTACTTGTAATACTTGATAAAGTCGGGGTCGAAGTCGGTTACCCTTGAGAAGTCTCCTTCCTCAGTTCCAAAGCCATAGATATTTCCTTCCTTATCGCGGAATACATGGAACATATCACCGGCAATCAGTTTGACAGACCTTACACCCGGCAGGTCCAGACGCAGCCATCTCAATACAAGGGCAGCAATCATTTCAGACTTACCGGCCCCGCTGTCACCATCAACTTCAACTGTAAAGATTGAACCGTCTTCCATCTCAACGGCAAAGAGAGAACCGTGCTTTGGTACACCACCCATCTCCTTGACCTTCTCATTGAGCATGGTCAGCCATGGCTTCTTGACATTGCCAAAGTAGTCACCTTCCTTACGTAGAGGGGTTACTATGGTCTTGATACTTCCCTTAGGACCCTTTATATCAAAGAAGCCAACCTGTGGGAAGGATATCACCTTCTCGGGTGCACCCAGAAGCAGGAATACATCAGGTACAAAGTTCTGTGCCTCCTGTAGGGTCACATCTCTGTATTGAACCAGACGGAAGAAGTCAGTCAGATATTTGATATAGCCCTTCTGGAATACTATCAACTGCTTGACAACACCATGCTGAACAATCTTACATCTGTAATCATCAGGGTCAAGGTTGGCTACAAACAGGGCAAGTCTTCTCTCAAAGAAGCCTGAACCTGGTTTGATGCTCAGGCTCTTGATATAATCATTCTTGGACTTGCTACGGCTCATATCGAGCAGGTACATTGGCTCATCCTCATCACGGTCAACCCTGTAGAAGGGAAACTCCCTCTTCTTGGCATCCGTTGCAATACGGGTATGAAGCTGTACTGGCTGTTCAACCGATATTACACCACACTTGATCATCAGGTCGTTGATCCATGATAGCTTACCTCCATTGTACTCCTGAAGAATCTTGTTCGTCATGTCGAAGTTGCGGAAGAGCGTTACACCATGCTGGATCATCTGGTTCTTGTTGCTGTTTTGACGGCGGAACCTGTTTTCAACGGCAACCTTGAGCGCGTGCAGATAACGGTAGTAATAATCTGTACCTTTGCTCAGGTTTTGCAGGTGTATTATAAAGCTCACCACACGGTGAGTAACTTCCTCAAGGAGTTGTTCATTAACCTTGATATCCTTCTTGCGGAAGATATAGTTCATTATGTCATTTACCTCCTGCGGCAAGATATCTGTCAGCAGGTTCTCTGTAATAATCTTAAGGTCTGAATCATCAGTACTGTCTATCCTTTGTTGCAGGAAGGTCAGTTTTTCGATAATCTGTTGATGGAATGAATCATCATTGCGCAGCAGGAAGACATACAGAATCTTGTCTGCTGTATCCAGGTTACTATTGAGTATCCTTTCCTTGACGGTGCTCACGATAAATCCGAATCCCCTGTATGATAAAGGAATTGAATCAAACTTAGGATTGGTACGCAGACCTTCGAGGAACTGATTCAGATACTTTTCAAGATCAATGCTGTCAATATTCAGACCTGTGATATCCTCATAGTGGGAACATGCTTCTTCAATGATTTCCTTACGGCTTGGCTCGATAGTCGGTTGCTCAAAGGGCAGGTTGAAGTGAAGCAATATCTCCTGAATATGCTTTTTCAGTATTACATTTACACCTTCCAGCCTTGCCACATCCCTCACAGGATCTCCGGTTGCATCCAGTGAAAGAATCTTCATCTTGGAGTCGGAAAACAGGATGCGTTCCATCTCTATCAGGATTTCACGCATAATATTGCGTTCCTCCGGATCATCCAACACATAGTTGTTGGGATGGAAAGTCTTCTTGTTGTGTATATACTTAAGTATTGTAGCCTTGCTGTATCGAGAGGCAACAATATTAAAGTTGAGATTCTTGATTTGAGGAATCTTCTTGTAAATCTGAGGTAGCAGGTTCTCATAAATCTTGGTAAAGGCCCTGCTCCTGATGAATTCTTCAACATCGCGGCAGTTGCCTACCTCTCCCTGGAACTCAATAACTGAGTTGCTTGAATCGCCGATGGTTGTTATTGATACCCCACTAACAGCCGGAGAGGCGTGATACAGTGATCTGTTATCGTTGATCTTGAGACTCTGGTTGCCCTTTTTCTTCTGGTCACGGATTTCGCTGAAGTCTTCAAGAACAACTTCAACCCACTGATTTTCCTTAAGATTAGGGAATACCTTTTTGATCACATCTTCAGCCTTGGCATTCTTGCCTGCCTTTTCAAAGGCAGCCCTGTACTTCATCCAGTAGCTTAGGAAGACAGTCAGCGACACCCTGATTTCCTTCTCGAATATCTCGAAGCCTTTAGAGCTTCCATCCAGATAGCCACCCAATGAGAAGCGCACTACTCCGGTCTTGTAAGGCAATGCACACAACCCCCTCTGTTCACCGATAGCCATACAGAAGATCTCAAGATCATTGTATGAACCGTAGTTGGTAAACAAAAGGTTGAACAGGTAAGAACCGTCTGAGTCGATAATTTGTATGTCTTGTGCTCCAAGTGCTTCGATTACTTCAGCTGCTACCCTCTTGGCCATTGACAGGCGTTTGATGGATTCCGAACGGAAGCTCTTGTTGATTCTAAACCTGTTTAGTCCTTTGATTAGCTGCTCTGAATAATATGAGAAGAATGGAACATCCTTGTACTTGAAGTCATCAGGCAGATTGAGTATATCAAGCTTGTCAAGACTTACAAGTTCATCAAGTAGGAACAGGTACAAGGGACTTCCTTCGAAGGTAGGTACCTGACTTCCGGCTTCTGTCTTAACAATTGAAGCCTTTGTATTCTCAACTAGGAAATTCTCGATAAGACCCCTGACTTTGCTCCTTGATGCATTCTTTGGCAATTCAGCTTCCAGCTTATCCTTCAGTCCCTTGGCACGAATAGCCACTTCAAGTACTTCGTTGAGGAAGTACAAAGAGGCGCTGTTACCGCGTACCGAACTATTACGTTTGTTTGCATACTCTACCACATCAGCCATGGCCGGAGTGGCAACGATAGCTCCGAGGCGGTCGCCCGACCCGGCAAGGTTCTTGGTTGTGGACAGAGACGAGACCACGCGTATCTTTGAAAGCAGGTTTTCGTTGTTGAAAACATACCTTGAGATAGACCTCCACTTGGGCAACAGTTCATCGTCAATCTTCACACTGTCTGAATATGCCTCATCCAGCAGAAGGGTGATCTTGCTGTTGTTGACAAATTTGAGGAACTCGATCAGGTTTTCGCGGTTAAAATCCGAATAACCTGTCGGGTTGGACGGGTCGTTGATTATGATAGTAAGGTTCTCGCAAAATCTATCCCACAGATTGCCTGTAGCATCAAAGAGCTGCATTGTATTCTTGAACCTTGCCAGTTTTCTATAGATACGCTCATAATCAATGCGCTGATTATCAAGATTTTCAATCTCAATATCAAATGGATTGATATTGAACCTCTCTTCAGAAAATAAATCTGTATATTCCCAGGCCAGTACCTTGTTGTAGACTATATAAGGCTTGGGCTGACTTTCCTTATTGAACAGGAGGTCGCGGATAATCATCTGGACATCGTCGCTTATCGAGGTCTTGTCCATATTGCCAAGATCGCTGATAAACTCACGGATGATCTTTTTATCCTCCTCGCTCTTGTTCATATAATCCTTGTACACCCCAAGGTCTATCAGCGTGTTCATAAAGCGGCCCTTGTTGTCCGCCTCATTGTCAACCTTGGTGATGTACTTCTGGTAACGCTCAAGGAAGAGGTTGATACCAAAATTCTTATGGAAGTGATTGTGCAGAGTCCTCTTGTAGTTGTCCGGAATAAAACCAAGGATCACCTTGCAACGGTTCACTGTATTTGGGTCAACTGGTTTCAACTGACGATTGAAAAGATACTCACCATAGGTTCGTATCTGGTTCCGGCCACCACCCTCGAGGATGGTGGCTATCCTTACATCCTGACGGTTGCCGTAGAAGTACTTCCTTATCTTAGCTTCAAAGTCAGCAATCAGGGCTTTGTTTTGCTCCTTACGGTTGCTGCTGTCTGCGCAGTTTTGCAGAAAACTGATAAAAGCACTCAACCTGATCAGTGAGTAACGATCAATCAGTATTTGACGGGTAAAGCCGTCAAATTTATGCAAGTTTATATTCTTGATCGGATCATCCAGTTCACCAAGTTGCTCCTGCTTTAGCTCCTTGAGTTCTTCGTTATACTCCTCTATTTTCTTGCCGATAAGCTCCTTAAACTCGACCAGGTTCTTGCCATTTACATTTTCAAGAATCAGGCGCAGGTTAAGCTGCGTATTTGCTGGTGCTCCAAGCTTCTTGGTATGTACCTTGTTGAGGGTGCTGATGATACCATTGTGGAAGCTGAATACCAGTGAGGTATTGGAAGCTTCTGACTCAGGGGAATCATCAACAACAACAACCCTTGAGAGATAGGGGAACCATTTCGAACCGGCAAACATATTCTTGCGCATATGTTTGACCTTGACAACGAAGACAGATGAAGTATCCTCCACCATCATACGGAAGAGCTCTTCTCCCTTGATATTATCTACAACTCGAACGCAGTCGGCACCGAAGACCTCACCTTTGATGAGTTCCACTGCCATATCCGAATTACCGGAAACGACGGTACGGATAAAACCGTTGAGACCTTTGAAGTTAACTGCCCACTCAGTGCGGTGCAGGAAGTTGTCCTTCTCCGCCTTGGTAGTATAATGGGTACTTTGGTTGATCATCTGATCGAGCGTATCCATCAGATAATTCCAGTGGCCTTCGTCGATATCACCAATAACGCCAACTACGTCGCGGAAACGACGGAGTTCACGTGCAGGACTACCCAGAATAACACGGGCCAGAAAGTCGATAGTAGCCTCTGTTACCGGAGGGGTACCAACAGAAAGGTCATGCAGGGCACGTATATTGTTGATCCAGGTTTTCTTTTGTTTATCAACTATATCATGATCGGCAAAGCGGCCTATCCTTTGATTAAACTTTCGTTTAAGAGATGTGTACCTGAATGCTTTCGAATCCTCGTGAGGAAACAGCATCAGCGATACATCCGAGTAACCGGGTATCTCCTCCTGAAACTTCAACAGGTATTTCTGAATTTCAGCCTGTTGCCTTGCCGGGTCTATCGGCTCTTCATAACAAAGTCTGACAAAAGCCTTGAGATTGTCAAAGACATAGTTGGGCAGGAAGACCTCTGCCCTTTCACCCAACGACCTGTAAAGATCGATGTATTCACGTGCCTCTTTCCTCAAAAACGCTTTTGGGAGTCCTTCAATTTGCATAGTTGACTGGTGTCATTTACGATTTAACAACTCTGTCCCTGATATTACAACAAAATGTCGCAAATATAGATAAATAAGCATAGGGATTGTAACCTAAAACAGGTATAAAGAGCTGCATGTTTAAGATTTAACTTTTTTTACGTAGGTTGGCCGGGTTCAAGACCCCTAAAGAGGGCTCAAAAGGCCATATCTAAACGCCTTTAGCCCTAAATACAAAATTTCCTTGATTTTATCTGCTAAAGAGTCTGAGAAACTGCCTTACCGAGTCAGTTGTCTCTAGTTTGTAAGCCGCTGAAGTGTGTTTGATTCCAACTTTAACAGTTACTGAGTCTTCAGGAAGGTCTCTGAACAGGTACTCATCCGTCCAGTCGTCTCCAATGGCCATTATAAAGTCCGCATTCATACCGGTAAGCAGCTTGTTGGCTGCTCTACCCTTGTTGATACCGCTGCTCTTAACTTCCACAACTTTGTTTCCCTCAAGAATCTCCAGGCGGTGGTTGGCTACCATTTCTGTAAGCACATCCTTCAGTTCCTTTGCCCTGAGTTCGCCAAGTTCAACTTCCGCTGCCCTGTAATGCCATACTAGTGAGTAGTTTTTCTCCTCCAGAAAGGACCCGGGGGTACGATCCACATACGCTTCAAGGATGGGCTTTATCACAGGCATCCATGAATTTGATGCATTTGAAAGCATTTCCCAATCTCCAGTATAACGTTTGAGCCACACCCCGTGTTCACAAATCAGGTTGAGCTTCATGCCTTTAAACCAGGTGCCTATGCTTCCTCTTTCACGTCCGCTGATGATGGTCAATATGTTACGCTCGTCAGCAGTTATTGAGTTAAGCAGATCGATAAGAGCCATATCAGGGACAGCGTCATTGGGATTGTTGACGAAACCCTTGAGGGTTCCGTCATAATCAAGGAATATTGCCCTCCTAGAGGCTTTCTTGTAACGACCAACAATCTCCCTGCTGATCTCCTCTGTAATCTTTTTGGCAAGGAATTCGGTCTGTACCTTCCTAGCCTTTTGCAGGGCATTGACAAAGTCTTTAGCCCACTTGAATACATCATAACGTCTGAGACGTTCCTGCATAGCACTGATACGACGTACCTGTTCGCTATGCGGCATCTCGATAGCCTGCTGTATTGCTTCGGCCACCTGATCCTCATCGTTGGGATTTATTATTATGGCCTCTCCCATTTCCTTGACCACTCCGGCCATCTCACTTACAACTACTACTCCTGTCTGGTTGATTCTCGACGCCACATATTCCTTGGCTACCAGATTCATGCCATCCCGTACAGGAGTAATCAGTGCTACGTCGCACATACTGTACAGTTCAACAAGATTCTGGAAGGGCATGGAACGGTAAAAGTAAAGTACAGGTGTATAGTTGATCGAACCATAGAGACCGTTGATTCTTCCCACAAGTTCCTCAACCTCGCTTTTCAGCTTTTTGTAATGGTCGACGTTATCACGTGAGGGGACGGCCAGCATAACAAGGGTCACATTGCCCCGGTAATCGGGATTTCTCTCAAGAAATTTCTCAAAAGCCCTGAGCCTGTTGGGTATCCCTTTGGAGTAGTCAAGTCGGTCGATAGACAGTATCAGATGCTTGCCATCCGACATCAGGAAGTACTTTTCCAGTTCGTTATGTACCTCCGACCTCTCCTTAACAGGTGTATGGAAAATATTAAGGGCGGCTTTGTAAAACTTGTCGTAGTCAATTCCCATAGGGAAGGAATCCACGAGTATGATACGCCCGTCGATATGCACCTCGTTGAGAACTATCTCATATCCGAATATCCGCCTCACACTACTCAGGAAGTGGCGCTGATAGTCGTAGGTGTGAAAACCGATAAGGTCAGCACCCAGCAAGCCTCTTAGGAGCTCATCCCTCCATGGTAGAATCCTGAACACCTCATACGATGGGAAGGGTATATGTAAAAAGAATCCTATTGTGATATCCGGCCTCTGGCTCTTGACCATCTGAGGCACAAGCATCAGTTGGTAGTCGTGCACCCATACAAAGTCCCCCTGTCCTGCTGTCTCGAGTATGGTATCGGCGAATTTCCGGTTGACATTGATATAAGCGTCCCAAAGGCTGGCGTGAAAATCAACATACTGTGCAAAGTAGTGAAACAGCGGCCATATAGTATTATTGCAGAATCCTTCATAAAAGTCCTCCACTTCCTGTTCACACAGGTGAACAGGTTTACAGCCCTCCTCCTTCAGTAGGCGGTCAACTGCCTGTAGTTCCTTCCTGCTTTTGGTGTCGGAAGCTATTCCCGGCCATCCTATCCATTTACCTTCAAAATCCTTATAAACAGAGTTCATCCCTGTTGCCAGCCCCCCAACGCTGGGCTCTAGACTAGGGTTGTCATTTTCAAAACTGATACTGAAGGGAAGTCTGTTGGAAACTATATGAAGCCTTTTCATAACGCATTTTTTCCGGTTTCTACCAAAGATAAGAAAAGTAAGCTCAAGTTCCATAGTTTTAATGTTGTCAAATATCCTTATATTTCATTGTGATAAAATCCAGCCAGATATGACAACAAGCAGCAACAGAGGAATGAACTACGGAGTAGTGGGCAACTGCCGCAGTGGCGCCTTGATTTCGGATACTGGAGCAGTGGTTTGGCTATGCCTGCCTAAGTTTGACTCAGCTTCAATATTTGCAAAGATTCTTGATGAAAAGATTGGGGGAAGCTTTGAGATTCTTCCGGAAAACTGTCTCAACATAAGCCAGAAATACGACGGCAACACCAATATTCTTGTCACCCGTTTCGAGTGCAGTGATGGCACCTTCGAGGTCTATGACTTTATGCCCAGGTACGAGAATAACAGCAAGGGCTTTTATTCTCCTCCTGACCTGATAAGGTATTTCAAACCCATCAGCGGCAAGCCGTCATTCAGGGTAGTCTTTGACCCCAGGCTGGAATATGGTACTTACACCACTAAGATTGACTTTCACGATAACTATGTAAAAGCTCAGACCACCAAGGGGGATTATGACTCAAACTATCTTTACTCGAGCATGGATCTCCGCATGGTTGTTACCCGCCAGATGCTGACTCTCGAAAAGGAAGAGTTTATCCTAATCAGCTACAACCAGAAATTGCTGCAACAGACTGTTGAGCGTAGTTATACCAAACTAATCCGCACCAAAGCCTACTGGCTTACATGGTCGGGAAGGACCACCCGCTACAGAAAGTACAACGAAGTAATAATGCGAAGCGCTCTGGTACTTAAACTATTGAGCTATCAGGATTCGGGCGCTATACTTGCAGCAATGACAACTTCCCTTCCGGAAACTGTAGGGGAGGTGCGCAACTGGGACTATCGCTATTGCTGGATCAGGGATGCTTCTATGGTGGTAAAGGTAATGACCCGTCTGGGTCATTACAATCTGGCTCACCAGTACCTTAAGTTTATCACCGATATTCTTCCCGAGAAGGATGAACGTATTCAGATAATGTACGGTATTAATGGTGAAAAGAAACTAACCGAAACCACACTTGACCATTTGTCAGGTTATAAAAACAGCAGACCAGTACGTGTCGGAAATGCCGCATACAAGCAAAAGCAGAATGATATCTACGGAATATTGATGGATGTGATTTTTCAGCACTTTGATATGTACACCATATCGCTGGCGCATAGTGAGGAATTGTGGACTATCACCCGCAACATGGTATGGTCGGTGGCTCGCAACTGGAAGAAGCCCGACAGAGGTATCTGGGAGATCAGAACGGGCAACAGGCACTTTACATTCAGCAAAGTGCTGTGTTGGGTGGCTATTGACAGGGCTGTAAAGATTGCGCAGAAACTATTGCAACATAGTGAGGCCGAGAAATGGATTCCATTGAGGGAAGAAATCCGGAATGACATCCTCAAAAATGCATGGAATGAGGAAAAGCAGGCGTTTACACAGTCGTACGGGGACTCTGATCTAGACGCATCAGTCCTACTGATGGAGTTTTATGGCTTCCTGCCCGGCAGTGATCCAAGGTTTAAAAGCACGGTCAGGGCTATTCAGCGGGAACTGGAACACAATGGACTTATGTTCCGCTACAAAAACAAAGACGACTTTGGAACACCCTCATCGGCATTTACAATATGCTCCTTCTGGCTTGTTCGTGCCCTCTATATGATAGGTGAGGAAGAAGAGGCTACGAGGAAGTTTGACCAGTTGCTAAGCTACTCCAATCACCTTGGACTCTTTAGCGAAGATCTGGACTTCGAGACAAGGCAGCTTCTTGGCAACTTTCCTCAGGCCTATTCACATCTGGCAATAGTAGACACTGCTATTCTGCTGGCCGAAGGCAAACTGAGCAGGGATGAGCAGGTACTGCAGTCAATACATTAAGTATCTGAACTCATAGTGGCCTGTAATATAGTACCATACCGGGCAACTTACAACCGGGTGACAGCAATGCATGACTGCCAGTTTATTATGTCACTGCTGTACACTACAGTAACAGCAACCAGTCAGCCAGCATCTGATAAAGCTCAGTATTCTCATTAATCCAGACCATTGAGTCTCCAGGGTAACGGGAGTATGAGATGTGATATGCAAGAGGTTGTGAAAAACCCAGGATACTTACATGACTGAAAAAGTCAGAGTAGAATAGCCACAATCCATCAGATGAGGCAACATTTGCAGTCTCCATACTCTTTATCAGACCAATAGTCTGGTTGACAAACCATTGCCCTTTTTCATCCTGCTTTCCCTTAAATTCCTCAGGTCTGAAATCAGTAGTAAAACCCTTGCTTGCGTTCGACACCTTAGAGATACTCTGGGTTGAAGCTGACCAACTGCTGTACAGTCGCTCAATACTTGCAACTATATCTGCACTGTTGAGTTCGTTGTGATTCAAAAACAAATAATATATGAGGGGAACAACAGCTTTTAGATTTTCTCCCCTGCGATACATATTCTCACCAAGCAGCAGGTGAGCTGGTGCAAATGCCGGATATGCATATATTGACCTGAGGAGATACTTCTCCCCCTTTTCCTTGTCAAAGGGGATATTGATTCTACCGGCATGGTACAGCAACAAATAGTCGGAAGGAAAGACTTCCAGTCCCTCGTCAAGCCATTTGTTGCGCAACCTCACATTTCCAAGTTTCTCATAGCCAAGCACTCCAGCCAGATAGGCATCAGAAGATGGGTTGAGCCTGTCCTTTACTCCCTTTACAGCAAAATCCACTGCACGCTGAGCATCTCCCATGTTAATGTACACCATGGCAAGACCACCAAGTATATCCGCATCATCCGGGGCATCCAGAAGGGCCCGGCTAAGGTAAACCATAGCCGAGTCATTCTCACCCCTGTCCAATAATTCCAGACCTCTTAGTTTCAGAGCGTCCGCCGCACTCTGAGAGTACATTCCCACGCCAGATGCCAGTATCAGCAATGTAATAACAGTCCTCAATCTAAATGTCATCTATATCCGTTTTAATCATTATTCTGTAACAATAACTACCGATCCGCTATGTCCTGAGTAAGAAGGAGCATAGAAGCATGATACAGCTACAGGACCCTGAACGGCCTTTCCGCTGTGAGAGACAGTCATCTCCCAGCTCACTGTGTGGGTGCCACGAGACAGATTGTCAACAAAGAGGTCGCTACCTGCATCGGTAACAGCCAGATAGTAACCCAGACCGGAACTGTAACGATAACCCGAAAGCATATCAACAGGTTCAAGTATTGCAGCCCTTGGTGCGTTGATATGGACGAAGTCAAGGTCCTGTGGTACTTCAACTGTCAGTCTCTGCATCAGCCTGTCACCTTTCTCAAGTACTGTACTGGCATCCACCGGTAACCAGCTTTCCTTTCCGTCAGCATAACCTCTTTTGTAAAGCACTGAGCTAGCCTTCAGAAAACCTCCTGCTTCGACCTGCTCGGTATCGGCAAAGTAACTCAGATGAACAGTAGCAAATGATGGGCCATCCTTCTTCTTTTCAATAGTTATATCAGCGTAATCCTTACTAAGAACAGGCCCACTGGCTGAAAAACTTCTGTAGCCTGAAGCACTCTCCTGCTGTGGGAAATCCACAACTTTACCCGCTACCAGCACCCTATCAGTCTGTTCAGCACTGAAATACTTCTGTCCTGAAGAGGCCAGTGCGTAAAGTGCATACATAGTAGCACGTGTTGTTGACCAGTTCTGTGTATGCTTCTGCTCAAACAGCCATTTCTCCATACCACGTAGTTCCTTATCAAAACCTCCTGTCGTTCTGAAAGCCTCAATAGCAGCCACATGGCTTTCAATCGGAGCCTGATACCAGTAAGGACCTTGTTTGGCTCTGAAGAAGAGAGAGCCACCTTCCTCCAACAGGTATTCTGACAGAGAATGCGCAAGGGCTTTTGCAGCATCAACCTTTCCGCTGCGATGCAGGACTGTTGTTGCATAAGCCATCTCAATCGGAGAGTTTGCAGGAAGCTTGTTTTCGAGATAGCCGACCAGAGAATTGACCACTAATCTATCTGATAATTCAGGGAAGTAACTAAGAGCGTACAGCTTCTTTATTGCTGATGGAGACAGGCCGATATTTTGCTTATCCTTAGTGTTCTGTTTCTCAATATTTTCAAGTTCCTTTTCAAGTTTCTTAAGTATCCATCCACAAGCATTTTCAAGCATCGCCCTGGTCTCATCATTCTGTTCATAGCCGACAGACTTAAGCATACCGAATCCGGAAACTATATCAACAGTAGTTTCTTCAGATGGATACATGCCTTTAAACCAGGCCCAGGCACCTTCCGGCAGTTGCATTTCCTTAAGCAGTGAAGTAGCCGAAAAAAACTCAGACTCAAGACTTCCGTCCTCAACAAGCCTTGCAAAGACCCTTCTCCTGTGGGTCTCATCCATAGCTTCATCCAACCAAGGAGTAGCAGTAAGAAGGGCTGCCTTAAGTCCCGGATCCTTTTCCAGGGCAGAACTGAGTGCATCCTCATCCCCAGGAAGTGATGCATTCCACAATTTCATTACCATCTCAATCTGCGGATTCTGCTTGAAGATCTGCTGAGCCATGGCGACTGAAAACAGGCGGTTGAACGCCTGGTCGCTGCTTTCATATGGTCTTTGCGACAGCCATGTAAGCGCTGACAACATTTCCCAGGCAGCGTTTTCGTTATATGTGAATGTTAAACTTGCCTGCCCATCAACTTTCCCGGCAGCAAGGGCTTCAGCACTAAGCTTGTAATTACCGGCCCTGTCCATAAAGAGGGGCTTGGTCTCAGTAATCAGGGTTCGTGATGGGAGAACAGCAATCAGATGCTTTTCACCGTCACTGATCTGACCCGAGATAGCAGAAAGCGTGATCTCAAGTGCCTTAACGCCTTGAGGAACCTCAATCTTCCAGTCAATCAGGGCACCTGTACCTGCATTGGCTTCCCAGACCTTTTCCTGCAACTGTTCAGACATTAAAAGCTGACCACTTACAGCATCCCTGACCTGTATATAGGCCATTCCACCAAGTTGTTTTTCTGTAGTGTTGAACACATTGGCAGCTAGGGTAATAACATCACCTTCGCGTACTATGCGTGGCATATTGGGCATTACCATAAGGTCACGGGAGGTGATGACAAACTGTTCAAAGGTACCGCTGTTGCCATCCTTCATATGTGCCAGAGCCATAAAGCGCCAACGGGTAAGGGCATCGGGCACTGTAAATTCAAACTCTACACGTCCGTCGCCTAGCGTTCTGAGATGTGGGAAGAAGAAAGCTGTCTCACTCAGATTAGTGCGAATTGGAGGTATAGACTCACCAGCTTTCAAGCCAGATGCCATTTCCTCAGCTACAACGTCTAATTTTCCAGCAACAGCTGGCGGAGGAGGATTCTGCATGGTAATCGGCACATAATCAGACTCAGCTTCATGCATATATAATACCATGTTGTCCTCAACAACTGAAAGAGACTTCATCGCATTGCGGGTCCTGCCGGGATAGCCGTAGAAGCCAAAAGCTTCATCCCACACAAATGATGGATAAGGATCCGGACCAGGTAACTCCGTCATTGTGAAATATCCGTTTCTTTGATGACTGTAGCCCCAAGGACCAACCTGCCACATTAAACGCACAGGTGATCTTCTAAAATTATTGAGAATAATACTTAGGTAATTAGGTTTATATGCATCAAGTGCAGCGTCATACATCAGTACAAGTACTTCGGCATCTACTGCTTTACCATCTGCACCGGTAACTTTCAACGTCCATTTCTCCTTTTCACCAGGCTTTAGTTTTTCCGAAATATTTACAGGTTTCAGGATCAGTTCCTTCCCTGCTTCTTTAATAGATACGTATTGCTCCTCTGTCACCAGCTTGTTGTCTCTGATCAGCATAGCCTGAAACCTGATTGTACCTACTACATCCTTTGTAGGAATTGTAATTCTGTTCCACTTATCACCTGGGACTATCCTCTTGTCCAGCAATATACTCTGACCGGCTACAGCCATCAATTGTATCTCAACATCCTTATAGGCTGAGCCAACTATAAACTCAGCATGGCTTCCGGCAACAAGTTCGGTACCACCCGAATTAATTAAAGTAAGTGCTTCGCCAAGCAAATAACGGGTGTCTTTAGTATCAACTACTTTGAAAACAGCCTCTGACTTAACGGTGTCACCGGCAATGTCTGTAATCTCGCTCCGGACACGGTAGTGTCCGGTAGCCAGTGCTGTTTTCAGGTCTATTTTCTTCCCCTCCTGGCCCTTAATCTTCCAAGTTCCGCTGCTTATTAACCTCTCAACCACTGGTTGCAGATCTTTATTCTCCGGAACCTGTTTCCACAGGATATGCTCAACATCACCCCATGGTCTCGGGGTACTGATCTTAGGTGTCTCTACCTTTTCTAGATAGTACCTAAGCTCCCCTTCAACAGGTTCTCCAGGAATATTATTGAGCGTAATGTTTACAGGAATTGTTTTTATTGAGACTCCTGTTATCAGAGTTTGAACCTCTGTATTAAGGCTATAGGCCTTATCTGACAATGCAATAGAAGTGCTTTCTGACCTTGTCTCTCCCGAGGCATCAGTAATATCAACCTCGACCAGGAAGTTGGTAAGGCTGAAAATTCTATTTACATAGTTACTTCCCTTTGCCTGGAATACTATCATAACCTTACCATCAGCCGAGGTCTTTGCACTGCCACTGGCAATCAGGTCTCCACCTGAGGGTAAGTAACTGCGCCAAATAAGACTGCTGGACTTCACCTTCCACTCAACACGGGCATCAGCAAGTGGCATTCCTGTAAGTGTTGTTGCATTTGCCTTTACTGTTATTGAATCTCCAATTACAGCCAGGTCCCTGAAAGGTTCGAAACTTATTTCAAATCTGGGTCTTTTGTATTCCTCAACCTGGATACTTGAAGATCCATAGGGGGTCACGATACTGAACGAACCGGAAAGTGCAGTTGATGGAAGGATAAAGCTACCTGAAACAGAACCAAATTCATTGGTCGTTACACTTTGACTGGACACTTCCCTGCCATTGGTGTCCCTAAGTGTAACATTAAACTTACTGCCACTTATCACCTTTGTCTCATTGCCCTTTTGATTAAGTAAGATAGTCTTGTAACTCACCTTTTGCCCTGGACGGTATACCTTCCTGTCACTAAAAATAAAAGATCGTATTTCCTCTGTAGGCACTTTGGTATCATTTGAAACTGGACTGTACCACAGCCTATCTGCAAAGAAGATATCATCTCCCTTTTTCAATACAATTGTATAGCCTCTATTCTTATGAATGGCACCAGTGGTTTCGCCATTCCTGTCAGTTGGCCCCATTCTAAGTATGGTCGAATCCTTCCCGTAAATGTTATAGAAATCAGCATAGACGCCTTCCAATGACTGACCTTTGTCCCTACTTTTAATGGCAAGGCGTACATTACCGTCTTCCAATGGAAGGTACATAAATGCCAGGTTGGTAACCTGAAACAGACTATAGCATGCGCCTTCTGAAAGCTTATAGCTCTCTTCTTTGTCAGAAACTACAAGTACATAGGTGCCATAGGGCAACTCTGTTTCTACTTCTAACTCAGCCCTGTGAGCTAAGTAATCACCGTAACCGGGAAGTTCGGTACTACCTTTCCATACTTGAGTGCTACTATCTAATTGTTCCCTGATAAAATCCTCATCATATCTATTTAAACTGTAATAATCCTTATCCACAAACTTCAGTCGATAAACTGCTGTGTGGAGTTGTTTGATATTATTGTATGTAACAACGTATTTCAGCCGTTGTCCCGGAATAGAAGTTTCTTCCGTATTAAGGTACAGAGATGGATGAGTAAGTTGTTGTATAAGTCCGGCTGCCAGTCTGCCTCCATCGCTTTCAGGCCATTTTCCAATTGCCTTGTCAGCCATTGCATAAGCTTCGGCACCATAGTTACGCTCACTTAATTCCTGTTCATTAGTTACCATCTGAGACATAAGGAAACCGGCAATTTCGTACATAATCATTGCCTCATTGGGTCTTCCTTCAGTCTCAACTAACAATAGACCTAAAGCGTTTTCATATAATTCATCACGATCCTCAGCATCATAAATGAAGTGCATCAGCTTTAGCCTTTGTAAGTCTACATCGTATAGTACATCAGCATCTTTGCGATTCTCGCTATAGTTTAGCCATTCACCAAGTAGAGAAATTGCGAGTTGTTTATGGCTGACCTTTTCACCGGCTACCCGTATGGAAGTAAACTGTTCCCTGCTTCCCAGCAAAGCCGGATTCCTTAGGAAATCCTCATCGTCAACAGAGCTTTCGAACAAAAGCCCGCTCAGCAACTTCTCAGTACAACGATCCACAAGCAGGTCGTACAAAGTAGGTCTCAGATTAAGTTTTTTATCTCCATTTAGCAACAAAGACAGATAGTTCTCTGACGCTTCCGATGCCAATAATTCCTTTTCATCCAGAGATAAAAGATAATGCTCAACTGCCCTGGCCGAGATCTCAGATGCTCCCATCTCCCTTAAGTCTTCACTTCCACTGCTTATATCACCTTTTTCAAGCAGGCGCCATCTATTCTGATTATAATAAGTCTGGTACAGATCACCCAGGATGCTGTGCACCATCTGTTTTGCGGGCGACCAAAGTCCATCCACTTCCTTTTCCAGTTGTTCAATCTGCCGGGTAAGCGCTTCCTCTTCAATCTGATCAGCCAACGCTGCACGTACGACAACAGCTTTGATATAATCAACAGTGTTCTTGTTATCAATAGAGATTTCACGGATATTATCCAGCACTTCTATTTGGGATCGGGGCAAATTAAGCTTACTTAATGAGTCGACCTGTTGCCAGAGGACTTCAGTATTTTGTACTACCAGATTGCGTGACTGGCAGCCTGGAAAGGCAAGAAGTACAAGGATGGAAATAAAAACGGAGGCTTTACGCATAACAATGGTATTAATAGGATTACGAATATCAAACAATAGAATTACCAACATAACAGGCATAGCCTTACAAAGACCAAAAACTATGCCAGCGGGCCGGAGTCTGCCTATCTTTGGCAAAAGAAGATTCAGCGAAATAACCTCCTTGAAGTTACTATGTATGCGCCAAGGTTCACAATTTCACTGCAAGCAGTTTGATGTAATGTAGGATACAGAATCAATAGTTATTTGTTGTTCAGGTTGGACCTGAATTCATCCATCAGGCGCTGCAATTTATTCTTGCGCTGGATCAGACCAATTACCTTGCCTGCTGCACCTGCAAGAAAAACAGATGCCACAAACAAGCCAAGTATCATAGTTCTACTTAGATCTGTAGTGTTTTTCAGGATGATCAACACTATAATCAAAAGGGGGGACGAGTACATAATGGACTTCCTGCCTGAAGCACATCCGCATTCGTCAAATAAGAAATTGAATTTTTGCTCCCAGCTAAGATTCTCTTCCCTGCTTAGAGACTGGAAGTTAAAACTAACTGATTTCTGACGCTTTGCAATAGCTTCATCCAATTGGGACAGTGTATTGATCTCCATAGACCTTAAATTAGAAAGAAGACCAAAATTACGAAATTTGTCCGTTTAGTACCTCATCAACGGACTTCTTTAAAAAGTCACGATCATAATAATCATTGTCCACCACCTCGTTATTCCATACTACTATATCAAGATCAATAGTACGTGGACCAAATTTTGCTTCCGACCTGTCTCGTCCAAGCTGGTCTTCTATCTGCTTGAGGATGACTCTAACCTCATCTCTGCTCTTTTCTGTACGGATATGTACTGCACCGTTAAGGAAGTCAGGCTGGTCAGTGATTCCAATAGGCCTGGTTGTTACAAATGAAGATACGGTACCCACTTTGAAATATCCCGCCAAGAGCTGCAATGCGCTTTCAAAATTCCTCCTGGCATTGATATTGGAACCAAGGCTGATTACGGCACTGCTTTCCTTCATCCCTTCCTGGTTTTGGTAGTGCAAAAGGATACAGACTTTGAAAACCTCAGGGCATTTGGCTTAATCACCTCTACGGTCACTGCCTCAACCCTGTCTCGTGCAAGAACCAGTTCGGCAACATCCGATGCCACCTTCTCAATCAGGTTGTACTTCCTGCTCTCAATATGACCAATCACCTCCTTGCAGATAGAGCGGTACTCAAGGGCTTCCTCAGGATTGTCGCTCAGCTCTTCACCCTGCAATGTGTAATCAATCCGGATATTCAGCACAATATCCTGCTTCTTGCCAATCTCATGGGGATTGAAACCAACCTCCGTACGCAATAGCAGATCCCTTATTGCAATTGTAGCCATATTATTTTCCTAAATGTGCACCACCGTCACAGTAGATAATCTGTCCGGTAATAGTGCCGTTATTAACTAAAAACCAAACAGCATCAGCTAAATCTCCGGGGGAAACCGCCTGCTTAAGCGGAGTTCCGGCAACGACATCCTTAAGGTAAGTCTCGTCCTGCCCCGGCGGGGGCAGGACAGCTCCAGGAGCCACTGCATTTACTCTAATCTCAGGAGCCCATTCAAGGCCTGCCATTTCAGTAAGATGCATCAGAACCTTCTTTGATAGAGTATATGCAGCATGTCTTGAATCATTACTCGTGACCCTCGTATCCAGGATGTTTACAATGCAGCCCTTTTTACAATATTGCCTGAAAGCCTTCATAAGCATAAATGGAGCTTCGAAGTTGACCGCCATCTGCCTGCGCAGATGGGTATAGGATGTATCAGCAAGCAAACCGGGATTAAATACAGATGCACTGTTGATCAAGACCTCAGGGCATAGATTAAGTATTCTCAATTCTGAAAAGATTGCATCAGATGCTGAGACAGGATCACTGAAGTCGGCTGCGATGACTGGAAATTGCCTATCCTCGAACAAATTGCGAAGATGGGTTGACAAGCGATCCGCATCTCCCCTGCTGTTATTGCAGTGGATAATAACCTCCCAGCCTCTTTGGGCAAAGTGATGGGCCAGGTCTTCACCAATTCGCTTTGCAGCTCCTGTAATCAATACTGTGTGCATCAAATACTGTTTTGATAATAACACAATATACTACATTTCCCCTGAATATGCCTGTCCCTACCAGAAAACATCCATGCATACTCAAACATAACGGTGGATAAACCCAGAAGCCATTTATACAAAGATTTTAGCAGTAAATGCAAAATGCAGCAATGGATGGAAATGCCATAAAAAACAGCCGGCCCGATTCCTTATGAAACCATGGCCGGCCGTCCACTCATCTACTAAACCTAAACCCAAAACTACAATATTATTTTCTATTTCGGTACTGTATTGCCTATTTTAATCCAAATTTTTTTAGTAGGAATAGCTTCCTTCGCTGTCTTGCAACATAGCTTGTAATTTCTTACGTGTAAAGAAAATACGGCTCTTTACTGTTCCGATTGGTAGATCAAGCTGTTCAGCTATTTCCTTGTACTTGTATCCGTCTGTATGCATCTGGAACGGAATCCTGAAATCATCATCAAGACGTTCTATATACTTTGTCATTTCACTAACGCTCTGTACCATTTCAGGAGTTTCAGATGTGTAATTCCTGCGGTATGCTGAGCGAAGTGCATCCTCATTTCCGTCGAAGGTATTCTTAGTCTTCTGGTTTCTGCGATAATTATTGATAAAGGTATTTTTCATTATCGTAAAAACCCAGGCCTTGAAATTTGTGTTGGCAGCAAACTGCTTACGATAGGTTAGGGCCTTCAGCGTAGTCTCCTGCAAAAGATCTCTTGCATCTTCATCATTGGAGGTTAAACTTAGAGCAAAATAAAGCAACTTGTCTTGCAGTCCAAGCAGCTTATCATTAAATTGCATTGTTGTCATGGCTGAACTTTTTTGGTTGTTTTGTATAACAAATGTAAGTCAAAGATAAACACAAGGCAAATTATTCAGCATCATATTTCCGATTAAATTAGACTGAATCTAAATAATATTTTTCGTATATCATTGACTTTGTATGCATTACAAAGCCCAATTCTGTTCATTCTAAATTACAACCTGCTCAAACTTGTTAACAAAAGCTGAACAAAAATCTTAGTCAAAAATCACTTCTTTTTTCGCCTTAATTATCGATAAATCAGCATATTTCAGACTGTTTTGTCCGGTTATTCGCAAATTTTGTCCTATCTAATCAATGTGAGAAAATCACACTGACATTTGTCATTTATCCAGTTAAAATTCTCTTATCAAAACAAAAAGGGGTAATTTTGACTCTGATCGAAAACAACAGCGGTCTTCGCGTAACGGATTATCACTGATTGTAAACTAACCTGAGCTAAAAGATGCGACATATCAGTTCCTTGCTTATACATGGATCCGGTGAAACCTCATCCACTCCTCACAGAAGTCTTAAAACGCCTATTTACGAGACAGCCTCATTCGACTTCGAAAGTGCAGAAGATGCAGAGAAGAGTTTTATGGGTCTGAATGACTCCCATGCTTATTCAAGGATTTCCAATCCGACAGTTACCGAACTTCAGGAGCGGCTCAAGCTTTTCAGTGGTGCCGAACAGGTGCTCTGCGTTGCTTCCGGAATGGCTGCAATATCCAACGTTTTTATTACCCTATGCAAGTCAGGCGATAATATCATAACTTCTCGCTATCTCTTTGGCAATACTTATTCATTTTTCGCAAGGACACTTAATTCCTTCGGTATTGAAGCCCGGTTTACCGACTTTGAAAACCTTGAGGTCCTGGAAAAAAACATAGATGGCAATACAAGGGCAATCTTTGTAGAACTGCCCACTAATCCCCAGCTCATCCTGTTTGATATTGAAGGGATAGCCAAAATAGCAAAGGAAAAGAACGTAGTGCTGGTGGTAGACAATACGGTGCTTACCCCCTACCTCTTTCCCTGTTCAGAACATGGTGTTGACATAGAGATATTCTCAAATACTAAGTTTGTCTCAGGTGGAGCCACCTCAATAGGTGGCTCCATACTTGTATATAAGTCTGATAAGTGGACCGCCAATCCAAAGCTCCAGCCCGAGGTTGAGAAGTTTGGCACTGATGCCTTCTTCAAAAGACTTTTCAAAGAGATTTATCGCAACATTGGTGCCTGTTTGTCACCCAACAATGCCTACTTGCAACTCCTGGGACTTGAAACAATTACACTTAGGATTGACAAGATTGTTGACAATAGCACCAAAGTGGCACAATACTTGCTGGAACATCCAAAGGTCAAAGCAGTTAAGTATGCAGCCCTGCCCCATGATCCGGACTATGAGAGAGCACAGCAGCTTACAGGAGGAAGACCGGGTTGTCTGGTGGGCGTGGAACTGCAGGACAGGGAGCAATGCTTCCGTTTTATGAATGCCTTAAAGATGATTAGGCGGGGAACAAATTTTTGCGACAACAAATCAATGATAATACACCCCTCCTCTACCATCTACTGGGATTTTAGTCCTGAGGAAAAGGCAAAGATGCGTATCAGTGAAGGCCTGCTTCGTTTGTCAGTTGGGCTTGAACACATTGATGACATCTTGGCTGACCTTGACCAGGCTCTTAATTTAGCATAAAAACTCAATGATTTAACAAAAAATAACTCTTGTCACGCAACCCAGACAGGAATTTTACGTCTTAATCCTGAACCACTTAAATACATTTATGAAGGCACTCAAAACTGTTTTTTACTTAGTAATTGTCTTGACTATTGCCAAGTGTTCAACTGACGGAAAGCTTTACCAGAGCGAATCCGACATTTCCCTGGAAAACCCAAATAAAACTGAGATTACAGCTTCATCTGACTCAGTTCAATACTCTATCGCTTTTGACAAGAATCAGGAGCAACTCCAGAATAGGCTCAACATAGAGGGAGTTCATACCTATAACGACGCTCTTACATACAAACACAAGAAAGCAGAAAAGCCTTCGAACAAGAATTCAAAGGCTTCTCCAAATACTTTCATGAGTATTGGTACAGTTCGCTAGTCTTTCATAGAAAGCTGTATCCGGCGACGGGCAACATCCACATCCAGTACCTTTACTTCCACATGTTGGTGTAATTTCACCACCTCATTGGGGTTTGATACAAATCTATCTGCAAGCTGGCTGATATGAACCAGTCCGTCCTGCTTTACGCCTATATCTACAAAGGCACCGAAGTTTGTTATATTGGTTACTATACCCGGCAAACGCATTCCGGGACGCAGGTCATCGATGGTTCGCACATCTGGTGAAAACTCAAAAAACTTTATAACACTGCGTGGGTCACGACCGGGTTTTTCAAGTTCAGCAACTATATCATTCAAGGTCGGCATACCCACCTTGTCGCTTACATAGCGCTTAAGATTAATCTTCCTGCGCAGGTCGGCATTGCTTATCAGGTCAGCCACTGTGCATCCCAGATCCTTTGCCATCTGCTCAACGATATGATAGGACTCGGGGTGAACAGCAGAGTTGTCAAGAGGATTGGCAGCCTCCCTGATGCGCAGGAAGCCAGCACTCAGTTCGTAAGCCTTGGCTCCAAGACGCTGCACCTTAAGCAGTTCCTTACGAGAACTAAAGGGGCCATGCTCCTCACGGTAGTCAACAATATTTTGTGCCAGTTGTGGTCCCAGACCAGAAACATAAGTCAGCAGGTGCTTGCTTGCAGTATTCAACTCCACCCCTACACTATTTACACAGGACTCAACCTCCATATCCAGGGCAGCCTTAAGCTTGGTCTGATCGACATCATGCTGGTACTGTCCCACCCCAATGGACTTGGGGTCAATTTTAACTAGTTCGGCCAGCGGATCCATAAGCCTTCTGCCTATTGAAACGGCCCCCCTGACTGTTACGTCGTAATCGGGAAACTCATCCCTCGCAGTTTTACTTGCACTATAGACAGAGGCCCCGTCCTCGCTAACCACGAAGACCAGCACATCCTTCTTAAAGCGCATATTGCGGATAAAGGCTTCAGTTTCCCTGGAAGCTGTTCCGTTACCAATGGCAATTGCATCAATCCTGTAAGATTCAACAAGCGTGTCTATCTTCTTATAAGCCTGTTTTGTGTCATTTTGCGGCGGGTGCGGGTAAATAGTCTCATTATGCAGCAGCTTACCCTGAGCATCCAGACATACAACCTTACAACCTGTACGGTAACCAGGATCTATTGCAAGTACCCTCTTCTGTCCAAGTGGCGGAGCCAACAGTAGTTGTCTGAGATTTGCAGCAAAAACCTTGATGGCCTCGTCTTCCGCCTTCTCGCGGAAGAAGGCTGAGACTTCGTTCTCTATCGATGAACTGAGTAGTCTTTTGTATGCATCTTCCACGGCCTCTGCAACTTGTTGCGAAGAGGCATTATTTCCTTTTACAAATAACCTGTCAAGTATTTCGAGAGCTCTGTCCTGATCAGGAGCGACATTGACCTTAAGTAGACCTTCCTTTTCACCACGTCTTATAGCAAGCAGACGGTGTGATGGACACCTTCTTAGCGGTTCTGAGAAGTCAAAGTAATCCCTGTACTTAGCAGCTTCTTCCTCCTTGCCTTTAACCAGGATAGAACTGATTATTGCATCCTTCTGGAATAGATTACGGATGGCCTCCCTGGCCCTTATATCCTCGTTTACCCACTCGGCAATAATATCCCTGGCGCCCTGCAAAGCAGCAGCCGTGTCTGATACCACATCATTCAGGAAAGCAGTTGCGCGACCCTCCGGGTCTCTCTCATTCTGTTTGAAAAGTATCCCGGCAAGCGGTTCCAGACCCAACTCCTTAGCCTTTGTAGCCCTGGTCTTACGTTTGGGCTTATATGGCAGGTAGATATCCTCAAGTTCGTTTGCGTCCCAGATAGTCTGAATCCTTGCCTTCAATTCATCTGTCAGCTGTCCCTGCTCCTCGATGGTCTTAAGTATCGTTTCACGACGAGCTTCAAGTTCAAGAAGCTTATCATTCCTTTCCTTGATGGTAGCAATCTGCACCTCATCAAGACTGCCAGTCACCTCCTTACGATAGCGGCTGATAAAGGGGATGGTCGCTCCCTGGCTAAGTAATTCTATAGTATTGCGAATCTGACCGGCAGATATACCGGTCTCACGAGAAATAATATCAATAATCATGTCTGAAAACTAATATAGGATCATATCAAAACTACTGCGGTCAACCTGGTGCGTAAACCAAGAAGTCAGGGGCAAAGGTTTAAAGATGGGTAAGGCTTGTATGTACTTAAACTGGCTTATCTACCTTAACGGGGTGCTATTAAGCCTCTGGCTTTGGGCTGTTTCCCTGACTGTCGTGTCTTTTCTTTAAAAACTTCCTCTTGCCGTTGTATCCCTTACCCTTCCTGTCTCCACCATCCCTTTGTTCACCTGACCTGCCTGTGCCTCCTCTGCCACCATTTCCTCCCTTGAAATTGCGGCCTCCTTGTCTATTGAATTTTTGTCTGAAATCACCCTTGCCCGGGTCATATTCGGGTCCTGGTTCAAAGCCTTCAGGAAGAGGTGATTTAAAGATGGTGCTACCAATGAGTTTTTCAATCATACCAAACTTGCCCATATCATACTCATTGATAAGGGTCAGTGCCACACCGCTGGACTTGGCACGGGCAGTACGACCGACGCGGTGGACATAGTCCTCTGCATCATTGGGCACATCGTAATTGATTACAAGGTCGATTCCATCGACGTCAATACCCCTTGCAATAATGTCAGTAGCAACAAGAATCTGGGTACGGCGGTTACGAAAATTGAGCATAACCTCCTCACGTTCGGCCTGTTGGAGATCCGAGTGAATGGCCTCAACAGGATATTTCCCACTCTTCAGAGCTTTGTATATCTCCTTTACCTTTATTTTTGTCGAAGCAAATATCACTACACTTGTAAGCTCCTTACCCCTGAGCAGGGAGTCAATAAGTTTAATTTTCTGGTAGTCATATACCAGATAAGCTGCCTGAAGTATTCCTTCAGCAGGTTTTGAGATGGCTATGCTTATCTCTTCAGGTTCGTTGAGCAACTTGCGTGAGAGATCCCTGATTTTGGGGGGCATAGTAGCAGAAAACAGCAAGGTCTGGCGTGTGCCTTCAAGTTGCTTAACAATCTGCATAATATCGTCGTGGAAGCCCATATCGAGCATTCTGTCGGCCTCATCAAGGATAAGGTACTTAATCGAGTTAAACCTGCAATAACCCATTGCAAGATGCTGGATCAAGCGGCCTGGTGTAGCAACAATCACGTCGACGCCACCCGATAGAGCTCTGCGTTGCTGATCCCATAGATCAGCATCATTACCTCCATACACGGCAATTGAAGTCACGGGCAGGAAATATGAAAATCCCTGTAACTGCTGGTCAATCTGTATCGCAAGTTCGCGCGTGGGAACCAGCACCAGGGCTGAGGCTCCTGAATTTCCACCCTTAATCAGGGCATTCAGGACCGGCAGCAGGTAGGCTGCCGTTTTTCCAGTACCGGTCTGTGCACAGGCAATCAGGTCCCGGCCCTGCATAATTACCGGTATGGTCTGCTCCTGAACAGGAGTAGCCTCGTCAAATCTCATAGCTTGTAATCCATCCAGGATCTCAGCTTCAAATCCAAATTCTGTAAACTTCAAAACTCTATTCTATTATCAATTATCTTTTAATAAAGGGCTTATTCCACATACAGGACAAAGCCTTTGAGGTATTCACTCTCGGGGTGATACATACTTATTGGGTGATCGGCAGCCTGACTCATCTGATGCAGTATTCGTATGTTGCGACCACAGGATGCGGCAGCAGAAAACAGCATGGTCCTGAAGGCTTCGCGTGATACGAGCTGCGAACATGAGTAGGTAAATAATATGCCACCCGGGGCTATCATCTCCATTGCCTTTACATTGATACGCTTGTATCCCTGAATGGCATTATTGATTACGGTATGATGCTTGGCAAAGGCCGGTGGGTCAAGAATTATCAGATCATACTTCTCTTTGGCAGCCCCCATATACTTGTAGCTGTCCGATACAAATGACTTGTGACGGCCATCGCCTGGGAAGTTGAGTTCCACATTCTCGTTGCAAAGCATTACAGCTCTTTCGGAACTATCTACTGAGTGAACCAGAGTGGCACGCCCTCTCAGCGCATAACAGGAGAAAGCTCCGGTATAGCAGTATAGGTTGAGGAGCTTCCTTCCCTTGGAGTAAGTCTCAAGCAGATGACGGTTGTCGCGGTTGTCAACAAAAAAACCGGTCTTCTGACCTTTTTCCCAGCCAACATTAAAGCGCAGTCCGTTCTCTTTAACTATGGCATCACCGCTACTACCCAACAGGTAGGAGTTACGTGCTTCGATACCCGATGACGCTGTCAATGTTCTTTCCGACTTATCAAAGACAGCTTTTAACCTGTCTCCCATCACTTCCTGCAGGGCTTTGACTATAACCGGTCTCAGATTGTACATTGCCAGGGTATGAGCCTGTAGTACAGCAGTACTATTGTAAATATCAATTATGAGTCCTGGCAGTCCATCACTTTCGCCGTGAACCAGTCTGAAAGCCGTAGTATCAGCCGAGTCAGCCAAACCTATTGCTATACGCAGTTGCCATGCACGGGCAATCTTGTTGGCCCAAAACTTATCATCAGGTATTTCCTTACTGTAACTTACGATACGCACAGCAATAGATCCGCTGTGATAGTGGCCCAGAGCCAGGAAATTGTCGTTGGAGTCGTGCACTGCAACCAGCTCTCCGTCCTTAAGACCGGAATTCTCAAGACCTTTAACTGCCCCTGAAAAAACCCAGGGGTGATAACGCTTCACGCTCTGCTCTTTTCCGGGTTTGAGGCGAAGAATGGGTAAATGATGCATATTTGATTAGTTACGGTAAATTACGGTTTTGAATTTGTATTCGGGATCCTGACGCATCAGTTCCTCGAAAAGACGAAGTGCAATCCATGCATCAATAGCAGCATACTCCTGCTGTGCACGGGTCAGGGTATCTGCCTCCCAGTTACTCAGGCGCTGGCGTTTGGAAACCCTGACGTTGAGAAGCAGTCCGGCCAGAGCCTTTAGACTCAGGACGTCAATTCCAAAGCTTTTTGCCATATCCTGAAGTTCGACAAATTTACCCGGTTTGAAGGTAGCAATCAGGTTCAGACCTTTCAGGTCATCCCTGATACCTACACCCACCTTGATAACCTTGCGACTTTCAAGCAGTTTTACAAGTTCCGGCGTCAGTCCGGTCTTGTTAATCCTAAACAGATAGGCCTTTTGTGAGGTTGAAAGCTGCAACAGGGAGGTGCTGTTCATGCTTCCCTTTTTGAATGAAGGACGGGTCTCAGTATCGAATCCGATCACCTTCTCCTTAAGAAGCTGTTCGACAGCCTGTTCTACATCTTCCGGTTTGTCAACAAGAATTATTTCACCGTCAAACTGACATAATGGTAAGTCCCCAATAGCCTCCTTACTTATAGTGCTGTTCATATTGTTCATATTTTATGCCGCACCCTATCCAACTATAGTCAGATTCAGGTTTACAGGGAACCATCCCTGAAATCGCGCTGCATGCGCGAGATAATCCAGTCCTGGGTATTGATATCGTCAATCGAAGGATCTGCTCCCACTTCTCCTTCTTCATCTTCCAGGTTGTCTTCACCATAATATACCATGTGAAGAGCCCTAAGCACATTAACCAGGCGTTGGCCCCAGTGCTCCCTGAAGTCCTGCATCAAAGCGGTCAGAGCATCATTCATGATTTCGGTGACAGCCGAGCGGTAATTCATCATGAAATCCATTAAATCCTGGTAGATATCGGCCAGATTCTCAGATACTGTGGAAGTCAGAGGAAGGTCACTTCTCTGCATATCAGCAGTGAAAACCTCCAGGTAGTCATCAAAGCGTCCCATCCTGTCTCTGACACTTTGTCTCACGTGTTCATATTCTTCCTCGGTCACGTACTTCTCAAGATACTCATCAAGGACGGTGCTGGTTTCAGGCAGCATATTTGCCTTCAGATAAAGCAGGGGCAGGATCTTTAGTGCAGTTGAGATAAATTCTGGCCGGGGCTGTTCTTCAGAGTGTTCCAGCCAGTTGCAAAACTCGCGGGCAACAGTTACAAATTCAATTACGTTTATCGAATATACTGGATGTTCAAAGCTTTCTGCCATAGTGTAATTTGATCATTGCAAAGTTAACAAAAAGCGGAATACTTCAACATATGAAGCCGCAATATTCAGACACTTATGCTAAAGCTCTGTCTGACTCAGTTGAAGACAACCTTCTTTATTGATGTACACGGTTCCGGTATCCTCCAAACGTCGCACTACCTTCCATATCTTCTCCTCATCAAAGCCCAAATCCATAACTATCTGCCCGGGTTCGGCAGGCCCGGCCTCAAGCTGAGCCTTTATAGCATTTTCAATATCCCCATATTCATCATCGCTAATTGCCACCTTTTTCATACTTACACATACATCACAATGTCCGCAGTCCCTACCGTTTCTTTCACCAAAATAGGCCAGTAACTGTCTGCTACGACAGATATATTCAGTCTCGGCATAGGAGATCACCGAATCAATGCGCTTCTTATATTGCAGCAGGCGATCCTTGTACACCTCATCTGGAAACCTCAGTCGGTCGGGTTCTATCCTTGGTTGCAGGAGCACAATAAGCGGAGTCTG
The DNA here is from genome assembly GCF_023674465.1 of Xiashengella succiniciproducens. Taxonomy (GTDB): domain Bacteria; phylum Bacteroidota; class Bacteroidia; order Bacteroidales; family Marinilabiliaceae; genus Geofilum; species Geofilum succiniciproducens. The sequence goes on along the minus strand of NZ_CP098400.1, from coordinate 1,032,781 downwards.
CCTTTGAGGCACGTACTTCATCACTCCCATCCTGCTGCATTTCAGGAAGGCCTGGTACACCTCATCGCGTGTTGCACCAAGTCTGGAAGCAAGCAGTTCCTCGTCAACACTCACATAGTCTGTAAAGAGTCCGGTATAACTGCGCAGCAGCACCTTGATAAAGGGCTCGAGGGTGGGATTTGAAATCTGAAATTCATGCAGTTCGTAATCCGTCACAAGCATAACAGCCCGCGACGGGATATCAGACATCTCGCTAAAGTCTATGTATCCTGCCCTCTGCAGTATCCTGAGACTACTAATCAGGGTGGTAATATCGTAACCGAAACCCTTGCAAAAGGCTGCTATATTGAAATCATAGACCACTCCTTCACCAAAGCCCATTGCTATCTGGAGAAAGTTGCATACCGAGTTGTAGAGTTTCCTGACCACACTAAGTTCGGGAAAGGATGCATCCATATTCTTCTCTAGCTGCCAGCGGTCATTATCCGACCACAGGAAAACAGCCCATGACTTATCACCGTCACGACCAGCACGGCCTGCTTCCTGAAAATAGGCCTCAAGTGAATCCGGAGCATCCATGTGAAGTACAAGGCGGACGTCCGCCTTGTCAATCCCCATTCCAAAGGCATTTGTTGCCACCATCACCCTGAGCCTTCCTTCCTTCCAGGCAGCCTGCACCTCATTCTTGGTCTTCTGAGCCATCCCGGCATGAAAGGAGCCGGCACTAATATCATTGCGAGTGAGCAGATCAGCCAAAGTGCGGGTTTTCTTCCTGCTCCTCACATAGACGATGGCTGAGCCCTCAACCGACTTAAGGATTCTGACCATCTGAGCTTCCTTATCCTCGCACTTCCTGACAACATAGACCAGGTTGGGGCGCTCAAAACTACGCTTTAACAGGTTGGGACGGGGAAATTTGAGCTGCACCTGTATATCTTCCACCACCTCGGGAGTGGCAGTAGCAGTAAGGGCAAGTACCGGAACATCGGGAAGAAATTCACGAATAGCTGCTATCTTACGGTAGCTAGGCCTGAAGTCATAGCCCCACTGCGAGATGCAGTGGGCTTCATCGACAGCGATGAGACCTACCTTCAGGTCCTTCAACCGTTCCAAAAAACCGGCAGTTCCAATCCGTTCTGGTGATATGTAAAGAAACTTAAAATCACCATATATGCAGTTTTCATAGGTCTGATCTATCTCCCAACGGCTCATTCCTGAATGGATGGCGCAGGCCTTGATACCCAGACGACGCAGGTTGTCCACCTGGTCATTCATCAGAGCAATAAGCGGGGTGATTACAAGACAGATACCCGGTCTTGCAAGAGCCGGAACCTGAAAGGTAAGAGACTTACCACCCCCGGTTGGCATTAGCCCGAGAGTGTCCTTTCCGCTACCAACGGACGTAATAATGTCTAGCTGAAGAGGCCTAAATCCCTTGTAGCCCCAGTATTTCTGAAGTATTTCGTGGTAGATGTCGTTCAAATCAAAACGGCAGTTTAATCAAAGGTAAAATTAAATGAAATAAAGACTTAAATACTACAGTCTGCGCACAAATAAAAAGGGTATCCCACCAGAGACACCCTTTTCATTCCTTATTATGCAGGTTAGTTAACAAACTCCAGCTCCCTTACTTTCACACTCAGCACAGAGCGCAGTTCTCCTTCCTTGCTCTTATACGCCTCTGCTTCAGGAACTCCTTCAATAAGCACACGCTTACCTTTTTTGAGGTACTCGACAATCTTGGAGTTGGGATCGCGCCACATTGTAGCCCTTACCCATTCGGTTTTCTCAACCTTTGCTCCTTCCTTGTCTTTGTAATCAAGAGACACCGCAACATTAAAGTTTATTACGATGTTCTCATTTACTTCTTTTACCTCGGCATCATTGCCAAGGACTCCGGTTAGGATTAGTTTAAACATGGCATTAATGTTTTGGTTAGTTCATTCAAACTAAAGCATAAAAACCAAAATGTCAAGGACTTCAAAATTCTTGCTAAAATATTTAGCAAAACTACAGCTGTAATCAATGTAATGCCGTCAGTAAGTAAAGCTACTTCCTCCAAGGAATTCCCTTAATATTGATGTCGGAGGAATCTCCTTGGGCAGTATGGGTTTAAAGTAGTTGAAGAACTTAAGCAGACGCTCAGCTTCAGAATACTCGGGCTGGTTGGGCTGCACCTCAAGCAGTATAGGCTCTGCATACGGCTTCAGCACAGCCAGTTCATACAAAAGGGCTGTATTAAACATCACATCAGCCTCTTCCTGGTATGGGAAGATATGTTTTTCTTCTCCGCGACGTACACTTGGCCATCTCTTGATGGTTTCAGTTGCCGAGTAGTTTCTGAACTTATAATCACGTACAATACGTCTTATCAGACGGTTGTCTGTCGTTGAAATCCGTGTCTGATTGTCAAAGTTGATAGAGGTCAGCGCAGACACATAGACCTTGTACTTGGCCTCGTCGGGTATTGCTGGAGTAAGCTTTGGATTCAGAGCATGAATACCCTCTATGATAAGGATATTGGACTTGCCCATCTTGAGCTTTTCCCCATCGTAAAAGCGTTGTCCTGTTTCGAAAGAAAACTTGGGTATCTCAACTTCCTCTCCATTGAGCAGTCGTACAAGGTGGTCATTGAACAGTTCAAGGTCTATTGCTTCCAGAGCCTCGAAATCGTACTCCCCATGCTCATCCCTCGGGATATGTGCCCTGTCAACAAAATAGTTATCAAGCGAGATATTAAGCGGTTTGATTCCATTTACAAGCAACTGGATAGCCATACGCTTGCTTGTGGTAGTCTTACCGCTGGATGAAGGGCCACTTATCAGAACTATTCTGATCTTGTCCTTGCGGGCTGAAATACGGTCGGCAACCTCTGCAATCTTCTTCTCATGAAGGGCCTCAGTTACCTTAATCAGATTTTCAGCCTTACCATTGGCAGCAGCCCTGTTGAGTTCACTGACATTGGTGACCTCCAGAATCTTGTTCCAGTTATTATGCTCCCTGAATATCTCAAACAGCTTAGTTTGTACAATAAGATTCTCAACCTCCTGAGGATTATCCACCCTGGGTATCCTTAACAACAGTCCATTATAGTACTTGTTAAGGTCGAATACCTTCAGGTAGCCTGTTGAAGGAAGCAGATAGCCATAATAGAGACCTACATGCTCTCCAAGCATGTAGTAACTTGTATAGTACTGACCCCGATGACGCAGCAGCTCCGACTTATCTGTAAAGCCTTTTGCTTCAAACAGGCGGATTACCTCTGAAGTTTCTGCCGTAACCTTTTCAAAGGGAAGATCCTTGTTGACTATCTCCCGCATCTTTTCAGCGATAGCAATAGTATCATCAATAGTAATGTCCCCCCTGAGGTTGTCCACCTCACAATAATAACCTTTGCTAACCGAGTGTTCAACCCTTAGTGTAACTCCCGGAAAAAGTTCCTTTAGAGCGGCATATAACACAAACGAAAGGCTGCGAATATACATACGCATACCATCGGGATGGGTAATATCAAAGAACTTAATAGTCTTGGGATGGAATAACTCATATCCCAGATCACGTATCCGGTTGTTGACTAGTGCTCCAAGTATGGGATTTGGAAGTGTTACTCCGGCTATTTCAGCAACTTCTGCAACACTAACCCCTCTGGAAAGCTCAAGTTCACTATTGTTGTTCAAACACTTTATTGTTATTGTCTTTGCCATATCTATAATTATTCTCGATGGATTTCAATTCACCCTGCAATATAGCCAAAAAACTCGGGATTTCGGCCTTCAGTTTACCGAAGCGACTTAAACCACATCCGGACTCAGCCAGCCCTCCTACATATAAATTGCTCAGGAAAGAATTATCAAAAAACTCCAAGACACAGATATACCAGGCTCTTCGTGGCAAAAAGAGGTACTACGACACGCTCATTATACTGAATATCATCACGATATCCTGCTCGTCGGGCAAGGAGGCCCGACGAGCGAACATTCCAAAATGTTAAAAACGACAGTAGGCTTAACACATTTTTTCAAAAATTGCAATCTCAGGATAGCATCTCAATAGTTTGTTTGTCAACAGATAAGAGCAGGGTTTATAATCTTATTTTTATTTATTCTAATTAGAAACTAACTGTATATGACATCTTTAAGTAACAGATTACGTACAGAATGCATACTTTTGTTTATACCTGCCCTGTTATGTTAAAATACAGGAATTTATGAAAAAAACAGAGCACGAAGGGATTGTAGCGGGTATTGAGGGAGACAGGATAAGAGTTAAGTTAAAGAGTGTATCCGCATGTGCTTCATGTCACGCTAAGGGAGCCTGTTCTTTGGGTAACGCTGAAGAAAAGGAGTTTGAGATACAGCACGCCGGTGGCAGTTACAAGCCCGGTGACAAGGTGATAATAGAAGAGAGCACCGAGCAGGGACTCACAGCGACCTGGTGGGCTTATGTACTACCCCTCTTTCTGGTAATGGCAACCCTAATTGTCAGCTATTTATTGACAAAAAATGAGGGTATTGCTGGGCTTTGCAGCCTGCTGATTCTTGTGCCATACTTCCTCGTGCTTAGAGCCTGCGACAAATTACTAGCCAGAAGATTTCACTTTACAATAAAACCGGTAAACGATTAAAGCTATGAGTGTAGTTTTGATTTCAATATTAACGCTTGTGGGATTGGGTGTTGCATCAGCACTGGTACTATATATGGCCTCAAAGAAATTTCAGGTCTTTGAAGATCCTCGCATAGATCAGGTTGAAGAGGTACTTCCCAAATCAAATTGTGGGGGTTGTGGATTCCCGGGTTGTCGGGCATTTGCCGAAGCTCTTGTAAAAGCTGATGATATTAGCGACCTCAAATGTCCTGTCGGTGGTAGTGCCACTATGACCAAGGTTTCAGAAATCCTTGGCAAAGCTGTAGCAGATGTAAAGCCCCAACTTGCAGTGGTACGCTGCAACGGTAGCTGCGAGCACCGCCCAAAGCTCAATATATATGACGGTGCAATGTCATGTACAGTGGCTGCTGCCCTGTACGGTGGCGAGACCGGATGTTCGTACGGCTGCCTGGGTTGCGGTGACTGTGTTGTGGCCTGTAAGTTTGATGCCATGTATATGGACGAAGCTACAGGACTTCCCGTTGTGATAGAAGAAAACTGTGTCGCCTGCGGTAAGTGTGTTGAGGCTTGCCCGAAGAACATCATCGAACTCCGCAATGTGGGACCAAAGAGTCGCAGGATTTTTGTAAGCTGTGTCAATAAGGACAAGGGTGCTGTTGCCAAGAAGGCCTGTGCCGTAGCATGTATCGGTTGTAGCAAGTGCTTTAAGGTATGCCCGCACGAAGCTATCACTATGGCAGACAATCTGGCTTACATCGACGATGATAAATGCAAACTATGCCGCAAGTGCGTGGAAGAATGTCCTACATTCTCCATCCACGAACTAAACTTCCCCCCACGTAAGAAGAAGGTTGAAGAAGAAGCTATTGTTGAGGCATAGAGACTTTTAGTTTTAAACAGAATCAGAAAGGATTGCAAGCAGCAGCTTGCAATCTCCTAAAATATAGGAGGAACAAAACGTGTTAAAGACATTTTCACTTGGGGGCATTCACCCGGAAGAAAACAAACTGACGGCCGACCGTGCCATAGAGGTACTGCCCGTCCCCCCTGTAGTTATGGTTCCTGTTACCCAGCACATCGGGGCTCCGGCCAAGGTCGAGGTCAAAAAAGGTGATAAGGTTAAAGTCGGTCAGGTTATAGCACGAGCCGGAGGTATGGTTTCAGCCAATGTCCATTCACCTGTTTCCGGAACAGTAAACAAGATTGACGACATTGTTGATGCTTCTGGTTACAGACGTACTGCAGTTATCATCGACACCGAAGGTGACGAATGGGAAGATGGTATTGACCGCAGCACTACCATCAAAAAGGAGATAACAGCAAGTCCTGAAGAAATAGTAACGGGAATTGCCGAGGCCGGTATTGTTGGTCTTGGTGGAGCTACCTTCCCCTCACATGTAAAACTAACGCCTCCTCCCGGAAGGAAATGTGAAGTTCTTATCATCAATGGTGTGGAATGCGAGCCCTACCTAACGAGTGACCACAGACTGATGCTCGAGAAGGGCGAGGAAATAATCATAGGTATTCAAATACTGATGCGTGCTCTGAATGTCAACAAGGCTATTATCGGTATTGAAAACAATAAGCCCGATGCCATCCGACATATGCAAGAGCTTTGCAATGGCAATAAAGGTATCAGCGTACAGCCTCTAAAGGTCAAATATCCTCAGGGAGGTGAAAAGCAGCTTATAGATGCCTGTATAGGTCGTCAGGTGCCATCCGGAAAACTGCCTATCGAAGTAGGAGCAGTTGTACACAATGTAGGTACTGCCTTTGCAGTGTATGAGGCAATACAAAAGAATAAACCCCTTGTTGAAAGGGTTGTTACAGTTACCGGTAAGTCGGTTGCCAAACCCGGAAATTTCCTCTGCCGCATTGGAACACCTATCTCTGTACTTATTGAAGCTGCAGGCGGTCTGCCAGAGGACACGGGCAAGATTATCAGTGGTGGTCCAATGATGGGTAAGGCACTTACAAGTACCGATATCCCCGTTGTCAAAGGAAGCTCAGGCATCCTGCTGATTCCACAGGAGATTGCCTCACGTCCCAAATATCAGGCCTGCATACGCTGTGCTAAATGCGTTTCTGCCTGTTCGATGGGTCTCTCCCCCTACCTGCTTATGACCATGTCGGAAAAGGCTATGTGGGAAGAAGCTGAAGAAGAAAAAGTACTGGATTGTATTGAGTGTGGTTCCTGCAGCTATATCTGTCCTGCCGGCAGACCGCTGCTTGATTATATCCGCCTGGGCAAGAACAAGGTCGGACAACTTGTAAGAAAGAGAACCGCACAAGTACAAAAAAACTGATTGACTCAATATGGAGAAGCTAATAGTATCACCATCACCACACACGCATAGTGGTGATTCGGTAAAGAAAAATATGTATGGCGTAATATTCGCCTTAATTCCGGCCTTAGTGGCCTCCTTCTGGTTTTTCGGTTTGGGAGCTGCAATCGTAACCCTAACCTCGGTTGCAGGCTGCCTCCTGTTCGAACACCTGATTCAGGTTTACCTGCTCAAAAAGCCAACATCAATAGGTGACGGTTCGGCAATAATCACCGGCTTGCTTCTGGCAATGAACCTACCATCCAACTTCCCCATAGCTCTTATAATCATAGGAGCAGCAGTGGCAATCGGTATTGGCAAGATGTCTTTTGGTGGATTGGGACAAAACCCATTCAACCCGGCCCTGGTGGGACGGGTCTTTCTGCTAATCTCCTTCCCTGTTCAAATGACATCATGGCCCCTTCCAATAGTATCAAGGACTTCTTACATAGATGCAGCAACAGGTGCCACTCCCCTTTCAATTATAAAGGAAGGACTTAAGGGAGGTACTCCGCTGAAGGATTTGATGGCCGAACTGCCGTCCTACGGCGATATGTTTATGGGTGCAATGGGAGGCTCCTTCGGTGAAGTCGCAGCTATCGCATTGCTGATGGGCTTTGTCTATATGCTTGCAAGGAAGATTATCACCTGGCATATCCCCGTATCTATCATCGCAACAGTTTTCATATTCTCATGGATTCTCAATATCAGTAATCCTGAGAGGTTCGCCCCACCGATGTTTCACATACTGACCGGAGGTCTGCTGCTTGGTGCCATCTTTATGGCAACCGACTATGTCAGTTCACCGATGGCAGTCAAGGGAATGTGGATCTATGGTGTGGCAATCGGTGTGCTGACAGTGCTTATCAGGACCTTTGGCTCATATCCCGAAGGAGTATCATTTGCAATTCTGATAATGAACTGTTTCACACCGCTTATCAACAAGTATGTCAAACCAAAGCGTTTCGGAGAGAAACCGGCCGTTCAAAAGGCCTGAATATTAAAGCGCACGTAATATGGCAAAAGTATCATCTCTGTCCAATATGGTGCTCACCCTGCTGGTTATAACCTTTGCAGTGGGAGGAATATTGGGTTTTGTATATCAACAGACCAAGGAACCAATTGCTTTGTCGGCACTGTTAAAACAAACCGAGGCAATTGAAAAGGTAATGCCGGGTTTCGACAACAAGCCAATGGAGGAAATGTACGAGATAGAAGCCTATGGCGGATTGATGCTCAAGGTCTTTCCTGCAAAGAAGGATGGTCAACTCCTGGGTGTTGTCGTTGAAACTTCCACTTCAAAAGGCTATGGAGGTGAAATCAGGCTAATCGTAGGAATGAAGCCCGACGGTTCCATTGTCAACTATGAAGTGCTGGAGCAAAAGGAAACTCCAGGTCTTGGTACCAAGATGGTTGACTGGTTCAAGCCGGCTGCCGCTGGAACTGATAAAAGCCGCAGTGCTTTCTTTGACAAGCTCTTTGGTGTAAAGGCTCAGGAAGGTGCCGGAAATGGCAAGAGCATTATCGGTAAAAATCCCGGCACTACTGATTTCAGAGTTAGCAAAGATGGTGGAGAAATTGACGCAATCACTGCAGCAACAATAACTTCACGTGCTTTCCTGGATGCAGTACAAACAGCCTATAAAGCTTATGTAGCACATGCACAGGGTACCGAGGTAGATGCTAATACTGGGGCAACAGCCAAGACAGGCAATGAAGACACGGACAAGGCCGAAGTAAGGGCCGATGCTCTGTCAGCTGATGAAGCAGTCACAGATAACAAAGATGGCAAAAATTAGCAATACAGCCCATAGCATATTTCAGTTAGACTCAAAAATATACCAGATATGAATCAGTTAGGAAATTTCACTAAAGGACTGCTCAAGGACAACCCGGTATTTGTCCAGCTCCTGGGTATGTGTCCCACATTGGGTGTCACCTCATCAGCTATCAACGGACTGGGTATGGGACTGGCAACTACCTTTGTGTTGGTTATGTCCAACCTGGTGGTATCCCTTATCAAGGACTTTATACCGGACAAGGTTAGGATCCCTTCTTATATAGTCGTAATTGCAGCATTTGTGACTGTGGTAGAGATGCTGATGCAGGCCTATACTCCAGCCCTTTTCAGTGCACTTGGAATCTTTATTCCACTGATCGTTGTAAACTGTATCCTGCTTGGACGTGCAGAAGCATTTGCATCCAAGAATGGTCCTGTAGGATCAATTATAGATGGAGCAGGTATGGGTCTGGGTTTTGCTCTTGCTCTGACAATTCTTGGTGCCATACGTGAATTTCTTGGAGCAGGTACGATATTCGACTTCAGCATCTATCCCGGAGAATATGGTATGCTGATCTTTGTCCTTGCACCGGGAGCCTTTATAGCACTAGGTTATCTGATTGCAATAATCAACAAATTCAAAAAAGCATAAGGAGGGAAAGCCATGACTTATTTACTGTTGATAATATCGGCAATATTTGTAAACAACATAGTTCTTGCCCAATTCCTGGGTATATGTCCCTTCCTTGGAGTATCCAAGCGCGTCCCAACTGCTATTGGTATGGCGGGTGCGGTTACTTTCGTAATGGTGATAGCTACTATTGTTACCTGGATGATACAGAACTTTGTACTAGTGCCGTTTAATATTACCTACCTGCAGACAATCAGCTTTATCCTGGTAATTGCCGCGCTGGTGCAGATGGTTGAGATAGTTCTGAAAAAGGTGAGTCCCTCATTATACCAGGCCCTTGGAGTATTTTTGCCACTGATTACAACAAACTGTGCAATATTGGGTGTGGCAGTAATGACAATTGGTTACAACTACAATATCGTTGAAAGTGTGGTATTCTCCTTTGCTACTGCTGTTGGTTACGGTCTTGCCATTGTGACCTTTGCTGGAATAAGGGAACATATGGATCTGATGGATGTACCTGAAGGTCTCAAAGGTGCACCAATATCACTAATCATTGCAGGGATTATGGCAATGGCCTTTATGGGCTTTGCAGGTATCGTATAAAAGTCTTTCAGCTCCCCGGCCTCTGGGCCGTGGGAGTTTTATTTTTCATTTACAAGGTAGAGCTTATGGTCCTCTATTTTATAGTAGAGAGGAACTACGTTGATCCTAGGGTATCGTCCTCGTAGTCTGGCTGACTCAGACAATAGAAAGTCTATTTCATTTCCAATTTCAAAGATCGGGGAAAACTGGTTAAAGTGATCTTCTGCGAATTCCCTGTCCCAGCCGGCGTTATCCACCAAACCACTAATAAAGGCATCCTTCTTCTCATGCAGGTTGACCATTCCACAATTGCTGTGGCCAATCAGGGCTATGTACTTCACACCGCCAACAGAGACTGCGTACGACACTTTAAACTCGTTGTGACGGAGGTTGCCGCCACCCGACCTTAAGATAAAGGCAAAGTTGTTTGGTATATGCAACTGATTCCGATTGTCCATACACATGCTTATCAGCAGCTCGGCCTTCCTGAGTTCTCCGGGTACCATTCCCATGTTGTGGTAGCACAGCAGCCTGGCAACGGGAGTATCCCTTAGTTCGGCCGGTATATCTTCCGGGGTTAAAACTGCCTTAAGTCTATCCATAATTCAATGTTTTTGCTTTGGTCACCTCGACCTTCACTCAAAGGAATAAAAAGAAAAAAAGTTCAAATCCCCTTCATCCTTCGATCAATAAGCCGGCACCAATACACTGCAAGGTAATGCAAAATCCAAAGTGAGAGTATTTCACATTGAACCTTTTTGATTCTAAACAGTTATGTTTATGTTTAATAACAAAAAGCAACTTACTATGAAAAAAATCCTTATACCACTGGTTATTCTGGTGTTAGTGGCAGTTGCCTGCACCACACCGGCACCCAAAACACAGGAGATTGCAGAACCAAGTGTACCCATTTACACAGGTGAAGCAGTTGTCCATGAATTTGCAGCACTCCCATACTCATACGATGCGCTGGAACCATATATTGACGCTCAGACGATGGAGATACACTACAGCAGACACCATCAGGCTTATTTCAACAATTTCCTGAAAGCCATCGAGGGGTCAGGCTACGAACAAGCCTCTCTGGAGTTCTTCTTTGACAATATCTCCTACTTCAGTGCAGCCATTCGCAACAATGCAGGAGGATACTTCAACCACAGCCTTTTCTGGTCGTTGATGGCTCCGGCAGGCACAGGTGGTGCTCCATCAGACACCCTTGCTCAGGCCATTAACGCAAAATTTGGTTCGCTTGAAAACTTCCAAACCAAGTTTAATGCTGCAGCAACAGGACGCTTCGGTAGCGGCTGGGCCTGGTTGATAGTCACAGAGGACGGTTCACTGACAATCACCAGCACTGCCAATCAGGACAACCCTTTGATGGAAACTGAAGCCGTACAGGGTAAACCACTTCTGGCTCTGGATGTATGGGAACATGCATACTACCTCAAGTATCAAAACAAAAGGGCTGACTATGTGGCAAACTTCTGGAATGTAGTCAACTGGAACAAGGTAAACGAACTGTATGAAGCAACTTTGAACTGAGCTAAGGCAAAGCCCCAATAGAGTAGCCATCATTGGGGTGCGCTGATAGCAAACGGAAATAGCACATTATAAAACGACAGAGGCTGTCCGCGGGGACAGCCTCTGTTATTTTATAGCATGGCAGAACCATCATTTAATCCTGTCCATATATAGCTTTCTTACAGCCATCAGGAAATCAACCTGCATATCAGGATTATAGATACGAATCATATCCTGAATACCAAAGTTAACATGGAAGTGTCCTATAGCTGCATCAAAGTCACTGCCTTCCCAGTTGTACTTCACCTTCTTTGTGATATCCTCAAAGTATTTCCAGTTGAGGTACTTGGGAATTGTAAAGTAGCCGTGATCCTTCTCTACGACGTCGAAGTAAACACCTGGGTGCATCTCATCCATGATAAAAAACTTCTTGATCCTGATCAGAGCAGGACCTTCGGGACGGCCACCGGGTTTCTTGCGAAACTCGATACCCTCGTCCATGTAACAGGCCTGAAGTTCGGAAATCAGACTGTAATCCGGAAGGTGACGAATACGAATCACATCATATTCCTTGTTGTAGATATTTACAACCCCTGCCGCAGCATCAAATTCAGACTGGAAATACCTTCTGATATTCTGGGTAGCCCTTGTAACCTGTTCCAGGGTGTAAAGTTGTTTTACAACAAAGTAAACGTACAATGGCTTACTTTCCACAGGATGGTCGGAATAATAATCGTAAAACCCAGGGAAAGGTTCTGGAGCCTCCAATACGAAGGTGTTTGGAAGGATCTGATCCTCCAGTGTCCGCAACTCTTCCTGCTTCAGGAGATTGCCATACCTTTCAGTAAATGGTAAGGGATTCATAGTATTTGGTTTTTGTTATTGTCCTACTGTAATATAACTAATTTCTAGGTCGCAGTCACAACCGGAAATATTTTTTTTGATTCCGCAGGAACCACAATCAAACAAGCTCCTTCACAAGACCGGCGTACTTTCCCCCCATTCTTATCAGTTCCTCGTGACTTCCCCTCTCTATAATCTCCCCATTTTCCATCACCAATATCAGGTCCGAGTTCCTGATGGTACTCAATCTGTGTGCCACGGCTATCACCGTACGACTTGCAAAAATCTTTTCAATAGCCTTCTGTATATAATACTCGGTAATCGAATCAACCGCACTGGTGGCCTCATCTAGTATTATCAGTCGGCTGTTACCGCAGATGGCCCGGGCAAATGAAATAAGCTGTCCCTGACCTTTTGAAATATTATCACCGTTGTCTTGAATAGTAAAATCATATTTACCGGGTAATTGTTCAATAAACCTGTCGGCAAAAACAAAGCGTGCAGCTTCTTCTATCTCATGTGGCCCTGTGCCGGTACGGCCCAGGCCTATATTGAAGCCCACCGTATCGTTGAATAAATAAATATCCTGTTGCATCAGGGAGATCGTATTCCGCACCTTGTTTAAAGGGATATCTCTGAGTTCGACTCCATTAATTCTTATAGAACCTCTATAACCTGTATAGGTGCGGGTAAGAAGGCGAAGAATTGTTGACTTGCCTGATCCGGTTGATCCCGCAAGGGCAATGCGCTGGCCTTTCCTGAGGGTGAAGGATACGTTTTTGAGGACATCGGGACCTTTGTCGCTGTAACTGAATGACACCTTGTCAAAGACTATCTCCTCAAGCTCTAACGGTTCGTCACTATCCCCAAACCCTGAACCTGCTGCCACCTCTGCCTCTTCGACCTCCTGCCGGGCCAGCACATTGATATGATCCAGGGCCGAAAGGGCTCTCTGGATAGTTGTTATCTGCTGGGCAAACTGCCGCACAGGAATAAAGAGTCGTCCCAGAGTTGTTATAAACACTATCAGCACACCGATAGTGTAGTCCAGATCCCATACCTGAGCGGCGCCATACCAGATTACAAGGGCAGTTGCAACAGAGGTGATACCATCAATTATTGAATACAAAGCACCGTCATACACATTTGACTTGTTCTGCGCATCTGCATACTGCTTATTAAAGCCGTCATACTTCCTGAAGGCCGTTTCCGTAGCGGCATACAATTGTATTGTCTTCATACCGTAGAGGCTCTCCTGCAGGTAGGCTGCGGAGCGTGCCAGACTGGTACGTGACTCATCAAAGGCCTTACGTATCTTCTTGCGCAGATAACGTATGGTAAGCATTATCAGAGGCACTACGATGGCGACAACCAAACTCAGTTGCCAGTTCAAATATACCAGATAGAAGCTTAGTGCCAGTGTGCGTATGCTATCAGCCAACAGACCCAATATTCCTGAGGCAAAGGATTCAGTGATACTTTCCATATCGCTTGTCAGTCGAGACAAGGTGATGCCTATTGGATTCCTGTCATAATACTTCATCGGGAAGCGCAATGAACGTCCAAAGAGCTCCCTCCTCATATCAGTCACCGCCAGTCCTCCGGCTTTCGAAAAAGAGTAGCTGTATAGGCCATCAAACAGGAAGTTGACTACCAGTACCACACCTGCAATGGCGGTATATAGCTTAAGTCCGGCAATATCACCCGTCAGGATGTGGTCATCCACTATCTTCTCAACAAGCCACAGCAGCACTATGCCACCGGCCGTCGTAATTGGGATTGACGCAAGGCTGATATAAAGCCATTTGCGGTGGGGAACGAAGTAGCGGCCAAACTTCTTAACCAGAGCCCAGTCCTCCGCACTCAGCAGCTTATTCTTCCATGCAAAATTCATCGCTTACCTCCCTCCTGAATATCGTGAGTATTGCGGTAGAAGTCCGAGGTTTCAAGCAACTGCTGATGCGTTCCCATAGCAGTTAATCGTCCACCCTCAAGCACAATATTAAAGTCAGTTCTCTCAAGCACGCTCATGCGGTTTGATATTATTATCAATCCACCCTGCCTGAACTTAAACAGCTCCCTGATCAGAAAGCGTTCAGTCTCCGTATCCACTGCCGAAAACACATCATCCAGTATCAGCAGTTTACCGGGACTGTACAGTGCCCTTGCCAGACTGATCCTCTGCTTCTGTCCTCCCGAGAGCATAATGCCCTTCTCACCCACCATGGTCCTTCTACCCTTTGGGAAACGCTCAATCTCATCAGCCATGGCACTTCGGTATAGCACATCACCAACCCTCTCATCATCGGGTACAAGTCCCTCACCAAAGGCTATATTGTTTTCAATTGTATCGGAAAATAAAAATACCTCCTGGCCGACTGTCCTAACCACCTGTCTAATATCATCCCCACGGAGCCTGGCAGCGTCGAGGCTGCCAAACCAAAGTTGTCCTGATTCTGGTTTCAGATAGCCGTTAATACAGTTGATAAGCGTCGATTTTCCGACACCTACCGGACCAGTAATTCCCATTACCTGTCCTGGCTTCAGGTCAAAGGATATATCGCTCAGAACGTAGTCCTCATCATTGTGGTAGCGGTAACTCAGGTGGCGAACCTGCAGTCCGTTGTCAAAGAGCCTGGTCCTCATCTCCGGAGCCAAAGCCTTGCGGTCATCGTCAACACCCTTGCGGTTCATAATCGTCTGCAAACTGCTGATACCAACAAAGCCTTGTTGGAATGCAGTGAGCACCCAACCTAGTCCGCTAATCGGATGCGTTAACAGTGCAGCATAGGCAATAAATTCGGTTAGCTGACCAATTGTGAAGTCAGTCTTGATAACAAGCATACCTCCTGCCATCAGCACCACGACCTTGAGTATCTGCTCCATGCCGCCCATCAGCGGCATGACAAAGGAGCGCACCCATGATATCCTGAGGCCGTAGTCGTATACATTTACATTTTCCTCGTCTGTCTTCTCCTCGGCCCAGCGGTGGATATTATAGCTTTTGATAACGGCATTGCCCGAGAGAAAGGATATTATCCTGCCTGAAAGCCTTTGTAAGGCCTCCATACGCAGATGGGTATTTTTGACCATGTAGGCCATACCAAAGCGCACTATCACAAAGACTACAAAGATGGGTATGATTGTATAGAGGGTCAGTCTGGGCGACATCATCCACATCTTGTATGGTGTAAGCGACAGGGAAAAGGCAATGTTGAAGATTTGGAGCAATCCAAAGCCTGTGATCATCCTCACTCCGTTGATATCGTTGTTGATTCGCGAAATTATTGACCCGCTACTGTTGTTCTCGTAGTAATCCTTGCCAAAAGAAGCCAGTTTACGAAACATCTCCCCCTTGAGCTGCCTCTCAATAAGGCGACCTGGTATAAAGAAGAGTATCCGCGACAGAGTCCGGGCCACCATCAACACCAGTGACATCACCAGTATTGTAAGTACGGCACGGAGCATCAGTCCGGAACCGGCATCCCGACCTCCTGCTATGGAGTCTATACCCTGTTGGACATATTCGGGAATGGTCACCGAAACCCAGATTGTTAGTAACAGGAAGAGTACTCCTCCTGTGTACCACCACTTAAATCTATGTGTATAGCTAAGTATAAAACTAAGTTTCGACCACATATCAGGTATTTAGGATCAATCTGAATAAGTCCAGATCCAGGTTTCTCATATATTTTTCAAGCAGCATCTCTGCAGTTGTCGTACCTCTTGCAAGTATTCCCCTTAGCGGATTCAGGTACTTCTGTTCCGTTTCAATTCCCATTTTCTCAGCCCTTCGCGCCAGACCACCGTCAGCTATTCTTACAACACTGGCAGCCAGTTCGTGCAAGGCAACCTCACCATAGGAAGCCCTCAGTCCCTTGCGTGGGGCCTCCTTCCGCAAGCCCTGGATAACCTCCACACCAAGACTCATAGCCAAACTATGGGCGGAGTCCAATGCCTGCTTATCATAGAGTAGTCCGGTCCACAGAGCAGCAAGGGCTGCTATCATCTTCGGGGATCCACTGTCCGCACCTCTTATCTCAATATAGCGCTTCAGTCTCACATCGGGAAATACAGTGGAGACGTGTACCTCCCAGTCTTCCATAACCTGCTCAGGTTCATAATTTCCCTTCAGGAATTCACGGAAAGTGATCCCCTCGGAAGGGTAGTACTTACCTGCCCTCAAGATAAAGTACATTGGCACATCGAGCAGATATTCAACATAGCGCTCAAATCCAAAGTCGGGTTCGAAAACAAAGGGCAGAAAACCACATCTGTCGGGATCCGTATCCTCCCAGACATGAGAACGGTAGCTAAGGTAGCCATTGGGCTTCATCTCCTTAAAGGGGGAGTTAGCAAAAAGAGCAGTGACGACTGGCTGGAATGCCTGTGCTGTCTGCATCTTACGTACCATATCCTCCTCAGAAACAAAGTCGAGGTTGACCTGGATTGAAGTTGTCCGGGTCATCATATCCAGTCCCAGATTACCCTTGCGGGGCATCCAGTTTCGCATAAACCTATATCGTTCCTTGGGCATCCAGTCCAGATCCTCCCTCCTCCAGAAAGGATCAAAGCCCATCGGCAAGCGCATAAAGCCCAGTTCGGCTCCCATCTGATCCAACATCCGGTTGTGTTCAAGGGTCTCTCTATAGGTCTCGTGAACAGTAGAGACTATCCTGCCAGAGAGTTCAAACTGCCCTGCTGGTTCGATAGTTATTGAAGCCCCATTTTTTTCAAGAGCTATTATATTACCTGCTTCTTCAATAGGATTCCAGCCCCTGGAAGACATTTCGTGCATCACCTGCCTGATTCCAGGCAGGGATCTATAGCCAAGTCTTTTATAATCTTTTGTGTTAAGAAGAAATTGTTCATGTTCGGTTCCAATACCCAACTCAGCGGCAGGCTTGATACCCGACCTAAACCAGTCGGTAAGCATGCTTATATCTGTCTCAACTGTTGAAACTCTTTTGTTAGTCATTACTTTTTATGTTGAAAATGCAATCCAAAACGTATTTCTCTACATTCCTGTTTTTACCCGACCACGGGAAATCATGCATCGAAAGCATTGCAGGAGCGTTTAGTTCCACGACAATATAACCATCTTCAGACGGTGCAGCATCGGGATCCCTTATTATTATGTCTATTCCCGCAAGCCTGAGATTGGCGGCCTGCGCTGCCCTGGCTGCCACCTTCTTGTAAAAGTCAGCTATGGTATCCGTGACGTCTATGCTGTCACCGCCGGTGCTAAGGTTTGAGTTTTTGCGGAGGTAAACTTTTTGTCCTTTATCAGGTACTGAACTCAACGTTAGCCCGAGTTCTTCGAGATTTCTTTCAACCTCTTCATCAACTTTGATTTTCAACAAGGGGTAGCGATAGTCGTCACCACGACCTAGATTCTTCCAATCTATAAGTTCCCGTATCGTAGCTTCACCATCTCCAGTAACATTGGCCGGGTCGCGATAGGCTACAGCCCTAACCACCCCGTCAACAACCAGGAAGCGGTACTCCCTGCCGGGGAAGTACTCCTCGACAATTACCTTGCCGGAATGACGGAAGGCTCTGTCAAGAGCCTGCACTAATTGGGCTCCATCTGTTATTCCGGCAGTAACCGCAATTCCATGGTCGGTATTGAAGGGCTTTACAACCAGCGGAAAGGGCGGCAGTCCGGCTTTCTCATGCTCATCACCAGCCTTCAGCAGCGTACCTTTCGCATGGCGAATACCGCTGCGGGAGAGAAATTGCTTGGTCATCCACTTGTCGTTGGATATCCAGTATGCTATCAGACTGTTGGCGTCCGAAATGGTTCCCTCATGTATTATATACTCTCTGTTGTTGTATTTAACCGCAATCAGATTGTTGTCAGGATCGATTATCTCAAATGGCAGCCTGCGCCTAAGTATCTCTGCAATAATAATCTGTGTCGTAGCCTCAAAGTTTTCATAGCCCTTAAGTGGCGTGAAGTTAAAGTCTGATTTCATATTAAAGCCTTGATTGATAGATGAAATGATTGGAATCAGGGTCAACGCAGGCCTCGGAAAGGCACTCTATAACTAAGATACAACAACCGAATAGCCTGAAATGTTGTTCAAAAATACAATTATGCTGAGGTAATTAGTACATTGATCTTCGGGCCTGTAATCAGTATACGATAATCTGGCAGAAAAACCATAGATTCAGAACAGAACACATGGTTTGGATAGGAAGGAAAGAGGTGTCGCGCGACTGCGGGACACCCCTTAATAATCAGTTGAAAGCATTCTGATTCAGGAGCAACATTGGCTCCGGAATCGTCAGCCTGCAATTACTGCAGCTCCAGATTTACGATAGAAAGCGGGGGCAGAGTAACCTCAAGAGTATTTTTTGCAAGCTTAAAGTCATTAAAAGACTTTGGAGCGATTTCGTTTGGTTTTTCAAAGGTGTTGATTGAGTTGAAAGCCTTAGCGGCAAGTATAGTACCTTCGTTAACCTTCTTCACGGCACCTGTACCAAGGTCAATAGTAACCTTGATTGACTTGCGTGGGTTAACGTTGCTCAGGCTAACGTTGACCTTACCGTCCTTTTGTGAAGCAGTTCCAGACACAGCAGCGATTGACATGTCGCCAACCTTGTAGTCCTCAGAGATGATGCTTACGGGGATGTAAGTAGCGTTTTGGTGAACTGAGTACATTTTGAAGGCATGGTAGGTAGGAGTCAGAATCATCTGATCACCTTTTGTAAGTATCATAGCCTGAAGCACGTTTACCATCTGCGCAATATTGGCCATCTTAACCCTGTCGGCATGACGGTGGAAGATGTCGAAAGTATTGACAGCTATCAGAGCATCACGCATTGAGTTTTGCTGGAAGAGGTGACCGGGCTCAGTTCCGGGTTCTACATCTGTCCAGATACCCCATTCATCAACCAGCAGAGGCAGAGTCTTTTCAGGGTCATACTTATCCATAACAGCAGTGTGCTGGCTGATCAGGTCTTCCATTCTTCTGCCGTGGTACAGACCACCAATGTAAAGATCTTCCCCGAAATTGGTGGCTGATCTCTTGTCGTCGAAGTTACCTGTTGCAATAGTGTAGTAGTGAACCGAGAGAGCATCCATATGGCGCCAAGCCTTGTTCATTACAACATCTGTCCAGTTGAGGTCAAAGGAGTTGGCACCGCAACCTACTCTTTGGAACTTTTCCTTGCCGTACATCTTGGCAAAGATTGAATATTGTCTCAGCAGGTCTGCATAGTGTTCGGGAGTCATATCACCACCGCAACCCCAGCTTTCGTTACCAACACCAACAAACTTAATATCCCATGGCTCTTCACGACCGTTTCTGCGGCGCCAGTTGGCCATCTCAACATCAGAGTCAGATGTCATATACTCAATCCACTCAATCATATCATACACAGTGGCACTACCTACGTTGATTGATACATAGGCATCAGCACCAAGGATTTCGCATAGATTGAGGAATTCGTGAGTACCAAAGCTGTTGTCTTCAACTGTCCCTCCCCACCAGATATTCTCAATCTTTGGACGTTCGTTAACAGGACCAACGCCGTGCTTCCACTGATAGGTATCAGCAAAGCAACCACCCGGCCAACGCAGCACTGGCACCTTAAGCGCTTTCAATGCCTCAAGTACGTCCTTCCTGTACCCGTTTACATTTGGAATATCAGAACCCGGACCTACCCAGATACCGTCATAGATACAGCGTCCAAGGTGTTCAGCAAACTGACCGTAGATGTTCTTGTCAATTACCTGATTGGATTTCTCGAAATCAAGCTTCATCACGTTGGTTTGTGCACCAACGGTTAATCCTGCTGCAAGCAGCAATGTTGTTAGCAAAGTATGTTTCCTTTTCATATGGTTATGGTTTTACAATAACGAGGCTTATTCAAAAGTACTAAATACTTTTCAGGTTACAAGAGAGGTGAAAAAATTAAAATAAGTATTTAACACAGGGGTGACATAAAAAAGAGCGGCTGTTGCTACTGCAACAGCCGCCTTATGATGATTACCCTATAATCTAAGAAATATTAGATATAGAGGTTGATCAGTTGTTCGTAAAGTTCTTGCTTACCGCTAATCAACTTAGGTTCGCCATTAGCAAGAGCATAGTCACGAAGGTCAGTAAGTGAAAGCTTACCAGCTTCGAATTCTGCACCCTTACCGCTGTCGAAAGAAGCGTAACGTTCAGTTCTCCATTTCTTGTATTCTGATTCGTTAAGAACTTTGTCAGCGATAACAAGAGCACGGGCGAACACATCCATACCAGAGATGTGAGCGATGAATATATCTTCAAGGTCAGTTGAGTTACGACGAGTCTTAGCGTCGAAGTTAACACCACCAGTTTGGAAACCACCAGCTTCGAGGATAACCAGCATAGCTTCAACGGTTTCGTAGATATTAATTGGGAATTGGTCAGTATCCCATCCGTTTTGATAGTCACCGCGGTTAGCGTCGATTGAACCAAGCATACCAGCATCAGCAGCAACTTGAAGTTCGTGTTGGAAAGTGTGACCAGACAGAGTAGCATGGTTAACTTCCACGTTGATCTTGAAGTCTTTGTCAAGACCGTACTGACGCAGGAATCCGATAACAGTAGCTGAATCGAAGTCGTATTGGTGCTTAGTTGGTTCCATTGGCTTAGGCTCAATGTAGAATGTACCCTTGAAGCCTTGAGCACGTGCGTAGTCTCTTGCGATAGTCAGGAAGCGGGCGAAGTGTTCTTGTTCACGCTTCATGTTTGTGTTAAGCAGAGACATGTAACCTTCACGACCACCCCAGAAAGTATAACCTTCACCACCAAGGGCAATAGTAGCGTCAATAGCGTTCTTAACCTGAGTGGCAGCGCAAGCCAATACGTTGAAATCAGGGTTGGTAGAAGCACCGTTCATATAACGTGGGTTGCTGAATACATTAGCAGTACCCCAAAGCAGCTTAACACCTGATGCATTTTGCTTTTCCTTAGCATAATCAACGATAGCAGCAAGGTTCTTTTCGTATTCCTTCAGGTTTTCACCTTCGTCAACTAAGTCGATATCATGGAAGCAGTAGTAAGGAGCACCAAGCTTGGTGATAAATTCAAAAGCAGCGTCCATCTTTACTTTGGCAGCAGAAACTGCATCACCACCAACTGCCCATGGGAATTTCTTTGTTCCCCTACCGAATGGGTCACCACCGTCAGCGCAGAATGTGTGCCAGTAAGCAACAGCAAAGCGAAGGTGTTCCTTCATAGTTTTGCCGGCTACTACCTGATCCGGATTATACCATTTAAAAGCAAGTGGATTTTTTGATTCCTTGCCTTCATACTTGATTTCTCCAATACCGGGGAAATACTCTTTGTTTCCTAATACTATACTCATAGTTGTAATTATTAATGATTAAAACTTCAGATTATTCTTCCAAACATTATAAATATCGTCAACTTGTTCCTTGTTGTTGTCGGGTTCGATTACATCCAGACACTTCAGGGTTGAGAACGCTTCTGCAGCATTCTTGTACAATCCTGCACCTACTGCAGCACCACGGGCTGCACCAAGAGCACCATCAGTATCATATAGCTCGATACGTGCATTCAGCACATTAGCCATAGTCTGACGGAAGATCGGACTCAAGAACATATTAGCCTTTCCAGCTCTTACTACCTTAGCTTCGATACCCATAGCCGACATAATGTCAACACCATAGCGGAAGCTAAATGCAATACCTTCCTGGGCTGCCCTGAAAATGTTACCCTGACCGTGTGTTGTAAGGCTCAGACCTTTAATCTCAGCACCGGGATTTGCATTTTCAAGAACACGCTCAGCACCGTTTCCGAAAGGATAAACAAGTACGCCTTCAGAACCAACACCAACCTTAGAGGCCAGTTCGTTCATTGCTTCATAGCTTATCCCTGCACCCATGGTCTTTCTCAGCCATGAATTCAGGATACCTGTTCCGTTGATGCATAGTAGCACACCAATACGCTTGGCAGCAGCAGTGTGGTTAACGTGAGCAAAACTGTTTACACGTGATTTTGGGTCTGGTGAAAGAGAACAACTAACACCATAAACCACTCCGGAAGTACCGGCAGTAGCAGCCACTTCGCCCGGCTCGAGTACATTCAGTGAGAATGCATTGTTGGGCTGATCACCAGCGCGGTAACTAACCGGAATACCGGCAGGTATTCCAAGTTCGGCTGCAACAGCCTCACTTACATAGGCATGTTCAGAGAAAGTGTCAACCAGTTCTGGTAGCAGAGACTCGTCAATTCCGTAGTATTTGAACAGTTCGCTTGCCGGCGCTTCCTTTTGGAAGTCCCACATAATACCTTCTGTAAGACCTGAGATAGTTGTCTGCATCTTACCAGTCAGGCGATATGCGATATAGTCACCCGGCAGCATGATCTTGTAAATCTTAGCAAACTTTTCAGGTTCGTTTTCCTTAACCCACTTCAGCTTTGAAGCGGTGAAGTTACCCGGTGAGTTCAACAGGTTGGTAAGGCAGTACTCAGCCCCCAGTTCCTTGAAAGCCTTTTCACCGATACCCACTGCACGACTGTCACACCAGATGATTGAAGGACGGATTACTTCGCCGTTCTTGTCAAGGGCTACCAGACCGTGCATCTGGTAAGCTATACCTATGGCCTTGATCTCTTTTGCGTTGATACCGGCAGTTTTTAGCACGTCATTTAATGCGTTCTTGAGGTTGGCCCACCATACAGTAGGCTCCTGTTCCGCCCATCCTTTTTGAACGGCTATCATAGCCATCTCCTCTTTTGGATAGAAAGCGGAAGCTTTACAACTACCATCTGTCAGGTTCAAGAGACTGACTTTGACGGAAGAACTGCCCAGATCAATTCCTAACGTATACATAATTAGTCTGTTCTGTTTTATTATCCTGTTAAACTTAATATATCTTTCTATAATGAATCTCTAACAAATACCTGAGTGGGGATACGGATGTCCATTGGTTTGTCATTAGCCACAAACTCGGCAGCCTTCTCTCCCATGGTCTTAAAGTCAGTCGAGATAACGGTGATTCCCTTGTAGATAAACTTCTTCATCGGGGTCTCATTATATGATATCATTCCGCAATCCCTACCCGGCTCAAGGTTCTTGACCCTGCATTGCTCGAGAAACTGCCCCAGCATTCTGTCGCTTACACAGAAGTAAACCACTCCGGGTCTCACATCCAATTTGGTAGGGTTGGTTTCGACCGAGCACTTTATTCCGTTGTCCTTACAAAACTTCTTGCCGAAGTTAATTGACTCTATAGGGTGGTTTGTATAATTGGGATAGAGAAAGACCATTTCTCCATACTTCTTTATCAAGTCCCTGACCGATTGTAGACTGTCATATACTGCCTGACCGAAATCCTGATAGAGCAGATTATTACCCGGTTTTGAAAATATGTTCCAGTCTATTACAAGCAACTTCTCAGAAGGTATCATAGCAAGAACTGAATCAACCTCCGGATGATCAAAAGGCATCACTATGTACTTCTGGTACCTTCCAATGCTGTTTTCAATCTGATGTCTGAAGACATCAGTATTGTAATGGTGAAAGTGCACGTCTGCTATCACATTCTCAGGAAGCGCCTTAATAAAGGATTCGTATAAGACTTCCTTGTACGCCTTGAATGTGTCGAGAAACAAAAAGACGCGTCTGATTTCCCTGGCTATAAAATATCCCTTGTTGGGTACCGAATCAATTACACCCTGATCCTTAAGTATTGAATAGGCCTTGAAAACAGTATCGCGACTCAATTTATACTCCTGACACATCTGATTTACAGAGGGCAGATTGTCACCAATATTCAGTCTTTTCTCAGCTATCGCATTGTTCACGGCATCAATCAACTGTCTGAACTTAGGGACGTTTCCCTTGTCCTCTAATTGAAACCTGAATTTACTATTGTGAGCTGACATAATGTTCTGGTCTGTTATGGTCAAAGATACTTCATATTAAAATACCTGGGTCAAATTTTGTGTTAAAAATAGTAAAATTCGGAATACAGCCAACAAGTGACAATAATATCAATGGAAGTAAATTCAGGTTCTTTGTATTAGCTTCTTTTTCTGTAACTCAAGACGGCCCATGAGCCCATTGCTAAAGCAAAAATGCAGAGCGACAGATACTCACCGTTCAGATCACCAAAGCTACTTCCCATGAGATAAATCATACGCATGACCTTCATAAAGTACTTAAGAGGATTGACAATTGTGATAGCCTGGGCCCATTCAGGCATGCTCCTGATTGGAGTGAAGAGTCCACTCATCAGGATAAAGATTATAAGAAAGAAAAAGATAAGAAACATGGCCTGCTGAATGGTACCTGAGTAGTTGGATACCACAAGTCCGATAGCTGAAACCACAAGTATGTATGTGGCAGCAAAAATATAGATAGTCAGCAGACTACCGGCAGGAACAAGACCATAGACCCACCAGGCAAGCATCAACACAATACTGAAGACGACAAAGCCCATAATCCAGTATGGGATAAGTTTTGCAAGTACAAAGCTTATCCTTCCCACCGGGGAAACATTGATCTGTTCTATTGTGCCCTTCTCCTTCTCACTCACAATATTCAAGGCAGGCAGGAAGCCACACAGCAGTGTAAGTAGCATAACCATCAGGGCAGGAACCATAAATATCCTGTAATCCAGGCGGGGGTTGAATTTGTAATGTGGGATAATGGTAAAAGAAGCAGATAGTGTCTGTACTGACACTGGTGAAGATAGGTATCCCTGTCCTGATGTCTGTTCCACCACCGTAATTGAGGCCGGCATGGCAGCTGGCATACCACTGAGTCTGGTTTGCCCGTTGTCCGGAGTCTGTGAAACCGCCTGGTTATATGCAGCCGCTGAGCAGGAAAATGGCAAGGAAGATGGACCTGACTGCACTGCAATTTCTGCAGCAAAATCTGACAGCATCGTGTTGAGATATACAGCACCGAGACCGCCCTTTGCTGCATTGACTGCATTGACCGATATCATGGCTCTGCCGCCCTGATTTGACATAAAATCCTCTTCAAATCCATTACCAATCTCAAGTATCATATCGGCCCTACCCGCCTCTATCTCCTTCATCGCCTCCGAATATGTGGCTGCAGTGCTGCGGGTAATAAAATAGTCGGATGATGCTAGTTTGTGAACAAGTCTGCCCGACAAACTGCTCTTGTCGTTGTCAACCACACACAGTTTGATATTCCTGACCTCCTGATTGGCTGCCCATGGCATTACAAGCATCATCATCAGAGTCATTCCAACTATGATACGCGGGATAAAGCTATTCCTCCTTATCTGTTTAAATTCCTTTTCTATCAGATATTTGAGCATAACTGTCAGTTTAAACGCATATTAAACTTTCGTAGTGCCAGTGTGAGCAGCACCAAGGTCATTAAGCTGAGAATCAGCACCTCAAGAGAGACAAACTGGAAACCAACACCCTGTATCATCACCTTCCTGACTGCCTGAATATACCAGCGGGCAGGAACCAAAGTGGACACACCCTGCAGGATTCCAGGCATACTGGCAATAGGGAATATCAGTCCAGATAGCAACATCACCGGCGTCATCAGTCCCATACCCGATGCTAGGATTGCAGCCATCTGGGTTTTCACAAGGGTCGAAATCAACAGCCCCAGAGACAAACAGAGCAGGATAAATAGCAGGGAGATACCCAGCAGAAGCAGGAAGGAACCCCGAACCGGAACATCCAGCACGGTAACCGACAACACCATAATACTAATAAAGTTGAGCAGGGATAATATGATGTAGGGTACGGCTTTTGCCAGTATTATATAAATAGGCTTCATTGGTGAGGAGAGCAAAACCTCCATAGTGCCCGTCTCTTTCTCCCTCACTATCGACACGGAAGTCATCATTGCACAAATCAGCATCATTATCAGCCCCAGGACACCCGGAACAAAGTTGTACGAACTCTTTGTCTGCGGATTGTACAGCATCTTGATCTCAGGTCTTATCAAAGCACCTGCAAGCATTCCGCCTAGCTGCTCACTGGCATACGAACTCAGTATGCCACTTGCATAACCGGTAAGCAATGAGGCCTGGTTGGGATCAGTACCGTCGGCTATCAGTTGAACAGCAGCATCACCCCTGACAAGTCCCTCGGCAAAACCACTGCTAAAGACCACGGCCAGGTCTATTCTTCCCTCATTAAAGGCATCATTAATCATTTCGGGACTATCGAGGTTACCTACTATCTCAAAGTATTCGCTGGCCTTTATCCTTTCTTTGATAACAGCAGTAACCTCATCTTTTGAAGGGTCAACAACAGCAACTTTGACATTTCTGACCTCTGTGGAGAGGGCACTGCCAAACAATAGGATCTGGATCACAGGCATGATGAGCAGTATCATCATGCTACGTCTGTCCCTCAATATGTGAAAGGCTTCCTTGCGTATA
This sequence comes from Xiashengella succiniciproducens, assembly GCF_023674465.1. Lineage (GTDB taxonomy): Bacteria > Bacteroidota > Bacteroidia > Bacteroidales > Marinilabiliaceae > Geofilum > Geofilum succiniciproducens. The sequence goes on along the minus strand of NZ_CP098400.1, from coordinate 1,006,099 downwards.
AATGCCAGCATCTGCTTCATGTCATCCTATGGTTTATCAATCCCCTGACCTAAGAGCCTTTCGTGCCAACTGCCTGAACACCTCATCCATCGATCCCGCAGCATAGTTTTCCTTAAGCCTGGACGGTGTATCAAGGGCCTCTATCCGGCCGTCGACCATTATCGAAACCCTGTCGCAATACGCGGCCTCATCCATATAGTGCGTCGTCACAAATACAGTAATACCTCTGTCGGCCACCTTGTAGATCAGTTGCCAGAACTGCCTGCGTGTATAGGGGTCAACACCACCAGTAGGCTCGTCAAGAAACACTACTCCCGGATTATGAAAAACCGACACCGTAAAGGCCAGCTTCTGCTTCCATCCGACCGGCAGTTCCCTGACCAAGGTCTCTCTCTCCGACTCTAAGCCCAGTTCACCTAGCATCTCATCCGTACGCTGTGCTATCTCCTTGTCCTTCATCCCGTAGATTCCACCAAACAACCTCAGGTTTTCCCATACCTTCAGATCCTCATACAGAGAAAACTTCTGACTCATATAACCGATGTTCTTCTTAAGCTTCTCACTCTCCCTGTTTATATCAAAGCCCGCCACCATGGCACTTCCTGAAGTTGGACGACTCAGTCCGCACAACATACGCATTGCAGTGGTCTTGCCGGCACCGTTGGCACCAAGGAAGCCAAAGACTTCTCCCCTGCCGACATCAAACGATATTGAGTCAACTGCTGTAAAGGTGCCAAATTGCTTTGTCAGATTCTCTGCGCTTATAGCCTTGTCATTCATCCCTCAATAGTTTGCATCAGTTCTGCCTGATCATTATCCTTGAGCATTGCAAGAAAGCAATCCTCCACTCCTGGCTCTATACAGTCTATCCCAATCTGTGTATGCCCGCTCACATGCAGGTAGTTTTCAAGTCTCTCAGGCGAACCATCGGGAGTAAAACTAACGTGAAAGCTGTCACCAAAAAGAAAGGAGCTCCTGACAAAGGAACAATTGTGCAAATCATGCATAAGCCTGTGCCTGTGGTCGGTTTGCACCGACCACAGCTTATCAGGAAAAGCTTTTGTAATATTTGCAGGACTGTCAACCGTCAGAAACTCACCATTCTTTATCAGAGCTATCCTGTCACATATTACGGCTTCATCCATATAGGGAGTGGAGACTATTATTGTGATGCCCTGAGCCTTGAGTTTTCTAAGCATTTCCCACAATTCCCTGCGGGACACAGGGTCTATCCCGGTCGTTGGTTCATCTAGAAAGAGCACCTCCGGCTTGTGAATCAGTGAGCAGCACAGCGCCAGTTTCTGCTTCATTCCTCCCGATAGCTTACCAGCTCTGCGGTCCTTAAAAGGCTCTATCTGTCTGTAGATATCCTCTATCAGATGGTAGTTTTCCTCAATAGTTGTATTGTATACTGTTGCAAAGAAGGCCAGATTTTCCTCGACGCTCAGATCCTGATATAGGGAAAACCTGCCCGGCATATAGCCAATCAGGTTGCGAACCTGTTGATATTGACCTGCTGTATCGAAGCCCCCCACTTTCACATCTCCTTCGTCGGGCAACATTAGGCTTGTCAAAATGCGAAACAGGGTAGTCTTGCCGGCTCCATCGGGACCTATTATGCCAAACATCTCGCCTTTTTCGGTTTCAAAACTGACACCGTTCAGAGCTCTCACCCGGCCATAGGACTTCCTTATATTTCTTGCTACAAGTGTAGTCATCTTATTCAGCGCTTATCTCACCGTACATACCTATCTTAATCAGACCATCATTTTTGACAGCCACCTTCATAGCATAAACCAGGTTGGCTCTCTCATCACGGGTTTGGATTGTCTTTGGAGTAAATTCGGCCTTATCTGAGATCCAGGTAATAACACCGCTATATTCACGTCTATCCTTCCTACCTGAGTCTGCAAAAACTCTCACCTCCTGCCCCAGACGGAGGTAGCTAAGCTGATCAGCAGTTATATACACCCTGAGAAACATAGACTCCACGTCCGCAAGTTTGAAGAGGCCTCTGCCCTGTGTTGCAAGTTCACCTTCCCTTGCATAAAGGGCGAGCACTGTGCCCTGAGCCGGACTTACTATAGTGCATTTGGCCAACTGGTCACCTATCTGTGCCAGTTGAGCCTCCAGACTCTCTATTTCAGCAGCCAGAGATCTGTTGCTTTTCTCAAAACTCTCGGTCTGGGCTTGCAGGTGCTTTTCAAGGATGTCAAGTTGAGCCTCTATATCCTCAAGTGTTTTCCTGTTTCCTGCATCAGAGTCCAGCAGGTTTTGAAAGCGCTGTCTCTCAATCTTCTGCTTTTCAATCTCCTGTTTCATGGGAGCCGTCTGAAGGGCTATATTGACCTTCCTGTTTTGCAAGGCCGTAATACTTGCAAGCAGCTGTCTCTTCTGCAGACTAAGTCGGGTAGTATCGATAAGTCCCACGCTTTGTCCGGACATGAGCACCTGTCCCTCCTCCAGGTTCAGTTGCACGATCTGACCAGAGGCCTGAGCTGAAACCAGTATCTCGGTTGCCTCGAAGATTCCTGAAGCATCATAATTATGACTGTCTCCACCGCACGAAGTAAGCATAGCAAGCATGCAAAAGGCGGATGTAATTGCGCCAATCCCTCTCATATACTTGAGTTTATTTTGTTTCATCTATCTGATAGTCATTTGTGATAAATCTGAGATTGTAGATTGCCATAAGCAACTGGGTCTCATGCATAATCTTGTTTTGAATAGCCATCTGTTCGGCATGCAAATCTCTCATAAGCTCGCTACCCGAAATAGTACCAAAGGCAATCTTTGCCTCTGAAGCCCTTCTGACCTCCGTCAGCAGGGAAATTATCTCATCATCATAGCTAAGCTGTTCATAAAGACTTCTCACAGCATTGTCTTTTTGCACCAGGTCTATCATAGTATTTGCAAGAAAGCTCTCCTTCTCGACCTTAACACTTTCGATATTGGTACTTATCAGGTTTTTCCTGTCACGGAGGCGGTATAGGGAACCAAGGTTCCATGCAAGCTGGACCCCGCCGATGTAATAAGAATTAAAACTATCGTCGAGCATATTAAGTCCCGGGCGACCATAGCCAAGATTCAGGAATAGCCCCAGCTTAGGTCTGAGGTCTGAACGGATTTCGCTGTATCCTGAGTTCAGATCCACTATCCTCAGCTCATAGAGCTCAAGTTCGGGGCGCTTTATCTCGCGAGTCTGTGGAAGTACAGGTTCTGGCTTGATCAGTTGGGTATCCATGCTTAGTTCCATACCCGTCAGCAAACCAAGCATCCCGATGTATGCCTCGCGCGTTTTGAGTAGTCCAGCCTCAGTTTGAAAGGCTTTCAACTGGTCAACCCTAACTGCGTTCAGGTCTGACTGGTTTGCTATACCATTATCTACATAACTCAGGATTAGTTTGTGGTTTCGCTCCAGCTCATCCTGAAGCACCTTGTTTTGCTTAAGTTGAGCATCTATAAGCAGGATTCCGAAGTACAACTGGTCAATACGCTCATTGAGGTGGTAGAGGTTGACTTCAACATTCTGTCCGCTTACCCCGGCCGATGACTCAATCATCTCACGATGTGACTTGATACGACCACCGTCCCATAACACCTGGCTAAGCTCAAGAACAGCTTTGTACTGATCCTTGCTGACCGGATCTGGCATAATGGTTCCAAGCATGGGATTGGATGTATCGAGCGGGATATGAGGAACATCCGACTGCCAGGATGCCTGGGCAACGATGTTAACCTGAGGGAGATAGCCCTTGCCTGCATTTTGCAGGTTGAACTCCTTTGCCCTTTCTATCAGGTCTAGTTGCTTAATTAAAGGATAGTTGGTCCTTGCAGCAGCATAGCATTCCTCAATTGTCACCTGTGCATGGCTCTGCAAGGTGAGCATCGTGAGGAAAAATATTATCTGTGTCCTTTTCATGGAACTACTTTCTAAATATTGATTATGATCTCGCCGGATATGTTATCAGACTCCCGGTAATAGTTGCCGTTCCTCGTTTTAACCTGGCAAGAGTCGTCAGCTGGGCGCAGGAGTCGGAACCATTATTCAATTTCCGGCAACAGGTCTCAGACGTGATAATACGGTTTCAACAATCTCTCTCTTCCGGTTTTCAAGAATATCTTCAATCTCCTTATCGCTCAGACTTAACGCGGTCTGAAATACCGGCCTAATCAGAAAGGGAGCCACATTTAGTGACACAATGGTCAGCAACAGGTCAATCCCCGTGATGGGGCGTATTCTGCCCTGTTTCACAGCTTCCTCAAGATCCCGGTTAAGCCTTTCAAGCAAAGGTTGTGCATACTGCCTTATCTTATCTATCATATTCCTGATGCGGGCCGGATTTCGGGAGAGTTCATGCAGCAGGAATGACGCTATCCTGGGATTGTTCTTCAGGAAATCGAAGTGAAGTCCAACCATCAGGGGAATTCTCTTCTCAAAATCCAGACCTTCAGACTCCACCTGCAGGAAGTTGTTGAGAGCCATCCGCATCTTCTTTTCAAACACCAGGTCGAACAACTTTTCCTTCGTACGGTAGTAATAATGTACCAGTGCCTGATTGCATCCTGCAAGCTTTGCAATCTGACCGGTTGATGTCTTGTCAAAACCCTGTTCAATAAACAAGGTCTCCGCCGCACCGAGTATGGTTTGCTCCATACTCCTCTCGTCTGACTTTATATTCTCAATTTCCATAATTAATTACTCAATTTAATTAGCAAGTTAAATCATTTAATTAAAAATACAAGGACTAAGTCCTTTTTTTTACATCACTTTAATTATCAACCTAAAGTATGCCGATAGATTTCTATTTGGATCTCTGGCCAAGGTACAGAGGCAAACTTCTTATCAGTGTTTCACGACGAAAGGCTGAGGTCAGAATTACATTTCGTAACTCTGAATAACACTCATATTCAGAGTACATATCCCAAGACGTCATAAAAAACGCAGAAATCATAAAAAAGCATAACCACACCAAAAGAAGCACAGACCCATAGTGCTTGTAAGAATTATAATACGTAGTTTTGCACCAGATTTTCCGGAACAGACCACACTCCCGGTCATGGACTTCTGAAAAACCGGAATCTGAACATTTGGCGGGACCGGGTTTTTAACAGGCAGGAAATTTGTTGCCTGATAATAGTAACACGGGGACCCGTGGGTGATGCAAGACATCATCACACTCCTTAATTATTTTACTTTTTACATGCAAACTTTTATTGAAAGCGGGCTTAGGCCTGAACTGCTCGAATCGATCGAAAAGATTGGCTTTGTTATGCCCACACCGATTCAGGCTCAAACCATTCCTTTTATTCTTAATTCCGACAATGATCTGGTAGCCATGGCTCAGACAGGTACAGGAAAAACTGCTGCCTTCGGACTCCCGGTTCTCCATAAGATGGATCAAAGTACAAGAGGTATTCAGGCAATAATCCTTTGTCCAACAAGGGAGCTCTGTCTTCAAATTACTTCTGACCTTAAGTCATTCGCCACAGGGCTGCCATATTCTATAGTACCAGTGTACGGTGGTGCTCCAATTTTCTCACAGATAGCTGCTATCCAGAGAAGGTGCGATATAGTTGTCGGTACTCCCGGTCGTGTCAACGACATGATCCGCAGAAACAAACTTGACCTTTCTTCAATCCGCTTCCTCGTACTTGACGAAGCAGACGAAATGCTCAAGATGGGTTTCAAGGAAGATATGGACGCCATTATGGCTGAAACTCCTGAGGAAAAACAAACACTATTATTTTCGGCTACAATGCCACCGGACATAGCTCGTATGGCAGGCAAGCACATGCATAGTCCCAAGACTATCTCTGTAAGCCGTCAGGATATATCAAACAAAGATATAGACCACGAATTTGTGGTTACTGCTCCGCAAAACAGCTACGAGGCTCTCCGCAGGATTGCAGATATCAACCCTGATATTTACGGTATAGTGTTTTGCAGAACCAGACAGGAAACTAAGGATATAGCCGACAAGCTGATGAGCGACGGCTACAACGCCGACGCTCTTCATGGAGATCTTTCTCAGTCACAACGAGACTACGTGATGGGTCGTTTCAGGAATAAGTCTCTTCAGATTCTTGTAGCTACTGACGTGGCAGCCCGAGGTCTTGACGTTGACAACCTGACTCACGTGATCCACTATCACCTGCCTGATGATTCAGAAAACTACATCCACCGCAGTGGCCGTACAGGTCGTGCCGGCCGTAAGGGAGTATCAATTGCAATCCTTGCACCTTCTGAAACCAGAAGGCTTAGCATGCTTGAAAAGCAAACAGGCAGGAAGATTGTCAAGAGAGATATTCCTTCAGGAGAACAGGTTTTTGAACTGAGACTTAGAAACTATCTCAGCGAACTTGCAGCTACAGGAAAGGCACAATTCGACCTCGAGAAGTATTCTGAAGTGATTAGTGAAACCCTCAACGGCATGTCACGCGAGGAGCTAATCGAAAAACTGATTGCTAGGCAGTTCAACTCCCTTCATGAAGTGTACTCAGGTGCACAGGACCTTAACAAGGGTGAAGAAAGACGTTCAAGATCTGAAAGAAACAGCGACAGAAGCGGAGACAGATCAAGTGACAGAAATGCTGGAAGACGTACCAAGTTTGGCCGCTACATCATCAACCTCGGTGCACGCAACAATATCCGTCCCGAGCAGATCATCAGCCTTATCAACAAGCAGACACCAAACCAGAAGATCAGTATTGGCAAGATCGATATTCAAGGAAAGGTATCGGTCTTTGAGGCCGACAGCTCACACGAAAGTCAACTGATCAAGGGATTCAAAAAGGCCCGTTTTAATGGAATGGCTGTTACCGTGGTTCCCATGGATCAATCTCCCGTGTATAGTGGCCGCAGATCAAGAACCAGATAATCCGCAAGGATATCTCATACATAGAAAGACCCGTTTCGGCCCCAACCGGAACGGGTTTTTTAATAAATAAAAAAAGAGACTTAAAACCGGACGGCTCCGCCTTAAGTCTCTTTTCTTCCTAAACCTAATTAACCTAACCTAAACCCATGAAAAATAGCTTAGATTCTCCTTTGCAAATATAAGCTGCTGAAAAAGAGATGACCAGCTTTATTTGTTATAAATATTTAAAACGGTGAAATAGGCTCCTCAATTGTCAAAACCGGTACCTGAATGCAATGCTCATATTCTCCCGAACCTGCAATTTTGACGACTCACTCTCGTAGTACTTTAAGTTTGTCGTGATGCGGGTAGTCATGAACACATTGATTTTCATATCCAAAGTAAGATCCCAGTCAGCCTGCACCTTGTTCTCCTTCTCGAAATAGTCGTAGAATACGTTCATTGCCGACTTAAACTCAATGTCCTTAGATACCTTCCATGTAAGGTTATTCTGGAACGAAGCACCGGTCAGAAACAGCGACTTCTTGTCTGCTGCAATGCTATACCGTGTCTGATCTACCTTTGCCGTATCCATCACCACTGTCAACCTGCTTGTGATAGGCGACAGCAGCAATGTGAAATTCTTGGTCTTATAGTCCATACCGGCAGCCAGCGAGAAGTAGCCGGGTGACATAACCGAAGATATCGGTTTAACCTTGTCCTTGTCGCTTGAGGCATAGCCGTCAAAGAACTGTGTCTTGAAAGAGAACAGCAAACTGTAGTACCATTTCTTGCTGGCGTTGACTCCGTACTTGCTCGTAACTTCAATAAGGTCGTCATTGATCCTCGACTTGCTGTCTTCGCTGTCGATAATTCCAATCTTATGGGTAAAATTATTATCCCACTGCACATTATCCTTCTTGTAAACTGCCGAAAAACGAAGGTCGCTCAACAATGCAACGGACTGCTGACCTCCTCGTACCCAGTTTTTCAGATATGACTGCGACAATTGTACGTTTTCAGTTCCCGAAAATGTCCATATCTGCTTAGCTGCATCCACCTTAGAAAGCTGTGTGGTTGTCTCAATATTAGCTTTCTGCTCCTTTAGCAGTTCCCTGGCCATCCTTTCAGCGTCCTCGGTTCTCCTTCGGCTCTTTCCAAACGATTCCGGCAGATCAGGTAGGGCATGCCAGTCATGTTGCACCAACTGGGGATTATTAATAAAAAACTCCCTGCGGAACTTATCATGGGAAAAGCCTTCTCTGATAATCTTTGCACCAAGTGTGTCGGCCCCGCCCGGGTCCGACATAAAACGCTTATAATCGTCAAAGCCCTTTGTAACCTTTCCGGTCAATGACAAAGTGATATCCGGCACTTCGGGATATTTAAAGATTACTGGCAAAGCATGGCCAAAATACGGAATTGACTTGTTGAAAGTAAACATCATGCTACTCTCGTTTAGTCCACCCCTACGTATTGTGTTTGCCCTAAGAGCCAGTGATACATTTGTAGAAAGACTATTCAGCCCTGAAATATAAGGCCTGGAGTAAATAGGAATCAACATACCGTCAATATGTCTGCGGTTGGAATACCATTCGGCATTTGCCGTCTCAGTCTCATAAACCCTCTCTATCCCGGTGAGCTGAAACCACCAAAAAGGCAGCTTGTATTGGGGAAAATACCTGTCAACCGCATAGTCCGTTGCATACGCAGGTAGAATCATCAAAGCCATCAACACAACAAAAAGAAATCTGTACTTTCTCACAATCAGTCTAGTTAGATTCATGGGGGTAAAAATAACTAAATTCCCATACAAAAGGTGTAATGTACAATTATCAGACCATTGGGCTTTGGCTAAGTCTCATATATAATAACGGGCATTTTACGTGAAAGTTATATATTTGTTGAGTTTTACTTAGCGCTCCTTTATATGAAGGATTTCACGTCAGGAAATGAAGGCAGATTGATCGTCAGATTTGCCTTTCCTTTGATAGTCGGCAACTTACTGCAGCAGTTCTACAACATAATTGATAGCATCATCGTCGGGAAATACCTTGGTACGGAGGCGCTTGCAGCAGTAGGAGCATCCTTCCCTATCTTCTACACCCTTATCTCTTTTGTAATTGGAATCGGCAGTGGTGCCACAGTAGTAATAAGTCAGTACTTCGGTGCAAAAGACTATGAGCAGGTAAAGAAAGCCATTGGAACCATCTACCTCGTCTTGCTTGTAGCAGGTTTATTCCTCACCATATTTGGGATAGTTTTTTGCAGACAGATCTTCGAACTACTTAATATCGGCGAAGACGTGATGCCCCAGGCCACTACCTACTTCAGCATATACATGGTGGGAATGGTCAGCTTCTTTGGCTTCAACGGTACAGCATCAATCCTAAGGGGACTAGGTGACAGTCGCACACCGCTCAACTTCCTGGTACTGGCCACATGCCTCAATATTGTTTTGGATCTTCTCTTTATACTGGTCTTCAATTGGGGTGTTGCAGGAGCAGCATGGGCAACGGTAATCTCGCAGACCATAGCCCTGGTAGGTACAGCAATACACATCAACCGCAGCAGTCACCTCATCCGCTTCAGTCTCCGACTGTTTAAATTCGACACACTTACTTTCCGGCAAAGTGTCAGAATCGGACTTCCCACAGGTTTTCAGCAAACCTTTGTGGCAATGGGTATGATGGCCCTGATCAGGATAATAAACAATTTCGACACTACTACTCTGGCGGCCTATGTGGCAGCCAACCGCATAGATGCAATTGCGACGATACCATCGATGAATATTGGATCGGCTCTCTCTGCCTTTGTGGGGCAAAACCTTGGTGCTAATGAGTTTGAAAGAATCAGACGCGGGGTCAGGGCAGCCCAGAGGCTGTCCTGGATATTCAGTCTCACTGTGATGACCATCATCATTATCCTAGGTGAGCCCATGATGAAGATGTTTTCCGACGACCCGGCAGTTATCAGACAGGGCTATGACTACCTGATTATTGTTAGTTCCTTTTACATAGTATTCTCGTCCATGTTTGTAATGCATGGTATGCTTAGAGGTGCCGGCGACACGCTGGTCCCGATGTTCATAACCCTTATCTCGCTTTGGATAGTAAGGATACCCATTGCATGGTTTCTGTCGGAGCGAATTGGTGAATCAGGTATCTGGTGGAGTATCCCCTGCGGATGGTTTATAGGCCTGGCGGGTACCTGGCTGTACTACAAGAGTGGCAAGTGGAAGGGCAAAGGAGTTGTGAGCCATCCTGTTGTGCATCATGAAGCAGAGAAGAACTAGTAGCTGTACTCTGAGTATTTCAGTAGGCGTAGATGTTCCTTAAAAGCCTTTATAGTAGGGATATGTGTAAATCCTGTTGGCATCGATGGATCCATTTCCCTGACCTTTGTCCCGGTTATCAGGAATGGAGTATCGGGGAAGAGATCACGTAATTCCTTCATCCATTTCTCCAGCTTCTCTTTGGATACAGGTGAAAAGAATGAAGTCATATATATATCGCAAGGTTTCAGCCTATTGATAGCGCAGAGGTCATCTCCTGAAATTGGCATGCCCAGGTAGATCACCTCAAGACCCTCCTTGCGTGCTATCAGGTTGTACATCAGCGGTTCAATTTCCATCTTCTCAAATTCGGGAAGAAAGATACAGATGCGTGGACCCTGCTTTGGGCCGTTCTGCATTTCATTGTCGATTGCAACAAAAAGTTTCTGCCTTACCAGGCTGTTGATAAAGTATCCCTGAACAGTTCTGACTGTGCCGGCTTGCCATAGGATGGTAACTCTTTCGAGGAAGGGAAGCAGCACCGTTTCCACGGTTGATTCAAAGCCGTATTTGAGAATTGCTGTACGCAGGGCGTTGGAGAACTTGATTTCATCCAGTTCAAGAACAGATACCATCATATTCTCCACCTGTACATTGGTCAGGCGGCTGTCGAGCGAAATGTCCAACACTCGGCTGCGTATCTCATCATCAGACATTTCAGCAATATGTGAAACCTTAATGCCGTTATGATTCAGGATAGCTATATTGAGCAAGCGTCGCAGCTCACAATCTGAATAATACCTGATATTGGTGTCGGTCCGTTGAGGCCTAATCAGTTGGTACCTACGCTCCCACATACGAATAGTATGTGCCTTAATGCCCGAAATTTTCTCAAGATCTTTTATTGAATACCTTCCCATATTTTACCACATCCCTATTATCGCTCTATAAACCAAGGGCTCTCCGGTTTTGTTCAAAAAATCATCATTTCTCCTCAATAAAGAGTAAATTAGCGGTCTGATAAAAACGCACTGCGATGATAAGATCAATGACAGGTTTCGGCAAGTACACCTGTGAACTACCGGACAAGAAAGTCGATATTGAGATAAAGTCTCTGAACAGCAAACAGCTTGACCTCAACATGAGAATGCCCCAGATTTACAGGGACAGGGAATTTGATATCCGCAACCTTTTTGCTGCAGAAGTTCAACGAGGCAAGGTAGATCTTACGATTACTGTTGAGTCGGCTGTACCCGACAAGATTCCTCAGATTAATGAGCAGATCTTCGAACATTATTATAAGCGACTCAAGTCGATAGCTGAAAACCTGGGCATCAACGAAAGCACCGACTTTATCCGCACCATACTATACCTTCCCGAGACAATGAAGGTTGAGCAAAACCAGGTTGACGAGGACGAATGGAGAGTTGTAAGACACGGCATCCTCGAGGCACTTGAAGCCATGAAGCAGTTTCGTATCCAGGAAGGCGCAGCCCTCTATGAAGATATTATGCACCGCATAGACCTGATCGAGAGCCTCAGTCAGGAAGTAGAAAAATACGAGAAATCCAGGATCGACAGGATCAGGGGCAGAATCAGGGAATCGCTTGACGAACTTGCGGATCGCACCATTGACCAAAATCGTTTCGAGCAGGAACTTATATACTACCTCGAAAAACTCGATGTTACCGAGGAGAAGGTAAGACTCAGAAACCATATCGCATATTTTAGGGAAACCATAGCCGAGGATGATCAGGTCGGCAAGAAACTTGGCTTCATTACCCAGGAGATTGGCAGGGAGATCAATACCCTCGGCTCCAAGGCCAACGACAGCGATATCCAGAAACTGGTAATCCAGATGAAGGATGAGCTCGAGAAGATCAAAGAACAATTGCTAAACGTATTGTAAAAGACGTATAAGATGTCTGGAGGAAAGCTGATAATATTCTCTGCCCCCTCAGGATCGGGCAAGACAACTATAGTCAAACACCTGCTGGCGAAGGGGCTCAACCTTTCCTTCAGCATATCAGCAACATCACGCAGTCCTCGTGGTAACGAGCAGGATGGGGTGGACTACTATTTTCTGGACAAGGACACATTCAGGGAAAGAATTGACAAAGGCGATTTCCTTGAGTGGGAAGAAGTCTATTCAGGAGTTTATTACGGCACCCTGAAAAGTGAGGTTGAAAGAATATTCAACTCCGGTAGCAATGTAATCTTTGACGTTGATGTAGTGGGTGGCGTCAATATCAAGAAGTACTATGGCGACAAGGCCCTCTCGGTCTTTATCAAGGCGCCATCTGTAGAGGAACTGCGCAAGAGGCTTGAAGGCAGAGGTACCGACTCTGCCGAGACCATAGCCAAACGTATCGCAAAGGCTGAGCAGGAACTAGAATATGCACCCCTCTTCGACAAGATCATAGTCAATGATGACCTTACAAAGGCTTGTCTGGAAACTGAAGACCTGGTCAGGGACTTTCTTAAATGAACACCGGGAAGATGAAAAAGACCGGAATATTATCAGGCTCTTTCAATCCCCCTCATATCGGGCATCTGGCAATTGCAAACTACATGCTCGAATACGAGGGACTCGACGAACTGTGGTTTATCGTAAGTCCGCATAACCCACTTAAGGACGCTGGATCGCTGGTCCCCGAGGACCAGCGTCTGAAGATGGTGCAGATAGCCATCAGAGACGAGCCGCGTTTCCACGCAAGTGATATTGAATTTACTTTACCCCGCCCCTCTTATACAATCAACACCCTTGACACCCTTTCCCAAAGGTACCCCGACCGTGAATTTTACCTTATCATGGGATCAGACAACCTCCTGCTCCTTGACAGATGGAAGGAGCACGAAAGGCTGGTAAGTACATACAAGATTCTGGTTTATCCGCGTCCGGGCTATCCCACTGGTGACATCAGCAATCCAAATATCAGGATTGTTGAAGCGCCACTATTGGATATTTCATCAACAGTGATCAGGGAGTCGTTCAGGCAAGGCAGGAAACTTAGGTACTGGCTACCGGATGGTCTATTCGATCATATTGTTGCAAAAAACATATATAGCAGGACAGAATAATTGCTACTTTTAATAAACAGTTAGCGACCTGAACTGTTTGTTTTAATGTTCTGGCATTAACAGACTTAAATACGTTATAAAAAACTATCTGAAGATGAATTTTAAACTATTGCTCAACATTTTGTTGGCATTTTTGCTGGTATCCCTGACCTCTTGCCCGGGAGAAGATGAGAAGTATGGTGGCAGGGAAGCCCTGGTAGTTTCCTACAACGTCGAGAACCTCTTTGATACAGTAGATGACCCCGCGATCAATGACGAGGAGTTCTTGCCAAACAGTGCGAAGAAGTGGTCTCAGGACAAGTATGAGAACAAGATTAGGAATATTGGTCTGGTGATTTCGCGTATAGCAAGCGAGTACAGGGCACCTGCGATGATTGGCTTGTGTGAGGTTGAAAACAGAGGCGTACTGGAAAACCTTGTCAACTCAGATGTTCTGAAAGAATTCAACTATGGTATCGTTCATTACGACTCACCCGATGCCAGAGGTATCGATGTAGCATTGCTATACAGGCCTGGGGAATTCGAACTTATTGATAGTCACAAATACAGCCTTGAGCTGACTGACCCACAGAGCGGACAAAAATTTGCTACCCGCGACCAGCTTGTAGTGAAGGGATTGCTGCTTGGTGACAAAGTGCATGTGATTGTCAACCACTGGCCAGCACGCAGGAGTTCGGATGCAGGCAATAACTCCCCATTCAGGGAAAAAGCAGCACAACTTACCAGATGGATTGTCGACTCACTGTTACAGGAAGATCCCGAAGCCAGGATTATGGTGATGGGTGACTTCAACGACGACCCCACCGACGAGAGCATCGTTGACATCCTGAGAGCCGTAAAGACTCCAAACCCAGCTGAGGGCGAACTCTTCAACCCTATGGCCGGCATGTTTGAGAGCGGTCAGGGCAGCTTGCCTTACAATGGACAGTGGAACCTATTTGACCAGATCATACTCAGTCCTGCCTTCCTCAACAAGGGAGAAGGCAGCGTGTATTACCACACAGCAGCTGTATTCAAACGAGAATTTTTGTTGCAGCAAAGCGGAGATTACAAGGGTTACACATGGCGTACCTATGTAGGAAACAATTATCATGGCGGTTTTAGCGACCACCTGCCTGTGTTTGTAATATTCAGGAAGAACTAGGAAAGTAGCTTCAAAACAATTATTTTTAGTAAGTTCCGCAAATTTCATTTTCTTTGCGGCTTCAAATTAAACAAACCAAATAGATAAACTAAAAATTGGAAATGGGTAAAGTATTAGTTATTGGCGCTGGAGGTGTAGGCACCGTAGTTGTGCATAAGATGGCGGGTTTGCCTGAAGTATTCAGTGACATAATGCTGGCCAGTCGCACCAAGAGCAAGTGCGACGCCATTGCCGCCCAGATTGGTGGCAACCGGATTAAGACCGCACAGGTTGATGCTGATAACGTATCTGAACTGGTAGAACTGATAAGAAGTTTCAAACCTGACTTAGTAGTCAATGTAGCCCTCCCCTATCAGGATTTGACTATAATGGATGCCTGTCTTGAGACTGGAGTAGCTTACCTTGACACAGCCAACTATGAGCCAAAGGACGAAGCCAAGTTTGAATACAAATGGCAGTGGGCATATCAGGACAAGTTCAAAGAAGCAGGGCTCACTGCAATCCTGGGCTGCGGATTTGACCCCGGAGTTACCAATATCTATACTGCTTATGCAGCGAAGCACCATTTCGACGAGATTCACTATCTCGACATTGTTGACTGCAACGCAGGCGATCATGGTAAGCCCTTTGCAACTAATTTCAACCCTGAAATCAATATCCGCGAAGTAACACAGAAGGGTAAGTACTGGGAAAACGGTAAGTGGGTCTATACTGAGCCACATGAGATACATAAAACGTTGAACTATCCTGAGATTGGTCCTAAGGAATCATACCTTATCTATCACGAAGAGCTTGAGTCAATAGTCAAGAATTTCCCGACAATCAAGAGGGCAAGATTCTGGATGACCTTTGGTCAGGAATATCTGACACACCTTAGGGTAATTCAAAATATTGGTATGGCAAGGATAGATCCAATTGTTTACAATGGAGTAGAGATAGTGCCTATCCAGTTCCTTAAGGCAGTATTGCCCAACCCCGGCGATCTGGGAGAAAACTACAAGGGATGGACCTCTATCGGCTGCCGCATCAAGGGTGTGAAAGACGGTAAGGAAAAGACCTACTACATTTACAACAACTGCAGCCACGAGGTGGCTTATCAGGAAACCGGCACACAGGCAGTAAGCTACACTACCGGAGTCCCCTGTATGATAGGTGCGATGATGTACTTGAAAGGACTTTGGAAGAAGCCCGGTGTATTCAACGTAGAAGAGTTCGATCCCGATCCGTTTATGGCTGAACTTAACAAACACGGTCTGCCCTGGAACGAGCTCCACAATGTGGATCTGGAATTGTAATTAAGACACTGAGTAATATAAAAAACCCCGGCTCGAAGTTCGATGCCGGGGT
This sequence comes from Xiashengella succiniciproducens, assembly GCF_023674465.1. Lineage (GTDB taxonomy): Bacteria > Bacteroidota > Bacteroidia > Bacteroidales > Marinilabiliaceae > Geofilum > Geofilum succiniciproducens. The sequence continues at coordinate 990,393 of NZ_CP098400.1, read as the reverse complement.
TTTGTTTTGAAGTGGACAATTATGAATGGACTTTTAACTGTACTACACGAAAAAGATTTGCCCCACAGCAGATTGCTACCAAATAAATGAATCATTTGAATGCAAAACCTTGGTGAAGTATGAGCCCTGTAAATTGGTTGATGAGAGGTTTTTTATTTCTTTACGCGATAATCCTTCAGGATGCGTTTTCTATACAAATGATCTCCTTTGTAATGGAGCCTTTGAACCCATCCTACACCTTCGCATAAATAATCGACAAAAGTGTCTTCACCATCATCTGAAGAAAATGTGAATCCACTGCATCTAAAATTACCCTTGGGGGTCTGAATCATGATGCCAGAACCTAAGCAGGTCATCTCGGAATGGAAGTAAAGTCAGGGTTTTCTCCGGTTCTGGCTCCTCCTCTTCTACTTTGCAGGAGTAAAAAGCGATACACAAGGTTGTCAGTATTAACAGATAATTCTTTAGCTTCATAAATTTAGGTATTGATTTACTCCAAAACTAATACTCTATTTCAATAAAAGCGCTTAAGGCTTTTATTACTAATACAAAGTTTGACCAATTGACAAATCAGAAAATAGCTTATGGAGTATTACTATGTGCAGTAACGTTCTTATGATGCATAAAGATACTTCTCTTGTACAGGATTTGTGTATTTTCCATTCTTTTTGTAATAAATTCTGCTCAACGGATACTTTATAGGAAACAGAAATAAATGAAGTCACAAAAGGAAGAGTTCCTTGAAATTCTCTCTAACTGAGTATTTCGGTGTTATTTGTGCCAGGCATTTCGGTCAAAATGTGCCAGTCTGAGAGATGGTGCAATAGTACAAAAAAAATGCTATTCGCTTGCTAAAATCCCCTTTCTTAATGAGGGTCCATTTAGGTCGATTCGATGAGAGGCGTTTACCAGTCGGTCGAGTATTGCATCTGCAATCGTTCCTTCTCCAATAATGTCGTACCAAACCGAGACTGGTATCTGTGAAGCCACAATAGTTGTTTTCTTACTGTGTCTGTCTTCTATTATATCCATAAGCGACTCACGGTCCTGCTTGTCAAAAGCTTGTAGCCCAAAATCATCTAGTATAAGGACATCCGTTTTGGCTAATTTATTAATGTCATTCATATATGTTCCATCCATCCTTGATAATTTAAGGCGCTTAAATAATCTGGACGTAATTGAGTAAAGAACCTTGTATTCCATCATGCAGGCTTGATGGCCAATAGCCTGAGCAAGGAAGCTCTTTCCAACCCCTGTTAACCCGGTTATTATAACGTTCTCGTTTCTCTTGATAAAATCAAGTGTGGCCAGCCGTTGGAACATGTTTTTATCAAGCGTTCTGGTGGCACTGTAATCGATGTCTGCGAGTGTGGCTTTTTGTCTGAACCCGGCATGTTTAATAAGTCTGTTGATTTTCTTATTCTGACGCTCTTCCCATTCATGATCGGTAAGTAAGGCCAGGTATTCATCCGCAGTCAAAGTGCCTAACTGATTATTCTTGACGTGCTGTAAATGCAGGTCTGCCATAGCATTGATTCGCATATGGCGAAGTTTTTCTACTGTTTGATTGTTGTTCATGTTTATTGGTTTATTTATAGTTAGTTGCCCCTCTTAAGTTGCTATGAGTGGGTATATGGGATGCTCTTTGATTATCCGGCTCCTCAACAAAAACGTCCCGTTTATTCTTAAGGATGTTTTTAAGTCGTCCATAGGAGTGTATGCCGACATCAAGAGCCAATTTACAAGCGTTGTTGAGTCTTTCGGTACCATAGATCCGATGCAATTGGATTACGCCCATGGCTCTCTTGTAAATAACTTCGGGATAAGATTGATTATCAAACAAACTGGATACAAAATCATGGACGTTAACTCCATGCTTTAGTGCCTTGTTCTTAAAAAATTCAGGGCTCCACTCAAGATAGGCTTTGTGTGTGCTACTCAAGTGGCTTTTATCGGTGTTGTACTCGCCTGGAGAAGGGTTTCTTTGGTGGGAAGCAATACGCTGTTGATTGTAAAAGACCTCAACACTCGAGCCGGTATAGTGGATTTGAGTGCTTTTACCGATATAACGATAGGGAACGCTGTAGTAATTGTTGTCCGGAGAGAAATAAACATATCCAGTTTTTTGGACCTTAGCCCGGCGATATCCTTTTATTTCATATCGCGTTGGAGGAAGCGGCTTAAGGTGCTGCCGCTCTAATGTTTGGAAGAGCTCACGTCTACTGCAGGAGCGTCGTTGCTACAACATGTTATTATAGCCTACAAGGTGTTTTTGGATCTCTTTATTGAGGTCATCCAGAGAAAAGAAGGTCATGTTGCGTATGGGGGAATAAATTCGCCGGTAGGATAAGTTTACGGCATTTTCCACCAATGCTTTATCCTGCGGGGCATATCCACGAGCCGGATTTACTACGCTGTTGTAATGACTCGCAAAATCTAAAAATGAGCGATTGATACGAGGCTCGTATTTACTGGCTTTAGTAACTGCTGACTTTAGATTATATGATACAATGGCCTGGGGTACGCCCCCAAAGTATGACAAGGCATTGGCAGTGCACTTTATTAAGGATTCCATGGTTTGGTCGGGACAGGCCTCAACGTAAGTGTACTGACTGCAGGGCAAAATAGCCACAAACACCTCTACTGCCTGGATTTCCCCGGTATGCTTATCAACTATTTTAAGCTTCTTGCCGGCGAAGTCAATGTAGAGTTCATGACCGGGCTTATGGGGAAGTTTCATCGAGCCCTTCTCTTTAGAGTACTTCCTTCGGTAGTGCTCGACAAATTGAGTGTAACTGTATGGCTCTTTAGCTGACGACTTATATTCAGAGTAATGATGTAGTAGCGTAAATCCAGGATGATTTGGTTCTGCATGCATATTGGTGAAGAACTGCATCAGTTCATCAAAGCGAGGATTCTTTATGGTGGTGTGGCCCGGGAACAACTGGGCAAGTTCATAATCCGATAGCTTTAGGAGTTCTTCTATGCCATGCTTACTAGCCTTAAACTGACTTACATAACTGTTAATAGTGTTGCGATGAATGCCAAGAGTATCAGATATACGACGATTACTTAAGCCATCCATGTGCAACCTTAAAATTTGCTTTAGTTCCATTAGATCAAGAATGTGTGCCATATCGCTTTTTTATGGCGATATAGAAAATTAAACTTGATCTCTCAAACTGGCACAAATCAAACCGTAATCGTGAGCCTTAAGCGGCTCTCCAAAATGGCACAATTCGAACCGAAATAATTGGCACAGTTCGAACCGAAACAGAAAGGGGCATTACTGTTGCGATTTTTTCAAAATCTGGCCTTGGTTCGTGGCACATTTTGGCCGAAATGAGTGGCACATTTTGAACCGTTTTACCCAGAATGATTCTATTTCGATGAAAATCATCAACCCAAAGGCTGCTGGTATTGATATTGGGAGTCGGTCACATTGGGTTGCCATTGGTCAGGAAGATAAAGATGTTCGAGAATTTGGAGTTTTTAATGAAGATCTTTATGATTTAGCCCAATGGTTAACTGAAAACCAAATCCGGACAATTGCCATGGAGAGTACAGGCACATACTGGCAAAACCTTTATGCAGTGCTCATGGCCCAGGGATTTGAAGTAATCCTCTGCAATGGAAAATTTACTAAAAACATCAAAGGAAAAAAGACCGACATCAAAGATTGTCAATGGATTCAAAGACTTCATTCCTTGGGTTTATTGAGCAGCAGTTTTTTACCAGATGTTCAAACCGAGCAACTTCGTACCTATTGTAGACACAGGGCGAATTTACTTCACATGGTAGCATCAACCTCAAAGAAAATGCAAAAGTACCTTCGGCTTCTAAATTTAAGATTAGATGTTGTTGTAAAAGATATTTGCGGACTTACTGGTCTAAAAATCATCCGAAGCATTTGCCAAGGTGAAACAAATCCCCGCAAACTGGCAGAGCTTCGACATTTCAACTGCAGACGTTCTGAAGATGAAATCGCCCGAGCTCTTCAATCCAATGGACGACAAGATTACCTGTTTGCCCTTAAACAAGAGCTTGAGACATACGACCATCTACAATTAAAGATCTCCCAATGCGACATCGAAATTGAACAGCTCCTGAATCAAATCATAGAAAATGATGACAATAAGAAGCAGCACTGTATAGATCCTAAATCATATAAGCGCATCAACAAAAACACGCCTAAAAATATCGATTTAAACCTGAAGGCATATCAACTCCTTGAAGGAATCGATCTGCTTGCTATAGAAGGAATGAGTTATGGCACTGTTTTAGCTCTTATCAGTGAAGTTGGACTGGAAGGTATTAAACGATTCCCTTCAGCCAAACATTTTGCCAGCTGGCTTAGATTGGCTCCAAACAACAAGATTAGCGGCGGAAAGGTGCTCTCAAGCAAAGTGCCAAAAGGCAGCAATCGATTGAAAATAGCATTGAGAAATGCAGCAAATGCCATTGGTAATCTGAAGGACTCTACCCCATTGAGGGATTTCTTTCATCGGGTTAACTTCAGAAAAGGCAGAACTTCTGCCATCAGTGCTACTGCCCGGAAACTAGCAGTCATTATTTGGAATATGGTGGTCAATAACACCCAATACATCAACCCTGAAGGGTATCTCTTTCTTGACCAAAAAAGAAAGCTCGGATTAACCAAAAGAATCAAAAAACAAATAGATAAATTTGGACTAAACCCTGAAGATCTTGGATTTTCAATTACCTGATTTTCAATGACAAAATTTTACGTTAGTCAGAATAAAAAAAATAAAAAATTGCTACATAAAGGCTAGCAACCTAACCCCAAAGTGGAATATGCTGAAAATTCACTATATAAAATTGAGTAGGCAAAATTTAAAATATTATTAAAGTGAAAATTTTAAAACTAACCTTGCTAGTTATGGCAACTTCATTTCTTGTAAGTTGTCAAAAAGAGGACAATTTGGATATTGTTCAAATTGACGATTTCGAAAGTATTGATGTTCTAAATGACAATACAATTTTGGGAAAACAGCTTGAGAACCCTTACTCTGTCGAGAATATGAGAAAAGCTCTTGCTGAATTGAAATCAAGCAATGCTTTGAAATCTTCTTTTATAGATGATGATTTTGAAATCGAAACTACGCATTTATATGTTCGATTTCTTCCAAAAAATGAAGAAGAACTTAATTTGTTAAAACAAGACACTTTATTGCATTTTTATGATTATCCTTTAGATTATGAGATTGTTTCCCCTGGGATTTGTTATCATGACCCAACCTTACCTGACACGGTGATAACTTGGCAATATACAGTAGTCGCACCTGATTACAATTTTCCAACAATAACGCACGAAATTCTATCTGAACTTTTTTTAATTGAGGAAAAGGACGAGGATAGTAATCTAAAAAGTGCAACTGTGAATATTCCGTTTTGGGATATGCTTGAAGATAAAGCACTAGAAATAACAGGAAATCTTGATGAAACGAATATTTCGGGGGGTGTGCTTAAAGCAAGCAAATGGAGACCAGCAGGTAGAATCACAGCTAATGGGAGAGCAATCGTTGGTTGCAAGGTAAAAGCCAGAAGATGGTTTACAACTCATAGGGGCTATACAAACACCGAAGGGCGGTTTTCATGTGATGGGCAATTTAGGCGTGATGCTAACTATAGTGTTAAATGGGAGAGAAATTATTGGAGTATTCGAAGTGGGACATGGGGGCAAGCATATTATAATGGCCCTAAACAAAGGGGGGATTGGAATCTTGATATTACTGGGGGAGCATCTTTACGTTATGCTTTTATTCATCAAGCTGCCTATGATTATTTTTATCGAAATCCATTTAACACTCAGATACCATTTGAAAAAAAGTGGTTTCGCTCGGAATTAAAAATTGGATATTATGATAAGCTTGGCGAAGATAAAGCTGCTGACTTTGCTAAATGGAGAAATTGGTTCACGTTTCCACATATTAGGATTTACAAAGGTCAAAACAGTGACGCATCTACCACAGCTATTTATGCCACGACGATTCATGAGTTAGCACATTGTGCCCATTGGCAAAAAATTGTTAACGCAAAAGGCTCAAATCGAATTAGTGATTTTATAAATGCTGAGACGAAGCTTAAAGAAAGTTGGGCAAGAGGGGTGCAAAGAGAATTTACTACTAGGTTTATTTCATCAACGTATAGGCCATCTTATCATGGAGACTATACTGCAATAGTACATTCTTTATTACCTTTAGGGTATTCTCTGCGACAATTAGAAGATGCTCTTATTAGTGCTAGTACAATGGACGAATGGAAAAACAATATAAAAAGCAAATATGAAAACTCTAATAAAAGTCAATTGGATAATATTTTTGATAGGTTTTAACCTGATTTTAAATAGTTGTAAAAAAGAAGTTGATTCAGAATTTTCAGCAGAGTTTGTTTATTCAAATAATTCAAGTGGAAATATTGATTTTGTTTTAATGGGCGATATATTAATTGAGGACAAAATCATCAATAACACAATAAAGAATTTTGAAATTTCACCTAATGCAAGTATTTCTTTTAATTTAAATTTGCCAACTAATAGCAAAATTAAAGAAATGCCAACAGGGATATTGAAACAAAACAATCTGCTCGGAGACTCAGTTCTGATTACTTTTGATTCAGAGAAAGTATTAAAATATTATAGAGAACCAGTGTCTTTTGATGAAGATGATGAAATCTATATAGAAAAGAGCTATACATTTGAAAAAACAGGTGATTATTCAGTCAAATATACTTTCATTTTAAGATGATTTGTTTTCTCTGAATAAGAATTACAGAACACAACACCATGTATAAAACATTGGGGGGGGGTAAAGAGGTGTAGCCTTCCCTGAAAATCGGACAGTTTAAAATTAGACAAATTATTAATTTTAAGCAGTCAAAACAGAGTTATGAAAAAAACAAGACTCACAGAAAGCCAAATTGTAAAAATTATAAAGGAGTATGAAAGTGGTATTGATGCTCAAACGATATGTCGCGAGCATGGCATTGCCAAGGCTACATTTTATAATTGGCGCAAGAAGTATTCTGGTATGGAAGCCTCTCAGTTAAAACGTTTAAAAGAACTGGAGGAAGAAAACCGTAAACTCAAGCAGATGTATGCAGATCAGAGTTTAGATAACTTGATGCTAAAGGATTTGCTTGGAAAAAAGTTTTAAAGCCCTGCGAGAAAAAAGAGCGAGCCGAATACTTGCATTCCACATACTTGATCGGCATCGGCAGGGCGTGCCGATTGATTGGATTGCATCGCTCCATGTGGTATTATGAAAGCAAACGAAACGATGTTGAAGTCATCAACAAGTTGGAAGAACTGTCAGAGAAACTTCCAACGCGTGGCTTTGATGAATATTATGGTCGAATACGCCAAGAAGGCTATAGATGGAACCGCAAGCGAGTATTGAGAGTCTATCGCTTGCTACTGAGTATTTCGGTGTTATTTGTGCCAGGCATTTCGGTAAAAATGTGCCAGTCTGAGAGATGGTGCAATAGTACAAAAAAAATGCTATTCGCTTGCTAAAATCCCCTTTCTTAATGAGGGTCCATTTAGGTCGATTCGATGAGAGGCGTTTACCAGTCGGTCGAGTATTGCATCTGCAATCGTTCCTTCTCCAATAATGTCGTACCAAACCGAGACTGGTATCTGTGAAGCCACAATAGTTGTTTTCTTACTGTGTCTGTCTTCTATTATATCCATAAGCGACTCACGGTCCTGCTTGTCAAAAGCTTGTAGCCCAAAATCATCTAGTATAAGGACATCCGTTTTGGCTAATTTATTAATGTCATTCATATATGTTCCATCCATCCTTGATAATTTAAGGCGCTTAAATAATCTGGACGTAATTGAGTAAAGAACCTTGTATTCCATCATGCAGGCTTGATGGCCAATAGCCTGAGCAAGGAAGCTCTTTCCAACCCCTGTTAACCCGGTTATTATAACGTTCTCGTTTCTCTTGATAAAATCAAGTGTGGCCAGCCGTTGGAACATGTTTTTATCAAGCGTTCTGGTGGCACTGTAATCGATGTCTGCGAGTGTGGCTTTTTGTCTGAACCCGGCATGTTTAATAAGTCTGTTGATTTTCTTATTCTGACGCTCTTCCCATTCATGATCGGTAAGTAAGGCCAGGTATTCATCCGCAGTCAAAGTGCCTAACTGATTATTCTTGACGTGCTGTAAATGCAGGTCTGCCATAGCATTGATTCGCATATGGCGAAGTTTTTCTACTGTTTGATTGTTGTTCATGTTTATTGGTTTATTTATAGTTAGTTGCCCCTCTTAAGTTGCTATGAGTGGGTATATGGGATGCTCTTTGATTATCCGGCTCCTCAACAAAAACGTCCCGTTTATTCTTAAGGATGTTTTTAAGTCGTCCATAGGAGTGTATGCCGACATCAAGAGCCAATTTACAAGCGTTGTTGAGTCTTTCGGTACCATAGATCCGATGCAATTGGATTACGCCCATGGCTCTCTTGTAAATAACTTCGGGATAAGATTGATTATCAAACAAACTGGATACAAAATCATGGACGTTAACTCCATGCTTTAGTGCCTTGTTCTTAAAAAATTCAGGGCTCCACTCAAGATAGGCTTTGTGTGTGCTACTCAAGTGGCTTTTATCGGTGTTGTACTCGCCTGGAGAAGGGTTTCTTTGGTGGGAAGCAATACGCTGTTGATTGTAAAAGACCTCAACACTCGAGCCGGTATAGTGGATTTGAGTGCTTTTACCGATATAACGATAGGGAACGCTGTAGTAATTGTTGTCCGGAGAGAAATAAACATATCCAGTTTTTTGGACCTTAGCCCGGCGATATCCTTTTATTTCATATCGCGTTGGAGGAAGCGGCTTAAGGTGCTGCCGCTCTAATGTTTGGAAGAGCTCACGTCTACTGCAGGAGCGTCGTTGCTACAACATGTTATTATAGCCTACAAGGTGTTTTTGGATCTCTTTATTGAGGTCATCCAGAGAAAAGAAGGTCATGTTGCGTATGGGGGAATAAATTCGCCGGTAGGATAAGTTTACGGCATTTTCCACCAATGCTTTATCCTGCGGGGCATATCCACGAGCCGGATTTACTACGCTGTTGTAATGACTCGCAAAATCTAAAAATGAGCGATTGATACGAGGCTCGTATTTACTGGCTTTAGTAACTGCTGACTTTAGATTATATGATACAATGGCCTGGGGTACGCCCCCAAAGTATGACAAGGCATTGGCAGTGCACTTTATTAAGGATTCCATGGTTTGGTCGGGACAGGCCTCAACGTAAGTGTACTGACTGCAGGGCAAAATAGCCACAAACACCTCTACTGCCTGGATTTCCCCGGTATGCTTATCAACTATTTTAAGCTTCTTGCCGGCGAAGTCAATGTAGAGTTCATGACCGGGCTTATGGGGAAGTTTCATCGAGCCCTTCTCTTTAGAGTACTTCCTTCGGTAGTGCTCGACAAATTGAGTGTAACTGTATGGCTCTTTAGCTGACGACTTATATTCAGAGTAATGATGTAGTAGCGTAAATCCAGGATGATTTGGTTCTGCATGCATATTGGTGAAGAACTGCATCAGTTCATCAAAGCGAGGATTCTTTATGGTGGTGTGGCCCGGGAACAACTGGGCAAGTTCATAATCCGATAGCTTTAGGAGTTCTTCTATGCCATGCTTACTAGCCTTAAACTGACTTACATAACTGTTAATAGTGTTGCGATGAATGCCAAGAGTATCAGATATACGACGATTACTTAAGCCATCCATGTGCAACCTTAAAATTTGCTTTAGTTCCATTAGATCAAGAATGTGTGCCATATCGCTTTTTTATGGCGATATAGAAAATTAAACTTGATCTCTCAAACTGGCACAAATCAAACCGTAATCGTGAGCCTTAAGCGGCTCTCCAAAATGGCACAATTCGAACCGAAATGAGTGGCACATTTTGAACCGTTTTACCCACTAACTATCAGGGAATTATTCACAAGGTAAACCTGGTTTACTATAAGAATACGGTTGATAGAGAGGATAATTTTCAGGAAATCATATATCAGCTTTGGAAATCATACCCGAGTCTAAAAAAACGTGATAGCATCGGATCATGGATTTATGCCGTGTCTATCAATACGTCAATCGCAAGGCTCAAAAAGGTTTCGCGTATTGAATACAGAACAACAATTCCTGAAATGCCAGACAAAGACCATTTCATCGATGAGATAAGCACTAATGAATCGCTGAAATTGTTGCTCGAAGCCATTTATAATCTCGATGCACTCGACAGGTCAATTATGTTGCTCTACCTGGAAGAGAAGCAATATGACGAAATCGCTGAGATAATAGGCATCTCCAAATCAAATGTCGGCGTGAGAATTAACAGAGCTAAGCAATCATTGAAACAACACTTTAAAAAGAACAGTTATGGAAGATTATGAACTTCAAAAAATATGGAGATTTGTTGATACTAACTTAAAGCATAAATCCGAACAAGAATTGAACTTGCTTCTGACCTCAAAAACAAGGCATACTATCAATAAGTTTCTGGTTCTATTAGGCATTTCACTGCTTACGTGTATCGGTCTTCTGGTCTTTTTGGCAGTCGCTACCTATAGTAGAAAAGGTGATTTAATTTACTTGATCAATAACGCAGTTATTGGGCTGATTACAATAGTATCACTTGTATCTGGCTTGAGGTACTGGGATCTGTTGCACAACAACAAATACAATCAACCATTAAGTGAATGGCTAGGGAATAGGATAAACCTAATATCAAATAAGCTAACAGGTAAAAATAGCTATATCTGGTATCTATTAGTTCCATTGATGAATATTACAATTGGATTGTCTATACATGTGTTGTACGCGCAGAAAACCATGATTGAAGTATTGAACACCGAAGAATCAGTATACGGCTTAATCTTTGGTACTACTATTGGTAGCCTCGTCTCCTTTTATGGAATAAACAAGCTGCGAAGATATCAGCTAAAAAACCTGATGTTTTTAAAAGACCTGCACAGACGCCTGACGTCTGTGCAGTGATAAGTAAATAAACATTTTAAACCATAGTACAACTTAAACTCAATGATAGTCATTACAGGAAAACGATAACGTCAAATAGTTCCCTCTAAGTGATTTTTGTAACCCGCCGTGGCCTGGGGAAATTCATGCCTTCCCCTGTTTTCCTTATTAACAATAAAGCCACAGCCTTTCACCCGTTTAGCTGTTCCACTGTCTGCTTTACTGCCTGCTCATTAGTGGTAGGTTGGAAGCTGAAATAGGTATTGAATTTTGTACTATCAAAGAAATAGTCCCTGTCGTACTGATAATTCATTTCAGCCAATTCCTTCATAATGGGGATAAATAGGCCTGCAGCCCTTATTTGCCAGTTGGGTATAACTGAGAATCTGGGTTCACATCCCAATACCTTTGCAAATAGTTCAATCCACTGCCTGCCGGTCAGGGTTTGTGTATCTGTCGGCAAATTCCATATCTGGTTATAGGCACTTTCGGTATTCCCCAGTATTGCTGTTCCCTTGGCAAGATCGGGAACATATCCGTAGCTATGAAGCTTATCGACGCTGCAAAACCATTGGGCAGGCTTGCCCTGACGTAATCTGTCGCAGACAGTCTGCATAATTATGCTTGACTCAGATGATATGCCACCAAAGAAGTCGGGAGCACGAGCTATAATAGCTTTTAGTTTTCCACCGTCAATACTCTTAAGTATAAGTTGGTCGACTTTCTCTCTGATTACACCTTTTTGGCTGGTAGGACTAAAGGGAGAAAGCTCCGTAATGTGCTTTACGTTATCCCCGCCTATGGCATAGACATTATCAAAAAATACTAGTTTGGCATTATGCCTGATACAACTCTCCACGACATTAGTCATGAAAGGCAGCCAGTTTTCCTTCCAAACTGAAGTTTTGTATGGAAAACCTATCGTAACATAAACTATATCAGCTCCCTCAACAGCTTTCTCAACGTTGGCTTTGAGGCTTAGGTCAAGCGGTGCAAGTTGGTCTGTCTGATTTACCTTCTGAGGGTTTCTGCTGACCAAAGTAATATCGGTAGAGTATTCTGCCAACTCCTTTGCCAATGCCCGTCCAACGGACCCATTTGCACCTAAAATGACTTGTTTCATATGTTACTTATCTATTCAGATTCCATTTCGGTGTTGCAGACACCCTTTGTCCATCCTCAGAGCTAAACTCTTCAAGTGAATTTTCTTTTGACTGAATGCACATATATACCATTTCCTCGTCTGAGGAATTGCATAAACCTCTGACTCCTGCCGGAGCAACTCTGATTACACTACCTTCCTTAATTGGAAAGCAATCGTCATCGACCTGAAAATAACCAGATCCTTTTATTACTATGTATGTTTCCTCGTCTTTGTTGTGGATATGAAAATACTTTCCCCTTAATCTCAGTTCCAAATTTTGGATGAATTAGTCCATGTCCGCTGATTTCATGCCAACTACCAACATTCACTGCTGTATAGTTCTTATTCTCTGAGATCACTTCTACCCTCTTCATCTTCTCACAATTTTACTTATTCGACGATAATTGCAACTTTTCAACTCAGTCTCAAATTTACTCTAATTTTATGAGGCATAGTATCAGGAAACAAACTTTCCATATCTGTCAAACTTTCTAAAGCGCAATATGTATTAACGTTCACCTGAAAAATTGGGAAATACAGCCTATAGTCGTCATTTTTTTTCAGAAGTAGCAACCTGACCTTTCAACTCTACTCTACATCTCTTATCTGATGCAGACACATCCTTGATTCTGGGGGATTTATCAGAGGAAGCAGTATACCCCCATACTACAGATCTGGCACGACCTCGTCATCCTTTGCCACAATACAAGAGAGGTCAAGGAAGGTGTCGAAGTAACTATCCGTGCAATTATTGCAATAATCTTTAATATCTGCAATTTATTGTTAACATATTTTCAATGTTGTTATTCTGTTTTGCAACAGCCTTTTAGCCTGTACACTTAAAGTAATGTGACTAGTAAAAAAAGAGAGCCGACCTCGCGGTCGGCTCTCACTATTTACTAACTCCGATTATATTCTAGTAATACTTGACGATATCCCATACAAAAGCTCTGATACCGATTTCTTTGTTTCTCAGGTCGAGCTTGTGTACTGTCTTGAGTAATTCGTCAACCTTGTCGTCCTCCACCACAGTGATAATGGCTGAGTTCAACTCTGGCCAGGTGTGGTTACCACGCCTCGGTTCACCGGTATCACTACCACGGCCCTGAACCTGCTCAAAGAATGTAAAACCCTTGATGTTCAGGTAGTCGAGTATGTATTCCACACGCTCGGTGTTGGACTGATTGAATACTATAAAAACTGACTTCATATTGATATGTGTATTTCTCCGGTTAATCAATTATCTCTTGTAGTCATCTCCAACCTGGAAGTTAACGAATACATATTCCTTCCTTACCTTCTGGGCCTTGTCGCGTTCTCCATGTCTTGAGAAGATACCGTATAATACTGGTACTACTATAAGGGTTACTACAGTTGATACTGTAAGACCACCGATGATTACGACACCCATAGGACGCCACATTTCAGAACCAGCACCAACGCTCAATGCCATTGGCAACATACCCAAAATTGTGGTACATGCTGTCATCAATACCGGACGAAGACGGGATGCTCCTGAAAGGGCAATTGCTTCGTTCAGTTCATAGCCACGGTCACGCATCAGGTTGGTAAAGTCCACAAGTACAATACCGTTCTTAACGACGATACCCACAAGCATAATTGCACCTAGTGCACCAATCATATCGAGCGATATTCCTGTTATAAACAGGGCTAAGATTACACCCGAAATCGCAAAAGGTACTGACATCATAATGATAAATGGCTTGGAGAATGACTCAAACTGTGATGCCATCACAATGTAAACCAATATTACAATCAGAAGGAAAAGCAAGATAAGATCAGAGAATGTCTCTTCCAGATCTTCATACTCACCACCAAGGCGAACCGTAATTCCTTGAGGAACCTCTACGGTAGCCATTACTGCTTCAATCTCCTTGGCTAGCTCACCAAGTGATACCTCAAATGGAGTAACCTGAACAGATACTATACGTTGACGGCTTTGACGCTCGATTGTCGGAGGTGCATAGTACTCTGATACCGAACCAAGCTCACGAAGCTTAGTTGTCCCACCTGCAGGAAGAGGTATGGAAAGGTTCTCTATTGCTGTGATAGAGTTTCTGTCCTTTTCCTTCAAACGAACTACTATATCGTATTCGTCTCCGTCTTCTTTCAGGTAGCCTGATAGCATACCGGTAACACGATTGTAAACATAGGATGATACAGTGGCTGCATCAAGACCATGGCGGGCCAGTTTAACTTTATCAAGGTCAATCTTTAGCTCTGCACGATCCTCGTCACGGCTGATTGTAATGTCACGGGCTCCGGGTACTTTCTCCCTGATCAGGCGACTAACCTGATCAGCCAATATATTGGTCTGATCAAAATCGTGACCGTAGATTTCTACGTTAACTCCAGAAACACCACTACCCATGCCACTCTGTATTATTGCCTGATAGTCAATAATCTCAGGGTATGTAGCCATTTCCTGACGAAGAACTTCGGCAATTTGGAATACACTTCTTTCACGTTCCCTCTTGTCAACACAAACAATAGTCATTGAGATCTTGTTGTTGGATGATGAGCTGAACAGAGCAGATATACTGGCCTCATCATTTGAACCTGCAGTAGTAGCAATCTGTGTAATCTCTGGTGCAAGTTCGAAGAACCTGGCCTCCAGCCTACGTGCTGTCTTAAGTGTCTCATCAACACGTGTACCGCGATGCAACTCTACGGTCACTGACAAACGGTTCATATCAGTCTGCTGCATAAAGTCAGTACCAAGCCATCCTACGATAACAGGTATCAAACTTACTACAAAGAAAATCACTGCTATCAGCAAGGTTGCAGTCTTATGCTGCAATACCTTCCTCAATATCTGAGCATACCACAGGTCAACCTTATTAAGGAATCCAACAATATTTCTCTGATACCAGGTATCCTTTTCTTCTTCAAAGGTTACTTCACCATTATCCAATACTTTAAGTTTGCGACCTTTCAGAAGGCGGCTACTCATCATAGGTGTCAATGAAACTGCAACAGCAAGTGATGTTGCGATTACCACAGTTACGATCCAACCCAGCTCTTTAAACATGATACCTGCAACACCACCAAGTGTGGTAAGTGGGAAGAATACTGCGATAATTACAAGAGTTGAAGCAAGGACTGATACCCAAACCTCATTGGTAGCATAGATAGCTGCCTCACGAGGACTGGATCCACGCTCGATATACTTCATTATATTTTCCAGTACCACGATGGCATCGTCCACAACCATACCGATTGCTATCGTCAGTGACGACAGCGAGATGATGTTTAGCGAACTGTCGGCTATGGCCAGGTAAATAAAGGATACTACCAGAGCAATAGGTATTGTTACTGCAATGATGATGGTAGCCCTCCAACGCCCAAGGAAGACCAGAATTACCAATACTACGAATATCAATGCAAGGTAGATAGTTTCGGCAAGGCTGGCGATTGAATCCTGAATAGTGTCAGCAGAGTCATAAATTATTGAGATCTGAACATCAGAAGGCAGAATCTTTACAATATCCTCCATCTCCTTCTTTATCTCCTTACTGATCTCTACTGTATTTGCTCCTGACTGCTTGGAAATCATAATACGTACACCGTCGCGACCATTGATCTTTTCATCAAGTGTAAGGTCCTTGATAGTATCACGAACAGAAGCAATATCACGAACAAACACCTGACGACCTTCGGGTGTTGTGGTTACTACTATACTCTCTAGTTCTTTACTTTCAATATATTCACTCCTTACCTGAAGCTGATATTGATCTTTGGGCATCTTTACAGTACCCGAAGACATATTCAGGTTGTTTCTGCTAATGGCACTACCTACCAATTCAAGCGGTATGCCATAGGCATCAAGTTTCTCCTGGTCAATATCAACATAGACGAAACGCTCGGGAGCACCAATTATTGAAATGTTACCAATACCGTCAACCCTGTTTAGCTGTGGCATTACAACGTCATTCAGAAGCTTGTCAAGTCCCGGATAACTTTGATCAGCGGTAACAGAGTACATCATGACAGGCATCATGCTGGTGCTGAACTTGAAAATGAAAGGGGTCTGTGCACCACTTGGAAGAGCATCCTTGACCATGTCAATATACGACCTTACATCGTTGATTACTTCATCCATGTTGGTACCCCATTCCAGCTCAAGAACTACCATTGACATATTGTCCTGAGATGAAGATGTAATCTCCTTAAGCCCGTCAACAGAATTAAGAGTGTTTTCAAGCAGTCTCGATACATTGGTCTCAACCTCACTGGCATTGGCACCAGGGTAAGATGTCATTACCGAAATGTAAGGGGGCTCTATTTCCGGATACTGATCCACCGGCAACAGCACGAGTGAATAAAGTCCCAGAATAATTACGGCTACAAAGATCAAAGCTGTTGTAACCGGTTTATTTATAGATGTTTTAAATATACTCATCTTATACTACGTTCACTTCGATTACTCAACAATGTTCAACTTTACTCCATCAACCAGACGTGCCTGTCCTGTAACAACAATCTCGTCACCCGGAGCTATTTCGCTGGATTGAATTTCTACCATGTCATCAATGCGCTTACCCAGAGTAACATTGGTTCTCTTGGCATTGCCATCCCTGTTGATGAAAACATAACGTTCGTTTGAACCTATAAGCTTAAGTACAGCCTGATATGGAACCATGATGGCATTGACAGCCTCAAGATTCATAGAAGTCTTGACATACATACCAGGTTTAAGCTTACCATCTGCATTGGGGATTCTAACCTTTACATTGAATGTGTGAGTATTGGGATCGATTGTAGGATATACAATCTCAACCACTCCTTCAAACTCCTGATCTCTGTATATATCTGAAGTGATAGCAAGCTTCATCCCTGTTTTGATGTAAGGAACATAGCTTTCAGGTATAGCGATAAGAGCCTTCAGAATGTGAGTCTGTGTGATCTCAAGAATCGGAGGATTACCGGCATAAAGTTCACCCGGTTCGAAGTTCCTAGCTGAAACAACACCCCTGATAGGTGATTTTACAAAAGTGTTAGCAGTAAGGAATTCAAGGTTTTCTTTGGTCTGATCGTATGCAAGTTTGGTTTGGTCATAAACCTGCTTTGAAACAGCTCCTGTCTCATTTAATACCGATACACGGTCGAACTCGACGCTGGCATTTGAAAATGCCAGCTTTACACTGTTAAGCTGGGTTTGATCCATACGAACCAGCAAAGTACCGGGACTTACCTGAGTACCAACTTCTACATATATATGCTCGATGATTCCTGTCAATGAAGGTGAAATACTAACATTTTCATACCCTTCAAGTGTTGTGGACACGCTGAAATCCCTTTCAATAGTGACTTCCTCGAGTTTTAACACCTTTACATTCTCAACACGTTGTTCGTCAGCTGAGGCATCCTTAGTTTCCCCGCCGCAAGAGGCCATGGCAACAATAAGACCTGCCGATAAGATGTATTTGTACAAGCTGTTCATAGTCCTGTTTGTTAATATATTTTTCATTTGCTATTATTTTCTATTGTTGAGCAGATTTTCAAGTTCTATTTGAGCTGTTACAAGATTCAGCAACGCCTGTACATAGGTGCTTTGAGCTGTAACAAGTTCGGTACCCGAAGAGGTCAGATCAAGGCTTGAAGCCATGCCTTGTTCATACTTCTTTGTAACGTTATCGAAAACACGTTGAACCACAACAAGGTTTTCCTTCTGTGTTTCATAGTTCTCAAAGTTAGAGGTCAGATTATAGGCCAACTGCTTGTGTTGAATAATCAGAGCCTCGCGTGTAGCGTCGAATGTGTTCCTTTGCTTCTCAAGGTTAAGGCGTGCTTCATCCACTGCCTTCATTCTGCTCCAGCTTGAGAAGATAGGAATTGACAGACTTACTCCCAATGCATTAGGGGGGGTCATATCAAAAGAGAACTCGTCTGAAAAGATTTTCTTCTTTGTAAATGAATAATAGGTAGTCAGTGAAGGAGCAAAGGCCCATTTCTTGAGGGCAACCTGCTTTTCCGACAACTTAGTACTAACCTCAAGCAATTGATAATTGTAGTTATTGCCAAGCATAAACTCAGTGTCCAGCAATGCTACTGCATCATCCACGCTGAGAAGTTCTTCAACTCCCTGGACCAACTCAATTTCTGTGTTTACATCAGTCCCAAGTGCCAGTCGAATTGAGTTATATACCATCTCAAGTGATCTCCTGGCGCTGTTTACACCGTTCTTCATTGAAGCAACCTGAACAGCAATCCTGTCAGCATCTGTTTGTTCTGAAATACCAACAACAACAGCACTCTCGGTATAGGTCTTCATCTTCTCAAGGTTCTGAAGATTCTTTTCCAAAAGTGAAACTGTTTCCTCTGTTACTAGTGCTGAAAAGTAAAGGAGTTTAACTTGATTGAGAACTGTCTGCTCTGTTTGCTTTTTTGTAATATCGGCCATTTCAGCGGCTATATTCTGCATCTGAACGGCAACTACCTGAGCTCCGCTGAACGCTATGGCAGCCGTACCGGTAAATGTACCGGAGTTTGCCATAAGAATGGACTGACCACCGAAATCAATTCGGTAACCAAACAAACTATTGTAGTCCAGGCTAGCACTTACCTGTGGAAGCATGGTTGCAATAGTCTGCCAACGAGCGGCTTGTGCAATCCTGATGTCTAGAGAAGCATTCTGAACTTCACGGTTGTGAGCTAAAGCAAGTTCCTGAGCCTGACTCAGTGTCAGCTGCAGCTTCTCTTGTGCTGTAACCGTCCCAAATCCAAACACTACTAATGATAATAATACCAGAATTTTGTTTCGCATCTTTGCTAATTTGATTTTCTACACTATATAATACCAAAAACAGGGCACAAATATCTCAACATTTGCGACAATCATGAAAACTTTTCAAGGAAAACTGGTCAGTTTTCAATAAACGGCCCGTTTTTTTCAATGTAAGAAGTACGTTGAAGAAATTACTGCATATATTGAATAATCAGGCAAATAGACAAAACTTCAGAATTGATGGACTAATTTTGCCACCGAAATCTCAGAATTAAAGGTTAAATTGATATATGTTCTCACTAAAATCGATACTAAAAGTCCTAGCTGCCTATGCAATCTGGATCTTTCTGTTCCTGTTCTATTTTTCAATAGGAGCTCAATTCAACTATATCAGGGGTCTCTATCAGGCCCTGACTGCCACATCGCTGCAATTTACAGCCTATTATATCAATCTAAAAATACTTCTGCCTAAATATTACGACAGAGATTACAGGAAATACCGCTTTTATGCTTCCATTCTGATCCTGATTCTATCCTCGGCAGGTGCTCTCTTCGAATTACTCTACAATGAAATACTCCCGGAATATGTTGTATTCGAATCAGCCATATGGAAGTCCGCTATATTCTCATTTATATTTTCTGTGGTTGCCTTCTGGGCCAGTATCACCACCTACCTTATCGGAAGACAGGAAAAAATCAATCTTGAAATAGAGGCTCTCAAAAGGGAAAAGGCTGAAAGCGAACTCAAATTTCTCAAGACCCAGATCAATCCCCACTTCCTCTTTAATGCCCTCAACAATATCTATTCCATGGCATACACGGGTGATAGTTCAACACCCGAGAAGATAACCATGCTGTCGGATATGCTACGCTACGTCCTTTACGACTGCGAATCCGACTATATCTCACTATACAAGGAAATCGACTACATATCCAGCTTTCTTGAATTTCAGCAACTTAAGACTGAAGAGAGGCAGGATATCGAGTTCAACCTGGGTCCTTTCGAAGACAACTACCAGATAGCTCCTATGCTGCTTGTGGGCTTTGTCGAAAATGCTTTTAAACACAGCAAAATAGAAAAGGACCGCAATGGATTCGTGAAGATTTATCTGTGGCAAAACCCCACAAAGTTTTATTTTAGTGTGGAAAATAGTGTCCCTGAAGTATTGCTGCCTCTGGGCAGCAATACAGCCAGGTCTGGCGGAATAGGTATTGAGAATGCAAAGAGTAGGCTTGCTCTTATGTACCCAGACAGGCATCAGCTTGAGATTGCCAGTTCGGAAAACTACCACAAGGTGGTACTTGAACTGTATAAATAACTATGATTCAGAACAAATACAAATGCATAGTAATCGATGATGAGTTTCTCGCAAGGAAGCTCCTGGCCGACTATATTTCAAAGATTCCGCAGTTCACCCTTGTCAATACCTTCGACTCCCCCATGGCTGCAATTGATACTATTGCAAGCGGCGAGATAGATGTGATATTCACGGATATAGAAATGCCTGATATGTCGGGAATGGACTTTATCAGGAATATGTCATCTCCTTCAGACCCCGTTATTGTATTTGTTACTGCATACCCGCAATATGCAGTGCAGGGCTTTGAGGTCAATGCTACTGAATACCTGCTGAAGCCTGTTTCTTTCCCGCGTTTTGTAAAGGCTGTCAACAAAATCACAACCCTGCTTACACTTCGCAAAAGACTGGAATCCTTGCCAAATGAAGATCATGCACTGCCGGAACCGCAAAAGGAAAAGGATTTTATAATAGTACGATCAGACCGAAAGATAGTCAAACTGCACTACGACGATATTTACTATATTGAGGGAGCCCTTGAATATGTTACCTTTCACACGGCTGAAGGAAAGCTGATGGGATTGTTCTCATTGCGTAATCTGGAAAGCGAACTTCCTGCTGACAGATTTATGCGGATACATAAATCCTATATAGTAGCTCTGGACAAGATAAAAGAGATAGATGGCAATCAGGTAATGGTCGGTGACAATACTATTATAGTTAGCAAAGCCATGCGACCAGTGCTTCTCGAGTACTTTGCAGGGCGTAAGCACTTATAATTCCTACTAAAAAAATAATACGCATTTACACCCCTTTTTAATTAAAAGTCTAGGACTATTTTTGTTTTTAATAAAAACATAAAACTAGACTTATGAGTAACAATGCTACCAGAAAACCGGCCTGGGTTATTGGCGAAGACTGGGCTTCGGTTGTTGCAGGATTTCTAATCATCGCTCTTATTCTGTTGGCCAGCTACAATATTCAGACCCCATCCTTTGCAGGAAAGGCCGGTTGGGGGGATTTTAACACTTTGTTGGATGGTTTGTTTTCAAGCAAGCAAGCCAATGCCACATCAGCCACTTTTGGTCTATTCCTGGTAATCTCTGTTATCGGATTGATCCTGAGCGGCAAATCTCTCAAGAATTATTTCTGGGGCTTCCTGGCGATATTCGTACTTACACTGATTGCCCAGATAGTATCTTCTTTTACGGGCTTTAAGAACTTTGGGCTGGAAACAGTACTCTTCTCACTGGTAATCGGTTTGTTGATTAGTAATCTGTTTAACCTGCCTGAATGGTTGCGTTCAGCTTTGAATACCGAACTGTATGTTAAGATTGGTCTGGTTCTCCTGGGTGCTACCATTCTCTTTGGTGATATCCTTACTGCAGGTGGTTATGGAATATTGCAGGCTGTTGTAGTTGTTTTCGGTGTATGGTATTTTGCTTTCTGGATTGCTAAAAAACTTAAGGTTGACGACGAGTATGCAACAATGCTTGCAAGTGCCGTTTCAATTTGTGGTGTGTCAGCAGCAATTGCAACAGCCGGAGCTATCAACGGTGACAAAAAGAAACTCTCAATGGTAGTTTCTCTAGTACTTATCGTTGCCATCCCTATGATGATATTTATGCCAATTATTGCCAAGTGGATTGGACTGTCTGAAGCAGTTACCGGAGCATGGCTTGGTGGTACCATCGACACAACAGGTGCTGTGGTTGGTGCCGGTACTATCGCAGGTGAAGATGGTCTGAAATATGCTACCATCATTAAGTTCTCGCAAAACGTACTACTCGGTGTTGCAGCTTTTGCAATATCTATTTTCTGGGCTTATCGCAACAAGAGGGGTGAAAAACGCGAAAGAGTTTCTCTTTCAATCCTATGGGAACGTTTCCCAAAGTTCGTACTCGGCTTTATGCTTGTATCTCTATTTTATTCATTCATATTGAGTCCTGAATTAACCAAATCATCAGGTTCTCTACTAAAGTCATTCTGTAACTTCTGGTTTGCTCTTGCCTTTATTAGCATTGGTCTTGAAACCAGGTTTTCTGACTTCAAGGCGGCTGATAATAAAGGTCCGGTTTATGCCTTCCTGGCTGCACAAGGATTCAATATTATCCTGACCCTCGTAGTTGCTTATGTAATCTTTGGAATTATAGCTGCATAATCGAACTATCTATGATATTAAAAAGGAGCATCTGCCTATGCTCCTTTTTTTTTATCTTCAAAAGAAAAAACATGGGTATACTGGACTGGTTTAAAAGAAAGGAAGAGGCCGAACCTCTTGAATTCGGTATTGCCCTTAGCGGAGGCAGTGCAAGGGGTTTTGCCCATATCGGTGTGCTCAAGGCACTGGAAGAGGAAGGTATTGAACCTGAGATAATATCCGGGACCAGTATGGGCTCGCTTATCGGGGTGTTGTATGCTGCCGGACTTAAGCCTGATGAGATACGTGAAATCGTAATCAAGGAGCCCATACTCAAACTGGTACGCCCGGCCTGGGGCAAGCACGGGTTCTTCAAGGTTAGCGAACTCCGTAAGATTCTTGAAAAGTACATCCCTGCCGATGACTTCTCAGTTCTCAAAAAGCCTTTCTGCCTGGCCGTCTCCAACATCAACAAGGGACAAAAAGAGATAGTCAGCGAGGGCCCGCTTTTCGAGTTTGTCATGGCCTCGTGTGCAGTGCCCATAATCTTTGCACCACAGATCATCAACGGGACCACTTACATTGACGGTGGACTATACGACAACCTCCCGGCTGATGCCATCAGAGACCTATGCAAGACCTTGATAGGTGTACATGTCAACTACATCGGGGAAGAGGATTCTTTCAACGGTATACTGGATATTGCGGGCAGAGCCTTCAGTTTAAGTATAGGTGAAAATGTCAGGGCTGCAATGGCCATGTGTGACTACCTCATTGATCCACCGGAACTAAAGAATTTCTCTTTCTGGGACTACGACAAGGCAGCAGCTATTATTGACGTGGGATATAGCTACGCAAAGCAGAGGCTTGCGCAGGAAAAACCATCTCAGGCCCTTCAAAGACAGTAAAAGAGTCGATCCGTATTTGCTCCAGGCACTTTCTGCAGTCTCTCAGGTACTTTCTGCTATACTATTCCATTTCATGTCTGAAATATGATATCATTAATCTGAGCTGATCAGACTGATTGGCCAGTTCTTCAGCACCTGTGGCAAGCTCTTCTGCAGAAGCCGCATTCTCCTGTATAATGTTATTGAGCAAATGTATTGCATTATTGACCTGCTCAACACCCGCCTTTTGCTCTGAACTTGCTGCAGCTATTTCCTTTACAAGGTCTATTGTTTTAATAACATCAGGTATCAGCTCATGCAATATCTTATCGGTCTCAGCTGTTGCTGCAATAGTACTTCTTGAAATGCCGGCAATCTCCTCTGCCGATACTGCCTGCTCGTTGGCTCCTTTGGATATTTGAAGCGAACCGGCACTTACCTGCTGACTAGCTGCAGCAATCTCATCGGAGCCCATGCCGATACTCCTTACTACCTCACGCAACTTGCTTACCATCGCCTCAATAGCCTTTGTCAAGGTACCAATCTCATCCTCCTGATCCATATCTATGCAGGCATTCAGATTTCCTTCTGCAATCTCACGTGTATAACTGATTGTCCTTGCAATTCCATTATAAATGGACTTGGTGACGAAATAGTTAATCACAAGAACCAATATTATTGAAAGGAGTACGAAAACAATGATACTTGTATACCTCCCAGGGCTGAAATCCTGTCTGCCATCTCATTGTTGTTACAAAGCTGCTCCCTTCCTAGCTTCCATTGCTTTACATCTACAATGGTATTCTCCCCCGTAAAATAATCAATAGCCGTAACCTGCCTGCTATTTTCCAAATGTGATCTCCCCAAAACTATAAAGCAGTTCCAAAGTTAAATCAAGTCCGGTTCTCAAACGAACCTGCCTTTCCCTGATCTGCATTTCAATTACCTGATTAAGGCTGTGGGCTTCTTCTGAAAGTAACCTGTCTGAATACCTCTGTAGACTTCCTGTCTGAACTCTGTATAAATAAATCCCCCCGGCAATTAATAGTAGTACCATCGATCCACTGGTAAGCAATCCTATCCGAATTGCGATGCTCAAGTCTTTGAATCTTCTCTTCCTCATAAAATGGCATTATTTGTTTGATGAACTGTGAACAAAATGCCAGTTTTTACAAGAATGGAGCTGAAAAGTTATGAAAAAGGAAGAGATTTTTTGATAAATAATATTCTTTATGTATGATTATTTAATAATCACTCACTTTCTAATTAAAGGGATCTTAAGAATGTAATTTAACATAATAGACCCCTAAGTCCTATCTATACAATATGACTTAGGGGAATAGTGGATTGATAGAATGATCAAGTTGTCGAATTTACGACCTTTTTGGTCGAATCACAAATAATCAAACAGGTTTTTCGACTTTTCCTGCAAAGAGTATTGCGCCGGTACTCTTTTCAGATATTACAAATACAAAGGGGCGGTTGACCCTAAACTCCTGATAATCTGGCACACTGGTTACTGACAGCTCGATTCCGGTTACGGCTGCAGCTTCTGTACCCTTCTCATTAACCTCTATAAAGGTTTTGTGAATCACATTAGAAATCCTAAGCTTTTCATTAGCAATTCCAGGAAAATTAAAACCATCCAAAAAGGCCTGTTTTATTCCAAGCTCTTGCAACTGCCTATCTAGACTATACCCTGCCTCTATTTTAATTCTGGGCAGTTCAACGGCTACCTGTCTGGATGTTAGTTTGGTGTTGATATTGCTCCAGACCTTACTCATATTATTAACCAATGCATCAACTGACTTTCCTTTACCAGGCAGTATTACAGTCATGCTGAAGGTTTCGTCACCGTAGGGCAGGTTAACTGCAGAATAATCCTTTTCAAAAACTGAAAGGTAAGGTCCCATATCCTTCATCATCTTCACCCGCATTTCACCTGAAGATGCAAAAAATGGGGCATCCGTAGTCAGGTTCTCATTGAAGGGGTTAGTCCATTCTCCTTTAAAATACACAGCATTGATAAGGTACATAACGGCCTCCTCAGGAATACTATTAATAATGCTGCTTATCTTACCTTTGGTCGCGTCATTTACCCAGGCATTCATTACTTCCTTAGCAGCTTCCTCCTGTCTGAAATCCAGTTTATCTATCTCAGCATCATAGTAATGCTTAACAAGTTGCAGAAAGCTGTCATATACATCGAAGTCCTTGTGATACCACACTGAGTTGGGGATATCCAGCTGTACATTTGGATCCGCATACATAAGGAATTCACGGATATTACTGTAGGCCTCGTTCAACCCTTCAGCATCTTTGAACCCAAAGACCGAAAGCATCTCCTCAAGATTCTTGTCTGAGGCTCCATTGATAACCATTCCAAAGGCCTGAGCCACACTGAATGGTGAGATTACAACGTTGCTTCCAGGGTTACTGGTCCTATTGACCTCCTTAAACAAATCCCAGGAGAAGGGAAGGGTCTGTTCAACCACCTCAGAGGCTTTCATTTCAATTGTGGGCTTAATGTGTACAGGCTGTTCCAGATTCTTCTCACACGAAGATGCAGAAAGCACCAAAAACATAGATAATGCTGTTATAGTTCTCATGATATAAGATTTGTTTGGGTTTATAAAGGGAAGATGCCGCATTGCAGATAAGGTTGCCTGCAAAAGCATGAAAATTCAGGTACCCCATTGAAAGTCATAACGACAAAAACAAAAAAGGGCACCCTGCGTTCGGGGCACCCAATATTAAGCACACGTTGAATCCTTATTTATTCTTCGTCAATTCTGAAGTATGAGATCATAGCCTTCAGCTGTTCAGATTGTCCTGCAAGTTCTTCAGAACTTGTGGCAAGTTCCTCGGATGATGCAGCATTACTTTGGATCACATTATTGAGCTCATTGACTGCATTATTGACCTGCTCTACTCCGGCAGCCTGCTCGCCGCTGGATGCTGCGATTTCTTTTACAAGTTCGCTAGTCTTGAGTATCTCTGGTACCATTTCCTTAATCAGCTTATCGGTTTCTTCTGTTACTTCAAGACTAGTTCTTGACAGAAGTGCGATTTCATCGGCAGCAGTCTTGGAACGCTCGGCAAGCTTGCGAACCTCTGCAGCTACTACTGCAAAGCCTCTTCCGTGAACGCCAGCACGAGCAGCTTCTACTGAAGCATTAAGTGCAAGTATATTGGTCTGGAATGCTATCTCGTTAATAATTGATATTCTGTCAATGATGTCCCTGATAGACTCAGAACTCCTGCGACCTGCCTCAGACATCTTGTACATACTATCCCGCGCTGATTCAGACATCCTTTCGGTAAGTCTTGCATTTAGGTCACCGGAAGCAACTCGCGTTGTGAAATCAACAGCCATACTTATATCTTTGGCCAACGACCTTGTAAGAAGGATATTGATTAGTACTATTGCCATAATTGCAAAAATAGTACTCAACAAGATAGCGTTGCGGAGGTGATTAATACCATCAAGGACATCATCCTCTGGAACTGATACCACGACATAGGAATCTGTCTTAGGTATATAGCCGTAATAGTGAATCTTCATCACGCCATCCCACGGATGATTAATTTTACCCATAGCTTCCTTACTGTCAAGGACCTTCCTGAAGGCTGTGACTTCGCCTATGTTTTGACCTTCCATTGTAGGGTGTATAATCATCTCTCCTGTTGCGTCAACCAGAAATGGGTAACCACTCTCATAATATACTTTGTGGCCGAACATTTCCTTAATTCCTGCAATATCTTTCTCATACACACCCACAAAAACGGCTCCGACTACCTCGCCATTAAATACTATAGGTCTAAAAGCTGTAAGGTACCATCTTTCACCAATTTGGAGCCTCTTATACACTTCCTCTCCCCTGGCAATTGCCTGAGCATGTTCTTCTTCAATCGGAATATAACTATTTTGTAGACTTCCTCCCTGCTCATTTGTAAGAGTTGTTACAAGCCTTAGAAAACCCTTGTCAATCCTCTGGAATAAAGTAACATCGACCCGACCAAGCTCCTTCATTTTCTCGACAAGCTCTACATCTCCATAAATGGGCGTGTCCCCTAGTCTCAATAAGTCAATGGTTACCTTCTCCTTTTCTCCTGTGACCTGATTGGTTGCTTCCACCTGAATCTTCTCACCTCTCCTGTGGTTAAGCTGTCCCTGATAACCTCTAAACATCTCCCATGCAACATTTAGACCTGTCTCCACCCTAATCTCACGCTCATCAATTTGCATATTAATGATCTCCTTGAGATTGGTGACCTCATCAGTCATAAAGTCTTCTACATCCTTCATTATGTTCCTGTACTGCATCGTATACATTATGACACCACTTACGATCATAATCACAGTCATGGAAGCACTGGTCAAAAGTGCAATTCTAACCCCGATCTTAAGATCCCTAAATCTGAACTTCATATATTAAAGTTTGAACTATGTTTGAAATAGCCACTTTAACCAGAAAAAAGGCCGTCAAGTTGTATAAAAACAATTAAAATAACAGTAAAAACACTATCCTATAAACCCACTGTGATTTGCATTCCTCAAGGGAAAAATGCATTTTTACATCAGTCTATACATTATTGATCCATAATGACGTTCGTCATATTATTTGATAGGTTCGTCAAATTTGACTCATTCTAAATTAGATCACGATTAATACTACTTTGATATGACAACAGAGCCTATTGTTAAAAAACGTATAACAGTCCTTGATGCCCTTCGTGGTTTTGCGCTAATCTCTATAATGTTACTTCATAATGTGGAGAGGTTTGAGATATATGGATACCTGCCTGTTCAGCCCGACTGGCTGAACAGCCTTGACAGTATTATATGGGATAGCATGTTCTTTATGTTTGGAGGGAAGTCCTATGCAATATTTGCCTTGCTTTTTGGTGTAACCTTCTTTATACAATCTCACAACCAGGAAAAGATTGGAAAGGATTTCCGCCCGAGATTCATCCTTAGGATGTTCTGGCTCCTGCTTTTCGGACTTTTCAACACCTTGTTTTACCAGGGAGAGATTCTGGTTTTCTATGCTTTGGTTGCTCTCTTTATTCTTCCCTTTGCCAGACTTAGTAATAAGGCTCTGTTTGTTTCAGCTGTTTTCTTCCTGCTTCAGCCTCTTTACTGGATTCGACTTATTATTGCAATACAACATCCCGAACTACCGCTTGGAGAGCCGGTATATATGGAATGGTACGCCAGGGTAGGAAATGTCTTCACTGAGGGTAATATGTTCGAGATTATGAAGAGTAATATCACAAACGGACGTATTGCAACAATCCTTTGGTGCTGGGAGAACGGACGTGTGGATCAAAGTCTTGGACTATTCCTTCTGGGATTCTGGCTTGGACGCAAGGCCCTGCTGATGGAGAGTGAGAGTTCGATAAAGACATGGAAGAAGGTACTTATCATTTCTGCCATTGCTTTTCTACCCTTGTATATACTGCAATCTCACACTGATATATTCTGTAAATACGAAAGCGTCTCAGGTATGCTTTCTAATGTGATCAGATTATGGTCCAACTTAGCGCTAATGTTTGTATGGGTAAGCGGTTTCATACTACTGTTTTATAAAACCCGGGCATTCAAATGGCTCAATGTGCTTTCGCCAGTTGGCCGGATGAGTCTGAGCAACTATCTGATTCAGTCGATAATAGGATCGTTTATCTATTATAATATGGGACTTTCAATGTACAAGTATGCGGGTTATTCTGAATGTCTCCTGATAGGTATCCTGCTCGCTGCATTACAGATAGGGTATAGTACTTGGTGGTTTAAGACTCACAAGAGAGGCCCACTTGAATCCATCTGGCATAAGCTAACCTGGCTTGGAAAGAAAGATTAGGGCTTGTAATATAATTGAACAGACACTGTTATTTTTCTTTACAATACAAGGGACCGCCTTTCTTTATTCTTCTGATATTGTGCATATTAACCCGATTGGCACGCTATTAGACATAAGGTTTGCAGTAAAAGCAAACTATGAAGACAATCATCTACATACTCAGGAGACTGAATAAAGAAAAGTTGCCCAATTATTTAGGGATTGCCGGACTGGCAACAGGACTTGCCTGTGTCATGTTCATTTTTCTCTGGATACATGATGAAGCCAGTTTTGACCGTTTCCACAAGAATATTGACAGAATATTTATTACCCATGCTTGTATTGCAGAAGCGGATTCCGAGGTGCCATTCGATGGTGCACCTCCGGCTGTAGCTGGTGCCCTGAAGGCTGAATACCCTCAGGTATTGGAAACTGCAAGGATTATTCCTGCATACTCAACATGGCTGCTTAATTATAGGGACAAGAAAATCACGCCCAGAATTGGGTTCTGTGATTTCAGTATGTTCGATATTTTTACATTTGAATTTGTTGCCGGTCCCCTTGATACTGAAAAAACACCGTACCAGATAATAATAAACGAAACGACTGCCCGCAGTCTGTTTGGCGAAAAAGACCCACTTGGAGAGATTCTTAGGTTTGATAATAGCTACGACCTGATGGTCGTAGGTGTCATTAAAGATGTACCCCGGAATTCTTCTTTGATATTTGACGGTATGGTGACTTTGGAGTTGCTTCCTCAAATTGTCGATTCTCCCAATTACCTTAATACATGGTGGAATAATTCTTTTTTAACTGCCGGACTACTTAACGACCCGGCTGCTTTTCCTGAAATTGCAAAGGGGGTAAGAAACAGAATACAGGAGGTTATTCCTGAAACCAACAATCATCTTGGAGCCTACATGTTTCAGGATCTGTACCTATATAAAAGGGGGAATGTCAAAAATATTGGCATTTTCACATTAATAGGGATTCTTATTCTCTGCACAGCAATACTCAACTTTATCAATCTTATCACGGCGCGATCCCTGAAACAAATCAGAGAGAACGGTATCAGAAAGAGTCTTGGAGCTACCCGTCTGGATGTTGTTAAGTTTATCTATTCGGAAGTAAGTATTGTTTGCATAATAGCTTTTGTAGCAGCAGTACTTATAACCGCCATGGGACTGCCGTTTTTTAACCAACTTATCAACAAAGACATAAACCTCGAAACGCTTGCCAATGCACAGGTTATAAAAGCCTTCATCGTGGTATTGCTGATTACAATTGGCCTGTCTGGAGTTTATCCGGCTGTGGTGTTGTCTCGTTATTCCCCGGTGCAGTCTATCAGAGGCGCTTTTAGTCAGGTACGTAATGGAGGCTTGTTCCGCAACGCCCTTGTGATATCTGTTTTCATTAGTTCTATAGCCCTGCTTAGCGCTACACTTATTATTAACAAGCAGATCAGGTATCTTCAAAACCTGGACCTGGGCTTTGAAAAGGAAAGGGTAGTTTATTTCAGGCTCAACGGCAATATGAAGCAACAGCCTAATGCTATTAAGAATATGCTGTTGACAAACCCAAATATAGTCTCTGCAAGTACCATCTCGCATCCCCCAAGTGCAATGGGAAACAACGGACAGGGATGGCAATGGGAAAACAAACCCCTGGACTTCGACCCTCTTGTATTCAACTGGAACGGAGATCCAGATCTTGTAAAAACATTACAATTACACATGAGCGAAGGTAGTTTCCTTCAGGAAGGACAAACCCATAGTGTGGTAATCAATCGCTGTTTTGCTCAGTTAATTGGATGGAGCCATTTTACCGGAAAGACCTTATCCGCCTGGGGTAACGACTATCAGATTGCAGGGGTATTCGAGGATATAAATATAAACAGCCTTGGTGGTGCCACCCAACCAATTGCTGTATTTTTGCCAGATGGCGGTTGGGGACAAAACTTCATGGCTGTTAAGATTGCTCCACAAGATGTAGATGAAACACTGACTTATATCCGGAAAAAGCTTGACGCAATGGAACCGGCATTTATCAACGAACTGACCTTCCTTGAGGATGATTTTACCCAAATGCTAGAACCTGAGAACAACTTGCAAAAGCTAATTTCCCTGTTTACCCTCTTCTCGATTCTTGTTCTGGCGCTGGGACTAACGGGAATGATTATGTATATGGCTGAAAAAAAGACAAAGGAAATTGGAATCAGAAAATCACTTGGCGAGGAAAACCTGTCGATTGTCAGCAGAATGCTGAGTCCCTTATTAACTGCAGGTCTCGTGGCTGCATTGATTGCAACTCCTCTTGCATGGAGCTTGATGGGCTACTGGCTGCAAAACTATGCTAAAAGAATTGATATAGATATTCTTATATTTATTCAGGCAACGCTTGCTGTTATGCTTGTAGCATGTGCTACAGTACTGCTGCATATCAGTAACGCAGCAACCAAGAATCCTGTCGATGCACTGAGAAGCGAATAAATAAGCAAGGCACCCAACTTTCCAGGTAGTTGTTTGTTTGACCTTTTGAACTAAAACTATAACAAAATGATCAGGCGAACAATTGCCTTACTTTTTATCTCCATACCATCGGTAATAAGTGCATTTAGCCAGACCGGCACTCTAACGGGTATTGTAAAGGACGCATACAGCAATGAATCATTGCCGGGTGCAAGTATTGTTCTGTTTGAAACTACAACTGGAACCACAAGTGATACCAACGGACGCTATGAATTCAGGAACCTGAAGCCGGGCTTCGTCCGACTTCAGGTATCTTATATGGGTTATGCTCCGCTTATCACAGAGGAGATAATGATTCCAGCCGTTCGTCCTGCCTATTATGAAATTACACTTACCCCCTCCTCCACAGAACTAGGGGAGGTCACGATAACAGCAGATCCTTTTGAGACCAAGATTGAAAGTCCGCTATCAATGCAGCGTATCGGTATTGACATTATTGAGAAAGGTGCCGGTAGCGCAAGAGACCTGTCAAAGGTATTGCAGAGCTTTCCGGGGGTTAGCAATGGCTCATCATTCAGGAATGACCTTGTGGTAAGAGGTGGGGGCCCTGCTGAAAATCGCTTTTTCCTTGACGGAATAGAGATCCCAGTGCTCAACCACTTCTCCACTCAGGGAGCCTCAGGCGGTGCAATCAGTATGCTAAATGTTGACTTTATCCGTGAGGTTGAGTTTTACTCAGGGGCATTCCCGGCCTCACGCGGGAATGCATTGAGTTCGGTATTCGAATTCCGCCAGATAGCCCCCAATCCTGATGATGCAGGCTTCAAAGCAACATTGGGTGCTTCTGAACTTTCTTTTTCGGCCAACCTGCCATTTAGCGAAAACAGTGCTACTCTGGTCTCGGCAAGACGCTCATATCTGAAATTCCTGTTCGACATGATTGGGCTTCCTTTCCTGCCGACGTACAATGATTTTCAGGTGATGAACCGAACCAAGATAGACCAGCGCAATGAGATTACTTTTATCGGCGTTGGGGCTATTGATGAGTTTGCTCTAAACACAGGACTGAAACCAACTGAGGAAAACAAATATATCCTTAGTTACCTGCCGGCATTTGAGCAGTGGAACTACACAGTTGGTGCGTCATACAAGCATTTCTTTAATGAAAGTTATACCCAACTGGTGCTTAGCCGCTCACACCTGTACAACACGATTTACAAATACCGCGACAATGACAACACAAGTCCTGACAAACTGATTACTGACTATAAGTCGAATGAGATTGAAAACAAACTGCGCTTTGAGTACTTTGCAAATCCGGGTAAATGGACTCTCAATGCCGGTGCTGGAACTGAATATGCGGTCTATACCAACAATACTCTTGCTTATATCTTCAGGGAGGGCAGTCTGCTACAAATAGATTACGACTCAAGGCTTGAGATGGTGAAATGGGCTTTCTTTGCTTCTGTCTCAAGGCGACTTCTGAACGACCACATGTCGGTTTCAGCGGGTTTAAGGGCTGATGCCAACAATTACAGTTCCTATATGAACAACCCTCTGGATCAGTTTAGTCCCCGTGTCTCTGCTAGCTACACCTTACTCCCATCATTAACAATCAACGGATCAGCAGGCCGTTTTTTCCAGTTGCCTTCCTATACCACTCTTGGTTTCAGGGATAGCAATGATGTTACTGTCAATCGTGGTAATGGCTTGAAATATATACAGGCCGACCACCTGGTCGGCGGACTGGAATGGAAGGTATCACCGACTGTCCGTGCAAGCATTGAGTATTTTTATAAGGAATACGACAACTATCCTGTTGCCGTCATTGATGGTATATCTCTTGCATCCAAGGGAGCTGACTATGGTGTTACTGGTGATGAGGAAGTCGTTCCAGTTGGAAGCGGCTATAGCCGGGGTTTTGAATTATTGCTGCAAAAGCGCTCTGCTGGAGGACTTAACTACCTGTTGTCATACACCCGTGTTACAAGCCGTTTTAGCGATATTAACGGCCGTATGCTGCCATCCTCATGGGATAATGACCATCTGCTCACCTTCACTCTGACCAAGTCTTTTAACAGGAACTGGGACGCAGGCTTTAAGTGGAGATATGCCGGAGCACTGCCCTATACCCCACTGGATATTGAGCAGTCGGAACTGAAAGAAGCATGGGATCTTAAAGGTAGGGAATATCTCGACTACTCAAGGTTTAACTCGGAAAGGCTCGAGCCCTTCCATCAGCTTGACGTGAGGATTGACAGAAGCTATTATTTTGATAAGGTCTCATTGGCGTTTTACCTGGATATTCAAAACCTGTACAATTTCCAGAGCAAAAATGCTCCTCGCCTGCTGCAACAAAGGGATGCAAATGACCAACCCCTGCTTCAGGGCACAAATCCCGAACGTTACGTGCTTAAGGAGTTGCAGACATCTACTGGAACAGTATTACCTTCAATTGGTATAATTGTGGAGTTCTAGTTACTTTTATGCTATTCAGGCAGGCTCTATTGCTGTAACCCTCATTGCAAGGGGTTCCATGTCTTTATTTAGCAAGGCACTCCCTAATTGGAGATGCCTTGTTTTATATTAATTGCCCTTCTGCTCAGGCTTCAATAGTCTCGGCTTCGTGGGAATAATGAGCCTGTGTACTCGTGGAAATCAGGACACCTGCCAGCACCTCGGCTATGTCCTTAACAGGAACCTTGCTCTGACGTGACAGGTTGTGCTGACACAAGGGGCATGCAGTTACTATCTTGTCGGGATGCGGAGCCTCAAGTACTTTGAGCGTAGCTGCTGTTATATTCTGACGATCCTTTAGTGACAGGGAAAGGGAACCGGGTGTATTCCCGCAGCACAGTGATTCAGACTTTTCCCTGTCAACAGGTAGTAAGTTACCACATGCAGAAAGAAGCTCACGAGGTTCATTGTAGTGCCCGCCCTTTCTCCCAAGCTCGCAAGGATCATGGTAACTGAAGCACTCAAGACCCCTCTCTGTCTTTATCCTGCCTTCACTCATAAGTTGCCATAGTAATACACTATGATGAACTACAGGAATATTGAGTTTGTACTCATTGCGGAACTGATTCAGGCAAATGGGACAGGTTGTAACGAGCATACCGGCTCTATAACTGCCTATCAGAGCTTCATTTGCAGCCCTCATTGTAGCAGCCTGATCAGTCCTGCCAGCCAAAGCCATAGGACGACCACAGCATATGCTATCCTTTTCATCCAGATGCACCCAGCTAAGCCCTGCTTCCTCAAGCAGTTGCTTCACAGCCTCTGTAATACCTGGTTTAAGACGTCCCATACAGCCGGTAAACAGCAGTATATTGGCACTCCTTCTCTCTCTGGTACTTAGTGTTGGCAGATAGTCATGTTTTGCCATATAATCCTGATGAACCTTGCCACGGGCCGCAACACGCATATTCTCTATTCCAATATTTACAGGACAGGCATTCTCACAGGCACCACAGCTAAGGCAATCGGTAGCCATCTTTTCCCAGCCCTTACCACTTCTTATTGCCTGCATAAAATAGGCAGCCTGGAAAGGCTGTTGCCCAATTGCCGGGCAAACATCAAGACACATTCCACATGCAGAACAGGCGTGCACTTCAAAGGCTTGCAATCCTTCCTCCGGCTTCAATTCTGTAGATGCCCTCAAACCCCAGTGACGGAGCAATATCAGCACCATCTCTGTTGGAATATGCAGATAGCGCGAGAAGGGCAGAACGACAAAGAAGGCACCAAGCACAAGTGAATAGGCCCACCATAGTGGCAGTTCGACAACTGCACACATAGGACTTGTAAAACACAGTTTGCCCAACGTGCCTGTCAGAAAGCCTCCACCTCCATACTGCCCGAAAGTCACAGCCTCCGCAAGCAGACGCAGCGGGAAGACCAGCCAAAGGAAGGTCAGCGCCAAACGATTTACCCTACTATGCCTGGTAGTATTCTTGATGCCGAGAACTTTTTTCTTTATCCGCTTGATTACTGCAAGTGTGACGCCCGATAAAACCACCAGTAGCCCCAAATCCATATAATGTAACCAGAAAGCTCCTGCAAGCCCACCCACTACCTGGGGTTCGAAATATCTGAAGAATACTGCATACCATGTATCATGGAAAAAACGTCCGGTATGAAACCAGGTTTCAAACTTACCACCAAGTATCATCATACCCCAACCAACGGCAAGGCTCATATGCATAAAGCCCATGCGCCTGTTTCGCTTTAAAATGCGACGATGAAGGATTGCCTCATTGAATATCTCATTTATGGCACTGAGGGTCTTATGGGAAAAGAGAACCGCCGGCAGTTTACCCGGGGCCTGCTTCCTCAGTCCCCGTAGCCACCACAAATAACGCACGGCAAGGACCGTCAGGGCAAATACAAACCCTGCCATAAAGGGAATTACGAACACTGCTGATCTTTCCATAGCTTAAGCCTTTGTATGCATAAGTGCCGATATCAGCATCACGGCATTGTGTATATTAACTCCTCGGGGACAGGTCATGCGACACTTCCCGCAAAGCATGCATCCATGTGACATCATGGATGCCTCCTTGGTCTCACCTCTCAACAAGTGCAGTACGACCCTGTAAAAAGACATGGAGGTATAGGCACCTGCAGTGCAAACAGCAGCACACTGCCCACAGGAAATACAATCCAATAGGCCAGGTTCTCCATCCAGAACCTTTTGCACCTCAGAGCTAAGGGGCTGCGAGGGATCCAATGCCCTGGCTCCCGACCAGCTAAAACCAAAATCAGGCCTGGACATATTGTGGTTCCTTTATTGACTTTATATAATTCTCCACTTCTCTTGCAACAGCACAGGCATCGGCCATTACCTCGGGCAGTACTGCAGGCCCCTTGCATGTTCCGACAGCATAAATACCGGGATGACCGGCAACCTGAACTGATAAGGGGTAGCCTGTTACAGAAATAAAACCACTACCAAATGAGGGTTCCTCCAGTACTAGTTTTCCTATACTCCGTTGAAGGTCAACTGCAGGTACCATACCTGCCATCAACACGAGCATGTCAAGCTGCATCCGTATGGGTTTTCCAAGTAAAGTATCTTCGGCCTTCACATGGAGAGTACCTCCCTGACCCGGAGAAGCCTCAGACAGGCGGCCTCTTATAAAGCGTACCCCATATTCTACCTGAGCCCTGCGGTACAGTTCTTCATATTCAAGACCATGCATTCTGAGGTCCATATAGAAGCACCAAACTTGTGATTTTGGGAAGGCTTGCTTAACGGCAATTGCTTGTTTGACGGCAGTGATGCAGCACAGCTTGCTGCAATGAGCCACACCGCACTTAAGATCGCGGGAACCCACACAGTGTACAAAGGCAATACGGGGTTGTTCACATGAGCTATCAAAGGGCCAGGGCCGTTCCTTACGGAAGACTGCTTCAACCTCGGCAGCCGTCAGTACTGAAGGATACAAGCCATAGCCATACTCTTCCTTACGCTGGGCATCAAAGAGCCTGAAACCAGCAGCCAATACTACAGCCATGGCATAAGCAAGTACCTCATCTCCATCCATCAACATATTGACCCCACTCAGCAGACGTATACCTGTAATTTTTCTACCCGTAAATACAGGTATGTCAAGGTGTTTAACCTTGCTGTAGAGTTCACCAAGCAGTTCTGAAGCCTCCTGTCCATGTGGAAACAGATGGTGCCACCTACTAAGGTGACCACCGGGCTTTTCATCCTTTTCAAACACGGCAACACTAATACCCCTCTCAGCTAAAACTACTGCCGTGCTAAGTCCGGAGAAGCCCCCTCCAATGATGACAACATCGTATTTTTTATCCTGCGGAATATTCATCTGACCAATACTTTTTCTGAAACTATGGAATCACTTTCAGCACTTCAGGCAGTTCAGGACCTTTAACCGGGCCTGACAGCAGGTTGTATTTTTTCCCTGGTTCATATACTACTCCAATCTTATCCAGCAGCGGTTCAAGCTGCACCTGATGCATCTGAAGACCTAATTTCCAGGGGTCATAACCCATCATCAGTGCTGTCAGTTCCTCGTGAGTAAGCACAGGAATTCCCCTGCCATCGGCATCGTAGGTCTTACCGTTCATCTCTGCCAGAGTGTACTGCCAACGATCCAGGAACATGTTACAACCGGGACAGTTGGTCACTATCAGATCGGGAGCATAGGGCTCCATAGACTCAAACTTAACACGGCTATTGGATACCGAGTAGCCGCGGTTTTCCTGAAGCAGGTAGTGACGAAAACCAAAGCCGCAACAGTGTCTGCGCTCTGGATAATCTACATTCTCACCACCGAATGTCTCCACCAACCCGGATAATACGCTGGGAAACTCAGCCCCGCCAAAACCTCTGTCAGGAAAGATCTTGGCATAGTGACAGCCAACATGGTCAACAACCCTTAGCGGCTTGCCGCTTTCCTTGTTTACCAGCCGATAAGGCGCACGAGAGGCAAATTCCTCACGAAAGTGATATACCAGATCTGAAGTGTGTACTATGAATTCGGGAATTTCAAATTCCCTGCGTGTAGCCTTCCAAAGTGCCTCCCTGGTCCTTTCAAGCATCTCGGGGTGATGATGCCACACCTCTACCATCTCAAGGTAGATGCCAAAGGAGGTAACACATGATACAAGAAGGTTGCGGTACCCAGCATCGGTCATCAGAGCTAGCTGACGTGCCACAACTGTCATTGTTGTCTCAAAAGGCACGACATCGGTATGATAGCCTATTCCTGTGCAAGTAGTATGACGGCTATCTTCGAAGATGTTCAGCTTCAGCTCCTCACGTAACAGTCTCAACAAGGAGCTTTCCGCTCCTGGGAAGAATGTTTGCCGGATACAGCTCCTGACAAAGAAGTACTTGTCATCAGGAACCTCCTTTTGATATTCCTTCCATAAAAGAGATTTCATCTCTCCTGTTTATTTTTGGTTTTTACTTCCTCTCCCTCAATAGCTTCCCAGAGCTTGAAAGCCCCGGTCTCATAGAATATAGACCCTAGTTCATTAAGCACATCCTGTGGAATCTTACGCAAGCCTCCTTCCTGAGCGTCATAGAAAGCAGAACCGCACAGCTTGTACAACTCAGCTCCATGCTCAAAGGCCCAGGCCCATACAGGTCCCTGTTCCGGATGAACGGCAGGATCTACAAGACGAGGGTGTACACAATAACCTGTAGTTAGTATGCTATGTCCAATTGCACGTTTGATCCTCAACTGTTTGCGTCCTTCCTCGGAATACATAAAAAAGCCTTTCAGCTGACTTAGCTTTCGGAGAGCCTGAATTACGTAGCCGGGGACATTCCCACGGGGACAGCGAGCTTTACAGGACAGACATTGACCACATTGCCATATCTCATCACCTTTAAGCAAAGATTCCAGATCAGCTTCATCGCCGGTCTGAACGATCTGGCATATATGTCTGGGATCATATTCGAAGTATGATGCAGCAGGGCACAGAGCAGTACATACCCCACAATTCATGCATGCTGACAGGCCTTCTCTAAAGCGAAGATCTTCATGTAGTTGCAAAAGCAGGTTGGACATTATTCCTTGGTTTATTAACTTATCGTTAACACAGTCATCAAAGTTATTTATACTGAGATTCAAAATAATACGTATAAACACCTAAAATAATAAAGGGCATCCCCTGTGGGATGCCCTACTGCAAATCACCTATTGTTCTAATACTAAAACTGGTTCCGAATTACATTCCTATTTTACTAAGCCCAGCTTTTGCAGCTCTTCTCTGAGTATTGCTTCATTGTGCTCTTCCATAGGACAAAGCGGAAGTCTCAGAGCAGGACCTATCTTTCCCATCATTGCCAGGGCGGTTTTAACCGGGATGGGGTTGGACTCGATAAACAAGAGTTCCATAAGTCGTTTGTACTTGAAGAACAGTCTGCGGCTCTCTCCAAGATTACCTTCTATAGATGCCTTCATCAGAAGGTGGAAATCGCGAGGTATAACATTTGCAACCACAGAGATACAACCATGAGCACCAAGAAAGTTGGCCGATGGAGCCAGGAAGTCATCGCCGCTGAGTATTTTGAATCCCTTAGGACACAGAGCCAGCAAATCGGCAAATACTGCCAGGTTACCTCCGGCTTCCTTGATACCGATTATATTGTCATATTTTTCGCCTAGCCATGCTGCAGTCTTTGGACTTATGCAGCTACCGGTACGACCAGGAACGTTATAAAGAATTACGGGAACCTTGACAGATTCTGCCACTGTGGAGAAGTGAAGTCTCAGCCCCTTATCAGTGGGTTTATTGTAATATGGAGCTACAACGAGCAAAGCATCAGCACCGTGATTGACAGCCCTTGTAGAATATGTAATACATTCTTTGGTGGAGTTGCTGCCGGTTCCTGCAATAACGGGTATTCGTCCGCCTACTCGCTTGACTGCCCTTTCAATCATTATGGCATCTTCCTCCTCTGTCAAAGTAGGTGTTTCACCTGTGGTTCCGCAAACCACAAGAGCGTCGGTCCCTTGTTCAAGATGCCAGTCTACCAGCCTGTCGAATGTCTCCAGGTCCAGATCACCGTTGCTCTTAAATGGCGTGGGAATAGCGACTATAGAGCCGCCAAGTCTGTCAATAGTCATAACCTAAGTAATTATCTCGATAAAGATATTGAAAAGTCCATACTACGCAAAGCCTACAGCAGAATTACAGAAAAAAAACCGACCTTATTCATCACTCCGCAACATTATAATCCAATCGCATCTCAATGCCAGGGGCTTAGCTATACCAGAATTATCCCGGATAGTGACCGGCCCTATTTAGCATCTGCGAAATACTTACCATTGCCATAGGAATACTTATAATTATATTCCCTGCTTTGTGAAGGTATTCCGTTCAACAATACTGAAAGGTGCGGTATATTCTTTACTTTTTCATCCATCAGATTCATTCTCAATACCGGCTTCGGAGTAGTATTATGGCGTACTGTAATAATATTGACATCTGCATAACTTGTCAACAGCAATGCATCTGCCACCACGCCTATTGGCGGGGTGTCTATGATAACAATATCAAACTTCTTGCTCACCTCTTCCATAAATCTTGCAGTAGCTTCACCAGCAATTAGTTCGGCAGGATTTGGCGGAATAAAACCTGCAAATATTACGCTTAGGTTTTCATTCTCCCTGTCTCTCATCATTATATCTTCAATCTTTGCCTCTCCGGTATAGTAGCTGCTAAGTCCGGGTCCATCTACCTTTATGCCGGCCTGAGTAGCAAGTGAGGGCCTTCTCATATCATACTCAGCAAGCAAAGTCCTCTTGTTGAGGCGGGCAAATGACCGGGCCAGATTCAAAGCACAGAAGGACTTTCCTTCTCCGGGTAGGGTACTAGTGATAAGAATCACCTTGGTTCCCTTATCATTGGCATAATAACCAAGGGAGGTCCGTACACTACGGAAAGCTTCTGCAAGTATGGTATTGCCATGATAATCCTGACCTGGTTCGATATTGACAGGAGCAGTCTTGTTCCTTTCGAATGGGATCTCTCCGATTATAGGCAACTGTGCAATGGAGGTGATATCTTCCTTGTCCTGAACCTTATCGTTAGTAAATACAATTACAAATATTATAATGGCAGGAAGGAAGATTCCCAGAACAAAGATTAGCAGTATAGTCTTGGTAAGGTCAGGTGAGACCTGAGTCTTAACCATCGCAGGTTCTATAATCTCATTATCAGGACGGTTGGCAGCTTTTGCTAACTGAGCTTCTGTAAGCTTATTAAGCAGGAAGGTATAGGTCTCATTGTTCATCTGCCTTGTCCTCTCAATATTCAGAAGCCTTTGCTCTGTATGTGGCAGTTTACGTATATCCTGACTTAGTGACACAAGCCTGTTGTTGATATCATTGAGAGACAGATTTGTTGCCGCTATTACGCTTCTCAGAGACTCTAGTATATTGTTCTTTACATTCTCAATACTTGCATTGATACGTGCAATATTGGGGTTCTGGGTAGTAGCATTGAACAGCAGGGCTGAACGCTCTGAATTGAGTTGTGACAATTGAGCAATATGTCCCGTCAGAATCGGGTCTTCAATACCCATGGAAGCGGGAACTACAACCTCGTGCAAGTCCCTGTTCTGATTGATATAGTCGCTCAGATATGAATAATAATCAAGCTTTGCCATCAGAGCCGCTCTCTGTTCCTCAAGCTCCTTGGACTGGGTAATAATCATCTGTCCCTGGAAAGAAACGTCCATTACAACATTGCTCGACCTGAAATTCTCAAGGATACTTTCAGCAGCACCCAGAGAGTCAGCCACCCCAATAAGTTGCTTCTCGATAAACTCAATTGTATTCAATGCAATCTGATTCTTCTTATCAAGTGTATAATCCACTGAGTTCTGTGCAAGCTTGTTAAGGAAATCTACACCTTTGGCAATATTATTCTCGTGTATAGAAATCTCAACTATTGAAGAACTGAATCCCACCTGATCAAGAAAGATCTTACCCTTAAAATGCGATACAAGAGAAGATATATGGTTGATAGTAAACCTGTAGCTCTTATCCCAGTAATTTACCTTGTTTAGATTCTCCTCAACCGGAATAATAGTAAAGACGAAGTTGGGCTCTATTATCTTTTCAAAAAACTTGTATTCCTTCTTCTTTCCGCTACCATCAAGTTCAAGTTCAAACTTATCCTTAGACGTAAATACAAGGTTAAAGGTCTTGCCACGGGGCACGACCTCCGATGAATCTATTATTACCTTGAAAGGAGATGCCATATATATCTCCTGATACCTGAGCAGTTCCTTTTCATAATAAGAAACCTCAAAATCCAGCTCCCTGATAGTCTTCTCAATCTGATGACGGGAAGTCAGAATAATAAGCTGGTTTTCTACATGACTGTATCCCCCAAGCATAATACCAGGCAGAGCCTTATCACTTACTCCTGCAGGACCAGTCTGACCATCCTTGGCCTCAGATATCATTACCTGCGTCGAAATCTGGTACTGGGGTATAGTGGTCTTGTAAGCTATGAGTGCTATTGCAACTGCAACAATAAAAAATATTGGGAATATGTACCAGTAACGTAAGGCCCTGAAAAAAACTTTTTTCAGATCAAAACTCTTATCGTTTTCAACTATATCGAGGTTCTTCATTGATTCATTTAATTGTTTGTTACTTGACCAGGGTGTAAATAACTGTGGATACACTAACTACACTGAGGAACAGACTGAAGGGTATACCTGTAAGACTCCACTGTTTAAGCCTTCGGGGCTCAATGTATACTATGTCACCCGGCTTAATGTAATAGTAGGGTGAAAACATTATCCTTTCATCAGTAGTGTCAATAATAAGCATCTGAGGTGTATCACCATCCTTGCGAATCAGGCGGACAGCCTTACGATTGGCAAAGTCAGTCATATCACCTGCAAGACTAATTGCCTCAAGTATCGATATCTCTTCACTATTCATCAGGAACCTGCCGGGGTTTCTAACCTCACCCATAATTGTTACGTGGTCGTTGAGCAGTTTGACAATAACTCCGCTCTGATCTATATACTTGCTTGCTGCAAGCTCTATCTTCTGAGCAACCTCCCTCAGGGAAAGTCCGGCAACATAAATCTTCCCAAGAAAAGGATAGTCAATGGAACCATCAAGGCCAACCCTGTAGCCCAGCAAACTGGCTGACATAGGATTGGAAGCCATAGTTGTATATCCTGACTCAGTATTCAAAAAGGATGAAGAACGCTCATCCAGACTTGTTACCCTAATATACAGAAGATCACCTGGTTTTACCAGATACTCACTCTTTTCTATCTTATATTGCCCCTCAAGATCTTCAAGATGTTTTGCCATATCTCCCTGTAGATATATGGACTCTTTAAGCGGAACACAGGATACTGCTGTTAGTAAAAGCAGTACAATTAAAGGTAAGGCTCTATTCTTAAGCTCCATCGCTTTGCAATTTTTTAAGTTCTAATTCCGTCAATCAACTGGTAGTATGCCACATAGTTAATTTACAAAATGACGGCCATAATGATGCAGGCTGAAAGGCGATATAAACAGACCTGCAGAAAATAATGTGCAATTTAATTAATACCATGCTATATAACATAGTTTTTACTCCATGTTTTATCACCTCTTTTTCAGCATTGGTCAAATTATAGCTCTTGAACTTTTCATAAAATATATTTATTTTCAAAACAACCCTAAATTCCAAGCTATTTTTCTAAATGAACATCTTTCGAAAATTACCCTTTCTGAGAGTTCTAATATGCCTGGCAGCAGGCATCTCTGTATACAATTACGCACCGGCTCTTATTCCTGACTCTGTTTTGCTGGTTTTACTCCTTGTTAGTACAGCCACCTTTATCACCCTGTATCTACGCAAGTCCGATTCAGACTATAAAAGGCGGTGGATTCCCGGTTTGTTCAGTTCCATTGCAATTTTCCTTACAGGATGGTTGCTGACATCCCTTAGGATGCCTGCAGTATTGGAGGAAAGTACAACTGCAACAGTATCTGCAAGGATCATGACTCTCGAATACCGGAATAATGACCGGATCAGAATGCTTGTTAAGCCTCTAAATACAAGTGACAGTCTGGTACTTAAATCACGCGACCTGCTGATGCTGATAGTCTCAGGTCTGCCAGGCGACACTTTGCATGAAGGTGATATAATCAGCTTCACGGGTGCTATCAGGCCTCTTCCCAAACCAGCCAATCCTTATGCTTTCGACTATGGCAGACATCTTAGAAACAAAGGGGTTGCAGGTATTGCATATCTGCCATCATCTGATATCATCCTTGCCCTTAAGGCAAAGACAAGCCTGAGAACTATCCCCGCTCAGGTCAGGGCCTGGAGTCTCAGAACGCTCTTCAGATATGGACTATCTGATCAGGCAGCAGCAATAGCGCAGGCCATGCTCTTTGGTGACCGTTCGGGTATTGACCGTGACCTTAACGATCGTTTTGTTAAAACCGGCGTAGTTCATATCCTTGCTGTATCTGGCTTGCACGTAGGCATTATTCAGCTCTTTATTAATTTCATGCTAATACCTTTCTTCAGAAGATCAAGTTCCATCAGATGGCTGATTTCAAGCTCTGCACTGTTG
This sequence comes from Xiashengella succiniciproducens, assembly GCF_023674465.1. Lineage (GTDB taxonomy): Bacteria > Bacteroidota > Bacteroidia > Bacteroidales > Marinilabiliaceae > Geofilum > Geofilum succiniciproducens. The sequence continues at coordinate 945,766 of NZ_CP098400.1, read as the reverse complement.
GGCTACTCTTTTATTACAGGCTTCTCTCCTTCCGTGTCCCGGGCTGCCTTTATGTTTTCTGTTGTCAGTGCAGGAAAGTTGTCTAACAGGTCATCCAATATATACAACCTAATCTGCCTCTCGGCATCTGCCCTGCTTGTGATAAATCCTCTGACCCTTTTTAATGTCGGCTTTATCCTGAGTCATGCCGCAGTTGTAGGAATAGCTGCCTTTTACAAACCCATCAACAATCTGTTTTCATTTCGCTTTATTATGTGGAGACAACTGTGGTCACTAGTTGCAGTTTCAGTCTCTGCCCAGCTTACAACTCTGCCAATCTCCGTTTATCTGTTTTCTGCATTTCCAACCTGGTTTGTGATATCTAATCTTACTATAGTACCTCTATGTACCCCGATTATGCTAGCTACCATAGCTGTGCTACTCTTCTCCCCTCTGCCTTTTGTTGCCAGGATTTTTGCAGGTTTTGCCAACGACCTGCTGATCTTTATGGTTGACTCTACCGGTGCAGTTGAACAATTGCCCGGAAACTACATTGAGAACCTGTGGCTATCATTTCCCCTGATGCTGGTGTCCTACCTTGCAATTCTTGGTCTCTACCTGGTTGTCACAACACCATCGTTCAAAAATATCTCTGTATTCCTTGGATTGTGTGTCGCCCTGATTGCAGGAATCGATGTACAAAACATCACAAAGCTGGATAGTTGCCAACTGGTTGTTTACAGCTCAAGCAGGGGCTTTGTCGCAGATATTGCCTCAAATGGCAATGTGTTTAACATAAGAACGAACGACGTCGATTCTGCCAGTCTGGCCTATACAAGGAACTCTTACATGAAACGAAAAGCTATAAGACCGAGGAAATGTGATTATCTTGTATTACAGGCCTCAGGAGAATCTGAGATACGGTTTTTCAATGTGGGAGAACACAGTTTTTTGCTATTAAGCGGAACGGGTTCAGTTGATCCCAAATCGGCACTTATTCCCTACTATTCATGGGATCCAATAGTATATCCTTACCCCAATTCTTTAAAGGGCAATTCAGATACCTCACAGCTTACAGCACCAGATCCTGCAATAGAGGCCCCGGTAAGGGATATAACACTAATAATTGCAGGTAGAATAATCGGCAATCCTGAACAGATCATTGACTATTTTCAATGCAGTGAGGTAGTCATTGGGTTCAACTGTTCCAGGTATTTCAGAGACAAATGGCAAAAGGCTGCACAAGTTAGAGGTATCGGGTTTTATGTAACATATGAAAATGGAGCCTATCTAAAGGACTGTAGCTGAAAACCAAAGTACTAACCGGTTGTTAGTTTACACGTAGAATCTTAACGCATATTAATAGCAGGGTAATGCTGCATAACTCATGATTATTTTGCTTATTATTATGTTATTTTTGAGCCCGTTTTTAAAAGGCTTTTCATTTAGGGATTATGAAAATAGTAATAGCCGGAGCTGGTGAGGTTGGTACCCACCTGGCAAAACTCTTTTGCGGAGATGATCATGATGTGATACTGATTGACAGCGATGAAGAAAAGCTCCGCAATGTCGCTTCCATGTACGACCTGTTGACTGTACCGGGCTCAGTAACTTCGATTGATGACCTCAGATCTGCACAGGCCCACAACTGTGACCTTTTTATTGCAGTTCCCCCATATGAGGAAGTAAGCCTGGTATCTGCAATACTTGCAAAAAAAATGGGTGCCCAGAAGACCATAGCACGGATAAACAACAAAGAATACCTACTCCCGGAAAACAAGGAGTATTTCAGGCAGCTTGGTATAGATGAGATGGTCTATCCCGAACACCTTGCAGCAAGGGAGATTGTTACGTCACTAAAGCAGGTTGGAACAAGGCAGATTTTTGAGTTTAACAACAGTAAGCTTCTGCTCTATGCTATAAAAATAAGGAGTAATGCTCCAATGGTAGGCAAGAGTGTGGCAGAGGTCAACTCTTTGCATCCAAACCTGTACTATACGCTTGCAATCAACAGAGACGGCAGGACAATTATTGCTCACGGTGACGAGATGTATAAACATGAAGACCTGATATACGTGGTTACAACTAAGGCCGGTACCACCCGACTGTTGAGCGATGCAGGTAAATTCCAATACGAGGTTAAAAACGTAATGATGTTGGGAGGCAGTCGTATCGGTCTTAAGGTGGCCAAGGTGCTTGAAAATGACTACCACCTCAAGCTGTTAGAAGTAAGCAGATCCAAAAGTATATTTCTGGCAGACGAACTAGAAAACACAATGGTAATTCATGGTGATGGCCGTAACCTGAGTCTGCTGAAGGAAGAAGGTATCTCAAAGACCGATGCTTTTATTGCTGTCACCGATGTTTCCGAAATCAATATTATGGCTTGCCAGCTTGCCAAGAAGATGGGAGTGAAAAAGACAATTGCAGAGGTAGAAAATATGGACTACATCAACCTGGCAGAGAATATGGGTATTGGAACCATTATAAACAAAAAACTACTTGCAGCAAGTTATATATACCGCCACACGTTCAAGGCTAATGTATCATACTCTAAGTGCCTCACTGCATCAGATGCAGATGTACTTGAGATGATAGCACACCAGGGTGCCAAAATCACAAAGTCGCCCCTAAGAGATATGAACCTACCTAAGGAAATCAATATTGGTGGTGTGATAAGAAACGGGGATACAATAATTCCAAACGGGGACACTCAGATTCAGGCAGGTGACCGGGTGATAGTGCTTACCTTACCCGTTGGTATTAAAAAACTCGAGAAGCTATTCCTCTAGTAGTAGAACACATAGATGATTCCATATCTAGCACTTTGCGATTTGTCATAAATGCGAATAAGTGAAGTACCTCACGATTCGGGTCAATTTCACGGACTCAACCAAAACCTCTTACAGTTCAGGAATTCCTGCCCCTTCCCTGATAATGGCCATCGGATGTTCGGTACAGTCAATTATCGTGGACGGTATATTGCCTCCAAAGCCTCCATCAATAACTGCATCAACAAGGTTGCCGTATTTCTCGTGAATCAGTTCGGGATCCGTAGTATACTCAATCACCTCATCTTCGTCCTTAATAGAAGTGCTTAGCACCGGATTGCCCAATTCTCTAACTATCTCAAGAATTATCGCATTATTTGGAATACGCAGACCTATTGTTTTCTTATTGTTTTTAAAAAGGCGGGGAACACTGTTATTGGCCGGCAAAATAAAAGTAAACGGCCCCGGAAGGTTTCGCTTCAGGGTTTTGAATACATCATTGCTGAGTGCCTTAGTATAAAGAGAAAGATGACTCAGATCGCGGCAAATAAATGAAAGGTGATCACGCTTAAGATCTAAACCCTTGATTCTGCAAACTCTCTCTACCGCTTTTTGATTATTAATATCGCAACCCAATCCATAGATAGTATCTGTGGGGTAGATCACCAATCCTCCATCTTTCAGAATATCGACCACTTTTTTGATCTCACGGGGATTGGGATTGTCTGGATGGATTTTGATCAGCATAACACGAAGTTTTAAGCTGAGTTGTGGGGGGAGGAGGATTCGAACCTCCGAAGTCGTAAGACAACAGATTTACAGTCTGCCCCAGTTGGCCACTTTGGTATCCCCCCTAAGGTTTTAAAAAGCAAAAAAAATATCCCACGAAGGGATCTTTTTTTATTGAGAGCCGGTGGAGGGATTCGAACCCCCGACCAGCTGATTACAAATCAGCTGCTCTGGCCAACTGAGCTACACCGGCAAGTGGGTAAGCTTACTGCATCGCACCGCTTCGACCGCCTACCTTTGCTGCCGTCAGGCCCTGGAGGAGTTCAGCAGGAGCTGGTCGTACAGGACTTACCCGGCGACAAAAGTAGAAATTTCTTCTGTTATGACAAGCACTTTTGAAGAAATTTTTTCTGTTTTTCCGCTACTACAGCGGATTTACCAAGGTATCAAACACTTATCGGAGCACTTTTTTTAATTACTCCCCCACACTTGCTGTGTTTATCCAAATAGCCCTCTTGGTGACTTATGCTAATATAAAATTTCGTATTTTTGATTCTCAGCACAGTTAGCAATATAACTTATATAATACTCCTATGGATAGATCTACCGACAAAACCTATTACGTTCTTTCAAGTGGTGCCAAACTGGGATTTGCCCTGGTTGCTTTTCTTACTATTATGTACATGACTGGCCAGCTGCTTGAATCTCCACTGACATCACTTAGCTGGCTTATCTATATTGCAGTAATCTACCTTACTATGAAAGGCTTCAGGGACAAATGCAACGAAGGCTTTCTTACTTATGGGCAGGGACTGGTGTTTGGCCTCAAAATCTCAGCTTTGTCAGGTATCTTTGTTGGTCTTTTCTATTTTATATTGATGAGCTATATAGATCCTGACTTCAGGGAAGCAATGATAGCTGTTGCCGAAGAGGCTGCCCTAGCAATGGGACTGCCTGAGTCTCAGGTAGAACAGATGCGACCTTCTTTTGAAATGACTACCAACCCATGGCTGATGCTGTTTTCAAATATGCTTAGCGGCCTCTTTAATGGTACACTTATTTCACTTGTTGTTGCAGCCTTTGTTAAACGTAAAGGTGATCCTTTCCAAGAAGTAATGAGGAATGTTGAGTAAGACTGATAAAATAGACCTGTCGGTTGTAGTACCTCTGTACAACGAGGAAGAGTCGCTGGGTGAACTTACCGCATGGATTGTCAAAGTAGCGAATGAACTTCAAATCAGCTATGAGATTATCATGGTTGATGACGGCAGCAATGACGATTCATGGAATGTGGTAAGACGCCTTTCGGAAAGCAATCCATGTGTTAAAGGGATACGCTTCCGCAGAAATTACGGCAAGTCAGCCGCATTGCACTGCGGCTTCCTCCAGGCAGTCGGGGATGTTGTTGTAACAATGGATGCCGACCTCCAGGATAGTCCTGATGAGATCCCAGAACTAATGCGAATGATCCGGGAAGAGGGCTATGACATGGTAAGTGGTTGGAAGAAGAAACGCTTTGACCCGCCAGGTAAGACCATACCCAGCCGTATCTTTAATTACACTGCAAGGAAGGTGTCGGGAATCAGACTGCATGACTTCAACTGCGGATTGAAGGCTTACAAAAATGAGGTTGTCAAAAGCATCGAGGTGTATGGTGAAATGCACAGGTACATACCAATCCTTGCAAAGCGTGCCGGCTTTAATAAGATTGGCGAGAAAATCGTTCACCACAGGGAGAGAAAGTATGGTGTTACCAAGTTCGGTCTCGAACGCTTTGTTCGTGGCTTCCTCGACCTGATGTCTATAATGTTTATCTCAAGGTTTGGTAACCGTCCGATGCACCTTTTCGGATCACTGGGCACCCTGACTTTTATTGCCGGTTTCCTTGCAGCGCTTTGGCTGGGGCTCAGAAAACTCTGGTTTGTTTACCAGGGTATCGAAGCTCCACTGGTTACCAACAGCCCCTATTTCTACATAAGTTTAACATGTATGATACTGGGTACCCAGCTCTTTATGGCCGGATTTATTGCAGAACTGGTGGGAAGGACACGTCCTGACAGGAACAACTACCAGATCAGAGAAATACTTTGAGTGGATCAACTTTGAATACATTCACGAATAAATACGGTCATACCCTCAATATCAGAAGGATGGAACCAGCGTATATCCTTGTCACGACGAAACCAGCTCATCTGTTTCCGGGCATAGCGGCGTGTGTTACGTTGAATTAGTTCCACTGCCTTCTCAAGGCTGTATTCTCCGTCAAAATATTCGAAGAGTTCCTTATACCCTACTGTATTAAGTGAATTAAGATGCCTGTGTGCTATAAGGGCCCGCGCCTCCTCGAGGAGGCCGCGGCTCATCATATCTCCAACCCTGCGGTTTATCCTTTCATACAGCTCATCCCTGTCCATCTCCAGACCTATCCTGATTATTTGGAATGGCCTTTCTCTTCTCATTCCAGTACGAAGTGAAGAGTATGGCATACCCGTCATCAGGCAAATTTCCAACGCATGGATAAGTCGCTTGTGGTTTTTCAGGTCGGCCTGAGCATAGTATTCAGGATCCAGAGACTTAAGCTGAAGCCTTATGGCTTCTATCCCCTCCTCCTTGTAATGCTTCATAAGCTCATCTCTCAGACCGGGGTCAACGGTAGGCAACTCATCAATCCCATAACAAAATGAATCGAGGTACATCATTGAGCCCCCGACCATAAACAGGACCTCGTGCTGTGCGAAGAGTTCCTCACTCAGACGCAGGGCATCCTGCTCAAATTCATAGGCACTGTAATAGTCAAAGATGGAACGAGTTCCAACAAGGTAGTGCTTTACCTGCGCCAACTCCTCAGCAGTCGGAGCCGAAGTACCAATTGGCAGTTCCCTGTATATCTGCCTCGAATCTGCTGAAATTATTACAGAGTTAAATACTGTAGCCAGTTCTATCCCTGTTCTTGTCTTTCCTATACCAGTTGGTCCGCCAATTACGACCATTGTCCGGGCCATAGTCTGCTTATTCAGGGTTAAAAATCATCATCAAAAGAACCATCGTCCCCGAAACCCTCAGACATATCATCGTCAGCAAATCCGTCAAGATCATCAAGACCATCTAGTTCTTCCAGATCGAATCCCTCTTCTTCCTCTCCCCCTAGATCAAGTCCAAAGTCAGACTCTGCAACAGGAGGTTCACCTTCCAGTCTGATTACTGTAGGTTCCTTCATCTCTCCCTCTTCGACGCTGATTAATTCGATAAATAGTACCCTCTCGGCAAAGGTGTCAAAAGTATAAAGCATACGCTGATGAGGCTCCTTAAGGTAGTTATCAAGAACTTCCTCATCCATTATGCCCAGTGTGCCGTCACCAGTCATATCAATCAGGGTAATCTCCTTTTCCTTTTGCCACTCACTGTCAGTTATGAAGAATGAAGTCAGCTGGGTACGGTCAAAAGGAAGTGAATTCTGTATAAGATTATGCAAATCAATAAATCTGGCACTACCATCAATGGCTATGTCAAACACAAAATTATCAGATTCATTGCTCAATGCACGCAAATAATATATCATGTACCGGATAGTTTATTGTTATTTTCACTCAAACATCCATCAACTAACGAAATAAGTCTTTATTTTGTTTCAAATATAACCTAAAACAGGAAATACGACTACTGAATTCCAGGATTCAGATCCTGACTGGTGTAATTGACAGACTGTAAAAGGAAGATAAGTTCAGATATGCGCATAATAAAGATTCTGCTTGCCCTGGTGGGCCTCATCAATTGTGCCGCACTGGCGGCACAAAGCGAAGGGGAAGCGAGATCAATGCTTGACAAACTCTCAGGTTTCGGAGAACTCGTTATCGATCAACTGACCTTTCCCACAGAGAAGGGCGTTTTTGCTATTTATCCCTCCGGTGGTTATTCCTCACGTACCGGACTGGAGTTTGGCATTATGCCAATCTACAGCTGGGACAACCCAGCACTTCCAGTTGGCATTGTTAATACCCTTACCTCTACCGTCCAGATATCCACCAAGGGGATGATAGAGGTGAGTGGTGAACTGGAATGGTATCTCTCAGCTGACCGACTGGTGAGGGGGCAACTTGAATGGCTGCGTCTGAATGATAAGTATTGGGGCCTGTGGTCAGCTCAGGAGATTCCTGAAACTGAATACCGTTCTGACAGGATAATGGGAGAACTTAGCTTCTTTCAGACCTTTGGAAAGGGTCTATATGCAGGAATTAATGCAAAGGCAGGTCACTATAATATTAGTAGTGTCAATAGCCAGGAAACCAGTGGAGAATCAGACAGTACCGGGGGGCCTGCTAATAGTGGTATAACATCATATGGAGCAGATGCAGGCACTTTTGTTGCATTTGGACCATCTCTGCTGTATGACAGCCGTAACCATGTACTTGCACCAACAAGGGGAACTTACGTCAATACCACGGTAACCTTCTACGATAAGGGCTTTGGGAGTGACTTCTCGTTTACAAACTACCTTGCCGACTTTAGGTGCTTCGTACCATTGGGACAGTCAGTGCTTGGCTTTCAGGGACTGTGGGAATACAGCAACGGAACGGTACCCTTCTTTATGATGCCCCAGCTTGGAGGTAAGGAAAGGTTACGGGGCATCGGACATAGCAACAGGGTAATTGACAACTCTGTACTGCTCGTGAGAAGCGAAGTGCGCAGGCATCTTTGGTGGCGGATAGGAGGAGTTTTGTTTGCAGGTGCGGGTCAGGCCTCCGGGAGACCTGAGCTGAAGGTCGGGCAACTGATTTACTCTGGAGGTGCCGGTTTGCGGTTCAGGCTACTGCCTGATGAGCCGCTTAATGTAAGGCTGGATGCGGCAGTCAGTTCGGAAGGCTTCCACGGAATCTTTATTTCTCTGCGGGAAGCATTTTAAGTACAATACACAATATAGCGCCGTATATGCAACAGGTTCAGTGGTCAGCCGATATACACAGTAACACCAGAGGTATCAAACCAGAACAAAGGAGAGATGGAGATAATCAGGGATCAGTACAAACAACTGCTTGAGGACCTGCTGACGGAGCACAATGTCAGGGTCACTCTTCGTGGGATGAGCATGTTTCCTATGCTTATGAAGGGGGATATTGTTGTTGTAGCTCCCGTTGCATTCGACAAACTAAGAAAAGGAGATATCGTTGTTTTTGAGTCCGACTCCCTCCTTATTGCCCATAGACTGATAAGCAAAAGGAACGGCCATGTGCTTACCCGTGGTGATGGCAATAGCAGACCTGATATCCCAATTCCGTTTGATAAGATAAAAGGGAAGGTAATAAAGATTGAGAATTCACGCTGGAAGATAGCCAAACTGGCAATAAAGCTTCCAGGCACAATGCTGGCTTTTACCGGTCCGGTTACCGGACCAGCTTTTAAATTAACAGGAATTGCGGCATACAGACTTTTAAGTCTGTTTCGCCGCTTAAGTGGTAAGGAAAAGTAGTTAACTTTTCCTTACAATGGTTTGAGTTCTGTCGGGACCTACTGAAACAATGGTAATCGGAACACCAAGTTCTTTTTCAAGGAAACTGATATAGCCTTTCAGTTCAGCAGGAAACTTTTCCTCCGATCTAACACCGGTAAGATCACACTTCCAACCCGGCATTTCGGTATATACAGGTTCTACTTCACCAGACAGATCATAGGGGAAGTGATCAACCAGCTTTCCGTCTATCTTGTATGCTGTAGCAATCTTAATTGTATCAAGGTGGCTCAGTACATCACTCTTCATCATAATCAAATCAGTCACCCCGTTTATCATAACACTGTATTTGAGGGCAACTAAATCCAACCATCCACAGCGGCGTGGACGTCCGGTGGTAGCACCAAATTCATTTCCGCGTTTCCTGAGCTCTTCTCCGGTCTCATCAAAAAGCTCTGTTGGGAAGGGACCTGAACCGACACGGGTGCAATATGCTTTGAAAATACCGTAAACCCTTCCAATTTTTGAAGGGGCTACGCCTAGACCTATACAGGCTCCAGCACATACAGTATTAGAAGAAGTAACAAAGGGATAAGATCCAAAGTCTATATCAAGCAGGGTTCCCTGTGCACCTTCAGCAAGTATGCTCTTACCCTGACACAGATATTGGTTAAGTTCATGTTCGCTGTCGATAAACCTGAACTTCTTAATAGTTTCTATTCCTTCAGCAAGGCCATTCTCAAACTCCTGAATGTTGTACTCAAAATCATATTGCTCAAGCAATTTGACGTGCTTAGCCTTCAAATCTGAATATTTCTTATCGAAATCACCTTCCAGGTCACCTACCCTGATACCATTCCTCCCGGTCTTGTCCATATAAGTGGGGCCAATACCCTTTAGTGTGGAACCTATCTTTGTCGCTCCTTTGGATGCTTCAGATGCTGCATCAAGTATGCGGTGAGTAGGCAGGATAAGGTGGGCCTTTCTTGAAATCACCAGATTCTGTGTAAGGTCTATTCCCTTTGACGCAAGGTTATCAACTTCTTTTTTGAAGGTGATGGGATCTATTACAACCCCGTTGCCTATCACATTTATTGTGTCTGCACGGAATATACCCGAAGGGATGTTGTGAAGTACAAACTTCTTGCCGTCAAACTCAAGGGTGTGACCTGCATTGGGACCGCCCTGAAAGCGAGTTATAATATCATATTGAGGAGTGAGAACGTCAACAACTTTACCTTTGCCCTCATCGCCCCATTGTAACCCTAAAAGAACATCTACCTTCATTATTACAAGTTTTGTGTCGCCCCAGGGCGACTATGGTGACCAATAAACAAAAAAAACCGGAAAACCTTTCCGTGGGGAATGGCCTTCCGATGTGTAAAAATAGCTATAAAAAATTGTAATCAGTATAAAAATCCTAATATTTTACCAGACGACGGCTTTTTTACCCAAAAGGCTCGTCCTTAGCCAGCTTGCACAACTTTCTGGGCTTCTTTGGTTTGTTTTGCCCTGCAGGAGCTGCATATCCCGTAGATATACAGCGAGTGGTGTGAGATCTGGAAATCCATCACCTGTGTGGCATTGTTGAGTACCAACTGCACTGACGGATCACAAAACTCAGTAACACTGCCACACTGCATACATATCAGGTGGTCGTGCTGTTTGGATTCAAAAGCCTTTTCAAACTGGGCGATATTCTTCCCAAATTGATGCTTAATAACTAACTTGCAATCCAGTAAAAGATCTATTGTATTATATAGTGTGGCCCTGCTTACACGATAGTTTTTGTTCTTCATGAATATATACAGGGACTCTATGTCAAAGTGGCCGTTACGTGAATATATCTCGTCCAGAATGGCATAACGCTCAGGTGTTTTTCTGTGCCCGTGCTTTTGAAGGTACTCGGTAAACAGTTGCTTAACTGCTTCCTTCGTTTTGGTCTTATCCATAATTAATCCTATTAAAAACAGACGTCGGCAATTTAGTAAAATAATTCCACATAGCTGTAACAGATTTTTTTATATGTTGTAAAACAGAGACCTGGCAAATCCCTGAAAACGTTTATCCATACACTTTATAAAGGTCTCAAAGTTTGAGGAGTAAAAACAAAAAGCTATCTTAGTAGTTTGAATCTAAGCTTGATTAATGGCAAAGAAGACGCTTAATAAGGAGGAGCTTGAAGCCAAACGCCAACTTGAGGATATAATCAAACACTGTCCACGGTGCAAGGCACCAGAGGATAAGCGTCTGATTAGAAAGGCTTTTACTCTGGCAACGGAGGCACACAAGGGTGTTCGCCGCCGCTCCGGAGAGCTTTATATTATGCACCCCCTTGCAGTAGCGCGTATCGTTGCCGAAGAGATCGGACTTGGAACCAAGGGTATTATAGCAGCTCTGCTTCATGACGTTGTTGAGGACACAGATGTAAGCCTGGAAGATATACAAACCATCTTTGGCGAAAAAATTGCAAACATAGTTGACGGGCTTACCAAGTTGGAAGGTGTGATCGACCATACCGGATCAAGGCAGGCGGACAACTTCCGAAAACTGCTCCTTACTATGGTCGACGATGTGAGAATCATTCTTATCAAGCTAGCCGACCGCCTTCACAATATGCGTACCCTTGACAGCATGCCCGACCATAAGAAGTACAAGATAGCTGGAGAAACTCTGTTTATCTATGCCCCATTGGCACACAGGTTGGGCCTGTATGCCATCAAATCGGAACTTGAGGACCTTTCACTAAAATATGAACACCCTGCTGTTTACGATGAGATAAGTCAGAAATTGCAGGATTACTGCTCGAAGAACGATGCTGTACTCAGACGTTTTTCCCTTCCAATAATCGAAAAACTTACTGAAGATGGCTACGAGTTTGACATAAAAGGCCGACCCAAGTCAATCTTCTCCATATGGAGCAAGATGCAGAAGAAAAGCATCCCCTTCGAGGAAATATACGACCTGCTGGCCCTTAGAATAGTATTTAAACCAAAGCCGGGGGTTCCCGAAAAGACTCAATGCTGGAGTATCTACTCGCTTATTACGGATATTTACAAGCCAAAGCCGGACAGGCTTCGTGACTGGGTAAGTATACCCAAGGCCAACGGTTATGAGGCCTTGCATGCAACCTTTATGGGACCAGACGGCAAGTGGGTGGAAATTCAGATCCGTAGTGAACGTATGGACGAGATCGCTGAGAGAGGCTTTGCAGCACACTGGAAGTACAAGGGACAGACTGACAGGGAATCGGAACTTGACAACTGGTTGAAGCAGGTTAGGGAGATCCTTGAAAATCCAGACCTGGACTCTATGGAGTTCCTCGACGACTTCAAACTCAACCTCTTCAGTTCGGAAATGATGATCTTCACGCCCAAGGGGGACGTGAAGGTATTGCCCAAGGGTGCGACTGCTCTCGACCTTGCATTTGAGATCCACACAAATATCGGCTACAAATGTATTGGTGCCAAGGTCAACTATAAGCTTGTGCCACTGAGTCATGAACTGAAGAGTGGTGACCAGGTGGAAATTCTTACATCGGAAAAGCAGACACCTAAGTACGAGTGGCTCAACTACGTCACTACAGCCAAGGCTAAGAGCTGTATCAAGGAAGCATTCAAGAAGGAGAGACGAATGCTTGTGCAACAGGGTGAAGCCATGTTACAGGAAGCCCTGAGCCAGAAGAAGCTTACGATCAATGCCAAGATACTTAAGAAACTTATTGACTTCTACAACCTCCCCTCCAAGGAAGATCTGTATTACAAGATTTCCAAGAATGCAATCCGCCTTGACAACCTGCATAATATTTTAAGCGACAAGGCATCAAATAAGTGGGTACGCTACTGGAGACTTTCTTTCAACAACAATAACGCGGTAAAAAGCAATAATCTGCCTCATCAGACCCAGATGGTTCTGTCGGATGACATGGCCGATGAATACCAGATTGCAAGCTGCTGTAACCCAATTCCGGGTGATGATGTGATTGGTTATATTGATGACAACGGTAAACTAATCCTGCACCTCAGGAAGTGTGCAAACGCAATCCGCCTTATGTCAAGCCAGGGCGACCGCATTGTGTCGGCCAGCTGGGAAAGCCACAAGATTCTTTCCTTCCTGGCTCAAATCAATGTCTCGGGCATTGACCAGATCGGTATAGTAAGCAAGATCACCAAGGTTATCTCGGATGACCAGAACGTAAATATGAGATCCATCCACTTCGACAGCCACGACGGAATCTTTGAAGGCTATATCTACCTCTATATCCACAACACCGAAGACCTCAACAACATCATCCTAAATATTTCCAAAATCAAGGGAGTACACAGCGTAACACGCCAGGAACGAATCAGAAATGTCGTAAGCTGATACCAAACTTACTTACCGGCAACAATTACATACAAATCTTCAGGTCTCATATATTTTGCAGCCAATTCCTGTAACTCACCTGCTGTGATTTCTCTTATCACCGACATCATCTTTGAGTAGAAACCAAAGTCCATTCCATATTCAAGCAGGCTCCTGTAAATATCAGAGGTATTAAAGGGACCATCAAACTCCCTGAGCATCTCGCCTAGCATATAGTTACGTACCAAAGCAAGTTCTTCTTCATCCACAGGCTCATCTACAAGCCGCTGCATCTCACCCTTTATTGCATCAACTGCTGCCTGTCTCATACCACCCATAACTTCCGATGCTATTACCCAAATACCACCTTGCTTATAGGATACGATGCTGGAACCTATGCCATAGGTCAGTCCCTTTTCTTCACGTACCACGGTCATCAGCCGTGAACCGAAATAACCACCCAGTATTGTATTAAGAACCTGCAGCGGAATAAAGTCTGGATGATGATTATTGAAAAGGGGACGGCCAATTCTAAGGGCTGACTGAAGAGATCCTTCCTTCTCTACAAGGTGAAATTTCTCCTCTGATGAACTAATTTGTGGAAAACCGTTTTCTGACGGTAAGCCGCCGTTCCAGTCCTTGTCACCAAAGTGACGGGTCAACAGCTCCTGAATATCGGTACCTGGACGACCTGCTACAATTATCCTGCAACCGGCGGGAACATAATTAGTCTTGTAAAAGGATATAACCTCATCCCTTGTCATCGTGTCAAATATCTCAAGTTCGGGTACCCTTCCATAAGGGTGCTCCGGTCCGAAGATTACTTTATTGAAGGTTCTGGCAGCCAGATTGCGAACCTTCTCAGAATCAATAACAAACTCCTGACGGCGCTTATTTATGTATATTAAATATTCCTTCTCGTCAAAGGTTGCGTTGCGAACTACATCCTCTACCAGGGGAAGTAATACAGGCAGGTCCTTGGTCAGGCAAACCAGTGTTAGTACTGAGTTGTGATAGTAACTTTGCACATTCAGATGGGCTCCGTAAAAATCAATCAGGTCGGATATCTCTGCTGATGTTCTGTTCTTAGTCCCCTCCAACATCAGATTACCAACTGTCGAGGCAAGCAGGGGCTTGCCTGCCTGAACGGCACCGGCAGGGAAAATCCAGTCAATCTTTGAAATATCCTGACTTCCTCCTTCAAGTAATGAAACCTCTATCCCGTTGGGCAGTGAAAATCCGCCAACCGGCATAAACTCAGCCTTCCCCAGAACCTGAAAATCAGGTCCTGTCTTCCTATCAGCATCTGTTACCATCTATTCCCTTTCTTTCAAAATTACCGTTTATCTGAACCCTCTCAGGAGTTCTCACCATTCTCTGCCAGATAACGCAGTATCGAGCAGTTTTCTCTTCTGAATGTGCTTGCAGCAGCTTCTCTTATATGTTGCGCAGTTACCGCCCTGTAATGTTCAATCTCCCTGTTTATCTCAGCAGCATCACCCATCAACTCGTAAATAGCCAGGTTCATGGCCTTGTTGAGAGAACTTGTCTCAGCAAATACAAGATTACTTTCAACCTTGTTCTTTACCTTCTGCAGTTCACGCTCTCCAGGTCCAGCCCCGGCTATGTCTGACAGTTCCCGCCAGATAGCAGTCTCTGCCACTTCGACGCTCACACCGGGCATCACACGGCCGGATACGGTAAACAGGCCGGGATCCATATCGCCCGATATATAAGCATTTACATCGGAAAACAACTGCTCATCCTTAACCAGCTTCTGATACAGACGTGATGAAGGTCCGTTGGAAAGAACATCAGATAATAAGTCAGTTACAAAAAAATCAGGATCATTCCTTTTGCCAATATGGAAACAAAGTTGAAGTACATCGGCAGGAACCTTACGCTTTACTGTCAGCTCGCGCATCTCAGTTTGCACCGGTTCCACAGGCAGCTTCCGGTGCGGTACCTGCCGGCTTGGGATACCTGAAAACCATTTCTCGGCAAGGCGGAACACCTCATCGGGAACTACATTTCCTGCAACTGCAAGTACCGCATTATTTGGTGCATAGTGCCTGTAAAAGAAGTTTTTTACATCATCAAGGGTAGCATTCTCAATATGTGAAATATCTTTTCCAATTGTTGGCCATGAATAGGGATGCACCTTGTAAGCCAATGGCCTGATAAGTAGCGCGATATCCCCATAAGGCTGGTTCAGATATCTCTGCTTGAATTCTTCAATCACAACCTTACGCTGCACCTCCAGATTTCCTGGTGTGAAGTTGAGCTCCAGCATACGGTCAGACTCAAGCCAAAAAGCTGTCTCTATATTGTTGGCCGGTAAATTCACATAGTAGTTGGTGAAGTCATTGCTTGTCCAGGCATTGTTCTCACCTCCCACCATCTGAACCGGCTCATCGTATGACTGGATATTGCGGCTGCCACCAAACATAAGGTGCTCAAACAAGTGGGCAAAACCGGTCTTGTCAGGATCCTCATCCCTCGCCCCCACATCATACAACAGATTGACCGTGGCCATAGGAGTTGTGTTGTCAGGATGCACCAGAATACGTAATCCATTGGCCAGCTTGTGCCTGTAAAACTCTATCATAAAATATTCTTTAACCGGGTTACCGAACTGCGGTATTCCTTCAGCAGTTCATCGAAGATTGTGCCAATAGGCTTAATCTCATCTACAAGGGAAACAACCTGACCTATTTCAAGTTCACCTTCATCCAGATCCCCTTCAAACATACCCTTCTTAGCACGTCCCTTTCCAAGCAGGGCTCTCAGTTCATCTATAGACACACAGCCCAGTTCGGCTTCCCTTACCTGCTCGAAGAACTTATTGCGCAGCAGACGAACGGGGGTAAGTTGCTTCATGCTAAGCATTGTATCACCCTCTCCTGCCTTCAGGCAGTAGTTCTTGAATGCCTCATGTGCAGAAGATTCCTCAGACAGGGCAAACAGAGTACCTATTTGTACTCCGTCAGCACCAAGGGCCATAGCTGCTGCCATCTGGCTTCCACTTCCAATACCTCCTGCAGCAATCAAAGGCAATGAGGTGCACCTTCTTATCAGCGGAATCAATGCCATAGTAGTGGTTTCCTCCCTGCCATTGTGACCACCAGCCTCAAAGCCTTCGGCAACAATTGCATCAACCCCGGCTTCTTCACACTTTCTGGCAAACTTGGTATTTGCTATTACATGCACCACTGTAATACCATGTTGCTTAAGGTAAGCGGTCCACTTTGCTGGATTACCCGCTGAAGTAAAAACAATCTTCACTCCCTCCTTAACAATGATGTCCATCAGTAGGTCGATCTCAGGATAAAGCAAGGGAACATTGACGCCCCAGGGCTTGTCTGTTGCAGCCTTCATTTTTGTAATATGCTCACTGAGAACCTCAGGATGCATACTACCAGCTCCTAGCAGTCCCAATCCTCCGCAATTACTAACCGCCGAAGCAAGACGCCAGCCACTGCACCATACCATACCTCCCTGGATGATGGGATATTTTATATTGAATAATTCCGCTATCGAAGTATTTTCCAAACTCATAATCTTTAGATTTTTGAACTGCAAATATAGAGGAACAAAACGGCACGGCAAACAAAGGATTTCAAAACATGGGAAAAGCAAACAGAGGCTGCCCCATAGGGCAACCTCTGTCTGTTCTTCACTGAAATCCGGTCGGTATTACCAAAGCGGTTGTTGTATCAGTTATTTCTCATAAGTCTTACTCCGAAGATACCTCCGGCTATCGAACCAGGATGGGCAACGAATTTTACTTCGAACTTACCATCTTTGTTACTAGCCAGAATTTCTGCCGGAATTTCAAAGTCCATATCAACGAATGTGTCTCCCTTACTACCGTCAAGATTGACTGTAGCCAGCAGCTTCCCATTCATCAAAATATCGAAATTGCGGCCACCATCCTGACCAAAGCAGGTAATTCTCAATATGGCAGCCTCTTTGTCTGAGTCCTTCAGTTCGTAAGAGAACCAGCCTCTTGCATGTCTCCAGTGACGATCCTGGTGAACGCCGTTTTCTGAATCCATAGACTTGAAGTTATGCTCAGTTTCAGGCTGTTGCTGTCCAGGCTGTACAAAATCTATTGTAGCAGTTTCGAGAGCCTGCAGTGCCTTTTCCCTCTCTTCAATCTCAGCCTTCATGGTATCAAACTCTTCCTTGGTAGTCACATTCCAGTACACTGTATATCTTGCATCGTGAACCCTGTAGAAAGGCATCAGTTCGATACCCCCTTCCGGCTCTGGATAGAAGAGTCCGCTGGCCTTAAAGGTCAGAGGACTGCCTTCAACGGGAACCAGCTTGCCGTCCCAGTCTCCTTCACTGGCAAGCATTACGGGAACATCCTCGCGTGACACAAGCGGACCATGGGCCACGTGACCCATGCGGCTGCCATCGGCTACAAGACCGTCAAGTCTGTAATCACCGTCACTACTTGCAAGTACCACAGGACCATAGAGTATTGACATATATGGTGAGTTGTCTGGCAGGTATTCACCATAGGCGTACATATCCAGACTGATCTCTATCTTGTCACCATCCTTCCATTCGCGGGTTACTGCAAAGTATTCACCCGGAGCACTTGAGCCCCTGACCTTGCGACCATTAACCTTTACTGTCAGAGGAGCCTTGTCATTCCAGCGAGGATGACGCACAAACACGGTAAACTCAGAGGGTTGCTCCAGATTAATTGTAAGAGTACTCTTTGCATCTTCTGGGAACCATGTTTCCTGGCTTACCTTTACACCCTTTTCTGCCCAGATAAGTTCTGATGAGATAAAGAGGTTGACATACAAATTCTCCCTGTCGTGAGCATAGATTAACTCGCCATACTTGGCATGGTTTTCAATACCTGATCCTACACAACACCAGAATGTCTCACCAGGGTTAGAGTAAACCCTGTAGTGCTGAGGTCTCATCGGCGTAAAGTACACAAGACCACCATGTTCGGGGTGCTGTGAACTCAGGATATGGTTGTACATAGCCCTTTCGTAATAGTCAATGTACTCAAGGTTACCACTGCTCAGATAAAGTGCCCTTGACAACTTCAGCATGTTGTATGTGTTACATGTCTCAGGTCCCTGACGTGAATCAACCATTGAAGAGAAGTCATCTGCAGGGTGGAAGTGCTCATAGGTTGAGTTACCACCAATGCTAATGCTACGATTGTTGACTACTGTATGCCAGAAAAAATCGGCAGCCCTTTTCCAGTCCTCGTTGCCACTCATCTCACCAATAGTCATAAAACCGATAACCTTAGGTATCTGGGTATTGGCATGCAGACCAGAAAGTCGGTCTTCACCCTGAAGCAATGGATCAAGAATAAACTTGTGAGAAAGTCGCTGAGCCATAACCATGTACCTCTCATCACCTGTAATCTGGAATACGTCGGCAAAGTCCTTGTTAAGACCTCCATGCTCGGATCTCAGCATATCCTGCAGTTGCTCATCGCTCAGATTGCCAAACACACCGACAAAGTAGTCACTAAGACCAATAAGTATTTTTTTGGCCTTCTCATTACCAGTGTGGTTCCACACATCAATAAGACCTGCAAAGAGTTTGTCGATATTGTAGAGGGGAACCCACCTGTCATTCAGACCAAAATTATTGGCTCTAATATTGCCATTCCTGATTTCCTCCCACATTGTTTTTCCACCTGGAATACCTCCTACATAGCCATTACCATTGGCTTCCTGACATCTGGCCAATTCATCAAGCATGTAGTCAAGTCTCTCGTAGGCTTCACGATTACCTTCGGATGCAGCAATCAGAGCCAGTGAACTGAGATAATGGCCGCCGGTATGCCCATCAAGACCCATACTCTCCCAGTTTCCGTAATTTTCAGCCTTGGGTTGCAAACCAGCATCCTTGAGGAAGGGAGCTAGCAGCCTGTCGGGATTATGTGACAGCACATACGTGTCGTTAACCTCAGATGCATGTTTGAAAGGACCATCAGCCAGTCTGACCGAAGAAAGAGGAAAAGCCTGCAGCTTTTCCGAAGGTTTAACACCTTCAGCGGCACATCCTGCTACCATCGGTACCAGTACCAAAGACAGATAAAATATTGTTTTTTTCATAATTATTTTCTTTTCACCTATTTATTCTACAACCGCATCATTATCTGATGTAGTATAAAGACCTATCAAACTACCTGTAAAACCACCTGCAACATCAGTTGATAGAATATCTCCCGACACAGTACCACCAAGGTTCTCGAAGTTTACTCCGTCAACTGAGTAATTAAACCTGTAGTCGTCGCCCTTGGCATCAACTTGAAGGGTAACTGCATCTTTGTAACTGATTTCAGCTGAAGCTACTATGGTAGACTTTCCGGCAGCTGTACGTTCAAGCACGATAATAGTCTTGTCACCCTTTTTGGTAATACCAAATACATAGTTGAACTTCTCACTTTGGTAGCAGACCAATCCGGCAAGGTCTTTAGAACTTTCAGGTTTGTACTTAACAGTGGTTGTTGCAGTGAAAGTTCTGTGTTGTTGTCTGTGAAACAAGCTTGAGATGGGCGCTACAGCCTTGATATTAGCAGAGAAGGGTTTGATTTGAGCACCATCCTTTACAATAGTAAGGAAGTCTTCCCTTGGTCCACGCATACCAATCCATCTGTAGTCGAGCTTAACTGCTTTGAAGTTTTCTTCAAATGTGAAGTTACCATTCGGAAAGAAGCCTTCCTGACCGGTTTTGTTAACAACCCCTTCAGGTGTTTTTAACACCGGCTTCATAGGAATAAGACCATTCTCGAATACAGGGAACTTACCACTCCAGTCAACAGGCAGTATAAAGGTTTCACGACCTGTGTTTACCCTTCCCTTTTCATTTGGACGAATAGCAAGGAACACACCATACATCTTGCCATCAGGTCCTTCTACCAGGTCAGCATGACCAGCCCAGTCAACCTTATCGGCTCTGTCCGGATGCAGATACCTTTGAGAAAGAATAGGATTGGAAGGAGCAGGAACGTAAGGACCTTTGGGGCTGTCGCTAACAAAGATTACTTCACTGTGCCAATCACCTGTTCCACCTTCAGCGCACATCAGATAATATTTGCCATGTCTCTTATAAATATGAGGAGCTTCAATCCAGATGGGTTTTTCTTCAATGTTTACACCACCATTGACAATAACCTGATCAGTACCTTCAATTACCTGGTCGTTTTCAACATCATACTCCCAGATTTTGATAACACGGTGCCCCTGATACCTGGCTGTCCCCCATGCAGGAGCATCATTATGTACTACATAGGCCTTGCCATCATCATCAAAGAATAAACTTGGGTCAATACCATCAAACTTAAGTTGGTATGGATCACTCCAACCCTGAAATGGGTCCTTGGTCTTAACCACTATATTACCCATTCCTTCGGCAAACTGGGTAGTGATCATATAGAAAGTTTCATTGTGAGGATTATAGGCAAGCGCTGGAGCATAGATTCCCTCTGCAATTCCTGATCTGCCTACCTTAAGTTGGGATTTCCTGTCAAGCACATGACCTATTTGCTTCCAGTTGACAAGGTCTTTAGAGTGAAAGATGGGTACTCCCGGGAACATTGAAAAAGATGAAGCAACCAGGAAGTAGTCTTCACCCCTTTTTACAATAGCAGGGTCAGGATAACAACCTTGAAGAATGGGATTGTAGAATTCACCTTCATTCAATGGGTTATCATTGTAGACCTGGTCATTGCCCTGATAAACAAACTTTGTAAAAACAGGGGCCTTGGCCTGTTTGGGTTTAGCCGCATACATATTACCGGCAACAAATAAAGCGGAAAGCAGCAGGGTTCCAAACCTTAGACTGCGCTTCCCCATTTGTACATAAGCAGTTACGTGTTCTTTCATTTCTTCTACATTAGTATGGGTTATCAATAGATATTGAACATTTCGATAGTAAACGGAAGTCAAACTTAAAATTACCTAATAACCTATAGTATTATTATCACTTTCAGATAAACAATTTGAAATATTGAATAATGCTCAGGATTTGGGTATGTCAGAAGGCGCTTTGCCATAGTACTTTCTGAATACTGTACTGAAATAGCCTATGCTTGAAAAACCGCATAGCTCACTGACCTCAGTAACTGTAAGGTTTTGTGATTTCAGCAGTTCATAAGCATGGGTCAGTCGTATCACCCGTATAAAGTCAGTGGGAGATTGTCCGGTAAGACTCTTTATTTTCTTGTACAACAGAGATGAGCTTACATTCATCTCATAAGCAAAGGATTCCTTATTGAAGTCGCGATTAGACATATTGTCCTTGACAACTTTCAATGCTCTTTTGACAAACTTGTCGTTAAGCTCATTACTGAGAATAGGTTCGTCAAGTTCGTCCTTTACCAGCATCAGCAACTTATCCCTAAGTTTGATTCTGTTGTTGATAATTGAGATTATTTTCTGCTTGAGCAAGGTGCTGTCAAAAGGCTTGATCAGGTAGTCGTCCGCACCCAGTCCAAGACCTCGCATCTGATCAGCCCTGTCTGACAATGCAGTAAGCAGAATTACCGGAATATGAGAGGTCTCATAATCAGACTTTAGTGCCTTACAAAACTCAAAGCCACCCATGTTAGGCATTACTACATCAGAAACAACCAGATCGGGCTGTTTCTCCTCAACTATCTTCAGAGCCTCCATGCCATCACCAGCCGTCATAACAGTGAATTCATCCTCCAGAGCCTCCTTAAGGAAATCGAGCAGATCCCTATTATCTTCAACTATCATAACACTATATCTGCCGGCACTCTTTTCCTGATCCTCTTCCTGGGCTATAATACTTACTTTACGCTCTTCTCCTGCAGCAATCTCGGTTACTTCATTACTATAAGGAATGGAAATTGTAAAAGTACTACCCTTATTTAGTTCACTTTCGCAGCTAATCTTTCCACCATGAAGTACAACGTACTTCTTGGTAATTAGCAAACCTATTCCGGAACCAACGATTCTTGAGTTAACTGCATTATCAGCTCTGTAAAACTCCCTGAATAGCAGTTTCTGGGCATTTTTGCTGATACCCATACCATGGTCTGTGACACTGAGTTTCCAACCCGAAGACTCTCCATTGAAAATTACTTCAATCTGACCTCCTCGCAAAGAGTACTTGATAGCATTTGACAACAGGTTATCAATAATCTTACCCATCTTGCCCTCGTCAATGGAGCTAATGTATTCCTCTACATTGGTCTTGAAGCTAATCTCCAGCCCACCAGATAAAGCAAGGGTATCAAACATCGCAATCCTTTTCCTGAAGAATCCGGGAAGATCAAGCTTCTTAAGTACCAACCTTTCTTTGCCAACATCGATTTTCTGGAAATCCATAAGATCACTAATTACAGCACTTAATACGGCCACCTGATCCCGGGCAACGTCAAGGAAGCGTTTTCCCTTGTCGCTCAGGTTCTCTTTGCTAAGTTCCTCTATTGGCGCCTTTATAAGTGTTAGCGAGGATCTCATGTCGTGCGCAGTATTTGCAAAAAATCTGATCTTTTCTTCTGAGTGTAGTTGGGTAATCAGGTTAATATGATACTTGAGTGAAAAATAAAAGGCACTTAAGAGCACAAAACTTACAATTACAAGAAACCATGGGGACTCCCAGAAAGGTGGGTGCTTTACTATGGTGATAATTCTCTGGTCGATAAGGGTGGACAGGGAGTTATCGTACATCTTGATATGTAATTTATACGTACCTGAAGGAAGGTTGGTATAGTTCATCGTTCTGTTGCCCGATGGAGTACTCCAATCTTCATCTATGCCTTCAAGAAACCATGAAAACCTTGCTCCAAATACTTCTCCCAAGGGCAGCACCTCAAAATTGAGTGAGTTGTGAATATGATTCAGTTCAAGGTTTCTGATATTATCTACAGGAATTGTGATTCCTCCACTGATACCAGTGCGTATTGACTGTCCCAACACCAAAATATCCTGTACATAGATCTTGCCTTTCGAATTGGACTGTGAAACCCTGGAAGGATCAAATAAAACCGCGCCCTGATTGGTTCCCCATATAAGTTGCCCGTCAACTTTGATTGATACCGCACCCCTATTGTACGACATCCCGGAAAGATTTCTCCCCGAAGGGAAGGTTTCAACCTGAGCTGTTCCGGGATCAAAACGGCATACGCCATTCTCGGTACCCAACCAGAAAGATCCGTTGAGATAGATTATTGAGTTTAGGAAATTGGAAGGAAGTCCAGCCTCCGAAGTATACTGCATGACCTCCCTCGTATTAAGATTGAACCTTACCAGTCCGCCTCCAACAGTACACATCCATACGTCGTCTCCCAGCAGAAAGAGATCATGTACCAGATAGCCGGAAAGCAGGATCTCAGTATTGCCTGTTCTCGTATCCAGCAGACTCAGTCCGTGAGGAACACCAAGAATCATTTCCGACTCTGATCGTTCCCTGATTACATGTACCGAATACTCACCGAAATTACGGAATGTGCGGGTACTCCATTCATAGCACATTATATCCCCACGTACTCCAACTATCCAGATATTATCCCTGCTATCCCTGTAGATATCAAAAACAAAGTTATTGTTGAAATCATGAGTCCCCCTGTCTGTATGAAAATGGGCCAATTCCCTTCCTGTGCGACCGTCAAGCAGGTAAACTCCGGATGCATAAGTTCCCGCCCAGATATTACCGTCAGCATCTTCGCATAGTGAAAGAAAAACTTCAGCATGATCCTTATGATTCTGATACAGTGATGTCCATGTATCTGTAACAGGATTCCAACGGCTTATGCCGTTGGATGTGGCAAACCATAGATTTCCCTTTGCATCTTCAAGCACCTCATTAACCTCATTGTTTGTCAGAGAATTAGGACTATTGGGAATGTGATTGATCAACTGCACAGGCAAGAGTTCCCTGCTAAAGTAAGAAGCCCCGCCCCCAAAAGTACAGACCCAGATGCGGCCCGTTTCTTTATCCATATGAATATCGTAAACCCCGTTACCGCTCAGCGATGTTTTACGATCTATATCATACTTATATATATTGATAATTTCATATGTATCTGACTGTACCTCCCATAAGCCCTGGCCATCAATACCAATCATCATTGTAGTATCACTGACCTGCTCCATAACAAGGACTGGCTGCCAGGGAATCCCTTGGACCGAGTGGAGCTTCGAATCTTTGGAATCAAAAATCAAAAGTCCTGAAGATTCAGTTCCTATCCAGACCTTTGCCTTATCTGCATGATAATAGAGGCTCATTACCCGCGGAAACAGCGATCTGGTATTTATAAGTGTATCTGTTATAACAGCATCATTATTCAATACATACAATCCATCTCTGCGCGCTACTACCAGGGATTCACCACTGTACCTTTCCACCTGCATTATCTCGCTAAAACGCATGAGAATAGAACGATCAATGGGATTATACTTTATAAGCCCCCTACTAGTAGCCAAACACATGGTGCCATTGGCATCTACTACCATGTTGGATACCGTCAGAAATCTTATATCCAATTCATCACGCACGTCCAGAACAAGCTTAAATCTGTCGCTTACTTCATCATATATAAAAATCTGACCATTATTAGTGTATGCATATAACTCGTTGGGAGAAGCAACAAGTTTGAGAGTAAACACGTCAGGAGTAGTATAAGGCATCTCATACCTTCGATAGCTGTCATCGGTAGCGCGGAGAACCCCGGTCTTTGAAGAAACCCAAACAAAGCCATGTCTGTCAGTAATAACTGAAGTAGTCTCCCTGAGACTTATGTCAAACATATCGTTCAGGTTGTAAAACACAGGATCATCAGCGCGGACAGCAGCACAAATGAAAGCGATTACCGCTGTAAGAAAATATGTTGCGAATCCACGTTTTTGCATTTTATACAACCTCCTTCGAATCTATAAAGGTAACCAATCGTAAATATTTACAAAAAAAATAATAAAACTTATAAAATCCTACAACTACAGTCTTATCATACAATAAAACCATGGTAGTACCGTTGGTCAATAACGACGATAAATAGATGCAATTCCCCTATTGAGAGTTGCTAAAATTGTAGCTTAAATCAGATTTATTTGATAAGAAAAAATTAATGGCACTTAGACGTAGGGATATAAACGAATTGAATATATTAGGGCACTAAATAACCAATACTAATAACTAATTTAAAGAAATGAAGATGAAAAGATTATGTATAGTTTTATTTATTAGTTTGTTTTCTGTCAGTGCATTTTCTCAGACTTTTGACTTGTCAAGACTCAGAGCAGGTGCTGGTCCTTTCTTTACATCCTACTTCAACAGTGTTGGTCTCAATTTTAACGGAGTATACAATCTGGATGACGTATGGGAAGGTTCTTTAGGAATAACTCATGTTTTCCCGCAAGATTATATCAACTCTACAATTCTTGATTTTGACGGACATTACATTTTCTATAACGCAAACAGTGATCTTAACTTCTATGCCCTTGGTGGTATAGGTTTCACATTTTACAAATATACAGGACCAGGTGATCGACCCAGACATTTGAATGACCCCTGGCTTGGACTAAACGTAGGTGCCGGTATGAATCTCAAGCTTAACGACTTCTTGAATCTTGCTCCGGAACTACGATTAACAGTAGCAAATGAAGTGTATGCCCGTATTGGTGCAACAGTTCAGTATTGCTTCTAATATTACACAACAGATAACTTAAGTATGGAGGCCGGCTCAGACTGATATCTGAGTCGGCCTCTTTTGCATTGATGACATTTAGCACTTTTTATATAAATTCATTTTCCTACTTTTATACTGTCTTGTTGTAAGGAAGAACAGCAGGGATGAGAAAGAGATTAATACACTATCCGGAAACAAATGCCGGAAGACCGGGATTTATGCAACAGCCAGAATTATTTTTGATACGAATCAAAAGTGTTTTCACAGTGGCAATACTGTGTTCACTGATATCGTATGCATGTTCAGACTCTGTTAATACTGACTATATCTATGAGGGCCTTGAATTTGATATGCCCAAAGTGAAAGAGCCTGAGATACCTTCGTACAGTGTCAGTTTAGCTGATATGGGAGGGGTGGCTGATGCCAGAACACTAAATACTGACTTTTTCGCAAAAGCAATTGAGCATCTTGCACAAAAAGGGGGTGGCACCCTGATTGTTCCTTCAGGCATTTGGCTTACAGGACCGATAGTATTGCAAAGCAACATTAATCTGCATCTTGAAGCAGGTGCCATAATAAGGTTCAGTCCTGATTTTGACCTATACCCGGTTATTCCATGCAACTTCGAAGGTGCAAGTACATATCGCTGTCAGTCACCTATCAGTGCAATTGATGCAGAAAATATTTCTATTACGGGCAGTGGAATAATTGATGGTAACGGACACTCATGGAGACCCGTCAAGATTGGCAAGGTAGGAGAATGGCACTGGGCAGACCTGCTGGCCTCAGGAGGAGCCCTTGAGGATAACGGCACGTACTGGTTTCCTTCAGAGGAGGCTGCCAGGGGTTACCGTCTTTCAGAGGGTAAGAACCTTCCACCATTTAGTGATATCCAAC
This sequence comes from Xiashengella succiniciproducens, assembly GCF_023674465.1. Lineage (GTDB taxonomy): Bacteria > Bacteroidota > Bacteroidia > Bacteroidales > Marinilabiliaceae > Geofilum > Geofilum succiniciproducens. Next base: position 918,954 of record NZ_CP098400.1, on the reverse strand, counting down.
AGTTTAGGGAAATTAGAGACTACCTGAGACCTGTGATGCTAAGTATAGTGAACTGCAAGAAAGTACTGCTCGAAGGTGTTACAATTCAGAACTCACCAGCTTGGGCCATTCACCCGTTGTGGTGCGAAGATCTGGTTATCAGGGAACTCCAGGTTCGCAGCCCACACCATGCACAAAATGGCGATGGGATTGATATTGAGTCATGTAGAAATGTACTTGTGTACAACAATTGTATTGATGTAGGCGATGATGCCATCTGTCTGAAATCCGGCCGTGACAGAGAAGGCAGGGATCGAGGCATTCCCTCTGAAAACATAGTAATTAAAAACAACACTGTATATCATGGTCATGGTGGCTTTGTAATAGGAAGCGAAATGTCTGGCGGGGTGCGCAATGTCCATGTATCAGATTGTCGATTCCTGGGGACTCTCGTAGGTATAAGGTTTAAGAGTACCCGCGGGAGGGGTGGCATTGTGGAGAACATATTTATATCAGATATCGACATGGTCAACATCGTAGATGACCTGATCAGATTTAATATGCTATATAATATCTATACCCCTCAGGCAGATAATCTGATTGCAGGTGGGAGCATAATAGAAGCTGAACCCCTCTCAGAAGATACTCCTGTTTTCAGAAATATCAGTATTAGGGGAATCACTGGCAATAGTGCAGGCTATGCTGCAATTATCAGGGGATTACCTGAGCAAAAGTTGGAAAACATCGTATTTAAAGACCTGAATCTGAGCGGACATAAAGGTATGATAATTATGTTCTCAGATAATGTGATAGTTGACAATGCTATTATCAGTTGTGATAAAGGTGCTGGTCTGGCATTGTACAATTGCAGCAATGTCAACATAAATAACATCTGTTTACAACCTGAGGCGAGGCAGCCTCAGGTAATAGTCTCAGGACCTGAAACCCAACAAATCGGTTTTGGTAAGAACGAATGGATAAAGCTAAGGGATGAACTTTTGTTGCAAAACGGAGTGGACAAGAGCTCAATTATTTGGAATTAAACGTGTTTTTTCAAATAAAAAGTTGCCGGGATTTGAAGCAATAAAAAAATAATATAACTTTGCCGCTCAATTTATTCACAGATAACAGTATAGTTATGTACTTAGACAAACAGAAAAAAGAAGAGATCTTCGCAAAGTACGGAAAGTCTAATACTGATACTGGTTCTCCAGAGAGCCAGATAGCATTATTTTCTTACCGTATTTCGCATTTGACCGAACACTTAAGGGCAAATAAGAAGGATCATAGCACAGAACACGCATTGGTATCACTTGTTGGTAAACGTCGTAGACTGCTCAACTATCTAAAAGATGTTGATATCAACAGGTATCGTGCAATTATTAAGGAATTAGGTCTGCGTAAGTAATATTACGTCTAAGGATCTTAGAAGAGGTTGTCCTGATAGGCAGCCTCTTTTTTTTTATACCTAGGTCATAGACTGCACTCTACAATTTACACGGACGATATAATTAGTCCCAACAAGTTGTTCTTCCCTAAAACAGGTGCTATTCGGGATATCCAAACAGAAATAATAAAAATCGTAAGCCCGGTACTTTTTAATTTTTCCCTGGCTCATTGCAATTAACGGAAATTCAGACGTTATTTGTCCGTTTATATTACATATCTTTGGCGCGTAAAAATGTGAGTAAATATGATTAAACCAATTGAAAAAGTAATCGATCTTGGCGATGGAAGGTCGATAGTAATTGAAACAGGTAAACTGGCCAAACAGGCCGATGGTGCAGTTGTTGTGCGCATGGGAAATACCTATTTGTTGGCAACCGTTGTTTCAGCACCGGACGCAAAACCCGGTACTGATTTTATGCCCTTAACTGTAGAATATAAGGAAAAGTATTCTGCTGCCGGACGTTTTCCGGGCGGCTTTCAAAAGAGAGAAGGTCGTGCATCCGACTATGAAATATTGGTATCAAGGCTTATAGACCGCGCTTTGCGTCCTCTGTTCCCCGATGATTACCATGCAGAAACTTATGTTACCGTGACTTTGATATCGGCTGACAAGGAAAGTACCCCTGATGCTCTTGCTGGACTTGCTGCATCAGCTGCTATTGCCGTTTCCGACATCCCATTCAACGGACCAATCTCAGAAGTTCGTGTTGCAAGAATTGGAGGTGAGTGGAAAATCAACCCAGTTGCTTCGCTGATTAAAGATGCAGATCTTGACCTGATTGTTGCTGCATCTTACGACAATATCGTTATGGTTGAGGGCGAGATGAAGGAAGTATCAGAAGCTGAACTTCTCGAGGCTCTCAAGTATGCACATGATTATATAAAGATTCAATGTAAAGCTCAGATCGAACTTGCTGAGATGGTTGGTAAGACCATAAAAAGGGAATACAACCACGAAGACAACGACGAAGAGCTACGCGAAAAGATCTGGAAGGCAACATACGACAAGGCCTACGCTGTTGCCAAAAAGGCAAATCCCAACAAACAACAACGCAGTGCTGATTTTGCTGCTGTGATTGATGAGTGGGTAGCAGCAACATATGAGGGTGTAGACGAAGATGAGATCCCTGCTGATCTTATAAAGAAATACTACCATGATGTGGAAAAGGAGGCTGTCAGAAGACTTATGCTTGACGAAGGCATCCGTCTTGACGGCCGTCGTATGAATGAAATCAGACCTATCTGGGCTGAAGTTGACTGTCTGCCAGGTCCTCACGGTTCTGCAATCTTTACCCGTGGTGAAACTCAGTCATTGACTACAGTTACCCTTGGTACAAAATTGGACGAGAAGATAGTTGACGATGTACTCAACCGCACAACGGACAAGTTCCTTCTTCACTATAACTTCCCACCGTTCTCAACTAACGAAGCCAAAGCATATCGTGGAGTAGGACGTAGGGAAATTGGTCACGGTAACCTGGCTCTCAGGGCTCTGAAGCCAATGTTACCTGATAATACACCATATGCAATCCGTGTGGTATCAGATATCCTCGAATCAAACGGATCATCTTCAATGGCTACTGTATGTGCCGGTACTCTGGCATTGATGGATGCTGGTGTTCAGATCAAGCGCCCTGTATCAGGTATAGCAATGGGTCTGATCACTGACACCAAGTCAGACAAGTATGTAGTTCTATCTGATATTCTTGGTGATGAGGACCACCTTGGTGATATGGACTTCAAGGTAACCGGTACTGAAAAAGGTATTACCGCAACCCAGATGGATATCAAGGTTGACGGTCTTTCTTACGAAGTACTTGAAAAGGCTCTTAACCAGGCCCGTGAAGGTCGTATGCACATCCTTGGCAAGATTACCGAGGTTATCGACAAACCGCGTGCCGACTACAAGCCTCATGCTCCCCGAATTGTAGAAATCAGGATTCCTAAAGAAATGATCGGTGCCGTAATTGGTCCCGGTGGTAAGATTATCCAGGAAATCCAGGCTACTACCGGAACTGTTATTGCTATTACTGAAGAAGGACAACAAGGTATCGTTAGTGTTGCAGCCGATAACAAGGACGCAATCGATATGGCATTGGCCCGTATCAATGGTATTGTTGCAATTCCTGAAGTTGGCAAGACATACACAGGTAAGGTTAAGTCAATAGTACCTTTCGGTGCTTTCGTTGAAATTCTGCCCGGTAAGGACGGACTGCTGCACATCTCCGAAATAGATTGGAAGCGTGTTGAGAAGACCGAAGACTACCTGAAGGAAGGACAAATAATTGATGTTAAGCTAATTGAAATCGACGATAAATCAGGTAAGCTTAAGCTATCAAGAAAGGCTCTTATCCCACGCGAATAGTTTGAAACACAAATAAGCAAATCCGAGGGTGTCCCATAATGCGGGGCACCCTTTTTTTGCACGTTTGCAAAGGCTTATATTTTCCGATAAATCTTGCAGGCGATACAATAATTCGTTTATATTAGTGTTTCACATAAAGCTTTTAAAAGTGACAGACCCGGAATACACAAAAAAAGAATGGATTGAAATCCTGAATGTACGACTTGATGGTACTCCAAAAGAAGCTGCCCTGTATTATGGTCTGGAGATCTTGCCACGTCTGATGTACTGCCTTCAAAACAGCAGACACTCCTGTGACTTGTGCTCACGCTATTTTGAGGACCTGAACCGTATGACCTTTCAGATACCGATATGGATGAAGGACAATGATCCACAGATGAAGCTATATCAGCAACTGATTGAAGACGTAGGCAAGCATCTGAGGGATACACACAGGGTCATACCAAGGGGCATGATACTATCCAGATATATTGTTGCAAGCCTTGGAGCTGGGGCCTTAATTGCACTAGCAGCGGCCTATTTTCTTAGTATTAGTGACATGACCGGTATGATAATGCTTGGAATTGTTGGTGGAATCATCATTGGCTGGGTCACCGGTAAAATCAGGGAGGCAGTCCTGAATAAACAAAACAGAATATTTTGAATACTGACCAAAATAACGCAGTTCAAAAATGAAAAACAGTCTAATTATCTCAATTATCGCTTTACCAATGCTTTTTGCATGTAATGAGCAGCCAAAGAGGCTGGCCTACCCTGAGACATCAACGGTCGACACCGTTGATGTGTATTTTGGAACAGAGGTTCCTGATCCCTATAGGTGGCTTGAAGATGCCAATTCCGAAGCTACCAAACAATGGGTTGAAGCCCAGAATGCAGTTACCAATGACTTTCTGGCGCAAATTCCTTTCCGCAATGCAATCAAGGAAAGACTTAGTGAAGTATGGAACTATGCAACCCAGAGTGTACCACAAAAGAAAGGTGACAAACTGTTCTATTACCGTCACGATGGTAAGCAGAACCATGCCGTACTTTATGTTAAAAGCATAAAAGACAGCATAGAGAAGGTGCTGATAGATCCCAACCTCTTTTCTGAAGACGGAACAGTGTCACTGGGCTCAGCATCAATCTCACCTGATGGAAAGTATGTTGCATATGAAAAAAGCAGCGGAGGATCAGACTGGCGTGAAGTATTCGTACGTTATGTTGAAACCGGCACCGACCTGGACGACCATCTGAAATGGGTTAAATTCTCAGCCCTTGCATGGGATGCTGAAGGTTTTTACTATAGTCGATATGACGAACCCAAAGCAGGAAGCGAATTGTCTGGTTCAAACCAGTATCAAAAGCTCTTTTACCACAAACTCAACACAACCCAGGCAGAAGATAAGCTTATTTATGAGGATAAGGATAACCCAAGCTACATGTTTTCAGGTGAGACTGATGATGAGTTCAACTACCTCTTCCTGTATGTAAGCAGCTCGACCAATGGAAACAGGCTCCTAATCAAAGACCTGAAAAAAAATAGCGACTGGAAACTTGCAGATCCGGATTTCGATACCGCAACAGGTTTTGTAGGCAAGTCTCGTGGTAAGATTCTTGTGCTAACCAATACCGACGCTCAGCGTTATCGCCTGATGGCCATTGACCCTGCCAATCCGGCGGTTGAAAACTGGAAGGAAGTGATACCCGAGTCAGATGGTGTGCTCTCCGGAGTTGCGCTAAGTAAGGACTATATCATTGCAAACTACATGGTTGACGTACAATCAAGAATAAAGCTCTTCAACCATAAAGGCGAATTTATAAGAGACCTTGAAATGCCCGGTATTGCAACCATATCAGGCATTACAGTACCCAAGGGCGAAAACAGATTTTACTTCAACTACACCTCTTATACCACCCCATCAAGGATTCTGATTTACGATATAGAGTCGGGTGAACTAACTGAAGATTTCGAGCCTAAGGTTGATTTCAATCCGGAGGACTATGAAGTAAAAATGGTATTTATTGATGCTGAAGATGGAGCAAAAGTACCAATCTCAATAGTTTACAAAAAGGATATAGTTCTGGACGGAACTAACCCAACTCTGCTCTATGGTTATGGCGGTTTTAACGTGGTATATCCACCACGTTTTGACGCACGACTGGTGCCTTGGCTAGAAAATGGCGGTATCTATGTCAACGCCCATATCAGGGGAGGTGGAGAATATGGCGATGAATGGTACAAAGCAGGAACCAAACTCAGCAAAAAGAGGGTCTTTGAAGACTTCATTATCGCAGCCCGCTACCTGATTGACAACCAGTATACCTCTTCCGAAAAGCTTGCAATCTATGGAGGATCCAATGGAGGACTGCTAGTAGGTGCAGTTGCAAATATGGAACCCGGTCTGTTTAAAGTAGCCTTGCCTGCTGTTGGAGTAATGGATATGCTTCGTTATCATCTCTTTACTATAGGATGGGCCTGGGCCGGAGACTATGGACGAAGTGACGACAGTGAGGAAATGTTCGGCTACCTTTACTCCTACTCTCCCCTGCACAATATTCCGAAGGGAGATATATTCCCGGCAACTCTTGTAACCACTGCAGATCATGACGACAGAGTGGTACCTGCACACTCGTTCAAGTATATTGCTCAGTTACAGAAAAACTATAGCGGCAACAACCCGGTGCTGATCAGAATAGATACAAGGGCAGGTCACGGAGCTGGCAAACCCTTGTCCATGCAGATAGAGGAAGTAGCAGACCGATGGGCCTTCACCCTGTATAATATGGGTGAAACATACGGCAAATAGATACTTGGACAGGTAATGCAAACCTGAAAAGGGTGCTTTTGATTGACAAAGTGTAAATTATAGAGTTTTTTTTTATTACTTGAAAAATATTTAATTAACTTGTTGTAAAATTGGACGAAGGTGCAGGCTGAAAAAAGTAATACGAAAGCATCAAAACAGTAAGTTTTACTGTAAAGAAAGAGTATATTTGTAGCTATTAAGCATTAAGCGGTCCTAAAATTTTTGAAAACATTATTATATTTGTGAGAGAGTTAAGAATTAGTTCAAAAACAAATAATTAAGCTAAATTATGAAAAGAGCAACAGTAAAGTTTTTTGCCTATCTGGCACTAGCAGCTGTGGTAAGCAGTTGTGCCAGTTTAGAGAAAATGAAAAAAGAAGCCGGAGATATTAAGTATACCGTAACCCCAGAAGTTCTTGAAGCTCACGGCGGTAAGGTAGCTGCTAACATCACTGTAAGAGTACCTGCAGGCTACTTCCACCCTAAGGCTACTTTAGAAGCTACTCCGGTACTGGTATATAATGGCGGCGAAACTGCTTATCCTTCTTACTATGTACAAGGAGAAAAAGCTACAGGCAACTATCAGGTAATCAGCAAAGCTAACGGTGGTACAGTTACTTACAACCAGGCTGTAGAATACAATGAAAACATGAGAGTTTCTGACCTTGTAGTTCGTATCACTGCTTCTAAGGGAACTAAGTCTGTTACTTTTGAAGACTACAAGATTGCTGAAGGTGTAATTTCAACTTCAACAAATGTTGAAACTAAAGGTATCAAAGCTTCTATCGGTGCAGATGAATTTGAAAGAATCACTCCTCTGTCAAAGACAGCTGAAATTCTTTATCTGATTCAACAAGCTAACATCCGCAACACAGAGCTTACCAAAGAAGAAGTTAAGGCTATTAACGACTTCATCAAAGAAGTAAAAGCTGCTGAAAACAAGCAATTCAAGGGTGTTAACATTTCATCTTATGCATCACCTGATGGTCCGGTTGATTTGAACACTCGCCTGGCTTCTCAACGTGAAAGTGCTGCTAAGACTTATCTTAACAAGCAATTCACTACTGCTAAGGTAGAGGATGCAAAGAATGCTGAATTCTTCAACCTCAAGAGCACTCCAGAAGACTGGGAAGGCTTCAAGGAGCTGATGGAAAAGAGCAACATTCAGGACAAGGAGCTTATCCTGAGAGTTCTTTCAATGCAAGCTGATCCAGAAGTTCGCGAACGTGAAATCAAGAACATGGCTAACACTTACAAAGTGATTGCTGACGAAATTCTTCCACAATTGCGTCGTTCAAAGATGAGCGTTAACGTTGAAGTTATCGGTAAGTCTGACGAAGAAATCTCTAATCTTGCTGCTAATGATCCTTCTCAACTGAATGTTGAAGAACTTCTTTATGCTGCTACTTTGACTGAAGATGTTGATGCACAACTTGACATCTACAAGAAAGCTGCTGCTCAATTTGCTAACGACTGGAGAACTCACAATAATGTAGGTATTGCTCTGTATGCTAAGGGTGATCTTGCTGCTGCCAAGACTGCTTTCGAAAAAGCTAACTCAGTTAAGGCTAACCAACCTGAAGTAATGAACAACCTTGGTGCTATCGCGCTTCGTGAAAATGACCTTGATAAAGCTGCTGAATACTTCGGTGCTGCTGCAGGTGCAGGAAGCGAACTAGACAACAACCTTGGAGTTCTTGCTATCAAGAGAGGTCAATATGACGATGCAGTTCGTTACTTCGGTAACAGCGTAAGCAACAATGCAGCTCTGGCTAAGATTCTTGCCGGCAACTATGACGCTGCTTTGTCTACCTTGAATGCTAACACTGAAGAAGTAGCTCTTAAGTACTACCTGAAGGCTATCGTAGGTGTTCGTACTAACGACACTGACCTTCTGTTCAACAACCTGCGTAAGGCTGTAGAACTTGACAATAGCTACAAGGCTAAGGCTGCAACTGACATGGAATTTGCAAAATATTTTGCTGACGCTACTTTCAGGGCAATTGCTCAATAATTACCTGACTGACTATGATACTAAGAGGCTGCCGGTTTCGGCAGCCTCTTTTTTTGTCATCTGGTCTATCACCTTCAAACGTAGGCAACAGGCATTTAGGCACAAGATTTAATCAACATCAACGTTTATTTGTTATAGATGACAATGATGTATTATATTTATCTATTCAACCAAGAATCTAAGCAATGAAGCAAAGAGTCCGTTCCTTAGTTGTATGTTTCCTGTTTTCAGTCCTGCTCGCACCTCAGTACCTTGGGGCTCAGAAATTGCAATGCTGGCCTGACCAATGGTGGGTAGGGATGAAATATAATAAGGTGTTACTGCTTATTGGAGGTAATGACCTGAGTAATTGTCAGGCTGTTGTCAAACAGAGCGGAGTAAAGGTCATTAATCAGTTTCCTGGTGATACCAAGGGCTATCTCTTTGTAGAGATTGAAATAGCAAAGGATGCATTACATGGGACCTTCCCTATTACTATTACACGTGGTAATTCAACTGTGGGTAATGTAAACTTTGAACTAAAGGCAAGGCAATACAATTATTATCCGGCCCGACTCACAGGTGCAGACGCAATATATCAGATTTTTATTGACCGCTTCGTAAATGGTAATCCCAAGAATGATAATGTTAGCGGCATGTACGAGCCTGCTGACAGATCCAACCCATCTGGTGTGCATGGAGGTGATATAGCCGGGGTAGCCAAAGCCCTGCCCTATCTCAAGGACCTGTCTGTTACCGCTGTAGAATTGAGTCCCCTGTATGAGTCAAACCAGTTTACCCTTTCATATGAAAGGACTTCCCCTACCTCTCACTACAAAGTGGATCCACGTATCGGAAGTATATCAGAAATCAAAAACACTATAAATCTATACAAGGAAAATGGTTTCAAGGTCATAATAACCGGAATACTGCATAAAACGGGGAATCAGCATCCTCTGACTATGAATCCGCCACAAAACGACTGGATCTTCAGAAGGAATGTTGTAGCCTTTGAAAAACCGGATCATTTTCTCTATGCCGATCCCTATGCTTCATGGGAGGATATAGAACAGCATGGTTCTATCTGGGAAGCATTTGACGTACCTTCACTTAACCAGAATAATAGTCTTTTGCGTCGTTATCTGGTTCAACATCTGTTGTGGTGGGTAGAAACCCTCCACCCTGATGGAATCAGAATCGAGCAAAGTCATCTTAATACGGGCGAGATGTTAAGTGAAGCAAGTCAGGCACTAAGAGAGGATTTCCCGGATCTTAACATTATCTCAGATCCTGTAACTGGCAACATAGTTCACAACAAGCATTGGATGACAGGTAATGCACCCGGCTTTACTCATGTGACAGATGGACCGTTGAGACAAGCCTTTATGGATAGTTTTGCAGAATATTCAAAGACTACTGATGCCTTGATGCCAGTATATGAGACCCTGGCTTCTGACATAATCTATGGAAATGCTCCCAACCAACTAATTTTCGCAGGGGATGATGGCAGATCTACCAGGCTCTTTACCCTTGCAGAGAAGGATCCTGCAATCTTCAGGATGTATATGGGCTTTCTGTTAAGTGTCAGGGGAATACCATCTTTCCTCTATGGCACAGAGCTCCTGACTGAAGGTTATATTCCCGAAGGTAAAGGATTTGTAAGAAGAGACTTTCCCGGAGGTTGGGATTTTGATGCTGTAAGCGCATTCAACAAAGAGAGCCTAAACAATCAGCAAAAGGAGGTATATCGTTTTGTATCGGCAATTCTGAAATGGAGACGAGAGAACCCCGATGTGATGCAGGGGGGCATGATACACTTCCAACCGGCTGATGACGTCTATGCTTATATCCGGACAGGCAAAAACAAAAAACTACTGGTACTAATAAATAATCACCCCACTTCTCCAAGAAGGATAGAAAGTTCCAGATTCTTCAGATCCCTGGATCAGTCTATAAGTGTCAAGAATATTGTAACAGGAGATACTGCATCAGGTATTGGAAATCTCATACTAAATCACAAGAGCATCCTGCTATTGGAAATTACCGGTCAGTGAAATGCTGCCAAAATGACTGGCATATCAGAGAACACCAATATCAATTAGTGCAATAATATGCTCAATCATTCTGTCCTCTACCCGGTCAGACGGAATATACTGATCCTTCAGATTGGCTCCGAATATTCTTGCAATTCCCTGCCAGAATAAGGCAGATACTCCACCTTTATACTCACGGATCAGATTATAGCTTGTATCGCCTGTTTCCCTGTCAATAAGCTTTATTAGCAGCTTTCCCTGAGAGAAGGTAAGTTTGCGCAAAGGAGCTTCAAACTCATCAAACAGTTCCTTCTCCGCCTTTTTAAGGTATTCTCTGCGTTTTTTGTCAGTAGGTAGTTTTGCAAGGTTGTCATTAATGACCTGTAGCTTTGCTGCAGCCATCCTTGCATAGGGCAAGGTAATCTTAATATTCCTCACCAGCCTGCTGTATTGTGCCTCTTCACGCTTGTTTTTAAAGCGCCATGGCTCCATTACAGTAACTTCGTTCAACAACATCTGGGGAATTGTATCCCCATCTACTACGATGGCCTTTACGGGTATCTTTTTCGAAGTTTTCATCAACGAATCGGCGCGTGCCGGACCCTTTGCCACCATCTCAGGCGCAAGCAGTACACATGACACAGTCCACAAAATCGTGATGATTCGTCGCATACAAATGATAATTTGCCGTAGTTAAAATAGCAATATTATCAAAAATCATTCCCTCCTGCCACTATTTTGCGAGACACTTTGTAACAAGTCCGGCAGCTTCTTCCAGGGTAATTGCAGAATATACCTTAAGGCCTGAATTATCAATCACTGCTTTACCCTCCTCTGCATTTGTACCTTGCAGTCGCACAATCACAGGAACCCTTATATTGCCAAGCTTCTTATATGCTTCTACAACACCGGTGGCAACCCTGTCACACCTTACAATACCACCAAAAATATTTATAAGTACCACCTTCACATTAGAGTCATCCAGAATAATCTTCAGACCTGCCTCAACTGTTGCAGCATTGGCGCCACCACCAACATCAAGGAAGTTGGCAGGCTCGCCGCCTGACAACTTGATTATATCCATTGTTGCCATTGCAAGACCTGCCCCATTGACCATACATCCGACATTTCCGTCAAGCTTTATAAAATTGAGATTGTGTTTTCCAGCCTCAATCTCAGCAGGGTCCTCCTCTGTCAGGTCACGCATTACCTGAATTTCAGGGTGACGGAACAGAGCATTGTCATCAATATTGATCTTGGCATCTACTGCAATTATCTTCTCATCGCTGGTTTTGAGCAGCGGATTTATCTCTATCAGGGTAGCATCACTCTTTGTGTAGGCAGTGATAAGCTTCTCGCAAAAAGTAACAAACTCCTTTGCAACATTTCCGCTAAGTCCCAAATTGTTGACCATACGCTTGGTCTGAAAGGACAACAACCCCAGCCCCGGGTCAATTTCTTCACGGAATATCCTGTTGGGAGCTGTTGCTGCAACCTGTTCTATATCCATTCCTCCCTCAGGAGAGTAAACTATCACATTGCGGCCTGTCTGTCTGTTTAATAGAATGCTTACGTAAAACTCAAGCTTATCAGTGGGTCCGGGGTAATAAACATCCTCAGCAACCAGTATCTTGTGCACGACCTTACCTTCGGGACCAGTCTGCGGAGTAATAAGGGTCATTCCAAGCAGTTTCCCAGCTACAGTCTTAACCTCATCAAAGGTCTTTGCAAGCTTAATACCACCACCTTTTCCACGGCCTCCTGCATGAACCTGGGCCTTGAGCACCCAAAGACCGGTGCCTCTCTCCTGATGTAGTAGTTTAGCCGCATCAACGGCTTCATCTTCTGTAGTAGCCACAATACCATCCTGCACTGCAATGCCATGTGCCTTTAGAATCTCCTTTGCCTGGTACTCATGAATGTTCATAGTCGGTCTTTTTTCCTTTTGTTTATTCTGCGGCCATCAGGCCCCATTTATTTATTATTTTTGCCATCAAACAGTCAATAATGCGAAAACTCAAGATTACAGAATTAAACAGATTAACGCCCGAAGAGTTTAAATATACGAAAAAACATCGTGTAATCGCTGTACTAGATAACGTTAGAAGCCTTCATAATGTGGGAAGTGTCTTTAGAACAGCTGATGCCTTTTGCCTGGAGGCTGTTTATCTCTGTGGTATAACTGCTACTCCGCCTCACAATGAGATTCACAAGACAGCATTGGGAGCCGAGGACACAGTCGAATGGAAGTATTTTGAGGATACACTATATGCAGTGCGTGAACTCAGGGAAAGAGGCTATGTGATAATAGCGGCCGAACAGGTTGATAAAAGTATTATGCTAACCTCCTTTGCACCGGAAGCGGATAAGGGCTATGCACTTATTTTCGGAAATGAAGTAAAGGGGGTACAACAACAGGTGATAGACCTATGCGATTATTGCATCGAAATACCACAGTTTGGTACCAAACACTCACTCAATGTCTCGGTCTCGGCCGGAATAGTTCTGTGGGAAACAGTTAAACTGCTTTCGCAAAAGGCAATAAACCGGCTTTGATGACGTATTGTAATAAGAAAAACTACCAACCCGGCCGTCCCTTGATAGTCTGCTTAGAACCTAAACCTCATCAGGGTGGATCTTGAAAAAGAAATAAAGCATTGATATGAATAAACCCAGAATAGTATTTATGGGCACACCGGAGTTTGCTGCACATAGCCTCCAGGCCCTGCACGATAGCGGAGCAAACTTAGTTGCGGTGGTAACAGCCCCCGACCGCAGGAGCGGCCGGGGCATGAAACTCACAAGTTCAGCCGTTGGGGAAACAGCCGGGAACTTGGGTTTGCCAGTGCTCAAACCTGAGAAACTCAAAGATCCGGTTTTCCTTGATGCTTTACGGGAGCTGAAACCAGACCTGCAAGTTGTTGTAGCCTTCCGTATGTTGCCCGAAGCTGTATGGGCATTACCACCAATGGGAACGTTCAATCTTCATGCGTCCCTGCTGCCACAGTACCGCGGTGCTGCTCCTATCAATCATGCTATTATTAATGGTGAAAAGGTGACAGGGGTAACAACCTTCTTTATTAACCATGAAATAGACACAGGTAATATACTGTTCAGGGAAGAAGTCAGTATCCTAGATGAAGATGATGCCGGTACCCTGCACGACAAGTTGATGGAGACAGGTGCACAGCTAATTATCAGAACCATAGATGCAATTGCTTCAGGGAAAATACACCCCCTGCCTCAGGATGAGTTAACCGGGAATGAGATTCTCAAACCGGCTCCCAAGATTTTCAAAGAAGATTGCAAAATTGACTGGAGCCTGGACCCGGTGACTATCCACAACAAGATAAGGGGTCTTAGTCCATATCCTGCAGCCTGGACCGAGTTTATACTAAAGGATGGAAGTGTGGCTAGCGTTAAGATTTTCCGTACTGCAATAACAAATGACAAACTGGCTCAGGGTGAGATTTCATGTGATGGGAAATCCGTGCTAAAGATAGGATGCAGAGGAGGTGCACTTCAAATACTGGAGCTTCAGCTTGCAGGTAAGAAACGCTTGGCTACAGCCGAGTTCTTGCGGGGCTTTGATCATGGTTCACTTGACAAAGTAAAGTGACACTACCGACCTTTCTGCACCTGTCAGTCAATTAGCCTAAAATCCTTATATTTGTTATCGTTAATCCGGAAAAACATGAGAAACAAACTCCTGATCTTTATTGCAGTTCTGCTACTGCTACCCTTCGGCCTTCATTCCCAACGTATCACACGACGCGAATATATTGAAACATACAAAGACTGGGCAATACAAAATATGCAGGAAACAGGTATTCCTGCCTCTATCACTTTGGCACAAGGGATACTTGAATCTGCTTCTGGAAACAGCAAACTGGCAAGGGAAGATAACAACCACTTTGGTATCAAGTGCCATAGTGACTGGAAAGGAGAACGTGTGTACCATCATGATGACGCCCGCAATGAATGTTTCAGGAAGTATAAGTCTCCTTACGACTCATTCAAGGATCATGCAGAATTCCTGACAACCAGGGATCGTTACGCCTTTCTGTTCGAACTTCCTACAACTGATTATAAGGGTTGGGCACGCGGACTAAGTAAGGCTGGTTATGCAACCAATCCTCAGTATCCCGAACTCCTTATAAGGATTATCGAGGAGGAAGGTCTGTACACATATGACCAGAACATCTCAGAAGCAGCCAAGCAGGCGTACCGTAATAATCAGAGACAACGCCTGTCTTCCGACATTGTGATAAATGCCTTTGAAAAGAGGGCTGTCAAATACAATAACGGGGTAAAATATATTGAACTCAAAGAAGGTGATACATTCAAGAGCATATCACAGATGTTCGGTCTGAAAGATTGGGAATTGCCGACATATAATGACCTTCCTGCTAATGCAGATTTGAGTAAGTATGCTATCCTATATATCGAATCCAAACGTAGAAATGCTCACCCTAACCATAAGACACACGTAGTAAAAAATGGCGAAACCATGCATGCAATAAGCCAGCAATATGGGGTAAGACTCAAAAAGCTGTACTATTACAATGAGATGGAGCCGGGCACTGAGCCACAATCAGGTGAAATAATAAAGTTGAGAAAAAAGATTAAGTAGGGAGACATGATAGAAAAAACCGTAACAATAAAACTGTCAGTATATGACAGAAACCAGGTAGATGCAGATGCAAAACGCATAATTGATGCGGCTTTTGAGATTGCACGCAACGCCTATGCACCTTACTCGGGCTTTAGTGTAGGAGCTGCTCTGCTCCTAGCAAATGGTGAGATAGTAACCGGATGCAATCAGGAAAATGCTGCCTATCCGTCGGGACTTTGTGCGGAAAGAGTAGCACTCTTTAGTGCAGGAGCACACTATCCCAATGTGGCGGTAAAACAGATGGCAATTGTTGCATTAAAGGATGGACAACCTGTAGCTGTTGCTCCCTGCGGTGCCTGCCGTCAGGTGATTCTCGAATCTCTGGCTAGACAGACTGCTTCCTTCCCTGTCTATCTTGCAGAAGAGCACAAGGTCACCAAGGTAGAAAATGCAGGCGACCTCCTGCCCCTTGCCTTTGGTCCTGATAGTCTTTAATCTTCTATTTCCTTCAATACCTTTTCGACCTCTTCTTGGGTTTGCAGCAACTTCTGCCTGCAAATCCGGATTAGTTCGCTAACCCTCTTTACCTTTTCAGACATCTCATCGACATCAAGCTCTTCCCTTTCCATTAGTTCAAGGATCTGCTCGATTTCAGTTACTGCACTTTTGTATGTAATCTTTTCCTTTGCCATAGCTACATTTTTTACTCGATTTCTGATGGAACCGTAAATCGGATAGTAGTACCCTCATCAGGTTCGCTTTCTGCTATTATCTCTCCCTTATTAAGTTCTACAAATTCCTTGCATAAAACAAGTCCAAGACCGGTTCCCTGCTCATTGAAAGTGCCTGTAGTACTCTGCTTATTTTCGGCAATAAACAGGTTGTCAAGCTGCTTCTTATCCATTCCTATACCCCTGTCTGTAACCGATATCTCTATCATACCGTCCTTATTCTTATGCCCTTTGACATAAATGGTACTACCCACACGTGAAAACTTGATAGCATTGCTTATCAGGTTTCTCAACACTGTTGAGTAAATATTGGAATCTGCATAAGCTATCAGGTTATTCTCAAGGTTCAGTGCAATTACTATATCTTTCTCCTGCACGCTTATCCTAAGCAGGTTTACAATATTACTGCTGATCACATTGAGATCTATCTTCTCGGGGTTATATTGAATCTTACCCGTTTGCACCCTTGACCATTGCAACAGGTCATCCACAAGAGTAAAAAGCCTTCCCGATGAATTAAATATCTGCATGCAGTGGTGCTGAACCTGCTCAGCATTCATACTCTCAGCATGCAACATCAAAAGCTCCGACAAACCCATCAGCGAATTAAAAGGGCTTTTAAGGTCATGTGCAACTATAGAAAAAAACTTATCCCTTGATTCAACCAGTTGCTGTGCCTCCAACAGCTCCATTTTCTTTACCGTAAGTTCCTTCTTTAGCTTAATGCAACAAAGTGCCAGAACAGCTATTGCTACCAGAGTCAGCAACAAACCAATCAAGGCAAGGAAAAGTACGTTCATAAAAACATTACAATTATTTAATCTCCTATATAAGAATTAGTCAACTTTGTTTTCTGCATTATCAATATCCTTGACTTCGCTTAGGAAGCTACCATCCTTTAGTATGGTCTCCACTACTTTACCAGGCTTTAAGCCCGTTGTTGACTTAAGCGCCCTGCCTTCAACTCTGGTTATCGAAAATCCTCTCTTTAGCACTTCAACAGGATCATTAAGCTTGTTACTCTTTTCCAGCATCTCAAGTTTCATTCCGGCATGAGACAAGAATCTGGCTGTGGAAAGCTTCAGCTTTTCACAGCCACGCTCCAGTCTTCTGTCCTCATTCTCAATTATGCGCTTGAATACCTGCCTGGTTCTCATAGACTGCCTTTGAAGTACGTTTCCACGCTTCTCCAGATGCAGCTTCACCATTCCAGGCAAACGACCAGCCACACCTTCCAGATAGCGGTTATTTCCCGCTAATAACTTAGCTGTCTGCTGGTGGAGCTGAAACATTGACCTTTCAATTAGAGTCCGGTTACCCTGAATCTGCTCTCTTGTAAGATTCTTCAGATTACGCCCAAAACTATTTACCTTCTCAAGGACAGAAGAAGCACCTGCAATCAGGAATTCTGCTACTGCAGTAGGTGTTTTTGCAGAAGTATGAGCTACCATATCAGTTACCGACACATCCCTCTCATGACCAATGCCGCTTATAATTGGCATGGGAAACTGTGCTACATGGTATGCCAGCCAATAATCATCAAAACATAGCAGATCGAGAGAAGCTCCACCACCCCGAATAAGTACAACTACATCAAAGTACTCAGAATAGTTGTTAACCTTTTCAAGAGCTGCAATAATAGACTCGGGAGCCTTGTCACCCTGCATAATTGCAGGAAACAGCTTGTGGTAAAACTTAATGCCGTATAAATTCTTTGCCAGCTGATCTGCAAAGTCTCCGTATCCGGCAGCTGTAGGAGATGATATAACGGCAATACGTTGGGGAACTAGGGGCAAATCCAACTCCTTGTTCATATTGAATACCCCCTCCTCCTGTAGTTTGCGTATTACTTCAAGTCGACGCTGCTCCAGATCTCCAAGGGTATATGCCGGATCTATCTCCTTAATATTGAAACTGAGTCCGTACAACTCCTGATACTCAACGCTACCCCTGACAAGAACCTTGATACCGTTACTTAAGGGGCGCTTGGCTGTGTTCTCAAAGAAAGGCTTCAGAGTACGATAGGTATAACTCCATATAGTTGCCCTAAGACGTGCTATAACCTGATTACTGAATTCATCCTTCTCTACAAGGTCAAGGTAGCAATGACCGTTGGCATGCTCACGGAGTTCGGCAACCTCAGCACGCACCCATACCTGGGCAGGTAAGTTATTGCTGATTACCTGCCTTATCTGATTGTTTAACTCAAATAACGATATGGATTCTCGGGTCATAAAAATCTCTTTTGATTATCGGACCATCATATAGGAATCAGGATCATCTTTAAAGTGTTCAGGGTCTTTTAACCTACCCCGGTTCTTCTCAAACTCACTAAAACGCTCGTTCTCTCTGAGCTCAAGTATATCTTGTTCCTTGGGTACTCCATTCTCAAATGTCAGCTTGTAATCCAGCTGTCCCAATGCTGTGAAGAAAAACCAGGTACCATCAAGCTGATCCATATTGTACATACCATATATCTCACGGTTACCATTCTCAAAATACACTGTATAGGGACCATGCAACTTACCATTCGTGAAAGATGTAGTAACTCTCGTTGCTCCCGATGGATACCACTGAGTCTCGGGGCCTTGCTGAACACCGTCCTTCCATGTAGTCAGAAGTGCCGGTTTACCATTCTCATAATATGTATAGGATTCACCATCCTTCAGATTGTCCTTGTAATTCTCACGGGAAATAAGGACACCTTTACTATTGTAAAACAGCCACTCCCCTTCCTTGTTATTGCCAATATACCTACCCTCAGCTACCTTTCTGCCATTCTCATCATAGAGCTCACCTTGTCCGTTTACACCAGCATCGTCATATACTATCCTTGCCATCATCTTACCGTTGGAATGATATCTGATCATCTCACCAACAGGTTTGTCATCCTTGAAGGTAGCCTTATACATCAGCTTCCCGTTGGGATAGATTCTCTCCCACTTACCCTGCTTCAGACCCTCTGCATCCACCATGTTTATTTCCTCCACAGGAGTCACAGTATTCTGGGAATAAACAGTGAATGCTCCAAGAGCCAACAATACCGCAGCAATAATTCTAACTATCTTCATAACAGTAATTTACAGCAAAAATTCTCATTCTCCGCATATGTTATACAAACTTAATTAATAATTCAAATTTTCCTGACCAATTATTGTTCCAAAACCGAACAAAATAAAAAACCGCTGTGATTTCTCACAGCGGTTTGCAGATTGATCTTATCTCAACCTATCTTACTTTACTTCTTCGAAGTCAACGTCGGTAACGTCATCACCGCCCTGGCTGTTGCCAGCACCATCGGTATTATGTGCTGAGCCACCGGGTTGTGCACCACCGCTTGCCTGGCTTGCATTGTACATATCCTGTGATGCAGCCTGGAACACAGCATTGAGTTCGCTGGTAGCAGCATCAATGCCGGCAAGGTCTTCGCTCTTGTGAGCATCTTTCAGCTTTTGAAGGGCTGCTTCAATCGGAGCCTTTTTGTCGGCAGGAATCTTATCGCCAAACTCCTTAAGCTGCTTTTCTGTCTGGAAGATCAAACTGTCAGCTGTATTCAGTTTTTCGATGCGTTCCTTTGCCAACCTGTCAGCTTCAGCATTGGCTGCAGCTTCTTCCTTCATCTTCTTGATTTCATCATCTGTAAGACCAGAAGAGGCCTCGATTCTGATGCTTTGCTCCTTACCAGTTGCCTTATCCTTAGCCTTTACATTCAAGATACCATTGGCATCTATATCAAAGGTCACTTCAATTTGTGGTACACCACGAGGTGCCGGTGGAATACCGTCAAGGTGGAAGCGGCCGATAGTTTTATTGTCTCTGGCAAGAGGACGTTCTCCCTGAAGCACATGGATTTCAACTGAAGGTTGATTGTCTGCTGCAGTTGTAAAGGTCTCCGACTTCTTGGTCGGTATGGTAGTGTTGGCTTCAATTAGCTTTGTCATCACACCACCCATGGTTTCGATACCCAGTGAAAGCGGAGTAACGTCGAGAAGCAACACATCCTTAACATCTCCTGACAACACACCACCCTGAATTGCAGCTCCGAGAGCAACAACCTCATCAGGGTTAACACCCTTTGATGGCTTCTTGCCAAAGAAATCCTCAACAATCTTTTGTATTGCAGGTATACGGGTTGAACCACCGACAAGGATTACCTCATCAATGTCAGATGCTGTCAGACCGGCATCCTTAAGTGCAGCCTTACACGGCTCAATAGCACGACGGATAAGTTGATCTGAAAGCTGTTCAAATTGAGCACGTGTCAGCGTCTTAACAAGGTGCTTGGGTACTCCGTCAACCGGCATTATATATGGCAGGTTGATTTCTGTAGTAGTAGAGCTTGAAAGCTCAATCTTAGCCTTTTCAGCAGCATCTTTCAGACGCTGCAGCGCCATAGCATCCTTACGCAGGTCAATACCTTCTTCTTTCTTGAACTCCTCTGCCAACCAGTTGATAATTACATCATCGAAGTCATCACCGCCAAGGTGAGTATCTCCATTGGTTGACTTAACTTCAAATACACCATCGCCTAGTTCGAGGATTGAAATATCAAAGGTACCACCTCCAAGGTCGAAGACAGCAATCTTCATATCCCTGTCCTTCTTATCAAGACCATAGGCTAATGATGCGGCAGTAGGCTCATTGATAATACGGGATACCTTAAGACCAGCAATTTCACCAGCTTCCTTGGTAGCTTGACGCTGTGCATCGTTGAAATATGCCGGAACTGTGATAACAGCTTCTGTAACTTCCTGACCAAGATAATCTTCGGCAGTTTTCTTCATCTTTTGAAGTACCATTGCCGAAATTTCCTGTGGTGAATATAAACGATCGTCTATCTTTACCCTAGGTGTATTGTTATCGCCTCTTACAACTTCATAAGGAACACGCTGTACCTCACCAGGTATATCGTTGTACATGGTTCCCATGAAACGCTTGATGGAGTATACTGTCTTTTTTGGATTTGTAATCGCCTGACGTTTTGCAGGGTCACCCACCTTTCTCTCTCCATTCTCCACAAACGCAACAATGGAAGGAGTGGTCCTCTTTCCTTCACTATTGGGGATCACAACAGCTTCGTTGCCTTCCATTACAGCAACACAAGAGTTGGTAGTACCCAGGTCTATTCCGATAATTTTTCCCATTGTATAATTTATTTTATCTGGTTCTATATTGATTCAATAACATGACTTTCTGATTCACAAAGGATGTGCCATTAAAATTCTAGTGCCAAAAATTGAAAAAATGGCACGCTGATGTAAGCAGGATTTGAAAATGGATATGCCAACAATCGTTGTTTGCCAATATCATCATGATGTATAAAACTAGTAAAGCCCTTGCAAAACAAGGGCTTTGAACTTTTATCATCGTACATACTGCTCAGTCAACCTGGCCTGACAGCCCTATATGACAATTCGTCACTTTTCCGCTTTTCCAGCAAAGGTTTTCAAAAACTGTACGCGCATATAAGCGGCTGGATTATTTATTTTGTTATGGCTGAGCATACCCCTGAAGTCATTTATTCCTTCAAAACCCTTGCTCTCCATCCAATTGCTCAATCCCTTGATAATCTCTGGCAAGCACGAGAGTCCGTTTCTGTACATAGCGGAGGCTACCTGCACTCCCTGGGCCCCAGCTGCAAGCATCTTTGCAGCAGTAAGGCCGTCATGTATACCGCCTGAAGCATAGATATCACATTCTACCTTGCCTGCTACCAGTCCTACCCATCTCAGGGTGTTAAGATACTCGGAAGGATCTGTATAAACAGGTCCTGCTCCAATAGTCATTTCATCCAAATTGAGGTCAGGTTTGAAAAAACGGTTGAAAAGCGTTATTCCTTTAACTCCCAGCGAATCAATTTGGGATATCATATTTCCAAGACCTGAATAGTAAGGGCTAATCTTAACACACACAGGAATATTAAGCTCAGCCATAGTATTCCTGATAATTTCAAGCGCTGCTTCTTCATATACCTGACCACTGGTCTCCATGTCCGCAGGCAGGGTGAAAATATTCAACTCAAGTCCATCGGCTCCGGCTTCCTGAAGATACTTAGCAAAATAGTGCCATTTGCCCGGACTTACGCAGTTGATACTTGCGATAATGGGTATGTCAACACTCTTTTTGGCTTCAAATATCAGCTTCAAGTAATCATTCAAAATCTCATCAACATCCAGCTTCTCATAAAACTCAAGCACCTCTGGATGATTGATATTCAATGCATTTAAGCTTTCTTTCCGGCGATTTAATTCGACTACTATCTCCTCCTCAAAAAGCGAATTCAGCACTACTGCCCCAGCGCCATTCCTTGCTAATTCAGCAATACAGACCGGACTTGATGTCAGTGTACTACTGGCAGCTATTATAGGAGAGGGCACGGGCAAGCCCATATAATATGTCGATAAATCTGTCATACTATTCGTTCTTGTCGTATTTAAAGAAGTGGAGGTTGTGTCCCATCCTTGTCTTCTTTGTTTGCATATAGAACAAATTATGTGGATTTGGTTTAATCTCAATAGGTACATTTTCTACAATCTGCAGACCGTATCCTTCAAGGCCAATGCGTTTTATGGGATTATTGGTCATCAGTCTCATCTTCTTAACTCCAAGAGATCTCAATATCTGAGCACCAACGCCATAATCTCTCTCGTCAGCCTCGAAGCCCAGTTCCACGTTGGCTTCAACAGTATCTAGACCCTGTTCCTGAAGTTTATATGCCTCTATCTTGTTCATTAGTCCGATACCACGACCTTCCTGGTTCATATAGACAATTACCCCCTTGCCTTCCTTGTCAATAGTCTCCATGGCTTTATGCAACTGATCACCACATTCGCAACGCATGGATCCGAAGATATCTCCTGTGGCACAGCTTGAATGAACCCTCACAAGTATAGCTTCATCAGGCTCCCACTCACCCTTAATAAGGGCCATATGTTCCAGACCATTAGACAACTGCTTAAAAGGAATAAATCTGAAGTCCCCATACCTTGTTGGCAGGTGAACTTCTACTCCACGCTCAATAAGGCTTTCCCGCTGCAGCCTATAGGCAATAAGGTCTCTTATCGTGATAATCTTAAGACCAAACTTCTCAGCAATTCTAACCAACTCAGGCATACGAGCCATAGTGCCATCCTCGTTCATTATCTCGACAAGGACTCCGGCAGGATACAAACCGGCAAGGCGTGCCAGGTCAACAGCAGCTTCTGTGTGACCGGATCTCCTGAGTACTCCTTTCTCCTTTGCCCTCAGTGGGAATATGTGTCCAGGGCGGCCAAGTGATTCAGGCCTGGTGTTTGGGTCTGCCAGAGCCCTTAGGGTACTGGCTCTGTCAGATGCAGATATACCTGTTGAACAACTATCATCTATCAGGTCAACAGATACTGTAAAGGGTGTTCCATGAAGTGAAGTATTCCTTCCCACCATCAATTCCAGTTCCAGTTCGTCACATCTTTTTTCAGTCAACGGAGCACAGATAAGTCCACGTCCGTAGGTAGCCATGAAGTTAACTTTCTCAGGAGTGATAAGCTCTGCTGCACATACGAAATCCCCTTCGTTTTCACGGTCTTCGTCATCAACAACAATTACTAGTTCCCCGTTTCGAATTGCTTCAATGGCCTCTTCTATAGTGTTAAGTTCAAACTCTTTTTGTAATGACATATCAGAAATTATTAATCGAACAAGTATAAGTAACAATGTACAATACCCTATTTAACAATGCCTTTTTTGGCAAGAAAGTCCCTAATCTTGTGGAGGTAAGAAAAATATACATCGGCATTCAGAAGGGTTGAATCATGGGCCGACTTGTATGTCAGGAATATACCTACCGGCAGCAGCACAACCGAAGAAAGCCACATCCCCTGATATACCTCCCACACTCCTTCCCTTGCAAATTTACCGCCCATAGTATCAATTATATAGTAAATTATAAAGAAGAACACAGAGATTACAACCGGCATACCCAGTCCTCCTTTCCTTATAATAGCACCAAGTGGAGCTCCAATAAAGAAGAAAATCAGACAGGCAAAGGACAAGGTAAATTTACGGTGTATCTCCATCTGGTGACGACGTATGCTTACATCCTCAACTTCTATATATTTCAACTGATTCTCTATTACACTCTTATGATCCCTGGCTGTACGGAGAGCCGATTGTACGACCATGATCTTACGATCATTATCAAGGGTGTTGTATAGTGAATCAAGATTAAAACTCTCAGACTTCTCAATGATAGCCAGCCTTTCATCTTTCATTTCAGGCATACGTGTAAAATAGAGGTGAGAAGCTCTTTCATCCAACAAAGTCACGAGCACCTTACGTCCGGCTCTGATTGAGTCCAGGTCATGGGTAAGCTGATTGAGGTTTTTCATCTTGTCGCTTCCTTTGAACAGGTTTTCATCTGACTTTGAAAAGTCGAAGCCCTGCAACTGGATTATTGCGATTTGCTCACCAAAGACATCCTTCCTGTGCATAGATGACTCACGACTCTGACGTCTTCCTCCACCACCGTTATTAACCTGAAATGGCATCATCCGCTCGTCATACCTCACACCATTAAAAAGAGTCAGCAACAGGTTCTTCTTGTCAGGTGAAACCTGAAGCTTGCCTGAGTCGGCAAGCGTCACATTGCTGTTGGCTGCCTGCTTATCACGATGGTCATAGATCATCACATCCTTCAGGAGATTTGTCTCTCTGTCCTTTTCCTCCACCTTGATGCTAAAGCCATCAACCCCCGGATAAAAAACACCTTCCTTCAGGTCGAGTTCGAGCCTTGTTTCCTTAACTCCATGCAGAATAGAAACCAGCTTCAGGTTGGCTACAGGAAGTACATTATTTGAAAATGCATAGGCAAGTATAGATATAATGACAGTGAGGACAATAAGAGGCATCATAATCCTTGTAAGCGAGACTCCGGCTGATTTAAGGGCTGTCAGCTCATAGTTCTCTCCCAGATTACCAAATGTCATCAGTGAGGCAAGTAGTATCGCAAGAGGCAATGCCATCGGCACTACCTGCAGCGAAGCGTAAAAAAGCAGCTCCAGCAATACATTCCATTCAAGCCCTTTGCCCACAAGGTCATCAACATAGCGCCAAAGGAATTGCATAACCAGGATGAACATGGCAATGAAAAATGTCATGATCAATGGGCCTGTGTAGCTCCTGAGTATAAACAAATGCAATCTTTTCATAGCGTTATGGCCGCTGCAAATCTTTATAAATAAAAAGACCCGGATACTCCGGTATCCGGGTGCAAATTTAGCAATTACAATTCAATTTCTTAGTTAAATTATATGGAACCCAAACCACGCTTGAGAGTATCAATCTGGCGGTTCCAAATCTCAATGAGATCATCCTTCTCATCAACATCAACATTATCTATTACAATCAGGGCAACATCTCCCGTCAACTCATCGACGTTAATCCTAAACTCAAACCACTCTCCTTCAAGTTCCTCATCATCAACCCAGGTATAGCGAACCAACTTGTTTTCCTTACGCACGGTCTGCTCAACCCTTTGCTCGCTACCCTCCCACCTCAGTACAAAAACTTTACCATCAATGTTCACCTCATCGGCAAACCACTCACTCAGGCCGGATGCGGTACTGATCCTGTTGAAAAGTAAGCCGGGCGTTGTATTAAGGATGTATTCCAACTCAATAGTTTCCTTTTGTCCTGCCATATTTTATGAGCTGTTATGAATTTTTAACTTCCACAATATAACAGTTTCATTCAATAAAAAAAAACAGGGGTATAAAAATGCTGTCAAGTGTCGCATAAGTTTCCTGAAATGCCTGCCAATAGTGCTGTACAGCAAAAAAGAAGAGGCATCCTCTCTGGAGGATGCCCCATTGCTAAATGCCAGTTAGCATGCTGTCTGTCTTACTTAATTTTCTCCTTTACGGCTTCAACTATTTTAGCTTCAACCTCTTCGGCCAGTTCTATATTATCCTTCAGCAGATCTTTAACTGCCTCACGACCCTGCCCCAACTTGGTATCACCATAACTAAACCAGCTGCCGCTCTTCTTGATAATGCCCAACTCAACTCCCATATCAACAATCTCGCCTGTTCTGGAGATACCTTCTCCATACATAATATCAAACTCAGCCTTACGGAATGGTGGAGCTACCTTGTTCTTTACAACACGAACGCGGGTCTGGCTTCCTACTACCTCATCACCATTCTTGAGCTGGGAAATCTTACGAATATCTAAACGGATGGAAGCATAGAATTTAAGCGCGTTACCACCGGTAGTGGTTTCAGGGTTACCAAACATAACACCAATCTTTTCACGCAACTGGTTGATAAAGATACAGCAGGTGTTGGTCTTTGAAATATTTGAGGTCAGCTTACGAAGGGCCTGTGACATAAGGCGAGCCTGAAGACCTACCTTGTTGTCGCCCATTTCACCTTCTATTTCTGCCTTTGGTGTAAGAGCTGCAACAGAGTCGATAACTATCAGATCTACAGCTGATGAACGAATAAGCTGGTCGGCAATTTCAAGTGCCTGCTCACCATTATCGGGCTGTGATATAAGGAGTTCCTCGATATTTACCCCTAGTTTCTCAGCATAAAAACGGTCAAAGGCATGCTCAGCGTCAATTATGGCTGCAATACCACCCATCTTCTGAACTTCAGCAATGGCATGGATAGCAAGAGTGGTCTTACCTGAGGACTCAGGACCATATATCTCTATGACCCTGCCGCGTGGATAACCACCCACACCAAGGGCCAGATTCAGGGAAACCGAACCGGAAGGTATAACGGGAATATTCTCATAGGCTGTATCGCCCATTCGCATAATCGCTCCTTTACCGTACGATTTCTCTATTTTATCCATTGTCAGTTGAAGCGCTTTAAGCTTCTCCGGACTGACCTTCGATTCCTTAACTTCCTTCCGTTCAGACATAACTGTATTTTTTTACCTTAAATATTTGCTTCGTGAAGTTATGAAAAAAGTTTTTGTCAAACAATCAATCCATATGTTCGAACCCAAGCACCTGAACATCAGATTATCAGCCCAATATCTGATCTGTATGATTCTTGGTATCAACCTGTTCAATAATCTTCTCAATAATCCCCTTCTCATTAATTATAAAAGTGGTTCTCAGCACACCCATATAAGACTTGCCATACATCTTCTTTTCGCCCCAGACTCCATAATTCTCAAGAATGCTTTTTTCAGGGTCACTAATAAGGTTAAAGCGTAAGCCATACTTCTTGGCAAAATTCTGATGCGACTTTTGGCTGTCTGGGCTGACGCCAACAACTTCATATCCCTTTGCCAGAAATGTCTCATAATTGTCATTCAGGTTGCAGGCTTCAGCCGTGCAACCCGGAGTATTGTCCTTAGGATAAAAATACAGAACGAGCCTTTTACCTTTAAAATCAGCAAGTGATATTTCCTTACCAAACTGATTCTTGCCTGAAAAATCAGGAGCCAGATTACCTTCTGTTAATTTTGTCATGATCAGATGTTTTTATTGCTGTCAAACATTGCCTATCTTTCACTAAATTTGATGCCGTATTAGACATAAAACTGCAAGTTAATGAGAAAAATCCTATACTTCATCTTTTCCTTTATTGCTATTACCGGGATCAATGCCCAGCAACCTGATCAAACCGAAGCACTCAAACTGTTCAATGAAGGAAAATATGCTGAGGCTCTGCCCAAGTACAAGAAACTGCTTGAAAAGAACAACCGCGACTACAACTACAATTATTACTATGGTGTTGCTCTTTGTAAACTTAATAAAAACAGAAGTGAGGCTATTCAACGCCTGAAACTTGCTTCAACACGTCCACCAAGTCAGGATGTATATTACTACCTGGGCTATCTGTACCAACGTGAATATGAAGTGCAACTGGCTATTGAAAACTACAATAAATTCCTGAAATCTCAGAAAACTGAAAATGAACTAACAAAGGCTGCCAAAAAGGCCATCGATGAATGCAGAAGTGCAGAACAGCTTATCAACAAGCACTTTGCAGTAAAGGTAACAGCTAAGGATACGGTAAGTTTTGAGGAAATATCCTCTCTATATTCTCTCTCAAAAGATGCCGGTCAGCTACTTAAGGCAGGTGACTTCTTCAGGGTTGGTGTATCAGCCGACCAGGTAGTGTTCCGCACTGAAAGGGGCAATGAGGTATACTTCCCATTGATGGCCAGCAATGGCAAATACGACCTGTATAAAATTGTCAGACTGCTTGACTCATGGGCTGATGCTGAAAAACTTACAGGAGAGGTCAACAGTGATTACAACGAACTCTATCCCTTCCTGCTGACTGATGGAACAACCTTCTATTTCAGCTCCGACCGACCGGGCGGAATGGGTGGTCTTGATATCTATCAGTCTTATTTCGATCCCTCTACAGGAAGCTTTTCAGAGCCGGCCAATCTGGGTCCTCCATTCAACTCGCCCGATGATGACTTCTTCCTTGTACCCGACATCTATTCAGGTAAAGCCTGGTTTACTACCAACAGAGGTGTCGAAAATGGCAAGTATGTAGTCGTCGAAATGATCTGGGATAACTCAGTAGTTAGAAACCTGAGCAGGGATATCAATGAAGTAAAACAGGCTGCTTTATTGCAACTGGATGAAGCTGCAATCAGGAAAACGGGAACCACCATCCATGCTTCAAGATCCTACCAGAATGAGGATCTGTTCAACTTTGTTGTAAATGACTCCCTTGTCTATACCCGCTTTGAACATTTCCAAAGCCGGGAGGCATTGGAAATATTCCGTTCAGGCTACAAGATCAGCCTCAGACAGGACAGCCTGCAACAATTGATGAGTGAGAAAAGACGACGTTACAGTCAAAGCTATGACAGGAACGAACTGGAACAGCTGGTTCAGACCATCGTTGAACTGGAGAAAGAGACCTATGGACTTGAAGATGAAATCAACGGCTATTACCAACGTGCACAAAAAGTAGAAAATGACTACATCCTGCAACTAAGGAGGAATGGTCAGTACAAACCCAAGAGTAGCATTATCAACAAGGTGGCCATTGAGGAAAGTGAGTTTCAAAAACTACTCGCTGAGATAGCTGGCTATAAACTGACATTTTATTCCGATAATGAGTTTATGAAAAAGAAGGAACTCAGAAACGGACTTTACAAAGCATTCTTTAATACAGGGCAGATTGCCGAACTACAAAGAGCTGATTCACTGATAGTATGGGGTAATATCCTGTCACTTGAATCAGCACGACTCCTTGAAATGTCACGCAAAGCAGGAACGCAAACAATCAGTATCAGGGACAGGGTCTCCGGCAATGCTGAAGAAATGATTCAGGCCGAGATGGACAGCCTGGTACAGCTGTCAAGGGAGTTTAAGCACCTGTCGCTGCAGCTGTATGAAAAGGCCCTCAACTACAAATACAAGAACTATTACGAAAAGGCTATTGCTATAGGATCAACATCCAGCAACCCCGGAAGCGAAGACCTTGCAAGCCATGCCCGTACTCGTTTTAATGAGGCTGAGCAAAGCCTGAAACAACTGACTGTTTATAATCCCGAACAGATAGAGCACCTGCTGGCCTTGAAGAAGAATAGTGTCGATATGCTGGAAGAATCACTAGAGATCCAGTATGCAGGAGCCTCTGCTCCTGCTACACCGGCTACTATAACACCAGTAAGTCAGGGAACCAGGTTTATTGAATCCGGAATCCGCACACCTTCTTATCCTGCCATTCACAAGGGTGAGGAAGCGGAACTCCCGGCTCCTCACACTATGCCCGCCACCCCTTCAAATGTTGTGTCAGGTGCCTTTGCTACAGCAAAAAAGGATAAACCGGAATACAGGATACAAATCGGTGTGTTCAGGAATACACCCAATGCTGCTGCCCTTGCCAGGATACCTCCTGTTACGAGTGTTGATGTTGAAGGCACAGATACTAAGAAGTACTTTACGGGTTCCTGGTCCAACTATGAGGCTGCAAGAGAAAGTGTTAACAGCATCAGAGAGGCCGGATTTCCCGGAGCCTTTGTGGTAGCCTTCCTCAATGGGAAACAGATTTCCCTCGAAGAGGCCCGAAAAATGGATTAACCTCACATTTTAAATAAAAGCGTTATAAGGAAAGAACGTATTTTTTTCATATCTTAACGCAAACTTTATGCAATGGCAGCTTGCGACCAAAAAAGTGAGTTCAGTAATGCCGGAAAGGAACAGTTGGAAGAACGAACGCTGATACTTCACAATGACGATGTCAATACCTTTGAACATGTGATCAGGGTATTGCAGGATGTATGCCTGCACAACAAGGAACAGGCAGAACAATGTGCTGTCCTTACACATTATAAAGGCTATTGTGAGATTAAAAGAGGGGCTCTGGTAGAACTCGAACAGCTGCAACAACTTCTCAGCGACAGGGAATTAATTGTAACAATTAACTAACATATGACGATAATCATATTGCTTATTATTACAGGGATCTTCCTGCTAATACTTGAATTCGTTGTCCTGCCAGGAATAACCATTGCTGCCTTAGGCGGCCTGGCTATGATAGGCGGCGGCATCTATATGGCCTATGCTAATTATGGACCGCAGACAGGGCATATCGTTTTGTTTGGAACATTATTACTGCTCGCAATCACTGTAGTGCTCGCTCTAAGAAGCAAAACATGGAAGCGATTTATGCTTCATACTGAGATCGACAGTAATATCCAGACTGTGGATGAAAACAGCATCAATGTGGGTGACACGGGCGTAACGATTACAAGGTTAAACCCAGTGGGTAAGGCACGGGTCAACGAAGAGGAGATCGAAGCACGCTTCCCCGGAGGCTACCTGGACCCAGGTACTGAAATCGAAGTTGTCAAAGTTCACAAGACTCACATCATTGTTAAACCTCTAAACTAAAATAATATGGAAAGTTTCGGAACCTTTGGATTAATAGCGATAATAGTTGTCCTATTCTTCCTGTTCCTTTATTATGTACCAGTAGTAATGTGGTTCTCCGCCCTTGTTACCGGAGTTCGCATATCATTGCTTCAGCTGATCCTGATGCGTATCCGGAAGGTTCCGCCATCTGCGATCGTAAGAGCCATGATTGAAGCTCACAAGGCAGGACTACATGATGTCAAGAGAGATGAACTAGAAGCCCACTACCTGGCCGGAGGACATATAGAAAGGGTAGTTCATGCCCTTGTATCTGCATCAAAAGCAAATATCGATCTTAGCTTCAAGATGGCTACTGCCATCGACCTTGCCGGTCGTGACGTATTTGAAGCGGTTCAGATGTCAGTTAACCCCAAAGTTATTGATACTCCTCCGGTATCTGCAGTCGCTAAGGATGGTATCCAACTTATTGCCAAAGCTCGTGTTACTGTTCGTGCCAATATCAAGCAACTTGTTGGTGGTGCCGGTGAAGACACTGTATTGGCCCGTGTAGGTGAAGGTATAGTTTCTTCGATAGGCTCTGCTGCTTCACACAAATCAGTACTTGAAAACCCGGACTCAATATCTAAACTGGTTCTTAATAAAGGGCTTGATGCAGGTACCGCATTCGAGATTCTCTCTATTGATATCGCTGATATCGATATCGGTAAGAACATTGGTGCCGAACTGATGATGGACCAGGCAGAAGCTGATAAGAATATCGCTCAGGCTAAAGCAGAGGAACGACGTGCCATGGCTGTGGCTCTCGAACAGGAAATGAAGGCCAAGGCTCAGGAGGCCCGAGCCAAGGTTATTGAAGCTGAAGCTGAAGTACCTCTGGCAATGGCCGAAGCATTCAGAAACGGCAATCTTGGTATCATGGACTATGTAAAATATAAAAACATAGAAGCAGATACTGCTATGAGAGAATCATTGTCAAAACAAACTCCGGGTAACAAGTCGAAAAAGGATAAGGACGATAAGATATCGTAGTTCATAACCGCAAAGAGGCTGACCCCTCCTAGGTCAGCCTTTCTTTTTTTATATGTATCGAACAATTTTACTGCTTGTGCGTATAAATTGCAATACTTCTATACTGTGCTGTAATGAGGAAAAAGGGACTAAAATCAAGCGTAATAATACTGGGTATTTTACTTGCATTCTCTACACTGCAATCCTGTGCTTCAACCCACAGAAGCTCTGCCTATAAATACAAGCCCATGCCTTGCCCCTGTGAGAACAGGTAGTGATGCACTGTCAGTAGGTGCAAATCATGCCATAACTGGTTTAGGACTGGCACCTATATCCCTGATCATTTGTAGAAAACTATGATTCAGATTCAGTGCGCTATCTGGTCAGAACGGCCAGATAAGAGGCAGAATCAGAATCATCACAACAGCGAAGATTAGCTGTGCCGGAAGGCCCACTTTTACATAGTCCATAAAGTTATACCTGCCTGCCGACATAACCAGAGCATTCGGTGGTGTGGAGAACGGACTTGCAAAACACATACTGGCAGCAACGGTAACTGCAAACAGCATCGGATGAGGGTTGACACCCAACTCAATAGCAGACTGTACTGCAATAGGGGCAAAAAGTACGGCTGTTGCAGAGTTACTTATAAACATCGTTAGTATAGATGTTGCAACATAGATTCCGGCAAGCAGGAAGCCCGGACCCATGGAGCCAAGTTGCTCAACTAGAAATACTGCTACCATCTTTGATATACCTGTATTTTCTAACGCTATCGACATAGGCAACATAGCTGCGATAAGCACAATGCTTTCCCAGTTGATAGTCTTGTATGCCTCCTCCACATTATGAAGACAGCCAGTAATTACCATAAGAAGGGCTGCAACCATAACGGCAGTAACGGCAGATACCAGGTTGAAAGCCATGGCTGCAACCATAGCAACCAGAATAATCGCAGCTACAGGCGCCCTGTTGACGATCAGACTCTTTGCAGCCTCTTGTTCGGGATGACCCACAACTACCAGTTCACCTGTCTTCTCCCTTAGCAGCGATATATCCTTCCACTTACCCTGAACCAATAATACGTCGCCCGACTGTATCTTCTGATTCTTCAGATCATTAAGAATGTAGCTTTTTCTACGCTGAATACCCAGGATATTGACATGATATTTTTCCCTGAAACCCGAATCCATCACCCTCTGATTTACCAGCCATGCATTGGATAGTACTACCACCTCAGCGATTCCAATCTCACCACCACCCAATTCCTCTTGTACAGGAAGACCTTCTTCACTGTCCCCGACCACAATCCATTCAAGCTGGTATTTTTCAGCAAACTCCTTTACAGTTTCAAATTCCCCCATTACATAAAGTACATCTCCTGCATATATGATAGTGGTAGGTGCTGCCATCCTCTGGCTAACACTTTTCGAAAACAGACTACGCCGGCCTTCTTCCTTTCGTCTGATCTCAAGTATGACTATGCTGTATCTGTTGGCTATATCCAGTTCCTGGGCGCTCTTGAATACTAGTGATGAATTATATCCAACCCTGAGACGATAAAGATTCTCTGATATCTGATACTCCTTTGCCAAATCTTTTGCTGACTTATTATTGCCTTTTGTACCCCCTTCATCCGATCTTTTCTTTGATAGAAATAAATTGGATAAAGGCCAGAGCACCACGACTCCAAGTACCACGCAGACCGCACCAACTGGCGCAAATGAAAAGAAAGACAGAGCCTCATATCCGTTCTTGACAAGCTCATTACTGATTACAAGATTGGGCGGTGTTCCAATAAGGGTCAGCATTCCACCCATGCTACTTGCAAAAGCCAAGGGCATCAGCAAACGGCTGGCACTAATACCGGCAGCTGCCGAAAGAGACACAATAATCGGAAGCATAACTGCTACGGTACCCGTATTGCTCACAAATGCACCTATCGCAACTGTGGTAAGCATCACAAGCAGATACAGAGATAGAGGATTTGTTCCTGCCAGCTTCAATATCTTGTTGCTTATAATATTTGCAAGTCCTGTCTGAAAAATGCCACCTCCCACTACAAACAGTCCTATCATCATCACAACTATGGAATTCGAAAAACCCGACAGTCCCTCAGCCGGAGTGAGTATTCCAAACAACATCAGCGTAACAAGGGCAAGAAGTGCCACAATATCAGAACGCAGTCTTCCACTAACAAAAAAAACAATGGCCAGCGCAAGTACGACAAGCACAATAAGCGAATCTCCCATGGCAGATATTATGAATTGAAATAGTAAAAACGGGTGGAACAGAACTTCAAACACTTACAAATTTACCTATTAATGGTAAGTATTCAAAGCGTTCATGGGGAGCTTATAATCTGGTGCGGGAGAAATATCAGGACTAAGCAAATTGCCTCCATGATATATGACATCAATGTTTTAAACGAAAAAAGGCTGCCCCAGCAGGGACAGCCTGAAAGTGTATTCTCGTGTGGGATTACGAAATTACCTTGCGAAGTTAATCAATTGTTTGCTTAAACCCAGTTTTCTGCTCTTTGCATTTTCTTCATTCAAAGTAATCCCCAGCTTGCCGTCAACTACTGAGAAATTAATCACTGAAATATCAGGATGACGATATGAACTTTCAGTCATTACCAGAATTGGTTGTCCGGAGAGATTCGTACCCGATTTTGTAAAACTGTTGAGATGTTCGTTGGGTACAAACAACAGGTGGCACTTGCCTACCTCCTTAATGCTTGCATATTCAACAATCTCAATCTCCTTGCCACGTACAGTACGGTCACCCTTACCGGCTCTCAGCTCTCTGGTGATATCCATCTTATCACCAACTACACCTATTACAAAGGTCTGATCCTTGTATAGCTCGGGCCAATCTACCAACCTTACTATACTGTAAATCAATGTTGCCTGTGGTTTTGCGAGTTGCTGAGCTGCTGCTTCCATTCCCACAAATAAAGCCACCACTGCAAGCAGAAAAGTAAAATGTCCCTTCATATTGTATAATGTGTTAGGTTCGGGTCAAAATTACAAGGTAACAGCCTGTTAATAAGGCAATTTAAAGTAATTAACGCACCAAAAAATCAGAATAAAAATCAAAAAGACTAAAACCAGTCTTGAAGCATATTGAGAATTCAATTACTACAATACTGAAAAACAACACTATAGCATCACACGCACTTAAGGTTTAGCTTTGGGGGGCAAAAGCTAAGAAGTCCATTCTAAATAATTAAAATTGTATGCAACAAATAAATAATTATAAATCACTTATGAGGATGTAACTTTCTACTGAAATATGTGTAAAAAGCCTTTCGCAGGATTCGACTGAGGTCTTACTGTATTGTTCAAATTACTCTCCTCTATAAACACTTTCGAAGTATTTCAGCACTTCATCAGCATAACCTCTGGAAACCGGAATGGTGATGCTGCCATCTTCATCAAGCCACAGTACAAACTTTCCCTTGTCCCTCTTCAAAATCTTTACACTGGTTACATTTACCATGTATGACCTGTGACACCGTAAAAGTGGAAGTCCATCCAGACTTCCTTCAAGTTTTTTTAATGTATTGCGTAATACATATGTCTTTGTCTTCTCACCAGACCTGTAAATTATATCCACATAATTGTCACTTGCCTTAAGATATAGCAGATCACCAGAGTTGATTGTGAGACGCAACACCCCGTTCTCATCCTCAAAAGGAATAAAATGACGCTTGGCTCTCAGCTGAGATACCAGCTGCTCAAGCGTCAACTTGTTTTCTCTCCAAGAAAAGAAAAGCAAACTTATTATATAAGGAATAAGAAGTATCAGAGAGGTGTTCTGAACTGCCATATACAACAGTATCCAGAAAGGTCTCACACCACCAAGAACAACCAGTTCGAGTACTGCATATGCAGCTCCCATAAACAGAATCTCAGCTGCAACCGAAAAGACATAGTATCTGATTCTAATGGGGCCCTTACGTCTCCTTGCCAGCATAAGAAGACGGCTGACTATAATTACAATCATTCCGACTATCACAAGTGCTGCCGAACCAAGCGAAAACATCCACCACTTCTCCTGATACCACTCCCCGGCCCCAAATGGCTTGTAGATATTTATAAAAAGAAAGGCAAACAGGGCTGTAAATAAGACCTGAAGGATCGTATTTCGCCATGTGACAAAGTAGTCAGGTATATAACCCTTCTTTCTTATCTCGAGAGACATCGCTGATTGGTTTTAGGAAAATATTTTCAAAACTATATTAATTTACTGGCAATTACAATTCACCCCAAAGAATAAAATTTCACCCCAGCACGATTTTCATTCACCCCAGATTACTGCCAAACACTCCATTTTTCAGCGCCTTGCAAATCCTTGATGTAATATTGTGGAAAATTATCGAGGTCACTCAAATTCATCTATGGAACTATTTGCAACATCTGCACTATTAAAGAAACAGTTTAACCTCTCTGCCGGGACTTCTGATTTCGGTGAAGGGGTAACATCAACCATTTGCACCTTCAGCAGTGATTTCGATTTCTCCCCAATAAGACCTGATGCTCCTCTGTCACAGGAGGAATTGAATATATTGACTGAAAACGGTAAAGACGGAAACTTCACATTCAGGTATCCCGTCTTTTACGACTCACAACTTAAAGGAAAGAACAACAAAGCAATACTTCTGCTTCATGGACTTAATGAACGTTCATGGGAAAAGTATCTTTCATGGGCCTACTTCCTTGTAAAACATACAGGCAGGTCGGTTATCATGTTTCCAATAGCCTTCCATATGAACCGTACACCTCAGCAATGGGGTAATGCACGGCTTATGCACAGTTTGTCAGATTACAGACGCAGAAACAAGAATGTGCAGAACACATCTTTCGCAAATCTGGCACTAAGTCTGAGAATGGAATACACACCACAAATGTTTCCAATCTCTGGTACTCAGACATATTTTGACCTTGTCAAGCTATGTACTGAAATCAAGGAAGGCCGTCACGAACTTTTCGAAGCAAATACGTCAGTAAACATATTTGCTTATTCGATAGGTGCGCTCCTCGCAGAAATCCTGCTCATAGCCAATCCCGCCAGTCTGTTCTCCGGTGAAAGGGCATTTCTCTTCTGCGGGGGCGCTTCTGTCGATAAAATGAATCCCAACTCAAAATCAATTATAGATAGTGAAGCAACCAGACAGCTTAATGAATTCTTGAAGTGCAATTACAAGGTCAGTGA
Source organism: Xiashengella succiniciproducens (assembly GCF_023674465.1). Classification (GTDB taxonomy): domain Bacteria; phylum Bacteroidota; class Bacteroidia; order Bacteroidales; family Marinilabiliaceae; genus Geofilum; species Geofilum succiniciproducens. The sequence continues at coordinate 881,930 of NZ_CP098400.1, read as the reverse complement.
CCTGATGCGAATTCCGGAACAAAATATGCCTATGTTACCTAAGGCATGGGATAGCTTCAGATACCTGAGTTGCGGTGACTGCTGCACCAGGGAAAGAGACCTGGCCCTTGCAGGAATCAAGGGACAGATTAAGACTCTCGGTCTGGGCTTTGACTCTGTAATATCTCCCCGGGCAATTGAAGAGACACTGCATTCAAACTTCAGTATTCTGTCACCCCGTTACCCTGGATCACATGAAAATCCTTTCCCCTTGCTCAAAGACGAACAAGGCAGAGAGGTTGAAGACACCTTCAATACAATCTTCTCGGAGGCATCAAAGTTTCTCGCATAAACGCCCAGGATAGTGCTGTAAATTATTATTTCTTATCCGGAATAAATTTCAACCTTATCGTAGTACCTTTGTGGGTCAATTATTACGGCCATGATGGGTTGGAAAAGAGTATTCGGAATTATCTGGACAGGTCAGTTATTCTCCACACTTAGCAGCTCTATAGTTGCTTATGCAGTAATTTTCTGCTTGCCCTTCGTTCGGTAGGTAGCGCCTTCCACGTACCCGCTATGCAGGCATCCATCCCTCTGTTGGCACCCAAATCAGAACTGGGCAGAGTAGCTGGAGTCAACCAGGTTATCAACTCAGTAAGTACTATTGCTGGTCCCGCTCTTGCAGCACTGATGATTACTACAATGGACATGACACACGTTATGGCAGTTGACATTGCAGGGGCAATTATCGCATGTTCCTCATTATTAATGGTCCATATCCCGAATCCTGAGAAAACTGTAAATGCAGCACAACCCCATGTGTTCAGAGAAATGCACGATGGCCTCAAGGCCATCTTTAGCAGTAAGGGAATGATATGGCTGTTCTGGTTTGTGGTTCTGGCCAACTTCTTCATAATGCCAATTGCCGTGATGTTCCCACTGATGACTATAGACCATTTTGAAGGAAGCACATGGCAAATGAGTATTATTGAAATAGCCTGGGGCATTGGGATGATGGCAGGCGCAATCTATCACGCTTCTTTCACTGTTGTAATGCAAACAACTATCAAGGCTGAGGCTCTTGGTAGGGCCTTTGCAATCTATGGCAGCGCAACAATGCTTCCCTCTATGATTGGTCTGCTAAATACTGGATTGATAGCAGACACAATAGGAGTAAATAATGCTTTTATTGTATCAGGAATTATGATAATTCTTATCGGGGTTGTCTCCTTCTTCATCCCGGCCATAAATGCCCTGATAAATAAGACTGCTACAATACCGGTTCATGAAGACTGAGTTGTAGTCCCGGTGCTGCAGAGCACCGGACTAGTCCAGATAAACTACGGTAAAGCCGGCACCACCAAACTGCACATGCTCGTCTTCATACCTTGACACAAAAGGCAGGGTATTAAGATATTCCCTAACCATTTGACGCAGTGTACCAGTTCCCTTACCATGGAGTATTCTCACCTGGCCGGCACCACACATAAGTGCTTCATCCATATGAGCAGATATTCTTGTGATAGCCTCTTCTCCCCTCATACCCCTGATATCTATATCTGGCTTGAAGCTCAGCTTCTTTTCCCTCATCCTCTCTGCAAGACTTGAAGATATACTGCTTTCCTTCCTGACTTCCCGCTTGTACTCCCTGCGGCTAATCTTTGTAAGGCGACTAAGCTTTACATTGCTTACCAGACTGCCAAAGGCAACCATGGCATTCTCACCTCTAATCTCCATAACTTCTCCGGGAACAGGCTGTCCTTCAAGTCTTACGATATCACCCTCACCAATTACGGATGAAGTATCCTCAGCTACCTGCGCCTTAGCAGGAGAGCCCTGTTGTTTAACCTCATCCTTTTTGCGTGGCTTACGATTTTTTATCGCCTCAATCTTACGCTCCAACCGTTCCTGTTCGGTATTATCAACCAGTTCGTTTTTGACAAGCCGCTCCCTGAAGTTTTCTATCACCAGCCTTGCCTGCTTTGTCTTTTCCTTCTCTGCCTGGCTCTCCCTTATGGCCTTAATTGTATTCTCTATCTCCTTGTTTGCATTTGCAAGCAGAGCCGCAGCCTCCTGCCTTGCTTTTTCAAGGAGTTCCTTACGTTCAGACTTCAACTTTTGCAGCTCTGTCTCATAGCGTTCTGACACATCAGTCATCCTGCGTTCCTCCTCATGAATCTGACGTCTCTTCCTTTCCCAGTAACGCTTGTCTCTAATTATCTCACGCAGGTGCTTGTCAAAGTTGATATGATCCTCTCCAAGTCTGTTCCTGGCCGACTCCAGGATGGGTTCCGGCAAACCTATCTTACGGGCTATCTCAAAGGCAAAGGAACTACCCGGGGAGCCCACCTCCAGTTTGAAGAGGGGTTGTAGCTTGTCTGTATCAAACTGCATCGCACCGTTGACAAGTCCATCGGTCTGGGAAGCAAAATGCTTGAGATTGGTATAGTGTGTAGTAATAACTCCAAAAACTCCCTGTCTGTTAAGCTGTTCAAGCACTGACTCGGCAATGGCTCCACCTATCATCGGTTCGGTACCTGTACCAAACTCATCAATAAGTATCAGCGAACGCCCGTCGGCGTTCCTGACGAAAAACTTCATATTGGTAAGGTGGGAACTGTATGTGCTGAGGTCGTTTTCTATTGACTGCTCATCACCCAGGTCAAGGAAGATATTGTGAAAGAAACCCATCCTAGATCCTTCCTTTACAGGAACCGGGAGACCACATTGCAGCATATACTGAACCAGTCCTACCGTTTGGAGGCAAACCGACTTACCACCGGCATTGGGACCTGAGATTATTACTATCCTTTGTTCAGGAGCAAACTCAATTGTAAGTGGCACGATTTCCCTGCCCTGAACTTTGTGGTGAAGATACAGCAAGGGATGCCTTGCCTCAAGCCAGCGACATGAGGGCTCGTCATAGAGTTCAGGAACTATGGCCTCGATGCGTTCGGCAAACTTAGCCTTAGCCCTTATAAAATCAATGATACCAAGAAACTCGTATGAGTAAAGCAATTCCTCAAGGTAATTGCGCAGAAACCCTGAAATCTCAGTCAGAATACGTATCAATTCCCTTCTTTCAGCATACTCAAGTTCCCTGATCTCATTGTTCATCTCAACGATCTCGGCAGGTTCTATATAAGTTGTCTTACCTGTTGTTGACTCATCATGGATAATACCAGGCAGACGTCTTTTGTTTGCTGAAAGCACAGGTATCACAGCCCTTCCGTCACGGATGCTTACAGATACTTCGGCCTCCACCAGACCTTCGCTCTTGGCTTTCTTGAGTATGGCGGCCATTCTGCGGGAGACATTTTGCTGAATGGCGATAATATCCTTGCGAACCCGAAGCAGTTCGGGTGATGCATTATCCTTTATCTTACCCTGCTTATTGAGGATGGTATCTATCCTGTCGATTATAGCAGGGTATACCATCACGTTTGCCGCCAAAGCGTGCAAACGGGGAAATTTGCTCTCATCCCTGCTTTTGATAAACCTTATCAGATCTCTGATTGTACCAAGGGAGCGCCTAAGGTCAAAAAGCTCTTCCTCATCCAGGAAAAGACCTTCAACCCTGATCTTTCTGAGAGGCTCACGTACATCTATATAGTAGGAAACCGGCAGTTCACCTCCATCCTCTTCAATATGCAACATCTCATTAGTCTGTTCGAGGAGGGTTCTGACCTTGTCGAAAGACAATGAGAATCCCATCTTACCGACCCATTCCTGTCCCAGCGGACTAAGACAATGACCGGCCAGCATCTCCCTGATTCTGGCGAAATTCAGCTTCTCTTCAAATTTATCCGGATAAATCACTTATGCCTCCCTACTGTTTGAAATATCTGCAAAAATATACAGATTACATCTAACCACCAATTTCCTCCGCCTTTCCTAATTTTTATCCCTATCTTTGCCAAAATTTACGTGAATTATGTCAGTAGCAAAAGAGGGGCCGAAGAAGATCACGACCCATGTTTTAGGAGAAATGAAGGCCAGAGGCGAGAAAATCTCAATGCTTACAGCCTATGATTATTCAATGGCAAAGATTGCAGACAGAGCAGGACTGGATGTGATTCTGGTCGGTGATTCTGCATCAAATGTTATGGCAGGTTGGGAAACCACTCTTCCAATTACTCTCGACCACATGATATATCACGCCTCATCAGTAATGAGAGCTGTGGGCAGGGCTATGGTAATAGCCGACCTTCCCTTTGGTTCTTATCAGGGTAATAGCGAAACCGCGGTTGCTTCTGCTATCAGAATGATGAAGGAATCAGGTGTTGATGGGATAAAGATCGAGGGTGGTGAAGAAATCCTTGAATCTGTAAAGAGAATTCTGTCCGTAGGAATCCCCGTGATGGGACACCTGGGTCTTACCCCACAGTCTATAAATAAATTTGGCACTTACGCCGTTCGTGCCAAGGAAGAAAGAGAAGCCGCCAAATTGATACGTGATGCCAACCTGCTTGAGGAAGCCGGAGTCTTTGGTCTTGTGCTAGAAAAGATTCCTGCAAAACTTGCAGAAAAGGTGGCCGGTGAACTCAGCATTCCTGTTATTGGAATCGGTGCAGGAGGCAAAGTTGACGGTCAGGTTCTCGTGATCCACGATATGCTTGGAATCACACAGGATTTCTCTCCCAAATTCCTAAGACGTTACCACAACCTGAACGAAGAGATAAGCAAAGCTGTTCAAAGCTATATCTCTGATGTCAAGTCGGGTGACTTCCCCAATGAAAACGAACAATACTAAGTCACTTAAGATACAGAAAGCCTGATATATGGACCTGGAAATACTATACGAAGACAATCACCTGATAGCGGTAAATAAAACCGGAGCGGACCTGGTACAGGGAGACGAAAGCGGTGATGAGCCTTTGTCAGACAAGGTCAAAGCCTACATCAAGGAAAAATACAACAAACCTGGAGACGTGTTCCTGGGAGTTGCTCACAGGCTTGACAGACCTGTAAGCGGTGTCGTGCTGTTTGCCCGTACCTCAAAGGCTTTGACCAGGCTCAACCAGATGTTTCAGGACAGAGAGGTCAAAAAGGTTTACTGGGCCATCGTCCAGAATCTCCCTGAAGAGGAGGAAGCAACACTACGCAACTTTATTCTGAAGGACAGTATAAAAAACAAGTCTTCTGTCCTAAACAAAATGAGACCCGGAGCAAAAGAAGCCATTCTGAAATACAAGCTGATCTCCAGTTCGGCTCGCTACCATCTGCTGGAAGTGGAACTTGAAACCGGACGTCATCACCAGATACGTGCCCAGCTTGCCAAGATTGGCTGCCCTATCAGGGGCGACCTGAAATATGGCTTTGCACGTTCTAATCCTGACGGAGGAATATCCCTGCACGCCAGGCGTCTGAGCTTTATACATCCGGTAAAGAAAGAGCCAATAGAAATCATTGCTCCGGTACCTGCAAATGATGCTCTCTGGAAGGAATTCCAGAACGTCATGCAACCTGCAAAGAAATCTAAGCAAGTGCCTGGTAAAGAATAGACAATCAGGACAGCATGCTGATTTATACGATTATGGCTTAGGCTACAAAAAACGCCCCTCGCGGGGCGTTTTTGCTTTTAAAGCTCAAAATTGATTTCCGGTTTCTTTTCCCTATAATAATAAGGTCTCTAAACCTGCAACTTCTTTTATGCTGCAGCCCATACCAGTTGGCATGGGAAGGGTTTCGGTCAGAATCTTAATACCACCTGTCCTGTGAAGTTTCTTCCAGCCTGAGGAAAATAACCGTCAAGCACTTCTCTCTTACCGTCTAGCACAAAACTGTAAACCCATGCATTTGATATATAGGACTTGTCAAATAGGTTTCCGACCTGAAAACCCAGTTCGACTCGGGTATTCTTGCCTGATTTGGTGGGCACTTTGTATCGCAGTACCAGGTCGCTTATCATATAACTGTCAAGCATCCTGTCACGACTTGAACTGTTGTCGATATACTGCTCACCTACATACCTGGTATCAAGTATAGCGCTAAGTCCTTTGAGCGGTTGGGCCTCAAGTCTGGCAGCAATAGTGCTTGAAGGTGAGAAGGCGATATTTGTGTTTCCCAGATAATTGGCCAACTGACCTCCATTATCCCAGTCATCCACATATTCTGTGAAATCCTTAATCTTATTGGCTGAAAATACAGCATTGGCACTTGCTGTAAGCCAAGGCGCAACTCTAGCAAATCCTGCCAGTTCGATACCAGTACGGTAACTCTCAGGCACATTGTTCATGATATATGCACCTACATTATTGATTTTCCCTGTCAGTACAAGCTGATCCTTGTAGTCCATGTAAAAACCATTGGCCTGAAAGCCAAGCATCTCCCCCATCCAGTCAAAGCCCAATTCATAGTCAATAAGCTTTTCAGGCTGTGGCACAAGCTCATCATCGGCATCTCTAAAGTCGCTGCGTGATGGCTCTTTGTTGGACACAGCAACAGAAGCAAATATGCGCTTGTCCTCGTCAATTTTCCAGTTGATACCAAACTTTGGATTAAAGAAGTCGTAGTGAGCAGTGCGCGTCAGATCCCGCATATCATCATGAACACCTTCTATATCATAGCTCACGTGCCTTCCCTGAAGGTCTGTGTAAATGCCAAGTGAACCAAACAGGGTATAGGTAACCTTTGTATAATAGTTTAGGTCATCTTTAACACCGTCGTTCTCATACCACCTGTAGTTATCAGGTACACCCGCATTAATCTTAGTCCATATCACCTCTCCGTAATGCTTGCCATCGTATCTGTTTATAGCACCTCCCGCCACCAGATGCAGTTTCCCATATTCATACGCACCTGAGAAGGTAGCACCATAGAAATGGTTATCAAGCCACTTCTGGTTTATCAGGTCAGTCCGACTGTAACTGACTCCATCAATGACAAGCTCTGACGGCAGGGGCAGGTTATACTTTGAAAAACGTTCATTGTACTTGTACGACTCATAGTATCCCTTGCCCCTAGTATAATGCAGTGATACATTCAGTGAAAGCAATGCCGATGGTGCATGTGTAAAGTGAAGCTGATAGTGGTCCTGCTGATAGTTGTCTGTCTGGTTGGAATACAGATACCTGTTGAAAGTCCTTGAATCCGAACCGCGCAGATTATCTGCCTCCTCATCCGACCACCCGTCAAGCATTATTAGTTTCTCAATACCTTCACTGTCATTCTTCAGCTTAACCAGAGGAACTCCATTCCAGGCCTGATAGGTCTTCTCCTTGCCCGAGAAGGTAACAAGTCTTACTGAAGTAGCGTTACCATACCAGGCTCCTGAAAGATAATAGGACTTGAGTTCTGAAGAACCCCGGTCAACAAAGCCATCACTTGTTATATTAGACAGTCGGGCATCAAAGGCAAAGCCACTGCCCGGAATCCTTGTACTTAGCTGGACTGAGTTCTTCAATGTATTAAAGGAGCCGTAGGAGTTGTCAATCACCACTCTGGCTTCTGAGGGCCCGTCTATTGTACTTATATTAATCGAGCCCCCGAAAGAAGCTGCACCGTTGGTCGAGGTTCCCACTCCACGCTGTACCTGGATATGGCTCACTGATGAAGCAAAGTCGGGCATATTAACCCAGAATACGCCCTGAGATTCGGCATCATTCAATGGAATGCCATTGACTGTAACATTGATGCGAGTGATATCCGAACCCCTGAGACGCATGGAGGTATAACCAACACCGCCGCCTGCATCCGAACTGACTACCAGTCCCGGAGTCATGCTAATCAGATAGGGCAAGTCACGACCGAAGTTTGATTTTTCAAGCTCCTCCGCAGTAAGCTCAGTAAAAGCTACAGGATCATCCTTCCTGGCCCGGATACCGCTAATGACAACCTCACCTGCCATAAAGCTGGACTCCTTCATAACTATGTCCAGCTCCTTGTCACCCCTTAATTCTACCTCACCCTTCCAGGTCTCATAACCCAGAAAAGATACGGCAAGTTGAAAGGTTCCTGATGACAGGCCACCAATAGCAAAGGTTCCATCAGCCTTGGTAACGGCATGTTTTTGTCCGAGTCGAACAAAAGCATCAGGCAGAGCCTCACCCTGTTCATTACGCACCTTGCCGCGCAACTCGTGTTGCGCATGCAATGCAGCAGAAACGATAAATAAAAACGCAAATAAAAGAATCCTCTTCATTTTTAAAGCAGTTAACGGTTAAACATAAACTGCAATGAGGACTATTGAGAGATTTATCACCTTCCCTTGTCGGCATTACCCGACCAGGTTCCAAGGGTATGATCTCAGCCCTAAAGGGCACCCCCATTGTAGAAAGTACTATACACAAAAACTCACACCGCGCGCACGATGTATTCTAATAGATTGACAAAGTTGGAGGGGAAGCATTACCTGCTCAGGTTCAATGGGCATAATCTCAGCCCAAAATGAGCACCCCCATTTGTCAGCGGCAAATATATGGCTCGATGCCGAATAAACCAAAATAAAAAATGCCTGACTGCAGTCAGGCATTCCCACCTAAATACTATGTAGAGTCTTATTTATAACCTTTTAAGCACCATTCGGGGCAGGTTCACAAAACCTTGCAAAAAGCTACTTCCCGGTTGTATGCTTTACCTGGTTACTTTCAGGAATTCATTAATTACCTTTTCAAGATCCTCCTTTGGAAGGAGTCCGCGGGCACCTGCAGGTTCTGCGCCCATTGGAATAAACAGAATGCTTGGATAGGCTGTAACACCGAAGGCTGCAGCCAGCTCCCTGTTTTTCTCAGCATCAACTTTGTAAACCTGAATCTTCCCCTTGTACTCTTCCTGCAGTTCCGCGAGAATTGGAGCCAATCGTTTACATGGTCCGCACCACACTGCATAGAAATCCACTATTACAGGGACATCGCCCTTAAACTGCCAGGAAGTTGCATTCTTGTAATCAAAGACATGCTCAATAAAACCGGCCTCATCAAGTTCTATTACTCCATTATGTGCAAGTGTTGTTTTGCTTTCCTTCTCTCCCTCCGGACTGCCAGCCAGCAGGCCGATTGCTGCACCCAGGAAAAACAAAGCAGTAAAAAATATCCTTTTCATTATATCAGTATTTATTCAGACAAACTCATCTTTTTAACGGAAGCTCATGCTTTTTGTTCGCTATCCTGCTACCCTTAACAACTAATTAATCTCAAATTTAAACACTATTTGAACATCTGCAATACCTTTCGGTTAACTGCAATTATCGCGCCTGTTTCGGCAAACCGTCAAATTGTTGTATTTTTACCGGTTCATGATCATACTATAATAGCGTACGCCCCTGGTCACCAGGATAATAATATGGAGCAACTCAGAGAAATGCTGCTGCAACACCTGCAGCATCCGGTTTTTAAGGTTATTACAGATACTGCCGAAGCGGAAGGATTGGAGACTTATGTCATCGGCGGCTATGTTAGAGATATATTCCTAAAGCGCCCAAATACCGATATTGACATAGTAGTATTGGGTAGTGGTATCCATTTTGCCGAAAAGGTGGCTGCCAGGCTGGGTAAGGTAAAGGTAAGCTGCTTTAAGAATTTCGGTACTGCCATGTTCAAGTACAAGGGTGTTGAGTTTGAGTTTGTCGGAGCCCGCAAGGAGTCTTATATGCGCAACAGCCGTAAACCCATTGTGGAGGATGGAACTCTTGAGGATGACCAAAACAGAAGGGATTTTACTATCAATGCAATGGCAATTAGCCTCAATAAGGCGACGCTGGGCAACCTGGTCGATCCCTTTGATGGTATGACAGATTTGCATAATCGCATCATACGTACTCCTCTTGACCCTGACATCACCTTCTCTGACGATCCGCTAAGGATGATGAGGGCAATACGCTTTGCCACACAGCTGCAATTTTACATTGAGGACCGCACCTTTGCTGCAATAGAAAGCAACAAGGAAAGAATCGGTATCGTCTCCATGGAGAGGATAAGCGAGGAACTCAACAAGATTATGATGTCGGACAAACCCTCAATAGGATTCAAACTGCTTGGCCGTTGCGGACTGCTGGCTCTGATCTTCCCTGAAGTCCTGGCTCTTAAGGGCGTGGAAACTGTCAATGGCAAATCGCACAAGGACAACTTTTATCACACCCTCGAGGTACTCGACAATATCTCAAGGGAAACCGACGACCTGTGGCTGAGGTATGCAGCATTGCTGCATGATATTGCAAAACCTGAGACCAAGCGCTTTGACCCACAAGTGGGCTGGACCTTCCATGCTCACAACCATGTGGGACAAAAGATGATCCCAAGAATATTCAGGCGTCTCAAGCTTCCACTCAATGAAAAAATGAGCTTCGTGCAGAAGATGGTACAACTGCACATGCGTCCAATTGCCCTCATCGAGAATGAAGTAACAGACTCGGCAGTTCGCCGCCTGCTTTTCGAGGCAGGTGACGATATCGATAAACTGATGACTCTCTGTGAAGCTGACATTACCTCCAAAAACAGGGAAAAGGTAGAACGCCACCTGCGTAATTTCAAGATAGTACGTCGTAAGCTCAGGGAAATAGAGGAAAAGGATCATATCCGCAATTTCCAGCCACCTGTCACTGGGGATATGATAATGGAGACCTTTGGTCTGACACCCTGTGCTGAGGTGGGAACTATCAAAAGTGCTATAAAAGAGGCTATCCTAGACGGAGTAATTCATAATAACTTCGAGGAAGCTTTTGAATTTATGGTACGCAAAGGAAGGGAACTGGGACTCACCCCAATAACAAGGGGAAATGCGACGACGTGCACTGATAAGAATAAATCTGAAGCATAGGAAAGATTTCTGCTCTCTGATATAGCCTTACTTACACTTTTCCAGGTAGATCATTACTGGCAGGTGGTCGCTGTATCCCCCCTGATATCTCATCCCTACGTACGTTCTGAAAGGTTTCTGACCTCCGTACCTGTCATCCTGCTCAAGCAAAAATGGCAGTCTGACAATACTCATTACTGGGTCTTTCAAACAAAGTCGTGATGATGGGGCAAGTAATCCTCGGGATACAATAATCTGGTCAAATACCTGCCACTGATAGCGATACTTGAGGGTCCCCAAGCCGGACTCGAGCCCCAGTGCTGGAGCATAGAGCGGAGTATCTTCATCAAGTCCACCAGTTGCCAGATTGTCCCTGAAGAAATCAGAATCATGATCCTCATTGAAGTCGCCCATCAGAACAATATTGGCCAAGGGGTATGTATTGCGAACTGAATCAACTACCGCGGTAAGGACCTGGGCTGCCTGTAAGCGACGCGGTCTGCTGGCTTCAGCTCCCCCATATCGGGATGGCCAGTGGTTGACAAAAACATGCAGGGTATCATAGTTGTCTACTATGCCCTTGACATACAAAATATCCCTGGTGGGACTGCCATCATCCAAAAGCCCTACGCTAACAGGTCTGCTTTCAAGTACTTCAAATCGCGAGGTCAGATACAGCAAAGCTACATCTATCCCCCGCTCATCCGGAGAGTCATAATGCACTGACTTGTAACCTGTATTATTTAATCCGGTATTGTAAAGCAATCTTCCAAGTATCCATGCATTCTCAACCTCACAGAGTCCGACCAATACAGGGGGATTCCAGGCTCCGGCATTAAGTATTACCCGACTGAGATTCCGGCATTTCTCATCCATCCTGTAGCGGGTCCACCTGCGGGGACTGTCAGGCAGAAATTCATTGTCATTGGTAAGGGAATCATCTCTGACGTCAAAGAGGTTCTCTACATTATAAAACATAATGCCTGCCGGCTTTATGTCTTCAGATATAGTATCTGCATACGAGAGGGGGTCATTTGCAGTATCAATTTGGCTCTTTACAGGTCTAATTCGACCGTCTTCAGACCACAAACGGCTATGTGCCTTCCTGACATCCGATAGCACAGCATTCACCTCTGGTAAGGAACTAATTCCGGCAGAGGAAGAAAGGAATATTAGAAATGCCGGGATTGTGTACAATACCCTGCGCATCATAGATTATTGTTCCTGCTCGATTCTTTCTATATAACCAAGGTCAGGCAATCTGTTGCCTTCAACACGACTGTTGCCCATATAGTCGATCGGATATTTTCTGGCAGTCTCAAGGTTGCCGGCATCAATAGCTACAGACAAGGTGTCAAGCTCATAATTGTAACTCTGATAATTGACGAAAGCCGGATTGTAGTTAAATATGACCTCCTTGAAATGCTTGGTATCAGATAGAACATCAGCACTAAGCTGAGTCCTTATCAGGGAGTTTTCAAACTTATAATTAATAATGAATTTCTGCCTATTACCCTCTTCCTTGTTCTTGGGCTCAAAATCAAGTCCTATCTCATTGGGATTGGCACCCCAGATAATACAGTTACTAAACAAGGCCTCTTCCATATCCCTGATCTCAGGCTTATTCCTATCCTTATCGATGTAGTAGTTGGATAGCAAAAGTGCAGGAATATTGCGGTAACTCTTCCACTTATAGTAGTTGACTATTGTGCAGTGGTAAAACTTGTAATAACCGCCATAGGTAAGGGCAACAGATGCACTGCCTGCATCGCCAAAGAGGCAGTTGTCTGCTATTATCGAAGATGCCTGAGCTACCAGTCCCTGTTGTGACACATGCTCTATCCTGGTGTTGGACAATCTGAGCGGCAAACCACCTTTCAGGCCCACAGAATCGACTGAGAGTCCTACTGTGGCATTCTTTATAATGGCATAATTGATTTCATGGTTCTTGCTTCCCGGCATAAGGCTGATACCATTCCATTGGCCTGGTTTATCCTGATACCATTCCTCCAGGCGTGAACCTGTAAAAAGCACAGGATTTTCCCTGGTACCCATTACTTTCAGGGAAGCACCATGACTGACAACAAGACTTGCTCCCTGATAGAAGTAAAGTTCTGCACCTTCTTCAATAGTAAGAACTGATGCTGAGTCAACTATCAACCAGTCGTAAATCAGATATGGCTTATCGGCTTTTAAAGTCTGTGTTCCGAGGGTCTTCTTGCGCAGCAATACAACATCCTGTCCGTATGCCACAAGTTTGACGCTCTGAACCCGCTCCTTTGTCTGAAATATTACGGAGTCAGTTACTACAAAGGAAGGATCACTGCTATCTCCCGGATTGATTGTTACTTCTGCAAAAATATAAATACTGTCGCCTGCTCTGAGATGTACATCTCTCACTTCAGGGTCTGGAATACCATTAATGTTAATCCTGAACTTTGAATCTTCGCCACCTGCCAGCTTGATAAGATCAATAGTCAAATCAGTGTCATAGGGGTTGATAACGCGGAAATTACGGGTAGCTGAACCTATAGAAGTGAAGATTGTATCAAACATAACAGTGTCGGAAGAAAACATAATGCCTTCCTCACCACCCCGGAACATGTAATCACGTTCACAAGACCAGCAAAACAGAATAGCCGGAACCAGCCACAATATCTTCAACAATCTCTTCATTTTTTGCTAGATGTACTATCCCGCGTTTGCAATAACAGTACAGAATTTATTGATTGAAACAGTTTTACAAATTTACGGCATATTTTTACATTAATTAACTCTAAGCAATAAAAAATTCAATTTTTATCATTCTTTTTTTTGGCAATTTTCGTACCAACAAATATAAGGATGCTACAGTATTTAACGTAAACAATGTTTAGGATTCTTAATATCAAACAATTCAGTCGTCAAGAAGTTCTATTTAAGAAAAGATCTTTTGTCCGGTTCCGGACAAAAGATCGTCCATTTCCGAAAAACAGTTTTGGCAAAACAAGAATTTAGTCCTTACTTTTACACTTTGGCTTAGAACCAGGATAACTAATAGGCAGTAAGACTATGGAAGATTTAACAAACTACGGTGCTTTCAACCAATTCAGGGACGACAGGCCTTACACATTCGACCGCTTTGTGCGTCTGCTTCTTTCCATAGCAATCTTTGCTGCAATTATTACTGTACTAAGATCGCTAAGCGGAGTACTGATACCCTTCTTTATTGCACTGTTGCTTGCATACCTTTCCGAGCCGCTTGTTGCTTTCGCACAGGAAAAGCTGAGGGTGCGTCACAGAGGCATCGCGGTCTTTATCACCATGGCATTTTTTATCCTGGTCTTCAGTGCCCTCATGTGGTGGTTGTTTCCAACCTTTATTGCGGAGTTTAAAAAGCTTACCGAACTGCTGCGTGACTTTTTCCAGACCAGTCATTTCAGGGATCTTATTCCTGAAAAAGTACAACTTTGGTGTACCGATTTCTTTGCAAATGTCAACGTACAGGAGTTTATCAGTGCTGAGACTATCAGCGAGGCAGCCTCAATTCTCTATGCAGCGCTTAAATCGGTACTTGCCGGCGGTATGTCGATAATTGCAGCAGTTATTGGGGCTCTTATAGTTTTGCTTTACCTGTTCTTTATACTTCTCGACTATCAAAAGATAGAATCGGAATGGAGGGGACTGATTACTGAAAAGCACAGGCCTCTGATTTCGGCTATCGTTGAAGACCTAAAGAATTCAATGAAGGTATATTTCAGGGCACAGTTTACTATCGCAATGATAGTCGGAATCCTGATGTCTATCGGCTTTTCTATAATTAAACTGCCTATCCCCGTCACCTTTGGTCTTTTTATAGGTTTGCTCAATATAGTGCCCTACCTGCAGATAGTGGGCTTTATTCCGGCACTTTTCCTTGCAATGCTTAAGTCCATGGAGTCGGATCAGACTTTTATAGAGGTTGCACTGCTCATACTGCTTGTAATGGGACTGGTACAGGTAATACAGGAAACGATTCTGATACCCCGGATCATGGGCAAGGCGTATAATATGAACCCGGCTCTGATATTGCTATCACTGTCTATATGGGGTAGTCTGATGGGAGTAATCGGTCTGGTACTTGCACTGCCATTGACGACCGTAATCCTCTCCTATTACAAACAGCTAATCATAAACAAAAACAGGGTAGTTCCCCAGGGACCCGAACCTGGCCCGGATTTCACTTCACAAACAGACAGACCCGTGGAAGAGGATCTGCCCTGATCCTTAGTCAAGCATATGTAGCAGTTTACAAGGAATGAACGTTGATTAGGTCCTGATTCACCATTACAGTAATAACCTGGCAAATGCATAAAAACAAGACAGGCTGTCCTCCCGGACAGCCTGTTTTGTTTTATTTATCCTGAGACGGACAGGCTTTTTTCTTTTAATTACGTGCAATTTACCAACGCTGGTGCTCTTTGGATACATTCAACCAACTTGATAGTTTTCAGTTAAAAGAAAAAATGACAATTATTTTTCATTGTTGTCCGGTAAACCGGAATATTTGCAATCACCAGCACCTAACTGCCAGTTAGTCAATACTCATGTTCTTTGTTTTCAAAAGTAAGCCCCCTCCAATTCGGGGAATAGCGAATTTTGATATTTGATTTTATTTTCTTTTACAATCTCACGCCAACTACCTTCTGGGTCTTCCAAAAAGCAATAGATGTCAATATAGTTCATCAATTGTTGTCTTATAATCGATACCATATTAGAAAACGCCCATTTACGTTTGAGCCGGCTTCTTACAAGGGTTATCAATAGATTGGCAAGCATCGCTGTCCATATTTGTATCTCAATTGCATTTTCGTTGTCGCCCAGGAAATACTTCAAAGGGAAGTTCTGCTTTAGTTGTTTGAACAGTAGTTCTATCTGCCAACGTTTCTTGTAAATCAGAGCAATTTATTCTGCTGACAGCTCAAAATTATTAGTGATAAACTCGAATAAACGTTCATTTTCACTGTCCCAATAGGCTATTCTACGGGCCCGGTGTTCTTTTTCCCTCTTATCGCCATATTGCAAGGTCACTTCTTCATCCTTAAGAACCCCGGAATCGGCATTGTCCGGAATGTCGAACTCTTTGCGGGCCTTGTATAAGGCATTGTCTTTAAGCCTTGTTACATACCAAATTGTGTTTTGCGTAAACACTTCATATTGGGCAGAATCAACATATCCCTTATCGAAAGTAATAATCGAACCAGGTGACAGGCTAAGTACTTCTTCCAGGAACATGTGGTCGTGTCTTGCTGCTTCGCTGTAACGGATAAGGCAGGGCACGTGCTCGCTGGCCTTGATGATTGTATGGGCCTTTATCCCACCCTTCTTCTTGCCTTCTTTGGGGTTGCGACCAACCCCTTTAAGGATGTCTTTAAACAGCGAGATCGTTGTAGAATCCATAATGTAAAGCCGTTTTAAATCTGCGTCGCTTAAACGGCTGTCCGCTAAAGCCGAACCGTGTCTGCGATAAACATCCATATAGATATCCCCGAAAACTTGACTACACCGTCGTTGGTTTGCTGCAGGCATTCTTTTGGTTCTTACCTTTGCACTTGTATAAGAAATGCCCGGGGAACCTATTTGAGAAATAAAACAACGACTGCCCAAGGGCAGTTGTTGTTCATACCCTCCTACTTTTTTACAGGTCCGCGTGTGCTGTAAACCCCACCTGCACCCAGGAAATGGCAGCCTCCATGGTACTAAAAGGCCTGGAACTGTATCCTTCATCGTGCATCTCAACAAGTACAGGAATTACAATATCTCTGGGCGCCTCTGTAACAATAGCGATTTTATAACCACCAAACACCTCAATATGCCGTTTATAAAAAGCAGCAATTTCCGTGTGCCTCTCTGGTTCAACATCGAAGTTCGCACTCCGGTAATCCAGCACAAAGCCCTTCATCCTATGGGGTATCAGGCCTTCATGAAAAGCAAACTTCCAGGAAGAATTGATGTCCTCAATCGTAATTGGTCCATAATAGGTTTTAAACAGGATGCCCCGTTCCTCATCAAAATAATATGAAAACTTCGTCTCTTTCATTCCCTGTTCAACATAATCGAATGTCCATTCTTACTTAAACATACGAAAAAGACACCTCTCTCGCTACAGCCCAATATCAAAAAGACTCGGACTTTCGTCAAAACACAAGCCTTTCGATCCAATTTATAAAAACCTTTCATGCTTGAATCATCTTGCACGAAAGGTTTTTTCTTAACTACTCATTTGATCACTTATTACAGCTTCTTCCCGATATAAAACATATAGCCGTAATACTGCATGTACTTACTGTACAGCTCTGCTTCATAGCGCATGGTTTCAATAAAGCCAGCAGCGGCAGGATTCCCCTCATGCTCTTGTTGAAAAGATTTCAGACGTTCAGCTTGCCAGGTATAATAATCGGTCCATACCGTTTCGGGCAACATAAAAGTCGCCACAGGCAAATACCCGGCATCCTGCATCTGAGCCACCTTGTTGGCAATCCCATCCATTTCGGGATAAATGCTGTCCCAAAATTGCTGAATCTCCCCAGGCCGATCACCTCTGAACCAGGTATTCTCAGTCACCGCAATATAACCGCCCGGCTTCAAAAACTTCCTCCACGCGCTTAAACCCCGCTCAAAACCGATGTTGTAAATCGCACCTTCCGACCAAATCAGATCCAGCTCCCCCTCCTCAAAGGGCAAATCAGCCATATCGCCAACCACACCTCTTGCTCGGCGATGCAAACCCTTACTCCGGGCATTTTTGTTGAATTGCTCGATAAAAGCGGGCCAGGAATCTACCCCTACAATTTCACCCGGCATATTTGCACCAAGAACCATGGTTTGTCCACCGGTACCACAACCTATATCAGCAATTTTCGACCTTTCGTCAAGTCCCCGAATAAAACCAAGCGCTTTCAAGGTCTCTTCGGGACTTCCAGGCCCCTGACGCTCGGTATTGGAAAAAAAACTGTAAATCATACTCAGGTCAAAATCATGAATGTTCTGCTTTTCCTTGTTCATGTTCATTTGATTTTACAAATGCACCAGACCGGAAGTCGCTCAAGGGCGTCCTTCCTCCATGCACATTTTAGAATTAATTAAATAAAAGACAGGGCCCCCGAAAAGAAACATCCGGGAGAAGACAAAAGACACAACCCATACCTTAGGTACAGATTGTTTACAGAACAATGTCCAAAATGATTCTAAGCATCCAAAAGATTTATCCTTACCAAAAATAAGTCAAAAAAAATTCCCAAGTTCTAATTCCGAAGAAAAATTTATACTTTTACCGAACATCGTTGGGGGTGCCTGTTTGTCCAAACAGGCTGAGATAATACCCCGGAACCTGATCTGTTTAATAACAGCGGAGGAAAACGAGAAAGACAATTGAATTTTACATCACACAAGAATTCAGGTCGTTTCGCTTTCCGCGGAACGGCCTTTTTTATTTTAAGAACTATGATTAACGCACAATCCATTTCAGCCGACCTGGCGGCAGTGCGCCAGAACAACCCTTTGGTGCACAACATCACCAATTTTGTAGTAATGAACAACAGCGCCAACGCCCTGCTGGCGGTAGGCGCATCTCCCGTAATGGCCCACGCCCTCGAAGAGGTGAACGATATGGCAGCCATTGCTTCTGCGCTGGTACTCAATATGGGCACCCTCAATCCCGAATGGGTGGAGGCCATGCTGCAGGCGGGACAAACAGCCAAAAACAAAGGCATTCCTGTCGTCTTTGACCCCGTTGGCGTTGGGGCAACACCCTACCGCAACCAGGTTGCCGCTCAAATCATGTCGCAATGTCGACCCGACATCGTTCGTGGAAACGCGTCCGAAATAATGGCGCTGGCCAGGGAAAGTACCGCAACCAAGGGGGTGGACAGTACCGAATCGACCAGCGCAGCATTAAATGCCGCGCAGACCCTGGCCCTGGAAACCGGAGCCCTTGTGGTCGTCAGTGGAGCCGAAGACATCGTAACCAATGGCCACGAGCTCATCAGAATCAAAAATGGGAACCCGCTAATGGCAAAAGTCACCGGAATGGGCTGTACTGCAACGGCCCTTTTGGGTGCCTTTGCGGCAGTCAACCAAAACCTGTTGCTGGCTGCCGCACACGGCATGGCGGTAATGAGTATTTGTGGAGAAAGGGCGGCTAAAATGGCAGCCGGACCGGGCAGCCTGCAAATGCATTTTACCGACATCTTGTACCAGCTCAGCGACAAAGACATTGCCGACACCTTTATCGAGTAAAATCATGAACCAAAAACCATCATTCGACCTCAGCTTATATTTGGTAACCGATCGGGAACTGTCGTTGGGGCGTCCGCTGGAATTTATCGTGGAAGAAGCAATTAAGGGCGGGGTCACCATGGTCCAGCTGCGCGAAACCAGCTGCAGCACCCTGGAGTTTTACCAACTGGCTAAAAAACTCAAAGCCCTGCTACAAGCACGGAACGTCCCCCTAATCATCAACAACCGGGCAGACATAGCCCTGGCTGTGGATGCCGATGGTTTGCACATAGGACAAAGCGACCTGCCGTGGCAGGTCGCCCGGCGGCTGCTGGGCCCGGATAAAATCATTGGCCTGTCGGTCGAAACCCTCCGGCAAGCCAGTGATGCCAACGAGCTGGATATTGACTACATCGGCATCTCCCCGGTTTTTGCCACCCCGACCAAAACCGACACTGCCCCACCCTTTGGTCTGGAAGGCGTCAAAGCGGTCTGCGCAGTTTCCCGCCATCCCAGCGTGGGCATTGGCGGCATAAGCTCCCAAAATGCCGCACAAATCATTGCCAAGGGAGCCAGTGGCATCGCGGTCGTCTCCGCCATATCTGCTGCAGAAAACCCAAGGCAAGCGGCCAAACTATTAGCAAACATTGTTAAAAACAAAGTCTATGAAATGGAGTGAGGAAGCATGGCGCGCCAGCGCCCCCGTTTATGAGGCAATTCTACATCTGCCTTTTATCAAGGAATTAATTTCGGGCGATTTGCCCCAGGAAAAGTTCCAATTCTACCTGCAGCAAGATGCCCTGTATCTGGCAGAATACGGAAAAATTCTGGCAGGCATTGCCGGCAAACTGGACCAAAAAGACTGGCGCGAGGCTTTCCTGAAATTTGCCTCCGATACGGTTTCAGTCGAGCAAGCCTTGCATCAGTTGTACCTAAAAGAGGACAAGCACAAGGAAACGGAAGCTACACCCACTTGTACGCTCTATACCGGACATCTGTACCAGCAATTGGCCGGCGCGTCCATTGAGGAAGCCTTGGCCGCCGTACTGCCTTGTTTCTGGGTTTACCAAAAAGTGGGCGACCACATCCTTGCCCATCAAAACCAAATAAACAATCCCTACCAGGCCTGGATCAACACTTATGGCGGGGAGGACTTTGCTCTGGCCGTTAACAAAGCCATTGCCATTTGTGATGCTGCAGCAGTCGACACAACACCGGCGCGACGCAAACAAATGACCAGGGCCTTCGGCCTTGCTTTTAAAATGGAATGGATGTTCTGGAACAGCGCCTGGGATCTAGAGCAATGGCCCGTTTAAGACACCTTCACCAGGAAACCGAAACCCATAACGAATAAAAATTTCGCCCCTAAACAAAATGAAATACACCCGCGTTCTTAGCATAGCCGGAAGCGACCCCAGCGGAGGCGCCGGCATTCAGGCCGACCTGAAAACTCTGTCGGCCTGCGGCTGCTTTGCCACCACCGCCCTTACCGCCATAGTAGATGAAAACACCATGGGCGTGTACGGGGTCCACCCCGTACCCATCGATTTTGTAAAAGGACAAATCAAATCGGTCCTGGACGACATTGGTACCGATGCCATAAAAATTGGCATGCTGCATTCTTCCGAATTGATTCGGGCCGTTAAAGAAGTACTGCTGCCCTACCAAATCCGCAACATTGTTCTGGATCCGGTAATGGTGGCTACTTCAGGTGGCAAACTGCTGATGGACGAGGCCATAGCCACCTTGAAACATGAGCTGCTGCCTATGGCCCGGGTAATAACGCCCAATATCCCGGAAGCCGAAATCCTCCTCGGTCGCAAAATATCACAACAGACCGACCTGCCGGGCGTTGCCAAAGAACTCTCACACAAAGGCAGGGTCTCCGTATTGCTGAAGGCCGGTCATTTTTCCGACGAAGAGCTGGTGGATATTTTCTACAATGCAGAAACAGATGAGACCATAGAATTGCCGTCCCCGCGCATCGCCACCAATAACACCCACGGAACCGGCTGCACCCTCTCGTCGGCAGTGGCTGCCTTTCTGGCGCAGGGCTTAGCCCTTAATGAAGCCATCGTCAAAGCCAAAAACTTCATACACAGCGCCATTGTCGAAGGTGCGCGTTATCAAATCGGAAAAGGAAACGGACCAGTCCACCATTTTCACGCCTGGTGGAAATAAAAGAATTGGGCCCAAAAGCCAGGGCTTTTGGGCCTCAAGATCTATCTCCTTATCCGACGGAATGGCCTAAGCTTTTCCTCGGTCAATTGGGCTTTATACAATTCGTAGCGCGACAAGGCAAAGAACAGGTCGGATAAGCGATTGATGTATTTCAGAATAAACTCTTCCACAGGGTCCTCCCTGTGCAAGGTAAACAATCTGCGCTCCGCCGTCCTGAGCGTGGTGCGCACCACATGACATAGGGCAGAAACTTCATTGCCTCCGGGTAGAATAAACCAATCATGGGGTTGTGGCATTTCATTCAACATCTCATCGATCCATTGCTCACAAAACACCTCGCCATCAACGGGCCGGGCTACGCTGTTTTCCGCTCGTTTGGACGAATGGGTGGCAATGTGCGACATCATATCCATGATGTCGGTCTGAATCTTAAACAAACCCTTCTGCCAAGGATGATCATCATTCAATTTTGCGCGCAGCAAACCGATAAAAGAATTGGCCTCATCCAATTTGCCATTGCTTTCAATTCTTATATCGTCCTTTTTACAGGACATATTTCCAAAGATTTTGGTCAAGCCCTTATCTCCGGTACGTGTGTAAATTCTCATTTTCCTCAATTTTAAAATTTCATCATCAATAATCTATGGTCTTTTGACTTCCAGGGTCAGGGAATTGTTGTGACTTTCCCAACGGTTGTTGCCGATGTTTTCATGGATGGTAACAAACAAAAGGACCAGTCCCGGCTTTTCAGGAATAAAAGTACAGATCCCCTCACCATCGGCGAAAATGTTATTTCGTCTTTGGTTCTCCACGTCGTATAAATCAACGGTGCTATCCAATACATAGTGCTCATTGTCGTAAGCCACCACCATTCGCGCATAGGCAACTGCTTGTCCGTCGCGCAACACCCTGAACCTCACAGGCTCGCCCACTATAAGGGCATTGGGTGGGGACAATGGAATAATCTCCACACCCTGATTCAATGGTCTTGGCGTATAATCGGGCTCGCCTTTGCAGACATAGGTGTCGGCGCTGCTGAAATACTGAAGCGTTATCTTTTTTCCTGTCACCCTTAAAGTATCGTCCGAAAAGTACTTCTTCCCCTCCTCGGTTTCCACTCCCCGGTATTTGGGCCCCTTTCGGGGAGCGGCATGTATGCGGTAGGTGCCTGAATCAGCAATAAGCGGTTCCAAATAAACAGCGGCACTGGTTTTTGCAACGGGTGCAACAATCGATTGCTCCCCTATGGGATCAATCAGGTAGTAAGCAGGGGCAAGCATGGCAAAATCGGCCTGGAAAGGATCTTCAGTAAAGGACGACTCGACCTGAAACCGACTGTGCAGAACGACAAATTGGTTCGGCTTTAAAAAAGGCACATGGGCGCTAAAAACGACTGCTGCAAGCGCCAATAGAACAGACATAAGGTGTTTTTTCATAGGAAATAATTTTATGTTATCAGTATAAAAGGATTGTACCGACTCAGTTATCGACATTTTTACTGCAAACATCCTTTTTATAAATCCAGCATACGGTATCACCATCACTGAGCCTGTTGTTAATGGCAAGAACTCCAGGTGATTTACCATTTACCTCATAATACCACGCCTTATCGCCTCTGATGGTCCTCACTCCATCAACCGCACTGACAAAAACATACTTTCCTACAGGATGGGTTTCGACTACAGTCGCGTGTTGCAAAACCTCCAAAGCAGTTAAGCGATGATTTGAAGTAATGTCTAGCGTTAATCCTGGTTTTGATTCTCCAAAATCGACAAGGAGTTTTACAGAGAATTCGGTGTTTTCTGACCCTGATTCTGTACCATCACTGAATGAGGACGCGAGCAAGGCAAAAAGAAAGAGTATAATAGTTCTAATTTTCATAGTATCAGCATTTAAAAATTTAAAAAGAGTAACTGTAAGAGGCCATCAACATACGGCCCGGCATATTGTAGCCATCTTTTTCGGTGTAGTTTTCGTTGAGAAGGTTTGAAACAGTAACCCCCAAACGGTAGCTATTAACCGAATACCCCACAGAAAAATCAAACACCAAATATTCGGGATGCTGTAGAATTTTATCCTTTGCAGTATAGCCCCCACTGGTATAATAGTGCTCTGGCGTCAACCCGGGACGTAACTTTGAGAAGTTGTCCTTTTCTAATCTGGAACCAAGGTACCTGCCGTGAAGGCGCAGCAAAAAGCCTTTATAATTATCATACACCACACCGAAATTGGCATTGCTTTTTCTTGCATAAAGCAGGTCACGGCTAACGATACTGTCCTTCCCGGCGCTTGAAACAAAGGATTCATCCACTGTGTTGTTGAACATGTAAGTCCAATTACCATAAAGCTCCAACTTAAATGCATCGCTGAACAAAGCCCCGATATTTGTTGAAGCCATCAGTTCCACCCCATTCATGGCCGAATTGTTGGCATTTTTATAAGTGGTCACATCGTAGGCCACCTTGTTCTGGTTCACAACGACTGAATCCAGCGTCGTTTCAATAATCTTGTCGCTGTGTCGGGTGGTAAACCAGGTCAAATCCAGAAAAATAAATTTATTGGGCGTTGAATAACTTAGGCCCAAATCGATGGTTGATGAGGATTCGGGCTCTAAGTCGGGATTCCCCATGTAATTCTTGACCCACCAAAAATCCCAGGCAGCCAGGTATTCAGATACCGCATAAAATCCAGCGACTTTAAAAGCATCGGGCACCGAAAAACCAGTACCATAACTGCCGTGCAACTTCAGATTATAAGGCAGTTTATATTGCAGGCCCAGGGAAGGATTTACAGTCTGGTAGTTTTCGGAACCACCGGTTCCCTGGAGCGAGTCGTTCTGCTCGATATGATAAGAGATGTAGTTGTATCTGAGTCCCCCATTCACATCTAAACCGCCCTTGCTGTAGGTCACTTGCGAAAAAAGGGCCGCCTTGGTATTGTTATGATTGGGAGAATAAGGATTGATTGGGCTGGCCTTGCCATTAAACCGGTCCGACGCATAACGATAAACATCCAGATCGGCTCCGGCAAGCACCTTAAAACCGCCCAGTGAAAAATTATCGTGCATTTTAAAACCGTATTCACGTATGTCGCTGTTAAAAGAAACAAAACTTGTGTCGGAATTATCGGTATAGTTCGCATTGACTTCCCGGGTAAAATACGGACTGAAATACAAACTGCTCTTTTGCGTCTTACGCATCAAAGTACCATTCCAATTAATTCGGTCAATGTCCTTTTTGCTCTGCCCATAGCTTCCCCAATAATTGCCGGGCGTTTTTATGTCGTTGGCATTGAAATAAATCAAATCAAAACCGGTGCTCCAACTGTCGCTGATGTTGTAAACATACTGACCATTAAGCTGATTGTACTGCCAGGTGGAATTTTTCATCACATCACCAAACGAAGCCTTGTCCAACATCAGCTTCCCCTTCTCCGATAATTTCAGCGCATTGCTCTTTCCAATTCGATAATCGAGTCTTTGTTCATTACGCAGGAACCCAATGCGGAACAACGATCTGGGACTCAAAACTCCGTTAACGCTGGCACTCATTTTCAGGTTCCCATAACTGCCATAACCGACTTCTGCGCTTCCATTGTTCTGCGCAACAGGCTTTTTGGTAATGATGTTGATGACCCCTCCCATGGCATCAGAACCGTATAAGGTTGAATAGGGACCTTTAATGACCTCAACCCTTTCCACAAGATCCTTATCCAGACAGCTGATGTTGGTGGTGCCCAAAGGATTGCCATTCAGGAGCAAAAGCGTATAGCTTCGGGCATGGGCACTGGGCGAAAAACCCCGCATGCCAATGGTTGAGGACAAGCCAGGATATTGGATGACATCAAGATTTGTAGCAGTTTTAAGCACATCGGCCATATTGCTTGAAGGTAAGGATTGCAACATGCCCTTGTCTATTATTTCGACCTTTTGGGGTATGTTTTTTAATTGGGTATTGGCACGGGTGGTAGCCACCACCACCTCATCCAGCTCATAACGCCTTAGGGAGTCCCCTTCTTGCGAAAAAACATGGTTCGCTATAAGGCACAGCATACCCATTAGAAATAAACTCTTCATTTTTTTAAAGGTTATAGTTTAACAATAAAGTAACATAAACCTTCGGTTTGTTCCGGTTTTTATCCCGGGCCGCAACATCCCGAAAGCTAGGTTAAATAGAATTTGGTTGGTCTTCTGACTTGTCCTGTTTTGTTTGACACTAAAAAAACGGCAGGCTTCTTCGACCTCGGGTTTTCCTGTGTATGCACCTCGGTCTTATATACGTCTTCAATATTTCTAGGATTTAGAATTGCATTGGGTGTCCCTTGCCTGTACAAGGCCCCTGAGCGCATTAACATCAAATAGTCACAATACTCGCTGGCCAGATTCAAATCATGAATAACCATAATCACGGTCAGGCCAGCCTCTTTTGTCAACCGGTGCACCAAATCCAGAATTTGCACCTGGTGCGAAATATCCAGATGAGAAGTCGGCTCGTCTAAAAGAAGTAAAGACGGTTCCTGGGTCAGTGCTTTGGCAATGCTTGCCAATTGCTGTTCGCCACCGCTTAGTTTCGAGAACTTCTTAGCTCTTAGTGGGTATATCCCGGTCAGTTTCATATATTTCTGAGCAATTTCATAATCCCGCTCCGTTTCAAAAAACTGATATTTCTTTCGATAGGGAATCCGGCCCATTAAAACATACTCTTCAACGCTGATATCAATGGGTTCTGAGAATTGGGTTACCACAGCAATTTCTTTAGCCCGTTCGGTATCTGTAAAACCAGCCAGGTCTTTTCCTTTAAGAAAAACTTGGTTTTCGGGCAGTGCCAGTTCGCCGCTGATGCCCTTCAGAAGGGTAGATTTGCCGGAACCATTGGGACCTATGATGCCCGCCAGCATCCCTTGCCTAAGCTCGAAACTTATATCCATAAGCTGAAAGGCGTAGGCATAACCGTAATTCGCATTCTTAACTTCTACTAAGTGCATGATTTCAATCAGATTTAAGTTTCTTGCTTAAGGCGGTAATAAAAATTACACCACCCAGCATACCCGTAATAACACCAATTGGCAGCTCGTTGGGCGCAATAATCGTCCTCGCCAGGACATCACTCAGAATTAAGAAGACTCCTCCTCCAAGAAAGGAAGCCAAAAGAAGCACCCGGTAATCTGTCCCAATAGTGCTGCGAACAAGGTGCGGGATGATTAAGCCAACAAAGCCGATTACCCCGGAAACCGAAACGCTTATTCCGGTAATGACCGAGGCAGTAATAAACACCACCTTTATCGAACGATCCGTTTTGATACCAAGATGCTTTGCACGAACAGCTCCCAGTCGCAGAGCATTGAGCGGAACAACATACAAATAACTGACAGCCAAGCCCAAAACAGAGAAGAACAAGGAGGAGTAAATCAAAAACTTATTGGGCTCATTAAGGGAACCCATTATCCAAAAAACAATGCTTTGAATATTTTCGGCCGTGGTGACGGACATAAAAAACAACATGGCCGAAGAAGCGATAAAACTGATCATCACCCCGATCAAAAGCATGCGGTTAATGTTCAAACTTTTATTCTGTTTCGAACTCAGCCGGTAAACAAGAAAGATGGAAACAAAGGCCCCCAAAAAGCCAGATAAGGGCAACATTAGGTAGGAAACCTTAAGATGCAGCTCCAACACAATACAGAAGGCTACCCCCAAAGCTGCCCCACCTGATATACCCATGGTATAAGGCTCTACCAAAGGATTTCTGTATACCCCCTGCAAAAGGGTTCCGGCAAGACTTAAAGCCCCACCTACCGAAAACGCCAAAATGGTCCTCGGTATTCTTATATTATCCAAAACCGCATATTCGATCCCCTCCTTCAACCTCAAATACTTCAGAATATCGGACGCGGGAATATCCATATCACCGACTGCAAGAGACAACAGCGCAGCGCAAACAAGCATTGCCATCAAAACCAATATGGCAACCAGCCATACCACAAGCCGGCTCTCTTTCAAAAACATAAGCCTGTTAATCATTAAGACATTTTGAAATGAGCCGCATGGTTTGCAAAAAGGTAGGGGGAGTAGGTGTGCAAGCCAGATCCGAGTCAATGATAAAGATCCTGTTGTTTTTAACGGCATTAAGGTCGCCGAACCTTTCCCAGACCTTCTTTTCTTCTTCCCCAACAATCCCCATAGTAACAACGAAAATATAATCCGGATTGCGCGTAAGCACTGCTTCTCTCGAAAGTGCACCCATTGTAAGGTCTTCCGCAACATTGGTGGCATTGGCAAACAAGATGTAATCATTCATAAAGGAACTCGGGATCACAGCATACAAGGGATCAGCCCCAATTTGAATAAAGACCTTCTTATTAAAGTTTCTCGTTGCGCTAAGCAACTTTATAGCTTCAATTTCCCTCTTAATGTCGGCCACATGCTGAATGGCATCCTCCTCTTTACCAAGGAGTTTTCCCATTTCAACAAATTGCGAACAAATCCCCTCAAACGATTTTGGCGTAGGAAAAACCTCAACCCGGATATTGAACTTTCTCAACATCTCAATATACTCCGGGTTTGTGATGGAGGTTGCAAGCACCAGGTCGGGCTTTAAACCAACAATTTTCTCTACATTAACGGTGACCATAGACGCCACCACCGCCTTATCGTCCTCTTTGGCCCTCTTACAATAACTGGTGCATGCAAGCAAACGCGATTCTGCGTTCAGATAATAAATATTTTTTGTTAAAGATGGAGCTAAGGAAACCACCCTCGAATATTGTTGGGCATTGGCCATGGTAAAAAACGCAAGCCATGCAGCCAACAAAAAGATTTTTTGGCCTTTCATTATCGATCATTTTAAAGGTAAGAAAACATGATAATCCTTCTCGTTGGGCGTGCCCTTCTCAAACGCTACAGGATGGGAAAAAAGGGGACCATCGTAGACAAAGGAATGGTACTCCCCATTCTCCGCACATGGGTCGATGTCCGCAATGGCCGTTATCTCCTTAAAAAAGGACAGGTCCAATTCGCGACCGACCCAATGTTCACCGAGCTTATTCTTATGGACTGCTACGGTAAGGGCTTTAAACCCCAGCTCAACGAACTCCATCAAAAGCGCCTGGGTATCATTTTCCCAGAGCGGGAAAATGGGGGCAACATCGAGATCCTCACAAACCCGCTCGATCCATTGTCGGTGCTCAACAAGGTAGATATCACCGAAAACACCGGCTGTAACCCCCTCTTTCTTAAGCTCATTCACAACCGCCTTAAAGCAGCTCTCATAACCCCTGGCATCAACAGCTTGCTGTACAATTGGAAGGTTCATGGCCCGGGCCTGGCTTTGAATAAAACGCTTGTGGATTCCATGTGAACGCGACTGTTCGCCATCGGCATCACACATGTTTACCAAACATGCCATTTCATGGTCATTGGTCTGAAGATAACGATACACCGCAAGCATGCAGTCTTTACCTCCACTCCAGGACGCAAATGCTTTCATAACAAAGATTTTTCACCTCTGAGAAATTCGAAAAACCGCAGAAACAGCTCCAAAAAGCGCGCTCATAACAGCGATTCAAAACTTTTCTCCCGAAGTTTGAATGAATAAATTACCTTTTGGCAGGTCTTCTGGCTCGTCCTGTTTTGAGGCCTTCCCATTCCGAGACATCGGAACAGTGGCAAGAGTATCTCAAAACATCCCTGTTCACACAGGAAAATGGACTTACAGCTGCGGGTACAGCTCCGGAATTTTCATTTCACTGAAGCACCGGATTCCCATTTTAAGGTTTTTCCTGAAAAGGAAAAATCCACCAAAACGATGCGAAGATAGATATTTCTGTTTGGTAATGATACCAGAACTACATTATTTTTTCACCTCAATTTCATAGGTTCCGGGCAGAACACTAAAAACAAAGTCCCCCCTCTTCCTTCTCCACAAACTTAATTAACTCATCCCGATGCAGGTGGGGCAAATTAATTTTCATTGTTGTCCGGTAAACCGGACAACAATGAAAATTAATTGTCATTTTTTCTTTTAACTGAAAACTATCAAGTTGGTTGAATGTATCCAAAGAGCACCAGCGTTGGTAAATTGCACGTAATTAAAAGAAAAAAGCCTGTCCGTCTCAGGATAAATAAAACAAAACAGGCTGTCCGGGAGGACAGCCTGTCTGATATATGATCTAGTGGATCTCTTACTTGTTGTTAATCTTATCAAGAACGTTCATTACTTCCATAACGTGGTCACGGCTTGTACGAAGGTCAGACATCTCCTTTTCGTCAAGTTGAAGTTCGATAACTTTTTCAACACCGTTCTTTCCAAGTACAACAGGAACACCAAGGTAGCAGTTGTCGATACCGTATTCACCTTCCAGCTTGATACAAACGGGTACTACACGCTTTTGGTCACGAACGATGGCTTCAACCATTTGTGCAGCAGCAGAACCTGGCGCATACCATGCAGAAGTTCCCATCAGCTTTACAAGTTCACCACCACCTACCTTTGTTCTTTCAATAATTGCATTCAGCTTGTCAGCATCGATAAGTTCGGTAACAGGTATTCCACCAACTGTAGTGTAACGTGGCAGCGGCACCATAGTGTCACCATGTCCGCCAAGCAACATAGCCTGAATATCCTTTGGAGATACATTCAAAGCCTCAGCAAGGAAAGCCCTGTAACGAGCTGTATCAAGAATACCCGCCATACCAATAACCTTTGTGCGTGGTAACTTACTGGTGATGTGAGCTTGATATGTCATTACGTCAAGAGGGTTGGACACAACAATGATAATTGCGTTTGGAGAATGTGCCACAACCTGTTCAGTAACAGACTTAACGATACCGGCATTGGTTTCAATTAAATCGTCACGAGACATGCCTGGTTTACGTGGAAGACCAGATGTAATTACAACTACGTCTGAATTTGCAGTTCTGCTGTAATCAGCTGTTACGCCCACTGTACGGGTGTCATACATGTCAATTGGAGCCTTTTGCCAGATGTCAAGGGCTTTACCCTCTGCCATTCCTTCCTTGATATCAACAAGGACAACTTCATTTACAACTTCGCGATAAGCCAGAATGTCAGCACAGGTAGCTCCAACATTTCCTGCTCCTACTACAGTTACTTTCATAATTGATATAATTATTGTTTGTTCCTAATTTGTTAATTATCAGATTAAATACAGAAACAGCCCTAAGGCTGTTTCTGTTCAAAACCGCATTCCAAATATATGGAAGTAATATGAATTACGGAAAAAAATCCGCATTTTTAATTTCAATTAACAACCAGGTCAGTAATTCTGTAAGTGGAGCATTCAAGACCGCATAAACAGGCCTATTCCTCAAGGTGATGCACAGCCAGTCTATCCTTCTTTACAGGCTCCTTCATCATTACCTTATCACCCGGCTTTAGGCCTGAATGGATCATGTAATAGAGATCATTTTCGCCATTGGTCTTTATCTGCTGTTTAACGAGATTAAGGCCTTCACGTTTATATACAAAGTCTCCTAATAACGAGTCTTTGAATACTGCAAGACGAGGCACCATAACAGCATCCCTGATAGACTCTACAACAATATTGTTGGTGGTTGTCATACCTGGCAACAACTCTTTCCCGGAAGGATCAACCTTTATCTCTACCTTGAAGGCATTATAAAACTCACCCTGAACTTCCTGTCCGATATTTGCAACTCGGGTTACAACACCAGAGAATTGATCTTCAGGAAAGGCATCAATGCTTACCCTTACTGACAGACCCGGACGAATCTTGGCTATGTCAATTTCCTTTACATATGCAATGGCTTGCAATGTAGACAGATTAGGTAACATGGCAATGCGGGCACTCCAACGGTTTACCCGTGAGCCAACCTTTATTTTTTCATTCCGTCCATCACGTGCATAGACTACAAGACCGTTGGCAGGTGCCCTAATAATAAGATCGCGTTTGAGCTGAATAAGCTTATCCATATACTCCTGCTGGTCGGCAAGATTCTCCTCGATGCGCTCAACCTGCATCCTGTAACGCCTTCTCAACTGATCATAGTTACGCAGCTTTTGCTCAAGCGATCTTTGGGCTGTCTCAAGTGCAATCTGAGCCTGCCTTTGAACAGCAGCAGATTCATATATAGACTGTTCCAACTTAATTTCTCTGTCTGTCACAAGGTCACGGGCCTGCCTGATTTCATCACGGGCACTTGAAAGGGCCAGTGAACTGTCTATCCTGGCATTTTCAAGGTTGTTGCGATACAACTCCAGTGCATCTTCTGCACTCCTCATCCTTTCCTCAACATCAGCCGGGTCAAGTGTTGCAACATAGTCGCCCTTCTTAACCATGGTTCCTTCCTTAACAATGTCAGTGATAGTGATCTGCCTAATCCTGACCTCGTTGGTTCTAAGTACTTCCGGAATCATTATGTCTGTTGACTCAAGGGCCTCCAGCTCTCCCATACCGGTCACGACAACCTCAAAGACTCCCTTCTCAACCCTTACTACATCCGGTTCGTCATCTTTCTCCCTTGTCGTAATACCATAGATAACCAGTGTCAGAATCACCGCAGCTACAGGCACAACCAATTGCCATAGTCTCTTTTTCATAAGCTACCTCTCTATCGTTGTAAGAACTCATCCAGCTCCCTGATCAGGGACTGACGGTTAATAAAATCATACATCGCAATTCTACGGATGTCGTAATAACTTGTCCAGTAGTTTCTAAGTGCAGATATATAGTTCCTCTTTGCAGCATCCAGACTATTTCTGGCTGAGTTCAGACGAATAACGTCAACCTTGCCTATCATAAAACGCTGCATTGTTACATCAAATCCAAGCTGGGCAACAGTATCAGCTTTGGCAGCAATTGCCACCTGATCCTCCTGAAGGTTGAAATTGAGGAAAGTAATCAATGCATTCTGCTCAAAATCTACAAGTGACTGCTTGACTGATGCATCAACTTCATCCTTCTGGGCCTTAGCCATCTGAATTTGTCCCTTCCTATTACCCCAGTCAATAATCGGTATACTAAGTGATATGTTTGCCCTTTGCTGTTGCATAAATGGACTCTCATACACCTCACTCAATTCCAAAGCATTCCTGTTTACACCGAGACTGGCTTCTATATTTGCGCTAAGCCCCGTGTTTGCCGTTGTCTCAGCCACATTCCGCTCTGCTCTCAACAACTGTAGCTTATAACCCAAAATATCCGGATTATTCTCCAACGCTAGGTTGAGCGCTTCATCGACATTAATTCTTAATGGAGGCAACTTATCAGGCAAAACGCAATTAACATGAATATCATCTGCAATACCAAGAAATGAATTCAAAGTAGCTTTGGCCTGCTTCAGATTGATATCAGATTTGCTTACTTCTAGCCTTGCATTAAGTAGACTTAGTTCAAGATCCAATAGTTCATCCTGAGTGATGGTACCAATCTCAAAACGCCCCTTTCCAATCCTGTAAAGAGTATCGGCATTGGCATAGTTGATTTCGGCTATACGGACATTAATCTCAGCCGTGGCTACATTAAAGAAATAGTTTGTTGCATTATATGCTATATCCTCAAGATCCTGAATGAAAGCAAGCTTTGCACGTTCAAATTGAACAGGTGACATTCTAGACTCCCAGCGAAACCTGTTATATCCATTTAGTGATTGTTTAAAACCAATACTTACCGGAGCCGAAGAAAATATGGTATTCCCGGTTTCGTAGTCGTATGTTCTTGACAAAGTTGAAGTAATATCAAAAGTACCACCTGTTAATGGCACATTCTGACGTATAAACAAGGCCCCATTCGATACAAAACTGTAGTTATTACGGTATCCAACTCCGTCCTGCAACGGGATAATTGAATTAGTATAGGCTACAGGTGTTGCAGTAAGGTTCAAACTCGGCAGTCTGCTGGCCTTGAAACTTCTGAATGACCAATACTCCGCAAGGTACATGTTCTTGGCCCTAAAATAGGACAGGGATTGCCTCTGCGCCATCTCAATGACTTCCTCCAGAGTCATGTTAACTTCTATAACTTCCCTGTTCTGGCTTTTTGCTGAAACGGGCAGCAAAACCATCATGAGCAGTATTAATACATGGTTTAATCTCATAGCACTCTTACTCATTTCGTTTTCAATATTTTAAGGTCAATGTCTCAACGATTCCACAGGATCCTGATTGGCTGCCCTCTTTGCAGGGATATAGCCAAAGACTATTCCTACCGTGGCCGATACTCCAAAGGCCACCAGAACTGAGAATACGCTTACTATGGTCTGGATATCTGCCATCACATTAATAAGCCGGGCCATTATCACACCCAGAATAATTCCGATCATACCACCACTTACGCTGATAAGAGTGGATTCTGACAGAAACTGTACAATAATATCCTTTCGGGATGCTCCGATGGCCTGACGTGTACCTATCTCCCTGATTCTTTCCCAGACTGAAGCCAACATAATATTCATAATGCCGATACCTCCAACTACAAGGGATATTGAAGCAATAGCCCCCAGCACTATGTTGAAAATATCATTGGTCTTCTGTTGTTGCTTAAGCAATAACTCGGGAACAGTAACCTCAAAATCATAAATATCTGAATGACGACGAAGCAGCATTCTCTTTATT
Source organism: Xiashengella succiniciproducens (assembly GCF_023674465.1). Classification (GTDB taxonomy): domain Bacteria; phylum Bacteroidota; class Bacteroidia; order Bacteroidales; family Marinilabiliaceae; genus Geofilum; species Geofilum succiniciproducens. The sequence goes on along the minus strand of NZ_CP098400.1, from coordinate 848,208 downwards.
ATATCAGCAGTGACTCCAAGGTGCTCAGTTTCCTCAACCTGAATAATAATCTTATCAAGCTGGTCCTCTGCCTTAGTTGCCGCCTGATCGCCCGACACAGTGCTATTGGCACCGGCTCTGGTAACACTCTCCAGAATTTCCGGATCAACTCTTGCCCTATCCTTGAACCTCAGCAACATAGTCTTGACAGGCACAAATATCTTGTTGTCAGTACTGCTGATACCTAGTTCGTCAGATGCAGAAGCTGTGAAGTCACGTCTTTCAATAAGTCCGATTACCTGTAACCAGGTGTCCCCACACTTAATATACTTGCCAATCGGATCCTCTGTTGAAAAGAACCTGTTCTTAATATTATCACCTATAACACAAACAGGGAGTCCCCTTTCGCTCTGATCCTGCGTAAAAATTTCTCCGTCAGCCAGTTGCACGTTAAGCAACTCGAAGTAATAAGGAGACACCCCTTCTAGTGACACAGGATAACTCTTTCCATTGAGTACAGCATGATAATTGAGGGATATCACCGGACTAACTTTGTTGACAGTTGGAATAGCCGCCTGGATAGCTTCAGCATCCCTAAGTGTCAAACCTGGGGAGAATCTCTTAACTGACCCAATGCCTCCACCACTGGGTGCGTCTGGTGAACCCAAGGCTGTCTCTGAAGGTGTTACTATAATATTATTTACTCCAACCAGTTTGATTTGCTCCAACACTTCCTGCTGTGCACCCTTACCGATTGCCAACATGCTGATTACCGCAGCCACACCAAACATGATACCCAATGCAGTAAGCATTGACTTCATCTTGTTTGCGAGGATTGCCTCTACGGCAATAATCACATCATGAAAGTATCGGGTAAAAAGATGTATTATATTCATCTTCTGGATATTTAAATATTAATTACTACCCGGAGGTGTGATTCTCCTCTCTCCTCCACGACCGCCCTGGCCACCTGCAGACATACCACCTGGAGCTCCCTGACCACCCTGGAAGCCTCCCTGACCACCAGGACCACCCTGTCCTGGTTGTCCACCTTGAAAACCACCTGGTCCTCCGGGACCACCAGGAAATTGACCAAAGCCTTCAGAGTCAGCTTCACTCTCTTCAGCTTCTCTTTGTTGACGCTCCGCAGCTTCCTTCTTTGCTTCCTCTGCCTTCTTTAGCAGGTCCTCATATATGTCAGTTCCAAGTAATGGCAAACTCTCAGGATCAGCAGGGGCATTCATCACTACTATCTGACCTTCTTCAAGTCCCCTGTTCACTACAACATGACTGCTGTTTTCAGGTCCAAGGTCAACAATCTGCCTTACTAGTCCTGACTTATAGGTGAATACATAGTTTGTTGAGTCTGTCCTGAATACTGACTCAAGCGGTATATAAAGCACATCCTTCTGATCACTTACAGTAATAATATTACTTGTTGTCATCGCAGGTCTCAGTTCAGGATCCGAACCAAACAGTTTCACTATTACCTCAAATACCTTAGTATCTCCATTTGGCAGTGTCTGACCGATATTGGCAACTGATATTACCTCTCCGTCAAAGACCTTATCGGGGAAGGCATCAACTCCAACTTTAACCTTTTGACCTTTCTTAATCTTTGAAATATCTATCTCATTGATATATGTCTTGGATATCATTGATGAAAGGTCGGGCAACTCAGCAATAATTGAGGCCCAGGGGCTTACCGAGCTACCGGCCTTGATCTTATTGCCCATACGGTCATAAGAATAAATAACCATACCAGGCATAGGAGCCTTAATCTCAAGGGCTTGAAACAGATTCTGAATATCTCTTACTATCTCCTGGTTACGACGAACTTCATCCTGTGCCCTGAGCACTGTGTTTCTGGCCTGAGTTTCCTTCAACTCATAGTTTCTTTGCAACTGCAGGAGGTTCTGCTCTGCCCTTTCAAGATCAAGAGCTGCCTGACGTTTAACGGCAGGCGACTCATACACCGACTGCTCAAGCACAAGCTTTTTTTCTTCTACTTCAACCTTGGCATTAAGCAATCCATCGCGCAGGTTGCTCATATTAATGTTGGTATCGATCCTCGCATCTTCCAGAGACTGCAATGCCTTCTTGAGGTTTTCCTCTGCATTTGTAAGCAGCTCCTCAACAGTACTGTGATCGAGGGATGCAACAAAGTCACCCTGTTGTACCACAGTACCTTCCTCTACCAACTCTGTGATTTGAATCTCAAAAATGTTAATGTTACGACTTGACAGCTCTTTGGGAACTTCAATAAAGGTTGAATTCTCGGCCAGCAACTGCCCGGTCGAAAACACAACTCCAGTAAAATCCCCACGCTGTACGGGTACCTCAATCAAAACCTCATGTATGATTTTGTTATTCTTTAACAAGCGGTACCCTACAAAGATCAATATCACTGCTGCAAGACCTATTGCAGCGATCCTGATTAGCTTATTATTTTTCTGCATGTTCGAAGAATAGTTTCCTGTGAGACAAGATGAGATGCCCAAGGTTTAATCTCCTTGGGCATTTATACAAATAAAAAGGTAAATTATACCGTCTGAAATTTTCGGTCAAAGATTTAGCCGGCAAATTCCCTAATCAGTTTCATCACATTACCGGCCAGTTCTTCAGCAGCTTCCCTTGATGGAGCTTCAGAATATATCCTGATTATCGGCTCTGTATTAGACTTGCGCAGGTGAACCCATGAATCCGAAAAGTCAATCTTCACTCCGTCAATATCATTTACTTTCTCCTTGCTGTAATAGTCTCTAACCTTACTTAGTATTGCATCCACATCAATACCGGGTGTCAGCTCTATCTTGTTCTTGGACATTATATATGAAGGATAACGCGAACGAAGTGCCGAACAGCTGATTCCTTCATGGGCAAGGTGAGTCAGGAATAATGCGATGCCTACAAGGGCATCGCGACCGCAATGGCTTGCAGGATAGATTACACCACCATTTCCTTCGCCACCTATCACTGCATTGGTTTCCTTCATTTTAGTAACTACATTTACCTCTCCAACAGCAGCGGCAGCATAGCTACCTCCACGTCTCACTGTTACATCACGCAGAGCCCTTGTTGAACTAAGGTTTGATACAGTATTGCCGGGAGTGCGGCTAAGGATATAATCGGCAACCGCAACAAGGGTGTATTCTTCGCCAAACATGCTGCCGTCCTCATTGATAATTGCCAGGCGATCTACATCAGGGTCAACCACGAAGCCTACATCAGCCTTTTCCTTTCTTACAAGGTCTGAAATCTCTGTGAGGTGCTCAGGCAGTGGCTCTGGATTGTGGGGAAACTGACCATTGGGGGTGCAGTATAGCTCAATTACTTCCTTTACTCCAAGTGCCTTAAGTAAGGCTGGTATTGCAATGCCGCCTACTGAGTTGACACAGTCAATAGCTACCTTAAAGTCTGCCTTCTTGATTGCTTCAACATCGACAAGCTCCAGATCAAGCACATGCTTAATGTGCACATCCAGAAAACCAGGCTCCTCAGTCAACGTGCCCAGTTGATCAACTTCAGCATGATCAAAGGCCTCTTTAGCCGCAATATCCAAAATCATCTCACCGTCAGCGGCTGACAAAAACTCACCCAATGAATTGAGCAGCTTCAATGCATTCCATTGTCTGGGATTATGGCTGGCAGTAATTATAATACCTCCCTGCGCATTAAAATGCGTAACTGCCAGTTCGGTACCCGGTGTAGTCATCAACCCAAGGTCAATAACATCAATACCAAGACCAATCAGTGCACCTGTAACCAGGCGACTCACCATCTCACCCGATATGCGGGCGTCACGACCTACAACAACTTTTGGCTTTATCCCCGGAAAGGCTCCTTTAATCCAGGTTCCATATGCTGATGAGAATTTTACAACATCCATTGGGGTTAGGGCATCACCGGACTGACCACCGATAGTACCTCTGATTCCTGAAATAGATTTTATCAATGTCATTTTACTTGTTTTTTCATGTTGTATCTTTATGCAAGGGTATTTTCCCGCTGCAGTAGCAAAGATAGCTGAAAAAGAGGTGTAAGCCCATTAATTTTTCGCAACTTTGCAGTGATTTTGGATATAATAAAATGAGAAACAAAAAGGATTTTAATTCAGGTGGGCCTGCCGGAAAAAGGTCAAGACCGGAGCAGGATAAAGCAGGCTCAAAACCAGGGGTAAGGACCGGAAAAGGCGCATATGCCGGCAAACGCGAGTTTGCCGCCAGAGATAATGCACCCAAAGCCCGCACCAGACCCGTACAAAAACCAACTGAGAAAGTATTTGACGAAGGTGAAGCCATTAGGCTAAATCGTTATATTGCCAACAGTGGGGTATGCAGCAGAAGGGATGCTGATGAACTTATTACCCAGGGACTGATTACTGTCAATGGCAAGGTAGTGACCGAACTCGGTTCTAAGGTTAAGGTGAGTGATGATGTTCGCTATAATGGCAAACGACTCAATCCCGAAGAAAAGGTTTATATCCTTATAAATAAGCCAAGGGATATGGTTACTACAACCGATGATCCCCAAGGAAGACGAACTGTGATGGACCTTGTAGAAGGGGTCTGTACTCAGAGAATTTACCCTGTTGGTCGTCTCGACAGAAACACCACAGGAGTGCTGCTTCTAACAAATGACGGAGAACTCTCACGCAAGCTCACGCACCCGTCATCTCTGACCAAGAAGATTTACCATGTATTCCTCGACAGGCCAATAGCCCGTCAGCATATGACTGATATTAAAAAGGGTATCGAACTGGAGGACGGATTGATTCAGGCAGATGACATAGGATATGCTGATGAGAGCGACCATTCCCAGATTGGTATTGAGATCCACTCAGGACGAAACAGGGTAGTAAGAAGGATCTTCGAAACCCTCGGATACAAAGTTGAAAAGCTCGACAGGGTGTACTTTGCAGGTCTGACAAAAAAGAATCTTGCCAAAGGTCACTGGCGCTTCCTCACTAAGGAAGAGATTAGAAACCTGAAAACCGGACTGATGAAATAAATGGGACGCCTCCATGCCTGCGCAAAGTCGCTTTGTATAGTTGTTTTCATTCTTACCATGCCCTCCCTATTCTCACAGCAAACAGGGACAGGCAATGAAGTTATTCGTCATATCCCACAAAGCGATTCTGCACTTGTTGCCCTTATCGACAGTCTGGAGAGGGAACACTACCTTAAGGCAGAACGTGTCTTTAATGAAGAAATGGCCGAAGGCTGGATGCCGGCAGGATTTGTTAGTGTCCAACTAGGTAGGTTGATCAACTACAATCATTACGAAGGATTTAAACCGGGCGTTGGTCTCAGGACCAACGCCTTTCTTTCTGAACTCTTCAGTACAGGTGGTTTTTATTCAAGAAGCCTTCGCTCAGAAGACAACAACTACGGAGCTTTCTTTCGACTCTACCTGGAAGCTTCAAGATCATCCTACCTTGACCTGGCTTTTCAAAAAGACCTGAATGCAACAGGGACTTTTTACTTCCTTGAAGGAGTGGAGCCCTTCTCAGATGAAGTATTTAAGATGTTTGCAACAGAAAGCGTTGATCTCACACGCAAGTACTCAATTGCTGTTACCCAACAACTAAGTGCCTCACTCAAAGGCGAACTGAGTTGGAACCACGCCAATCTGTCGCCCAGGAAACTCTACCCCTTCCTTACCGACTCTACTAATCTCGGTGATCTCCAAGGCAATGAAGCCGGACTTCGCCTCAAATGGCATACAAAAAAGGAAACTGCTACAACCATCTGGACCAATGTCTTTTTTGGACAGGGCAATAAGACAGTGCCTTACGAATATATCAGGTTGGAAACCCAGGCTGAAATATCTGTACCTCTGTCAGCTGTATGGACTACAGATGTAAGAATGACTGCTGCAATTATAAGAGGAGACTTACAGGCATCTCACTTATATAGTGCCTTCGGTACAAGGAGTAGGCTCATTGGTATAGAGTCACGCTATTCCTTTGCCACTATGAGTCCATCCGAATTTGCCGCATCAAGTTTTGCAATTCTTTACTTAAGGGCTTCACTTCAAACAGGAAAGGATAAGCCTTATGGTTTCAGACCCCTGATAATCTTTTCATCATCAGGTGGCGTAGGTAACTTATCTCCAGCATTTGATGAAATTGCAAAAACGTTCGAAAAAGGTTATTTTGAATCTGGTATTTATTTTGCTGAATTGATAAGACATGAATTTGTAAGTTGCGGACTGTCCCTTCACTATCGCTATGGACCATATGCAATGCAGCGTACTATAGATAATCTGGCTATCAAACTAGGCATACTAATAAAAACCAAATCCAAAAATTAACAGGTACACACATGAAAAAAAGAGATTTCCTTAAAGTTTCGCTCCTTGCAGCCGGAGCTATGATGTTACCCAGAAAAGCTTCCGCACTGAAGTTCTACCCAACAAAAAAAGATACTGACTGGGCCATCCTTTACAGCACATGGTGCGGTTCGTCACGCGACGCAGCAGTCTGGATCTCGGAAGGTATGAACGGAATAGCTGAGGTCTTCGACGTAAAGGAGAATCCCGACCTTTCTGGCTACAGCCATATTGTTGTTGGCGGCTCTATCAGAAGTGCTGCGACAAGTCCACAACTGCAGGAATATCTTAAGAAACATCGTAAACAACTAGCCCCAAAAATCAAGGCTTACTTTGCAGTATGTGGTAATATGATGCGCCCGGTGACAGATCAGCTCTATACCCAGTTTTTTACTGATCATTTGTGCAAAATAACCGGAGTAGTTGATGTGCCTCAAAAAGTATTCCTTGGCAGGATCACCTGGGGATTAATGGAACCTGAAGTTAGGGAACAAATGCAGTCATTCCCGGGCATGGTAGAGTATGACAATCTTAAAAGACAGGACTGCCTGGAATTCGGAAAAGAAATCTTTGAAAGTATCTAGTAAGTAAACCCTGAAATGTTCCCCTAATACATATTATTCCCTTCCAACACATAGTGGGATATACAACACGAAAGAGGTTGTCCAATTAAGGGCAACCTCTTTTTCAATTTAAGCAACTTGATAAGAATAGATTTCGATTTTTAGATGAACATGCTTACGAAAATTCCATATTCCTTTTTGGATTTTTGCATATAGGGGTTCAAACAAGAAGAAAATTGCATTTTGGAGTACTGTTTTTGAAACACACGCACCTTTGCCTATGATTTTTCTTAAGTTATGAGCAATAGCTATCAGGCCAAACTCGATTTCAACTTTCTTAAGGCCTTTCAGTGTAAATCTGGTGAACTTGTTGTTGTGTTTTATTTGTCCAAACACTGCTTCCGGTTCTATTGGGCGTCTACTTCTGTGATATAGGCCCTGTTCACTTAATAGCTGTTCCCTGGCCTTCTTTTTTAGGATCCTTAACCTGTGATTGATCTCTATTATTCGATTACCGGTAGCTTGAAAACAAAGTCCGCGCAACGGGCATCCAGTACAGTTTTGCGCTTGATAACGTGTCACCTTTGATACATACCCATTCTCAGAAGTCACTTTTCTTTCACCTTTATTGGTCATATGCTGTCCCATCGGGCATACATAATAATCTTCATGTTCGTTGTAATATAGGTTTTGGCTTAGAAATGCATTCTTTTTAAATGCTCTTTTCTGTTCTTTGTGGAAGTAGTTGTACTTGACAAAGTACTCTATATTATTTGCTTCCAGGTATTCATAATTCTCCTCGCTTCCGTAGCCGGCGTCTGCAACGACCGTAGAGCTATGACTTCCATATTGGTTTTTAAATCCCTCCAGATGACACTTTAATGTTCTTGTATCACCTGGGGTTTGATGGATACTGTAATGGGTAATAATCTGGTTCTCTGTACTAATCTGAGGATTATAAGCTGGTTTCAACTGCCCATTCTTCATATGATCTTCTTTCATTCGCATGAAAGTAGCATCCTCGTCTGTCTTGCTAAAACTGTTGCGATCACCCAGAGTGTCAAGTTGCTTCTCGTATTTCTCCAACCGTGGCAGGTGTTCCTCCTGTAATTGCTTTAGTTGCTTAGATGTGGACTTATTTGTATCCTTAAGCCTGGTGTTAAGCTCAGCTATTTTGCTTTTTAATAAATCTGAGTCTATTGATTGGGGCAAATCTTCTTTGTTGAGAGTTTTTGAGTCCTCTTTAATTTGACTATCAATATCTTTAAGAATACTCCTTATCCTTTCTTCCAGTTTTGCTTTGTTTTTCTCAACTGTGCCTCGCCATACAAAGGTGTACCTGTTTGAGGTAGCTTCTATTTTTGTTCCATCAACATACTGTACCTGAAGACTCACAAACCCCATACCATGCAGTAATCTAACTACTTCTGCAAAGATGGTCTTAATTTCTCCCTGCAAACGGGTACTCCTAAAATAATTGATTGTTCTAAAGTCTGGAACACAGCCCTTTGATAACCAGATAAAATGAATATTCTCTTGTAAAGCCTTTTCAATCTTTCTGCACGAAAATATGTTGTTTAAATAGCTGTAAAACAGTATTTTAACCATCATTCTTGGATGAAAACTGCTAGCACCACCACCTTTGTATTTATTTAGTATAGAAGAGATATCCAGTTGATCTACAACCTTATCAACCAGACGAACTGGATGGTCTGCTGGTATGCGATCCAAGAGGTTTTCAGGGAATAACTGAGCTTGATTGTTTGGAAGCTCTTTGAAAACAACTTTTTTCATTATGGATTGATTTATAGCATTAATATACTATATATCAATTATATAACCAACTTTTTCAGGAAGAAAATCAAACAAAAAAAGAGACTGCCTAATCTTTTTAGACAGCCTCTTTTGTAAAATCGAGTAGGAGAAACGGGATTAATTCCCGTTTCGTCCTCTCCCACCACCGTACGTACGGTTCTCGTATACGGCGGTTCCTTAATATTCAACTCTTACCGCTTTGTAATAATCCGATAAGAAAACGTATCCGGCCAAACGCAGCCGCTGGTCTGTGACAGTTCTGGATAGGATAAAGCTATTTGCTATATGCCAGTAGCCTTTCCTTGTGTTCGCCCACTCGTAAGCTTTGTATTTATTTATACCCAGCTTTATAAGATTGGCCACTTTGGTTTTGATCCGTTTCCATTGTTTCCAGATTACCATTCGTAGCCGTCGGCGGTACCACGCATCCGTTTTTATCAGTAGCTTTTGCATATCGGCCAGTTTGAAGTATTGCACCCAGCCCTTAATATATTGACTTAATGCTTCCTTCCTGCGCTCGTTGCCCCATCCGTTGCTTCTCGATGTTAGCCTTTTAATTTTAGCTTTCATCTTTTCCACACTTTTGGGGTGTATCCTCAGCCTTCCTTCACCTCTATAGCGATAGAAGGTATAGCCAAGAAATTTAACATCCTTTACGTGTGCCACTTGGCTTTTGTCCCGATTGACTGTCAAGAAAAGCTTTTCTTCTATAAATGAAACGATGCTTTTCATCGTCCGATGGGCGCTTCGCCGGCTCTTACAGAGTATGACCATATCGTCAGCATAGCGTACAAATTTATGACCTCTGCTTTCGAGTTCTCGGTCCAACTCGTTCAGTAGGATATTTCCCAGCAGAGGACTTAGTGGTCCTCCTTGCGGTACGCCCTCATGGGTTTCTTCATAGTGGTCTTCATCCATTACTCCAGCATTTAGGTACTTGTGGATAAGTGACACCACCCGCCCATCTTTAATGGTACGCGATAGTATCTCTATCAACTTGCTGTGATTAACGGTATCAAAGTACCGCTCCAGGTCTATATCCACTGCGTAAACATAACCCTGGGTAATGTAGTCCCGACACTTACGAAGGGCGCCATGAGCGTTCCGTTTAGGTCTAAATCCATAACTGTGAGATGAGAACTGAGGCTCGTAAATGGAGGTCAGTTTTTGCGCGATGCTTTGTTGGATCACTCTATCCACGACTGTGGGGATGCCCAACTGGCGCTGTTTTCCGTTTTCTTTGGGTATTAAAACCCGCCTTACCGGATTGGGGCGGTATTTCCCCTGTTGGATGGATTGTATTAGTCTATCCTTGTTATCTACAAGATAGTCCTTTAAAGACTCTACCTCCATCTTGTCTACTCCACCCGCTCCTTTATTGCGCTTTACTTGTTTGTAAGCGCTGTTCAGGTTTGAGGGGGACAGGATATGCTCTAATAATCCGTTTCCTAAACGATAATCATTGGTGGTGAGGTTGTTTTCAGTTATCCAAATGAAGGTCTGCCCTTCCACATATCCGTCGGATGCCGTCCTATCTTTCTGTGGACAGGTCTTTGATGATGCAAAGATTTTCTGCTTTCTTTCCTTCATGTTGGTAATCCTCATTTACTTCTCACTCAATCAAGGTTCTGCCCTTCCCACTTTGAGGAGTTTAGTGGTACTATGGCTTCTGCTGACTTCTCATGGCAAGCTTTACTCCGTGCTTCATACGCTGTTTCCACACGTCCATGAGACCTCCCGTGGTAAGATAAATAACCTTCATCCCATATCCCCGCCACATTTACACTCCGGTGTCCGCATAATCTTTGGACTTTGACTTGTTTTGCAGTCTCATCCCACCGGTTGTGCCTGATATGATTCGTGTTCCTCGGGGCAGGATTTTGCCGTAGACTTCCTTCAGATTCCACCTCGCGATGGATACCCTTGTCCTTAGCTAATGGTTGGCGATTATGGACCCCCATAGTGGACTTGCACCACCAAGTTATTTACCATGCACGGCACACAAATAAGAGGCTGCCCTTTATCGGACAGCCTCTCTCTTGTAAGATGGGCGGCGACCTACTCTCCCGTTTTTACGCAGTACCATCGGCGCGGCAGGGCTTAACTTCTCTGTTCGGTATGGGAAGAGGTGGATCCCCTGCGCTATAGCCACCTAAATATCTTAGAGTTTGTACTCTCTCTTTGTTCATTGCTACAACCTTCGTCGTAGTGATATCTTAACATATTGATTACAAGATAAAGACTTGAGACTAAAATACCAGCTCTGAAAGTCTCGGGTAATTAGTACTGCTCGGCTTTGATGTTACCACCTTTATACCTGCAGCCTATCAACGTCATAGTCTTTAACGCCCCTTATATGGAGATCTAATCTTGAGACAGGCTTCGTGCTTAGATGCTTTCAGCACTTATCCCTTCCAAACATAGCTACTCAGCGCTGCACCTGGCGGTACAACTGATACACCAGAGGTTTGTCCATCACGGTCCTCTCGTACTAATGACAGGGTCTCTCAAATCTCCTGCGCCCACAACAGATAGGGACCGAACTGTCTCACGACGTTCTGAACCCAGCTCGCGTGCCACTTTAATCGGCGAACAGCCGAACCCTTGGGACCTTCTCCAGCCCCAGGATGTGACGAGCCGACATCGAGGTGCCAAACCGCCGCGTCGATGTGAGCTCTTGGCGGCGATCAGCCTGTTATCCCCGGAGTACCTTTTATCCTTTGAGCGATGGCCCTTCCATGCGGAACCACCGGATCACTATGCCCTAGTTTCCTACCTGTTCGACTTGTCGGTCTCACAGTCAAGCACCCTTGTGCCATTACACTCTACTGACGATTGCCAAACGTCATGAGGGTACCTTTGGGAGCCTCCGTTACTCTTTTGGAGGCGACCACCCCAGTCAAACTACCCACCAAGCAATGTCTCCCTCTCTCTGAGGGATTAGACTTCAGGCAAGTCAAGGGCCGTATTTCAACGGCGACTCCATGATACCTGGCGGCACCACTTCATAGTCTCCGGCCTATCCTACACATAACTTACCCAAAATCAATGCTAAGTTGCAGTAAAGGTTCACGGGGTCTTTCCGTCCCGTTGCGGGTAACCGGCATCTTCACCGGTATTACAATTTCACCGAGCTCACGGCTGAGACAGTGCCCAGATCGTTACACCATTCGTGCAGGTCGGAACTTACCCGACAAGGAATTTCGCTACCTTAGGACCGTTATAGTTACGGCCGCCGTTTACTGGGGCTTCAATTCAATGCTTTGGATTGCTCCTGACATCTCCTCTTAACCTTCCAGCACCGGGCAGGTGTCAGGCCATATACCTAATCTTTCGATTTTGCATAGCCATGTGTTTTTGTTAAACAGTCGCCTGGGCCATTTCTCTGCGTCCTGTCAATCGCTTAACAGGAACCCTTTCTCCCGAAGTTACAGGGTTAATTTGCCGAGTTCCTTAGCCGTGGATCACTCGAGCGCCTTAGTATACTCAACCCAACTACGTGTGTCCGTTTACGGTACGAGCCGTTATACTCGCTTTTCTCGGTACAAGATGCTTGCCTTCGCTTCGGCCGAAACCTAAGCTCAGCGTGCTATTCCGTCAGCACCCAGACATCTCTCTTATACGTCACTTTTGTTGTATAACGGGTACAGGAATATTAACCTGTTTGCCATCCACTTCCCCTAACGGGTACGTGTTAGGGCCCGACTAACCCTGATCCGATTAACGTTGATCAGGAATCCTTGGTCTTTCGGCGTGGGGGTTTCTCACCCCCATTATCGTTACTTATGCCTACATTTGCTTTTCCAGACGCTCCACAATACCTCACGATACTGCTTCGACGCTGACTGGAATGCTCCCCTACCAATGATACCTAAGTATCATTCCATAGCTTCGGTAGTATGCTTGATGCCCGATTATTATCCATGCACGGTCGCTCGACTAGTGAGCTGTTACGCACTCTTTAAATGAATGGCTGCTTCCAAGCCAACATCCTAGCTGTCTCTGCAACCATACCGCGTTTTCTTCAACTTAGCATACATTTGGGGACCTTAGCTGATGGTCTGGGTTCTTTCCCTCTCGGACACGGACCTTAGCACCCATGCCCTCACTCTCGAAAAACATTATCCAGCATTCGGAGTTTGTCAGGATTTGATAGGCGGTGAAGCCCTCGCGTCCTATCAGTAGCTCTACCTCTGGATAACTCTTAATCGAGGCTGCACCTAAATGCATTTCGGGGAGTACGAGCTATTTCCCAGTTTGATTGGCCTTTCACCCCTACCCACAGTTCATCCGAAAACTTTTCAACGTTTACCGGTTCGGTCCTCCATTTCGTGTTACCGAAACTTCAACCTGACCATGGGTAGATCACTAGGTTTCGCGTCTATCCCTGCCAACTTAGCGCCCTTTCAAGACTCGCTTTCGCTTCGGCTCCGTGTCTAACAACACTTAACCTCGCTGGCAAGGTATAACTCGTAGGCTCATTATGCAAAAGGCACGCTGTCACCCCAATAAAGGGCTCCAACAGTTTGTAAGCGCACGGTTTCAGGTACTATTTCACTCCCCTGTTAGGGGTGCTTTTCACCTTTCCCTCACGGTACTGGTTCACTATCGGTCTCTCAGGAGTATTTAGCCTTACCGGATGGTCCCGGCAGATTCACGCAAGATTCCTCGTGTCCCGCGTTACTCAGGATACTGCTCGTAATATCATACTTACGTGTACGGGACTTTAACCCTCTATGATGCAACTTTCCAGATGCTTCCACTTCGTATTAATATTATCTTTATGCAGTCCTACTACCCCAACCCTGCCTAAACAAGATTGGTTTGGGCTATTCCCGCTTCGCTCGCCGCTACTGGGGGAATCACTTTTGTTTTCTTCTCCTCCGCCTACTAAGATGTTTCAGTTCAACGGGTTTGCCTCCTGAATTGCTCCAGGATACCAGGCCTTCAACCTGGTGGGTTGCCCCATTCGGAGATCTGCGGATCACAGGTTATGTGCACCTCCCCGCAGCTTTTCGCAGCTTGTCGCGTCCTTCTTCGCCTCTGAGAGCCTAGGCATCCGCCGTGCGCCCTTCTTTACTTTCTTTAATGCTTTAGCATTTTTTTCCTCTAGTCTTTCTCTTGTAATTCAATATGTCAATGATCGTTCTGCACTCTTACTTTGTGCTGTGTAGTCCTGCGCAGAGTTGAACTGCGGACCTCTACATTATCAGTGTAGCGCTCTAACCAACTGAGCTACAGGACTGAGTAGTGCTCGGTAGAGCAGTGTTATGATAATGATGCAATACCATAAGAAAAGACATTCAAGCTGATTTCCTTCGCTTTTTCTCAGGAAGATCTTTACTTAAGCTCTCCAGAAAGGAGGTATTCCAGCCACACCTTCCGGTACGGCTACCTTGTTACGACTTAGCCCCAGTCACCAGTTTTACCCTAGTACGCTCCTTGCGGTTACATACTTCAGGTACCCCCGGCTCCCATGGCTTGACGGGCGGTGTGTACAAGGCCCGGGAACGTATTCACCGCGCCGTGGCTGATGCGCGATTACTAGCGAATCCGGCTTCATGAAGTCGGGTTCCAGACTTCAATCCGAACTGAGACCAGCTTTCGAGATTGGCATCCCCTCGCGGGGTAGCGGCCCTCTGTACTGGCCATTGTAACACGTGTGTAGCCCTGGATGTAAGGGCCGTGCTGATTTGACGTCATCCCCACCTTCCTCACGGTTTACACCGGCAGTCCCGATAGAGTGCCCACCTTTACGTGATGGCAACTATCGGCAAGGGTTGCGCTCGTTATGGGACTTAACCCGACACCTCACGGCACGAGCTGACGACAACCATGCAGCACCTTGAAGAGTGTCCCGAAGGAAAAGCATCTTTCGACACCTGGCACTCCCCATTTAAACCCAGGTAAGGTTCCTCGCGTATCATCGAATTAAACCACATGTTCCTCCGCTTGTGCGGGCCCCCGTCAATTCCTTTGAGTTTCATCGTTGCCGACGTACTCCCCAGGTGGATTACTTAATGCTTTCGCTCAGTCACTAGCTATATATCGCTAACAACCAGTAATCATCGTTTACAGCGTGGACTACCAGGGTATCTAATCCTGTTTGATCCCCACGCTTTCGTGCCTCAGCGTCAGTAACAGCTTAGTAAGCTGCCTTCGCAATCGGCGTTCTGTGGTATATCTATGCATTTCACCGCTACACACCACATTCCGCCTACCTCAACTGTACTCAAGAACGGCAGTTTCAAAGGCAATGCTACAGTTAAGCTGCAGTATTTCACCCCTGACTTACAGTCCCGCCTACGCACCCTTTAAACCCAATAAATCCGGATAACGCTTGCATCCTCCGTATTACCGCGGCTGCTGGCACGGAGTTAGCCGATGCTTATTCATAGTATACTGGCAGACATCTACACGTAGATGTGTTTCTTCTACTATAAAAGCAGTTTACAACCCATAGGGCAGTCTTCCTGCACGCGACATGGCTGGTTCAGGCTTGCGCCCATTGACCAATATTCCTCACTGCTGCCTCCCGTAGGAGTCTGGTCCGTGTCTCAGTACCAGTGTGGGGGACCTTCCTCTCAGAACCCCTAGACATCGTAGCCTTGGTGAGCCGTTACCTCACCAACTAGCTAATGTCACGCATGCCCATCTATAACCTGTATCGCTACATTTAACTACTAATCCATGCGAATCAATAGTGTTATGCGGTGTTAATTCCCCTTTCAGGGAGCTATTCCCCAGTTATAGGCAGGTTGCATACGCGTTACTCACCCGTGCGCCGGTCGTCAGCGGTATTGCTACCCTGTTACCCCTCGACTTGCATGTGTTAAGCCTGTCGCTAGCGTTCATCCTGAGCCAGGATCAAACTCTTCGTTGTATGAAAAGTTTTTAAAAATATTATCTGGGCTCAATTCTAATCTTCCTCAAAGGAATTACGCTTTCCTGTCTTTTCTTTTTAGGTATTGCATCAATATTTTCAAAGATCGTTATTCTATTCACTAAGCGCCTTGCCATCTGCAAAGCGGGTGCAAAAATACGCATTATTCTATCCCCTCCAAATATTTCCTGACTAAATTTTGTGAAGATTTTATGCCCCGCAAATCAAGATTCTACTAATCAATAGAATAATGCAGTAAAAAAAATTACACCTCAAATTACCCTGAGCCGGGAACTAGTAAAGATATACTAACAAATGAAAAAATCCAACAAAATTTGCAACAAAATTTCGTCCGAAATCTTGCTTCTGATTGTTTAATCGTCCTATCGGCCGGTGGGAATATATAAACCAAAATGCTTCCCAAAAGGTTCACCACAACTTCAGAAAAACCCTATCTTCGCATAAACAATAAACCAGAGCATTGTGCATAAGAAGATAGTACTTATTCCAACGTACAACGAATGTGAGAATATTGAAGCCATGGTAAGAAATGTGATGTCCCAGCAACCAGGAGATTTTCATATTCTTATTATAGACGACAATTCTCCCGACGGTACGGCATCCATAGTCAAAAAACTGATGCCTGAATACCCCCAAAGGATACATCTGCTTGAACGTCCCGGAAAACAAGGGCTCGGAACGGCTTATATTGCAGGCTTCAAATGGGCTCTCCAATACGACTATGATTATATTTTCGAAATGGACGCCGACTTCTCACACGATCCCAATGACCTTATAAGACTCTATCATGCATGCGAGACACAGCATGCCCAACTGGCTATTGGTTCACGCTATATATCCGGTGTCAATGTGGTCAACTGGCCAATGGGCAGGGTGCTGATGTCTTACTTTGCTTCTGTTTATGTACGCTTTATCACAGGCATGAAAATTATGGATACCACTGCCGGATTCAAGTGCTACAACAGAGTCGTTCTTGAAACTCTGGATCTCGACAATATCAGGTTTAAAGGTTATGCCTTCCAGATAGAGATGAAATTCCTGACCTGGAAGCATGGCTTCAATATCGTCGAAGTACCCATAATCTTTACTGACCGTAGACGCGGAACCTCAAAAATGAGCGGTGGAATCTTCAGTGAGGCTGTGTTTGGCGTTATTCAAATGAAACTTGGTTCCTTCTTTAAAAAGTACAGAAGACATGTCAGCAACGCTAATTAAGAACGCTACTATTATTAATGAAGGTCGGTCCTTCAAAGGCAGTGTCCTGATAAAGGATCAGTATATTGATGGGATATACGAAACCGATACAGTCCTCCCAACTGCCGATACTATTATTGATGCCGAAGGTCTGCTGCTTCTGCCCGGAGTTATTGATGACCAGGTTCACTTCCGTGAACCCGGCCTCACACACAAGGCTGATATAGCTAGTGAGTCCGCCGCCGCAGTAGCAGGCGGTGTAACCTCCTATATGGAGATGCCAAATACTAATCCGCAGACTACGACTATAACCGAACTTGAAAACAAATTCGCCATAGCTTCACAAAAGTCGCTGGCAAACTACTCCTTCTTCCTTGGTGCTACCAATGACAACCTTGACGAACTACTCAAGGCAGATCCAGCCACAGTCTGTGGTGTCAAGGTATTTATGGGTTCATCGACTGGGAATATGCTAGTAGATGACAAGAAGGCCCTGGAACGCATCTTTAGCGAAGTACGCACCCTGATAGCTACCCACTGCGAGGACGAGGCTACTATTCGGGCTAATATGGAACTCTACCGGAGTCGCTATGGCGAGGAAGTACCATTCAGCCTACACCACGAGATACGCAATGCAGAAGCTTGCTACAAGTCCTCATCTATGGCTGTCGAACTGGCTGCAAAGCACAATACCAGACTCCATATACTTCACATCTCTACACAAAAGGAGCTGAGTCTTTTTGACAACTCAAAGCCAATTGAGGAAAAAAATATTACCTCAGAGGTTTGCGTTCACCACCTTTGGTTTACTTCGGATGACTATGCCTCAAAAAGTGCACGCATCAAGTGGAACCCGGCAGTTAAAACCCCTGCTGACCGTGAGGCTCTATGTGAAGCCCTGAAAAATAACCGCCTGGATGTGGTAGCAACCGACCATGCCCCACATACGCTTGAAGAAAAAAGCAAGACTTACTTTAATGCTCCATCGGGGGGGCCACTGGTTCAGCACTCCCTGCCAGCTATGCTGCAGATGAGTGACCAGGGTATTTTCAGCAGGGAACTGGTTGTTGAGAAAATGTGCCACGCCCCGGCAAAACTATTCCGTATTGACAAAAGAGGTTTTATTCGCAAGGGCTATTATGCTGACCTCGTATTGGTTCAACCGGGCATAGAAGACATAGTGAGCGACTCAACAGTACTATATAAATGTAAGTGGACTCCCTTTGACGGACAGATGTTCAACAACAAGGTGCTTACCACCTGGGTCAATGGACATGCTGTATACAACAAGGGTGTTATCAACACTTCAATAAAAGGAAAAAGACTTGCCTTTAATCATGTCAACTAAATATCTATGGCACGTAAATATGCAATTATCAAACTGTTGCTGCTTGCCATACCCATGGCAAGCCTGTCACTTTTATCTTGCAACAGGCAGGCCGAATCAGGTAAGACCTTAGTTTTGCCTGACACTGCAGTAGATCCCAGCTATAGGGTGGCCGATTCTTTAATCTACGACGTGGATCTGGTAAATATCCACACCGATGATGAATGGAGTACATTCAAACTCAGGCACATGAACAGGGAGAAACTCGTGGAACTGACCTTTGAGGGTGTATATAACGGACAGCTTCAAGCTTACGACTTCTTTACCGACCAGCCATTAACTGCCGACGAGGTAAGGCAGCGGGAACAAGCACCAGACTACGACCGTAAACATATCGATCAGATTCAGTTTGAGGAAAACTGGTTTTTTTCTCCAGAACAACAGGTGTTTTATAAAGAGATCAGCTCCTTTGTACTGGCTTATGGGGTTTATGCATACAACGGGGAACTCCGTGGTCATAAGCCTGTTTTCAAAATCAAACTGAAGAAATAAGGGGCTTGTAATATCTACCTATACTGACAATTACAGTTTTGCTATATCCAATCAACTCTATTTCAATACAAAACGAGCTACTTTGCGTGTCACCTGTGAGTCTATTATCTCCTTATCGACAGTCATCTTCTCGATCGACTCCGGAGTATATTGTCTGATAGTCAGTAGGTTTACACCCTGATTGTAGCGCACTGTAAAGTTGTCTTTCAGCACCTCCATCAGTCGCTCGCTATGACCATTGTCGTCAAAGCAGGCTGAGAAGTTGAGTGCCGAATTCTGCATCAGGTTCATCCTAATCCTAAACTTCCTGAATATAGATATTATCTCAATTAGCTTGTCCTCCATAATAAAGGAGAAATCCCTAGGGGATATAGTAACAAACATCTGGTCTTTCTTTAGGATGTACACAGGAACCTGCTCACTGATACCCTTACGTTCACAGATCCTGGTGCCGGGAGCATCATGATCCAGAAAGGACTTTACATTAAGTATTATATCCTTGTTTTGCAGCGGCTTCAATGTCTTGGGGTGAATAACCTGAGCCCCGTAGTATGCCAGTTCGATAGCCTCATTATACGACAACTCCTTGATCATTACCGCATCTGGAAACAACCTTGGGTCGGCATTAAGCACCCCGGGCACATCCTTCCAGATTGTAACTTCCTTAGCATCCATTGAATAGGCGATAATGGCGGCAGTATAATCCGAGCCTTCACGACCAAGCGTGGTAGTCAGATTATTGATTGTACCACCCAAAAATCCCTGAGTAAGGAACAGGCCCTTGCCATCAAAGGCCTTTCTAATCAACCTTGGAGTCAGCTCCCAGTCAACATTAGCATCCCTGTACAGATCATCGGTTTTGAGCACAGTTCTGACGTCCACCCATTTGTTGGCCAAGCCGTCGGCTGCCCAGTACTCTGAAATAATCTTTGTGGAAAACAACTCCCCAAACGATACTATACGGTCATACTCATAGTCATAATGCATCGAAGGTTCCTGGGAAATAATACCCTTCAATGACCTTGCAAGGTCATTGAACCCCATGCAGGCATCCCCATCTCCAAACAGGTCTTTTATTATATTCCTGTGATAGGCAATTACATTTTCGTAGGCACCAAGTGCCTCTTCCTGTTTCTTCTCAAAAAAACTTCGGTGTAGCTCCTCAAGAGCGTTTGTCATCTTGCCCATTGCCGAAATAACCGTAATCAACGGCTGCTCGGTCTTCCTTATTATTGATGTGACATTGCGTACTCCATCTGCATCTTTTACTGATGCACCTCCAAATTTGTAAACTCTTATCATACAAGCAGTACTATTATCTCTCTTAACGCTCTTTAAGCTTTATGAAGCTGCAAAATAAATCTATTTACTACCAAAATCCTTACTTTTGCAAAAAAAAGATGAGTTTGACGAAGGCCTTGTTGCAGAAGTATAAAGATCACCCCAATTACAACGAGTTTTTAAAATGGCTAAAAAGCCCCTCCCAGCCCATACATATTAAAGGACTTACTGGATCCTCTCCCACCCTCTTAGTATCTGCATTGAAGGACCTACGCCCACAGCTTGTGATTACTCCCGACAAGGAAAGTGCGGGTTATTTCTACTATGACCTGGCCCAGATCAATGGTGAAGACTCGGTGTTCTTCCTGTCCTCGTCATACAAGCGCTCTCCCGAGTTTGGCCACCCCGATAGCAACCAGATGATACTTCGTACCGAAGCCCTGCAAAAGCTTCGTGAGGCTGGTCCCGGCTCTTTTATCGTCACATACACTGAGGCCCTTGTGGAAAAGGTGCCCGGCTCATCTGTAATTCAGCAGCAAACCCTCAGAATCAATAAAAACGAAAAGACCGATCTATATTTTGTAGCCGACTTCCTCAAGGAGTTAGGCTTCCAGCGCACCGACTTCGTATATGAGCCGGGCAGCTACTCAGTGCGCGGATCGATACTCGACGTATACAGCTTTTCCCACGATGACCCCTTCCGTATCGACTTCTTTGGCGACGAGGTCGAGAGCATCCGCTCCTTCGACATCGAGACCCAGCTGTCAAAGGAGGACTTTGACACAATCACCATTATCCCCGACCTGACAGCCGACAATACCGAGGATTACCTGCCCTTAAGCCAGGCCCTTGGCGATGACTTTCTGATATGGATTGACTCGCCTGTGCTAATCAGGGATCAGATGAACCGTATTGTACAAAAGGTAGATGAAAGAAATGCATCAGCACCACGGGAAGATCTTGCCGAACTGAAAATACCTGCTTCAGGTCAATTGGCCGACGGCGGCCAATTGTTTGCCGGCCTGCTAAGCCGACCGATGGCCATACTCAATACAGCCCATGGGTTTCAACCGGGTTGCATACTTACTTTCAACTGTTCACCCCAGCCTTCATTCCGCAAGAACTTCGAACTTGTAGAAAAGGACATCCAGCAGCGTCTGCAGGACCTATACAGGGTGATAGTCCTCTCAGACAATGACCGTCAGCTTGAGCGCCTTCGTCAGATCTTCAACGACAGGGCTTCCAATATCGAGTACGAGGAACTCAACAAAGCCCTTCACGAAGGCTTTGTAGATCATGACCTGAGACTCTGTATCTATACCGATCACCAAATCTTTGACCGTTATCATAAATTTACTCTCCGCACTGACAAGGCACGTGCTGCCCGTCAGGCTATATCGCTCAGGGAACTTACCCGCCTCAATCCGGGCGACTACGTGGTGCATATAGACCATGGTATCGGTCGCTTCGGGGGACTGGTAACCATCGAGGAAAATGGAGTCAAGCAGGAGGCTATTCAGCTAATATACAGGGACAATGACGTACTGCTTGTAAATATCCACTCGCTACACAGGATAAGCAAGTACAAGGGCGGAGAAGGTGAGCCTCCAAAGGTGCATAAGCTGGGCCATTCAGCATGGGCTCGCATGAAGGAAAAGACCAGCAAGAAGGTCAAGGATATAGCCCGTGAACTAATAGCCCTGTATGCCCGTCGTAAGGCAGAACCGGGTTATGCTTTCTCGCCCGATTCCTATATGCAGACTGAGCTGGAGGCTTCCTTTATCTATGAGGACACTCCCGACCAGTACAAGGCAACCCGCGATGTCAAGCAGGATATGGAGTCGCCCAATCCTATGGACAGACTGGTCTGCGGTGATGTGGGCTTTGGTAAGACCGAGATTGCTATCAGGGCTGCCTTCAAGGCAGCAAGCGACAATAAGCAGGTTGCAGTGCTGGTACCAACAACCATCCTTGCCTTTCAGCACTACCGCACCTTCAGGGATAGACTCGCTGACTTCCCGGTGCGTATAGAATATATAAGCCGTCTGCGTAAGACCTCTGAAATCAGGGAGATACTCAGAGACACTCAGAAAGGTAAGGTTGATATACTTATTGGCACCCACCGTCTGATAGGCAAGGATGTGCAGTTCAAAGACCTGGGACTGCTTATCGTGGATGAGGAGCAACGCTTTGGCGTTGCGGTCAAGGACAAACTCAAAAGCCTCAAGGTCAACGTTGACACCTTGACTCTCAGTGCTACACCTATTCCACGTACACTGCAGTTTTCACTTATGGGAGCCCGGGACCTATCTATACTCAACACTCCGCCGGCAAACCGTTATCCGATTTTTACCGAACTCCACAGCTTTAACGAAGATATTATTAAGGAAGCCATCAGTTATGAAGTAGAGCGTGGTGGACAGGTCTTCTTTATCAACAACAGGATACACAACATAGAGGAAATAGAGATGCTTATCAACCGCATCCTGCCTAAGGTCAGAACAGTAGTGGCGCACGGCAGGATGGACGGACCAACCCTTGAAAAGATAATGCTCGACTTTATGGACGGGGACTTCGACGTGCTGATAGCAACCAGCATTATTGAGTCAGGTCTCGATATTCCAAATGCCAATACTATCATTATAAATAATGCGCATCAGTTTGGCCTTAGCGAATTGCACCAGCTCAGGGGTCGTGTGGGACGTTCCAACAAAAAGGCCTTCTGCTACCTGCTTGCACCACCACTAAGTAGCCTAACCAATGATGCACGAAGGAGGCTCAAGATCCTTGAGGAATACTCTGACCTGGGCAGCGGCTTTCAGATTGCTATGCAGGACCTCGACATAAGAGGTGCAGGTAACCTGCTCGGGGGCGAGCAAAGCGGTTTTATAGCCGACATAGGTTATGAAACCTATCAAAGGATACTTGAAGAAGCACTGCTCGAACTGCGTGAGACTGAGTTTCCAGAACTTAAACAAGCAACTACCGGAACTACCCAGAACGGCAGGGTGAAATATGTCAACGACTGTATAATTGAGACAGATGAAGACCTCAGATTCCCCGAGACCTATATCTCCAACACGGCAGAAAGAATGACCCTGTACAGGGAACTTGACAATATTAAGGAAGAGTACCGCCTTGATGAGTTCCGTAAAAACCTCGAGGACAGGTTTGGTACCCTCCCTCAACAGGCTGACTGCCTGATAGAGGTGGTAAGGATGAGGATTGCAGCCATCAATCTGGGAATAGAAAAGTTGACATACAAGAACAAAGCGCTCAGAATCAACTTTGTTAGCAATCCGGAATCGCCATTCTACAAGTCACAAATCTTTGGAGCTATCCTGGTATGGATACAGCAACATCCAAAGGATATAAGGATTGAAGAAAAAGAAGGAAGACTCAGAATGATAGTACCAAAGATGCTATCGCTAAACGATTGCATCGGCCTTATTCGTGCGCTTGAGGCTGAAACGAATCATTCAGAAACAGTTGAAGGGCATCTTTCCCATTAAAGCAGATCCATGAGCCTTTAATATCAGTTTCGATAGTACCGCCGTGCAGACCTTTCATATTGACAAGGCATCTGCCCGGCAGTTTGCCATTTTGTGCATCAGGCGCAATAAAGCTTTCAAAACGGTCTCTGTGGTCGGGCTCTACAAAATCAAGGAAGGGCAAGCCCATCATGTCCTCAATATAGTGAGTATGGAAAAAGTCAAGCGCTTCATTGTTGAGGTAAAGTATCTTACCATCCTGAATTATCACAATAGGTACAGGAGCATCAGAGATAAATTTGCGGAAGCCTTCTTCCTTGCGCTTCTGGTCTATAACGGCTTTATGCTTGTAGTAAGCCAGTTCGATAGAAATCTCCAGCTCCTTGCGCTGCACCGGTTTGACAAGATAACCGTAAGAATTGGAGATAATAGCCCTTTCTACAACTGATGAGCTGGTATCGCTCGAGATAAAAATAACCGGTATCTCTAGTTCCCTCTGAATCTTCTCTGCAGCCTGTATTCCATCCATCTCACCTTCAAGGTGAATATCCATCAGAACTACATTTGGTTCGAGAGAATTGCAAAGTTCAACAGCTTCCACACCACTCCTGCAACGACCAACAACTTCAAAACCCATGTCTTTTATAAACAATGCAAATATTGCAGCAAGAAATTTGTCGTCTTCAACTATTAGAACTTTGCGCATACCGGATTTGTTAAAAATGAGTAGAAATATTAAATACTTAACACTAAATTTGGCAAGCTATTTTATCTCGGAAGCTGCAAAATAATGGTTAAGTTAGTAATTGACAAAGGGAACAGTTCCATTAAGTATGGAATTTTTGACCAAGAGAAGCTTATTGCCGTTGATTCAACTTCTCATAGTGACCAAAGAAAACTGGTTTCTGTAATAGAGCAATTTAGCCCTGAATTAGCCATTATTTCATCAGTTACATCTGATGATGACCACTCTCTGATACTTGACAGAATAGCGCAGACCATTATTCTTGACAGCAATACTCCTCTCCCTTTCATCAATGAGTATGAGACACCTGAGACCCTGGGCAGAGACCGAATAGCTCTTGCAGCCGGAGTGACTTACCTGTGTCCGGGGAGATCAGTACTTGCAATTGACGCTGGTACTGCTATCACCTATGATGTAGTTATCGACGGTAATATATATATAGGTGGAAATATTTCTCCCGGTATGATGATGCGCTTCAAGGCCCTCAACGCCTTTACCGGAAGGCTTCCGCTGGTTTCCAGCGATGACTTCAGAGATCTTATTGGTAAGACTACACACCAGGCTATAGCCTCCGGCGTAATAAATGGAATAGTTTTTGAGATGGAAGGTTATCGCAGGATGGTAGAGCAAGAATGGGGTATCACAGACTGTTTCATAACAGGTGGAGACTCAGATTTTTTTGCAGGAAAGCTAAAAAAACCCATCTTTGCAAATCAAAATTTAGTATTGTTTGGACTTAACCGAATACTGGAATATAATGCATAAGACACTTAAATTCCTGATTGCAGGATTGGTAATGCTTTCATCCGTTAGTGTTACGTATTCACAAAAAAGAACGGCATCACCTTTTTCCCGTTATGGCCTCGGTGAACTGAATTATCAGGGATTTGGGCGAAATAACGCTATGGGCGGTACCGGTATTGGTGTCAGAAGTCCTCTTTACCTCAATTCTATGAACCCTGCCACGTATTCGGCTGGCGATTCTCTTGCATTCTTGTTTGATACAGGATTAGAGACCAAGATACAGAATTTCAAGACCAGCAATGGTTCACAAAGATTCTCCGATGTCAACTTCGACTATTTCGCAATGGGTTTTTCTCTTGGGAAAAGAGGTGGTATGATTATCGGTCTTAAACCTGCTTCCAATGCTGGATACCTTTTCGAATCAAAACAGGTAACAAATGGTGAGTCCTCAGTAATGCACATGGAGGGAAGTGGAAATATTTCCAACCTGTACGGAGGTATTGCATATAATATTATGCCAAACCTGTCTGTTGGCCTTAACGCCAACATATGGTTTGGCGAACTTAACCACACTGCCATCCATGAGTTTGCCGATGACGACAACTCGTATTTGTATGGTATAAGAACCAAACATCATCTGGCCGATTTAATTCTGGATTTTGGAGCTCAATACACCAAAAAAATTGATGAAGAAAGATCTCTTGTCTTTGGTGCAGTTTTCAGACCTGAAACAAATGTTAAGGGTGAGTCCTCTCTTTTTATAGCACGCGGCTTTAGTTTTGCATCCGATGATGGACTTTTTGTTAACCCTGATACCTTAGTTTTTAAGGAAAACGAATGGACAAAGAGTGCATTTCAACTCCCGATGAAAGTAGGTATTGGTGCTTCATACAACATTGTTGACAAGCTGACACTTGCTGCAGATGCGAGCTTTGAAAACTGGGCCGAATCAAAATTCCCTGATGAGAATACTGAAACTGCAAATGTTACATTTGTGGGCCTGGGTGCTGAATATATCCCCAATTACAGGTCACCCAGAAAGTATTATGAAATAGTCAGATATAGGGCTGGAATCAACTACAGAGAGAACTATATTAAGCTTGATGGACAACAGGTCAAAGGTTATGGCATAAGTTTTGGACTAGGTCTTCCGCTGGGAAGAACCAAGACAACGGTCAACATAGGTTATGAATTCACTGCACTGGGTACAGGCAACAGTAGCCAGCTTAAAGAAAGAGTCAACAGACTTAGTCTTAGTTTCACTATGCATGAATCCTGGTTCTTCAAACGACAGTTTGATTAATATAATGGAACATTTATATCACTATATAAGTAAAAAGAAAGTTATCTGAGGTGTAATAACCATAAAAACAAGTTGAGATGAGAGTTTTTAAATTATTTATTATCGGATTATTCGTGTCCATGGCTTGTGCACACGCACAAACCGGTAGGGATTCCAAAACCAAGTATGGAATTGGAGAGGATAGTATTCGCTGTGTCACGAATTTATCACTTTACAACGAAGATTTTAAGAACAAGAACTACGAAACAGCATTCCCAGCATGGGAAATAGCGTTCAATGAATGTCCGGCTGCTACTGTTAATATCTATATCGACGGTATAGTAATGCTCAAGGACAAGATTGCCAAGAACCGTGATGCAGCTAAATTTGAAGAGCTTTATCAATATCTGATGAAGGTTCATGACCAAAGAATCCAATTCTTCGGTGACCACCCACGTAACCCTGCTGCTGCCATCAAAGGCGCAAAGGCTATAGATATGCTTAACTACAAGCGTGATAACGCTGCCATAGTTGAAGAAGCTTATCAACTGCTGAAGGAGTCTGTTACCGGTCTGAAACAGGCATCGCAACCTGCATACCTGGCAACTTACATGAGTACAGCTGTCAATATGTATGAAATGGGTAAAATCAATGCAGAAACTGTAATTGACATTTACTCAACATTAAGTGAATATCTTGATGCAAACCTTAAGGATAAAGCAAAGTCTGCTGCTCAACTTGAAATTTACGATCAAGTAAAGGGTGGTGTTGAAGCCCTTTTTGCAAAGAGTGGTGTTGCTACCTGCGATGTTATCGTAAAGATTTATCAACCACAACTGGAAGACAACAAATTTGACCTTGCATGGCTTAAACGAGTTAGCCAAATGCTTGTAAGAGCTTCCTGTGATGACGCCCTTCTTTACAAGGTATCCGAATATCAGCACAACATTGAGCCATCAAGTGCATCTGCTTATGGTCTTGCTAGAATGTACCTGAAAGCTGATGATGTAACAAAGGCTTTGAAATTCTTAAATGAGGCTGTTGAACTGGCTGATGACAACAAGCAAAAGGCTGATTATCTGTACCAAATCGGTATGATTCACCTGTCCAATGAAAGATTTGTTCAAGCAAGAAGCTTTGCTCTAAGGGCTATAGAAGCTCGTCCGGAATGGGGTATGCCATACATGCTTATCGGCCAGGCCTATGCACTGTCAGCCAACTCAATCGGTAGTACTGAAGTTGAAAAGAAATCAGCTTACTGGGCTGCTGTTGACAAGTTTATGAAGGCTAAGTCTGTTGACCCAAGTATAGCTGATGCTGCCAATGAAGCCATCAGAACTTATTCTGCTCACTTCCCTCCAATTAACGAAGTATTCTTCGAAAACCTTGAAGAAGGCCAAACCTATGAAGTTGGAGGATGGATCAACGAAAGAACAACTGTAAGAGCTAGAAAATAGATAAAACGGTGTTTCGGTTGAAACATAAACACATAAACATTAGGCTTTTTAAAACAACGGCAGGCAGTATTACCATACTGCTTGCCGCTGCTTTTTTCTCATGTAAGCCCAATAAGGCTGAGGAAATCAAGGAGCTTACAAATAAGGAGGAACTTCCAAGTCTGATACTTAAAGATCTTACTTCCATAGTTAGTGACTCAGGTCGTGTAAAGTATCGTTTCATTACTCCTGAGATGGCTCAGTATGATCAGCGCAGCGAACCAATTGTAGATTTCCCCAATGGTCTGCACCTCTATGTTTACAATGTAAATGAGGAAATTGAGGCTCAGGTGAGATGCAACTATGCTATTTATCACCAGAATGAAGAACTCTGGGAACTACGTAAGGATGTTGAGGCAGTCAATACCAATGGTGATGTAATCAACACCGAACTAATGTTTTGGGACACCCGAAACAAAAAGGTCTATTCAGATCAGTTTATCAAGATCAGCACAGATAGTGAGATTATCACAGGTCGTGGGTTTGAGTCCGACGACAGACTTGAAAACTACAAAATACTTAACATCAGTGGCATACTGCATATAGACGAAGATGCCTTAGAATCAGGCAGTTCTTCCGGCAACTAATGCACATCATTCACTACAGGAGGTGATACAACATCCAAAGACATCGAAAAATCTGTATATTTATCCTGACAATAATCCGGATTTATGAGTCATATTGCCGTAATGCTTGTCGCACTTCTTATAAGTTCAATCCTTTCGGGGAGTGAGATGGCCCTGCTTGCATCCAATAAGCTGATGATAGAACTCAACAGACAGAAGTATCCGTCATACAGCAAGGTTACCGATATCTTTTATAACAATCGACACCTTTTTGTAACTACTGTCTTTGCTGGTAATGTGATTGCCCTTGCCACATTTACGATTAGCTTGGTATTTTATACTGGTCCGGAACTTATTCACCTTACCGACTCCCTCCTGCTTGTTGCAATAATACAGGTACTGCTGGCCACCTTGGTGTTCATGCTGTTTTCCAGGGTGTTGCCCAAACTTATTTTTAGATTGAACCCTTCCCGCTCTCTCAATATAATTTCAGTTCCTCTTCTTGGAATCTATGCAATCCTATATCCGATTGCAAAACCTCTTTCCGGATTTACTGACTTTCTATACCGTAAGATCAGGAAGAATGGCAATAACGGACCGGTTCCCGTCCCTGAGAGAATTAGTCTGGACCACCTTCTGATTGACTCATCCGGCAACGAGGAGAAACCTGAACCGGAACCAGAAGAAGTTAAGTTCTTCAGGAATGCACTTGATTTCTCAAGTATAAAAATCAGGGAGTGCTATGTGCCACGTACAGACCTTGAAGCTGTCGAGATAAGTGATGATATTGAGACGCTGAGAAAGATGTTTATCGAGACAGGTTTCTCCAAGATTCTGGTGTACAGAGAAACTATTGACAATATAGTTGGTTATGTTCACCTTTCTGCCCTCTTTAACAATCCTGACTCCGTACAGAGCGTAATTACACCTATCTCCGTAGTGCCGGAATCTATGACAGCCAACAAACTGCTTGAAATCTTCACCAAGGAACACAAGAGCATTGCACTTGTGGTGGATGAGTTTGGTGGCACCTCAGGAATTGTAACCCTTGAAGATATCCTGGAAGAGATCTTCGGGGAAATCAATGATGAGCACGATGTCTCAGACCTTACAGAGGTTAAGATATTCGACAATACATACAAGTTTTCGGCCCGTGCCGAGATCGATTATCTCAATGAGAAATACAACCTCAACCTACCTGTATCAGACGATTACGAAACCATTGCCGGCCTTATTCTATCACATAGTGAATCCATCCCCGGAGTAGGTGAAGAGATCATTATTGACAATATCTCAATTAAGATTCTGGAAGCCTCCAAGTCGAGGATTGATCTGGTACAGATCACCATACTTCCTGTATAATATTGCCAAATAACATAAAGAAACAGATTACGGTTTTAGAATGTACTTATACATTTTTTCGTATATTCGTAGCCGTTTTGAAAAGCTAAAATCTAATATTTATTTCTAATGGCAACTTTAGAGAAAATTCGCAGCAAAGGAGGAGTATTTGTAGCGATCTTTATAGGACTGGCCCTGGCTGCCTTTATTTTGACGGACCTTATGAGTTCAGGTCCTTCTATATTTTCCGGAAATCAGACTGAGGTTCTCAACATCAACGGTAAATCTATTGGTATAAATGAGTTTCAGAACAAGATTTCCGAAATGGAAGAGTTCAATAAGCTGAATACCGGTGCAACTGGTCTGACCGAAGAAGAGACCTACAGTCTTAGGGAACAGATCAAAGAAATGTTCATCAGTCAGGCTCTTCTTGAAGAACGCTATGAACAACTAGGAATTGCAGTTACTTCCGAAGAAGTTCTAGATATGGTCACAGGACGTAACATCCACCCTGCAATATATCAACATCCATTGTTTGCTGACCCCGGCACCGGGATTTTCGATCCACAAAGGGTAATGAGCTTCCTGCAAAACAAGAACGTAGATCCTACAGCATATTTCTACTGGATGGTAATGGAGGAACAACTGATTAATGAAAAGCTCTTTATCAAATATGGCAACCTGCTCAAGAAGGGTATGTATATGCCAACTGCCCTCAAAAATCAGGAAATTGCCGCCAGAAGCAAGAGTGTGGATTTCGATTTCGTAGGAGTACGCCTTTCTACTGTTGCCGACTCACTGATTACCGTTTCAGAAAAGGAAGTAAAGGATTACTACAATAAGAACAAAAAGTATTTCAAGCGTGAAGCTACACGTGACATCGAGTACATCACTTTTGCAATTGAACCAACAGATGCAGACAGAACTGCTGCTCTGGAATGGGTAAACAAGCTTATTGGTGACTTCTCATCTCCTGAAGTTGATCCAATTCAATTTGTAAACCTCAATTCTGACATTCAATATATTGGCCGTAACCAACGCCTTGCAGAATTCAGCTCTCAGGTCCAGGATTTCATCCTGTCTGCAAAAGTAGGTGATGTGTTTGGTCCCTACTTCGAAGACAACGCTTACAAGGCAAGTCGCCTCGTTGCAATCAACAATATGCCTGACTCAGCAAGAGCACGTCACATTCTGATTCGTGAAACTACACTGGATGCCACAAACGCTTTGGCAGACAGCCTTATGGATCTGATCAGGAAAGGTGCTGATTTTGCTGACCTGGCTCGCAGATATTCTCAGGATCCAGGTTCTGCTATCAACGGCGGTGATCTTGGATGGTTTACCGAAGGTATGATGGTTCCTGAATTCAATGATGCTGTATTCAAAGGCAAAACGGGTGATCTGGTTAAAACTCAAACCCAATATGGAATACATATAATCAACATTCAGCAACAAGGTCCTGCAACACCAAAGTATAATCTGGCAACCCTTGTTCGTGAAATTCACTATAGCTCCGAAACATATCAGGATGTATATAGACAGGCTGCAAGGTTTGCTGCTGACAACAATACCCCGGAGAAGTTCAACCAGGCTATCGAAGAAGGTAAGCTCGTAAAACGTTATGGACGCTCAATCAGGGAAAATGACAATTATGTCGGAGGTTTCACTTCTGCCAGGGAACTCGTAAGATGGGCATTTGAAACCAATGTTGGCTCAATGTCACCAGTTTTCGAATTTGATGATCAATTTGTGATTGCCAACCTGGTTAACGCTGCAGAAGAAGGTTATGCCTCTGTTAATGAAGTTAGCCCGCAAATTACAGCATATCTGAAACAACAAAAGAAAGCTGAATTACTGGCTGCTCAAATCGAAGCTAAACTGGCTTCTGGTGCCAGCTTTGAAACCATTGCCGCTGATTACAATACAGAAGTTGAAACTGTCAATGGACTAAGCTTCTCAGATATCCAGGTTCCTGGTGCAGGTGTTGAACCAGCTCTTGTATCTGCTGCTGTAAATACTCCTGCCGGACAAATATCAAAACCAGTTAAGGGTAATAATGGTGTATATGTTCTGAAGGTTAACAATGTAGAAACTGTGGAAGTGTCAGAAGACCTTCTGAATACTGAATTTGCACAAAATACCCTTATGACGGTTGACTATCAATTAATCAGAGCTCTGCGCAATGATGCTGAGATTAAGGACAGAAGGGCAAGGTTCTATTAATAGTCGAACAAATAGGAATCAGTAAAACTCAATAAAAAAGATGCTGAGCCCCGAGGCTCAGCATCTTTTTTTTATTATTAAACGAAAATCCTAATCGACGTTATCGTGTAAAAAGCGGTTGTTTGGTCCAATCTTTGGCTTACCCGTGCCATCCTTGGAGATTGAAAACCTCGACACCTTAGTCTCGGTGCTCTTGGAGGTCTGTGTAAAACTAACATTTCTGCGTTTGTAGGCCGGTACATTTTCTATTTCATCAAGCCGACCTTCATCATACAGATCGTCAGCATCAACCTTTATGCGCGACCCGTCACTTCCACGGACAAAGAGACTTATTTCCTCCGGCTCATCGCTAAGGTTGAAGATGTCGTCCTCGTCCTCTTCTTCGTCATCAGAACCATAGAGTAGCTCTACCTTCCTCCTGGTCTCCTCCTCAAAATTATTAAAGGTTACAACCCTTGCATTCCCTTCTTCCTCCTCCTCGTCAAAGGTCTCTTCTACCAGGTCGAATGCCTTATGCAGGTTGCCTTCATCATCTATTTCAAGGCGCATCACCTTCTTTTGCGGCTTCTCAGGCTTTTTCTCTTCCATATTGCCAGAAGCGAATCCGGTGGCAATAATGGTAACCACAACCTCATCCTTGAGTCTGGAATCTATTCCTGTACCCCAGATGATGGAGGCTGAGCGACCTACCTTATTCTGTACGTAATCAGTGATAATGCCAACCTCATCCATAGTGATCTCATCAACACCGGATGTAATGTTCAGCAGAATATTACCTGCACCTTTTATATTGTTATTATTGAGCAACGGAGATTCAAGAGCAGCCTCAATTGCATCGATAGCACGATGTTCACCCGAACCGGCCCCCGAGCCCATTATGGCCACACCACTGTCCTTCATCACAGTCTCAACATCAGCGAAGTCAACGTTGACATAACCATGTACAGTAATGATTTCAGCAATACCCTTGGCTGCAGTAGCCAGAACATTATCGGCCTTTGAGAAAGCGACGCTGACCTTAAGGTCACCGTACATTTCACGCAAACGCTCATTGTTGATGACCAGAAGAGAATCTACATGCTTTTCCATTTCTGAGATTCCCTCAATGGCCTGATTGATACGCAAGTGGCCCTCCCATTTGAATGGGATTGTAACTATACCTACGGTAAGAATACCCATATCCTTTGCCACCTTGGCAATAACAGGAGCCGCACCGGTACCAGTACCACCACCCATTCCGGCAGTGATAAATACCATCTTGGTACCGTCATCCAATACTCTTGTCAGATCGTTTATGCTTTCAATAGCAGCCTGTCTTCCCCTTTCAGGCTTATTGCCTGCACCACGTCCCTCAGTAAGGGATGAGCCAAGCTGTACCCTCGTGGGTACAGGACTATTGGCCAGGGCCTGGGCATCAGTGTTGCAAACCACAAAGTTTACATCCTTAATTCCCAGGTTGTACATGTAGTTAACAGCATTACTTCCACCTCCACCTACTCCTATCACCTTAATAATGGAAGTCTGATTGCTTGGAATATCAAAATTGATCAAATCCTCAGTCATATAAGCCTTTTTCAGTGTTAACTATGCCAGATGGCATACTACATCTCAACGTCCTTTTCGTCAAATATCCCCGCGATCCTATTCTTAATGGCCTCAAAAAGATCTCCTGTATAAAGTGTAGGTTCCTTTTCAGATTTCGGCTTAGTAGTCTTGGTTCTTACTGTTCTGCGCACCTCTTCCTTCTGAGGCTGTTCAGCTACAGGTGGCATTTCAAACAATTTAGCCTCTACAACCTGCTTAGCTGCATATTCGGAAGCACCGACCAGCAGACCAACAGCTGTAGAGTAGAAAGGCATCTGATCAGGTGCAATATCGGTCGTACCAAGATATCTTGACGGCCTTCCTATCCTTACCTCAAGTCCTGTCTTGAGCTTGATCAGATGAGCAATATCCTTAAGCAATGCTCCTCCTCCGGTTACTACCACTCCCATTGAGAGCCTATCGTAATATCCGGATTTTTCTATGTGATGTGCAACATACTCAATGATTTCTTCCATACGAGCCTGAACTATTGCAGCCAGGTTCCTGAAAGATATCTCCTTGGCTTCCCAACCGGGCATGCCTGGGATTGATACATAGAGGTCCTCACGTACCAGACTGCTCATAGCTGAGGCAAACTGCACCTTGAGCATCTCAGCTTGCTTGAAAAGTAGAGAACAGCCTTCTTTGATGTCGTTGGTAACTACGTTTCCACCAAAGGGAATAACAGCAGTAT
The DNA here is from genome assembly GCF_023674465.1 of Xiashengella succiniciproducens. Taxonomy (GTDB): domain Bacteria; phylum Bacteroidota; class Bacteroidia; order Bacteroidales; family Marinilabiliaceae; genus Geofilum; species Geofilum succiniciproducens. Next base: position 814,094 of record NZ_CP098400.1, on the reverse strand, counting down.
GACGAACAACTCCGTTCTGGAAGATTGCCAGGTCGGTTGTGCCTCCACCAATGTCAACCATTACTACACCGCCCTCCATCTCGTCCTTAGTAAGTACAGCGTGAGCGGAAGCCAAAGGTTCAAGAATTATACCCTTGAGTTGAAGACCAGCCCTGTGAATACACTTCTCTATGTTCTTGATAGCAGTCATACGACCTATAACAACATGGTAGTATCCTTCCAGCCTGTGACCAGCCATACCGACAGGATTCCTTTCTCCATGCTCATTATCCACACTATAATCCTGCGCTATTACGTGGATTACCTTCTCTCCTGGCTCCAGTGATATCTTATGACTGTCTTTTCTAAGTTCTTCAAGATCAAAGGTAGAAATCTCCTTATTTGGATCGATAAACCGGTAACAACGATTTGTAAGGCTCTTCATTGAATAGCCGGCCATACCCACATATACTTCACCAATACGCACATCAAGCCTTGTTTCAAGACGGGAAACCACCTCCCTGATCGCAGAAACAGTCTCTTCAATATTCAGAATCACGCCCCTCTTGACACCGGTTGAAGGCGTCTTCTCCACTCCCAGAATTTCCACTTCGCCGTCAGGATACCTGCGCCCGGCAATAGCCACAACCTTGGTGGTTCCGATATCAATAGCAGCAACCAGTTTAGCTTCTTGATTCATTTCTATGGGGTTTATCTATATCTAAAAAATCTTCTTTACTCACTACTATAACTTACATCTCGAACAGATCACCTGATTCTTAAACTTCAGGTTGATCACCTTGTATTCGTTCCACTCCTTTGGGTCCAGTCCACTTTGATATAAAGCCCTGAGGTTTCTCAGTTTGATCTCAACTTCCTCAGGCGGACCGAGCAGTATCAAATGATCACCAACCCGTGGTACCAAAACGTAATCGTTATTTCTACGTATATAAAGTTGCTCAAACTGAGCCTCCCAGAAGGGATCGGAAGCGATCAGACGAGCCACATTCAACAGTTCTGTTTTATCGTCCGGTATTGTTCCGTTTGCAACAAGTACTCTTGCCGAAAAACGCGACGATACAGGTATCTGATGTCCTTCACTGTCAAGATAGAAAGTTCCGTTTGATGCCAGCACCCTGACAATAGGTTTGTACTGGGTCAGTTCTATGTTTAAAACTCCGGAACCCGAATTAAATACCTCACAGGTACGAACCGAACTGTTACGCTTAACAAAGTTCTCTAATTCCTCAAAGTTCAAACTCCTAACCGGCTCACCCAGCAATGAGGGATATTTGTCAAGCAGTAGCTTTCTTATCTCGGCAGCATCTATAAAGCGGGCTTCTGCACTATCCTTGACATACACTCTGACATCCGAACAGACTACAGACCTGTGACTGACTGCCACAAAGGACAACATCACAGGAAAGTACACCAGTACAATACCCCACTTCAATATTTTGACAGCCTTTCTCATATCTTATTCCCGAAAGCCGCCTGACCGGCTAAATATAACTGTTTTAAACTCAAGACCCTGCAAGTCAGGATCAATAATTATCAACACTTTGACTATAGTTTTTAACAATAACAATTACTTTTTCAATAGTTTAAACTTCTCAGCAAGCACAGGAACCAGCCTGTCTATATCCCCAGCCCCCATGGTCAGGATGACCTGCGGTACATCCTTTCTTGGCGTCAGACTCTCAATTAGTTTATCATACTCTACATAAGTTACCGGAGTACCACTAATCAGTTCCCCTATGCTCCTGCTGGTGATGCCCGGAATAGGTTCTTCCCTTGCCGGATATATATCTGCCAGTACTACCTCATCGAGCAACGACAAGGCATCAGCAAAGCCATCAGCAAAATCACGGGTTCTGGTATATAGGTGAGGCTGAAATACTCCGGTCAGATGATAACCGGGATACATCAGTCTAACACTCTGCACTGTAGCCCTGATTTCCTCGGGATGGTGAGCATAATCATCAATAAAGGCAAAGTCTTCAGTCTTATGCCAGATATCAAAACGGCGCCTGATACCCCTGAACATAGGTAAAGCCCTGCGAATCTCATCTGGCTGCACTCCGTTAAGCAAAGCCAGTCCCATGGCGCCAACAGCATTCTCAACATTCAGCAGCCCAGGTATGCCCATTTCAAGCCCGCTTATGACACCTGCAGGTGTCATAAGATCAAAGCAATAGGAACCCTTATCTATCCTTATATTTTCAGCGTAAAAATCAGCTCTCTTACTATTCAGCGAGTAGGTATAGATGTTCACACCCGGATCCAGCTTTGACAGGTCCAGAGGTAAACCATCTTTTATCAGCAGGCTACCCCCGCTCACTACTCCGGAAGCAAACTCCGCAAAGGCTTCAAGGAAACTCTCACGTGTGCCGTACACATCCAGGTGGTCGGCATCAACTGCAGAAATCAATGCCGTGTATGGCCTAAGCCACAGGAAGGAACGGTCAAACTCATCAGCCTCCAGCACCACATACTCGGATGTCTCATCCCAAAGGAAGTTTGTATTGAAGTTCTTGGCAATACCACCAAGGAAGGCACAGCAACCCAAACTGCTTTCCCTGTACAGATGAGCTGTCAGTGTTGTTATCGTGGTCTTGCCGTGAGTACCGGCAATACAGACACTCCTGCTTCCCCGACTTACAATACCTAGCACCTGAGCCCTCTTCATAACAGTAAAACCTCCCTCCCTAAAGAAGACGAGCTGAGCCTGATCTTCCCCTACTGCAGGAGTGAAAATTATCAATGTCCCCTCCTTAGCCCTGAATGGTGGGCCTATCAGATCGGGATTTTCGTCAAAAACTACCTCTATGCCTTCCTCCTGAAGAGCTTCGGTAACCGGCGATGGGGTACGGTCATAACCTGCCACCATACAGCCGCGCAGTTTGAAATAACGTGCCAGGGCACTCATTCCAATACCACCTATCCCTATCAGCCACACTCTCTTTATCTCGTCAGGAAGCATCATCGTGTTTCTCTTTTATTCAATACCACATAGTTTCAGTACCTCTTCGGCAATATCCCTATCCGCATTGGGACGGGCAAACAACCTGATATTATTTGACAGGTCCTTTCTCAAATCCTGCTCGTCCAACAATCTCAATGCTTCAGGCAGCAGTTTCTCACCAGCCTCTGCATCCCTTACAAGGATGGCAGCCGACTTATCCACCAGTGCCATGGCATTTTTGGTCTGGTGGTCTTCTGCCACATTTGGTGACGGCACCAATATTGATGCCTTACCCAGCAACGCAAGTTCGCTGATTGAACTCGCTCCTGCCCTTGACACCACCACATCTGCAATACCATAGGCAAAATCCATCCTTGAGATAAAGGGCAGTACCTTTACATTGCTCAGGCCCATAGGCAGAAGTTCTCTTTGAATATTTTCATGGTAATTCCTTCCGGTCTGCCACAGCACCTGGACCTTCCTTCCCCTTACCAACTCAATCCTTTCAAGCATACCTCTGTTGATGCTGCCAGCCCCCAGACTTCCACCAATTACAAGGATGGTCGGAAGCGAAGGATCCAGCCCAAATTCGGCATAGGCCTCCTGCAGGTTGAGGTTTTGAGTAAGAGTACTGCGTACCGGGTTACCGGTAAATATTATCTTTTCGGCCGGGAAAAAGCGCTCCATCTCAGGATAGGCAACGCAAATAGCAGCTGCCTTTTTGGAAAGGATACGGTTGGTCACCCCGGGAAAACTGTTTTGCTCCTGCAGGACAGTCGGAACTCCCGCAGCAGCAGCGGCCCGTAGTACCGGTCCGCTGGCATAACCTCCCACACCAACTGCTACATCGGGACGAAAACTGCGAATTACCTGTCTTGCTTTGATCATGCTTGCAGCCAGCCTGTAAAAGAAGGACAGGTTCTTCCATGTAAGCCTTCTCTGAAAGCCTGCAACCGGTAGTCCTACTATCTTGTAGCCGGCAGCCGGAACCCTGTCCATCTCCATCCTGCCAAGTGCTCCAACAAAGAGTATCTCACAGGAAGGCATTGCCCTCCTTAGTGCATCTGCTATGGAAATGGCCGGGAAGATATGTCCCCCTGTACCTCCACCGCTGATTATTATTTTTGGATTTCGCTTTTCCATATTACCGCTTTTATCTGATTCAGTCTACCCTTCTTCGTCCTGCTCACCAGCATCATTATCGTCAGCACCCTCAGCTTCCTTTTCCCTTTCTTCGTTGTATCTGCTGACTCCGAGTATTAGTCCAAAGCTCGCACAGGTAAAGAACACAGACGTTGTACCCAGACTAATAAGAGGTAGCGGCTGTCCCGTAACCGGGAAGATACCTACAGCCACACCCATGTTGACAAAGGCCTGGGAAACGAGCATAAGTCCAAGACCCAAAGCCAGGAAGGCCGGGAAGGTCGTATTACTCTTCCTAATTATCACCCCTATCCTGGCGAGAAGGATTATGTAACACAATATTACAACCATCGGACCGAACAGTCCGTACTCCTCTGCAATAATTGCAAATATGAAGTCACTATAAGGGTGAGGGATGAAGTTTCTTTGAATGCTGTTGCCAGGCCCCTTACCCAAAAGGCCACCATTTGCAATTGCAATCTTACTTTGAACCGACTGATAGCTTGAAGCATCATCTGCCTTTTCGGGATCGAAAAACTGTTCGACACGTGCCGTCCAGGTGGCTGCACGTGGCAGGAAGTCAACCTTGGGAGCCAACAGCAGCAACAGAACTACAGCTGCAATTGCAATAAATCCAGTTCCAGCAAGATATTTCATGGGTACCCGACCTACATACATCATAGCAAAAGATACAGCCACTATAAGAAGGGCTGTCGACAGGTTTTCCCTGAAAATAAGGCCAGCCACGATTGCTACCCAGGATATTATGGGTTTGAATGCCTCCGAGGCTGGGGCATCAGGTTTCTGATGCTGAGCCAGAAGTCTGGCTACCCATACTATCAATGCCAGCTTAGCCATTTCCGAAGGCTGGAAGGTTATTCCAATACCAGGAATGGTAAGCCACCTTGATGCCATATTAAGATTAACACCTGCAAACAGAGTCACAAGTAGCAATCCCACCGAAATAGCCAGAGCCACAAAGCTGAATCTGGCAATCCATCTGAAGTTGATATTGTGAATAAAGACGATAATGCCAACGCCAATACCCAGTGAGAAAAGCTGCTTGAACAAATAGTAGGAAGTATTGCCTCCCTGATGCTTGTAAGCCAGAGAGCCGGTGGCACTGTATACTGAGAGCACTGATATAGTAGAAAGAATTACTATCACCACCCAGATTACAGGATCACCCTTAAAATATTTCTTCATTGTTTCACGCATCTAACTACTATTTTACAGCTACTGCCTTCCCAGCAGTATTGTGTCACTTATTTTACCACCATTCGAACCTTTGTGCACTTATAATAATTCCTTTACTTTTTCTTTAAATAATTTTCCTCTCTGTTCATAGTTTTTAAACAGGTCAAAACTTGCACAAGCAGGTGAAAGTAGCACTACATCTCCGCTACTGGCATTCTCTATTGCTGCCCTGAATGCGTCATCCAGACTTGCAGTGCTGACAACGGTGGAAACTACCCCTTCAAATGCCTTTATCAGTTTGGAGTTGTCAACTCCCATACATATCAGTGCCTTTACCTTACTACGGGCCAGATCTTCGAGTACCCTATAGTCATTACCCTTGTCGGTACCTCCGGCTATCCAAACTACAGGCCTTGTCATACTGTCAAGGGCATACCATGCGGAATCTGTATTTGTAGCTTTGGAGTCATTTATAAAGAGGACTCCGTCAACTTCACCGCAGGGTTCTAACCGGTGTTCTACTGCCTCGAAGCTAGCAAGACCTTCGGCTACGGCCTCAGGTGAGGCTCCAGCACTAAGAGCTGCAAGTGATGCAGCCATTGCATTACACAGATTGTGCCTTCCCTTGAGAGCTACCTTATCAAGTTGTACATCCAGTACCTTACCTTCAAATTCTATATGCAAAGAGTCACCATTTATTATAGCCGACGAAGTCTTACCTCCATTGGCCTTACAACATAACTGGCAATCATCACCATTGGACAGGCCTAGATGAGTCAAAGCATCCTGTACCTCAACACTCTGAACTGCACTGCATTGTTCCACACTACCCAGGCTGAAAGGCACTTTAGAGGCGGGAGTCAGCTCAGGTCTGAAGTGTTCCTTCATAACGGCATCTCCCGTCCACCAGATAAAGCGGTCACCTTCACCCTGGTTTTGCAGTATCCTCAGTTTGGAGTTAAGATAGTTTTCAAACTTGTAATCATACCTGTCAAGGTGATCGGGTGTGATATTGGTCAACACAGCAGTGTTGACCCTTGTGCGGTACATCCTGTCGAGTTGAAAACTGCTTAGTTCCATCACAAAGACTGCAGGATCTCTGTCGGCAAGCTGACGACAGGGACTGACACCCACATTTCCCGAAAGGGTAGCATCTATTCCGGCCACCTTAAGTATATGGTAAATCCACAGTGTAGTCGTTGTCTTGCCGTTACTGCCTGTTATCCCAACAATATGGGCCTTTGAGTAACGGGCTGCAAATTCGATATCCGAGATTACCGGAATGCCTGCATGGTCAAGGTCCTTTATAAGCGCAACCTTATCAGGAATACCGGGACTCTTGATTACCTCAGCTGCAGCCAATATCCTATCCCTGCTATGGCCACCCTCCTCAAAAGTGATTCCGGCAGAAGTCAGTTCGGCTCTGAACCTCTCCGCAATAGTGCTGCTGTCGCTTACAAACACAGGAATACCCTTTGCTTTTGCAAGCAAGGCTGCAGCAACGCCGCTTTCACCAGCACCCAGTATTACAAGTTCCTTTTGCATTCCTACCTGATCTTAAGTGTTACGACAGTCAGAACAGCAAGCAGCAGGCTGACTATCCAGAAACGGGTCACTATCTTGGGTTCAGCAAATCCCTTCATCTGATAATGGTGGTGCAGGGGAGCCATTTTGAATATCCTCCTGCCTTCGCCATATTTGCGCTTTGTATATTTGAAATAGCTTACCTGAATAATCACAGAAAGGCTCTCGACAAAGAACACCCCGCAAAGTATGGGCAGCAACAGTTCTATCCTTATCAATATTGAGAATACGGCAATGATACCGCCAATGGTAAGACTTCCAGTATCACCCATAAAGACCTGAGCCGGGAAGGAGTTATACCAGAGGAACCCAACCGTAGCACCGATAAAGGCAGCCATAAAGACAACCAGCTCCTGCGAGTTGGGGATATACATTATATTGAGATAATCGGCGTAGATAGTATGGCCCGATAGGTAAGCAAAGATTCCCAGCGTAACACCTATTATCGCTGAGACACCTGTAGCCAGCCCATCCAGTCCGTCGGTCATATTGGCCCCGTTGGACACGGCAGTGATAATAAAAGTGATCACGATTACAAAAAAGACCCAGCCCCAGGACTTCCCTTTCTCACCAAGGAAATCGAATATCGAACTGTAATTTATCCTGTTGTTCTTGAAAAATGGGACATTGGTAACGGGAGCCTTAATAGTCTCAACAACCACAGCAGCTACGGAGGCTTCCTCCTGCATTATTTCAATCTTTTCCTCAGCCGGCACAGGAGTCTTAATCCTTGCAACCACATCACCACAGAAATACAGTGTCAGTCCTACTATCAAACCAAGTCCCACCTGACCAAGTATCTTAAACCTTCCGGCAAGTCCCTTCTTATCTTTCTTAAACACCTTGATGTAGTCGTCGAGAAAACCAATAGTCCCAAGCCACACAACAGTGATTATCATCAACAGGATATACACGTTGTCGAGCCTGGCAAAAAGCAGTACAGGGATAAGAATCGAGATAATAATCAGAACACCTCCCATGGTCGGGGTCCCCTTCTTTTGATACTGACCTTCCAGTCCCAGGTCACGTACTATCTCACCTATCTGCTTCTTCTGCAGTATTCCAATCAGTCTCTTCCCGAAAACCGTCGCTATAAGCAACGACAGGATAATCGCCATACCCGACCTAAAGGTGATATACTGAAACATCCCCAGTCCCGGGAGATTGTATGATTGCAGGTGTTCATAAATATAAAACAGCATGAGCTACTAAATTAATGTTGTCCAAAAAAATCCCTGATCACCTCCCGGTCATCAAAATGAGTCTTTACACCCTTAACTTCCTGATAGGTCTCATGGCCCTTTCCGGCCACGAGAACCACGTCGCCCTTTTGTGCAATGCTGCACGCAGTGCGTATGGCCTCTCTTCTGTTGGTTATACACAATACCTTTGACCTGTCAGCAAAAGCGACACCTGCCATCATCTGCTCGATGATCTTATCAGGATCCTCACTACGTGGATTGTCAGAGGTAAGTATCACCTTGGTACTTCCCTTAACGGCTTCTGCAGCCATCACAGGACGCTTGGTAGCATCCCTGTCCCCGCCGGCTCCAACAACAGTGATCAGGTTATTGTCGGTGCCTCGTATCTCATTAATTGCTTCAATCACATTCTGTAGAGCATCGGGAGTATGAGCATAGTCAACCACAGCAGTGACTCCCTCTGACGAGCGGATTGTTTCAAATCGACCGTCGACAGGTCTGAGTGTGCTCATGGCAGTAAGTACCTCATTCTCATTCCAGCCCAGCATCACAGCGGCGCCGTAAACTGCAGCCAGGTTGGACGCATTGAAGCGTCCAATAAATGGAGTCCACAGCTCCTTGCCATTCAGTTCGAGATGCATACCTTCAAATAGACTCTCAACCACTTTTACCCTGAAATCGGCCATGCTCCGCAGGGAGTAACTCCGCTTCCGGGCAGAGCAGTTCTGTACCATCACATCCCCGTTACGATCATCAGCATTAACAAGCGCAAAAGCTTGTTTTCCAAGTCCGTCAAAGAAGCCCTTCTTGGCTTTCAGATAAGCATCGAAGGTAACATGATAATCCAAATGATCATGTGTAATATTTGTGAAAATTCCCCCTTTAAAGTCAATTTCAGCGATGCGTTTCTGAACCACGGAGTGGGAGCTGACCTCCATAAAACAATAGTCGCATCCCTCATCAGCCATTTTGCGCATAAGTGCCTGAAGTGTCAATGCATCAGGGGTAGTATGTGTAGTGTCAAGTTTGGTATCACCAATATAGTTGGCCACTGTGGAACAAAGTCCGGCTCTGTAACCCAGATAACCGGCCAGCTTGTATAGTAGTGTCGCTACAGTAGTCTTGCCGTTGGTCCCGGTTACCCCCACTACCTTAAGTTCACGAGTAGGGTGGTTGTAATGCTCTGCAGCAAGCTTGGCAAGGGCTTCAGAACTGTCGGCCACCCTTATGTAGCGTACCCCTTCACGGAGTTCAGCGGGAAGTTCCTCACATACTATCATTTTGCAACCTGCCTCAACTGCAGCGGGAATATAGAGATGACCATCGGTCTTCCATCCACGGATGGCAACAAAGATCAGATCAGCGGCTGCCTTGCGTGAATCAAAACTTATCCCGGCTACCGGTGGATTAACATCACCCCTCTCCTCTACCACTGCAAGGCATTTTATGTAATCATTAAATGTTTTCATAAACCCAATATTTCAGTTTCGTACTATTCGAGTCTTATAAAAATCGTACTTCCCGGCCTTATCTTTGATCCTGCCTGAATGGACTGCGACACTACCCGTCCCACTCCCTGCAAGTGAACCTGGAGACCTGCATTTTCTAGCAATGACACGGCATCACGTGCTCCCATACCAATAACCGAAGGCACTACACCATTGGGCATGGGCTTAGGTCTGATAACGATACCACTGTCGGCTGCTGTTGTAGAAACCCATTCCTTTGCGGAACCGACAGCATAGACAGGATAATCCAGTTCCCTGAAGATGGTCCTTATATCATCGAAGGTGCCACCCTTGGAGTATGGATATACATGATCTTCCCTGCCCGGCTTCCATTGAGATTCCACAACAAAGTCAAAGCCTGTTGCATATACCCGGTCGGCGATCTCCCTGAACACTGATCCGGCAACTATGTTACCGTAATAAACGTTGTTGGATGGTGCTGACACCACTACAATACATGAATAACGAGGTCTCTCTGCAGGGAAATAACCTACAAACGAAGCCTGGTATTCAACACCACCGCTTTGGTAACCCTGGCTACCCTTGGCTACCTGGGCAGTACCTGTCTTTCCGGCTATTGAGTAGTTGCTGTTGCGGATATTCCTTGCAGTACCACGTTCCACAACACCAATCAGAATCTGATGTACAGCCTCAATAGTGTGTCTCGAGGCTATAGAACTGTTTAATACCACAGGTGAGTATCGTTCCACCATCTTACCGTGATGACTCAGTCCTTTGACAAACATTGGCCTGACCGCCTTACCCTTGTTGGCTACGGCATTATAATAAGTTAGTAGTTGCAGAGGGGTCATCTTGACCTCATAACCCATGGACATCCATGGGAGGGTGGTGCCCGACCATGAATTATCACCCGGATACTTGATCAGGGGACGGTCTTCTCCTAGTAATTCTATTCCCAATGGTTTGTTTATACCCATATTGTAAAGACGGTCAACAAAGCGCCTTGGGTTGTCCTTGTAATTTTCGTAGATTATTTTGGCAATACCGATATTGGATGATTTCTCAAGGACTTCCGAAACGCTTAGCATGCCATAGCCACCCTGCTGACTGTCGCGCATTATACGGTCGTAAAAGCGGTAGGCTCCATTGCCGGTATCAATGGAATCGGTAACCTTGACAACGCCATCTTCAAGTGCGGCCATAAGTGAAAAGAGCTTGAAAGTAGAGCCGGGCTCTGTGGCGGCACCGATTGCATAGTTGAAGTAGTCTTCAACATACACTCCGGAACTTAGCCTGTGAAGGTTGACCATGGCCTTTATTGCACCTGTCTGTACCTCCATAAGGATGGCGACCCCGTGGTCGGCATTGTGTCTGACAAGCTGCTTACGTAGGGCATGCTCAGCTACATCCTGTATGCTGATATCTATTGTGCTTACTACATCGTAACCGTCGATAGGAGGAGTGACAACTTCCGGAACCCAGCGTCCTGAGATCCGTTTCATAACACTGGTGCCAGGAGTACCACGGAGCTTGTCGTCATAAGCCCTCTCGAGACCGAGCATACCACCCTTGGTACTCTCACCGTACATCTTGCCGATGGTTCGTGAGGCAAGGCTGCCGAATGGTTGCTGGCGACGGTCCAACTGTTCTGGAATAAAACCACCCTTATTGCGCCCTTCTCTGAAAATCGGGAATTTGTTGACCACCTGAAACTCGGTATATGACAGGCGCATTGGATTGACAAGGTGATAACGCCTGCCTTTCTGACGGGCAAGTTGAAGGTCACGCTTGTATGCGGCAGCACTTTTGTCTTTGAAGAAATTGGCCAGGCATATTGACAGAGAGTCTATGTTGGAATTGAATTTAGCATCAGTGAGACCTTCGGCCAAAAGGTCCATATAAAGGCGGTACGATGGTACCGATGTGGCAAGTTTCTTACCATTAACATCAAGGATATCACCACGGTTGGGCATTACTATGTTCTCACTGCGCTCAACCTCATGTGACTGGGTTTTCCACTTGTCTGCCTGGATAAACTTAAGGTTAATAATCTCAATACACAACCACAAAGCAAGAGCCAGGAAGAACAGGTAAATAACCCCCATCCTGAACATTATGCTTTTTTTTATGGTCATACTCTACCAGCTCCTATTCTTTTCGCCCTATTTATTTGATCTACCAAGTGTTCCAAATGATTTGCAGATACCGGAGTAACCTGCAGGGATAATCCATATCTTCCCTGATTGTCCCCTACCTGATGCCTAGTCATCTACCCTTATTATCCTTGGAGGAGTTTTCAGTACCTCAAGATCCAGTCCAGCCTCATGCACCCTGTTGACAACCTCCGACTGTCTGCTCATCTGCATCAGTTGTGAAGAAGTCGTGATGGCCTCGTACTTCAGTTCCTGAAGTTCCCTATTTAGAGCCACCTGCTCCTTCAAAAGCTTTTCTACAGAATAGTGATTGTTGATATAAATAAAGGCAAAGAACACCAGATACATTGCATAGGACCAGTGCTTTTCGAGAGACATCCTGCTAAAAGCCTGTCCATTGAGCCATTCTCTGATGTCAAAACCTTTGAGATCCTGAATGACTTCATTACCGGATTCAAACTCCTCGTACTTTTTGCGTTTCTTAAACAGCTCCATTTCGTTCTCCTATCCTGAGTTTAGCACTTCTGGCCCTTGGATTTCTGCTTAGCTCCTCGTCATCGGGGACTATCACCTTGCGGTTGACAGCCCTGAAAGGCACATTGCTTCGGCCATACACGTCGGTTTCAGCTTCAGAACTATCAACATCACCCGTCTTCAGGAAATTCTTGACCATCCTGTCCTCTAGCGAGTGATAAGATATCACGACAAGTCGTCCTCCTGGACGCAGCACTGTTTCACAAGCTCCCAGCATCTCTCTGAGAGCATTCATCTCACCGTTGACCTCAATACGCAGAGCCTGGAATACCTGACCCATGTAACGGGCAGCATCCTTGCGTGGTGCAAACTTCGAAGCTATCTCTCTCAAACGGGTGGTAGTCGATACAGGCTCGACCTCCCTCTCCTTGACAAGCTCCTGAACAAGCCTCTGGGCATTATTCAGTTCACCATACATCCTGAATATCCTCATCAGTTCCTCAGGCCTGGACGTATTTACCAGGTCGGCAGCAGTCCTGCCACTATTCCTGTTCATACGCATGTCAAGTTCACCATCAAAGCGGAAAGAAAACCCCCTTTCAGCCTCATCAAAATGGTGGGATGATACGCCAAGGTCGGCAAGTATACCGTCTAAAGGCAAGGCCTTAAGATATTTGGTAAAGTAGTACAGAAAACGGAAGTTGTGTCTTACAAACTCAACACGCTCGTCATCAATCCTGTTGTTCCAAGCGTCCTCGTCCTGATCGAAAACGATCAGACGGCCCTTCGGGCCCAGACGCTCAAGTATAGCCCGGCTATGTCCTCCCCCTCCGAAAGTCAGGTCAGCATATACACCGTCAGGTCTGATGTCCAGCCCCTCGATGGATTGCTCCAGCAGAACGGGTATATGATAAACCTCTTCCTTCATAATGCAATATTTCACCTCCTCATTGATAGCTTATTATCATCACTTTTGCTTGTCATCTGACATCCCAAGCAGTTCCTCTGCAAGTGAAGCCAGTGCTGCAGGATTGTCGGCCAGTGCCTTGTATGCCTCTGCCGACCACAACTCAATGTAACGATCTATGCCGACCAGCACAACACTACCTGTAGCACCGACCTGCTCCATCAACCTGCGTGGCACAAGAAACCGGCCATTGGCGTCGAGACTCAGTTCGGCAGAAGCCCTGAAAAATTCCCTCAAAAACTGCTTATGCTCCCTATTGTAGGGATTTAACTTACGATGCAGTCGCTGACGTTCCTCCTCCCAATATGCATATGGATAGAGCACAAGGCAATCTTCGAAAAGATCCTTACGCACCACAAAACGCAGTTCGCCCTCGCACAGTGCCTTCTTAAAGGCAGCCGGCAGAACGATGCGCCCCTTGGCATCTGGCTTACATTCGAAATCACCTATAAATGTGCTCATTACACCTAAATACTATTAGCTTGTAAAGTTAAGTAATTTATCTCCCACAATCAACCACTTTTTCCCACAAATAATAAAAATAGATATTTAAAAAATCAGTGGGAATTATTTTGTCGTATTTTTGTTAATATTGAAAGCCCTAAGCCGACGTCACTTAAAATCTGAAAGAAGTGAACAGAGATAAAATTGATCTGAGTGCACACAAAGAAGAACTGTTGATCGACGTTGAGCGGGTAATTGCAAGTAAAAATCCGGCCCTGCTCAAATATATTCCGGGTTTTGTTGTAGGCTTCTTCAAGAAACTAATCAACCAGGATGAGATCAACAAGGTAATCATCAATAACAAGGACCTTAAGGGAGTTGAATTTGGAGAAGCAGTACTGAAGGAATTCGGTGCAACATATTCAACCATAGGTCTTGACAATATTCCCACGGAAGGACGTTACATCTTTGCGGCCAACCATCCCCTTGGGGGGATGGATGGAATAGCATTCTTATGCGCTGTAGGACAGAGATTTCCAAGTATCAAATTTCCCGTCAACGACATTTTGCTCAACATTAAAAACCTGGACAATATTTTTCTGCCCATCAACAAGCACGGTGTACGTGGAGGAGTTCATTCCCGGTCAGCAGCGGATTTGCTCAATGATGCCTTTGCATCTGATGGTCAAGTGCTTTTCTTCCCGGCCGGTCTTGTTAGTCGCAAGCAGAAGGGTGGCATAATCAAGGATCTGGAGTGGAAGAAATATTTCATTAAGAAAGCCGTACAGTACAGGCGGGACATAGTTCCTGTACATATTGACGGCAGAAATACTGAGTTGTTTTACAACCTGGCCAGGTGGCGCAAGCGTTTAAAAATTAAGTCCAACTTCGAAATGTTGCTTCTGCCATCAGAAATGTTTAAACAAAAAGGACAGAATCTGACTTTAAGGTTTGGTCAACCCATCTCATGGCAGGAGTTTGCTAATGAGAAAGATGCGACGCACTCGGCCGAAAAAGTCAAGGAAATCGTATATGGGTTGCCCAAAAAGAGCTAATTTTGTCCTGAATATTAACCAAATAAATAGATGGAAGTAGTGAAGCCAGTAATACCCCCAGTTCCAGTCAAAGTGTTGGAGGCAGAACTTACACAGGATATTTTTGTAAGGAAGACCAACAAAGGCGACAACAGAATTTATGATTTCTCTCATGATGAGGCGCCTAACCTGATGCGTGAAGTGGGTCGTTTGCGTGAATTGACTTTTCGCGCTGCGGGAGGTGGTACAGGCAAGGAAATGGACATCGATGAGTTTGACATCTGCGAAGTTCCCTATCGTCAACTCATAGTCTGGAACCCTGTCGAAAAAGAAATTCTTGGAGGTTACCGTTATATCATGGGTAACGCACTAAAAATAAAGGAAGGAGAGGAACCATATATTGCCACATCCGAGCTCTTCCATTTCTCTGATAAGTTTATCAAAGAATACCTCCCTTACACAATTGAACTTGGAAGATCCTTTGTTCAGCCACATTACCAAAGCAGTAAGATGGGTGCCAAGAGCCTCTATGCTCTTGACAATCTATGGGATGGGCTTGGATCTCTGATAGTTGACCACCCCGAGATGAAGTACTTCTTCGGTAAGGTTACCATGTACACCCAGTCCAATCAGGAAGCACGTGACCTGGTGCGCTCATTTATGAAGCTATACTTCAGGGACAAGGAAAACCTGGTTTACCCCAAGCATCCTGTTGAATCATCAATTCCTGATGAGGAGGTAATGAAGATCTTCAGCGGGACTTCATACACCGAGGATTACAAGATTCTCAGCAAAAGGGTAAGGGAACTTAACGAGAACATACCCCCGTTGATCAATGCCTACATGAATCTTTCTCCATCGATGAAGACCTTTGGTACTGCTGTAAACGACGGCTTCGGTGATGTGGAGGAAACAGGTATCATCATTACAATTAAGGAATTGTATCAGGCCAAGATCAACCGACATATTGATAGCTACAATCCTAACGAAAAGCACGATTAACAATGGATCATTATGATCTCCTGATAATAGGCAGCGGCCCGGCCGGCTTTTCAGCCGCAGTCCGTGCAGTAGACTTTGGAATGAGTGTCTGCCTTATCGAAGGGGATCATCTGGGAGGTGCAGGGATTATGAATGGAGCCCTGACCTCCAAGACCATGTACGAGCTTTCGCAGGATTATTCGATTGCAGCCAGGGTTGACCGCGGATACCGTGCAAGTGCCCTGTCAGTTGACTACAACCAGGTACTCAAGACTGTAATTACTGCAGGCAAGGAGAAGCAGTACCAGATGCTCAGCCAGATTGAGACCTTTGCCCATTCAGAAAAAAGTCTGGGCAAGATCAGACTGCTTAGAGGATATGCTTCTTTTGAAGACCCTCACACTCTTTATGTTGAGGCAAAGACCGGTGAGAAACTGAGGCTTAGCGGAAAGCATATACTAATAGCCACGGGATCCAGACCCCGTGAATATCCGGGTCTTGAAGTGGATGGTGAGCATATCATCGACTCCAATGGCATAGTATCCCTCAAGCGTTTTCCCGAAAGGATAATGATTATAGGATCGGGTATTATCGGTTGCGAGTTCTCCTTTATCTTCTCAAACTTCAAGCAGACTGAGGTACACCTTATAGACCGTGCCAACAGGGTGCTGCCCTATGAGGATGATGATGTTGGAGCATACGTTGCCAGAAATCTTGCCAACAATGGAGTAATCATACACCATACTGCCCAGTTGCGCGAGATTATCAGACATCCTGGAGGCTTTATGCAGACCATTCTGGATTATGATGACGGTCACAGCAAGGTAGTAGAAATAGACGTAGCGCTGATAGCCATAGGACGGGTCCCCAATATTGAGTCACTCAAACTTGAGAATGCAGGAATCAAAGCTACCGATAAGAACACATTGACTATCAATGATTGCTGTCAGGTACTGATTGACGGAATACCCTCACACATATATGCCGCAGGTGACGTCACAGGCCATTCACAGTTGTATAGTGTTGCCGAACTGCAAGGTCGGAAGGCTGTTGAGAATATGGCCGGAACGGAGACGAGTCCTCTTGACTACTCACACATGAGTACGCTGATGTTCTTCAAGCCCGAACTGGCTGCCGTGGGTGCCAATGAGAAGAAACTCCAGAAGGAAGGCATACCTTATATCTCGGCATATTACTCCAACAAGCTGGTCAACCGTAATATTGCAATGCGGAGTACCACCGGCTTTATCAAGATACTTGTGAGCAATGACAGTGAGCATAGGATTCTGGGCGTTAGGGCCTCTGGGCCTCAGGCTTCGGCCTATATAGTGTCTGTTGCCCACCTTATCAACCGTGGTGACTCCCTACGGGAAGTACTTCAGATATTCTACCCCCACCCCAGCGTTGCCGAAGGAATTCAGGAGTGCCTAAGAGCAATAGTGGGTCGCTCTATTTACAAACCCATTGCCTTCCCCGATGATATAATTATCAGGGAGTGGACACCTGAAGCAAAAAGCCTGTGACTCTCATCACAGGCTATAAAGCGTAATAAACTGTCCGACAGGCTGCTGTTAGCAGTAAGCCCTTTGATTTCTTCCCTCCATAAAGTTTACAAAGGCGTTATTGGCAACCTTGTTCCCTCCCGGAGTAGGATAATCACCGGTAAAATACCAGTCACCATTATCATTGGGGCATGCCTTGTGCAGGTTTTCAACAGTCTGGAACAAAATCTCAACTTCTGCATGTGTGCCCTCCGGAGTCAGCATTTGGGCAATCTTGCGTGATATTTCCTCATCGCTGAAGGGACGGTAGATATCCTTCACATAGTTGACTACCTCCTCCTTGGGCAGGTTTTGCTGCGCCTTGCACTTTTCGTACACCTCATCAATAATGTTTTGCCGGCCGGTTTCCTTCAGCAGGCTAATTGCTGCTGTAAAGGCACAGAAATCACCCAGCTTGGCCATATCAATACCGTAACAGTCGGGATATCTGATCTGTGGGGCTGACGAAACCACTATTATCTTCTTGGGGTGCAGACGGTCCAATATCTTTAGGATACTCTTCTTGAGGGTGGTACCTCTTACTATCGAGTCGTCGATAATTACAAGAGTATCAACATTGTTGCGAACAATACCATAGGTCACATCATAGACGTGAGCCACCATATCATCACGTGACGTATCGGCGGTGATAAAGGTTCTCATCTTGACGTCCTTGATAGCAATTTTCTCTACCCTTGGCTCAAGACTAAGCACCTCCTCGAGCTTTTGCGGATCTGGGTTGGCACACAACTCCTGCACTTTCTCCATTCTCCACTTGACCAGGTAGCCTCTGATACCCTCCAGCATACCGTAGAAAGCAGTCTCGGCAGTATTAGGAATATATGAGAAAACAGTATCCTTTAGGTTATGGTCTATCTTCTCAAGCACCTTGGGTGCAAGCAGGCGACCCAGTTCCTTTCTTTCTAGATAGATAGTCCTGTCGCTGCCACGTGAGAAATAGATTCTTTCGAACGAACAAGAGCGGCGTTTTTGTGGTACGGCAACCATCTCTTCGGAGATAGATCCGTCCTTCTTAACGATAAGAGCATGTCCGGGCTTCAGTTCGCTAAGCTCAGTATATCTAACATTAAGTGCGGTCTGTATAACGGGGCGCTCAGATGTCACAACGACGATTTCGTCGTTGTGGTAATAAAATGCAGGTCTGATACCGTGCGGGTCACGGGTCACGAAAGCATCGCCATGTCCCAGCATACCGCATATCACGTAACCACCGTCCCAACGTTTGCTGGAACGCTCAAGTATTTTTCGTATATCAAGATCCCTCTCAATCAGATAAGATATCTCGCGGTTTTTATATCCTTCATTCTTGTATTTGCGGAACACCAGTTCGTTTTCCTCATCCAGGAAGTGCCC
This sequence comes from Xiashengella succiniciproducens, assembly GCF_023674465.1. Lineage (GTDB taxonomy): Bacteria > Bacteroidota > Bacteroidia > Bacteroidales > Marinilabiliaceae > Geofilum > Geofilum succiniciproducens. The sequence continues at coordinate 795,587 of NZ_CP098400.1, read as the reverse complement.
CACGTTCTCAAGGATTGAAACCGTATCGGTATAGTCCTTGGGGTGCTGACCCAGTTCAACAAGAGCATTAAATATCTCGTCAGTATTGGTCAGGTTGAAGTTGCCTGCCAGCACAAGGTTACGCGAACGCCAGTTGTTTTCCCTCATCACGGGGTGCACGTGCTCTATCGAACCATTACCAAAGGTTCCGTACCTAAGGTGGCCCATGTAAAGCTCACCGGCAAATGGCAGGTTAGTCTTTGCCCATTCAGGATCTTCAAAGAGATCCGGACGGTGATCGCTTTCGTACTCAAAGTTCTTGTATATATTGGCAAAGACCTCCTGAATAGAGTTTTTCTGGTTGGATCGTTCCCTAAACAAGTACTTCATACCTGAGGGTTGGTCTAGCTTTAGTGAAACTACACCTGCTCCATCCTGACCACGGTTGTGCTGCTTCTCCATAAGCAGGTATAGCTTATCGAGTCCGTACCTCCAGGATCCGTACTTATCCTTATAGTATTGCAGGGGTTTTAGCAACCTTATTAAGACAATACCACATTCGTGTTTGATCTGATCACTCATACTGTCGTCTGATAACCTTTTGGAAATAGGAATAATCCGGCAAATGCCGTTGGTTTAGTGAGGGACAAATTTACTACAAAAATCAAAACCCGTCTCCTCACAGAGACGGGTTCTTATATTAAAACTCATTGAATGGGATTGACGGGTCCCGCACAATATAACTTGACGGAAAGCTTGCCTTTACTTTTCTCAACAAAGGCAGAGCTTCGTGCATGTGTCTGAAACTTCCGACCCTCACTCTCATGAAGGGGGCGCTGTATTCTACAAAGACCTTCTCATTGGGAAACTGGTTAAGGAACTTGGATCTTACATCCTGGGCCTCATGCTTGGAGTTAGTGCCCGTACCTGAATAGATCTGTATCCTATACCCTTCCACACCTCCCATGCGACTGTTGGAAACCACATAGTCGTTGATGCTTCTTTCTACATCAGGCGACTGCCTGATAGTGATTTGCCCTTCACCTGCCGAGCGGCTCTTAACCTTGTCGAATGGTGATGTCTGCGCAAAAGCAGCCATACCACCTAACAAGAATAGTAACAGAAAAGCTTTTCTCATGAATTTGATGTTTTTAAGCTTCCCTGCAAAGGTAGGCAATTTTTCAGATATGACCCGACTATTTGTATAAAACTAGTCCCTGAGAGTCGTATTCAGGTACCGCAATCACAGGAAGGTCGGACATATTAAGGAGCTCATTGGCAAAGGGAAAGAACACCGTAGTAAAAGGGTTACCTGTCTTTCTTACCGGCAGAGCTATCATAGTAACATCATGTGCCTTGGCAAAGTCAAGCAGTTGACGGGGCCCCTCGGTCCCGTCAATCATTGCAGTTTCGTACTCCATAAAATTCTTCCTGCGCAGGAAGCGATCTACCTGGTGAACGAAGGCCGACAATTGACCGGGTATCACCCATCTTTTCTTTTGCCCTACTCCAACAACCAGGATCTGGGCATTTATAGCTTTGGCAAAACCTGCGACATGAGGCACTATTCTACGGCTAACCCTTTCGTAGTCAATCGGAATCAAAATCTTTTGGCGAACGTCAAATGGAATCTCCTTACGAATAGCAATAACAGGACATGGTGCACTAGACACCAGGCGATAAGCGTTACTTCCGATCCAACGGTCTTCAAAACCTGAGACACCATGAGTACCACAAACTATTACTATTGAATCATCATAGTGAGCTTGATTAGTGATCTCCTTGACGACATTACCTTGTCTGAATTTATAGTCCACCTCTCCACTCTCAACCTTATAAATGCGCTTTGCACGGTTTACAAGGAATTCCATGTAAGACACATCATTATCCTCGATGGAGAACTGGGGGTTGTTTTTGGCAAACTCGGGAAAGTACTGCTTACCGGTTCTGACGTGCACCAGGCGCAGCTTAGTCTTCAGAGAGTTGGCAACATGAGCAGCAACGTCAACTGCAAAGACGGAGATGTCTGAGAAATCGACAGCGACCATTATTCTTTTCATGACGCAAGTGTTATTGTTGTTAAGGCATATACAGGAAAATCAGGTCTTAAACTAAGTTAAACCTTTCTATCCGAATTTTGTACGTCAATGCGATACAAAAGGTTGTAATTCTTTTTAAGACGTTTAATTTTATACTCTTGTTTGTTTAATGTAATTTTGCCCCGGAACCATCTAAAAGTGTAATGGAGGAAAAGAATCATCCCGATTTCGAGTCCATCAGACCCTACGAGGATCATGAGATCCAAACCGTCTTCAACCGCCTTAGGAATGAAGCATCCTTCGTAAGACTGATCGGATATCTGTACCCCGACACTAACCCCCAGGAGTTTCTAGACAGGCTTTCGCATATCACAACCATAAGACAGTTTCAGGAAGAAGTTATTTCGGCCTATGTACTCAAGGTGCTCGATCGAACCACCAATGGTGTAAGCGTTGAAGGTCTGGACAAATTAAACAGTGATAAAGCATATCTGTTTATATCCAATCACCGTGATATAGTGCTGGACCCAGCCATTCTAAACATTCTTTTGTACCAGAACGGCTCCAACACCACTGAAATTGCAATTGGCGACAACCTGTTGATTTATCCATGGATAACCGAACTGGTAAAGCTCAACCGTACCTTTATTGTGAAACGTAACCTCCCTGCCAAGCAGATGATGGAGAGTTCACGACTGCTTTCTCAATATATCAGGTACACACTGACAGTCAACGGGCACAGTATCTGGATTGCTCAGCGCGAAGGCCGTTCCAAGGACGGTAATGACCGCACTCAGGTAAGCCTGCTCAAGATGCTCAATATCAGCGGAGAACGCAGCGTAGTTGAAAACTTCAAGGAACTTAACATAGTACCTGTGTCAATCTCATACGAGTTTGACCCCTGCGACTATCTGAAGGCCAAGGAGTTTCAGCTTAAGAGGGACAACCCAGACTACCAGAAGACCAAGGAGGATGACCTGATGCATATGAGCACCGGCCTTCGTGGTCGTAAGGGTCGTGTGCATTTTGCCTTTGGTACCCCACTGCAGACAGAGCTCAACGTGATAGATGCCCTTACTGTCAAGAATGACCAGTTTTCGACACTGGCAGAACTGATAGACAGGCAGGTGCACCAGAACTATAAGTTATGGCCATCCAACTATATTGCATGGGATATCTACAACAGCAGCACTGAGTATGCATCGTGTTATACACCTGAAGAAAAGGTTCAGTTTCTTGAATATATAGAAGATCACATCAACCGTATCCCGGATATGGACAGGGATTTCATCTTTTCATCATTGATGGAGATGTATGCCAACCCTGTAGAAAACAAGCGCTCATACAATAACTAAAAAAGTACGCGGTCAATAAGTTACAAGAGCATTACCGCAATTACTAGAATAAAGCCGGCTTCGCAGCCGGCTTTTTTGTTATTCCTTCACATCAAGCTTTATAAATAATTCATTAAGCTGTTTATCATCGATTGGTGACGGAGAGTCTATCATCATGTCACGCGCAGCATTGTTCTTTGGGAATGCGATCACGTCGCGTATTGAGTCAAGGCCTGCCATCAGAGAAGTCCAGCGGTCGAAGCCAAAGGCGATACCACCGTGCGGAGGAGCACCGAAGCGGAATGCATTCATAAGGAAGCCAAACTGATCCTGTGCTTGCTCATCGGTAAAGCCAAGAACCTCAAACATCCTTTGTTGCAGGGCCTTGTCGTGGATCCTTATCGAACCACCACCAAGTTCCACTCCATTGATCACGAGGTCGTATGCATTAGCACGAACCTTGCCGGGATTAGTATTGAGCAGTTCGATATCCTCCTTAACCGGTGAAGTAAAGGGGTGGTGCATCGCAAAGAACCTTTGGCTTTCTTCGTCCCACTCGAGCAGTGGAAAGTCGACAACCCACAGGGGAGCAAATACGTCCTTGTTGCGCAGACCAAGGCGGCCAGCCACTTCAAGGCGAAGATCACCAAGAGCACCAAGAGTTTGCTTCTTGTCACCTGCCATAATCAGGAGCAGATCACCCGGACGAGCTTGTAACGATTCAGCCCATCCTTTCAGTTGTGCTTCATCAAAGAATTTATCTACAGACGACTTAACCGTGCCATCAGCATTGTATTTCACATAGATAAGTCCCTTACCACCGATCTGCGGGCGTTTAACAAAGTCAGTAAGGTTGTCTAGTTCCTTACGGCTCATTTCAGCTTGCCCTTCGGCACAGAATCCGCCAACATATTCAGCCTCATCAAATACCTTGAAGCCTTTGCCTTTAGCGACTTCGGTAATCTCTTTGATCTTCATTCCAAAGCGGATATCAGGCTTGTCTGAACCGTATTGAGACATAGCATCAGCATAGCTTAAGCGAGGGAAGGGCTCATTGTATTCGATACCTCTGATCACTTTAAAGATATGCTTAGTCAGACCTTCAAAAGTATCCAGCACGTCATCACGCTCTACGAAGGCCATTTCGCAGTCCACCTGGGTAAACTCGGGCTGACGGTCAGCACGAAGGTCTTCATCCCTGAAACACTTTACAATCTGGAAGTAACGGTCATAACCGGCAACCATCAGCAGCTGTTTGAACATCTGTGGGGATTGTGGCAGAGCATAAAACTGACCGGGGTGAACACGAGAAGGCACAACGAAGTCACGTGCACCTTCAGGAGTTGACTTTATCAGAACCGGAGTTTCCACGTCGAGAAATCCACGCTCATTGAGATAGTTGCGTATCTCTATGCTCATACGGTGACGCAGTTCGAGGTTACGCTTGAGCGGCCCCCTGCGCAGGTCGAGGTAGCGGTACTTCATTCGGAGTTCGTCCCCACCATCGGTATCATCTTCGATAGTAAACGGAGGTAGAGCTGATTCATTCAGGACTACCAGCTTATCGAGGGCGATCTCTATATCACCCGTTGGGATTTTTGAGTTTTTGCTAGCCCTTTCAGTTACAGTTCCGGACACCTGCACCACGTATTCGCGGCCCAGTTGTCTTACCTGTTCACTAAGTACAGGTTGCGTATCGCTATTAACCACAATTTGAGTAATTCCATAACGGTCACGCAGATCCAGGAAGGTCATTCCCCCCAGGTCACGTACCCTTTGCACCCATCCGCTCAAAGTTACCTGTTTACCGGCATCCGAAATTCGGAGTTCGCCACATGTATGAGTTCTGTACATTTATGTTCGGTTTATTAGTACCAATTTAAATATCTTTGCGAAAATAGGAAGAAAAAAATTGATAGTAGATATAGGCCATCACATTTGTAAGATATAAAGATGTCGGAAAAGATAGGGTTTACGGATGAGTATTATATGCAGCAGGCATTGAAGGAGGCACGCGAGGCTTTTCGCAAGGACGAGGTGCCAGTCGGGGCCGTGATTGTATGTGAAGGTCGTATTATAGCACGTACCCACAATCTCACCGAGACCTTGAATGACGTAACCGCCCATGCCGAGATACTTGCAATCACCTCAGCCTCCGAGACCCTTGGCGGCAAATACCTGAATGGCTGCACCCTGTATGTAACTTTGGAGCCTTGTACCATGTGTGCCGGCGCCCTGAGCTGGGCACAGATAGGCCGGATAGTTTATGGTGCTTCGGATCCTCAGCGTGGCTTTAGCCGTCTTACCCCCTCCCCCCTCCATCCCCGCACCGAAGCCCTCGGCGGCATTCTAGCTGAAGAGTGCGGCTCTCTTGTCAAAGACTTCTTTAAAAGAAAGCGTTCTTAACGCTAAATATACCATCATCGTCTCAACCTATCTTTAATATACCTGTTGGTGCAACTTCATATAGTACTACAGAAAAAATTCCAAAAGAATTTTTCCACTTCCTATTAAAAATAGTTAAATTCCTTCTCGGAAATTAAGGAGTAAAAACCAATAAAAACAAAAGCGAGACAATCGCTTGTCCCGCTTTAAATGTTTTCACAACGGAATAATCCTTATTGTGAATTGCTTCAGATTGAGATACAATAATACAACTAAAGAAATAAATATCAAAACATTTTTTTACATTTCTGATATTATCTGAATTATCGAAGCACTCATAAACGACCCTATTATGAAAAGAATCTTAGGATTAGATTTAGGCACAACATCCATTGGTTGGGCATTAGTCAATGAAGCAGAAAACAATGAAGAACAGTCTACTATAATTAGGCTTGGTGTTCGAGTAAATCCACTTTCTGTAGATGAACGCAGTAACTTTGAAAAAGGCAAAAGCATAACAACGAATGCTGACAGAACCCTTAAACGGAGCATGAGACGCAATCTACAACGGTATAAATTGAGAAGAGCCCAATTAAGAAAGGTATTGATTGAAAATGGTTTTATTTCTGAGGATACATTACTATCTGAAAATGGTGAAAACACCACCTATGAATCATATCGCTTAAGAGCAAAGGCAGCCAAAGAAGAAATAACTCTCGAACAATTAGCCAGAGTTCTGCTGATGATTAATAAGAAACGGGGTTACAAGAGTAGTAGAAAGCTGAAAGGACAGGATGAGGGCCAAATCATTGATGGAATGACTATTGCCAAAAAACTATACGATGAGAACCTGACTCCTGGTGAATACTTACTATCCTTACACAAAGAAGGCAAAAAATACTCACCCGATTTCTATCGTTCCGACTTGCTAGATGAACTTGACAAAATTTGGAGCGAGCAAAGTAAATACTATCCTGAGATTCTCACAGAAGACTTCAGAAAACAGATAGAGGGTAAAGGGAAGCTAAATACTAGTAAGATTTTCCTTGCAAAATATCAAATATATACTGCCGACAACAAAGCTCCGGATAAGAAAGGACAAGCACTGGAATGGCGAGTAAAAGCTACAAAAGAAAAGCTACCCATCGAAGAGATGGCGTTTGTTATTGCAGATGTCAATGGTTCTATTTCAAATTCCAGTGGATATTTGGGTGAAATAAGTGACAGAAGTAAAGAGCTGTATTTCAAGAAACAAACCGTTGGACAGAATCTATATGAAAAACTCATAAGTGATAGAAACTTCAGCCTTCGAAACAAGACCTTTTACCGCCAGGATTATTTGGATGAGTTTGAAAAAATTTGGGAAACTCAGGCAAAATATCATAAAGAACTAACACCCAAGCTTAAGAAGGAGATTAGGGACATAATCATCTTCTACCAGCGTCGTCTAAAGAGCCAGAAAGGTTTGATAAATATTTGTGAGTTTGAAGGAAAGGAAATCGAATATATAGTTGATGGCAAAGCTAAAAAGAAACTCGTAGGGCCAAGAGTATGTCCAAAGTCATCACCATTATTTCAGGAATTCAAGATTTGGCAAATTCTTAATAATGTAAAGGTTATCAGCAAAAAGGATAATGCCGACCGATTTCTTTATCCCGAGGAAATGGATACACTTGCCCAAGAATTGGCCATAAGGGAATCCCTTAAAAGTGATGATGCCCTAAAGATACTCTTTAATAACTACAAAGATTTTAAGCTCAATTATGAAAAACTCGAGGGGAATCGCACTATATCGAGCTTATTTGATGCATACAAAAAGATTGTTGAGCTTAGTGGGCATGATATTTCAGGTTTCACCAAACAAAGAGCTCCTGAAGTAATAAATGCAATTAAGGAAGTTTTCACAGCGTTAGGGTTTAATACTGGAATACTTTGGTTTGACTCATTAGCAAAAGGGAAAGATCTAGAAAACCAACCGTTGTATATTTTATGGCATCTACTCTATTCATTTGAGGGAGATAATTCACGTACCGGAAATGAAGCGCTTATCAATAAGATAATGGCCTTAACATCATTCCCCAAGGAATTTGCAGCCATCATCAGCAGTATTTCCTTTCAACCAGATTATGGAAGTTTAAGTACCAAAGCCATATGTAAAATTATCCCCCACCTTAAAGACGGTATCGCTTTCGCAGGGAGAAAGGAAAGACCAGAAGAACCTAGTGCCTGTGAGTACGCAGGGTATCGCCATTCAAAACACTCCCTTACCAAAGAGGAGATAGAGAATAAAAAACTACTTGACCGACTTGAAATAATAAAGAAGAACAGTCTCAGGAATCCAGTTGTTGAGAAAATTCTAAATCAGATGGTAAATGTGGTAAATGCTGTGATTGAGAAATATGGAAGACCGGATGAGATCAGGTTGGAACTTGCTAGAGAGCTAAAAAACAGCGCTGAAGAAAGGAAATCACTTACAGATACAATCAATAAAAACACTATTGAGAACGAGCAAATCCGGAAGATTTTAAGGACTGAGTTTGGCTTGCAGTATATAAGTAGAAACGATATTATCAGGTATAAGCTCTACAAAGAGTTGGAGTACAGGGGCTATAAAACACTTTATACAAACACCTATATTCCAAAAGAGAAATTATTCAGTGAAGAGTTTGACATAGAACACATTATTCCAAGATCAAGACTATTTGATGATTCTTTCTCTAACAAAACGTTAGAAACCAGAGAGGCTAACATTGAAAAAGGGAATGACACAGCATATGATTATGTATTGAGAAAATATGGACAAGAAGGGCTTGACAGTTTTTTGGCTTGCATTAAAGATCTGGAAGAAAAGAGAATAATCACTGGTTCAAAGTATAAAAAACTAAAGACTAGCATTAATGAAATACCGGATGACTTTATTGATCGGGATCTTCGCGACACTCAATATATCGCAAGGAAAGCAAAAGAAATCCTGGAAACAATTTCAAAACATGTAGTAACAACAACCGGTTCAATTACAGCAAGGTTGCGTGAAGACTGGCAACTTGTAGATGTAATGAAAGACTTGAACTGGGATAAGTATAAGGCTCTTGGATTGACAGAAGAAATCGAAGGGAAAAACGGGCAAAGGGTCCGAGTAGTTAAGGACTGGACAAAAAGGAATGACCATCGGCATCATGCTGTGGATGCTCTAGTTATTGCATTCACAAAAAGATGCTATATTCAATACCTAAATAACTTAAATGCAAGAAGTGATAAAGGAAGTGAAATCTTTGCCATAGAAGCTAAGGAGCTGGAAAGAGATAATAAAGGAAAGCTAAGGTTTAAAGCGCCAATTGAGATAAAGGCATTCAGAACCATAGCCAAGGAACATCTTGAAAATGTTTTAGTCTCAATTAAAGCAAAAAACAAAGTAGTAACAAGGAACATAAACATCACGAAGAAAAAGAATGGCCTAAACAAAAAGATTCAATTAACTCCAAGAGGACAACTACATAATGAGACTATATATGGGAGTGCCCTGAGATATGTTTCAAAAGAGGAGAAAGTAGGAGCTGCTTTTAACGAGGAGCTAATTAACAAGGTAGCTAATAAGAAATACAGAGAAGCATTATTAAACAGGCTCCATACGAATGGTGGCGATCCCAAGAAGGCTTTCACAGGGAAAAACAGTCTGGCAAAACAACCTATTTATCTTGACAAACAGAGAGGAATTGTTGTACCTGATAAGGTCAAGATTGTAAATAAAGAGCTGATTTACACTATAAGGAAGGAGGTTGCACCCGACCTTAATGTTGAAAAAGTACTAGATAAAAAAGTGAGACTTTGTCTAGAAGCCAGACTTAAGGAGTACAACAATGACCCTAAAAAGGCATTTTCAAATATAGACGAATATCCTATTTGGCTCAATAAAGAAAAAGGTATAAAGATTAGACGTGTTACAATTACAGGTGTTGCAAATGCGCAGGCATTACACGACAAAAACGACAAAGATGGTAAACCTGTACTTGACGAATATGGGAACCCAATCCCTGTTGACTTTGTCAACACCGGAAACAATCATCATGTTGCAATTTATCGTGATTCAAAAGGAATTCTACAGGAAAGAGTTGTGTCGTTTCTTGAAGCAACCACAAGAGCTGTATTGGGATTAACTATTATTGACAAGGAGTATAATAGTGAGTTGGGATGGGAGTTCTTATTCAGTATGAAGCAAAATGAATATTTTGTCTTTCCTGACAAAGATTTTAAGCCCAATGAAATAGATTTGATGAAATCAGAAAATTACTCAGATGTAAGCCCTCATTTGTTTAGAGTTCAAAAACTCTCCACAAAAGATTACTGGTTTAGACATCATCTGGATACTACAGTTGATGTACATAATGCTCTGAAAGGAATTGCATGGCTAAGGATTGGACCAAGTGGATTAGAAGGAGCAGTTAAAGTACGGATTAACCACATTGGTGAAATTGTCTTTGTGGGAGAAGAATAAAGTACTGTTACTTGGAATGAAATCCATACCTATTGTTGACTTGTTCGCATAGGTATGGATTTGTTTGTTAATAGTATTAAACTTCTTTGTAGTATAGAAATGAGGCACTAGCGCAACATTCTCACCATCAGAGTCGTACACAACCAAAACCTCTTACCTGAATTTATGATTAAAAAGACTCTTTATTTTGGAAATCCGGTATATCTAAGTACACGTGACGAGCAACTCGAGATAAACTTCCCAGAATCCAACAACTTAAAAGGAAAAACCGGAAAGAACACAATTCCGATAGAGGACATTGGAGTAGTAATAACTGACCATCAGCAAATCACTATTACACATTCATTGATGGAGAAACTACTGGCTAATAACTGTGCCTTTATCACTTGTGACAGCAAACACCATCCAACTGGACTGCTACTTCCTTTAGATGGACATACAGTTCAAACAGAGAAGTTCAGGGCTCAAATTTCTGCATCACTCCCACTTAAGAAGCAACTTTGGCAACAGACAGTTAAAGCAAAAATACAAAATCAGGCCGAGTTACTTAGGCTCAAAACTAATTCGAATATAGACAATATGCTTTTCTGGGCAGATAGTGTTACCTCAGGAGACAGCCAAAACCATGAAGCAAGGGCAGCTGCATATTACTGGGCTAATCTATTCCCAGCTGGAAGCTTCAAAAGAGGACGAGAAGAAGACCCACCCAATAACTTGTTTAACTATGGATATGCTGTTCTGAGAGCTATTGTAGCACGTTCACTTGTAGGGTCTGGTCTATTACCCACATTAGGCATACATCATCATAACAGATACAACGCATACTGTCTTGCAGACGACATTATGGAACCATATAGACCCTTTGTAGACAAACTAGTACTAGACATAATAGATAGTGGTATAAAGTACTCAGAATTATCTAAAGAAGTCAAATGGCATTTACTCAGTGTTCCCCAATTGGATGTCGTTATTAATAATAAAAGGAGTCCATTGATGGTTGCAGTTTCACAGACCACTGCATCACTTTCAAGTTGTTTTGAGAAACAGACGAGAAAGATTGTTTATCCTAAATTCCCAGAAAATGGAACGTTTAAGTGAATATCGAGTTATGTGGGTAATGGTGCTATTTGATTTGCCAACTGAGACAAAGAAAGACAGAAAGATCTACTCCGACTTCAGGAAGAAGATGCTTAAGGACGGCTTCGTTATGTTTCAATTCTCAATATATATAAGGCATTGTCCAAGTAAGGAAAATGCAGAAGTTCATATAAAGCGTGTCAAAAAGAATTTGCCTCCAAAAGGGAATATTGGAATAATTAGAGTAACAGACAAGCAATTTGGCGACATGGAGGTATACTATGGTAAAGAACCTAAAGATAAAGCAACGCCATATATGCAACTTGAGCTCTTTTAGACTAATCCTAAAATAAAAAAAGCTCCATGCGGAGCTTTTCTTTTTCAAAAAGGTTCCCAAATTTCCCTTCTGATTCTTGATTTACCAACCTAATAATCAGAACATTAATTCGGGGTCTGGTGTCACCAATACCTCAAAGATACAATCTGAAAGCAATTCACAACCTATATCAAAACGTTTTACATTCCTGTTTTGGTGTCACCAATACCTCAAAGATACAATCTGAAAGCAATTCACAACGCATCAATCGTGTTGTGGTATTTCCACGAAGGTGTCACCAATACCTCAAAGATACAATCTGAAAGCAATTCACAACGCCCTAAAAGCGCCCTGAAAGCGCCCTGATGGTGTCACCAATACCTCAAAGATACAATCTGAAAGCAATTCACAACTGAAAAATGCTTGCTTCTCCAGAATTAACCGGTGTCACCAATACCTCAAAGATACAATCTGAAAGCAATTCACAACTTTTAATCACATTGTAAAAATAACAAAAAAGGTGTCACCAATACCTCAAAGATACAATCTGAAAGCAATTCACAACCAATGTTGAGGAGGCCAGCCAAAATATCCAGGTGTCACCAATACCTCAAAGATACAATCTGAAAGCAATTCACAACGGTTGCTTTTTTACTTTACAAAAAATGACGGTGTCACCAATACCTCAAAGATACAATCTGAAAGCAATTCACAACTATCTCTTTGAGTCTTTAAAAGGCAATTTTGGTGTCACCAATACCTCAAAGATACAATCTGAAAGCAATTCACAACCCCCGATTAAGAAGTAATACATAAAATTCCGGTGTCACCAATACCTCAAAGATACAATCTGAAAGCAATTCACAACACGCTTGCAATGCTGTATGACCGAACATAGGGTGTCACCAATACCTCAAAGATACAATCTGAAAGCAATTCACAACGGTTTCTCACTACCAATTTCTCAAAGTGGAGGTGTCACCAATACCTCAAAGATACAATCTGAAAGCAATTCACAACATTCAGAAGACGATGCCGACAAGTTGAGAGGGTGTCACCAATACCTCAAAGATACAATCTGAAAGCAATTCACAACATGTCGAAGGTGTCTCCCGGTAAAGCTACAGGTGTCACCAATACCTCAAAGATACAATCTGAAAGCAATTCACAACTAAATAGGCGTTATTCAACAACACTTATGAGGTGTCACCAATACCTCAAAGATACAATCTGAAAGCAATTCACAACGTGGGGAGTACTGTTCGTAAATTATACAAAGGTGTCACCAATACCTCAAAGATACAATCTGAAAGCAATTCACAACTGATGAAGGCTTTCCTTTGCTTATCGAAAAGGTGTCACCAATACCTCAAAGATACAATCTGAAAGCAATTCACAACGAACCTTAGATGCAAACGTCGTTTTCGACAGGTGTCACCAATACCTCAAAGATACAATCTGAAAGCAATTCACAACTATCTTTATGTTTTTAGTATGTGTTTGTATGGTGTCACCAATACCTCAAAGATACAATCTGAAAGCAATTCACAACTGCAACACTTAAATTTAAAGATGGTACAGTGGTGTCACCAATACCTCAAAGATACAATCTGAAAGCAATTCACAACCATGCGGTCATCTCTAAGGTCAACGTTTGCGGTGTCACCAATACCTCAAAGATACAATCTGAAAGCAATTCACAACACCCCACAAAAGATAATGATTAAAAGGCAGGGTGTCACCAATACCTCAAAGATACAATCTGAAAGCAATTCACAACAGAATGTGTGAGTCATTGTGTGGTTGTGGTGGTGTCACCAATACCTCAAAGATACAATCTGAAAGCAATTCACAACCACCTACCCGCATTACAAGAAAAATATTAAGGTGTCACCAATACCTCAAAGATACAATCTGAAAGCAATTCACAACTAGAATGATCTGCTGAAGTATTAAGATACAGGTGTCACCAATACCTCAAAGATACAATCTGAAAGCAATTCACAACGGCATATACCATATACGCCAAAACAAAGCGGGTGTCACCAATACCTCAAAGATACAATCTGAAAGCAATTCACAACAACCCCGCCCTTTGTCCCGGTGACAGATGCGGTGTCACCAATACCTCAAAGATACAATCTGAAAGCAATTCACAACTATTGGTCTATTGGATTCTATCAATAGAGAGGTGTCACCAATACCTCAAAGATACAATCTGAAAGCAATTCACAACGTATAGATCCTCAACCAATTTCACATAGTGGTGTCACCAATACCTCAAAGATACAATCTGAAAGCAATTCACAACTGGCCAAACTATCGGCAAGCCCTTCTTTGCGGTGTCACCAATACCTCAAAGATACAATCTGAAAGCAATTCACAACGGAGAATAGGGGGCCCCCAAAATAAGCCTCGGTGTCACCAATACCTCAAAGATACAATCTGAAAGCAATTCACAACCCTGCGTACGTGCCTCCGCCTGTGCGCTCTGGTGTCACCAATACCTCAAAGATACAATCTGAAAGCAATTCACAACTCGTAGCCAACTGCCGTATCGTCAGCCAAAGGTGTCACCAATACCTCAAAGATACAATCTGAAAGCAATTCACAACCAATAAGTAAGGTGTTTGTAAGTGCTTTCAGGTGTCACCAATACCTCAAAGATACAATCTGAAAGCAATTCACAACAGGTGAAAAAGAATCTCCTCACGTGAAGCGGGTGTCACCAATACCTCAAAGATACAATCTGAAAGCAATTCACAACGATGTTGGGTTTGAATTGATTTGATGTTGGGGTGTCACCAATACCTCAAAGATACAATCTGAAAGCAATTCACAACTAATCACGAGCAGGGTTACGTGTCAAACCGGTGTCACCAATACCTCAAAGATACAATCTGAAAGCAATTCACAACGCAAATTGCAGATATTGAGAACACTGAGTTGGTGTCACCAATACCTCAAAGATACAATCTGAAAGCAATTCACAACGCTCTTTGCAATATTCCTGAACATCCTCAAGGTGTCACCAATACCTCAAAGATACAATCTGAAAGCAATTCACAACCAGTTTAAAGCGACATATTCTGGAATGTCGGTGTCACCAATACCTCAAAGATACAATCTGAAAGCAATTCACAACAACGCAACTAAGGCAGCGATCATTGCCGGTGGTGTCACCAATACCTCAAAGATACAATCTGAAAGCAATTCACAACCCAGTACCTCAAAGTAAATCCGCGCAAATGGTGTCACCAATACCTCAAAGATACAATCTGAAAGCAATTCACAACTTTCTAATGATCGTAAATGTAATAGCAACAGGTGTCACCAATACCTCAAAGATACAATCTGAAAGCAATTCACAACATTGATGAAAAACCCACTCGCCGCCATTCCGGTGTCACCAATACCTCAAAGATACAATCTGAAAGCAATTCACAACAACTGCACGTTGGTATGTTTCGGCGTATTGGTGTCACCAATACCTCAAAGATACAATCTGAAAGCAATTCACAACGCTCAGATATTGGAAGAAAACATTTTTGTTGGTGTCACCAATACCTCAAAGATACAATCTGAAAGCAATTCACAACCCTGTATTCGCTCGCAACTGATGAGCAAAGGTGTCACCAATACCTCAAAGATACAATCTGAAAGCAATTCACAACCGGTGGCATCGGTGCGCACATCGACCGAAAGGTGTCACCAATACCTCAAAGATACAATTTGAATCGAAGATCGACGGAGTCAAAGCAATTCACAACTTTTCAGTAATTTGTTTATATATTTGTACCAGTTGGTAGTGCGGGCAAGGAAGTTCCATAAACCACGGGAGGAGGGGCACGGACAGCTGAATAGGACCAGCGTATTACCAACAATCCCGGTTAAAGAGCAGTAATCAATGATTATTGCTCTTTTTTAATAACAGACCCTGACTTAGCTGTAATGCTTTGCTGTTATTTTCAATAGTGCGAATTCGATATATATTCCCCTGTAGTATTTCCACCACTGCCAAATAGTGCTGCATCGCCCTCATGCTCCAGGTTGTCCAAAAAGCTTTGAGCATCGCCCTTGTATGGCTCATAATGATCCGTTTTGCTGAGCCTGTTCTTTTCAAACGAGCCCATTCCATGAGTTCTGAAATTTACATTTCTAAGGAGCTTCTGAGCCTGCTGTGGAAACTTGGCAATATAATTCTGCATAACGGTAAACACCTGTGCTGACATAGCTCTGTTGACACCAAACCCCTGCTTCTCAATTTTATCCCACTCTTTTGATTGCAGATATTGGTCAACCTTAATTTGATTGGCTGTGGTGTCATAAACTAAGTAAAAAGCCTAGACCACCTATCATCCCTGGTCAGGAAGACAACGCTCTTCTTTAAAATAATTTTAAATTATTCACATTTTGCAACCTAGTAAAAAGCAATCCGTATCAACCTGAAATCTTAAAATTTATATAATTTATGAAAAATCTATTACCCACCCTGATCGCGAGCCTATTCTTTCTGAATCTTTCGGCACAAAGGGTCGACATCGACAAGGAATGGTTTGACTACTCATACCGCCGTTTACCAAACCAGGTCCTAGAACCGTCATTCAAGACTTATTCTGTAATAATTAATAAAACTGTTGCACTTGAAGCCTATTCCAATGATAGGGCTAACGAATTGATTGCAATCGAAGGAAAGCAAAAAATCAGCGAACTTGCCCATTTCAATGTAACTGTTACCCTTAATGACCTTATGATCGAGAGTTCTGAGGTAGCTGAACGTGTAGAGGTACACAAAGATAAAGAAGGAAAGGAAACTGGTCGTAGCTATTATTATTATGCAAAAGTTGTCTATTCATTTGAGGCCAGAGCAGAAGTTAAAGACCATGCTGGTAACCGACTTACCTCCTATACCCTGGCCAGAAGAGACAGTAAAAAAGAATTCAAGTCTAGTGAATATTCTAAAGGTTCAGATGCTGCCAACTATTATAACAACAACAAACTTGAAATCAAGGCCAAACTGGTTGATGAGCAAATAACTGAAGCCATAAAATCATTAAATGGTAGCCTTAATTATGATTTCGGCTACCCAGTCATGAGGACCAGAGAAAATTTATGGTCTATTGGATCCAAAAAACACCTTGAATTCCAACCCTCTCTGGAAGCATGGAATACTGCTAAGAATGCACTGAGTGCTATTACCGCAGATGCAATTCCGGAAGACTTTATGACCAATATCCAACCGGCGATTGACTACTATTTGAGCCTTCCCAAAAAATACACCAATACCGAAGCAAAAGGCGAAAAGAAAATCAGGTACATGGCATATTATAACCTTGCTCAGATCTATATGCTAACCGAACAGTTTGAATTGGCTAAGGAATATGCACAGAATATTATCGCCAATGATTTCGACCCCAAAGACGGACAAAAAATGATAAAGGAAATGGATAATTTGATTGCTGAAATGCAAAAACATAATGCAAGCACCCGTCATTTTATTCCTGATCTGGAAAACATCGAAATGCCTTAACACATTTCACACCAAGTAATATTTCAACATTAAGGTAATAAAAAGTCAATAGCCCGCTTACGGGCTATTGACTTTTTATTGATACCTTTCTCAATACTATATAATAACCAAAACACTATACATAGATATGACCTGGTCTGGCTAAGGGTAATAATTGTGGGTTGACATGGAATGGGGACTATATATTTATTTCCCCTGCTCGTTACAGCGACATTTGTAATCTCATAAATACCGCAAAAAATCATTGTTTTTTTTCAATACCCCTGTTTATGTAAACAGTTATTTAAATACCTTTACCACAATATATGTGGGTAAAGATATATGCGTATCTTACAGCTAGTCAACCGCTTTGACTTTGGGGGTGCAGAAAATCATGTCAGGGAGCTATGCAATGAGCTTGCTGTGATGGATCACAACATAATTCTTGCTACTCGTCACGGACGACAAACAACGCTGTTGGACAAAAGGATAAAATTCGTTTGGATACCTTCATTGGTAGCAAACTTGCTCTTCACCCATACGCTTCTGATAATCTTCCTCGCCCTTCGATACAAAATTGAAGTTATCCACGCACATCAGAGACTCCCTATTATTTCAGCATGCCTTGCAGGGAAAATACTAGGAATCCCGGTTGTCGCTACAGTGCACGGTAGGGTCAGACACGATCTAAGGTCAGCTATAGCAAGAAAACTCTGCACCTCGATAATATTCGTCAGCCAGCAGGTTCTTAATGTATCCAGGCATTACGAGAACATACGCCACAAATCAGTTATTATCCCTAACGGAATCCCGCTGCCGGAAAAGCTTCCCTCAATATCCCCGTTCGCAATTGGCTATATCAGCAGGATTGATGGAAGACACTCTGAAGTAATTCGTCACCTGATTTCATCGGTCGAAATACTGAAACCGCAATTCCCTGAAATCAGACTGTTCTTAATCGGCGATGGTAATGGAGTGCCGGAACTGATGCCTGTTATCGATGCAACAAACCAAAGACTTAACGAGGAGGCCATCAGATATATGGGCTTTATCAGCAAATTGGAAATCCATGAGTTCTTCCCCGAACTGGTTCTTGGTGTAGGACGTGTGGCCATTGAGGCACTCGCCCGTGGTGCGAATGTAATCTCAGTCAATTCCAAAAGAATGGGGCACATCGTTGTTCCACCCAACTATAATGAATACGCGATAAACAACTTCGTCCATATTCACGGGATGCCTCCTTCTAAAGAGTCGCTTTACGTAGAACTCAAAACCTTCTTCGACAACAGGGACGACTTCCGCCAAAAAGCTGCAATCGTGTCAGACAACACCAGAAAGGACTTCGGCATCAGACAAACCACGCAAAGGATCGTCGACCTGTACTCCAGCCTTTCTACTCACAGCAATCTTTAGCTATGCCAGTCAAGATAGTTTCATTTTATTCATCTTAAAGTATATATTTTTAAATCTTTTCTTGACTTTATTGATTTTTGTATTATTTTTGTTAATGCAAATCAAACATAAGTTATATGGAAAAGAAGCTGCCTATACTATGTCCAAGTTGCGGCTCGGACCTACAGGTCCAGAGCCTCAAATGCTGCGATTGCGATACGACCATTACCGGGCAGTATGACCTGCCGGTACTTCTAAAACTTGATGCCAAGGACCAGGAGTTTGTTCTGGATTTTGTAAAAAGCAGCGGTAGCCTGAAGCTTATGGCCTCCAGGCTGGGCCTTAGCTACCCTACTGTTAGAAATATGCTTGATGACCTTATTAGTACAATCGAAAAACTACAAAGTGATGATCAAAAGACTCTTTAACCCATTTCTGTATGTAGCCGGTTCAAAGTCACTGTTAATCGGACTTGCAATTATGCTGGCTACGACGGCTGTAAGTTATTTCAGCCATATCCACTTCCCCGACCCGATTTCTGTCAAGGTTGCTATCGGGCTTCCACTCTGGGTTTACCTGGTGCAAAACCTGGCCAACTGGCTTGTGGTTTCTGTCCTGTTTTACATTGCTGCTCTAGTACTGTCAAAGTCCTCGGTTCGAGCCATAGATATTTTCGGAACTCAGGCCCTTGCACGTGCTCCTTACCTAATTGCCTCATTCACCGGATTCACCGGGGTACTTGAGACATTTGGCAAATTCCTTCTGTGGATAACTACAAATACCGGAAACCCGGTTGAAATAACAGGGGCTCAGATACTATTTGCAGTACTGCTCCTTATCCTCACAATGGTTCTCACAGTATGGCTGGTCGCATTGATGTTCAACGCTTTCAAAGTATCATCCAACCTGAAAGGTGCAAAGCTCATTGTATCCTTTATAGTAATCTTGCTGATCTCAATTGGAATCATGCTTAAGATTACATTTATGATAGTCCCTCATAACACACCTCTTATTTAAAGGTTCCAACCAAACAAAATCTCCGGCAAGACCTGCCGGAGATTTTTATTTTCATCTACCCCAAATAATTCTTCAAACATTCATCCAATCAGTTTTTTTATTTGCTGCCACTTTATAGTCTTACGCAAGCCAAAACACTTGGTAAAAAAGGAGATGTTGAATACATTCACACTGATAAACTGATAAAATGAACTTAACAATCAGACCACTACAAGTAACTGATTATCCGGCATTACTTGCATTATTCACTGAATTTGCTGAATACGAGAAACACCTGGACTCTATGACCAATACTCTTGAGAAGATGGAGGCTGAGCATGAATATATCAACGGATTTGGAGCCTTCAATGAACAAGGGGATATGATAGGCTATGCCACCTACTTTTTTGCATACTACACCTTTACAGGTAAATCAGTGTACATGGATGACCTTTATGTAAAACCAGAATATCGTGGACTAGGCTTGGGAACCAAACTAATCAACGAGGTTATCAGTTTTGCCAGATCCCAAAATTGCCATAAAGTCAGATGGCAGGTATCTGAGTGGAATACAAACTCAATTGAATTCTATAAGAGTTTAGGAGCAAAACTTGACAATCTTGAATATAGGTGCGACCTTATTTTGTAATACACACTTAGAATTCACACATAACAAAAAAGCATGAAAAAAATCGTTATCGCAACATTGGTTGCTGTATTTAGTTTTGTTGGCTGCTTTGGACAAAACACAGAAAGACAATGGCTTAACCTCAATTATGCCGGTGATGAACTGGAATGCCACAACCTTGATATCTATTTGCCCGATGTAGAAAAACCTTCTTATAAGGCGGTAATCGTTATTTATGGTAGTGCATGGTTTGCCAACAATATGAAACAATTTGCTTATAACGCTCTTGGAAAGCCCCTGCTCGAGAGCGGTTTTGCAGTGATATCAATCAACCACCGTTCAAGTGGTGACGCCCCCTATCCTGCACAAATTAACGACGTCAAGGCTGCAATTCGCTATATACGTGCTAATGCCGACAAGTATCAGATTGACGCATCATTCATCGGTATCACAGGCTTCTCTTCCGGTGGCCATCTTGCTTCATTGGCTGGTACAACTAACAACGTAAGGCAATACACTGTAGGTAGTACAACTGTTGATATCGAAGGCAATGTGGGACAGTTCACCGAAGTCAGCAGTGATGTCAGCGCTGTAGTAGATTGGTTTGGTCCTATCGACATGACCCGTATGAGCGAGTGCGAGAAACCCAATGAAGGGAACTCTCCCGAGGCTGCCCTAATCAGAGGCAATCCGGCAGACAACCTTGAGATGATAGCTCTTCTTAACCCCATGACCTTTATTGACGAGAACGATCCCAAGTTTCTCGTTATACACGGACAGGCTGACAATGTTGTGCCTCACTGCCAAAGCGTATATTTCTCTGAGGCATTGAAAGAAAAAGGATTGTTGACAGAGTTTATATCTGTTCCTGAAGGTCAACACGGCCCTGTAACATTCAATGATGATACGATGAAAAAAATGGCTGAATTCTTCCTCAAAGAAGCAGGCGAATAACTTTGACCGTTTTATAAAAATTAATGCCCCAGGCAATCCTGGGGCATTTATTTTATGCAACGCCGACCCTTCAAGAGTAATAAATATACCAATATCCTTTTACTGTAGCCTTAACTTATGGCAAGTTTGACCCATGCCTTAGTCCTTGAAAAGAAGGATATTGCTATCAAGTATAGCCCGGATGGTATGTGAACTTTCTTTAAGGTTTATAGACAATACGTTTAAGGAGCCTACTGGGCTAGTTCAATATGTACGCTACTAAATTCTGATAACAGTCCAGTGATTTTGTTAACCTTGATGATCACTTTCGTAACTACTCCCTCCTTAGGGATTGACTCGAGAATATATACCGGCTTATAACGTTCTATTGTAACCTCCCTATCATATACCAACAACTGATATTCACGGAATCTCCATCTATCCGACACTCTCAGTTCAATGCCATCGTCTGTGCTTAAGGCATACTCTATCCAGGCTTTACAAAGCTGGTTTACTAAAGGGAGGTTAGCTTCTTTCTGGTTGCTTATAATTTCCTCTATAAGCAATTGATGATCAGGGTTTGAAGCATCAAGTACAACTAAACCTTCTACTGCTTTTATTTTATTTAGTCTTTCAAGAAGGACTTTAAAGGCAATCTGACTCTTGTTACCTGTCAGATCACGACAACCTGTGGTAAAACACAGTAGCAAAATTGCTGCTAAGTAGGTTAGGGTTCGCATTATTGTAGTCTATTGGTTGTTATTATTCTTCAATTGTCTCAAGTACTCCTTCAAGGATGGATTCAGCTTCGGGTTCGGAAACCGGAACTGCTTCTTTTTCTTTGACTGACCTGTTTTCACAGAATTTGCAGAGCTCGGTGATATTCTTCAATTCGCGAGCCTTGGCCACTGTGCCTGCAAAAATCTCGGTTGTTGCGTCTCTATTGATTGAATGGCAGTCATCATACAGGTGATACTTGGAGCCGGACTTGGTCCAGTACACTTCATTCTTTCCGGTCAGCTCTTCTACCCTTGCTGTCTGCTCGGTATATTCCTCAACTGACGGGGGATTAAAATCAACACCTGTGATACCTGCTATTACAAGAGCCACTGCTGCAATTCCGCCAAGAATACCTTTCTGCTTGGCATCAATATTCTTG
Source organism: Xiashengella succiniciproducens (assembly GCF_023674465.1). Lineage (GTDB taxonomy): Bacteria > Bacteroidota > Bacteroidia > Bacteroidales > Marinilabiliaceae > Geofilum > Geofilum succiniciproducens. Next base: position 773,348 of record NZ_CP098400.1, on the reverse strand, counting down.
CTGCCAAGTACGAAAATAATGAAAGGCAAAAAGGCTATTACAGCAACTACCAAACCAAGCTGGCTCTGCATAAAGAACATGAACTTGTTGGACTTTGAAGCAGGATCTAGACGATTGGATTTCTTCCACAGAATCGAACCGGATACAGCCAGGGCCAGATCGACAGCAATCAGTATGATAATCCACATCATATTGACCGGCTGCTTGAACAATAAAGCAATTGCTCCAGCCTGAGCACCAAGTGCCAGCAACCACAGCAGTCCTGCAATAACTCGCAGACGGGTGGCTTTGCCCTTAGCCTCTTCGGTAGGGACAAACTTCTTTGGTTCAGCCTGAGAAGAAGTTCCTTCTTCAACCTTTGTAATTTTCTTTTTTGCCATATCAGTAGTATTAAGTAAAGTATTTGAGCTTCATTCTTATCAAAGTTGCAAACAAATCCAGATTAATACAACACTCATTGCAAAACAATGCAGCCAGTTTGCTTAACGCCGACTCAATGCTTATCCCATAATCATATAGAAATCTAATTATCTCCATAGCTACGCAACACAATGCAATAAAAATAATAATACCACCTGCTTCTGCATGTAGAACATTTTATGCAGCCCTATCCGCTGTATATGGAAGGGATCAAGCGCCGCCTACTCTAATTTGTAGAGCATATAATTGCACCTCACATTATTACTCCCTTGAGGGCTGGCCGCCAGCCTCATATCAGAATAATTTTCAGGTAATTTTCGGATTAATTTTCAAGTTTGACTATATTCGTTAATCATGAACCGGAAATAATGTAAGGATATGAAAAATACTAAACGCGTTACCAGTCGTGTCATTTATATGAGTATTGTGAGTATGGGCATCTTGTCTACTGGATGTTGCGGACCCAAAGAAGAGCCGAGATCCGAGTCGAAAGCTACCAGCTACACATACTCCTTGAACCCAACTGAAGTATTGATTGAGCAAAGGGCTGATCCATTTATATACAAACACACAGACGGCTATTACTATTTTACCGGATCGGTTCCCACATACGACCGCATAGAACTGCGCAGAGCTAAGACAATCGAGGAGTTAAAAAATGCAGCAACCTTTGATGTGTGGTTCAGACATGAATCTGGACCAATGAGTTACCACATCTGGGCTCCAGAGATTCATTATATAGACGGCAAATGGTATATCTATTTTGCCTCAAGTGAGCGCGATGATATTTGGAAACTTCGTCCCTTTGTCCTGGAATGCACAGGCCAGGACCCGTTAAATGATGAATGGATTGAACTAGGTATGATGCAGGCTGCCGACGACGATCCAAAGTCATTCACAGACTTTTCGCTTGACGGCACAACTTTCGAACTTAATGGGAAAAGGTACTTTATATGGGCAGAGAAGACAGGAGGTCAGTTTGCCGCATCCAACCTCTATATAGCCGAGATGGAATCTCCCAACAAGCTGAAGACTGTTCAGTTTATGCTTACTACACCAGATTACGACTGGGAAAGGGTAGGATTCTGGGTAAATGAAGGACCTGCTGTTATCAGGTATGCTGGCAAGATATATATTACCTTCTCATGTAGTGCAACAGGAGCCTGCTATTGCATGGGTCTGCTCGAAGCAGATGAAAACGCAGACCTGCTTGACCGCAACTCTTGGAAGAAATCAAGGTATCCCGTACTTGCTACTGATGCTGAAAAAGGAATTTATGGTCCCGGACATAACAGCTTTACTGTTGCAGAAGACGGAATCACTCCATTGAGTATTTATCATGCCCGTGATTACGAGGAAATTGTCGGTGATCCCCTCTACGACCCAAACCGTCATGCCCGTGTGATGGTTGTCAACTTTGACGACGCGGGAAGACCTGTATTCAAATACTAATAAATAGTGATTGTGAATCCTGCCGGATTCACAATCCTTCCCACAAAATTATACGGCACATATTAACCCATTAGTGAACAAAGTGGTGTCCTGAAATCAACACAAAAAGAGGCTGCCCCAGAATTAGTTCTGAGACAGCCCCAACACTGACTCCCAACAAGCAGCTTATTTCTTTTCGTAGAAACCAGTTTCTGACATATCACCCCATGAAGACTTGGTCTTGGTCTCAAATACCAGACCGCCATCCTTTAGAGAAAATATCTCTTCTGATTCAATATTTCCGTTATCAGTGGCAATAGTACTCTTGATAGTAACAACTTTCTTGTCTGCAGAAATAGTAGCTTTTGATTTCTTTGTAGAATTCATAAAGCCTGCATTTGTACATTCCTTGCCATCAAGTGTGTACTTCTCAACTGTCTCATTGGATTGTCCCTGAAATTCAACAGTCTTTGCTACTTCAAAAGCATTTCCGTTTTGAGTAACCTTAAGTGATTTTGGAGCCATGCTGAACTGGTCATTCAGTTTGCTCTTTGAAGCATTGAGCTTCCATGATCCTGCGAAGCCTTGTCCGTATGAAGCTGCAGCAAATGCAACTGCCATTAACACTAATAATACTCTTTTCATAATTAGACGTTTTTGTTGTTAGACTGATTGGTTAAGCAGCCAAATTGATAGTTAAACATACAAGAGGTTATCGCAATAATCCAAAATAATCGACGAATACCCTAATTTTGCCGTTCGGAATCCGCTATTATATCCACAGAAGCGTTAATATTGCACTGCAAGTAAATAATGGTGACGCGTTTTTATGATACCCTCGAAATGCATCTCATCAGTGTTAACCAGTGATCTAATAGGATGAAGCAGCTCTTTTTTGTAGGCTTAGGTGGTGCACTTGGTGCTATATTCAGATATTTAGCCTCTGTCGTCACCTCAAAATACTACATAGGGAACTTCCCCCTGGCCACTTTCCTTGTGAATATTTCAGGTTGCTTCCTGATTGGAGTCCTTATCGGGTGGTTGAGTTCTTCATCTCAAAACAGTAATGACATAAGATTGCTCTTTGTTACTGGTTTCTGCGGTGCCTACACCACTTTCTCAACTTTTGCTGCAGAGAATCTAACCCTAATTGAGCATGGCAATAGCAGAATTGCCCTCCTTTATATCCTTCTGAGTATTATTCTGGGTGTCCTTGCTGTCTGGCTAGGAATAAAAAGTCATCACGCATTTACTACTTGTTAACACCAGGTAACCTAAGTGTATCCTTTGTAAATTGTATTCTTACCTGCCCAATGGTCTGGGCATTTGCGTCTTTTCATATCTACCACCATACTTGCTTGTTATTTTCATATGTAAAAATTCGCTCTTCAACACCCTTTGTATGGTTGCGCAGAAGGAAAAGAGCCCCAGACGGAACATTCTCATAGCTCAGTCTATAGGTTTCAGCAGAACCGTACTGCTGTCCCAATGACTTCCACGTCTTGTCCCAGTAAAATAGCTCATACAACTCACCATCACGTATGCAGTTGTCATCATTGCCAGGCAGATAAACAAGTTTGGTGATCTTCTTTGGACTATCAAACTCCAATCCAAGCCATACCTCATCCATCCCCCACTTGTTAAAACTTGTAAGTGGGTCACCATCAAAGGCCTTCTCCTTTGTAAAATATGGGATATCCTGCTCTGTTCCTATAATCTTTCCGCTGAGCTTTTTATCCAACTCATATACTTCAAGTTCGGCTATTGTTCCAAGCGCACCCGAACGTGCCAGATAGCGAAAGTATTTGTAGCTACCCTCTGTCTCAGGCTTAATTATGTGGTAGCAGGATTCAGGCAGTTCATCTATCACGGCAATATCAACAGCATCACTGAAGTCAGGCTTATTAGCTACCTGGAACCTGCCTCCTGTCATATCCTCACATTTCCCTTCCACCAGTGCATTTTGATATTTTCTGTACAGGACTACTGTCTGTTTATTCACGGCATCAAACCTAACCGGAATTGAATTACCCAAACTATCAACCATTATAGGATCGGCAGCTGGGATAAATCGCCCTTCTGAGAAATAACCGGGCAAATACATTATTTCCTTATTGATCTTACTAAAAGTAGCTCTCCCGCCCTTTACTCTGGCCCAGGCGACTGGGATCCATTCCTTATTATCAAAAACGGCCAGGTAAGCAAACTTATTCTTACCTGGGGGTCTGAAATCAAAATCAACTGTAATACTGGTACAATCATAGTAGAGGTCAGTTACATCCTTCATGCAGGGTGATGACAATGATCCCGGAATCTCTTCATTTCCCCGTAGCATCATCAAACTCTCCTTTTGCTTTGAGAAGGTTTGTCTATATACTTTTGGAGCCTTCCTGTCGGGTATTCTTTCTACATGCTCTCCCAGGGCGCAGTCATCTCCAATTCCAAAACTTAGTGGTCTCTTGCTGTCACAGATCAGTACATTCCACTCATGACCAAGGCTACGTGTTGCCCATTGAGGTGTATAGTCCAGAGCCACCGGAACTCCCAGACATCTTGAGGCTAGGATTGCCTGTGAACAATAGTGTTTACAACTTCCCATACGCAGTATGGAAAGCAGATATGAATTATAATCAGGCAACCTCCCTCCTACTATTGATAGATTTCCATAAGGATAAGACTTTATAAGGTTGCAAAGATCCTCCGCACTTAAAGAGTCTTTCCGCACTGCAGCCCTATCATACAATTCGGGAATATAATTCTCCTCAAACTCCCTTCTCCAATCACTAATCGGCTCATTTGCTGCCCTGTAGGGCAGCAAATACTCACAAAACTCATCGAAACTAAGTTGATTAGCATAAGGACCACTCCAGCTTTCAAAAGCTTTCTCTATATTATATATAAGGAAATCAGCAGTTACCGTCCTCAAATCCGACTCATATCTAATATCTCTTAAAAGCATTTGATACTTTTCATACAACCGACTCATCCCCTCCTCGAGTAATTCAAAGTTATCCTCTCTACTAAACAGATCAGCCAATTCCTGCTGGAATTGGTCCCAGCTCGCGCTTTTATATCCATAGTGAACATCCATGTTAGAAATAAGAAACTCAGCAGCCTTTAGTTTTTGAGAATTTGGATCAACCTCACTGTAATGTTGCAGAACTTTCTCAAGTTCTGCTCTGTTTTCCCCAGCAAGCTTTAATGCCCGGTTGGTTTCATCGGACCATTTACTACAGGCAGAAAGGGATACTACAAAAAGTAGCAACATACCCACATGCCTGCTTATGTGGGATATCTTACAAGAATCCAGGGAATGTTTTTGGGCAAGAGTTTTCATACTTAATACAATCTGTTTATGATTTTTGAAAAGAATCCTTTTGATGATGGCGAATAAAGAATAAAGGTGGCCTTTCCAATAAGATAATCCTCCCTGACCGGTCCAAAATACCGGGAATCTTCACTGTCATGGAAATTGTCACCAATTATAAAAAAATAGTCATTGCTAAAGGTAAATAGCCCGTTGTTGTCAGGCCTGTCTTCGGACTTATTCTGCTCTTCTTCCTGGCTGATAAGCTGACCATATAGCATTAAGTTCTCAGAGTTCTTTTCTATTACCATCCCCTTGTATGGCAGCCGATATGGTCCATAATTGTCAATCGTCCAGTCGATATCCTCAATATGTGGATAAACTGTCCAGGCTGTATCAGCCCGGCATGTATCTATCCCAGAGTTCAGAACTCCGGGATGATGGCGGAGATCTTCCATTTGTGAAGGAAACAAGGCTCCACTATAGACCGGGGTTTCATTATAGCTTCCGGTTGAGAAAAACCGTAATTGCAAACTGTCAATCACAGTTGAGGCAACGTCCCTGTTGCTAAACTCAACCTTTGAAAAATAAAGAGACTTGACCGGACGTATCTGCTCCTCTCCATTGACAAACACCTTCCCGTCAGTAATCTGAAGTGTATCGCCAGGAAGTGCGACGATACGCTTAATAAAGATCATATTGTGATTGGGATGGTTGAACACCGAGATATCTCCTCTTTTAGGAGATGTATAGCCCTTTAACCTTCTATATGGCCACCATTTCTCCTGGACATCCCCCGTCCTGCCTTGCATCAACCATACCAGACCATTGATCCATGATATTTCGTATGGCGAGTATGGGAGCCGTGGACCATATATCAGGTTATTAACCCAGACTACGTCCCCTGGCACAATCGTTCTTTCCATCGAACCTGATGGAATCTTATAAATCCCGAAAAATAAAGTCTTAAGGATTATTGCTGCCAGTACTGAACCTACCATAACGACAGGGTAAACCAACCAACTTTTCCTGCGTAAACGAACAATAATGCTGACTGATGTAGTACACACCCAAACTATAAACCATATAATGGCCCAGCTAATTGCCAGCCACCATATACCCAGTATAATGTGCAGCAATATCAGTATTGGGAATATGATAATAAGTAACCGTTTCATAACTATCCGATAACACTTAGTGACTGACTTAAAACTTAGTGTTGCAAAACCTTTCCTTCTTCAAACACTAAATCATTATTGGTCTCAAAATCGAATAAGGTCATCTGACGCAGGGTATAGAGATTTATCCAATAGTCAGACAACGTACTTATATACTGTAAACGGGCACTGTCTTTTGCCTTCTGTGAAGAAGTAAGTCGCAGTACATCTGCCTGTCCACTGCTAAACCTGGTCATTGTAAGCTCATAACTCTCGTTCGCAAGAGTATCTGACAGTGCCGCAGATTCCACACGACTTTTCTGAATATTGAATGCAACTGCCCTGGTTATGGCATTTTGCTTAAACTGTTGTAGTGACTGACTGGCTGCGACCTGAGCAATTTCCAGCTGTGACCTGGCCATTTCATAACGGCCTTTGTTTCGCCCCCAATCCAGAATGGGAATATTTATCCCAACAGCAACCTGTTTGTATGTATCAAACTCAGGTCTGTACACTTCACCAAGTGTACCACTTCCCAGATATGAACCGTCATCCTTACTCAAACCGTATGATAAACTTACATCAGCCTGAAAATGCCTGGCACGGTTGGCCCTGTCCACATTACTCTGTTGTTGCAAAATATTCAGCTCCAATTCAAGCATTTCGGGATTGTTTTCAAGTGCTTTCTGAAGCACAAGCTGAGGATCTACCTCGTGTACCGGCAGCTCATCAGGAATTACTATATCCAGTTCTATATCTAAAGGCAACATAAGGAGGTTCAACAGGGATTCTTTTGCCTCCCTCTGATACATCTCCCATTCCTGTACACTGATCCTTGCATTGTTGTTGGCAAGTCTTAGATCCAGCAACTCTTCACGTGTTACTGTGCCTAATTCGAAACGACGTTGGGCAACCACCAGAAGCTTATCACTATTCTCAAGGTTGGTTTTTGCCATCTCCAGCTGTATTGATGCATTAATCAACGAGAAAAAATACCTGATTGCAGTAAGGTTCATGGTCTCAGACGACTGGAGATAGTCCTTTTTGGCCTTCTCAAATTCCAGAGGTTCTATTTTTCTCTGCCATTTCAAGTCATTATATCCGAAAAGCTGCTGCTGATATCCAAGACGAAATGGCCGTGAAGAATATTGCGTATAACTGTTTTTTCCAAAGTTCTCTACACGACCAAGCTCTGACTGTATTGAAAAAGCACCTCCGGTAGCTGCAACCTTCTGTGTTATACTAAGATTCAGATCAGACAATAGATTCTCAGTCCTTACATACTCATCAGACTGCGTCTCCCAATTATAACGAAGTTCGGAAGCATTAGAATATACCAGGGGATTTGCCCGCAGGCTCACTGCGGGCAACATATCAGCCAGATAACTGCGGTATGCCCAGTAGTCAGCCATGTAAGAATATTTATTAAGCAATGCCTGTAATGATTGTTTTTGAGCCAGATTCAATGCATCATTCAGACTAAGCCTGATTTCACCTTGTGAAAAACTGCCAAGACTGCAGCACAACATTATACCCAACAAAAAACTTGTCTTTTTCATATAATAATGATTTGACCTTCTTTAGTCTGCTAATTCATTACTTCTCTCGTCCGATTTTCTGTATATGTAGTAATAAAACAAAGGAATCACATACAAGCTGATATAGGTTCCGATTATCATACCTCCAATAATTGTAAGGGCCAAAGGCCTCTGTAGTTCGCTTCCCATCCCACTTCCCCATAGTACAGGGACCAGAGCCAGAACAGTAGTCAGCGCTGTCATTATAATAGATTTCAACCTCCTGTGTCCACCTTCCTTAATAGCAGGAAGCAGTGGCATCCCCTCAGCTCGCAGCCGATTTATCGTATCAATCTTTAGTATTGAGTCATTCAACACCACACCACTCATAACGATAATACCAATCATCGACATTATGTTAATACTGCTTCCAAATATCCAAAGCATAAACAAGCCACCTAAAATTGCAACGGGTATTTCAAGCAAGAGAATAACAGGCTGGCTCAAAGACTCAAACTGTGCAGCCAGAATAAAGTAAAGCAATGCAAGAGCAATAAGGAGAACTACAGCAAGTTCCCTGATTAGTTCCCGCGAACCAAACCAACTGCCGGCAAAGGATACATCCAGGTTATAGTCAGTCTTAAGCGTCCTTGAAACATCTTTCATCAATCCCTCTACCTTCCTGTCCGGAACATTGTAAAAATTAACCGGGACATAAACGCCTCTGGCATCTCCCAACATACTTTTGTAGTCATGCTTAATCCGCGTATCCACAAGGGCACTCACAGGGATCTCAAGATTGTTTCTGCTTCCAACCTTTAGCTCTTTCAAAAGAGCCTCTATCCCTTTTGGAGGATTACCAATTACAATCGGAATATACTCTGACCCACTGTGCAATACTCCTACCTGCCAGGCATCCAACGCTATTCGCAGCCGTTCATACAATGCGTTGACATCTACGTCATACAATAACAGTCTTTCAGCATTAGCAATTATCTCCATATAGCTTTCACCGGCGGGGGGCAATACCCCTGCCCAGGGGTATTGCCTGCCAACCTTTTCGCTAATATTCTGCATCATGACATAGTCAGGCACTTCACGAAGGTCACTGTTACTAACTTTTGCAATAATATCAGGTTCATCATCTGCAAACAGCTTATCAAAGACTGTTTCAGGGACTTTGAATTCATAAACAGCACTCGGCCATCTTTCAGCAATAACTCCTTTAATTGCTTCCTCTACTGCTCCAAGGTTATCAGGATCCTTACATTCAAAGTATATCATAGCCTCTGAGATAGACTGATCAATATCTCTGTGCAGAAAATACTTCTGTGTTCCAACATACGAGGTGCTAAGGCTTACAAAGTCTCCAACAATGCTGTTTAAGGCCTTTACCCTTTCGGAGTTTTCACTAAGATTTATCCGCTCATTCCAATCTATTGATACTAATACATCACTATGCTGAAAGTGAGGGAAGCGCTCTTTCTTTAGAAACACAAACAGCAAAATCATTGGAATCAAAAGCAAAACACAGATAACTGTAGATACTTTGCGATAGCCGAATACCCAGTCAAAGCCTTTTGCATAGTTTTCTTCAATATTAAATAGGTTTACTTTCCTTAGCATCTTTGTGATCTTTCCTTCTTGTATGCGGTCTTTTTTATGTGCTTTCTTGTAAAACAAATAGTAAAGAACCGGGATAATTGTAATGGAAACGACTAGAGAAGCAAACAAACCAATACCCACTCCAAAGGCCTGATCGTGAAACAAAGCTCCAGAGATACCGCTAAGGAATACCAATGGAACAAATACAGCAACAGTTGTGAGTGCAGACGACAACAGTGGACTTATCACCTCAGTTGTAGCTTTTGCACATGCTTCAGCTAGTGACACATTACGATCTAAATACTGTGTGATGTTGTCAATCACAATTATTGAGTTATCGATCATAAGTCCAATACCCAGGATTAGTCCGGAGAGGGACACAATGTTAATCGACAATCCGGCCAGATAAAAGAAAAGCAGGCTCACCATTAATCCCATCGGTATTGATATTCCGATTAACCATGGAGCTCTGCTATCCTTCAAAAAGAAGAACAGGATCACAAAAGCAAGCAATCCGCCTATCACAAGGTTGTCGCGTAGGTCGTTAATTGAATATGTAAGAAGTGCTGTTTGGTCACGTATCACCTCTGCCTCAACCTCAGGAAACTCCCAGTCAAATCTGTCAATCAACTCCTGTACACTTCTTCTCAAATCCTTCATCCGGGCATCAGAATGCTTTATAACAGCAAGCGACAATGCTCTTTCATTTCCCCTTAGAAATGCCCCATCCTGCTCTCTGGCTCTTACACCTATTTTAGCAAGTTCGCTAAGCTTCATAAAGCGTTGTCCTACCCTTAGTCTTATATCTTTTACATCATCCGGACTTGTAAGAGCATTTGTAAAACGTATTGAAAAAAGATATTGTCCGTCAGCCACCTGCAGGGTACCTAAATCAATATTATTTTCATTAAGGGCATTAACAATATCATAGTGAGAAAGGCCAAGTGATTTAAGTAAAGTCTCATCTGGTTCGATATACAGTTCCGGATCCAGATGACCTGTCATATCAACCATTGCCACCTCCGGAAGTTGCTCAAGCCTCTTTATCAAAACATTCTTTGCAAGGCTGCTCAATTCAAGAAACTGTACCTCATCTGCCCCCTTGCGCCACAGATTAATGTAAAAAACCGGCAGGTCGGAAGAAGAAGCCTTGATGATAGCCGGCCTTTCCATATCAGCAGGCAGGCTGCGCATCGCTGCATCAACCTTTTCATTAACCTCAATAAACGCATAATTAATATCAGCACCATGCCTGAACCGAAGACGAATAACAGCATTTCCATCACGAGTCTCACTGGTCATATCCTCCAGATGGGGAATCTGCATAAGTTGATAGCGCATCTGCCTGATAACACCATCCTCTATTTGGCGTACAGACTGGCCTGGACGACTAACCTGCACAGTAATCTCAGGGATATCAATATCAGGCATCAATGATACCGGCAACATACCTATTGCAACAAGTCCAAGCGTCAGGATGGCCACATAGGTCATAATTACAGCTATCGGCCTATCAATCAAAAACTTTATCATGATTTCTTATTTCTTATAAAAACCAGAGGAAGCCAAATAATTACTCCCAACAAAGAGAATATTAGACCTCCGGTAGCACCGGCGGCTAATGAGAACCAGAATCCTTCACCCTTTCCACCTATCAGGAAAGGCATGAGCCCCAGTATTGTCGAAAAAATAGTTAGTAATATGGGTATTATCTTATGGTTAAATGCTTTGATATACAATCTAAAACTTGATAGCCTTCGATTTGCCTTCCTCATATTATTGTATTCATTGATAATGTATATCGATGCATTTATTGTTAGTGCACATAGTAGTAGCATGGCTGCATAGCCTCCCTGATCAAAGTTCAATTTGAACAATGAAAAAGTCAGAAACAGTCCAATAAATGATACTGGTATGACCATTAGGACCGCCAACGGTTGTCTCAATGACTCAAATAGGATTGAACACAGTAGGAATACTATCGCCACCACCATAAATAGCAACCAGTATTGCGACTTCTCATCCTGCCGCCATCCGCCCCAATTGCTTGCATCATGAAGGTAGAATCCCAAAGGTAGATAGTTTCGTGCTTGTTCGATAAAGCGCTCACGCACCCTCCTGTTTAATTCCCAGGGTCCAATAAATTCATAATGTATATTTAATTCATACACCTGATTATTTTTTCGAATCTGATCTCCTGTTCTCTCCCTTTCCATCTTCCCGATATCCTTGAGTCGCATCCCTGCGTAGTTAGACATTAGCAGGCTGTTTTCCATTGTCCACACATTAGTACGCCCCTTATTTACATCTCTTAAAACTACATCCATAGCCCCATCCTTGCCGGACACATATCCGGCGTTTACATCACCGGGAGTTACAAACTGTAGATTGGAATAAAGGCCTCTTAGCGAACTACCTGTTTCTTCCAGTCGATCACGGTTGAGTCTCATTACAAACTCATACCGTGGTTTTGCCCACCATGATGAACTTGCACCAATGATAACATTACTAACCCGGGGATTGACCTCAAGGCTGTCTCTAAACCGATCAGCAAGCTTTAGTAAGAGATCATAGTTGTAACCAGTCAAAAGCAATCTGTTGCTTCCCTGGTTTTCATACATCATATTACTAAATCCCTGACCCACACCATGAATTTGAAAATCAGCACTACCTATCTGATTGACCTTCCTGATCAGTTCATTCTTTAACCTGTGAGGGAATATCCCGGTTTCGTGCTCCGGTCTGAAAGTAATTTCGATTTGGGAATTGTCGATACCATATATTGTGGAGATAAACATGTCAATCTCTTCAAAACCGGCAAGGAAATTTTCCAGCTCCAGGAACACATCATTCATCTGATGGATAGTAGATCCGTCAGGCATGCTCCCCCTTGCATACAGCACTGTGCGTGAATTATCCCAGTTAAAGTCCTGTGTTGCGAAGTAGCTGTAAAACAAATACCAACTTCCCCCAAGTATTCGACTTGCCCAAGGTTTGATACCTGACACATAGCTTGGACTACCCAGGGTCTTGTTATACAATGAGATATACCATGGTGATGTAGGCTTTTCGATGGCTGAATAGATGCTCCATTCTTTCTGTTCTTTGGTCTCAACCTTGTCGGGTAGAAGGAAAACCGGAAATCCAAAAGCCCAAACCAAAAGGAAAATAAAGAGTTTCCTGTGATTTAGGCCAAACTTTATAAAACCGGAATAGACACGACTAAGTCTTACTGTGATCCTTCTATGCCTGAAAAACTTACTACCAACGGTTTTGCCAAGTGGGAGCTTGTCCATCATGGCAGGGACCAACAACAAAGCTACCGCTAAAGACACACACAGATTAATGACAATCACAATGGCAAAATCTATCAGCTGCATTCTCTGTTCTTCCTTTAAGAAGAAAACTACGGTCATGGCCCCGATTGTTGTGACCGTTGCAGCAAGAATAGCCATAAAGGCCCTACGATTACCGAAATTCCTAATATGATCGGCCATTATTATCGTGTTGTCGATAATAATACCCAGGGATACGGTAAAACTTGCAAGGCTAATAAGGTGAATCTCAACCCCAAGAAGGTAATAGAATACAAAGCCTACACAGATATTGGCCAGTAGGCTAAGCGAAACAATAAGTAGATAGCGCCAACGGCGGCTGATCAACAAGACAAATAATAAGAGGATGATAATGGCGAGTAGGGCTCTTGAAACAATCTTCTGAATCTCTGAACCTATATACTCCGACGCATCATAATTTACAAGCATTGAAAAGTTCTGAGGAAAGCTAAGCTTTAATTCGCTGATCAGCGAATTAATTTCCTTAGAAAGAGCCATCTGATTGCCCCCTCGTACTGAGTAAACCCGCAGGTAAATTGTTGTAAGCCCATTCACTCTAAAGTAAGATATTGGCTCAACCTCTTTTAGACGAGGATGAACAATATCTGTCAGTTTGATAATTCTCCCAGCGGAACTGGCAACAACAATATCTTCCCATCTGACAGAGTCGGTTGTAGCTGGAGAGAATGCCACATGGATGCTTTCCGTTTTACCATCTTTAGTAGTATGCGAAAGACCTAATTCCTTGCGCTCCATAGCCTTCCTGATAGCAGTTTGCAAATCAGCAACATGAAGCCCATAGATATTTAGCGTCTCCTTATCATATACCAGTTCCCACTCCAGAGGTTGAGCACCACTAACCTCCACCCGGCTAACGTCATTAAGGTTACTAATCTGAGGGGCTATATTATTCATTGCAAACTCCCGAAGAGAGTAGGCTGTACCTTCCCCATTTATCGTATATATCAGAAGTAAGGGGTCATCCTCATCCGCACCACTTGTATAACTCACCATAGGTAGAGGAACTCCTTGAGGCAAACGTGGATGCAGACTTCGTAGTATTGAGGACACCTCAAATCTGGCTGCATCCATATCAGTTCCTTTCTTAAATTCAAGCGAGATATAGCCTCCCCCCTTATAGGAACTTGAAGAAATATTCTGCAACCCTCTGAGTGAGGACAAGGCACCCTCAATAGGAGAAGTAACCTCCCTCTCAACAACCTCTGCCCCCATTCCATACCATGAAAAACGCACAAAAACCTGATCACCACCGCTTTGAGGCTGAAGCTGAACTGAAAGCTTGGGTAACAGGGCAAGGCCAATAATGGAAAGGACCAGGAAACCAATGTTCACTGAAAAAGAACTCTTCATGCCGGATTGTATGGTTTTACCTAGTGTGAATCCTTATTTCGGAGAACTACTTCTGCTTCATGAGCCAGGTTGATGTTATTCTCAACAATCACTTCCATACCTTCTTCAAGTCCATCAGTTACAGCAACATTTGTAGAGTTCTCGTGACTTGTCTCAACATAAGTCCAGATTGCCTTACCTTCTTTGTATACAAATACAACCTTGCGGTTTTGCCTGTACAAAACCGCTTCCTTTGGAATAATTATGCAGTCAGGTACTGAATTTTTTAACAAAACCCTTGCATTCATTCCGTCAAGCAGTTTACCGTCAGGATTTGGAATACATGCCATGATGCGTACCATACCTCTTTCATCAATAGCCGGATTAATGCTGGTGACAGTACCTTTGAATGACTGTCCCGACAATGCAAAAGGAAAGACTTCTACACTCTGCCCTTTCTTAATTGCGGGCAACTCAGTTTCAAGCACATTAAATACTATTGACATAGTGCTGATGTCCAGGATCTGGCAAAAATATTGAAACCCTGAAGAGTGATTATTTTCCCTGGCATACAGGTTGGCTACTATACCGCTTATAGGCGCTTTGATAGTTGCCTGTTCGTAATTGCGCTCTGCTTCTTGTAAGGATGATACAGCAATGTTGAAGTTACTTCGCAACTGAGCCATCTTAAGGATATTATCAGGTATGGTCGCTGTATCACCAATAGAATATCCAAGGCCCAGGAGACGGTCTTCAAGGTCGAGCTGAGCCTGCTCATAAGCATTGACAGCATCGCTCAATCTTTTTTGGAAGCTGAAAGTATCAAGCCTACCCAAAACCTGACCTGAAGATACATATTGTCCCTCATATACATTGATACTGACTATCTGCTCCTGAACTGTAAATGGAACCACTGCTTTGCTCTGGGCTTCCAGCTTGCCGTTGCTTATCAGCTCAAGATCAAAACTGCCCTTTTGTGCTGTAATTGTAGAAACCTCAACTTTAGCAGGTTCCACGAATGACAAACGTGCCGCATCGGCACTCTCAGTATCTCCGGCCTGTGATGTTGAACAGGCAACGCAAACAATGGGTAACAATAGAGGAATAAGGTATTTCATAATTAAGTTAGGTGTTAATCCGGGTCAGAAGACCTTTCTTAAATATAATCAAGTTACAGTAATATCCATGCCTTCTTTTTTAATTTAGTTGATTCTCAGATAATCCTCAGCTTTTCCCCTTGCTCACAATCTCATAAAACAGCTTTGTCATATCCTCGTTAATCCAGGGCGCCCCTACCATCTTAATTTTGTTCTCTGAGTCGATAAGAACCGAAGCATCGATAATCCAGCGGGGAATATCCTTATTCGATTCAAGAAACTTACCCTCAGGATCCATCACTGTATAATACCTACTATCTACATATTCGTAATTAAACACTTCGCTCATAAACTCCTCATATTTGTTGCCCTGAATTACAAATAGCACAGTATAATGATTAGGTAAAGAAATTGAATCCAACTGTCTGTGCCATTCAATATACTTTGGATAGCACGGTTTACATCCAATCTTTAAAAACACAACTGAGAAATAATCATAGTGCTGTCGTATTTCATCTATTGAAATGACACGATTTCCTTGATGTGCTAGTTCAAGCGAATCAATTACTAAAACCTTATTTAATGCCTTCTTTAAATCTCTCACTTCTGGTGATGGACTCTTGCAAGCATTCTGAAAGAATGCAATCAGTATCAATGATAATAGGACTTTTTTCATATGCCTTCCCTAAAACCAATCTTATATGTAACTATCAAAGGGTTTCCATCCAACTCGAAATCATCCAAATACCTTGAAAGAGTTTTGTTTGGAATTTCTGCAAAATCCTTTTTGCATTCTCTATATCCCGATAAACTCTTCAAGAATCATTGGCCATATATACCCAACAAAACGATCATCATCCGTAACAGCCTTAGGTGCCTGAAGAAGTGATGTTAGCAAAAATCGATCATCATCAAGAGTACATCCTGAAACTGATAATCCATGATTTATATGATACTGTTTACCTGTTTTTCTGCATATTAGAAAACTCAAGCCCCCTTTTGGGGTGAGATATGACCCATATACAGCTGCTGATGTTTCATAGTAATTAGATAACTTATAGCCACTCATGATAATTGAACTCGCCTCTTTTTGTGATCCATTGAAGTTCTTTAAAATATTGTGCCTTGACTGACCCGATTCAATCTCAAAGTAAGCATGAAGGCTATATGTTAAATCTGAATTAATACGAAATATTGAATCAGTTAATAATTGCCTTATTAGAACCTCCCCACGACCATTCCTGAATGCTAAATTATCACGTGCAGGCATAACGTCTTTATAGTTAAAACTTAAAAAAGGAAAACCTATCGATATTACGGAGTCTTTGATTTGAGAAAAAACTGACCAATCTTGCATTGGATATCCGATATTTTGATTTAAAGAGGAAAAAAAATGCAAACGACCTAAGGTATCTGCAACAAATGCAACATAATAATCATCTTGAGCATGTTCACTAATAAAATTCCCATCCAAATCATAATACTGAATTTTAAAATCAGCTCCTACTACAATTAAGCCATTCGCCCTGTCTATTGAAAAATCATTTAAAAACAAATATTCTCCCGGTCCCCGACCCTTGTTGCAAATCTTCCTTATAAATCGTCCCGTCCTATTGAAAATGTATATAGCAGCACTTTTTTCATCGAGAATAAAGAGTCTATCTTCAAAAAACTCAATCTTATCGATTTTCCCTATAATTACATCCTTGGGATCCAATAGTATATAATCCACATCGTAAGCATAAGGAATGATTTTATTATATGCCGAATCACAATCTAGAGTTTCTTTATCATACAGTTGTGTTATCTCAGAATCTTTCCTTACTACAATCGGCTGCTCATTAGATGATACTCGCTCTAAGACAGAGGTGTTCTCAGAAGTGTAAAATATCCCGTTTTTATTACTTCGTTTGTTACAAGAACTAAATATCAAAAACAATAAGCTTAGGATAAAAAGATTTTTCACAATTACAATTATTATGTGAAACTTAATATGAATAAACTGGCGTCCGAAAGTTTCATGTTTTAATGGCAACCTCTGTCGCCTTTGTATTCTTGTAAATAATTATCAAGTATAAAACTTGTCGGAACATCAAGGATTCTAATTAAACTCAAACCTGTATAACATCAATACCGGATTGGAGTTTTCATTAATATTCTCAACAATGTGAGCGACAGATTCATCATACTCAACTGGAACCTCCGTTATAATATTGCCCTTTTCATCATAGGTAACTAGGTTTCTTTTGGTACCATCAAGAATTTTGTATCCGGGGATAGCCGCAACAAATTTATTTTCATGTATAGTTACCGGAGCCTCTCCTGTATATAACAGTTTTATGGGATGGGCAGAGAGCACTGTGCTGAATTTATATGTTTTATTGTTTTGTTTATCATAGAGATACATATAGAGCAAGCCATCCCCTAGCCCACATATATACTGTATACAATTATCATTTTCTAAAAATGATACTATATCTTGATACCCGCTCTTCGTGACATATTCCCAATACAGTTCATCAAAATTTGTCTCAACAGGCATGCTTTCAAACTTTTGTTGAACGGATTTATCAAATTTGACAACATATGGAACAAAATAAGTCGAATCATTTAGAATTTGGTATATCGAATCACTTGCATGCTGTCGTATTTGAATATCCCCACGGTAATTAGTAAAAAAAGAATTGACTGCCCATAAAGTTTTTTGGTAATGTTTATAAGGAAGACCCTTGTATATAATTGAGTCTTTGACTCCGGAATATATACTGTATTCTACTAAATCCTCAATATGATAATTCTGCCTATAACTACTTCCGCTCACTAACACTGAATCATTAATTGGCATACAAGCAGAGATATGTAGCATTGTGTGTTCAGTTTTTATATATTCTCCGTTTAAGTCAAAGTATTGAAACCTTGAGGATTTGTCGTCCTTAACCACAAAATAATCAGCCCCGGGAAACGTAAATATTTGGGCTATCCCCAAAAATTCTGAAGGGCCTCGACCCTCTGCCTTTATTCTTTTTATTCCAACACCCTCCATAGTAAATATGAAGACAGCCACATCATTTACACTACAATCATGTATAATAATGCGATCCTTAATAAAAAGGATATTCTTAACCTCGCCAATGTATCCTATGCTATTATCAAGAGCTATATATTCATATTCCAAATTCGGTACAATCCCATCGAAGCCTGACACATCCTTTAGGTCTGTAAACAAATAATATTCTTCGGCCTTATTAGGGAAAAGAGAAACAGTAGGAATTGAATCATTCCTCTTCATTAATTTAATGGCTCCATGAGTTGGAAGCGTAACAAACTCCTTGTTTCTGTAATGGCTACAACCAAGAACTATTAATATCAGAAAGAAAAACACCGGTCTTGTCATTGTTTCAAAATTTAAGCCTCTGCAAATTCGTGAAATTTGCAGAGGCGTTAATACAAATTACTTATCCCCGCTTGCAGGGTGTCCCATTAAAACAATTACCATCACCATCTACACAAATCACCCTATATTCCCTATACTCATCGTAGTATGTTGTTTGTTCACTTGTTATACCAAAATTACGACTAAGCTCCAAGGGAAAACCAGGAATAGGAATACCAATACCAAAACCCATATTCAGAGAAGTTTTATTCGTATTTTGTGTAGGACTACCTGAGCATGGCTCTTTATGGGGCTTCCACCTGGTTGTAAAAGGGGTATCATTGTACCATTGTGGCTCGTCTGTCCATCTCTGTCCATTAAAATAAAAGACATGAATAGCACGCTCCATGGCACTACTTGAGGTGTTAGAATTTCCATAAACTGTAACTTCAGGAAAAACATATTCAACTTGTGCTTGCGCCATTATCGCAATTGCATCCAGCGAAACATCACCGGCACTATTTCCTTGTAGCAAATTCATATTAAACACAGTTGCTACTGCAAAGAATCCGGTTGCTACTGCAAAAAATATTTTCTTTTTCATAATTATAAACTTAAGGATTAGTAATTTGCCGGCCATACTGCCAGCATTCAGTCTTTTTCAATGTCTACCTGCCTTGCAGGGACATTGGGAAAAAGAAGATGCTCTCTCACCCATGTGTCATCTAAATACTTATCTTTGTCACATTACCTCCTTTCTTTTTAAAGTTTGGAGGGAGTCCGAAGAGGAAGCATGGGCGTAGGAGCACAGGGGCTTCCTCTTCTTTTTCCCATGTTATTAACTACTCTTCTGTATCTAAATTTTTTTTCATCTCTCTAATTATTTCTTTTGTTGCGGAAGATTCCACTTTTATTGGACTATTGAGGATATCTTCGGCCAATAGTCTTGCTTTATTGGGCTGGTCGCTTTCTATAAAAAGTTTTGCAGACAGGTACTTGGGCAGCAGTGATGAGGGAATCATAAGGCTGCTTTTACGATAAGCCTTTTCTGCAGCTTCAAAGTTGCCCAGTGCTTTGTGGTTGTCGCCAAGCGTATTTTGAATGATTTGACTGCTGAGGTACTTTTGAGCAAGAATAAGTACTTTGTTGCTTTCTTCGTGCTTCTCGGTCATACTTAAGGCCTTGCCGTACATTTGGAGAAACAGGCCGTTTGTATTTAATTCAGGAAGCGCTTTTTTGTAAGTCTCCACTGCTGCCTGATAGGCACGGAAATTATACCAGCGTTCGGCTTCGTGCCATACGCTCATTGCCTGGTAATGCTCCTTGCGGTGTGGATAATAATGGATACTAACCACCAGAATGGCCATGGCAAATGGCAGGGTAAACAAGATGGCCTTGCGCCCTTTTATTGTAAGTATTGTTTTGGAGGCGCCAGCTAAAAGCGCTGCTAAAAAGACCAGCTGCAAAACAAAGGAACTGATAGCGAAGGGATAGGAGAAGAAACTGAAGACCAACAGGGCAATCAAAGAACCCTTGACACCGATGTTTGGGACTGGGCCAGCAAATGATTGCTCTTGGTCCTGGTCTGCTTGCCATGATGAGGCCGCTGGAAGACTTTTGTTTCTTAACAAGAAATACAGTAGGGCACCGGCCAGAACAACAGCAAGGAGGCCCTTTTCCAGCCAGAGCTTCAATACTTCATTAAAGGGAGCTTCCGGTGAGCCGGCCACCATAGATTGTGTTTCGGTTCCTTTGCCTGCTTCGAACCAGTTGGCCTGCTCATTCATATACAGCGCAGCAAATGCACCTGAACCATGACCCGTTATGGGTTTTTGTTTTATCAGCTGACTGGTGACCTGCCAAATGAGCACTCTGCCGTCTGCCGAGCCCTTTTTCATGGTGTAAAGTCCAAAACCTATAACCAGAACGACAAGCAGGATGGCAAACAAGCACAATACCCGCATGGGTATTGAGAAGGAATGAAGCTTATTTTTTAAACTATGCCAGAAGGACTTAAATACCGGATGGCATGTCAACACGAATAGGCACCCGACCGTGCCTGCAATCCAGGCTGCCCTGGATTGCGCGGGAGGCAGTACAAATGCTACGGCAATAAGGGTGGTCCAGGCTAAGACTCTAAAAAAAACAGAGAGAAGAACGGGATGGTTTGCGTTGATGGTTTTGGAAGCATCCATCACCAAGGTCGGAAACGCAATAATTCCTAACGCCATTGGAAGTGCACTTGCGACAAACCCTGAGAAGGGACCTGGATTGTGAAAGGTTCCGGTAATACTAAATAATGCATGATGGGATGGGGAGAATCCATACAACTGCATCAAACCCAAACCTGCTTGGCCCAGCGCAATAAGTAGAAACAGACTGACCCCTCCCCAATGAAAAAGAGGACCAGCAGATTGGTTACGGACAAAAACATAGATTAAACTCCAGAGAAGGGTGTTAAACAGCGTTTTACTATAGGAGCTGTAGGGCGCATCTGAAAGGAGCTCGCTAAGGAGGTGCCACAGAACAAAAAGAACTACAAGGCCATCGGCTTTTGTAAACTTAATCTGTCTTTTAAAAGGAAGGGTGAGCGTTAGAAGAACTGCACCAAACAGCGCGCAGATTTCAAGACCGTATTGTTTGGCGGTAAGCAGGTCGTTAAAGAAACCCCGGGACACCATAAACGCCGTTGAGAACATGGCGCATAGGATCAGTAGCTGAACCAGGGTTACGATATGGGCGCTGCCTTTTTTCATTTGGGTGTAAGGAGGCGTCTGGATTAAAGGTCTATGTCACTTTTACAAAAGTAATTAACATTTGTAGAGGATTGCAAATAATTCGGGGGTAATTTTTGTTAAATAATACTAATTATGCTTACACTTCAATGGAATATTACATCCTCTCTTCTCACCCATACTCATAATCTCATAAAACAGCTTTGTCATATCCTCGTTAATCCAGGGCGCCCCTACCATCTTAATTTTGTTCTCTGAGTCGATAAGAACCGAAGCATCAATAATCCATCGGGGAATATCCTTATTGGCCGCAAGGAATTGGAATTCCGGATCCATAATGGTATAATAATTATCGTCCACATGGTCAACGTTAAGTACATTAATCATAAAATCCTCATAACTATTTCCATGAATAACAAAAAGAACAGAGAAATTATCAGGACATGCAATAGAATCCATTTTATTTTGCCACTCAATAAATTTAGGGTAGCAGGGCTGACAACCTTGTTCCAGGTAAACAACTGACAGGTATTGAAATTGTTGCTTAAGTTCATTGAATGATAAAAGATTGTTTCCCTGGTGTACGGTTTCAAACATTTCTAAATTAAGGGTTTTGTTGATATTCTCGCGCAAATCCTTCTCGGTTTGAGAAGGTTGAGAGCAAGAGATGATAAAAACTAAAGTAAATAATAATGTATTTTTCATTTTTTTCAATTCATTACTCCTCGATTTTACTGATTTTAATCATGGACTAGGTGAACAGTAGATAATCAAAATAACTTTTTCAATTCCATAGAAATAACTTGGAATGTTAGCATTAAAAAGTTTTTGATTTGCATCTTAATACCGCACTAGTTTAACGATAAACAACAACTATTTAAATTTAATAAAGGACAGAACAGGGTTGCAGTTTTCATCAATTTTTCTATCTATTTCAGATAAAATAGAAGGAGGGTCTATTCCTTGTTCTTTACGACTTTCAAAAACCATCTTAAAATATTCAGCATTAAGGATTCCTACAAAAGTGTCATTCCATATAGTTACTGGAACAGATATGTCGACTCTCCTAGAGGGGTCAAAAGAGCTTTGTAGGTTATATACTTCTCCATTAGTTTTGTCAAGTAAAAAGAAACACATCCTTTTTTTTACTGCATACTCAACAAATAAGTGTTGTGAGGATTCTAATACTCTAAAAATTTTAGCGAACTCATGTCTCTGATCTAAATTTAAGAAGTTCTCTATTTCTTCCTCAGAGGAATTTATATTTATTGGAGGCATGAACTCATCGCCGAAATCAATTTGATACTTTTTCTTTATGGAGTCTTCAAAAATATGGTAAATATTAAAATCCGCATATTCATTTCCCAATACAATAGTATCACCGTAATAGCTTAGATTTCTAAATCCACCCATTACCTCCCTAATCCGGTTTGATTCAGAATACACATAATCAAATGCGGATTGATAAACGTCAGACTTATTAACAAAAAGTAATCTTGACGAATTTGGGAATCCATCCATGTTATACGAAGGAAAGTAACCAGAGTAAACCACTTTCTTGTCGTTTTCAAGCTTCATGAAATCGCTCACGATGTAATCGATAGAGAAATCTTCGACAAATTCATTATTTAGGTTATAGGTTCTGAATTTAAACCCTCTACTATCATAGATTTCTATCAATTCACCATTCTTGGAAACTGAAAAACTATAAATATCGTTGTATCCACCTGGTCCTCGATGTCTATTAGATATTTTCCCAAGGTATTTCCCGTCAATATTAAAAATCTTTATTTCATGTAGTGATCTATCTTGAATAAAAATCTTATCTCCTTTGATTTCAATTTTTCCAATTTCTCCTAAACGGCTTTCTGTCGATGTTTCTAATTGAATAAAGTAAACGTCTTCAATTAAATCACTAAATAGGTCATCATGAAATGACATTGGGTCAATTTTTAATTTGATAACACCATTTTCGTCCACATTCACAGTATTAATGCTTGAATTGTTACATGCTGATAGGATGTAAATCAAACAATAAGTGCCAATTAATAAGTATTTCATCTGTTCTACAAATTGTAAATGCATAAACCGATTTTTTAATCCGCATAATTTTGAGTTTTTGTCAATAAAATAATGACGATATGAACCATTTTTTAAAGACTGTACTTAACAATTTGAAATTCTTCATTTAAGATTACTGCATATAATTCATTGCTGGCCGGATTGGCAGCAATCCTAATTACAGGATAACCTAAGTCAATTATCCTCTTTAATTTACCATCATAATCGTATAAAAAGACTGTTTTTGGTAGCATTGAAAAATCTCTTCCAACCGTTGATTCATCAGTATTATCAATTGAATAGTCTCTTTGAATACAAACAATATAATCCATTGTTAATGCTGATGATCTTATGCCTAATCTTTTTCCATCAAGCACTAATTTTTCTCCTTCTATTTTACCCGGATTTTGTTCTCCAACCTCCGTTTGCAAAACAAAACCACTATTAGGATCTATTCTGAAAATGGCCATATAGGGAAAGCCAATAACTGTGTATACTAAAAGTTCCTTTTTGGGATGAAAAAATATATCCCCTTGAAATACGGCATAGCCGTTATTTATCTTAGAATTAATTGGTTGGCTTCCAAAGGAAACCTCTTTAAGCCCATTCTCTATAAGCGTAAAGCTTTCATTGTTACCGGGTCTAAAGAAGACGTTCTTATTAGTATCAATAATAGCTACGCGAGTAACCCCATGGTTGTTTACATTTCGCAAAACCTCAAATTCATGCTGGTCTGAAATTGCGGATTTTATAGATAACAATCCAGCATGGTTATTTCTACCTAAATTGAGCGATTCGTAATTTCACCTGCCCCCGTCGTCTCACTTGATTTCAAAAAAACGGAAATTTTCTCAGAGGTAGGCTTCTTTCGTGTACTTTTTCAACGAAAATTCAGTTCTGTTTTTCACTCAAACCGAACTTTATCGCATTTTCTATGGGTCTGGACATAAGTCTCCCATTACCACTACGGGTTTACAATCCTGAGGTATGTTGTTCTGCCTTATGCAAACTGAATTTTCGGCGGTGACTGACACCGTTCCCATAACTCTTCAATATTTATCGTTTCATAAATTACTCTGGTGACATTCAGGACAATACTCCTTGCCCTTGAGGTTATCTTGACAGCAAAATCAATAAGCTTTCTTCTGAATGTATTAGGATATACGGTTACCGGAATAACCTCTGCGGTAACATCTTGTTTGTATGCTTCGAAAATAAAGTGTGTAACTACCAGCATAAAATAATAGGCTCTGTTCATTCCAAAGGATTTAAAAGGAAGTTGTTCTCTGGTAGCAAGCTCTTTAATGCTACGATGTATCAACTCGTCGGCTCCTCTTTGGTGTGATTTTCGTATGATGGTATCAGCTTTAAACCACTCATCTCCACCGGATGCCCGAAGCCTTTTGTCAGCGACAGGACAGTTCCCGATATTGGTATAGATGACGCTGTCAGGCTTACCAAATTCCATTACGTACTGCCCGGTATCATCCCGGTGCAATCTGGTAAAAAAGCAACGACGAAACTTGGACCAGGATTTCAACTTGCTGGCAAATTCCGCAAATTGCCAGACTGCTTTATTTTTAGTGATTTTGCCCAAAGTGTCAATGGGTAAAGCCTTTACATATTCAGTAACATCATTGTACAATTTTCCTGTTGTAATGTAATGTATATTAAGCTCTTGCTCGAATATCTCGTACGCTTTCTGATCCGCAAACCCACTATCGGCGCACACCACAATAGGGACTTCTTTGGAGTATCTCTTGCGTATCAGATTTACTATAGAGCGTACCCTGTCGGTGTAATCTGATCCATGATTGGAATGAGCACTTCCTTTTCTAAAGGTCACGTCTATCAGAAACGAGCCCCAGCATATATGAAGTGGCTGAAACCCTTTCTTACGCTTGTAAGTGACCTCGCAACCTTCGCGTTTCGCAGCATCGTCATTATCCAAAACCATGGTGTCAATGCCCAGTTCTATAACTTTGGGTTTGGATATGTGAAGCCTCCAGATAAACAGTTCATTAAGTATCTTATTGAATACCGAGTTTGAAATAACGGACAGCTTCCCAAAAAAACGTTTGACCTGGTGAGAAGAGGCCAATTGGTCGGTCTTGCATTCAAGCAAACATGCATATCCTTCATCCTTTTTACTTTGATCAAAACTGCTTATGGCCATATTTGTGCCATCTATAAAAAATGCAACAATCTGTTTTACAAACTGTTGAAGCTGCAAGCCTTTGCTGTTTCCAGTAAGCAGAGAAGAAACATTACGCGATATTAGCCCATATAAGCCAATTTGCTCAGTGTAGCGAAGAAATAAAGGGAGCCCTCCACGACCAGAAATTTTATTGGTTGTAATGCCGATTTTTGTTATCTTCGTACTCATAAAAGATAGTCTTGTGCACCTAAATGGTGAAGTGTTGTTTTTTTATTTTAATACCTCTAAAATACACATTATCAAGGTTATAAGCAAGCTATCTTTTATTTTTTTTTGTATAAATCGCTCAATATAGGTTCTATTTAAATCATAAACATAAATGCTATCTTCCTTAATATCCCCCAAGGCTGGAGTTGTAAACTCTAATGGACCCCTGCCAAGTTTTCCAGCTTTTCCCAGTTCTTTTCCAGTTTTAATATCATATATTTTAATAAAAAACTCATTTGAGAATGGATCACTTAAAACTATATGCTTAGTATTTACCCTCATAGTGCCAGGGAATTTTGTTATAACAGAATCGCAAATTATTTCTGGTTCTAAGGAGATTCTAACAACTTCTTCGTCCTTATTAATTGATTCACTGCAAGAGGAGAGAATAATAGTAAATAGCGAATAATACAATATTGCGAGATGTTTCATGATTTTTATCTGTTTTTATTTGAAAAAAGAAATAGGGGATACTATGTATCAATAGAATCCCCTATATTTTGAATTATTAATTATCTGGGTTCAGCATATGAATATGTTTTACCATCCTTACCTACACAACTATACTCATGGATAACTGCTATACAGCCTGTCATCTCGGTAAATTCTTCATTAGTGAGTCCTTCATTCTGCGCCTGAGCCATCACCTCAATACTCTCTAATGAAACACATGGGCACTTCTAACTTATAATATATTGTTATTAAGCCAGTTAATGCTATGAAAAAACCTGTGCATTTCCAAAAACTATTTTCTTCTCATAATAATTGAATAAAAGATAAAAAATTAGCTGTGTGATTTAACAGCCTGTTTGAATTAAAACATGTGATGAATTATATCTCTTTTTATATTACTCAAAATAGCGAATTAGTATAGTTAAAAGTTATTGTATATTTAAAACCTAATGGCCTCAGACAAAATAATGAAAAGAATGTTTTTTTGCTTCATTAATATGGTTTATGAATTCCTCGCTTTTTTTTAATTTATATGCGGAATAAGTCAATACGCTATCGCATCGTATATTTTGCTAAAACAGGATTACTATTAGGGGTTAAGTTTAAATGCTGCAGTTTTTCCGGCACGTTATTATTGTCATCCATTAATCGAACTGGTTCAATAACAGTTATGAGACTATTACGAGTACTCGCTACAGCTCGGCCAAATATTGCTCCGTTTATATCATCAACTGGATACCCCAAGGTAACATGAGAAGACTTATTTTCCTTGTCGTAATACACCGAATACATATCATCATTGGAGATAAATGTGAAATACAAATATTTTTTGAACTCGAACAATTGGTTGGGATAGTATGTAGCACCGGTTTTTCTTAAATTAAACGCAAAGGAACTTTTAATGCCTTTATATTGATGTAATTCGCTAAGGAAATTGCAGTTTAGCGAGCCAAAATCGAGGTAATACTTTGTTGAAAATTCTCCTCTGTCATTATAATGGTATATATAATTGCTAAGTGGAGCATAAATATTTACTCCATCTTCACATGGAGAAAGGCTACTGGGCAATGACCCATTCATAACACTCATGAATTCTTTTGTAACCTCAAGATGTTTTTCTTTAATACTCAAATCCGGATTGACAACATAGAGATTCCACAAAGTCGTCTCATTCTTATTCATTACTTCATTGTATAGATTTCCAACCCAGAAAATATAATCACCATTCTTTAAAGATGAAAATTTCAAAGCATGTATGGGTAATGCATCTGACCTTACGTATGCACCGTCAAGATTATAAAAATGCATTTTCTGCAGCATTAAATCCATTATAATAACCGTTTTTTGCGTCCTATCTATATTAAAATCATTTAATGCAACATATTCACCCGGACCTCTGCCTTGCTTTCCAATATTATATTGAAATTCCCCTTCACTATTAAACACTGACACGGAAGGATTTGATGAGCCATGGCGAACAAAAAAGAGATCATCGTGTACAATAACCTTTTCAATGTTCCCTAAAGCCATTCCCTTGGGTGTTGTGAGTTTAATATATTCAATTTGACCAATAAATTGCGACATTGGTAGCTGTTTGTTTGAAGGGGTTATTGATATGGTTTCATACTCGTTTTCTTTATGGGACCTATTATTACAAGAAACTGAGATAATAGAAATCCCAACAATTATTGAAAAAAATAAAAATGTTCGCATCTTTTTAAGCATATCAGGGTTTAATTAAGAATTAATTTCTAATTTTTGAGTATATGGTCGCCGGAAACACCGGCGACCAGATAAAAATTATTAATCGCAGTCATATCCTGCCTGACAGGGATTTTGCGCACTAACATCACACATTCCGCCCGGAATACTACATACGGTATTCTCAGCGTTAGTATATCCAGGCACAGTTTCTCCTGCATATTGAGCCTGCGCCATTATCGCAATACTTTCAAGTGAAACATCACCGGCATTGCTTGATTGTAACAGATTCATATTAAACACAGTCGCTACTGCGAAAAAACTTGTTGCTATTGCGAAAATAATTTTCTTTTTCATTATTATAAATTTTAATCATGTAAAGATTCGCTGCTGATAATAAACAGCTATTCGTTTTCTAAACTTAACTTAAATGCCCTACTGCCTTGCAGTAGCATTTTTTCGAAATATCACGGTTCGTAATCCTGTGTCTTTTCGAAATTATTATCTTTACGTCATCATTCAAACCTCCTTTCTTTTTTAAGTTTGGAGGGAGTCGGAAGAGGAAGCATGGGCGTCGCAGCACAGGGGCTTCCTCTTCTTTTTCCCATTTGTTGCACGGAGAGAACGGTGGAAACACGGAGTTTTACTGAGGCTTTATTGTTTTTTCCTCTGTGTGCCTGTGTGTCTTCTCCGTTAAACTCTTTGTAACTATTTCGTTCATTTCATTCATTATTTCTCTAGTTGCTGATGACTCAACTTTTATTGTGCTTTTGAGAATATCATCTGCGGTTTGTTTTGCTTTATTGAGCTGGTCGCTATCTATAAATAGTTTAGCAGCCAGGTATTTGGGCAGCAATGAAGAAGGAATCATTAGGCTACTTTTACGATAAGCCTTTTCTGCAGCTTCAAAGTTGCCCAGTGCTTTATGGTTGTCGCCAAGCGTATTTTGGATGATTTGACTGCTGAGGTACTTTTGAGCAAGAATAAGTACTTTGTTGCTTTCTTCGTGCTTCTCGGTCATACTGAGTGCTTTGCCATACATCTGAAGGAAAAGTCCGTTATTTTGTAATTGAGGGAATGTTTCCTGGTAGGCTGCTACGGATGCTTTGTAAGCTGTTAAGTAGTATAACTGATCTGCTTGATTCCAGATCTTCATCGCTTGATAATGCGCCTGACGTTGAGGGAGAAAATAGACAGAGACTATGATAATTGCAAAAGCTGTCGGTAAAGTCAGAAACAGCGCTCTTGATCCAGTAATACTAAATAATTGCGTGCTTGCTCCTGCTAAGAGTGCTACCAAGACGACCAGCTGCAAAACAAAGGAGCTGATAGCGAAGGGATAGGAGAAGTAGCTGAAGACCAACAGGGCAAGCAAAGAACCCTTGACACCAATGTTTGGGACTGGGCCATCAAATGATTGCTCTTGGTCCTGGTCTGTTTGCCATGATGAGGCCGCTGGAAGACTTTTGTCTCTTAACAAGAAATACAGTAGGGCACCGGCCAGAACAACAGCAAGGAGGCCCTTTTCCAGCCAGAGCTTCAATACTTCATTAAAGGGAGCTTCCGGTGAGCCGGCCACCATAGATTGCACTTCGCTTCCTTTGCCTGCTTCGAACCAGTTGGCCTGCTCATTCATATACAACGCTGCAAATGCACCTGAACCATGACCCATTATGGGTTTTTGTTTTATCAGCTGACTGGTGACCTGCCAAATGAGCACTCTGCCGTCTGCCGAGCCCTTTTTTATGGTGTAAAGTCCAAAGCCTATAACCAGAACGACAAGCAGGATGGCAAGCAAGCACAATACCCGCATGGGTATTGAGAAGGAATGAAGCTTATTTTTTAAACTATGCCAGAAGGACTTAAATACCGGATGGCATGTCAACACGAATAGGCACCCGACCGTGCCTGCAATCCAGGCTGCCCTGGATTGCGCGGGAGGCAGTACAAGTGCTGCGGCGATAAGGGTGAGCGCCAGAAGAACCGTACCAAACAGAGCGCAGATTTCAAGACCGTATTGTTTGGCGGTAAGCAGGTCGTTAAAGAAGCCCCGGGACACCATAAACGCCGTTGAGAACATGGCGCATAGGATCAGTAGCTGAACCAGTGTTACGATATGGGCGCTGCCTTTTTTCATTTGGGTGTAAGGAGGCGTTTGGATTAAAGGGGGATGTCACTTTTACAAAAGTGTTAATGTTTGTTGAAAATTGCAAACATTCGGGGGAGGGGGGTAAGATTTGTTAAATATAATTAAAATGTGTACTGTTGCTGTTTTGGGGTATTGCTGATGAAGCGACAAATGATAATCGAAACCAATGTCTCTTAGGCTATTTTCTCATTGAGTCAGGGCGCCCCTACCATCTTAATTTTGTTCTCAGAATCAATCAACACCGAAGATTCAATAATCCAGCGAGGAATATCCTTGTTCGATTCAAGAAACTTACCCTCAGGATCCATCACTGTATAATACCTACTATCTACATATTCGTAATTAAACACTTCGTTCATAAACTCCTCATATTTGTTGCCCTGAATTACAAATAGCACAGTATAATGATTAGGTAAAGAAATTGAATCCAACTGTCTGTGCCATTCAATATACTTTGGATAGCACGGCCGACAACCATTTTGCAAATACACTACCGACAAGTAATCGTATTGTTGCCTTAAATCAGCCAAGGTAAGGAAAGTGTTTCCTTGTCTAACAGTTTCAAGCAGATCGTAACAAAGATGTTTGTCGATCGTTTTACGCAGCTCTTGCTCAGCCGGCGAAAGATTTGAGCAAGACATTTGGAATAATATTAAGAATAGGATGCATAGCTGTTTCATAGATATAGTTTTTTTGTTATTCCTAGTTGTGCAGCTTGGATAATTACTAAGGATGAATTATTCAATCATGATTTGTTTGATTATTGGATTATCATTTTCTCTTACTTTGCTTAGCAATAATTCTAACTCTCCTTTTGAAGAGTCTGATGCAACACCAGATAAATTATGTGGATATATAACTGTGCTGATTTGATTGTTTGTAAAATAAACTGGCTGGCCAAACAGAGGTGGAATTATCCCAGTTTTATATTGCCAATCATCTTTGTTAAGAAGAGTACCGTAGACTTTCTTGTCCCTTTGAAACTGAAAATATACATGATGGTCTGTCTCGAAAACCGAATGGATCATATACGCGTAATCTGTCTTATTTATCTGATTTAGAATATTGAACCTTTCAGGAAAATTGGTAGTTTCTATTTTTTTTAAAGGTTCAATATACTTAAGGGGAAGGTTGTTTTCTCCAAAGTCAATCACATATTTCCTGGTAACTGTATCATTGTGTATGGAATATAGTGTGTTTTCGAGTGGTAAAGCAAAGATCGATGCATTAACAGAATTGGTAAAGCTGTATGGAGTAGCTATCACAAGGTCTTTCATGTGCTCCTGGATTGGAATAAAGAAGGACAAGTTTTCGACGTTTTCATCCGCTTTTATTATATTGAATGACTCCTTTGTGTCTTTCGATGTATTGGCTTGATTATTTGTGAAGAACCAGTATTCCCCCTGAATAGATTTGTGGAAATTTTGACAAAAGAATGGTAAATTGATTGAAGTAAAATAATTAAATTGTTTATCCATTCTAAGGATCTTTTGAGAACCTGCATCAAGCAGCTCTATACAACTGTCTGGTTTAGAGATCAGTATGTCTGAAACTCTTAAGAACTCACCCGGTCCTTTTCCTGCCCTTCCAATTTCAGATATAAAGTTCCCTGAATTATCAAATAGGAACACCTTGTTACTTTGCGTATCTAGGATGATTATCTTATCATCAAAGTATATGAGCTTACTTATATCAGCAATTGCACTATTTTTATCTCTTTGTTCCAGGAAAATGTAGTTTGGTTCTCCATTTTTGTTTGCAATCTGTAAGTCGTTTTGGGAGACCACCACCTCAATTGTAGAAATGCTCTCTTTAACGCCACTAGTGTTTTCTTTGCTATTATTTTTGCATGAGATGAGTGCAGAAATAATTAATACAAAAACTGTTCTTCTCATAGTTTTGCTTTTTATCATTTTTGACAAGCCTTAAAATGTAGAATGGATGAAGGCTTTTGTGGTTATGCGATAGTTGTTATAAGTGAGAGTCCAAGAAAATGGACTCTCAGTATAATTAGCAAGGCATTTGCCCAGAGACATTACACGTTGTTCCTCCCAAAAGGCACTTGTAAGTCCATACACCATGACAATAATATCCCTGAGCATAGCAATTAGTACAGTTAGTCCAACTTTCAGATTGAGCTTGAGCCATCACTATTACAGCGTTTAAGGAAGGACTTTCATTGTTATTCCTCTGTAACAAATTCATATTAAATACAGTTGCTACTGCAAACAATGGGTAACAATAGAGGAATAAGGTATTTCATAATTAAGTTAGGTGTTAATCCGGGTCAGAAGACCTTTCTTAAATATAATCAAGTTACAGTAATATCCATGCCTTCTTTTTTAATTTAGTTGATTCTCAGATAATCCTCAGCTTTTCCCCTTGCTCACAATCTCATAAAACAGCTTTGTCATATCCTCGTTAATCCAGGGCGCCCCCACCATTTTGATTTTATTTTCCGAGTCGATAAGCACCGAAGCATCAATAATCCAGCGGGGAATATCCTTATTGGCCGCAAGGAATTGGAATTCCGTGTCCATGACGATATAAAACCTATCATCTACATAACCGTGATCTAACACTTTGGACATAAAACCAGAATATTGTGAACCAGCTATTACAAACAAGACAGTGTAGTTATCCCTGATATCGATAGAATCCATTTTTTCGTGCTGTAGCCTTCCCTGAAAATCGGACAGTTTAAAATTAGACAAATTATTAATTTTAAGCAGTCAAAACAGAGTTATGAAAAAAACAAGATTCACAGAAAGCCAAATTGTAAAAATTCTAAAGGAGTATGAAAGTGGTATTGATGCTCAAACGATATGTCGCGAGCATGGCATTGCCAAGGCTACATTTTATAATTGGCGCAAGAAGTATTCTGGTATGGAAGCCTCTCAGTTAAAACGTTTAAAAGAACTGGAGGAAGAAAACCGTAAACTCAAGCAGATGTATGCAGATCAGAGTTTAGATAACTTGATGCTAAAGGATTTGCTTGGAAAAAAGTTTTAAAGCCCTGCGAGAAAAAAGAGCGAGCCGAATACTTGCATTCCACATACTTGATCGGCATCGGCAGGGCGTGCCGATTGATTGGATTGCATCGCTCCATGTGGTATTATGAAAGCAAACGAAACGATGTTGAAGTCATCAACAAGTTGGAAGAACTGTCAGAGAAACTTCCAACGCGTGGCTTTGATGAATATTATGGTCGAATACGCCAAGAAGGCTATAGATGGAACCGCAAGCGAGTATTGAGAGTCTATCGCTTGCTACAGCTAAACCTACGCAAAAAACGAAAAAGAAGGTTGCCTGCTCGTATAAAAGAACCACTGGAGCAACCCAATGGCATCAATCATACTTGGTCTATGGATTTTATGAGTGACAGCTTGATTTATGGCCGTAGATTCCGAGTATTAAATATTATTGATGATTACAACAGAGAAGCCTTGGCCATTGAGTCGGATTTCTCTTTACCAGCAGAACGTGTAATAAAAGTGCTTAATGAAATCATATTCTGGCGAGGAAAACCTATGAAAATAAGAGTTGATAATGGGCCTGAGTTTATCTCTAATGCTCTGCAGAAATGGGCAAAAGACAACGAAATTAAGTTAAAATTCATTCAACCTGGAAAACCAACCCAAAATGCATATATTGAAAGATTTAACCGCTTTTTCAGAGAGGACATTCTCGATGCATACTTGTTTAATGACCTATCTGAGGTTAGA
Source organism: Xiashengella succiniciproducens (assembly GCF_023674465.1). Classification (GTDB taxonomy): domain Bacteria; phylum Bacteroidota; class Bacteroidia; order Bacteroidales; family Marinilabiliaceae; genus Geofilum; species Geofilum succiniciproducens. Next base: position 739,507 of record NZ_CP098400.1, on the reverse strand, counting down.
CATCTGGTCTCAGAATGGATGGATGATTATAATGAATTTCATCCACATAAATCATTGGGAGGTAAATCTCCCTTAGATTATGTTAAAAACGAGTATAACCACCATATTTTAAATAGCAAAGAAAGTTCGCTGCCAGAACCTGTCAAGGGTATATAAACGGCTTCGTTCCTCAGCCGCCCTTGACAGAACCTCTCAGCTCACTGAAAAAGCATTTAGAAATATGGTTCAAGAAAAAAAATGTCTATTTTGTAGTTGTCTGATAAGGGGTAAGTCTACAGTGCCATTCTACAAACTTTGGATAGCAAGGTTGGCAGCCATCTTGCAGAAAAACTACAGATTTGTATTTATAATCTGTACTCAACTGCTGCATAGTTAATAATCCGCCCGAATGAAAGACGGTGTCTATTTCTCCAAAGTTGATGGTTGTATTAATAACCATCTTTAAGTCTTTTTCTGTTTGAGTTGGAGGGGAGCAGGAAAATAGTGAAATTAGTAAAGAGAGTAGTAACCTATTCTGCTTTATTATAGAATTTATAACTATATCGTTCATTTTTAGTTGTAAGAATACTTTGATAAAGTTTTAATTGAAGTACATTAAAACAAAATAATCACACAATCTATTGTTCAACATTCTTCAATTTGGAAAAAACAATAATAGCGTTATCTGTTTCATTAACATTTTTAGCCAAATCAATAAATTCTTCTGTTAATAAATGAAGGCGGTTTTCTCGTTTCATATACTCAAAATGTTCGGAAATTTCGTATGAATTAACATATCCTATGATTGTATTATCTTTACAATTCAGGATATTGCGAAATGGTGGCATAAATGAGATAGGTTGATCACTACTGTAATTACATACATCTAATAGTAACCTGTTGGAATTATAAATAATACTAACCTTACTTGCGTTTCTCACTATCGGCATAAATATGAAATCTTTTGTGATAATCGGATTGGAAGTTTTCACAACGTAGTTGTTTGTGGAATTAATATCAGTTGCTTTTAAGAAATCTTTTTTGTTTTCTTTCAATAGGAGTTTTCTGGGAAGTTCATTTCCTGGAAAAGTAATGATATAATCGTAATAAATGTCCCCGGAAGCAGAAACTCTGAAGATTGTGTCATTAAATGGTTCGTGGTAATATAACTTGTTGTTATATAGATCCATATTGTTCTTCGAAAGAAAGCTCAAATATCGATCTTTTTCCCTAAATGCATTCACATGTTTAACATTGAAAGTAGAATCTGTCCAAACCAAAGAATAATTTATTATGTCAGGTAAATGATAATTATCAGAGTCGAGCGTGTGGAAGACGTATGTATTACTGTCAAAGATATGGAATGAGACAGCAAAAAAAGGTATGTTTTTGTTTTTAATAAAATTGCCATCCAAATCGTAAAACAAAAGTGATGATTTAAATTGATCATATATAACAATAATACTGTCCCCTAAATAAAAATCAGTTGGTTGAATATACTCACCTGGACCATTACCCTTTTGTCCAATGTTTGTAATAAAGCTTCCATCTATATTAAACTTTTTCACTGATTTTGTAGTGTATCTATCAAGCAGGAAAATGTAATTATCAGACAACCTGATTTTTTCAATAGAACCTATAAGTGCATCTGGAGCATTATCTAACTTAATACCATAAGCTGTTTCAATGATATCAGGTAGAAACAATTCAAAATTTAGATCAAAATCCTCAATGGCAATCTCTTTGTTCAATCCTTTTTTTACCGAGCCTGTCTTAATATTACCTGTAATTTGGTTAACATCAACATCTTTAAATTTTTCTGGTATTCTTTTATTTAAAAAAGTACAAGAGGTTACTATTATTGGCAAAAAACACAATGCAATTTTCTTCATATTTTCATGTTTTGAAGTAAATCAATTCTACGTTATTTCAAATGAAAAGCCGTAGAATTGATTTAAATGTGAGTTTAATTACTATTTATTATGAGCATGGATTCCCACTTTTAGGTGCAGATTCCAAACAGAAACCGACACCAGATCCACATACATCTTTTATAATCGTTTTAGGTGGAATTGGTTGCCTGTTTGTCGTTTGCTTATGATAATAAGCAGAAGTACTTCTGTTTGCTGATACTGAAACTGGGGTGCCTGGAATAGGGACACTTGCTCCAAAAGAGCTAGAATGAGATCCGCCGTACCTTTCTTCTGTCACAGATATACTTGGTCCAAGTTCACAGTCCACTGTATATGTTTTCCAATTAGTTCCCGTGGTTCCTTTATGATAGATGTCTTCTTTCTTATCTTCTTCTATCTCTTTCTGCGCCTGCGCCATTACGGCAATAGCATCAAGTGAAACATCCCCAGCCTTATTTGATTGTAACAAATTCATATTAAACACGGTTGCTACTGCAAAGAATCCGGTTGCTACTGCAAAAACTATTTTCTTTTTCATGATATTAAATTTTCTAATTTGTAAAATTTAGCTGATTTTCAATAACAGCCTTATTGAATTAAAACTTTACTATGAAATGTATCACTGCCTGGCAGGTACATTATTTTGTAACCCATTAATAAGGTTACCTGTTTAAATCTTTATCTTTGTGGCATTATTCAAGATATTCCTGGCTTAATACCACATATTTCATAATTGCATTACCTCCTTTCTTTTTAGGTTTGGAGGGAGTCCGAAGAGGAAGCTGTAGCGTGCGAGCTAGAGGGCTTCCTCTTCTTTTTCCCATGTTATTAACTACTCTTCTGTATCTAAAATTTTTTTCATCTCTCTCATTATTTCTTTTGTTGCGGAAGATTCCACTTTTATTGGACTATTGAGGATATCTTCGGCCAATAGTCTTGCTTTATTGAGCTGGTTGCTTTCCGTAAACAGTATAGCAGACAGGTATTTGGGCAGCAGTGATGAGGGAATCATAAGGCTGCTTTTACGATATGCCTTTTCTGCAGCTTCAAAGTTGCCCAGCGCTTTAAAGTTGTCGCCAAGCGTATTTTGGATGATTTGACTGCTGAGGTACTTTTGAGCAAGAATAAGTACTTTGTTGCTTTCTTCGTGCTTCTCGGTCATACTGAGTGCTTTGCCATACATCTGAAGGAAAAGTCCGTTATTTTGTAATTGAGGGAATGTTTCCTGGTAGGCTGCTACGGATGCTTTGTAAGCTGTTAAGTAGTATAACTGATCTGCTTGATTCCAGATCTTCATCGCTTGATAATGCGCCTGACGTTGAGGGAGAAAATAGACAGAGACTATGATAATTGCAAAAGCTGTCGGTAAAGTCAGAAACAGCGCTCTTGATCCAGTAATACTAAATAATTGCGTGCTTGCTCCTGCTAAGAGTGCTACCAAGACGACCAACTGCAAAACAAAGGTGCTGATATCGAAGGGATAGGAGAAGAAACTGAAAACCAATAGGGTTATTAAAGATCCTTTGACACCGATGTACAGGGCTGAGTGGGAAAGTGATTGTCCCGGAGTCCGGACTGCTTGCCATGTCGAGGAAGATGGAGGGCTATAATCTCTCAACAAGAAATACAGTAGGACACCGGCCAGAACAACAGCAAGGAGGCCCTTTTCCAGCCAGAGCTTCAATGCTTCATTAAAGGGAGCTTCCGGTGAGCCGGCCACCATAGATTGCACTTCGGTTCCTTTGCCTGCTTCGAACCAATTGGCCTGCTCATTCATATACAACGCTGCAAATGCACCTGAACCATGACCAGTTATGGGTTTTTGTTTTATCAGTTGGCTGGTGACCTGCCAAATGAGCACTCTGCCGTCTGCCGAGCCCTTTTTCATGGTGTAAAGTCCAAAACCTATAACCAGAACGACAAGCAGGATGGCAAGCAAGCACAATACCCGCATGGGTATTGAGAAGGAATGAAGCTTATTTTTTAAACTATGCCAGAAGGACTTAAATACCGGATGGCATGTCAACACGAATAGGCACCCGACCGTGCCTGCGATCCAGGCTGCCCTGGATTGCGCGGGAGGCAGTACAAATGCTACGGCAATAAGGGTGGTCCAGGCTAAGACTCTAAAAAAAACAGATAAATGAACCGGGTGGTTTGGAGTGATGGCTTTCGCAGCATTCAACACCAAGGCCGGAAATGCAATAATACCTAAAGCCATTGGAAGTGCACTTGCGACAAACCCTGAGAAGGGACCTGGATTGTGAAAGGTTCCGGTAATACTAAATAATGCATGATGGGATGGGGAGAATCCATACAACTGCATCAAACCCAAACCTGCTTGGCCCAGCGCAATAAGTAGAAACAGACTGACCCCTCCCCAATGAAAAAGAGGACCAGCAGATTGGTTACGGACAAAAACATAGATTAAACTCCAGAGAAGGGTGTTAAACAGCGTTTTACTATAGGAGCTGTAGGGCGCATCTGAAAGGAGCTCGCTAAGGAGGTGCCACAGAACAAAAAGAACTACAAGGCCATCGGCTTTTGTAAACTTAATCTGTCTTTTAAAAGGAAGGGTGAGCGTTAGAAGAACTGCACCAAACAGCGCGCAGATTTCAAGACCGTATTGTTTGGCGGTAAGCAGGTCGTTAAAGAAACCCCGGGACACCATAAACGCCGTTGAGAACATGGCGCATAGGATCAGTAGCTGAACCAGGGTTACGATATGGGCGCTGCCTTTTTTCATTTGGGTGTAAGGAGGCGTTTGGATTAAAAGTCTATGTCACTTTTACAAAAAAATTAATATTTGTTGAGGATTGCAAATAATTCGGGGGGTAATTTTTGTTAATTATAATTAAAATGTGTACTGTTGCTGTTTTGGGGTATTGCTGATGAAGCGACAAATGATAACCGAAACCAATGTCTCTTAGGCCATTTCCTCATTGAGCCAGGGCGCTCCCACCATTTTGATTTTGCTATCTCGGTCAATGAGCATCGAACTGTCGATAATCCAGCGGGGAATATCTTTGTTGTTTTCTAGGAATCTGAATTCCGGATCCATAATTGTATAAAATTTATCTTCCACATACTCTAAATCCAGCACCTGTGACATGAATTCGTCGTATCGATTACCACCACCGATAACAAACAGTACGGTATAATCAATAGGCGTATAGATGGAATCCATTTTGTTTTGCCACTCGATGAATTTTGGATAGCAAGGTCTGCAGCTATTTTGCAGGTAAACCACTGATATGTGGTTGTGCTGTAGGCGAAATTCTTCAAAGGGCATAACAATATTACCCTGTTGCACAGTTTCGAACAGCTCCACATGCAGGGGTTTTTTCAGGCTGTCCTGTAGGTCTTTTTCTCTTGGGGAAAGGCGGTTGCAGGAGACTAAAAAAATGACCCCTGATAATGCAAATAGAATCTTTTTCATTGAATTAGAGTTGTTATTTTTTATAATGCGAATTATGGTTTAAATATAAATCCAATATAAGCGCCAGTTTTTTTAATGCATTGACTATTAGTGGACCTAGCGTTTGACGCACTTTGAATACTTGTTTTTTCATTAATCCAGTTAAAGAAAGCCTCTATTGGTTGCCGTATGGGAGATACAGTATTAGAAAACAGGTCGTTTGCAGCCCTGTTAATGAATTTCGGACAATCAATCAGTCTGCCCCTTTACTCCTTTCACAAGAGTATGCCTTGCTGAGTTGAATTCCTTAGTTATATTAACGCTGCTGATACAATCATCGGGGCGGTGAGTTGTCATAAGTTTATCAGATAAATGCCTTAAGGCTTCAGACATACGATTTAGCCGTATGTTGAAAGCCACATAAGAAGGTAGCTTCGGGTAGCATATTTATATCTTCACTGCTTTGCGCCTGAGCCATCACCTCAATACTCTCTAATGAAACACATGGGCACTTCTAACTTATAATATATTGTTATTAAGCCAGTTAATGCTATGAAAAAACCTGTGCATTTCCAAAAACTATTTTCTTCTCATAATAATTGAATAAAACCTAAATTGAGCGATTCGTAATTTCACCTGCCCCCGTCGTCTCACTTGATTTCAAAAAAACGGAAATTTTCTCAGAGGTAGGCTTCTTTCGTGTACTTTTTCAACGAAAATTCAGTTCTGTTTTTCACTCAAACCGAACTTTATCGCATTTTCTATGGGTCTGGACATAAGTCTCCCATTACCACTACGGGTTTACAATCCTGAGGTATGTTGTTCTGCCTTATGCAAACTGAATTTTCGGCGGTGACTGACACCGTTCCCATAACTCTTCAATATTTATCGTTTCATAAATTACTCTGGTGACATTCAGGACAATACTCCTTGCCCTTGAGGTTATCTTGACAGCAAAATCAATAAGCTTTCTTCTGAATGTATTAGGATATACGGTTACCGGAATAACCTCTGCGGTAACATCTTGTTTGTATGCTTCGAAAATAAAGTGTGTAACTACCAGCATAAAATAATAGGCTCTGTTCATTCCAAAGGATTTAAAAGGAAGTTGTTCTCTGGTAGCAAGCTCTTTAATGCTACGATGTATCAACTCGTCGGCTCCTCTTTGGTGTGATTTTCGTATGATGGTATCAGCTTTAAACCACTCATCTCCACCGGATGCCCGAAGCCTTTTGTCAGCGACAGGACAGTTCCCGATATTGGTATAGATGACGCTGTCAGGCTTACCAAATTCCATTACGTACTGCCCGGTATCATCCCGGTGCAATCTGGTAAAAAAGCAACGACGAAACTTGGACCAGGATTTCAACTTGCTGGCAAATTCCGCAAATTGCCAGACTGCTTTATTTTTAGTGATTTTGCCCAAAGTGTCAATGGGTAAAGCCTTTACATATTCAGTAACATCATTGTACAATTTTCCTGTTGTAATGTAATGTATATTAAGCTCTTGCTCGAATATCTCGTACGCTTTCTGATCCGCAAACCCACTATCGGCGCACACCACAATAGGGACTTCTTTGGAGTATCTCTTGCGTATCAGATTTACTATAGAGCGTACCCTGTCGGTGTAATCTGATCCATGATTGGAATGAGCACTTCCTTTTCTAAAGGTCACGTCTATCAGAAACGAGCCCCAGCATATATGAAGTGGCTGAAACCCTTTCTTACGCTTGTAAGTGACCTCGCAACCTTCGCGTTTCGCAGCATCGTCATTATCCAAAACCATGGTGTCAATGCCCAGTTCTATAACTTTGGGTTTGGATATGTGAAGCCTCCAGATAAACAGTTCATTAAGTATCTTATTGAATACCGAGTTTGAAATAACGGACAGCTTCCCAAAAAAACGTTTGACCTGGTGAGAAGAGGCCAATTGGTCGGTCTTGCATTCAAGCAAACATGCATATCCTTCATCCTTTTTACTTTGATCAAAACTGCTTATGGCCATATTTGTGCCATCTATAAAAAATGCAACAATCTGTTTTACAAACTGTTGAAGCTGCAAGCCTTTGCTGTTTCCAGTAAGCAGAGAAGAAACATTACGCGATATTAGCCCATATAAGCCAATTTGCTCAGTGTAGCGAAGAAATAAAGGGAGCCCTCCACGACCAGAAATTTTATTGGTTGTAATGCCGATTTTTGTTATCTTCGTACTCATAAAAGATAGTCTTGTGCACCTAAATGGTGAAGTGTTGTTTTTTTATTTTAATACCTCTAAAATACACATTATCAAGGTTATAAGCAAGCTATCTTTTATTTTTTTTTGTATAAATCGCTCAATATAGGTAAAAGATAAAAAATTAGCTGTGTGATTTAACAGCCTGTTTGAATTAAAACATGTGATGAATTATATCTCTTTTTATATTACTCAAAATAGCGAATTAGTATAGTTAAAAGTTATTGTATATTTAAAACCTAATGGCCTCAGACAAAATAATGAAAAGAATGTTTTTTTGCTTCATTAATATGGTTTATGAATTCCTCGCTTTTTTTTAATTTATATGCGGAATAAGTCAATACGCTATCGCATCGTATATTTTGCTAAAACAGGATTACTATTAGGGGTTAAGTTTAAATGCTGCAGTTTTTCCGGCACGTTATTATTGTCATCCATTAATCGAACTGGTTCAATAACAGTTATGAGACTATTACGAGTACTCGCTACAGCTCGGCCAAATATTGCTCCGTTTATATCATCAACTGGATACCCCAAGGTAACATGAGAAGACTTATTTTCCTTGTCGTAATACACCGAATACATATCATCATTGGAGATAAATGTGAAATACAAATATTTTTTGAACTCGAACAATTGGTTGGGATAGTATGTAGCACCGGTTTTTCTTAAATTAAACGCAAAGGAACTTTTAATGCCTTTATATTGATGTAATTCGCTAAGGAAATTGCAGTTTAGCGAGCCAAAATCGAGGTAATACTTTGTTGAAAATTCTCCTCTGTCATTATAATGGTATATATAATTGCTAAGTGGAGCATAAATATTTACTCCATCTTCACATGGAGAAAGGCTACTGGGCAATGACCCATTCATAACACTCATGAATTCTTTTGTAACCTCAAGATGTTTTTCTTTAATACTCAAATCCGGATTGACAACATAGAGATTCCACAAAGTCGTCTCATTCTTATTCATTACTTCATTGTATAGATTTCCAACCCAGAAAATATAATCACCATTCTTTAAAGATGAAAATTTCAAAGCATGTATGGGTAATGCATCTGACCTTACGTATGCACCGTCAAGATTATAAAAATGCATTTTCTGCAGCATTAAATCCATTATAATAACCGTTTTTTGCGTCCTATCTATATTAAAATCATTTAATGCAACATATTCACCCGGACCTCTGCCTTGCTTTCCAATATTATATTGAAATTCCCCTTCACTATTAAACACTGACACGGAAGGATTTGATGAGCCATGGCGAACAAAAAAGAGATCATCGTGTACAATAACCTTTTCAATGTTCCCTAAAGCCATTCCCTTGGGTGTTGTGAGTTTAATATATTCAATTTGACCAATAAATTGCGACATTGGTAGCTGTTTGTTTGAAGGGGTTATTGATATGGTTTCATACTCGTTTTCTTTATGGGACCTATTATTACAAGAAACTGAGATAATAGAAATCCCAACAATTATTGAAAAAAATAAAAATGTTCGCATCTTTTTAAGCATATCAGGGTTTAATTAAGAATTAATTTCTAATTTTTGAGTATATGGTCGCCGGAAACACCGGCGACCAGATAAAAATTATTAATCGCAGTCATATCCTGCCTGACAGGGATTTTGCGCACTAACATCACACATTCCGCCCGGAATACTACATACGGTATTCTCAGCGTTAGTATATCCAGGCACAGTTTCTCCTGCATATTGAGCCTGCGCCATTATCGCAATACTTTCAAGTGAAACATCACCGGCATTGCTTGATTGTAACAGATTCATATTAAACACAGTCGCTACTGCGAAAAAACTTGTTGCTATTGCGAAAATTATCTTTTTTTTTCATTATTATAAATTTTAATCATGTAAAGATTCGCTGCTGATAATAAACAGCTATTCGTTTTCTAAACTTAACTTAAATGCCCTACTGCCTTGCTGTAGCATTTTTTCGAAATATCACGGTTCGTAATCCTGTGTCTTTTCGAAATTATTATCTTTACGTCATCATTCAAACCTCCTTTCTTTTTTAAGTTTGGAGGGAGTCGGAAGAGGAAGCATGGGCTGCGGAGCACAGGGGCTTCCTCTTCTTTTTCCCATTTGTTTCACGGAGAGCACGGTGGAGACACGGAGTTTCACTGAATTTTTATTATTATTCCCTCTGTGAATTCTATGGTTATTCCAAATTAAAATCTTCTTATTTTAGGTGATTCTATTAATTTGAAAACAAAGGTATGACTCGATCCTCCTTCGTCAAGACCGAGCCCTGCGGGTTTCTATGGTTATTCCAAATTAAAATCTTCTTATTTTAGGTGATTCTATTAATTTAAAAACAAAGGTATGACTCGATCCTCCTTCGTCAAGACCGAGCCCTGCGGGTTTTGCCTTCAGTCTAATCGAGTCAAATTAGTCGTTTACAAATCAATAAAACGAAAAAAAATTATGCAGCAAATTGCAAAGGGTGTTGATAGTTGTTTTCATATTTTCTTCGTGTTTTAACTACAGCAAACATTCTGTGTATTAGCTTATTTCTAACATTATTAATAATTAATCGATCGGGCTTACCTTCTAGTTTCTTACGTTGATAATACGCCTTTAGACTGGCATCATGCATTACAGCGGTTCTTGCTGCTTGGGTCAAAGAGGTTTTGACAGATTTGTTGGCCAAATGACTGATTTTGTCTCGTCCTTTTACTGATGTGCCGGATGAGTGCTCAAAAGGAACCATTCCGCAATAACATCCAAACTTACGGGCATCTGAGAACAAGGTGAAGTTGCCCGTAAAAACCAACACCAACACGGCATTGATCATTCCAATGCCTTTTATGGAAATGAGCAAGTCGTAATTCTCTTTTAGGCATGCCTCTTGATAGAGTATTTCCTGAATTTTCGCTTCTACTGTTTTGATGCTGCTAATCAATGATTGGATCATCTTTTGGCTGTCTTGGTAAATGTACTCGGCTGTTGTGTTGTCAACCTTAACCCTGATCAATTCGTTGCAGGATACCTCTAATGACTTCTTGTTATCAATCAGTCTATTGCGGTAAGCAATTAGATCTTTGAGTTGTTCCAACAATGGGTTCAGGCCTTGATGATAAACAGCCTTGTCGCGGTGCCGGTAAGCGTAATCGGCAATTTGAATAGCTTCAATTTTATCGCTTTTCCCTCTGGTCATGCCTTGCGAATACTTAATTCTCAAACCTGGTTCCAACCAAAAGTCATACTTCTTTTGAACCATGTATTTGCCAAATGCAATACAGTATAAACCAGTGTGTTCTCCACAAAAAAGCCAGCGAGAGGAGTCAGATTTTGTCATGGATTTAATCCATTTTGTCATCGCCTTAAATCCTGATTCCTGATTTTTAAACTCTTTCATGTCCAATACTGTAGTCGTTTTGCCATCGAATAGGGCGGCGTCAAATTTTAACTTTGAAAAATCAATACCAATAAAAAACCTTTTCATACTTTTGTTTTTTGTTGGAATTAACCGATAGCTGCTTGCACCAACACTCTTAATGGTTTGTAACCAACATTCTATATGGTGTCTATCAGCTTGACTGAGCGAGGTCTGATTCACAGAATAAATTTTGTTTAGTCCTCTGTATAGTTTACCTCTTTCAGTCGGTTAATTCCAGCTTTCATACAACAAAAGAATAAAATTAACCTCGCTTTTTGAAATCGCATTGTTTGTTGCAAACCTAAGAGAGCTCTGTGTAACTAGACTCTCGTGGGCCAAATTCAAATTATTCTCCACAATCACCTCCATGCCTTCTTCCAGACCGTCGCTGATGGCTACATGGGTTGAGTTTTCGTGACTGGTCTCCACGTATTTCCAGATGGCTTTGCCCTCTTCGTATATAAAGACGACCTGCCGGTTTTGTCGGTATAACACTGCTTCTTTGGGGATGATGAGGCAATTGGGGATGGTGTTTTTTAATAACACACGGGCGTTCATCCCATCCATCAGTCGATGATTGGGGTTGGGAACGGTGGCGGTGATGCGTATCATGCCCTTGTCGTCGACGGCCGGATTGATGCTGGTTACGGTGCCCCTGAACGACTCACCCGGAAGGGCAAAGGGTGTGAGTTCCACTGTTTGTCCAGTTTTTATGCCTGAGAGCTCTGTCTCGAGAAGGTGAAATACCAGGTGCATGGTGTTTAAATCGAGCACCTCAAAAACTTCTTACAGGCACTGGAGGGATTGTGTATGCTTGCCTCCAGGTTGGCAACCACTCCGCTGACGGGCGCTGTAATGGTTGTTTGTTCCAGGTTGCGTTTGGCCTCCTCCACAGCTATAACGGCCGAGTTATAATTACTGCGTATGCGCACCATTTTCATGATGTTCTCGGGAATCTGCAGACTGTCGGCCATCTGATAGCCATAGCCCAGGAGCCTGTCCTCTACGTCGATCATTGCCTGTTGGTAGGTGTTATTGGCCTCATCGAGTCGTTTTTTATAGGTGAAAGCATCTACACTTCCCAGCACCTGGCCAGCAGCGACTTTTTCGCCCTCGGTGACATATACTGCATTTATCTGCTCCTGCACCCTGAAAGGGACCACTGCCTTGCGTTGTGCCTCCAGCCGGCCATTGCTCACCAGCTCCATATCAAAATTGGCCTTGCGCACTGTTACGGTGCCTACTTCGGTGGCCGATGGTTCAACATACGATAGACGGGCTGCGTCAATAGCTTCCGATTCGGAGGCTTCGCCGGCGTTGGAGGTGGTGCAGGCGTAAAAAATTACTGCGATGAGTAGGAAAGACAGGTGTTTCATGGGACAAGAGTTTGGAGTTTGGAGTTTTAAATTCAAGGATGATGGTTTAAAGATAAAAGTTTACGATTCACGGTTTTAAGTTCGAAGTTCAATATCCAACGTTCAGTTACCAGTTATCAGTTTTCAATATTCAGCTCATTGCTTACTGATCATTGGTGACTGGCTTTTCGTGCCACTCAATAAATTTGGGTTAGCAGGGCAGACAACCATTTTTCAGGCATACAACAGAAAGGTAATTAAACTGTTGCTTGAGCTCGTTGAACGACAACAGGTTGTTTCCCTGAAGTACGGTTTCAAACTTCCCATGGTGAAGGGATTTGTTAATGTTCTCACGCAAATCCTTCGATAGATAGTCTAAGGAGTTTGGCACGAGTTGCAAACTCGCGCCAACGGGGGCAGATGGTTCAACATGCGATAAGCGAGCCACCTCGGCACCATCAGCTTCTCCCGCCTGCGAGCTTGAGCAGGCATAAAGCACAACCGGGATCAATAAAAATGCGATTCTCTTCATAAAACTTGTCTTTATCTTTTGTCAGTCACCAGTCATCATATTCTCTATTCCAAGTAGATAGTTTTCTATGATTAATGAAGTAACCCCAGACGCAACTCTAAAGTTATATGCTTTCATATCACTATTAATAACAAAGAAATAAGGTAAATTTAAGTCTTCTATTGGAAGGTTTAATTTCTCAGTGTAATTGAAAACAGGCCATTCTATTCCAAAAGTCTCTTTAAAAGCTTCTATGTTATGCCTTGATGGAAAATTGCCAATTAAAATTATATTGTCAAAGTTCATATTACTCAATAACTCTTGAATATATAAGAATTGTTGCTCCATGCAATCTATGCAGTCTGATTCTGTAAACCTATATATTATGTCTTATTAACAACAGTTTCAAAAGAAGTTTTATTACCATGTATGCTTTCCAATGTAATATCTTGTAGAATCGAATTACCACTAGAGCTAATTTCGTACTTTTGAAAAAGTGCTAAATCTTTTATGACAGTTTGATAATTAGCAATAGAATCTGCATATAACTTTTCGCGTAATTTATGTTCACTTGACTGTTTTCGAATATTGATATTAAAAAACAAAAAGAAACATGTAATTACAGCAAAAAGAATCCATGTAAAATATTTTGATATAAATGAAATCATAGTTCAATCTGTGTTATGTTAGATACCAATTTAGTATTGTTTGATCAATCCACAATAAAGTGAATGAGGATCTTTCACAATAATTGCGTTTTTAGTGCACTTGTGTTGATTCAATCCTATTTCAAACTATCTTTGATCCTTGCCCGAATCAAAATAGTATTATAGTTATTGATTGTATATGTATCACTAATGCAATACTGCTTAATAAATTCTTCAATATTAGGAATATCAAAATAGAAGCTTGGTAAAAGGTAGTAAAAATATACATCATCTATAAAGCAAGGTGTTCCACTAATTATTACGTTTGAATCATCCTCAACAATATCCTTGAAACTCAGAGATTTCTTGTCTACTTTATCATAAATTGTATGAATTAGTTCTCCCGTTTTCGTTTCAGTGACATTAAAGTACAAATACCGACTAGATTCAAGGCAATTGGAGATTATTCCAATATAATCATTATTGTTAACGTAATCAGAACACTCTTGCATGCTTAAAGGCTGATCCTTAATTGTATTATAAGGAATTGAATTCTTACCGGCATCAACGAATATATATGGATGAATTCCAGAATTAGATATTCTATAAATTACATTGCTTAATCCAAATGAAAATATTGCACTGTCACCATAATTAAAAATGTTTGTTTTATTGAATGTACGCGGGTAAAAATTGCTAGCGGGTAAGAAATCAAAAATATCATTTGAATTAAGGTTCCCTTTATAATTTCTGAGATTGAATCCTTCTTTACCTGACCCTTCCTCATTAATTCCGGCTGTATAAGCCCAATAGTCATTATCTAATTTGGCAAATGATAAAAAATAGTCATTTGTGACCTGTTCTTTAATAAAGGAGCCATCCAGGGTGTAGAACGCCATTTTCTTTTGTCTATAATCCCATAATAAAATAGTATCTCTGGATACTTGAAAATCAGCAAGCTGCAAATATTCTCCTTGACCTCTACCTATAGAACCAATCTGACCCAAATATTTTCCTATAGCATCAAATTTTAGTAATATTTTTCTAGTGTCATCTAAAATAAAAATAGCTGAATCCTTTACTACCATTTTCTTGATTACTCCAACTAATGATTCAGCACTTTCTTCAAGTGGAATTAAATCAAATTTGTCAAATAGCAGACCGGGCTTGAAATCAATCAAATCTTGGCGTGTTACACCGATAACGATAGTGTTATCACAAACATCACGATACTCATGGCTAGTTGTGTTTAAATTACAACTGCTTATAAAAATGATAGTGAACAAAACAGAAAACAAGAAAAATATGTGTTTCATAATATAGTTAGATATAAAGTGTGATATACCGTTTGTTATAAAATACCATCCACTTAACAAAAAGTGGATGGTGTTTTGAAATAATTAGCAATCTATTGAAGCCGAACAGGTTGAAGTTCCTCCTGTACAACAAGGTACAGTTGTCGTTACTTCCTTAGTTCTACTGCATTTAAAAAAGACATAATTAAACTCTACACACGTAACGACCTTTTCGGTTTTACTTCCTTCGGCTTTATTGTTTCCGTCACCTTCACCCGAATTGTTTCCGTCACCTTCACCCGACGCCTTCGCCATCAATGCAATACTCTCGAGCGACACATCGCCCACACTATTACCTTGTAACATATTCATATTAAACATGGTTGCTACTGCAAATAAAACGGTTGCTGATGCAAGAATTATTTTCTTTTTCATTTTTATAAGAATTTCTTGTTAAAGATTAGCTGCTTAAAAAACAGCTTGTTGAATTAAAACTTTTTTTAGTAATACATCACTGCCTGGCAGGTACATTTTTTGTAATCCATTAATATGGTTACCTGTTTAAATCTTTATCTTTGTGGAATTAATCCAGATGATTTTGGCTTAATACCACCTATTTCATAAATGCATTACCTCCTTTCTTTTTAAGTTTGGAGGGAGTCCGAAGAGGAAGCTGGTGCGGCCTAGCACTGAGGGCTTCCTCTTCTTTTTCCCATGTTATTAACTACTCATCTGTATCTAATATATTTTTCATCTCTCTTATTATTTCTCTTGTTGCCGATGACTCAACTTTTATTGTGCTTTTGAGAATATCATCTGCGGTTTGTTTTGCTTTATTGAGCTGGTCGCTATCTATAAATAGTTTAGCAGACAGGTACTTGGGCAGCAGTGATGAGGGAATCATAAGGCTGCTTTTACGATAAGCCTTTTCTGCAGCTTCAAAGTTGCCCATAGCTTTGTGGTTGTCGCCAAGCGTATTTTGAATGATTTGACTGCTGAGGTACTTTTGAGCAAGAATAAGTACTTTGTTGCTTTCTTCGTGCTTCTCGGTCATACTTAAGGCCTTGCCGTACATTTGGAGAAACAGGCCGTTGGTATTTAATTCAGGCAGTGCTTCTTCGTAAGTCTCCACTGCTGCCTGATAGGCGCGGAAATTATACCAGCGTTCGGCTTCGTTCCATAAGCTCATTGCCTGGTAATGCTCCTTGCGGTGTGGATAATAATGGATGCTAACCACCAGAATGGTCATGGCAAATGGCAGGGTAAGCAAGATGGTCTTGCGCCCTTTTATTGTAAGTATTGTTTTGGAGGCACCAGCTAAAAGCGCTGTTAAAAAGACCAGCTGCAAAACAAAGGAGCTGATAGCGAAGGGATAGGAGAAGAAGCTGAAGACCAACAGGGCAAGCAAAGAACCCTTGACACCGATGTATGGGACTGGGCCAGCAAATGATTGCTCTTGGTCCTGGTCTGTTTGCCATGATGAGGCCGCTGGAAAACTTTGATCTCTCAATAAGAAGTACAGTAGGGCACCGGCCAGAACAACAGCAAGGAGGCCCTTCTCCAGCCAGAGCTTCAATGCTTCATTAAAGGGAGCTTCCGGTGAGCCGGCCACCATAGATTGTGTTTTGGTTCCTTTGCCTGCTTCGAACCAGTTGGCCTGCTCATTCATATACAGCGCAGCAAATGCACCTGAACCATGACCAGTTATGGGTTTTTGTTTTATCAGCTGACTGGTGACCTGCCAAATGAGCACTCTGCCGTCTGCCGAGCCCTTTTTTATGGTGTAAAGTCCAAAGCCTATAACCAGAACGACAAGCAGGATGGCAAGCAAGCACAATACCCGCATGGGTATTGAGAAGGAATGAAGCTTATTTTTTAAACTATGCCAGAAGGACTTAAATACCGGATGGCATGTCAACACGAATAGGCACCCGACCGTGCCTGCAATCCAGGCTGCCCTGGATTGCGCGGGAGGCAGTACAAGTGCTGCGGCGATAAGGGTGAGCGTTAGAAGAACTGCACCAAACAGCGCGCAGATTTCAAGACCGTATTGTTTGGCGGTAAGCGGGTCGTTAAAGAAGCCCCGGGACACCAGAAACGCCGTTGAGAACATGGCGCATAGGATCAGCAGCTGAACCAGGGTTACGATATGGGCGCTGCCTTTTTTCATTTGGGTGTAAGGAGGCGTTTGGATTAAAGGGGGATGTCACTTTTACAAAAGTGTTAATATTTGTTGAGGATTGCAAATAGCCGGGGAGGGGTAGAGTTTGTTAAATAAAATTAAAATGTGCACTGTTGCTGTTTTGGGGTGTTGCTGATGAAGCGACAAATGATAACCGAAACCAATGTCTCTTAGGCTATTTTCTCATTGAGCCAGGGCGCCCTCACCATCATGATTTTGTTTTCAGCATCGATTAACACCAATGCATCGATAATCCAGCGTGGAATGTCCTTGTTCGCTTCAAGAAATTTAAATTCAGGATCCATAATGATGTAGTAACGATCTTTCACATAATCAATATTCAACACTTCGTTCATAAATCCTTCATAACTGTTTCCCTGTATTACAAACAAAACGGAGTAATTGTCCGGATAATGAAGCGAGTCGGCCATTTGCTGCCACTCAATAAACTTCGGATAGCACGGCCGACAACCATTTTGCAAATACACTACCGACAAGTAATCGTATTGTTGCCTTAATTCCTCCAAGGTCAGGAAAGTGTTTCCTTGTCTAACAGTTTCAAGCAGATCGTAACAAAGATGTTTGTCGATCGTTTTACGCAGCTCTTGCTCAGCCGGCGAAAGATTTGAGCAAGACATTTGGAATAATATTAAGAATAGGATGCATAGCTGTTTCATAGATATAGTTTTTTTGTTATTCCTAGTTGTGCAGCTTGGATAATTACTAAGGATGAATTATTCAATCATGATTTGTTTGATTATTGGATTATCATTTTCTCTTACTTTGCTTAGCAATAATTCTAACTCTCCTTTTGAAGAGTCTGATGCAACACCAGATAAATTATGTGGATATATAACTGTGCTGATTTGATTGTTTGTAAAATAAACTGGCTGGCCAAACAGAGGTGGAATTATCCCAGTTTTATATTGCCAATCATCTTTGTTAAGAAGAGTACCGTAGACTTTCTTGTCCCTTTGAAACTGAAAATATACATGATGGTCTGTCTCGAAAACCGAATGGATCATATACGCGTAATCTGTCTTATTTATCTGATTTAGAATATTGAACCTTTCAGGAAAATTGGTAGTTTCTATTTTTTTTAAAGGTTCAATATACTTAAGGGGAAGGTTGTTTTCTCCAAAGTCAATCACATATTTCCTGGTAACTGTATCATTGTGTATGGAATATAGTGTGTTTTCGAGTGGTAAAGCAAAGATCGATGCATTAACAGAATTGGTAAAGCTGTATGGAGTAGCTATCACAAGGTCTTTCATGTGCTCCTGGATTGGAATAAAGAAGGACAAGTTTTCGACGTTTTCATCCGCTTTTATTATATTGAATGACTCCTTTGTGTCTTTCGATGTATTGGCTTGATTATTTGTGAAGAACCAGTATTCCCCCTGAATAGATTTGTGGAAATTTTGACAAAAGAATGGTAAATTGATTGAAGTAAAATAATTAAATTGTTTATCCATTCTAAGGATCTTTTGAGAACCTGCATCAAGCAGCTCTATACAACTGTCTGGTTTAGAGATCAGTATATCTGAAACTCTTAAGAACTCACCCGGTCCTTTTCCTGCCCTTCCAATTTCAGATATAAAGTTCCCTGAATTATCAAATAGGAACACCTTGTTACTTTGCTTATCTAGGATGATTATCTTATCATCAAAGTATATGAGCTTACTTATATCAGCAATTGCACTATTTTTATCTCTTTGTTCCAGGAAAATGTAGTTTGGTTCTACATTTTTGTTTGCAATCTGTAGGTCGTTTTGGGAGACCAACACCTCAATTGTAGAAATGCTCTCTTTAACGCCACTAGTGTTTTCTTTGCTATTATTTTTGCATGAGATGAGTGCAGAAATAATTAATACAAAAACTGTTCTTCTCATAGTTTTGCTTTTTATCATTTTTGACAAGCCTTAAAATGTAGAATGGATGAAGGCTTTTGTGGTTATGCGATAGTTGTTATGTTGTAAGCTCCCCCAAAAACAGTACGTTTTAAAAGTAGACTAAAATGTATAACTTTTAAGAAACGTAAAGCAGATGAAGAGAAGCACCTTCAGCCCGACACAGATAGCGGGCATCCTAAAAGAGTTCGACAACGGCAAAGACATCGGCAAGGCGTGTCGTTTGTTGCGGCTCAGCAGGGTCATCTGGGTGCTGAAGCACTTGGTAAACAGGTACGGGAAACCGGAGAACATACGCATGGACAACGGTCCAGAGTTTATAGCCAAAATAGCGCAAAACTGGAGCAAGACAAACGGGATAGAGTTCAAATATATACAACCGGGGAAACCCACTCAAAACGGTTGTCGGGATAAGAAAGATTTGTCTACTTTTGAACTGTACTAAAAAGGGGAAGCCTACACCTACAGGAACAATTCTTATTTAAGCTCAGCTTGGATTGCTTTCACCTTACTGCTTAGGAGTATAGTGAGTCCAGTGAGTATGAACGATTTTCCATTTACCGTCAGCTTCAAGTCGGTAAACCTCTGTGCAGTTCCACTGACTTTGACTATCTATGGCGTAATTGCGAAGGTTGTAGTTGAGCACAGCCAGATTGCCATTGGTTATAACCTGAGTGTTCTCAAGTTCAAAATGGTTGGATTGAACCATACCTCTTATTGGCTCATAATACTTCTTTAAGTTGTCAAGACCAACTATTGTATTATTCAGTGCCGGGTCCATATAGGTCACATCCTCTGCTGACAATTCAAGAAAACCATCAGGGTCTCCGCTATACCATCTACCCAAAGCTTCTTTCTCCAGGGCAATTATAGTTCCAGTTATTGCCTTTTCATCTACCACTGGAACTTCAGGGCTCTTTTGCTGTGTACATCCTATAGCAGCAAATGCTACAAATACAAGTAATACAATCTGTTTCATAATCATTGCCGTCCGATAAAAACCGATTTTGATTCTTCGTTACTTTTAACCGGCTTATTATCAGTCGTTTCTTTTTATAATTTTTCTATTTTCAAAAGTAAGCCCCCCTGAAAAGGGTAAGCATCTCTAAATCCTGGTCATCTCGTTGCCAATCTCGTTCCGGGTTTTCTAAAAATTTTATCAAGTGCAGGTAATTAAACAGGTGTATCCTGCAAAATGACACCAGGTTGGAGAATGCCCAAGGCCGTTTCAACCGCTTCTGTATAACCGTGAGCAAGAGGTTCACGATCAAAGCGCAATATACCTGTATTTTTATCGCGTTCTCGTTATCCCCGAGGAAGTACTTCAGGGGGAAGTTTGATTTTAACTGCTTGAATAACAGCTCTATTTGCCATCTTGTTTTATACAAGGCCGCTATCATGTCGGGCCGCATCTCGAACAGGTTGGTGAGGAACTCGAACTTCCTTTTCAACACCCTGTCGTAGAACACCACCTTGCGCAACTTCAGCTTGCTCCCGCCATCATCTTCCTTCACGGTCACCTCGATGATAGTGTCTTCCAGCACGCCGCTGTGGATGCATTCATCGATGTAAAGTTCTTGCTCCACCTTGTAAACGGCGTTCTCCTTGATGCGGGTAACGAATCCGGCTCCCTTTTCACAAAACAGCTTGAAGGCTTTATAATCGTTGTATCCCTTGTCGAAGACGTAAATAGTGTTGTCATCCGGTTCCAGTTTCCTCAACAGCAGGTGATCGTTCGTGGCAGCGGATGAGAACCATATCATCTTGGGAACGGGCTCGTCGACATTGATAACGGTGTGCACCTTGATCCCCCCTTTGCGTTTACCGTTCGAGGGTGTTCTGCCGACGCACTTCAAGATGTCCTGGAACAAACTGATAACCGTGCTGTCGAAGATCTCGACCTGCTTGTTCAACACATCTTTAAAGCGGGTGTCCGAGATCACGTGTTGGTACTCGCGAAGCAGGTCGTGGTACACGCCCGAGAAGAAATCAACGCTCCTGCGCTTGTTGGCGTCCGACAAGGTGCTCCGGTAGGGTATGTGGCCGAGCTGGAAATGCCTGGTCTTGCCTGAAAGACCGAGCATTGCACCCGCCACCTCGCGCAGGGAGGAGCATTTGGCGAAGACGCAAAACAACATGCTTATAAGGTGATCCTTAGCCGTGAAACGTTTCACGTAATGATCGGCCTTGTACCGTTTGCTGTTTCGGGCGATAATCCTTGTATCTACCATAGATATGAGCTGTCCGAATACCGATTGTCCAAAAAAATAAGTACTTTTGTTCATTGTAGACTTGTTTTGTGATGAATACAAAGCTACAATTATTAGTACGACGGGCAAAACTCAAATTTGCCCGCGTACTTTTTCTAAAAAGTTTTTATCGGACAACAGTGTTTCATAATATAACTTTTGATTCTCAACAAAGTTAAGGAATTTCTCCTCAACAATAGTATTTGCTTGCTTGTGCTAATTATTTAGAATTGGTTGTTTTTGACAGATTCAATAAATTTCTGTATGTCTTTTCAAATGCAACATCTGTCAGGAAGTACTGGCTGACAAAAAATATGGCTCCACCGGCAATAGAGACTCCTATGAGCATACCATTTGATACTTCAAAGGAAAGATTGAACATACCTTTTAGGTTTGCAGCCGTGTGCACGTCCGTGAAAGCAAAATATGCAGATAAAAGGCAAATCAATCCCATTATTAATGCAGTAAATACTGATACCTTTGTCTTCTCTTCCCGCAGGACAACTTTATCAGGGTTATTGTTGACCAACTTTCTGGCCCAGTAATAACCTGCAACTGGTCCAAAGACAAGGTTAAATACAGGCACTCCCAGAAAAAATCCAAAGAAGCAAATACTATAGAACACATATATTAATATCAGAGTGGACGTTCTTAACTTATATATGGAAAACTTTCCTTTCCGCACAATGAAATATTCAATTACCAATCCTGCTATTAAACCGCTAACGGTACTAAGCAAGATAATACTATCACCAGCACCAATCAAAACTGCACTCCACCAAAACGCCATAAGAGACAAAAGTGGAACTACTGCTCCAAATACTACTTTAAGGATGAAATTACCAATCATCTTCAGGAGTGTATTTTTTTCTTCTGATTACTATTGTCCTGCCCATAAAGAAAAACTGGTACAGCCCAGTCTCGGTTAATGGAAACCTTGTATCGCAACTTATATCAACCGCCCACAGATAGCATTTCTGATTCTGATACCGTCAAGGAGCCTCAACCCAAATGGAAACCATCCATACTGCAGCCTCATCACAAACCTCTATGATACTGGCAGAATTAAAGTTCCAGTCTGTATCAAGACCTCCATCACAATCTACGACTGATAGATAATCAATTCATGACTCCGTCGTTCTCAGTCACAGAATGGCTAAGTGAAAGTTGTGGGATATGGGTCTATATTTTGAAACTGTATAAAAATACCAAACTATTCAACAGACATCAAAAAGAAAACTCCACAAACTTGACGAGTCTGTTTGATTTTTAGTATGTTATACAGCATAACCATACAGGTGCAACAGCAGCTCAAATGCATCTACTGCATACTCATCCTCCATTCTCTACTTTTCAAGCTGATTTTATGCAACCTTCGTTGAATTTTCCTCTCTTTATTTTTAAAATTTGACCATCTTGTGCAAAAGTGATTTTATCTTGCTCATTTGCACTAAATGCGGATCGGCCTTTAATCGGCTCCGCTGCAACGTTTTAAATCATCTGTTAATTAATATTGCGATGCGAAATATTCTGACAGGAATTTCATGCGTGGTTGTACTTTGCATGCCTTCATGCATGCAACGTGAACAACAAAAGGAAACAATCAGAACCGTCAAGGTTGCAAGTGCCGAAAACTACGGCGAAGTTAAGACGGCTACTTTCCCCGGTAAGGTCAAACCGGCCTCTGAGGTCAACCTTGCCTTCCGCATCAGCGGCCCAATCGCAAAAATCCACGTCCGTGAAGGGCAGTTCGTCCGCAAGGGGGAGCTACTGGCTGAGATGGATCAGAGGGATTATCAGCTTCAACTGGCTGCAACAGAGGCCGAGTACACTCAAATCAAGGCTGAGGCAGAACGCGTGATTAAGCTCTACGAAAAGCAGAGCGTTAGCGAAAACGACTACGACAAGGCTCGCCTGGGCCTGCAACAGATAACAGCCAAATACGAAGCTCACAAGAATGCCCTTGAGGACACAAAGCTAAAAGCGCCCTTCAACGGCTATATCCAGAAACGTTTTTTCGATAGCAATGAAACTGTGGCAGCAGGCATGCCAGTCTTCTCAATGTTCAGTTCAGACGTACCTGAGGTGGAAATCAACATCCCTGCATCTGAATACATTAAACGTGACCTGTTTGATAAATTCGAATGCTACTTCGAGATCTTCCCGGGAAAAACCTTCCCTCTGGAACTAATCTCTATCAATCATAAGGCAAACCTCAACCAACTGTATACATTAAGGTTCCGCCTCGAGGCGGAACAAGGCTCTCAACTGCCTTCCCCGGGTATGTCGACCATTGTTACTATTGCATACAAGCCTCAGAGTACCGGACTGGTTTCTATTCCTATCACTGCGGTTTTTGAGGTTGATGATCAGCCCACAGTTTGGGTTTGTGATACCACCGTACTCACAGTCAATGCTCGCAAAATCAAAATTGACGGGGTCACAAATGACGGGCGCGTGATCGTTTCTGGAGGCCTTCAGGCCGGTGAACAGGTGGTAAGCGCCGGGGTGCGCTTTCTATCTGATGGTGATAGTGTAAAACTGCTGGCAAAGCCGGGTAAATCTAATGTGGGAGGACTACTATGAAAGATGTGGGATCATGGGCCCTGGGCAACAGAACCCTGGTGTGGTTCCTGACCATTGTGCTTGTTGCAGGTGGCATCGTTGCCTATCGCAGCATGAGCAAGATGGAAGACCCGGAAATAAAGGTCAAAACTGCTACTATACTTACACTATACCCGGGAGCCTCTGCTCATCAGGTGGAACTTGAAGTGACCGATAAGCTCGAGAAAAGTATCCGCTCGATGAAGAATGTCGGCAACATCAGCAGTCGCTCGATGAATGATGCCTCTCTGATTTCGGTCGAACTATCAACACTGGTGCCTGATGCCGATGTGGAGCAGCACTGGGACGTGCTGCGACGTAAGGTCGCCATGGTTCATAACGACCTGCCTGAGGGCTGTCAGCCATCGATCGTGATGGACGATTTTGGAGACGTCTATGGAATGATGTATGCCCTTTCTTATGAAGGTTACGAAAACAGTGAAGCTGTCAGGTTTGCCGAACTTATCAAAAAGGAGATACTCAAGATTGACGGAATATCAAATGTCAGTATTTATGGGGAACATGAGCTCAATATAGAGATTGAACTTTTCGAAGACAAACTGGCAAACCTGGGTGTACACCCTGCTGAAGTGCTGGCCACTCTTCAGGGACAAAACCAGACGATATACTCGGGCTACTATGAAAGTGGTGAAGCACGACTGAGAGTAACGGTCAACGATCGCTACCGCAACGTGGATGATATTAGCAATCTCCTTATCCAGGGACATGAAGGTGACCAATTACGACTTTGTGATATAGCCCGTATTTCGGAGAAATATGCCACTCCGGTACGCAATGAGCTCCGTTACGATCGCAAACCGGCATTGGGAATTGCCATCTCTGCACTTGGAGGTACTGATATAACAAAGGTTGGTATTAAGGTCGAAGAACTTATCTCAAGACTCGAGGCTGAACGCCTGCCTGCTGGCATGGAGATGCACAAGATATTTTTCCAGCCTGAAAGGGTAAAGGATGCTCTCAGCTCATTCATCCTAAACCTTTTTGAGTCAGTTCTCATAGTGGTTATCCTTCTGATCTTTACCATGGGCATGCGTAGTGGTATGATACTCGGGATTAACCTTGTGATAATTGTTTTCGGCTCGATAATGATATTGCAGCTCTTTGACGGTACGCTACAAAGGGTGTCACTGGCATCCTTCGTGCTGGCAATGGGAATGCTTGTAGACAATGCTATTGTGATACTCGATGGTATTCAGATAGACCTGCAACGGGGACATGACCGCAGAAAGGCACTTACCGCCATTGGTGTAAAGACTGCCCTGCCTCTGCTTGGAGCAACCCTGATAGCCATCCTTGCCTTCCTCCCTATCTATATGTCGCCCGACACAGCCGGATTCTATGTACGCGACTTGTTTATCGTGCTTGCAGTGTCACTGCTTCTTAGTTGGGTACTCGCTCTTACCATTATCCCGATAATGGCAGACAAGTGGATTAAGATAAAAGACAGCTATGCCGGAAAGGACCCATATGACAACAAATTCTACCACACTTTCCGGAAAGTGCTCTATTGGGCACTTTCCCACCGTATCATTACCCTATGCATTGGCTTCGGCCTGGTACTGATTAGCATTTACTGCTACAGGTTTCTTCCTCAGGGCTTTTTTCCGGATATGGAATACGACCAGCTCTACATAGAATACAAGTTGCAGGAAGGGCTTAACAGTTCCCGTACCCGCTCCGACCTCATGGAAATAGAAGAATACCTGCTGGCAAGGGAGGATGTAAGGCATGTAACTACTTCCATTGGCGGTACCCCAAGCCGTTACAACCTGGTAAGAACTATCGCTGATCCTTCTCTTGCATACGGAGAACTGATTGTTGACTATGTATCCAACAAGGCATTGGTAGCTTCTATCGAGGAAATACAGAATTACCTTAACGAAAACTATCCCGATGCCTACGTCAGGGTGAAGCGCTACAACCTGATGTATAAGAAGTTTCCTATCGAGATCGAATTCAGAGGCCCCGATCCGGAAGTACTGCGGCAGCTTGCAGCGCAAGCTACCGCTATAATCAACAATTGTGATATGGTTTACATGCCCACTACAGACTGGGAACCAAAAGTACCGGTTTTGACGGTGGACTACAACCAGCCTATAGCTCGTAACCTGGGTCTGACCCGTCAGGATATTGGAATCTCGCTGATGAGTGCAACTGACGGCATCCCGATAGGAACCTTCTACGATGGTGTAGAAAGCCGTACTATCAACCTCAAGTGCGTTGACAAGGATGGCAAACCACTGAAGTCTCTTGAGAACACACCGATCTTTGGACTGATGCCATCAATTGCAGGAATTGACAGGCAAATGATACAGGGCTTGTTTACCGGTGCAGTCTCAGAAGAGGATATTCTGGAATCGCTGTTCCAGACTATACCCCTGAGACAGGCTGCAAATGGGGTCCGTATTGAATGGGAAAACCCGCTGGTTATCCGTAGTAACGGCGAACGTGCCATGAGGGTACAGTGCTATCCAATGCCCGGACATGCAGTTGAGAACGCCCGGCAAAGTATTGCAGCCCAGATTGAAGCCATTCCACTGCCGGAAGGCTACAGTTTGAGATGGGAAGGGGAATATCAGGCAAGCAACGAGGCTATGACCTACCTCTTTATGTACTACCCCTTGGCTGTAGTCCTGATGGTCGCCATACTGATAATGTTGTTCAAGGACGTCAGAAAACCTCTGATTATCATCCTGTGTATGCCCTTGTTGCTTATCGGGATAATTGCAGGCATCCTGATCTCCGGCAAACCATTCGGTTTTGTTGCTATGGTTGCAGCTCTCGGATTGGTGGGAATGCTTATCAAAAATGGTATTGTGCTAATGGACGAGATAACCCTGCAGCTATCATCCGGGATGGACCCTGTAAAGGCATTGATGGATAGTTCGGAAAATCGTTTCCGTCCTGTTATGCTTGCCTCACTTACAACTATCCTGGGTATGATCCCCCTGCTTAACGATGCTCTCTTCGGCCCTGTGGCAGTGGTGATAATGGGAGGCCTGCTTATCGGTACCTTAATAACCCTGCTCTTTATCCCTGTTCTTTATGCCTACTTTTTCGGAATTAAGATAAAGCGCAACTGATCGTCCCTGAAATATATTAACTAATCGAAATTCAATGAAAGATGAGACTGCATATAGCTATACTGACTGCAACCGCATATCTGTTTATGTCCCCTGCGCTGCAAGGGCAAGACATCGTTGATGAGGCAGGAATGCCTGAGACTGAGTGGACTCCAATAGCTTCGTCGGAAGAAGTGGGAGGACCGGACTATCATGCAGGTGAATTGATGACTCCTGAACTTTGCCGTAGCCTCGCACTTGAAAACAATAAGGCCACCTCTATTGCGCGACAAAACAAGCTTAAGTCGGAGGCAACTGTAAAGGCGTATAAAGCCAACTACCTGCCTAAGTTTTCTATAACCGGTAACTACCTCTACACCCAGTCTGATTTTGAGGCAAAGCTTGAAGGTAACTACCTGCCAACCTATGTGCCTGATCCGGCTACCGGCGAACTGGTGCCCAACGTGCTCGTTGGGCCCGGTGGGACTCCGGTAATTGGACCTGATGGCAATCCAATTTTCCAGCAGTATGCATACTTCCCTGATATCAAACTACTCTTTGATCTGAAAAACACATGGATGGCAGGGCTAACTGCCGAACAACCAATTTACATGGGAGGCAAAATCAGTTCGGCATACAGTATGGCCCGAATTGGCAACAAGGTGGCTGAACTAAATATGGAGTTGACACGTGCAGAGCTAATCGTTAAGGCTGACGAGGCCTATTGGACCTGTATCAAAACCAGGGAACTGGTTAAACTGGCACAGTCATATAGGGACCTGATAGAATCCCTTCTCAGAGATGTTGAGAATGCACGTGATGTGGGTCTGCGTCATCAGAATGATGTGCTCAAAGTTCAGGTTAAACTCAACGAAGCCGAACTACAGCTTCGTCGTGCACAAAACGGACTTAAACTGGCAATGATGAATCTTTGCTTCGTTACCGGACTGCCGTTAGATGCAGATGTTAAACTTCCAGAGTCACTTGATGATGCAATTGCAGGTGAATTGGATATTAAAAGAGACTACACAGGAAGGCCAGAATATGCGATGCTTGAACAACAGATACTCCTCAAGGAACAAGAAATCAAGCTTACCCGTAGTGACTTCCTGCCACAGGTAGGGCTCGCCGCCAACTACGGCTATATCAACGGCCTGGAGATGAACGGTACAAAACTGCTGGATGCGACTTCTTTCTCTGCACTTGTGTCGGTCAATATACCGGTATTTCATTGGGGAGAGGGTCGTAACAAGATTAAAGCAGCAGAAGCAGAGAAGGAAATTGCAAAGCTCCAACGAGAGAATCTGGGGCAAATGATGGAACTGGAGCTGGCGCAGGCTATCAATAAGCTGGATGAATCCCTGCTTGAAGCGGAATTTACTGAAAAAGCGCTGAAAGAGGCTGAAGAAAACCTACGAGTCAGCGAAAACCGCTACAAGACCGGGATGCAAACCCTCTCGGAGTTTATGGAGGCTCAAAGCATGTGGCAAAATGCCTATAGCCAGTATATCGATGCCCTAAGCCGCTTACAGCTCAACCACACCTATTATCTGAAGGCTTCCGGTAAATTGTAGTTCGGACCCTCGACAGGCTCAGGCACTATAGCTAAAGACTCAGACACCACTGATTGGGCCCACAATCCGTCAAAGGGTCCTTAACCTGTTGTCGTCTCCAATGTGCTGGCATAGAAATTGCATTAAGGTCATTGTCCTGCTATTCCTTACCAATAGTGAAATACTGAACCAAAGTCCCAGCCAAAGCAATGACCAGTATCTACCGCAGGACATGCCTTCTGCTTATATGCCATTTAGCCCTTATTTGCCCATTGACGGCCAACGACCCTGATTCTACGGCCGTATGGAATATCTGCATACGCTCCGAGGACAATGCGATTATCCCAAAGGCCACCATTGCAAGCTACTCCAAAATCACATCCTTTGTCGTCAATGAAGAAGGATGCATAAAACTGAGCCTTCCAGTAGAGGACTCAATAAGGGTCGTTTCAATGGGATTCGAAGCAAAGACAGTAGTTCTAAACCAGGCTGACACATACCATACCGGCAATATAATTGTAAAACTCAGTCACAACTTCTATCAACTGAAGGAGGTAAATATCTATGGGTATCAGGGTATTCTCGACCCCATGATCTTTCCAAAGTTTGAAGATGACAGTCCCAAAATAGACCTTCACCTTCCCTCAAATTTCGGAAGCCAAATATCAAAATTACCTCCAAATGAACGCCCGGACGTAGGAAACATGGGAGTTATGGGTGCAATCTTCAGTCCTGCGTCATTCATTTACTCAAAGTTTAGCAAAACTGAAAACAGCAAACTGTCGCTACAAGAAGCCAGGGCTGAGCAAAAGCATTATCAATTCCGGGATCAGATTGCGGGACCTGACATCATAGCCATGATTTCAGGATTCGAGGGCAAAGAACTCAATGACTTTATCGTTTACTGCAACAAGAACCTTAAAATCTCCAATGCTGACAATATTATCATGGCAATGAACAAAATCGAATTACTTGCTAAAAAGTACAAAGAGGAAAAGGGGATACAAAAAAATTAACCTTCCTGCATAATGCTCAGCGTTCCCTTTGACTGGCTCAGAAACCCAGAAAAGAGCTTAGGAGCCGGAGATTCCTGACGTCTGAACGATATGATTTTCCAGAATAGGGGCAATTGCTTCATGAAAAAGTATGGCATCCGAGAGAACACAACTGGGCATTCATCTGTTATACAATCGATTCGAGAAAAACAGGATTCAATAAAACCTGTAGGCGGGCAGTGATCACTTTAAACGACACAGCAATGCAAAAGCCAATCTACCCATGTATCTGGTCAAACAACAACGCACTGGAAATGGCTGAATTCTATGTTTCAGTTTTCCCGGATGCCGAGATCGTAGATCAGAACAGCGCTGCAACAGTTTTTACAATCAGTGGACAGCGCATATTGATCCTCAACGGAGGCAACCTGTACAGACCCAATCCTTCGATATCTCTTATGTATCTGACGGAAGATGCGAATGACGTAATTAAAATCCATTCCAAACTTAAGGAAGGAAGTATGGAGTTGATGCCGCTTGACTCCTATCCTTTCAGTCCGAAATATTCATGGATAGAAGACCGATATGGCGTATCATGGCAACTGTACACCGGTGACGCAGAAAACATCATACAAAAGGTGGTTCCCACAATCATGTGTATTGGTCTTAACAATGGCAGGGCTGAGGAGGTAATGAAATTTTATACTTCTGTATTCCCACGCTCCGAAATGAGGGGGATACTCAGATATACTGGAGAAGAAGGCGAAGCACCGGGGAATATTATGCATGCCGAGTTTAAGATACTCGACTATCTCCTTATGATTATGGACAGCTCTTACCCTCATAACTTTGAACTGTCCGAAGGAATGTCGCTTGTAGTTGAATGCGACACACAAGATGAAATTGATGCTTATTGGTCTAAACTCACGTCTGATGGTGGTTTGGAAAGCATGTGCGGATGGCTGAAGGATAAGTTTGGTGTAAGCTGGCAAATTACACCCTCAGATATGAAAGATCTTGTACAAAAACCTGGTGTTATGCAGGAAATGATGAAGATGAAAAAACTGGATATCGCAAAACTCAGAGCTGCCGCCAAATAATAACCTCCAAAAACACTACAATTATGAGACAACTGAATCCGTACCTCAACTTTCCCGGAACCTGCGAAGCAGCATTCAATTTTTACAAAGCCGCATTCCGTACAGAATTTTCTTATTTCTCCCGCATGGGTGATACTGACGCCATTGAAGTGCCTGAAGAGGACAAAAACCTTGTTATGCATGTAAGCATATCCTTTGGTGACAATCACCTCATGGGATCTGATGTGCCCGAATCAATGCGCAAGGACTTTGTTGCGGGAAGCAGCAATTATGTTTGTGTTTCTACAGAAAGTCGCGAAGAAGCCGACAGGTTATTTAGTGAACTATCTGCCGGAGGCAAAGTTGAGATGCCAATGTCAGATATGTTCTGGGGCGATTACTACGGAAGCTTCAGAGATAAGTTTGGTACCTACTGGATGATAACTTATTCCAAAGAACAGTAATCAAAAGCAAAACGGCATCTCCTATCTTTAGTTTGCGTCCAGGCACTTGAGGCACAGAGGTAAACTTAGATCATCTCATTAGGACCGGTGGTTGTACACGGCACTTGCCTGTGCCGTGGGCATAATCAGAATGTCGTTGATATTGACGTGAGGTGGACGACTTACTATAAATTCAATAGCATCTGCAATATCTTCAGCAGTAAGTGGAGTTAACCCCTTGTACACTGCATCGGCCTTGTCCTTGTCTCCATGATAGCGAACTATTGAGAACTCAGTCTCGACCATACCAGGTGAGATTGAAGAGACTTTAATACCATACTGAAGGAGGTCAATGCGCATACCTTTGGTAAGGGCTTCTACTGCATGCTTTGTTGCACAGTACACATTGCCATTGGCATAGGCTTCCTTGCCTGCTATTGAGCTCAGATTGACAATATGTCCACAACTCCGCTTAATCATTCCAGGTATTACTCTTTTACTTACCGCCAAAAGCCCCTTGATATTGGTATCAATCATCCTCTCCCAGTCCTCCCAGGAACCACTTTGGATTGGCTCAGCTGTAGCAGCCAGTCCGGCATTGTTGACCAAAAGATCAATATTGTCGAGCTGTTCTCCCAGGCTGTCCATTGCCTTGTCAACCTCATCCTTACTCTGAATATCAAAGCAGAGCGTACGGCAGCTCCCTCCTTTTCCTTCTATTTCCAGGGTCAGCTTCTCAAGTCTTTCTGCCCTGCGACCGGTCACTATGACATCATATCCCATTCCACTCAGCTTTAATGCAGTAGCACGGCCAATCCCAGCTGTAGCTCCTGTTATCAATGCAGTTTTCTTCATTTGCCAATTTTTTCAATCCGATAGCTAAAGTACACAGACTTCTCCCATATAGGATAATCTAACAGTTAAATATTGAACATTTAAATGGAGTAAAGCGTATAATGGTTAAATTTAGTCAACGAAACAACTAAAACATAAACAACCTAATATTTCACTAACCAAGCCCCATAATTATGTCAGAAGTAATAATTTATGTAAGCCTTAATAGAAAAGGGCGTTTAGAGTATAGAGATTCAGAAGGACACAAGGGCGAACATATTGTCACTCATGCCAAGCATGATTGCAAGATTGTATGGAAACTTGACAAATGCTCAAGAATCTCTGAGATTACCGGCATTAAACTCAAAGGAGACTTAAGCATTCTTAATGGAAAGCCCCGCAAAGTTGACTTCAACCAATGGGAAGTCTATGCATCAGACAAAGAAGAAGGAGAGCTGACCTATGCTATCGAATTTGAAATGTGTAAAGACATTAATGAGTTGAATGACGAAAACCAAAAGTTGAAAGACCCTGATTTACCATTGCTAAGAATTCCTTAATCCGAAAAAGAATCAATGCTCTCGGACCAATGGAGTGACCCATCAAAACAACCTTGAATTATGCGGCAGTTTATAATTTTAACCATTGGACTTCTCATAATATGTTGTACCACAAATGCCCGATCAAGGTCTTTGGCGGATAGTTGTTTACATATCCTTAAGACTAATAGCTCACTTTCATCTCTCGAGAAATGCGATCTTCTGCTTACTACAATACATAACATCAATTATGAGGATAGTTTCATAAGTCTCACCAACCTTTTAATCAAAGAAGCTGAAAAATCAGGCTCCTACTATCACCTGTTTTACGGTTATTATGAACAAGGCCAATACAACATTATTCATGCTGCTAATAATCAGGAAGGACTTGAGTTACTTTTAAAGAGTTTGGAGATAGCCAAAACAAATCAACTCACACCAGAAGAAGGATTTGCTTCCTTTACAATTGGGGGGGCCTTTTATCAAATTAAAGACTACTATACATCCATAAAATACTTACAAATTGCCCTCAAACAATTCAAGGCAATTTCAGCTGATCAATATATAGCCAGCACCCAATTTCAAATGGCCAACAATTATATTGCAGTAAATAATCTGGATTCTGCACTGATTCTTTACAGTAAAGCCAAGGAGTATTACGAAACAACAGACAACCTGCCAGTATTAGCTTATATTCAGGGTAATATTGGTGTTATTCAGAAGCGGCAGAATAAACTGGATTCAGCTCGCGTCAACCTTTCCTTTGCTGTGAAATTTTTAGAAGAAAAAAAAGATATACAAGCGTTAATCCCATATTACATTCACGCATCTGAAAACGAGATGCTTGCTGGTAGGATGGACATAGCACTTAATTACGCGCAAAAAGCTGTGGAATCAGCAAAAAAAGAGGAATCACCAATTAGAAAAAGAGACGCCTATGCACAACTGATGAGTGTCTATGCGGCTATGGGCGAATACCATCTGGCCTATGACTATCAAAACAAATACCTGCACTTGCGCGACAGTATTATCAATATAGAAACAATAACCCAGATGGCAAATATGAGAGCGGACTTTGAAGTGGCTCAGAAACAAAATGAACTTGACCGAATGGAGGCATCAAGAAGATTGATGCACATTATCCTATGGCTTACTATAATAAGCTTTGTTGTCGTTGTCTTCCTCCTTGCTGTTGTCTATCGAAATGGTAAACGAAGAAAGGCGATGAACAAGGAACTGCTGCAAAAGCAACAGGCTCTTAAGGCGAGTAAGAAGGAACTGGAACAAGTTAATGCATCCAAAGACAGGTTATTCTCAATTATTTCTCACGACTTACGTAGTCCTATTGCTACTATTACTGGTCTCTCGCAAATGCTTAAGCAATATCTGGAAAACAACCAGATTGAGGAAGCTAGGAAACTTAACAACTCAATTGACGAAACACTTAAAAGCATTGAGTTCATGCTCAATAACCTCCTCCACTGGAGTGTTAACCAGCAAAACATACTCAATACCAATAAGGAAATATTTGACCTGATTCCTTTTGCTTCCAAACTTACAAAAGCATATAATCAAACTGCTATTATCAAGCAAATTGATCTCAGATTTGAAACCGAACTGCAAACTTTTGTAATTGAGTCGGACATCAATAGTTGGGGTATTGTGATTCGCAATCTTGTCAATAACGCACTGAAATTTACTAAGCCAGGAGGTCAGGTGGTGGTTGGAATCAGCATCCAGGAAAACTCTGCAGTACTGGATGTTACAGACAATGGTGTGGGAATGGACGCTGAGCAGTTGGGCTCTTTGTTCAAGTTGACTGAACAAAAACCCAGCTGGGGTACAAGAAATGAGAAAGGGCAGGGACTCGGCCTGATTCTGACCAATGAATTTGTTTCCCGTAATAACGGTTATATAAATGTAACAAGCGAACCAGATAAGGGAACTCATTTCAAAATCATTATCCCCGTTGCAATACATCACGTACAAACGGTGTCCGAATCATATACTATTCCTGCAGAACATTCCGTACCACAAACAAAAGCCGGAACACAGTCCACCCTCCTTCCCTGAAATAAGTAAGTGTCCCTCCATGTAATCTCACTATATAACGTGACAAACTCAGTCCGATACCATTGCCTTGCTCCTTGGTTGTAAAAAAGGGCACGAAAATATCAGGCAGTACATCATCGGGGATACCCGGTCCGTTATCATATACATCAAGTATTACCTTATCCTCAGTGGCCTTCAGGACTACCCTTATACTTGCATCTGACCTGACTCCAATAGCTTCTACAGCATTCTTGATAAGGTTGATCAGTACCTGTCTGATCTGAGCCTCGTCAATTGCAATGACAATATCCCCTTCAGGTAGTTCCGCGCTTAATTTCACCCCTCTCCTATCTGCCTCAGAAACCTCAAGTGCAATGGTATCTTCTATCAGTTGTGTTAATGACACAGGCTTTAGACGCGGCTTTGGCACACCTGTAAACTGCCTGTATGAATTTACAAATGTTATTAGTCCATGTGCTGTGGAATTAATTGTTTGCAAGGCCTCAATGGTATCCTGACGCAGTGAGAAAGCTTCTTCAGATTGTAGAGAAGTCTCATCATTTCCATTAGCTTGATCAGAACCGTAATCTTCACCACCTACCTCCTCCGGGTAATTGTCTGCCTCGGTATAGGCGGACAACAGAGTATCAGTAAGAGATGTTACCGGAGCAATCGAGTTCATAATCTCATGGGTCAATACCCTAATAAGCCTGATCCATGAGTCCATCTCCGCATGTTCCAGTTCGCTGCCTATATTCTGAAGAGTTATAATCTTCATCTTCTCACCCTTCACAACTGTCATTGATGATCTAAGGCTGAGCTGCAAAACTTCCCTCTCATTTGGCACCCTGATAGTGGTAATATCATTAGAGCCAAGGTGTCTGATGGTATCCGGCAAATCCCTTCCTACCATCGACAGCTGGTTGATATGGGTTAAAACCGGAAGTCCTAGGAGCTGTAATGCTGCACTGTTACAACTTAGCACCACGTCTTCGCTTAGTATAAATATACCTGTTGGTATGCTTTCCAATATCACTGAAAGAAACTTCTCATTCTCCTGAACCTCATTCCTGGCTTTAATCAGGATTTCCTTAATCCTGTTGAGCATACGATTGAGTTCCCTCTCCCTTACCGACAACCTTGTCTCCCTGAACCTAAAACTAAAATCCCCGTTTTCCAATGCGTTAAGCAGAAAAACGATGTTCTTGTTAAACTTGCTAAAATGCCAACGTAACAGCACAAGCATCCATAGTGTCACCAATATGGAAAGCCCAAAATAAAGATACTCACCACTAATGGCAAAGTAGGTTGCTGCCGCCACAGACGCCAGCAACAATGCCATCCCTATATATAGCTTATACTCTATTGATTTGAACATGGAAATCTGATATTTATTTCCTACCAGTAGACTAAAGCCCAAATTTCTTAAGCTTACTATAAAGTGTAGGCCGTGAAATTCCAAGTTCCTTGGCCACTGCAGACATATTGCTATTATTTCTCTTTATTGCATTCTCAATCATAACGCGCTCCATATCCTCAAGGGTCATATCCCCTAGATCGGGTATTGGTTCCTGTCTGCCCGGACCTAGATAGAGGTCGCCTGGCCCAATTGTAATACTCTCAGATAAGATCACTGCCTTCTCGACAGTGTGTTGCAACTCCCTAATATTCCCAGGCCAGTTGTACTCCTGCATCCTTACAAGTGCTTCTTCGCTAAAACGAACTCCCTGCTTGTTGTACTTGTCAGCAAAACGCTGAAGGAAATACAATGCAAGTCCCGGTATATCCTCTCTCCTTTCTCTCAATGCCGGCATCTCAATATGTATTGTATTGATACGGTAAAGAAGATCCTCCCGGAATTGCCCGTCCCTGACTGCCTGAAACAGGTTCTTGTTTGTTGCACAAATCAGACGTATATCAACAGGCACGGGCCTGTTGCTACCCACCCTCACAACCTCTCTAGACTGAATAGCCGTAAGCAACTTTGCCTGAAGAGGAAGGTCCAGATTACCTATCTCATCCAAGAATAGAGTCCCCTTATCCGCAGCTTCGATCTTGCCTGCCCTGTCACTTCGTGCATCTGTAAAGGCTCCTTTGATATGTCCAAAGAGTTCGCTCTCGAATAATGTGCCCGTCAGGGCTCCCATATCCACAGTCACCATAGGCTCCGAAGCCCTTAGCGACAACCTGTGTATCCTTCGCGCAATAACTTCTTTACCGGTTCCATTCTCCCCTGTAATAAGCACATTGGCATCAGTCATTGCTACCTTGTCAGCTATCTTCAGAAGGTTCTTTATTGACTCCGACCTGCCCCAGAACTCATCAGTGTTGCTGACAGTATGTGTCAGAACCTGCTGCTTCTCTTTAAGCCTTGTAACTTCCTTCCTTGACAAGCTCAGTTCCATTGCAGACTGCAAGGTAGCAACCAGCTTGGCATTATCCCATGGCTTAACAACAAAATCCACTGCACCTTCTTTGAGGGCACGCACGGCAAGGTCAACTTCACCGTATGCTGTTATGAAGACTACAGGTAAATCCGGAAAGTACTTCCTGATCTCCCCAAGCCAAAACAAACCCTCATTACCCGTATTTATTCCGGCTGAAAAGTTCATGTCCAGCAGTACTACATCAGGGGACTTCTCCCTGATTGTGCTCAACAGTGTATTGGGTGAGGAAAGCAGTGTCACCCCGCCAAACCGCGACTGAAGTAGTATCTTTAAAGCACTGAGCACGTTCTTGTTGTCGTCAACTACCAGTATATGACCCTTTTTCATTTCTACACGGATTAAATATCTGACATTTAGCGCAAAACTAGTATTAAGGTAAGAAACTATACAGTAGCTGTAAAATATCTTTACATTAAATTTCGCCACATAATAACCAAAGCACTGTATACCAACATATTTATGCGATTGGCATGGTATTGGACTCAGATTGAAACAAATAAGGTCCCGTGACCTTATTTGAACCGAACATATAAGTACTATGGATAGGATTATTGAAAAAAAAACGGGTATTAAGAAAAAGCATATTCCAATGATTGCAGGAGGTGCTTTCCTTGCAGTTATGTTACTATGGCTGATTTTTGGCAACCACGTAAAAAGACTGAATGTTGAGAACAACCGTGTTACCATATCAACAGTTACCCAAGGTGAGTTTAACGATTATATCAGGGTCAATGGACAGGTGCTCCCGGTAAGTACTATTCAGATAAGCGCCATCGAAGGTGGTATGGTTGAAGAGAAACTGGTGGAGGAAGGAGCCAACCTGAAACAGGGGGATGTAATAGTCAGGCTGAGCAATCCAATGCTTAGTCTCAACATCCTCGATAGTGAAGCCCAACTGGCTGAAAAGGAGAACTTCCTGCGTAATACACAGATTGCCATGGAACAGGAGCTGCTCAACCTCCGGAAGGAAAGACTGCAACTCGAACTGGATGTAAAACGCAAACTGCGCAACTTCGAACAGCAGAGCTTTCTATTTGAGGAGAACCTGGTATCACGCGAAGAATATCTAAGGGCTAAGGAAGATTATGAGTTTGCCCTTGACAGCAGGCAACTGATTGAAGCGCGACAAAGACAGGACTCAATTTACCGCAGTATACAGGTCAGGCAACTTGAAGAAAGCCTAAGTAATATGAGGGAAAACCTCAAAATAATCCGTCAGCGTAAGGACAATCTGAATGTTAAGGCCCCTGTCGATGGCCAGCTTGGACTACTGGATGTTGAGATTGGACAAAATATCCCAACCGGAGGGCGCATAGGACAAATCAATGTGTTGTCCGACTTCAAGGTAGAGGCTATGATAGATGAGCACTACATTGACAGGGTGAGGACAGGACTGGAGGCTACTTTTGAAAGACAGGACCGCAACTATGCTCTGAAGGTCAGAAAAGTCTTCCCGGAAGTCAGGAACAAGCAGTTTAAGACCGAGTTCAGGTTTGAAGGCGAAAGACCGGATAATATCAGAGCCGGACAAACTTATTACATCAGTTTGCAACTGGGACAACCGGTAGAAGCTATTATGATACCACGTGGAGCATTCTTCAACACTACAGGAGGACAGTGGATCTTTGTCCTGACATCCGACGAAAAGAAGGCCGTGAAGAGACCTATAAAACTGGGAAGGCAAAACCCCAATTTCTATGAAGTTATTGACGGACTGCAACCCGGAGAAAAGGTAATTACCTCCAGTTATGATGCATTCGGAGACGCCGTGGAAATAATACTTAAATAAGCTAATTTATAAACTCAAAATACATTAGACATGATCAAGGTAGAAAACCTAACCAAGGTATTCCGAACCGAAGAAGTGGAGACTCTTGCACTAAATGATATATCATTTGAAGTGGCAAAAGGTGAATTCGTTGCAATAATGGGTCCATCCGGCTGCGGAAAATCCACACTGCTCAACATACTGGGTTTGCTTGATAATCCCACTTCTGGCAACTACCTCCTTGACGGGATAGAGGTAGGCAACCTGAAGGAAAAGGAAAGAACACGCGCACGAAAAGGCAAAGTCGGCTTTGTATTCCAAAGCTTCAACCTGATAGAGGAAATGACCGTTTATGAAAACGTTGAGCTCCCACTCAACTACCTTAAGATAAGGAGTTCAGAGCGCAAAGCCAGAGTAGAGGAAGTTCTACGCAGGATGAATATCAGTCACAGGGCTAATCACTTTCCCAACCAACTCTCGGGAGGTCAGCAGCAAAGGGTCGCCATAGCCCGAGCAGTTATCGCAAACCCAAAGCTAATTCTTGCCGATGAGCCTACAGGAAACCTTGACTCCAACAACGGAACTGAGGTAATGAAGCTGCTGACTGAACTTAATCGTGAGGGCAGCACTATAGTGATGGTTACTCACTCATTGCATGATGCTTCTTATGCGCATAGGACTATTAACCTATTCGATGGTAAAATAGTTCCCGAGACTCAGCTGTAGGGCAATATTTATCAACCTTATCATAATACCAGGAAATGAAGCAGTTTGTAAGAAACTTCAAAAGGCAAAAAGTAGCAGGTACGCTCAATCTTATTGGTCTTGGGATCGGTATTGCAGTTGCTCTGATTATCGGGCTCTGGACTATAAACGAATTAAGCTTTGACAACTTCCACGAACGGGGGGATCGGATGTATCGAGTTACCCAGTCCTTTGTGATGAACGAAAATGAGATTACTGCCGCAACTTCGTTCAAACCTCTTGGGGAACTTGCTATTAACCAGATATCGGGTATTGAGGCAATGTGCCGGGTAGTGAAGAAAACGGATGGTGTAATCATTGATAATGAATTACACTTAGGTATGACCAATTTGGTATGTGACAGTAATTTCTTCACATTCTTTACTTTCCCTCTTAAGGATGGTGATCCGGCATATGTTCTAAGTAATAGTGATAAGGTTGTAATTAGTGAATCAGCTGCCCGAAGACTGTTTCCGGATGTCGATCCAATCGGGCGCCGTCTCTTTTTTCATACACAAGATTTCACTGTATCGGGTGTTATGTTCGACATGCCATCCAATTCCCACATACAGGCAGATATAGTCTTCCCTCTTTTCGCAGATTACAAAGAAAGTCAATGGGACAGCGGTTTTAGTTATGACACTTATTTCATACTCAACGAGAATGCTGTTATCCCTACCATTGAGGAGCAGCTTTTGGAAATCGGCAAATTCGGTGTCCCTTCCTTTCTAAGGGAAGGGAAAATCGGGATTGAATTGCAGCATTTGAGAGATATCCATTTCGGAAAGGGTGATGCCGAATTCGACAGTGCCATTAAAGGTAACAAGAAAGAGCTTTATACCCTCCTTGTAATAGCCCTGGTAATACTTGTTGTGTCCTCGGTCAACTTCTCCAACCTCTTTGTATCAATTACCTTCGTCAGAGCAAAGGGGATAGGAATAAAAAAAGCTCATGGTGCTGAAAAATGCCGGCTTGTTAAGGATTTCTATCTAGAAACCCTTATGTATGTACTATTGGCACTTGCCGGTGCACTTTTGATCTGCCTTGTGCTCCTACCTGTATTCAATGCCCATATGGGAACAGAAACCCGTATTGACCTTAAAGATCCTCTCCTCTATCTTTTTATGGTAGCCATAATTATTGTAACCTGCCTAATGGCAGGTACAATTCCTGCTCTAAAACTAACAACTATCGGAATCACCGATACCCTGTCGGGAAGGTTCAAGAGGGAGCAACTCACGTTGCTTCGCAAACTGCTTGTCGTTTTCCAGTTTACTGCTTCCATTTGCCTGCTTGTTATTGTACTATTTATAAACAAGCAGATACGGTTTATCCAGGCATATGACCTGGGTTTTGACAACGAAAATATTGTCTATGTATGGGGCTGGGGAGACTTTGGCTCTGATTACAAGAGCCTGAAAAATGAGATGATGGACAATCCCTACATAGTGGATGTTGCAATGAAGCAGTACGACCTGCCTCTTTGGTCGGGAAATGGTATCGGAGTAAGAAACAGGGAGACAGGGCAATCTGTATTAATGGACCTCGCAGAGATTAGTGCCAACTATTTTGACTTTTTTGGAGTTGAGTTTGTTGCAGGCGAGAACCCTTTCCGAGATGATAGACCTTTTGTAAGAGAATGTGTTATCAATGAGAGAGCCGCAGAAGTCTTGGGATTAACCGATCCCATTGACAAAACCATCCAGTTTGTTTCCGTTGGAGGCAAGCTGGCTGAAGAAGAAGGTCAACCATATATTGTAAAGGGAGTTATCAGGGATGCCTATTTCAAGTCCCTGCACCATGCTCCTGAACCACAAGTCTTTCTGCCCTTGTCACGCGAACAGAGCAATCCCATTTTCTTTAAAATTACGGGCAATCCCATTATGGCAATAAATGCTATTGAAAAGGAATGGAAGGAAAAGGCGCAAAATGATTCTTTCGAGTATTATTTCCTTGATGAGACATACCAACAACAATATGAAAGGGAGCGTAGTATCAGGAGAATACTAAATATTGCACTGATAGTAACTATTGCTATAAGCATTAGTGGTTTATTCTCGATTACCTTCCATGAGTCTCAGAGGAGGATGAAGGAACTTGCTATCAGAAAAGTGAACGGTGCAACGACGGAAGGGCTTATCCACCTGCTCAATAAAGACCTCATCAGGTTGTATGCCATAGCCTTCCCACTGGCATCTGTTATTGCAGTATTATTCCTTAAAAACTGGCTTAAGAGTTTTATTGTCAAAGTTCCTATGGAACCAGGTCTCTTTGTTTTGGCCGGGGTGCTGACTCTGGCTGCCGGATTAATCACAGTAAGCGGTCAGACATGGAAAGCAGCTTCAGCTAATCCGGCGGATTTGCTGAAGACTGAATGATACACACTGGTATTTTTAGTAAACTAATGCGACTCTGATCCTGGTTCTTGCTGGTTGTCCAGCACCGGTATAGAAGTCTGATGGTGTAAGATAAAAGGTTATTTTACCTATTTCATATTCAAAGTCAAGATGTTCTTCCCAGAAATAAAGCTGTTCATCTATAACTTCCTGTTTGTATCTGGTAAATGGAAGTGGAGTCTGAAACTTTCCTTCAGTTTCAATATAGGCCAGAACTATTCCATTATCATAAATAAACTTGGTTAGTTCCGGGAAATTAAACTGAGCATAAAAGAATTCGTCTTCAACCTCTGTCCAATTGATAATATCAAAGTCCATTATCCTCCAATATGCTCCTGGTTCACCGTCTTCACCATCTCTTCCGGGAGGTCCTGCAGGACCTGCCGGTCCCCTGCACGACGCGGCCAACAGCGCCATTGCAAGTATTGTAAATATTTTTCTCATGATAGTAGGTGTTTAATCTTTGTTAAAAATAGCAAATTGCATACCAACCCAAACTATTCTAATAATAATCTGATGGCTTAACTTTCATTTCTGGCTTACGGGTTGGGTCTATGTAATCAATATCAACCATTAAGGTACGTCCTTCAAGCATTAGCAAACTTATGAAAGACTCGGTCTCAGGAATCATCTCACTCATTGGAAATTCAGCCGCCTCATGACCTACGTCCTTTAAGGAGTAAAAAGCATAAGTGTAGCCTTTCTTTCTAAAAGCCTTGGCAAGGGCGTGAGAGCCAAACATACCAAGATTCATGAAGCGGGTCTGCTTATAGGGAACCAGTTTATCGGCACTTCCGTGGAAGAAGAGTGTCGGTGCGGGTCCCCGTTTATAATCAGGCACCCCTTCTTTACTGAACACGCCCCCAGCAAAGGAGATCACACCTGCATAACGAAAGTCACGGGGTAGTTCTGCAGCAATGTCGTGTAAGTTGCTCAGGTGATAGTCAGCTTGCAGTGCGGCAATAGCTCCTGCACTGGATCCACTTATCAGTATCAATGAAGAGTCTATGCCCAATTTGCCGGCATTATCCAGCAAATAAACAGTTGCCGAGTACAGATCGCTTACAGCCAGACTTATCGCATTCTGCAGAGGCTTGGTATCAAATATCCCGGGGGCCCCTGTATCTTTCATGCCTAGCCTGTAATCTATAGAAGCCACGATGTAGCCCCTTGCGACAAAATACCTGAAAAAATCAATGTATATCTCATTATCGCGTGTGCCATCCTTAAATCCACCACCGAAAACAAAGATAAGGCATGGATGTAAGCCGGCTCCGGCTGAATCATCACTGTAGATATCCATTTTCAGCTCCTGTCCGTCTTTCACTGAATAGATGGGGGTCTCCTTAGATATTTCCTGTGAAAAAGCAGAAAAGTATATGAAAATAGCAAGCAGCAAGGTGCAAAGTCCAAATCTAAAGTCTCGCCCTCTTAGGTGAGCCTCATTAAGTGTATGCTCATCATAAGGACTCTTAGTCAATGAAATAGCCACTCCATTGCAGCGAGACCTTACAGGTAACAAGGACCTTTCTGCATCCATAATTAGTATTTTTAGTTCAAGATAAAAAAGTCGGATGAGAAACGCAGTAATCAGAGCTGTTTTTCCCTGTTGACCTCCGCATTTCTTTCCTTATTCCATATCTGCCATGAATTAACTATGTTCTGCCATATCACATACATACCCGGTCCCAGTGTGGCAAGCGGATTCAGGTAAGTCTGAGTAAGCCAGATGGCTAGGATAGTGTTCTTCTGTCCGAGGCCCTGACCTCCGGCAACTGTACGGCCGAATCGCTTGCCGATGGCACGACCTCCGCTAAACTGCAAGAGACAAATTACCATAGCAGCAATGGCTATATAGATCTCTAGCGTATAATTGCCATCATCGTGTAATACGACAAACTGGGTCACATTACCGACTACGACAGTGAGGGACGCTGCCCACAGATAGAAAGTAAGAATCTGGGCATTCTGAACTTTGCGGTGGGCAGCTGGCGAAATCTTTTGCAAAAGAATTGCCCCCACAAAAGGAAGTACGAGTACCGGCATCACTCTTCGCAAAATCATCCAAAATGCTGTGAAGAATGGCAGGGTCTCCTCTCCCCCTCCAATTGCACTAAGAAACAAGGGACCGACAAAAGCAACCGAGAGGTTGCTGATAATTGAATAAGCAGCAGTAGCAGCAATACTACCACCCAGGATACCGGCGACTACAGGAGCCGAAGTTGCCGTTGCCGTCAGCACGCAGATCATAGCAGCTTGCGCCAGCACCTCATCAAAGGGGCGAAGCGCCAGGTAAAGTAATACACTGCCAACATACTGAATTGCAAGAAGTATATACTGAAACTTTGTGATTTTTATGTCGCTCCAGCTTACACGGCTGTATGTGATAAACAACATAACAGCCAGCAACCATGGAATAGCAGGTGATAACAGTGCAAGTTGTTTGTGAAAGCTAATCCCGATTACCATAGCAATCGGGAGAAGATATTTCTCAAGATACTTCTTCATCAAAACCGAAAATTTGAAAGGACAAAGATATTGTCTTATTCTGATAATTCTGCCCACTCATCTACTAAACCTAAACCCAGCACCTGACAATAATCAAACTGATTCTGGTAAACCTAAAAGAATGCTTACCAGGAAGAAATAACAATAAGCAACCGATGAGGCAAGAAAGCAATGATCTTGGCTTACGGATTGTTAAATAACGTTGGCAATGTCAATCATTTTTCCTACAATTGTTAGACATATAGCAACATCAAGGTTGACTAACTAAATATAGACAATTTGTCTATATCATCGTTATATCAAGCACTTACAACACAATTTTTTGAATCATATAATACTCATAAACGCAATTGCCCCTATTTAGGTGTTGGCGGGCATACTAATATGAAGAAACTAACATACATATTGATTCTGTTTTCTTTGATCTTTTTAAATCAAAAAGCATTTGGGACTGCTCAGATTCCTGACTTCTTGATTTATAAAGGAGATACACTATCAATTTACGCAAATCCTCTTGAAATCTATTTTGATAATCACCTTAGACCAGATAGTCTTTTTGCTGAA
This sequence comes from Xiashengella succiniciproducens, assembly GCF_023674465.1. Classification (GTDB taxonomy): domain Bacteria; phylum Bacteroidota; class Bacteroidia; order Bacteroidales; family Marinilabiliaceae; genus Geofilum; species Geofilum succiniciproducens. The sequence goes on along the minus strand of NZ_CP098400.1, from coordinate 694,806 downwards.
TTAGGTTACAACTCGACAGCTTGTTGGAGAGGTTACATTGCTTATTGGGAATTAAAGAATGACAGCTTATTCTTACTAGAAGTTCAAGGCGACTCAACTAAAATTGATTTGTCACTCATTTTCGAGGATAGAGATACCAAAAGCAAAATCTTCGCTGATTGGTATAGTTATTCAATCTTAAACCCTTACGGAAAATTGCTTCATTACGAACATATGGGATACGGTTCGATTTATGAGTTTGAGAAAGAATTTACATTTAAAAATGGCATTCATACTGAAACAAAGATTTACGATAACTCTAAGTCAAGAAAAAGTAAATTTACGGAGAATCCTGAGTTACTTAAAAAATACATTCAAGACAACATTGACTACTCAAATATCACCAGCGAACCTTATGAAAAAGCAAGAGTTTTTGTACAAATCTTAAGTGTAACAGCAGAAGGGAAAATTGATAGTGTTAATGTGATTCGTGGTTGGGATAATGAAAGAGATAAAGAAGCTGTTCGAGTTGTGAAATCTATTCCAGAAAGGGATATTTTATACAGACGAGGAGAACAGTTTGACCTAATTTGGACTATACCTGTGATATTTGGAAAAGAAGAATAAAAAGTACGACCCGCCAACATCATGTATAAAACATTGGGAGTTATGTGGTTACTTGAATGTTTCTGCCCCGCATCAGCTTTTGCAACGGCAGACAGTGACGAAGGCCGCAATCTCCAACGTTTTATACATGTATCCGTTGTACGCAAGCTGAAAAAGACTAAATGCAAACAGAAAGATTCAACAAACTAAGAAAAGCAACTCTCTCGAAAATTTTTGAGAAGAAAAAACTGACTGATGTTTGGAGAAAAATAGTCAAAAATCAGCTGAGAAGTCTTGATTTAAGAGACCTCTATGACCACTACGATTTCAATTTCAATATTGAAGAAAGAGCTCTTGCAATTAGAAATGAAATCTTAAACGGAACGTATAAAGTTTCACAGCCATTAATATATCGAATCGAAAAGAAGTTTGGTGTTTGCCGACATTTAGTTATTCCTCAACCAAATGATGCTGTCGTTTTACAGACCTTAGTCGAAAACATAGCAGACAAAATCCTTTCAAACCAACCATCGGAGAATGCTTTTTATTCTCGAGACAAGCACAATATGGCTTTTCCTCACGAAGTAAAAGAGTACGATATGACTTGGAGACAACAATGGAAGAAACTTCAAAAACAGATTTATCATTTTCAAGATGAGAAGGAATTAATAGTAGTAACTGACCTTTCAAATTACTACGACAGTATTGATTTAGATGAATTAAGAAAAGTATTTACCAGTTATAGTAAAATTGACGAAGTTTTAATTGACCTACTTTTTAGGATAATTCAAGAAATTGCTTGGAAACCTGATTACTTACCTTACACAAAACGAGGGTTACCAACAACAAATATTGAGGGAATTAGACTTTTAGCTCATTCATTCCTTTTTGAAATTGACGAAGTAATTAAACAAAAAACAGACAATAGCTTCACAAGATGGATGGATGACATCGTAATTGGAGTTGATACAAAAAAAGAAGCAATAGAAACTATAAGTTCTGTTTCAGACATGCTCAAAACAAGAGGTCTTGCTTTGAACCTTGCGAAAACAGATATCTATGACGAAGAGCAAGGATTTTATCATTTTCAAATAGAAGCTAATAGATACATCGACAGTATCGAAAAGACAAAGAAAACTGATGCTGACTATAAAAAGGTTTGTTCTGAGTTACATAAACGATTCAAAAAGCATTTTAAAGATAGAGGAGCAAAATATTGGGATAAAATTGCTAAACGATACATAACCACATACAGCAAACTACATTCAAAATCCTTATTGTCTATTATAACCGAAAAATACATAGACCATCCAGGGTTAAGGAGCCATTTACTTATGTATTTGTCAAATATTGGTTATCTAAAAAAGTCATCTGAGGTCGTAATTGAAATTCTTGACAAGATTGATATTTTTGATGATTTGTCTCTTTATCAATTATGCAACCTTGTTACTAATTGGGAAATTCCAGTAAACGATAAATCCAAAGCATTTTTAAAAGAGTTCGAGGAAAAAATAACTGCATTTTCGTTCAAACGTAAGTTGCCTTCTGACTTTTATTGTGTGCTATGGTTCAAAGCAAAATATAACCATCCAGAAGACTTGTACAGATTTATAGATAATTACAAAAACCTATGGCAGACAGATACATTTTTAAGAAGACAAGTAACAGCTATTTTATCAAGACTTCTTATTTCAAACAATGTGAAAGTTGAAAAACTACTTTACAATCAGATTTCTTCCGGAATCACAAATACAGTAACATTAGCAAATCAAATTTTGACTTTTTCGAAGTTAAACAACACGAATAGTCGATTGAACTTTTACTTGTTTCCTAAAAACAAACAAAGACCTTATCCTCTTTCCAAATTTTTAGTCCTATGCTCTGTTTTGAATTCTGAAAAAGTAAGGACAAATAGTGCAATCAAAAAAAGAGTAAAAGAAAGTATTTCTGACCCTTATTATTTAAGGTGGTTGGACGTACAGTATAACATAAATTAAAAAAAGCCAGCGTACAATATATAGGAATATGAGCGGTCGGAACGACCCAGCGATTATTCTCGGTTGAACTACATCCCGCTAGGTCTGCAGCCTGCTTTTATGGACTTTAAGTCGGTTTTTGATGTTTTTGGCAAGGCCACCCGTGGTACCGTCTTCCCGTTTTTAAGCATTTGAACTTAAGAAGTGACTGGTCGTAGTGGCTGAGAAGTTGAAAATCTGTTCCTTTTTGGCTGAAAACCTACCGTTAAGGCAATACGATGCCGAACCTCATGTCAATGAAGTTTTTAAGGGGGTGTTTTGTAGGTTACTGCAACTTCGCAAAAAGCAATGAGGGCAGATTTCCTGCGGGTGACCGTATCCTGGGTAAGGTTCTAATGACAATCAGACGTCCCTCTTTGCAATGCGGACATTTGGTTAGGTCAAATCCAGTCAGCCTTAAAATGCGCTCTGAGGCCGTTTCATCGTTTTGGTCAGCTGCCATCTGCTCAATGTCGGGCTTTTCATCGGGCACAAATTGTAAATCCAGATGAAGCTTTGTAGAGTGATGATAAATGCCGAATCGACGAATACGCACATAACCATCGGGCATTACATGCAAAGAGAATCTACGCAGAAACTCTTCGCCGGTCAGTGATACCGGTTTCTTTTGTGCCCGGTCCCGGTAGTCTTTAGCTACGAAAGTTACGTGTGTTGGATCAACGTTCAAGATCCGCTGGTTGCTGATGGCAATGCGATGGGTGTATTGCCCCAGATACCTGATAACATGCTCGGCACCTGCCATAGAGGGCTCGCAATAGACCACCCACTTTTTTTGATGGGCCTTCTCTAAGCAGACTTTAAAGCCATCCATTGCAGAAAGTTTTCGCAGCTCCCTTTTTATGCTGTCTAGAAATTTGCCTTTAAAGGCAGCACTCAACTGGTGCACCGGATACAGATAATTATCATATTTGCCGATATGGCGCCATTTCCCCGACAAGGAATAACCGGCTGCCGGGACAATGCAGTGCAAATGCGGATGCAGAGAAAGGTTCTGCCCCCAAGTGTGCAACACCGCAACGGCTCCGGTTTCACAACCGTAATGTGTATAACCGAAGCTGTGCAGCGTACGGCTGGCAGCACGGAACAAGATGTTGCAATAAAGCCTTCTGTCCCACAGATAAATCTGGTTGAGCTCATGAGGTACCGTGAAAATGATGTGGTAGTGTTTCACCGCAAGTGTTGATTTCATCAGCTTCTCAATCCAAAGAGCCTGTTTGGTTCCCTGGCACTTGGGACAATGGCGGTCTCGACAGCTGTTGTAACTGTAGTGTATCACACCACAATCCTTACAAACCTGCTCATGACCACCCAAAGAGGCTGTGCGGCACTGGAGGATGTTGTACAAAACCTTGATTTGTTTGGGGGATAGCTCACCGCTCTGCAACAAGGATTTCCCAAATTGGCGGACAATGTGAGCCAATTCATGCTTGCTTTTGCAGTGCTTTTCCATAAAGGGTATCTAAAGGGCTGTGAGGGTTTATGTGCTGGCACTGAGCAATATGAAGATAAATCATTGTAGTAGAAATGTCGGCATGGCCCAATAAATCCCTTAAGGTTACGATGTTTAATCCCTGCTCCAATAAATGCGTTGCGTAGCTATGCCGTAAGGAATGAAGATTGACACTTTTGGCAATAGAGGTCTTTTTAAGGTTCTCCCGCATTACCCAGGATAATCCTTTAACGCTGTAGCGACCGTCAGGCTCTTTGCCATTGAACAGCCAAACATGCGGGTTCTCGGCTCTGAGATACTTCTCGAGTCCAATGGCCATAGTAGGGGACAAGGGAACTATTCGGTCTTTCTTGTATTTGCTCTGGCGAATGTGGATGACCATGCGTTCAAAGTCAATATCTGATATTTTAAGATTGATGACCTCTTGCCCTCGCAATCCGGCAGAATAAATGAGCGTAAGGATTATCCGGTGTTTAAGCAGTGTAGGTGCTGCAAACAGCATTTTCAGTTCCTGTTGGTTCAGGACAATTGGCAACTTGGTGTCCTGCTTCAATGAAGGCAGGGCAATGGCCTTTTTGTTCATGCCCAACAAACGGTAGTAATACCTAAGACCGTAAACCATGTGCTTGAAACTGCTGCGCGAAGGCGCCTTGGGATCACGTGCCAAAGCAACCAGGTACTCATTGATCTCGTCTTCGCTAACCTGTTCGGGTAATTTTTCAAAATGGATGACAAACAGGGCAATGCGCCTGATGTAATTATTCAGGGTGCTGGCGCTTTGGCCACGAAGTACCACCTGATGCTCCAGCTTCACGGCCCTGGACTTGAATTCAGGGACAAGCACCATGGCACGCTCAACAATAGTTAAGCTTGTTTTCTTTCTCATAACTGCATTATTTTAAAGTGAATAATACAGATATAACGGCTTGCGGCTAGAAAGATTTGTGTTATTTTTGAAAGGAGCTATCCCGTAGGGATTTAGTTCAACAGCCGGTATACTCAATTGCCGGGCCGAGGGGTTGCTATTGTTGGTTCATTTGCTTACCTTGTAGGTAACCCGACACGAAAGCGCCCTGATGCGGCAACTGCGCATACCGGCGGACGATGATATGCAATACGCTTCGCTTTACGGTGGTCGTGCTACGCACTTTTCCCACCTATTGCATATCATCGGGCTCGGGAATAACCGGGTTTTGGGATAGGGGTGTTTCAATGTAGGATAGTGCCATGCGAAGCGACTGCACACATCAACAGGATTAGTGCAATGAAACCCGGTTAGGATGCTGCTCTACCCTCTCTTTTGCTTCGCAAAACCGGGTTTCTCAGCACCAATCCCGAGCCCGTTACCGGCAAGGCTAAAAAACCGAACCGACAACAAAACCGTTGACAACTTCGGGACAATTTTGACGGACTTAAAACATTAAAAAAGTAACTTTGCTAAATAACTTAGGACAAAGAAAATGAGAGTAAAAGAGCCATTATTTGACTACATAAGCCCAGACACCGACTATGCTATAAAAAACGGTGACTGCTTATCCGTTCTCAAGAAAATTGAAGACGGCAAATTTGACCTCATTTTGACTTCACCACCATACAATGTGGGGAAATCTTATGAGACCAAGACAAGTATTGAAAAATACCTTGAAACACAGGAAGAAATCATTTCTGAACTCGTAAGGACACTTTCTGACAAGGGAAATCTTTGTTGGCAAGTTGGCAATTACGTTGACAAAGGAGAAATTTTCCCTCTTGACATATTTTACTACCAAATTTTCAAAAAGCACGGACTGAAACTTCGTAATCGTATTGTTTGGCATTTCGGACACGGACTTCACGCCAGCAACCGCTTTAGCGGACGTTATGAGACTTTACTTTGGTTTAGCAAAACAGACGACTATATTTTTAATCTGGACAATGTAAGAGTTCCTTCAAAGTATCCTGGCAAAAGACATTTCAAAGGTCCTAAAAAAGGACAACCATCTGGAAATCCACTTGGCAAAAATCCGAGTGATATTTGGGAAATAATCGAACAAGATTGGGACAAGGCAATGTGGGATATTCCGAATGTAAAATCAAATCATCCTGAAAAAACAGAACATCCTTGCCAGTTTCCTATTGAATTAGTTGAACGTTGCGTTTTGGCATTGACAGATGAAGGAAGTTGGGTGCTCGACCCATTTGCTGGTGTTGGCTCAACAGTAATTGGAGCAATTAAAAACAACCGCAACGGAATGGGAATTGAAAAAGAAAAAGAATATTGCAAAATCGCAAACAAAAGAATTGAAGACCTTAAAGAAGGGAAATTGAAAATAAGACCAATTAATAAACCAATCCACAAGCCGACAGGAAAAGATAAGGTTGCTCAAATACCAAAAGAATGGGCAGAACTTGCATTTGTAAACGGTAACGGAACAAACGGACACTAATGAAAATAGCACAAAAATATTCGCACCTGAACGGAGAAGAATACCTTATCGTTCACCACAATGACCTTTACAAAGAAATTAAACAAGTTATTGCAAGTATTGACGCTGACCAATTCAGAACGAAAATCAGCAAGGAAAAAAGGAAAATCGGAAACAGTCTTTTATCCCCAATAGACTTGAACGAAGCGTTTAATACAGAGTTCAACAAAAGAAAATGGGCAGAAAGCAGATACAACTATTACATTACTCTCAACCGAGAATTAATGGAAAAAAGTGTGCTAATGTCTGCAAAAGAGCAAAAGGAATTTCTGATTGCCAACGGAGAGAAAGAACCAATTTATAGCTACAACCAAACGGACTTTGTGAAGGACAAAATTGCTGTTGAAGTTCAATTTGGCAAATATGCTTTTGTTGCGTTTGACTTGTTTGTAAAACATATGCTATTCTACTCTGGTGGTGTTATCAACTTAGGAATTGAAATTCTGCCGACAAAGAAAATGCAATCACAAATGAGTAGTGGCGTGGCTTATTACGAAGGAGAAGTTTACAACGTAATGCGACAAGGACGAAATAGCCCACCAGTTCCATTACTAATTTTAGGCATAGAACCATAACGGACAGACAAGAAGCCCAGCCGGTAATCGAGTAGCCCGACCTGAGCCAAATGGCTCAGGTTTAGGCTCTCACACCACCGTACGTACGCGAGCAAGCTCCCAACTTGCACAAATGACACTCAGTCATTTTGTTTAGTTGCATATACGGCGGTTCGTACCTTGATGGGTTAAACGACAAATGAAGTTCCAGCATAGATATGTACCCGCGTCTCTTTAGCCTTGAAATAGTGATGGTTGTCCCTAAAATAGGACTTTGAGCGATTGCCCATCCCCCTTTGCGAGACCGACTAAATGCATAAGCATCGCCTTGGTCAGCGCCTAAACGAATAAGATTCTTTCTTTTCCGCTCGGGCTTCTTCCAATGATGCCAGATGCAATAGCGTAGTCGATTTCGTAGCCATCCATCCAGTTTCTTGAGTTTTCCTTTGATACTTGTTCCACGAAAGTAGTTTAACCATCCTCGTTGGACTTCGTTAATCTGTTGGATACGCTCATCAAAACTCTTCGGAGTAGTTTTTCGGGTGATGAATTTCAATCGCTGTTTCAACCGTTCCCACGCCTTCTTTCCTACTACCAATTGGTATTTACCTTTATCTCCCTTCTTGTAAGTTGATTCGAATCCGAATCCCAGCAGCTCAAATTGCACTGGTTTTCTAACGCCACTTTTCTCACGATTAATGGTGAGTTTAAGTTTGGTTTTCAAAAACTTCTCAATAGCTTTTAACGTGGCAGTTGCGTGGCTTTTATACTTGGTATAAATGCTGAAATCATCTGCGTAACGCACAAACCGAAGATTGCGTCGTGTCAGTTCTTTATCCAACTCATTGAGCAGGATATTTGCCAATAACGGACTTAAGGGAGAACCTTGTGGAACTCCTTTTCTTCGTTTGCGTAATTTGCCATTGATTTGGATTGGAGCTCGTAACCATTTGCGTATTAAACGCATAGTTATCGGGCATTTTACCTTTTGGTGAAGTAGGTTCAGAAGTAAGCAATGGTCTACTTCGTCAAAAAATGTCTTTAGGTCAATATCTACGATAAACGAGAACCCCTCGTGGATGTAATCCAGCGCTTTACCAACACCTTGGCGGGCGCTTTTGTTGGGTCTGAATCCGTAGCTATGAACACTAAAATCACTCTCATACTTTGGCATCAGAACTTGTGACACCGCTTGTTGCAACACTCTATCTGTTACTGTGGGTATTCCTAAAAGTCGTGTTTTACCATTTCCTTTGGGAATATCCACTCCAAGAATGGGTTGAGCAAGGTACTTCATCTCTCGTATGGAAGAATAAAGTTGTGCTTGCGCTTTCCGAAAACAATCGGTCAGCTCGCACACCTTTATTCCGTCCACGCCTGCACTGCCTTTATTTGCAATTACTTGCTTTAGGGCACACTGCACATTGTAAGGATGTAGTACTTGTTCAATCATTCTTATTCATTTGTTTTAACCTGTTCCGCTTTCCCAAGGCTACCTGTCAAAAGACACGTTCCGTTGTGAATTAAGAACCAAAATACGTTCAGTCCTTCCTTTGGTTGTGAGACCTCCACATATCTATTGTGGCTCGTATCTCCAAAGTACTATGACCTCTGCTGACTTCTCTGAATTGCTGAAAACGCAACATCAGAGACCTCCCTCGGTAAGGTAAATGTCCTTCCATCTAATCCTGCGGAATCTACATAACTGTACTTGTGGTGTTCGTTGGGCTTCGCAATGATGTGGTTACTCACCCATACAATTATGCCTCGTATTCCGTTCCTGTTCGTCAGTTCAGATTTTTGTAGTCTCGCTTACTTCACTGCATGGATCACTCCAAACCAGCTTGCGACTTACTAATGTTTCCTGGCGTTACCCAAGTACATAAGAGACTTGCACTCTCTGGACTTTCTCACACAATAAAATGTGAAAATTTGTTTATATTTACCATTCAAGGCACACACATCGTATATAAAACATTTGGCAGTCAGTGGGTTATCGAGAGTCTCAGCCCGTATCGAAAGTTCTTGTAACTTGACAGGAAAGTGCTTCGAAATGCCAAACGTTTCATATACGTGACCGTTGTGCACAAGCGAAGAAAACCAGACAGATAGACCAATTTATCGCTTACAGAAAGATACATCCACCACACACTCAGGCACATTTGGCCGCCCAACCCACAAGCGACCGCTTCGCAGCCAAAAGAGCCTTCGTTTTCCAACGCACACTCTAAACTCGTTAAGAAAATGTTAAAAAGTTCTGAATGCAACATCTTGATAAAACTTGAAACATATCTTATATTTGACAAATAGTGTCAAGACATATTGTTCAAATGGAAACTATTGGTCAGATAATTAGAAATAAAAGAGAAAGCCTTGGGTTACTTTTAAGACAAGTGGCTGCAAGTCTTGACATTGACCCTGCAATTTTAAGCAAGATTGAAAGGAATGAAAGAAGACCAAACAAAGAACTCATATTAAAGCTATCTGAAACATTAGATATTGACAAGGAGGAACTTCTTGCTCAATACATTAGTGATAAGATTGCGTACGATATTGCGGATGAAAATTGCGCTGACAGAGTTCTTAAACTTGCAGAAAAAAAAGTTCAATACTTAAAAACCCATTCGGTTAGCAATTAACTATGAGAACCAATAAAGAAATACTTGAAGTTGATGTAGCGGAAGAACCGCAACTAGGAATTAAGTTTTCGACCAAACCTGATAAAGTTAAAGGATTAAACGGGAAGGGAAAGGTTGAAACATTAAATATTCTTTCTCTGTTCTCTGGTTGTGGTGGAATGGATTTAGGGTTTGAAGGTGGATTTTCTGTTCTTGCCTCATCAATTAATGAAAAACTTACACCTCATTTTATTGACAAATATCTTGACAACGGTTTTATTCAGCTAAAAAAAACTAGGTTTAAGACTGTTTTTGCTAATGACATTCTTCCTGATGCAAGAAATGCTTGGATAAACTACTTCTCCAAAAGAGGTCACAACCCAGATTCTTTTCATACTGACAGCATCGTTGATTTAGTAAAACTCCATAAACTTGGTGTAGATATTTTTCCTGATAATGTTGATATCGTCACGGGAGGATTTCCTTGTCAGGATTTTAGCGTTGCAGGGAAAAGAAACGGCTTTAACTCGCACAAAAATCATAAAGGAGAAATTATTAAGGATAATGAAGCTTCTATCGAAACAAGAGGTCAACTTTATATGTGGATGAAGGAGGTAATAGAAATCACAAAACCAAAGATTTTTATTGCCGAAAATGTTAAAGGGCTTGTAAATCTTTCAAATGTAAAAGAAATAATTCAAAACGATTTTTCGAGTGCTGGAGAAAATGGTTACATTGTTTTAGAACCTCAGGTTCTTCATGCCGCAAACTTTGGAGTTCCTCAATCAAGAGAAAGGGTAATTTTTATTGGAATTAGGAAATCTGCACTATCAAACAAAGCGTTAGTGGAACTATCGAAAAAGAATATTTCGGAAATTTACAATCCTTACCCAAATCCAACTCACGCATACACAGTTGAAGGCATCGGATTAAAACGTCACGTAACGCTGAATGATGTTTTTAAAAATTTGGTAGAACCAGAACAATCTGAAGACCTTTCGCAAAAGTATTTTTCGAAAGCCAAGTATATGGGTTCTCATTGTCAAGGTCAAACTGAAATCAAACTAAATACTATCGGCCCAACTATTAGAGCCGAACATCACGGGAATATTGAGTTTAGAAGACTATCCGCTGAAAACGGAGGCAAAATTGATGAAGAGTTGAAAAAGGGATTAAAAGAAAGGCGACTTACTGTTCGAGAATGCGCACTAATACAAACATTCCCTCCTGATTATGAATTTGTGATTGAAAAAAGTTATGGAAGAAAAGGTTCATTTTTAGTAAGTCCTTCTCAAGCATACAAAATTATTGGCAATGCAGTACCACCCCTACTTGCCTATAATTTAGCAAAACGAATTGAGGATATTTGGAATCTATATTTTAAAAAGTAAGCGATGATTATCTCAGCAAACCCAGAACCCAACAGAAAGGAATTCGACTTTCTACTAAACTCAACCATTGAAGAACTAAACAACCAAGCCAAGAAATCTGCCAAGTCAATTTCTGCACTTACAGGCAACAAGTTAGAGCCATTGGTTAAAGATGTTATGACAGATTTAGCAGTTGGTTCGCCCTTTGAAAATTCTATTGAACTTATTGGAGGTCAGAGATTCCCTGATATTATTGCAAAAAAATATTACGGTGTTGAAGTTAAAACAACTACGCAAAACCATTGGAAAACAACTGGAAATAGTGTTCTTGAAACAACACGAGTTGATGATGTTGAAAGAATCTTTATGCTCTTCGCAAAACTAGCAAGTCCAATAGAATTCAGGTGTCGTCCATATGAAGAATGTTTATCTGAAGTGGTTGTTACTCACTCGCCACGCTACCTGATAGACATGAACCTTGAAAAAGGAAAAACTATTTTTGACAAAATAAAAGCACCTTACGACACATTAAGGAAAAACAAAAATCCGATAAAGCCAATAGTTGAATACTATAAGAGCAAACTTAAACCAGGGGAAGATTTATGGTGGATTGACCAAGAAAATGCAAAATCAAGTAACTTAGTTATTAAAGTCTGGAACAACCTATCGATTATTGAAAAACAGGACATTAAGAACAAAGCAATGGTTTACTTTCCTGAACTATTTAGCAATCGCAGTGATAAATTTGGGAGGTTTTCTATTTGGCTAGTCACAAGTGAAGCTATTGTTTGCCCAAATATTCGCGATTTGTTTACAGCAACGGGAAAAGGGCAAATTATGATTGGGGAAATTGTTTACAATAGTGTTCCTAGAGTATTGGTAAACTTATTTAAAAACTTTGACTCGATTATTGAAACGTTAGCACTTACTTCTCCGTCTGAATTATCTGAGTATTGGGGTATAAAAACAACAGAAAACGAAAAAGTGACTGACTGGATAAAACTAGTTGATGAAAATTCAAAAAAGATTTCAGATGCAAAACATTTGAATATTAAAGAAATGCTCAACAAAAAGTTAAAGTAAGTTCTACAGCACAGCCACACACATTGCCAAGTCGCATTTGCCGCCCCACAATCCTAAACTTGGCAAAGAGTGTGTCTTTTCCAAACGCACCGAATAAAGACATTAAAACGACGAAGAATTTAACGCCAGTGCACAACAGCGTGTTTATTTTATTTGGGCTGATAATGAATTTGGAAAGTTTTTCGCTTTTTGGTAGCTTTATAACGGGTTGACAAGGAAAAGTTCCAAACCCCCTGGATAATCCTGAGCATGTTGACCCCCTAGTTCCGGAGAAAAACCGAGTAAAATAAATACAGTGTTTTTCTGTCATTCCGGCAGATGCTGACCCCCAATATTAAAGATTGCAAAATCACGTTGGGCAATCATCGTCTTCGGCGACCACCAAATTCCGGAGCATGTTGACCCCCTTTATGATAATCATATCAAATTCACTGGTTTTGGTTTCCTTAGTGGAACTATCCACTAAAAAGTCTTGTGATGGCAGGAAAAACCAGACCAATGAGTCAGATAAAACAGTTACTTCGGCTACACCAACAAGGTAAAGCAAAGAAAGAGATTGCTCGCATTCTGGGCATTAGCAAGAATACTGTGAAGTCTTATCTTCATAAGTATGGATCATCAGGATATAATATCGATGATTTGCTAGAGTTTGACGATCCTGTTCTTGAGAGCAAATTTCTTCTGGGTAATCCTTCATATAAGGAACATCGCTACGAGTTTCTAAAAAAGCAGATGGATTATTATGTCCAAGAGCTTAAGCGCAATGGGGTAACCAGGCTAATCCTTTGGGAAGAATACAAAGAATCCAACCCTAACGGTTACAGCTTCTCACAGTTTTGTTATCATCTGCATCAGCATCAAAAGGCATCCAAACCTACTGCCGTATTACATCATGAACCTTCAGACAAGCTCTTCATTGATTTTGCTGGTAAGCAGCTATCATATGTCGATATACAAACCGGAGAGATTATTAAGTGTCAGGTTTTTGTAGCATGCCTTCCATACTCCGATTATGCCTTTGCAATGGCTGTAAAAACGCAAGGAGTTGAGGATTTTATTTATGCCATATCTTGCTGCCTGTCCTATCTTGGAGGAGTTCCAAGAGCCATTGTCCCTGACAACTTAAAGTCAGCTGTAATAAAGTCAGATCGCTATGAACCGGAACTCAATGTGGCACTTGATGACTTGGCTAATCACTATGGAACAACCATTGTTCCGGCAAGGGTAAGAAGTCCCAAAGACAAGGCTCTGCTTGAAACACGAAAACATCATGAACTAAGCCTATCTGAAGGACTAAAACTTTTATTACAGAATGAGTATCAAAGTCGTAAGAACAATCGGTTCGAACGACTTAAAAAGAATGCGGGCTTCCGCTATCAAGCAACAATAGAAGAAATTTACATTGATGCTGCCCGAGGGGTAGATAAAGAAATGTTAGCAACGCTTGCCACTGGAGCATACATGGAAAATGGCGAGTCTGTTTTAATCACAGGGGCTTCGGGTTGTGGGAAAAGCTTCCTTGCGTCGGCCTTAGGACAACAAGCTTGTATGCAGGGTAAAAAGGTAGCTTACTACAACTTACAGAAGCTGCTGATGAGAACAAAAATGGCCAGACTTGAAGGCTCTATCCATAAGATGTTTACAAAGTTATCCAAAACAGATTTACTTATTATAGATGACTTTGGACTAACCAGATTAGACCAACAGCAACGTATGGATATCATGGAAATTATAGAAGACAGACATGCTCGAAACTCCTTGATTATTACCAGTCAACTTCCAGTAGTTAACTGGTATGATATCATTGGAGATGATACAATAGCAGATGCTATCCTGGACCGATTAGTTCATACTGCATATCGTATCGAGCTCAATGGAGAAAGTTTAAGAAAAAAACGGTAATATTGTCAGTCTATCACGTTCTTTGAACCTCTACCAGTGAGGGGTCAGTATCACCGGAATGAGGGGTCAATATCACCGGAATATCCAGTTATCAAAAGAGCTTGCATTAATTACAGAATCTCAATATATGGATTCTTTATCTGATACTGTGAAGAGATCCATTTCTAAAATGATAAGTAAGTGCCACTATGAAAAGACTTAAAATTAACACCTAAGATTTTCGATAACTGGCTTTGTACATTTATTCCAGTGCAATGACCAGTGATTAATTGCATATTGGGATAACTACTAACAATTGTTTTGCCGATTTCGTTAATCTCTGATTCAGTTTCAAACTTATTAATTGCATCGCTGTCAATTAAATGAGTTCCACCGATACAGGCTATGATTTGAGGTTGGTTAAAGTAAATAGAGCAAGCTTCGAGGATATTCAAAACACCATTATGGGAACAACCCGAAAAGACAACAATACCCTCAGCCGTATTCACGGCTAAAGCAACTTCATGTTTAAATCCGTCCGGCTGCTCGCCATCCGAATCTACAATGAACAGCTTATTGTTTGCTTTAGGCGTTGTATAGATTATGGGGATTTCACAAACTAAACCGACATTTGTACTAATTCTCATATTACCATCGGCAACGATAAACCGATTGATATGCTGGTTCACAACTGAATGATTTATACTAATATCTCGTTTTGCTTGTAGTCGGTAAGAGTAGAATGTTTTACCCAATATTTGTGCTGATATGATAATTTGCGCCTTCTTATTCACTTTAATAAATTGTTCCAATCCGCCTGTGTGGTCAAAATGCCCGTGTGATAAAACAAGAAAATCAACATCCTCAACATTGATCCCCATACTTACAGCATTGGTGTAAAATTGTGCTGAACCCCCAACATCAACAAGCCATTTGAAGCCATCAGCTTCAAAGTAAATACTTAATCCGTGTTCGGTAAGGAGATCTTGCGAAGGGTGCGGATTATTGTCTATTATTACGGCAACTCTCATTTTAAACTTTTTGTCTGACTATATTTCAACCGTTTCCCAAGTCCATTACTGCCGTCCATTTTTCTACGTTTGCCCATGCCCTTGCCTAATAACGATTCATCATTTGGCTCTTTGCCTGTGCAAAATCCTAACTTCCTCCCAGTCATCGGACCTTTTCCTTCCGGACCTTTATGGTTCATTTGTGTCATAACAAAATATTTATTCGGTTTGTGAAATTGAATTTATTTTTTCCATCTGGTAATGTTTATTTACATGGCCTTTTACAACAAGTGTCAAAACTGGGGTGACCGATTATGATTACAAACGTGTCCTTCGCCATGTTCTTCGTGATGATGACAACCTTCGCCCGAATCCTCAATATTACCTTTCAAAAAGGTTTCTACCAGTTGGTTAACATCGCCGGAGCAACCACGCAATACTTGTATACCATGGTTTTGAAGTATATTCAATGCACCACTGCCCATGTTTCCGGCAAGCATGACGCTCACGCCTCTTTCTTTTAAAATTGCTGCAATATTGCTTTTGCAACCACAACCCTGCGGTGAAGGTAGCATTTCAGCTTTTTCAATATTGTTGTTTGCGTCAACAGTAAAAACCGTGTACGCTTCGCAATGACCAAAATGGTCGTCAACGACTTTGTTTCTTGTAGGTACTGCTACTTTCATAACACATTATTTTATCTGATTAATAATTTCTTCTATTGTTTTTGCTTTTTCAGGCACAATCATTTGAATTTTATTTGCCCTGAATGCCTCCACTACTTTTGAACCAAAACGCCCAGCAATCGCAATGTTTATACCTGTGCCCGACATAAAATCAACAGCCTCACAACCTGCTTTTTCTATGTGATGACGGAATGTATTTTCTACAAACTCAATTTGCTTTGTATCGGTATCAAAAAAACAATACCAGTCGCATCGCCCGAAATGAGGGTCAACTTGTGATTTAACATGGTTTTCGCTTGCTGCTATGGCTATTTTCATGGTGCTATTTGTTTTCGGTTATTATATAATTTTTACACAGAGGACAAACCTTGGGCGAATTCTCAACCAAAGTGAATGTAATTTTGCAATGTTCGCATTTATACCAACTTGCAATTTCCACGTTCCCACCCTCGAAACGAATAGGACTACCTTCAATAAACGCTTTAGCAATTTTCCGGCGTACGCTTTCATAAATCCTCGTAAATGTTGGTCGTGATACATTCATCATTTTGGCAGCCTCGGCTTGTGTGAGCAATTCGTAATCACACAGGTTTAACGCTTCGTATTCCTCGAAATTGATATGTACCTCTTTCCCATTTCTATTTTGTATTCCTTGGGGTATAAAACCACCAAAATCAGGAGCCATTTGTATTAACCTGTTCTTTTTTGTTCGTGCCATCAAATCGAATTTTGATGTAAATATAATGAACATTTGTTCATAATTAAAAACTTTATTTGAACATATGTTCAAATAAAATTATATTTTTGTTCCCAAAACTCTAATTAATTATGGAAAAACATATCCAATTAAGCGAAACACGCCAGTTTAAGGCAATATTTCCCAACTCGCTTAATGCCAACGAAACTCTTTTTGGCGGTCAGGCAATGCAATGGATGGATGAAGTGGCATATATTACAGCAACACGTTTTACACGCCAAAGAATGTTTACAGTAAACACTGAAAATATCAAGTTCCTAAAAGCTGTCAATCCCGATTCCATTGTTGAAGTGGTGGGTCGTATTGAAAAAGCTAAGCTGGTAAAACTGAATTTGAGAGTGTTACGTCTCAGATCGAAAGATTGGAACCATTAGGATATAATTGAAACAAACTCTAATAAAATGAAATACATAAATCTATTTCTTCTCATTGGTTTTATAAATGTAGCGGCTGTTTACAGCTCATTTGCTCAGGAGAATAAATTGGAGCAAACTCCAGGTATTAAAATTGTGCCAAAACTGGAGAAAAGCATGAAACCCAAAAAATTCGACGAGAAAGACCTTGCCGGGTACCTGTTTGTATATTTTAAAGATCAAGATCAATCGGCCTATATGGCTATAAGTGCTGATGGATATACTTTTACCGATATAAATAAGGGACAGCCAATTTTTATTGGATCGGAACTGGCAGAACAAAAAGGAGTACGCGACCCACACATTACCCGTGGCCCTGATGGCGCTTTCTACCTGGCAATGACCGATCTTCATATTTTTGGCAAACGTGCCGGATTCAGAGATACCGACTGGCAACGCCCTATCGACAAATATGGCTGGGGTAACAATCGTGCACTGGTATTAATGAAATCATACGACCTAATACATTGGACACATTCCAATTTTCGCGTTGACCTTGCTTTTCCGGAGCTCGGCGATATTGATTGCTCCTGGGCACCCGAAACGGTATACGATCCTACTGCCAAAAAGATGATGATCTATTTTACTATCCGTTACAACAATAAAGAATGCCACATGTACTATTCGTACACAAATGACGATTTCACGAAACTCGAAACTACACCCACACGCATAACAGAGATTGGTGGATTAGATGGCGATATTACCAAGGTTGGTGATGAATACCATATGTTTTATGTATCGGATGCTAGAATTTTACATTCTGTCTCCGATAAAATTAATGAAGGTTACCAGCCAGGAAATCATAGGATAGATCCTGAAAGTGTTAATACAGAAGCCCCTAACCTCTTCAAGCGGCTTGGAACAAACAATTACGTGCTTATGTATGATGTGTACGGTCTTCGTCCAAGTAATATGGGATTCAGCGAAACTGCCGACTTTATTAATTACACCAATTTGGGGCATTTTAACGAAGGAGTGATGAAAACTACCAATTTCAGCAGTCCTAAACATGGCGCAGTTACCTACCTTACAAAAGAGGAATTAAAAGCAATTGCTGAATACTGGAAAGTGGACATAAAGCTGGATTAAGTAGCCAAGCTTATCTCGCTATTGCCGGGTAGCAAATGGATCATACGATAATCAGGTAATACCTTACAAATACATGCCAGGAACATAAAAATAGAACTGTATGGAAATCATAATTATATGTTTGGCGGCATTTTTCACTGCTGTTTTAACGTTCTTTTCGGGCTTTGGGCTGGGAACTATTCTAACCCCTGTTTTCGCCATATTTTACCAACGTTGTTGCAATACGAACTTTGGGGAAGGTCATTTGAAATCACTCCTGTGAAACTAGTCATCGCATTACTTTTAATTACCTTTTCGATACTTGAAATTTCCCCGTCGTTCCAAAAAGTCCAGTTTGGCAAAGAAAATTTGACACTCTTAATTTCGGCGACAATTGCAGCAATTGCAGGGGCATATTTCGGCAAAAGGCTTCTTAAAAAAAGTAACCTTGAGGAGCATCCAACTAATAGTTGCGGTAATGCTCATCTTAATTTCTCTGGCCTTAGGTTTTGGTGTAGTTTAAAGAGCTACAAATACGGCAAAAGCCTGTAAATCAGACGATTTACAGGCTTTCGTTGTCTTCTATACTTAAGTTTGTCGGTCTGCTGGGACTCGAACCCAGGACCCGCTGATTAAGAGTCAGCTGCTCTACCAACTGAGCTACAGACCGAATTTGACAGTGCAAAAGTATGAAAATTTAGGTATCCACAAATTATTGCCCTCTGTTTTTTTAGATTTTTAACGAAATATCTAAGACTGGCGGGCATTCCAGAAGTTGAAATAAAAAAATACACTTTTTTGACACACACCCCTCCCTATTTATTCCTATTAAACTCAAAGACTTATCCTCGTCCACATCCATTCAAACAGGACATATGAGTCATTTTTTTAATCGCATTAGTTGCAACTTTGGAAATAAGAACCTACTTTTGCAACGCGTTTCCAAAAAATGCGCTCCAGACTCAGTAGCTCAGCCGGTAGAGCACATCCCTTTTAAGGATGGGGTCCTGGGTTCGAATCCCAGCTGAGTCACCTCCTTTTAAAACAATTCCTTTTACATCTCACAGTAAATCAAAATCCACTACAGTAATATGCTGTAGCGGGGATTTTTCGTACTCCCTCTAAGCCAGTCCTGTTTGCTCTGAGCAACTGCTTGTGTTCACTTCTATATATGGTTATATATCTCCCGACCCAGAGGTTCCCGTTTGAGATCTTCACCTGAAACATTTACCGCAGCAAGGCTGTTACCCATAAGCTTTTTGCATATATTTGAGTAGACAAGACCATAGCTTTGAGAAGTTCAGCAACCGTTCATATAGTCTTAACCTTTTTGCTCTGTCTGATACCGACAGGCTGGCTCGTTGCTGCGCGCCCCTTTCATAATAGCGGGGAACAGCAAGTCCGAAAACTCAAGTTCACGGGTAATAAGGAGTTTTCCGACAAGGAACTGGCAGAGGCAATCTCATTATCGGGCAGCACCTGGCTAGGCAGGAAACTGCTGGGTCGTGAACTAACTTACTACTCCGCCGATGCATGGCAGATGAATGAACGGGAACTACTCCACTTTTACCGCTCGGAGGGCTTTCTCAACGCCAGTGTCGCTCCCCCGAAGATAAAGATCAGACGAAAAGGCAAGAAGGTTGACATCACGATTTCGGTCCTGGAGAATGACCCAATACTTGTCGACTCTGTCTTGTTCATCCCATCGGGTACAAACCCCGACACTACTGCTACCGGCTATCTAAGCGAAAAAAGGAAAGTCGTAACTGCTGCTCCCGGCAAAAGATTCAGAGATGAGGATGTATGGGAAGATCGTGACAAGCTCACTGGACTGCTGGTTGACAAAGGCTATGCCTATGCGGGGCTCGAGCCCCGCATATCGCTCGATACTGCCAGCCATTCGGCTTCTATTGAATGGCTTTCGGATGCCGGTCTTCTTAGCTATTTAGGACCTATCACAATCGAAGGGTTTAATCGTACTCCTGAAAGATTAATCAGAAAGCAGCTCAGCACCCATACTGGAGATCTCTACAGTCGTAGCCAACTCAACCGCAGTAGGCAACAGATCTACCAACTTGGTGGTTTCCGCATAGTATCTTTTCGTGCTCAACTTTCTGAAGACAAGAAGGATACCATCCCTATAAGTATTATACTAACTGAAGCACCACGCACCTCAACCCGTGCTGGTGTTGGCTACGGTCGCGAGGATAAATTCCGTGCCTTTGTAGAGTTCAGGATACTCAACTTCCCCGGTAGGTCCAGGCATCTTAGCCTGTATGCCAAGCATTCGGCTCTTGAACCCTACCGCTTTGATGCAACAATCACTCAGCCTGCAGTGTTCAGTCCCAACTCAACTCTTGAACTTGCATCCTCAGTGAGCAGGCAAAAGGAAGCGGGTTATGACCTGCTCACCTATGGGGCTACTCTGTCATTATTGCAAAGAATAGCCAACAATATCACCGGGGCTTTTAGCCTGTATTACGAACAGGTGGACCTGGACACCTCATCAGTGGCTATTTACAGCAAAGAAACTGACCTTGACGAGTACTACACCAAAGGGGGTGTCTCAACGGCTCTGATCTTTGACAACTCGGCGCCAAAATTTAACCCGGGCAACGGGTTTATCCTTGCACTCAACCTCAAAAGCAACAGTCTGATAATGCCAGGCACCTACCCTTTCTTCAAGTACCAGATTGAGGCAAAAAACTACACAACAATTGGCAGAGGCAGTTTTATACTGGCCTCAAGGCTTAAATACGGCCGCATTCATGCATTTTCAGATAATGGCCTGATCCCGGTCGAAGAGCGTTTCTTTGCCGGTGGTAGCCGCTCCATAAGAGGATGGGCAAGGCAACAACTAGGCCCCAGAGATGATAAAGAGACTCCTATAGGTGGAAATACTATTGTTGAAGCCAGTATTGAACCTCGAATCCCGTTAGTTGGTTCGCTAGGTATGGTGGTCTTTGCCGATGCCGGAAATGTATGGACCGGAGATGTTGGATTCTCATTCGCTGGTATTCGTTACTCAGCGGGTGCAGGCCTAAGGTTCAATACTCCTATCGGTCCGGTGGGTATCGACCTGGCGCGACCTATTATGGATACTGAAAAGAGCTGGCAGTTTCACTTTAACATAGGTCACGCATTCTGATATGAACAAACTGGTTAAAATACTGCTCTGGACTTGCCTCGGTCTCGTCACTCTGATAATTGCGGCTTTGCTCTTTACTCAAACCGGAGTGTTCAGGGAATTGGTACGCAAAAAAGCCCTGCAGGCAGTCAATGAACAGTTAAATGGCCAGGTATATATCGATGAACTTAAAGGTAATTTCTTCTCCCGGATCAGGCTTAACGGTATCGAGGTATTGCTGCCCGAAGGTGATACTCTCCTGAGGCTCGATGCCCTTGAGCTCAGATACTCCCTCCTCTCGCTAAGGCACAGGGAACTTAAAGTCAGATTGGCCTATATGGGTCAGCCATATGTCCATCTGACGCAGAATGCTGATGGCAAATGGAACTTTGAATCCCTAATACCAGAGAGTGACAAGGAGGAAGATAAAAGTCCCGCTCCCTTCCCATTCCGGCTGATCCTCGATAGCTTTGTCCTTGATGGGGGCAATCTGTTTATCAACTCATCCGACAGCCTTATTCCTGCTGCAATAAGGGATCTTAACATCGATATAGCCGGTCGCTACTCGAGTCGCGACCTAAGGATCAGACTCAACAATCTTTCTTTCGAAACCAGCAAACCGGATTTCAAACTGGTTTCCCTTAGCCTTCAACTAAATAGTGATTTCCAGACCTGGTCATTAAAGAACTTCAAATTCCGCAGTGCCCTCAACGAAATCACTGCTGAAGGCAGGTACCTATCCATTGGCGACTTCGATGCTGAAACACTTTGGCAGGGCATCAATACAGGGGAGTTTGCCTTTGTGCTTCCTGATATTGAACTGTCCTCACTGCCCGATCTCGCATTTGCTGCAAATGCCAGCAATGGCAATATGCAGTTCAGGCTCAGCCTGCAACAAAGAAATGAGAGCATCGAACTTGGCGGAAGGATAGACAATTTTGAGCATCTTACATCCGACTCCCTAAGATACACGGTGGCGCCCGACCTGGAGCTCAACTTCAGAAATTTCAGGATCAACAACTGGATAGTAACCGATACAATCCCGCTTATACTCAATTGCAAGCTCCATATTACAGGCAATGGCATAGATGAAAGAGCTGAGACGCTAAGGGTGATTGGCGATCCAGGCGGTACATCATGGGACAGCATAATGATTAGTTCGGGACATATTGACTTATATTACACAAACGGTATTGCCGGTGGAGAGTTCGACCTAGTCAGCAAGTTGGCTAATATCAGTGCTCTGGCCTCCGTCGATCTGAAGGACGAGAAGGGCCCCTTCTCAATCGATTTAAGTGCGGAAGTACCCAACCTTGGCAGCTTTGTTTCCGGCATCCTCGACAGCAGCTATGTCTGGCTGGAAGCAAAAGCTAAAGGCTTCGGCCTGACAGGTGGCAATCCCGAAATGGACTTCTCGGCTCTGGTTAGCAATTCACTAATAAATGGCACGGACATCGACAGTCTGTTTATCCGTGGTGAAATGGCTAATCACCTACTAAGGCTCGACACGCTCATACTCAAGAACAAATCCCTTAATGCAGCAGCAAGAGGCTCTTACCTCACCGACGATATCACAGCCAGCGACAGCACCACTGCCCTCTCATACCTAACATCCCTTAACGGAAAGGGTAGTCTATGGGCAGTCTTCAATGCCTCAATAAACAACCTGGAATCTTTCAAATCATATTACGACGGTGATGCCCGTTGGGAAAAACTTGAGATAACAACCGAAGTATCCGGCAGCGTGGACTCGCTGCTAATTGACCTTAATGCCATGCTCAGAGGCATGGCACTCGATACAATACTTGGTGTCGGCTCTCTTGACCTGAAGGCCTCGGGACTTATGGCCGGAGCTAGTCAGAGTGGCAAACTGGCTCTAGATGCCGGGAACATAACAGCAGGCTCATTTATTGCCGACTCACTTAGTCTGAAAGGCAACTGGCTCGATTCACTGCTAAGTGTTTCACTGGCCGGTTATCTGCCTGATAGTGTATCTTTGATGCTTGAAGCTGCTACGCGACCACTAAGCGAGCAGTCCGCCATAATCAGTTTGCTGGAACTAAACTCCGAATATGCAGACCTCTACCTTAACAATGGGGATGCGATTATCAACTACAGCGATTCTCTGATTTCAATAAGTAACTTCAGCCTGGCCGACAGAAAGGACAGCCTCTTTGCCCTGGTTGCCAATGCCGGGGTTGTTTTACCCGATTCACTGATGCTGAAGGCAGAGATCCGCAATTTCGACATGGCACTGCTGGGACGTCTGGGAACTGCCGGAGAACATCTCAAGGGCAGGGCCGGAATTACTCTTGACATCCGCGGCTCAAAAGACGATATTGTTATTGATGCAAAGGCAGATATGCAGAATCCGGTACTGGAGCCGCTTGCATTAGCCGGATTAAGGGCAATACTGCATTACGAGGATGGCCTGGCGCTAATGGATGCTGCTATTATTAACAGCCTGGGAGATTCACTGGTTCTAAAGGGTAAGACCCCGCTTAACATAACCTTCTCAGATAGTCTGACCATGCAATGGCCTGGAACTATGGATATGAGGCTAACCACAGCCAATAGCAGACTGAGTGGTTTCTTCCTTGAGATGCCGGGTTTTCAACAGCCCAAGGCTGTCCTAAACCTCGACTTGTCAATGGAAGGTAGTACTGAGTCCCCACTTGTCAAAGGCTGGGTAGCCGTAACTGACGGACTACTGCCTCTTCCTGCCTATGGGATCAACTATGAGGATATAAAGTTGAAGGCTTCAATAGACGGCAGGGATATCAGGATTGACACTTTGTCAGTCCACCATCTTAATGGCAGTCTCCTGGCCAAGGGTGTAATGCTTCTCGACTCACTGGGTATAGGAGGATCAATTAGTTCGGCAGACATAACGATGGTTGCTGACCAGTTTTATATCACCCGCCACCGGGACTTTGATATACAGGTTGATGCTGATATGTTTTTCAAAGATAGCCAAGGTCTACCATCCTTTGGCGGTAACCTGAGGGTGCTACGGTCCAACTTCAACCTGCCAGTGCTGATGAAGATGAGCGAAACAGAGGCTACCCTCAACGATCCGCTTTTAGTCCAGGCACTTAAGGAACAACAAGAGCACGACGTAGCTGAAATCGATGAAGACATCCCGGAAGCTGCACCTGAGGTAAAGAAAAGGGATCTGATGAAACTACTGACCGGAAAGCTAAATGTTGAGCTCCCGCGTAACACATGGATCAGATCCCCTGATATGCAGATGGAATTATATGGAAATCTGGACGTTGTAAAAAATAGTGATATATTTGAGTTATTCGGTTCGGCAGGGATACACCGCGGATATTACACATTATATGGTAAAAGGTTTGCTATTAAGGAAGGAGAACTGACCTTCAGCGGAGGTGAGGAATTCAATCCTCTGATTAACCTAAAAGCTGCCTATACGTTCAGAGATAAGAACAAGAATAAGAAGATCCTGACCCTTATCGTCGGTGGTTCCCTTAATGACCCGAATATTGCATTCGAACTTGACGGTAGTTCGATACCCGAGGCTGACGCAATGGCATATTTACTTTTTGGCCAGCCTTTTGATGAGTTAAGCTACAGTAATCAGGCAGGGGTAAGCAATGCAATACCTTCACGCCTCCTTACCGGACTGATCTCCTCGCAGCTCAGCAAGAGTATAGGATCAGCCTTAAGACTGGATATGATAGAGATAGACACGGGTGACAGTTGGCAGAACACCGGATTTATGGTTGGAAAGTATATCACCAACAACTTGTTTGTTACCTACCAACACCGTCTGGGAGATGACAGCAATGAATCGGTGTCACCGGAGACTATTACGCTTGAATATGAACTAAGCAGGTGGCTATTCCTTCGTCTGGTACAGGGTAGTTCAAAGGAATCAGGTGTAGACCTGATTTTCAAAATCGAAAAACAGGGAAAATGAATCATACATTAATACGCAAGAAGCAGGAAGACGTCAATAATCTCTTAAGTAGCAAGAGACTAAACGAAAGCATTTCCATGCTCAGGGAACTGGCCAGGGAGACTCAGAAGGGAGAACTTATAGATACCCTGTACAATATCGAAATGACTTACAAAAGTCTGCTTCGCTTTACTGTCGAAGGCTTCACTGATCCTGAACGACAAAAAATATACAATCATATCTTAGCTGATATTTTCGGTGTTGCTGATGAAATATTCATGCAACTATTTATCCGTTACGGACAAGGTGTCTTTTTTGATTTAATGCGCCAGCATGCCGGTATTGGCAGGGAGAGTCTTGAATCTATTTTGGTACAGTGCAGGACTGAAATGGACCGGACTGAACTTATGGAGAGCGTACCTGTACCCCATTCGGAAGTATTCAACTCGGCATTCAGGCAACTGTTTGAAATTACATTGACCCAAAAGGGATTGTATAAAGAAAATGAAGATATAATTATAAATTGCTTCAGGGAAAGCTCCCTCCCCTGGGCTCAGCAATGTGTCCTGGTAAGTGCTGTTACCATACACCTGTTGCATTTCTTCAATGAAGATGCAATGTTGTTGTTGTTCAGGCTCACCTCCCACTCAAATGCAGAGATCAGGCAAAGGGCACTTGTAGGTCTCTATCTTGTGTTGTTCAAATATGACAAACGAACCAGCCTTTACCCCGAGGTTACCCGTCAAATTCAGAAACTAAGACAAGGGAATGTTAAGCAGGAAGTACTTCGTGGGATCATTATCCAACTTCTGCGCACCCTCGATACGGAAAAGCTGGCCCGCAAACTGACTGACGAGATACTGCCCGAAGTGGCGAGGATACACCCCAACCTGCGCGATAGACTCGACCTCGACAATATTATCGAAGAAGGTTTCAAGGAAGGCAAAAACCCCGACTGGCAGGATATACTGTCAGAAAAGCCCGAACTTATGGACAAGCTGGAAGAGATGTCCCGCCTTCAGATGGAAGGGGCCGACCTTTTTATCTCAACTTTCAGAATGCTCAAGCATTTCCCCTTCTTCAACAGGTTGGAAAACTGGTTCATGCCCTTTGTATGGCCTAATCCAATTGTTGAGGATGTCCTGAAATATGAAACCGGCGCATTCCGCAACAGCGACCTCCTTGAAGGGATGGCTACATCAGGGATTATCTGCAACTCTGACAAGTATTCTTTTATATTTAGCATCCCACAGATGCCAGCTACTCAGAAGGAAATGATGGGACAAATGTTTATGTCCGAACTCAGTGCCCTAAAGGAAGTGGAGCAAAGCGACAGTCTTGTCGATACAGCTAAAAAAGAACTAACTATATCCAATCTTTATATTCAGGACCTGTACAGGTTCTTCAAACTGCTTCCGCAAAGAGGATCCTTCGAGGATCCCTTTGCATGGTCACTCGACTTCCATAATTGTGAGTTTGTACATCAGCTTCTGCCCGACGAGGACTTCTATATGAAGTTGGGAGAATACTTGTTTGACAAAGACCGCTTTCAGGAAGCATTGGAAGTATATGGGTTTTTATCCAGAAATACGACCCCCAATATGCAACTGCTCCAAAAGCAGGCATATTGCTGTCAGCAACTAGGCCGGTACGAACAGGCTCTCGAGCTGTACCTGCAGGCCCAGCTCTTCCAGCATGATCAGGTATGGAACCTTAAGAAAATAGCCCTTTGCTACCACTACCTAAAGAATCCGGAGAAAGCATTGGAGTACTACCTGGAAGCAGAAAAGGTACAGCCCGATAATCTGCACACCATGGTTAGTATCGGACACTGCCTGCTTGAATTGAAGAATTACGAGGAAGCCCTCAAATACTATTTCAAGGTGGAGTATCTGGACCCGGGCAATAAAAAGGTTGGACGCCCCATAGTATGGTGCGCACTTTCACTGGGTAAGTTTGACCAGGCCGAAAAATACTCTCAGAAAATTCTGGATGAAAACCCGACAAGGCACGACTATATGAATATGGGACATATCCATTGGTGCCGGGGTGACAGACAGGCTGCTCTGCATTACTACAAACAGAGTATTACATTTCAGGGTAACTCAATGGAAGCTTTTATTGAGTCGTTCAACAACGATATAGAATTGCTTAAGAAGCACAATGTGGACGAAGCAGATATTCCAATTATGCTGGATCAACTGAGGTATCACCTCAAGTAAAAGAGGCTGAATCTGACCTGCAAAACAGATACAACAAAAACTGAACAGTTCAATATGAATGTCCGCTACGGAATAAAGCCTGGGTTAGGGCTATCCTTATCTTATATCAGGCAAGCGTTATGCTGAATAAAAAGGTGCCGAAAGCTATGAGTATAAGCACTATAACTACCTCAACAACCGAATAAATGAAAATTTTCCTCTTTAGCTTTGTAATAACTTCGGTCTCTTTCTCTTCCATCATCAAAAACAATTTTGAATCAAAACTTTTGCCCCCATCTAAGGGAACCTTACTTAATCGTTTTAACATTTTTGCAAAGAAAATCAATAATTTGATATTATAACCCTCTCACCACTAAAAAAATTCTCAAAACAAACCATCATATCCCGACAGTTTATTACCCCACATAATAACAAATCACTCTCTGACACTAGCTTCTCCGAAGATTATCCTATTCTGGTCTATACGTTAAACCTAAAATGCATAATATCTCCGTCACACACTACATATTCTTTGCCTTCCACAGACATCTTACCGGCTTCCTTGCAAGCCTGTTCCGAACCATATTTCAGAAAATCATCATATTTGATTACTTCTGCGCGTATAAAACCCTTTTCAAAATCGGTGTGGATAACACCTGCAGCCTGGGGAGCCAAAGCTCCTTTGGGAAAGGTCCACGCTCTTACTTCCTTCTCACCAGCAGTAAAGTAGGTCTGAAGATCCAACAACCT
Source organism: Xiashengella succiniciproducens (assembly GCF_023674465.1). Lineage (GTDB taxonomy): Bacteria > Bacteroidota > Bacteroidia > Bacteroidales > Marinilabiliaceae > Geofilum > Geofilum succiniciproducens. The sequence goes on along the minus strand of NZ_CP098400.1, from coordinate 666,827 downwards.
GTATGCTGATTTGATGAGTTTTGCAACTCCAGACTCTTTCAGTCCCAAATCTTCGAGAAACATCTGTCTCTCTTCATAGCTCTCCAGTTCTGCAATCTCAGCCTCAGTCCTTGCTGCAATCATAAGTACCTCTGCATTCTCGTCTGCAACAGCCTTTCTAAGTGCTTCAACATGTTTGTTGCCTGTAAGTATGGATGCCTCATCAACATTACAGACATACATTACCGGTTTTGAAGTCAACAAAAAAAGTCCTCTGGCAACCTTCTCCTCTGCATCAGTCAACTCAACAGTTCTGGCCGATTTGCCGGCCAGAAGAGCCTCTTTGAACTTCAGAAGTACTTCATACAACTTCTTTGAATCAGGATCCTTGGAAGCAACTGCAGTTTTCTCTACCTTGGGTAGTCTGGCTTCTACGGTTTCCAGGTCCTTTAGTTGCAACTCTATATCAATAACTTCCTTGTCGCGAACCGGATCAACCGAACCGTCAACGTGGGTGATATTATCGTCTTCAAAACATCTCAGAACATGGATGATAGCATCTGTTTCACGGATGTTGGCCAGAAACTTGTTGCCCAATCCTTCACCCTTGCTGGCTCCTTTTACCAAACCCGCAATATCTACAATCTCCACTGTAGTGGGAACTACCCTCTGGGGCTTCACAAGTCTCTCTAGTTCTGTAAGCCTATCATCAGGCACGGTTATTACCCCTATATTGGGCTCAATAGTACAAAAGGGGAAATTAGCCGATTGCGCCTTTGCATTCGACAGACAATTAAACAAGGTAGACTTACCTACATTGGGCAATCCTACTATACCACACTTCAACGCCATGCTTTGTAATAATGTATTTTAGTTAGCTCGAAATTTCAGCCTGCAAAGGTAATTCATTTTCTCATGCTTTTGATACTTTTTTGTACCTTCGTCGTTCCTAATTATTTAGTAATGCATCCGGATGACAGGGAAATATTGGCTATGATTAATACCAGGCAGCATGAAGCTGCCTTTTCCTGCATCGTAAAGAAGTATAAGCAAAGGCTTTATTGGCACCTACGCAAGATGGTTATTATCCACGAAGATGCAGATGACCTGTTACAAAATAGCTTTATAAAGGTCTGGCAAAACCTCGATAAGTTCCGTGGAGACTCTTCGCTTTATACCTGGCTGTACCGCATAGCAACAAATGAAGCTCTCAACTTCCTCAATAAGAAAAGAGCAGAACTCATGGATTCACCTGAAGATCTTGAGTCTGTCCTTTCCGGTCATTTATCAGGTGATCCATTGTTTACCGGTGACGAGATTGAAGCACGCTTGCAAAAGAGCGTGCTGACCCTGCCTGACAAACAACGCCTGGTTTTCAATATGAAGTATTATGACAACATGAAATATGAAGAAATGGCTGAAATTCTCAACACTTCAGTTGGGGCTCTCAAGGCCTCCTATTTCCACGCTGTCAGGAAGATTGAAGCATTAATTGAGCAGGAACTATTTTAAGAATTAAACTTTTAATATTCAGTACTGTCTAAGCATTATAACCCAATAAGAGCTGACAATGACAAAAATGAAAAAGACAGATCAAGATAAGCTATTTGCAGTTCCTGAAGGCTATTTCGACAGCTTTGAGGACAGGCTTATGACACGGGTTAAAAGTTCAGGCCCTGTACGAAAAAGCCTGATCAGTAAGCCCATGTTGAATTCATGGATTGGTCTTGCAGCGGCGTTCCTAATTGTTGCACTTGTGTACAATTTCCTGCCCAGGAAATTATTCATTAAAGAAACACAAAACGAAGTAGATGTAGCTATGATTATCGAACAATCGGCTGTCGATTGGTTTCATGAATACGAACTTATAGAATACCTGACCAGTGAAACTGATGCAAATATTGAGCTTTATCCCGATAGTCTGTTTTTCAGGGATATTGATGAGGATGACCTTATGCTGCTCAGCTTCATGCATTTTTAGTAACTACAACACACTGACCTATGAAAAAGATCTTAGTAACGCTCCTATCCTGCTTTATTGCAATTGCCGCAATAGCACAGGACGGACGTAGCAAAAACGAAAAGATTGAGCACCTCAAAGCTCAGAAAATAGCATTCCTGACTGAGAAGATAGGCTTATCGGCTGCTGAAGCTCAAAGGTTCTGGCCGGTATACAACGAATTCGAAGGTAAAAGAGACAGCTTGCAGTTCCTGCGTGAAAAGGCCAGAATTGAACTTAAGCAGGGTATGACCAAACTGTCGGACGAGGAAAAAACAGTCCTACTAGATAGACAGATGTCTCTAAAATGGGAACAAGAAAGGCTTGAGAGGATCTATCACAAGGAGTTTAAGAAGATACTCGAGATTGACAAGGTTATCAACCTGTATATTGCCGAACACGAGTTCAGGATGAGGCTGATAAGGCAAATCAAGGACGTCAAAGCAGACATATCAGAAGAAAATAAAAAGCCGGTATCCTAATACCGGCTTATTTTATTCCTCAATCAGCACTTTCCCACCTTCGTTACTGTCAAATTCTCTATTAGTGGGCCTTGCTCTTTATCCGGAGTAACACACTAGCATCCCCAAAACCTGGAGGATTTAGCCGCCTCCCTGCATTGCGATGCTTCATACCTTCAGTTTGGCTACAACTTGCTCAACAGTCACTGTAGTCTGTTCCCCACTTTGCATATTCTTTAGACTAATCAGCCCCTTTTGCATCTCTTCCTCTCCCACTACTGCCACAAAGGGAATTCCCTTACGGTCAGCATAGGCCATCTGCTTTTTTAGCTTGGCATTGTCAGGATAGAGTTCGCAAAGTATGCCGTTGGAACGAAGGGTTGAAGCCAGCTTCAGACAATACAGTGCTTCCATTTCGCCAAAGTTGACAAACATCAATTGTGTTGACACAGTTGCTGTCTCAGGATATAGATTGAGCTGGTTCATTACATCGAAAATGCGGTCAGCTCCAAATGAGATTCCTACTCCTGAAACTCCCTTGAGTCCGAAGATACCTGTCAGGTCGTCATACCTTCCTCCACCTGTGATACTGCCTATAACAACATCCAAGGCCTTGACTTCAAAGATCGCTCCTGTGTAATAATTCAATCCCCTGGCTAGTGTAAGATCCAGTTCGACAGGAGTCTTCAGCTCCAGTCCTGCAACCATATCCATTACCGCAGTTATTTCCTCGATACCTTTGAGACCTGTCGGAGAGTCCTTCAATATCTGCTTGAGATCAGCCAACTTCTGGGAATTATCACCCTTCAATGCAAGGATTGGCTGAAGATTCTCAATTGCCTTTACACTCAGTCCCCTTTCCTCAAGCTCCTTATTTACATTCTCAAGTCCTATCTTATCAAGTTTGTCGATAGCCACTGTGATATCTACCATCCTGTCGGCCTCACCAATTGTCTCGGCAATACCTGCTAGTATCTTGCGGTTGTTAATCTTGACCAGCACACGGATATTAAGCCTACGATACACCTCATCAACAATCTGAATCAGCTCCACTTCATTGAGCAGACTGTCACTACCAACAACATCAACGTCGCACTGGTAAAACTCGCGGTAACGTCCCTTCTGAGGCCTGTCAGCACGCCATACAGGCTGTATCTGATAACGCTTGAACGGGAAGGCGATCTCGCTTTGGTGTTGTACCACAAAACGGGCAAAGGGAACTGTCAGGTCATAGCGCAGACCCTTCTCACAGATTTTGGATGACAGTACCTGGGAATCAGCTTTTTCAAGCAGTCCCTTGTCAAGCCCTGAGAGAAAGTCACCTGAATTGAGCACCCTGAACAGTAGCTTGTCACCCTCTTCACCATACTTGCCCAACAGGGTGTCGAGATTCTCCATAGAGGGAGTCTCAATGGGCATATAACCATAGTGCTGAAATACAGACCTTATGGTATCAAATATATAGTTGCGCCTCAACATCTCGTCGGGCGAAAAGTCTCTGGTTCCTTTCGGAATAGAAGGTTTCTGAGCCATTATGGAACAGTTTTGTGATTGAATGAGCTGCAAATGTACAAAGAAAGTCCAGAACCACATCGATACAGGTCATCACAGACGGCTCAAAACTATCAAATATCAGAATGAAAAAGCGAAATAATACATATATTTGGTATCATCCTAAAATGAAGATATTATGAGTAAAGAAGCTGTACTTCAGGCAATGAAAAAGGCCGGCAAAGCTCTAAAGGCCGGTGAGATCGCCGAACTAAGCGGTCTGGACAAGAAAGTGGTCGAAAAGGCCATGGATGAGCTCAAGAAAGAAGGGCTTATCGTTTCTCCAAAGCGTTGTTTCTGGGAACCTAAGTAGTGAAATAAACCTGAAAACAAGTCTGACAACGATGAAGAAGTTATTATTATCATGCATATGTGCCTGCTTTGTTAGTAGCATGTATGGACAAGGCACTGTCACCCTTGAAGCTCCAAGCAAGGAAAGAGGACTCTCTGTAACTGAAGCCCTTTGGGAAAGACACTCACCTAGGGAGTTTGATACAACCCCACTTTCATTTCGTGACCTTTCAGACTTACTATGGGCAGCCAACGGCATCAACAGACCTGAATCAGGCAAGCGTACTGCCCCTTCGGCTATGAACGCACAGGATATTGATATTTATGTGTTTATTGAAACGGGAGTATATCTTTACGATGCTGCCAAGCATGCTCTTATCGAGGTAGTCACCGAAGACAAACGCTCAGTCTTCTCGGCTAATGAGGCTGAAATATTGCCTGCTGTGATCTGTCTTCTTGTTTCAGATGTTTCCCGCTTCAGGATTAACAACGAGTTGAAGCCTGAATGGGCTGCCTTTGATGCAGGAATTGTTTCGCAAAACATCCTGCTCTTTGCTAGTGCAAATAACATGGTTGGAAGGCCCCGGGCCTTTATGAATAAGGATGCATTAAAAACACTGTTGAATCTGCCTGAACATAAGCTTATAATGCTTAATGTACCGGTATCTTACAAAAAGTAGGGGGGGGGGTGACAGGCACGCTCCATACACATGTAAGAGCCTGTAACACGCATCCTTAAATAAAAAAGCTGTACCGCAAGGTACAGCTTTTTTATTTTCAGGCCTTATCGACTCAATCCAGAACAACCTGATTCCTCTTAAAAATCTTACTTAATAAGGTCCAATTTGAAAGGATAACGGTATGGCCTTCCATTGCTGGTCTCGATTGCAGCAAGAACGATAAATACAATATTAGCAAGTCCGACAATTGCTATCAACACAAATCCTATCAAAACCAAGGATAGTATCCAACTCACCGATAAGGCAATTGTAACAGTAATCTGGAAATTCAGAGCTTCCTTACCTTCAGTGTCTACTGCCGGAAACTCATCCTTTTTTAGTAACCAAACTACCAGGGGACCAATGATATTTCCAATCCCGGGTATGATAAACATTGCTAATGCAGAAAGATGACAAAGGGTCATCCAGTTTTTCTCAGTCATAGAATTAACCTTTAATTGATTAATAAGAATTCTTGTTCTGTAAAACTATAACAAAACTGAATAATTTCAGTATAAACAATAAAATATCTCAAAAGCACAGGGTTTAATGCTGTCACCTATTAATTACGCTGAACCGACGACGGAAGGTGTTAAAATACTTATTGCTGATGATTTTGAGTACCTTATCGATTTCATAGAAGCACATCTCAGCCGGATGCTTCCTGAGGCCTCATTTATCAGGGCACGTAACGGATATGAGGTATGCACAATGGCAATACGACATGCTCCCGATCTGATCCTACTGGACTGGGAGATGCCTGATTTTTCGGGAATAGGCGCATTACAGACGCTTCAGGGTAATCCATCCACAAAGGAGATCCCTGTTATTATGGTATCAGGCTTCTCAACTCCATCACACGTCAATGAAGCTCTGTCTGCCGGTGCTGTAGATTATCTTAAGAAGCCTATTGAACCTACCGAACTGATTGCAAGGGTCAGGACTGCCCTGAAACTTTGCGAGAAGATCAAGCAGCTGCAAAAGCAAAAGGAACAGATTGAGCTGGTAAAATTAAAACGCGAAAATCTGCTTAAGGGATTGCTCCCACCCGAAGTCCTGCTAAGCTATGAGGAGACAGGTGAAATCATGCCCAGGCGCTTTCGTAATGTGTCTGTTGTAATGGCCGACCTTGTCGATTTTACAGTAAAATCACAAAAAATGTCACCCCGAAGGCTGCTTGATGAACTTCAGACAATCTTTACGGCCTTTGACGAGATTACTGAAAAATACAAGTGCACACGAATCAAAACTATCGGTGATGCCTATATGGCGGTGAGCGGTATGTGGAACCAAACAGAAAACCATGCACTCAATGCTGCTAAGTTGGCTGATCGCATGCGACAATATATCATCGAACACAATCACAAGAACAAGATCGACTGGAAAATAAGGATAGGTATCAATTCGGGAGATATCATAGCAGGTATCCCAAGCCGGGCAAATCTGACTTATGATATTTTTGGAGACACTGTTAACACTGCAGCTCGAATGCAGACCTATTCGGATCCTATGCAGATAAATATCTCAGAGTCAACCTACCAGCTGCTCAAAGATTACTATATCATAATCAAGCGTATCTCTCGCAAGGTTAAAGGGAAGGGTGCACTTAATATGTACTACCTACACCGCCCCCATCTATCCCGTATTCCACGTAGCAACGAAATTCCGGTTTAAATTTCAGAGCCCAATACTAAAAAAAGCATAAACGCCTCGTGGCGTTTATGCTTTTTTAAAATCGTCAGCAGGCATTGATCCCTGTTGACCTTATATTTTACTATTCCACCAGTTTGCGATACCTGATTCTCTGCGGATCTGCATTTCCAAGCCTCTTCCTCTTGTTCTCCTCATATTCTGAGTATGAACCTTCAAAGAAGTAAACTGATGAGTTGCCCTCAAAGGCAAGGATATGAGTTGCAATACGGTCGAGGAACCAACGGTCGTGCGAAATTACAACGGCACATCCGGCAAAGTCCTCAAGCCCTTCTTCCAAAGCACGCAAGGTGTTGACATCGATGTCGTTGGTAGGTTCGTCGAGCAAGAGCACATTGGCTTCTTCCTTAAGGGTCATAGCAAGGTGCAGACGATTGCGCTCACCACCCGACAGCATACCGCATTTCTTTTCCTGATCGGCACCTGTAAAGTTGAACCTTGCAAGGAAGGCTCTTGCATTGATATCACGACCTCCCATACGTATCAGGTCCAAACCACCCGACACTACCTCAAACACAGTCTTGTTGGGATCAATAGCAGAGTGGCTCTGGTCAACATAACCAACCTTGACAGTCTCACCAACTTCAAAGGTTCCCTTGTCAACAGTCTGCTGACCCATAATCATTCTAAAGAGGGTTGTTTTACCGGCTCCGTTGGGACCAATAACACCTACTATACCATTTGGTGGCAATACGAAATTAAGGTCTTCAAAGAGTATCCTATCTCCAAAAGCTTTGGACACACCCTTGGCCTCAATTACCTTTTCACCTAGACGGGGGCCGTTTGGAATAAAGATTTCAAGCTTTTCTTCCTTCTGCTTAACGTCTTCTTTGAGCAGGTTTTCATAAGCTGCCAGACGAGCTTTTGACTTGGCATGACGAGCCTTGGGCGACATCCTTACCCATTCAAGCTCTCGTTCTAGTGTCAGTCGGCGCTTTGAAGCTGCCTTTTCTTCCATTTCAAGACGCTTTGATTTCTGCTCAAGCCAAGATGAGTAATTACCCTTCCATGGAATGCCTTCCCCCCTGTCAAGTTCAAGGATCCAGCCTGCTACATTATCAAGGAAGTAACGGTCGTGAGTAATGGCTATAACTGTTCCCTTGTACTGCTGCAGGTGAGCTTCCAGCCAGTGTACTGACTCGGCATCAAGGTGGTTGGTTGGCTCATCAAGCAAAAGGATATCAGGCTCCTGAAGCAGCAAACGACACAAAGCAACACGACGTCTTTCACCTCCTGATAGTTCTTTTACAAGTTGATCTTCCGGAGGACAACGCAATGCATCCATTGCTCTTTCCAACCTACTATCAAGATTCCATGCATCATATTGGTCAATCTTCTCCTGCAATACGGCCTGCTCATCCATCAGTGCCTGCATCTTATCGGGATCCTCAAGTACATCGGGGTCACCAAACTTCTCGTTGATAGCTTCGTAAGCCTTGAGTACATCGACGACTTCCTGAACACCCTCTTCAACTATCTGACGAACAGTCCTGGTTTCATCCAGATGAGGCTCCTGCTCCAGATAACCTATGCTGTATCCGGGTGAGAAATGTACTTCACCCTGATAATTCTTTTCAATGCCGGCAATAATCTTCAGCAGGGTAGATTTTCCCGAGCCATTCAAACCAATCACACCTATCTTGGCCCCGTAAAAAAAGGATAGATAAATATTGTTGAGAACCTTTTTCTGTGGAGGATAGACCTTGCTAACACCTACCATGCTGAAAATAATTTTCTTATCGTCTGCCATATATGGTTTTAATTAATTGTTTTTCATATAGAATCGACCGCAAAATTACGAATAGTATCTCGAATCTTAAAACCCTTAGTCGTACGGCTATGAAATAAAAAAAGCATCCCCGCAGGGATGCTCTTTTCCGATTGCACTGTCTCAATCCAAGCCTGTTTCTAAAAAATCAATTTCATTATCTATATTATTTCAGCTTTTTAAAATCTTTGGCCTGAAAGGCATCATCACTTGCGTGATCCATCATCTCATAATTCCAGTAGTATAGCTTTGAATCCGCAGCTCCCACCAATATCTTGTAAACCCGGGCATTGACACGGGTTCCCTCCGGTCCCACCTTGTGCAGAAATACAACATCTGGATCCTGCCGTTCTATTGCTTCGGCAATTTCTTCCCTTTCCACAATTCTAAACTTATAGGGATAAACGGCCTTGATAGCAGCCTCTGTACGTAGCTCCTTTGCAAGATCCTCCTTTACCAGTAGCAGCGTCTTGTTGGCCAGTGCACCCTTGGCCTGCGCATTATAAAGTTTAAGGGCATTCTCTCCAATCAGCTTTTCATTTTGCAGCACATTGCGCACATGGTTCTGAATGAAAAGAATAAAAGCCTCAAGTTTATAGTTATAGCTTTCTTCATCAACCTTCAGATAAGACAATGGAAGAGAGCAAAGGTCAGGCATTGTTTTTACATTAGCCTTGGGCTCACCCATCACCAGACTTAAAAAGTTGTAACGAGCCTTGGTCTTATCCTTGGCAAAGGAAACAACAGTGGTCATCAGGAAGGATAGGTCGGGATCATCCTTAAGTTCTTCGAATTGCTTGAAGCTAATCACCTCATATGGAGTAATATCCCATGACCTTGCCATTATATCCTTTATCACGATATTGTATTCGCTCATTATTGCATCTTCCAAAACCACCATGGTTTTGGATTTCACAAAGCGCTTATAATCATTAATTGTGGGTATGTGCTCCTGAGCCTTACAAACTAACGAAACGATTGCAAATAGGCCTATAATCATCAATTTTCTCATCTGACTCCTGCTGTTTGATTATAAAACATAGTCCTTTATACATACTTTATTACATATTTGTTGCATAGGATACTCAAAAAGAGTACATATCATTTGAGCTAATTGAATTTTTGATTACTTTGCTTGTAAGAACAATACAGTACATAAGCTTATGCTCAATCCTATATTAAACCGGATGATGGATCTTTTCATCTCCGAACAGAATGATCAGGCAGACATGGACACTAAGTCCAAATCCCTACTGTTGAACCTGTCAAGCATGACTTTTACTCTTGTTGTGCTTGTTGAGGGCATCTGGTCTCTTATTGACGAGAGAGCAGAACTAGCCATTCCTTTTCTGACATTAGGTTTCATACTGACAATCAACCACCTCTCAATCAAATCACTTAAATCAACGTTACGCCTTAATATTTTCCTCGCCATCCTGTTTGTTACTTGTTGTTTCTTTGTTTTGCTTGGTGGAAATACCGGGGTAGGCATTATTTGGGTAATGATCTTCCCCTTCTTTGCTATAGCTCTTACTGGAAGGCAAAACGGTCTGCGATGGGCTATGGCACTGGCTCTTGCGCTAGCATTGGACTTTTTGCTTCTAAAAGACCTTAGTATTTTCTTCGTGAACTATGGTACTAACCAGAGCACCTACTATTTTATTATGTACCTGGTCTTTACTCTTGCAGCATTTGCATTCCAGTTTATCCGCTCCGAGGTACTACTTGAAAAGGAAAGGATAATCCTGGACACTCAAAACAGGAATAAGGCTCAGGAAGACTTGCTGTCGAAACTGTCACACCAGATCAGGACACCGCTTAGCAATATTACAGGAATACTCGACATCCTTGAATCTACAAAGCTCAATGATGAGCAGAAAGATGCTGTCAATACTATTCATGCTTCAGCCAACAACCTGGTAAGTGTTGTCAACAACCTCGTTATGGCATCATCGCTCACAATGAAGGAGAGTAACGATATAAGCAATTTCAACCTATACAATACCCTCAATAATGTGCTAAGGCTCTTCCCCTACGAAAATTATAGGGTAAGACTTAGCTTGTCGCTTGCAGCCGACATCCCCAGTCAACTGACAGGCAACAGCATCAAGATCAAGCAGATTCTCCTCAACCTTATCAACAGTATAGTCACCAGACCTACTGGAAGTGAGCCCCGCAGCATAACCATAGAGGTTAAAAAAGCTCAGGCCATGCCCGATATGGTTGAACTTATATTCAGGATTATAAGTGACTTCGTGTACAAACCAGATTCTGACAGTCACGCAAATGAGTCATTCTACAACTACCAGGATTTGCATAGACTGAATGCCGGTAAGGTCATTAATTTCCTTGACCTTGCCATTACTCAAAAGATGATAGAAAGCGACGGGCACACTCTCAACATCATTACAAATCCCAAGTATACCATCTTTGAGTTCAATGCAACTTTTGCTTCAGCCGCAGGTAGATTTACTGTATCTTCCGACTCTTATGACAAAAGAGCTGAAAACAGATTCAAGAACAGAGTTGAACTGTCTGATGCATCCATACTGCTAGTAGAGGACAACTTCAGCAACCAGCAGATTATTTGCCTGTATCTTAAAAATGAAGTCAAAAGCATTGACATAGCTTTTAATGGTAAAGAAGCTATTGATAAGTTTGGCACAGCCAAGTACGACCTTATTCTAATGGACGTACAAATGCCAATAATGGACGGATTTAAGGCTACTCAAAAGATTAGGGAACTTGAACGCACAACCAATACCAGAGTTCCTATTATTGCGGTTACTGCAAATGCATTCCCAGAAGATAAAGAACGCTGTCTGGCAGTGGGTATGGATGATTACATAAGCAAGCCATTCCAACCCGAGGATCTGCTAAAAAAGATTAAGCAATTTCTTAATAACTAACATATCTTCTGATCAAACTCTGAAGCCGAGTACCAGGATATCGTCTATCTGCTCGCTTTCTCCTCTCCATTCTTCCATCTTTTGATGGAGTATGGATTTCTGATCGTCAGCATTTAGCTTATGAATATTAAGCAACAGGTGCCTGAATCTAAGGTGCTTGAATTTCTTGTTATCGGGGCCACCAAACTGGTCAACATATCCGTCACTAAACATATAGACCATATCACCCTCGGTGGCACTGATTATATGAGTAGTATAATCAGGAACACGGCCATCCACAATCCTTCCTATTGCTATCCTGTCACCTTTATAGGACTCCAGCTTGTCCTCCCTGATAATATATATACCATTTACGGCACCGGCAAAACGAATCTCTTTTTTATCTCTATCTATCACGCAAATAGATATATCCATACCATCATTAACCGAATCAGGCTCCAATAAGTTGCTATCATTCTTACGTAATGTCTGATCCAGTTCTATGCTTAGCTTACGAAGAATCTGGGAAGGATCATCAACTTTCTGTCCGGATACTATATTTCTTAGCAGGTCAATCCCGATTATTGACATAAAGGCACCGGGGACGCCGTGACCGGTGCAGTCAACAACCGCTATAAAGATCTTTCCGTCACGTTGATGCATCCAATAGAAGTCACCACTTACAAGATCCTTTGGACGAAAATACACAAAAGCATCAGATATTACTGTTCTGATAACCTTCTCCGTAGGTATCATAGCAGCCTGAATACGGGTCGCATAATTGATGCTATCTGTCAGGTTCTGGTTGATTCTTGATAGTATCTCCCTCTGCTCTTCTATCTTGTGCTTATCGATATTCTTTTCTTCAAGCGAACGGTTGGCCCTCTTGTAATGCCTTATGCGGTAGTTGATAACCATCTGGATTACAAAAATAAGCAGCAACAAATAAAACGCATAAGCATACTTTGTCATCCACAATGGTGGAGTAATATAGATTGGAAGCTCCAGCGGCTGATTATTCCATGTAAAGTCATTGTTGGATGCCATAATACGCAACTTGTATCTGCCCGGCATCAGGTTTGACAAGGTCAGATTGTTACTTGTAGTTACAGACCTCCATTCGGTGTCATAGTTTTCGACCATCACCTTGTAGCTGTTTTTAGTCGGCTGAGTGAACTCCAATGCCGCAAAGGTCAAGTTAATCAGCAGCTGCGGCTTGTATTTTATTCTAAGTTCAGCCAGCTCTCCAAGGACTACACCCTTGCAGTCGCCTTTATTACATATCGAAATATCGGTAATGGCAATGCGTGGCCTATGAATATTGAAGCTGAGGGAATCAGGGTATACCCAGCATAGGCCATCTACTCCACCAAAGTAAATTGCTCCGTCGCTGGTGCTTAAAGCACTGCTTAGGTTGAAAAGTTGTGGTGGCACACCATCATAAATGTCGTAGTCCCGTATTGTACCTTCAGGTGAAATCATGGTTATTCCCTTACTGGAACTTACCCATATCCTCCGTTTGCCGTCGGGGATGACCGACGGCACCTTTTCATTGCGAATTGCCGGACTGGCCTCAACAACAATTGAATCTTCCCTTACTCGCGTTATCGAATAAAGTCCCGACCTGGTACCTGCCCATAGCCTTCCTGAGTTATCCAGAGCCAGTGATTGTATTTGTAAGTCTGTATTCCCACTGACTTTAAAATCAGAAAGTGGAATAATTTTCCCACTCTTGTTTTCAAAGTAAGCCAGTCCATCATCTGTTCCAATCCATATTCCTCGTGCACCATCCAGACTCATTGCAGTGATATGATCAGCCGGGAGGGTCTTGCTGCCTTCCTCGCTGAAGTAGCTGAACATCTTATGATTGTTGTAGCGATAAAGTCCGAAATGGGTGCCAAACCACATATTTCCAATGCTATCACCAAGCACAACGGTAACCGGGTTGTTTTTAAGCAAGGTGGTATAACGGTTGTCATTGACATAGTTGAATTCCGTAGCCCTGTTGTAAACTGGATCGATAGTGTAGATACCGGTATTTGAACCAACCCAGATCAAGCCCTTCTCATCTTCATACATAGAGCCTACAGCGTCATCATAACTTCTGTATCTCTCTGAGTTAAGCACATAGTGGCGTACCAGGTTTCTTGACTTATCAAGCACATAGATCCCACTGTTAAGGGTTCCAAGCCACAGTCTGCCCTTGGTATCTTCATAAATAGATCGGATATTGAATGATCGCATATCAAGATTACCGGCATTATCTTTACCCAGATAGGAGAATTTCGATGGGGAAAGGTTGATTTTATAAAGACCATTGAAGCGTGTACCAACCCACAACAGATCGGAAGCATCATTGTAAAGTACGCTAATCTCACCCTGAATAAGTGGCTGGCCGTTGCCTGACTGCATATAGAGTTCATGACGCTGACCACCGCCTTTGTACATCTCGAGCCCCCTGGTGGTTCCCAGCCAGATATTACCATGGATATCGTAACTAATGGCATTGACAGATACTTTTGCTCCATAACTGCCGGAAGCCGGAACCGGCATCATATGCTTGCCTGGCTCTAACAGAAAAAGCCCGCTTTCAGCGCCAATCAGATAATGACTTCTTGATATTTGCTGTATATGATGCACCTCGTCTTGAAATACAACGGACTGGTTATCATACTTATGAAGTCGCTCAAACATTCCCGTCCTGATGCTGAAGCGGTTAAGGCCGTCTTTGGTTCCTATCAGGAAGGTGGTATCGCTTTCCTCTGCTATCTGATTCCCTATATTACCTGAACGCTTAAACACATTGGAAAAGTGACCGTATGACTTGAAGCTGTCATCTGGTTCGTTGTATTTCACTAGAAAGCTCTCCATTTTGATCCACATCTCACCTGTGGGAGAAAGATAGAAATCAGTTACTGTGTTTTCAGGAAGTGAACGGGGATTGCCGGAAATATGTCTGTAATGCTTGAACTTGCCTGTCTGAGAAATCAAAACTGAGATCCCCCTTCGCTTTGTCCCAATCCAGATATTACCGTTGCGATCCTCCTGAATTGCCGTGATACAGTTGCCTGCCAATGAATACTCAGGATCCCCACCGCTCTTAAGTACCTCAAAAGTATAACCGTCATATCTGTTGAGTCCGTCCTCCGTACCTATCCATAAAAAGCCCCTGCTGTCCTGAAAAATATCATTAATTGAATTGTTTGACAGGCCTTCTGATATTGTGAAATGAGAAACAGTCGGATCACCCGCATTCAGATTAAGACAGAACACAAGCATTACCGACAGTATAAGCGATAATTTCCTGTAAAGAGTGTACACAGAATTAATTTGCAAAAACAATAACATTACCGGGTTTATACGGAGTATTCACAAAAGCGTTCCACCAAAGGCGTGAATTCTTCCTTTTTTAAACATTGAAGTATAAAGATAGCTTAATGCCTCAAAAGCAAAAATCCCTGCACATAAAAATGTACAGGGACAAGTTCCCGGTTTATATCAGGCTACAACTAAATCGAGACTTTGCTGTTTGTATGAGACATCGTTATTGCTTGAATCCCACCTTTTTCATGTACCATTCAAGTGACTTGGATGACGGCCTTTCAAGTGGCTGACCGTAAATTCTGTCCCATATTAATGATGACAATACACCAAGAGACCTGGATACACCAAACAATACGGTGTAAATTGGGTGTTCGGTAATACCATAACTGGTAAGCAAGCTACCAGAGATAGCATCTACGTTTGGCCATGGATTCTTTACCTTGCCGGTACTTCTAAGTACATCGGGCACTACTTCGTAGATATTTCTTACCAGTTTGATAAGGGGAGCTTCGGGAATGTACTTATTAGCAAAGTTTAGCTGTTCGGTAAATCTCGGGTCAGTCTTGCGCAGCACAGCATGTCCGTAGCCTGGGATCACCCTGCCCTGTTTCAGCGTATTCTCTGCATATTCCCTAATCTGTTCCTTTGTAGGATTGTCCCCAATCTCTGCAATCAGTTGTTCCAACCATACCATTACTTCCTGGTTTGCCATCCCATGAAGCGGACCCGCCAGTCCGTTCATACCGGCTGCAAAGCTATAATACGGATTTGATAAAGCAGTACCCACCAGGTGGGTAGTATGTGCTGATACATTACCGCCTTCGTGGTCAGCATGCAGCACCATATAAAGTCGCATCAGACGTTTGATTTCCTCGCTGTCATAACCCATCATATGAGCAAGGTTACCTGCCCAGTCAAGTGATGGATCCATGTCTATATATTTCTCGTTGTGGAAAACCCTCCTGTAAATATAAGCTGCAATTACTGGCAAGCGGCTAATCAGGTCATTCACCCCTTCATACATCGGATCCCAATAATCCTTCTTGTCCATACCTTCCATATATGCCTTACGGAAATGAGACTGGGTACTCATGGCAAGGATGGCGGTATTAAACTGAATCATAGGGTGAGCACTCTTGGGCAGGGCATTTATAACATCAAAAGCGTGACCCGGTATGTCGGCTGCGCGACGTGCCCAGTCTCTTGAAATAAAATCTACTGTTGCCCTATCAGGAATCTCGCCTAATAGCATAAGGTAGAACAAGCCCTCGGGGAGAGGCTCGCCGTCATCTTTTAATTTAGGAAGATGTTGCCTTAGTTCAGGAATGGAATAATCTCTGAAGCGTATGCCTTCCTCAGGATCCAGGGAAGAGGTATCGGTTAGCAGGGCTACTATTCCTTTCATCCCTGATATCACCTGCTCCAGGGTTACTTCCTGGATAACGTCATTCCCGTGCTCAGCAACAAGCCTTTTTAATTGTTCGGCACGCTTTGAGCCTACTTCTTTTAACTTTTGTTTTACCGGATCCATAGGTATTGATTTGATTATCTAAGGTTAATTATTTTAGCTATCTATACCTTAAGAACAGCAAAACCAAACTTTTGTTCTATTAACTGATTAATAGAATCAAAAAAACGAAAAAAGCCACCCCGCTCAGGGTGGCTTTTATAGCTATATCGCAAAAAAGTTTTACTTCTTTACTACCTTCTTGTATCCGTAGATTGCTGAATCACCAAGTTCTTCTTCGATACGGAGAAGCTGGTTGTACTTAGCCATACGGTCTGAACGGCTTAGTGAACCGGTCTTGATCTGACCGCTATTTGTAGCTACAGCGATATCGGCGATAGTAGCATCTTCAGTTTCACCTGAACGGTGTGAAGTTACTGATGTATAGCCGGCACGGTGAGCCATCTCGATGGCATCAAGAGTTTCAGTCAAAGTACCGATTTGGTTAACCTTGATAAGGATTGAGTTTCCTGCACCAAGTTCGATACCCTTTTGCAGGTATTCAACGTTGGTTACAAACAGGTCATCACCAACAAGCTGACACTTGTCGCCGATAACTTTGGTCAGTTCAACCCAACCGTCCCAGTCATTCTCGCTGCAACCGTCTTCGATGCTGTCGATGGGGAATTTAGACACAAGTTCAGCAAGATAAGCAACCTGCTCACTTGAAGTCCTTTTCTTACCCTTTTCACCTTCAAACTTGGTATAATCGTAGATTCCGTCTTTGTAGAACTCAGAAGAAGCACAGTCAAGGCCAATTGAAACCTGACCGCCATCCTCAAGACGTCCTGGTTTGTAACCAGCAGCTTCGATAGCCTTGATGATGCTGTTAAGAGCATCTTCAGTTCCATCAAGAGCAGGCGCAAAACCACCTTCGTCACCTACTGCAGTGCTAAGGCCACGATCGTGAAGTACTTTCTTAAGTGAGTGGAAAACTTCAGCACCCATACGAAGAGCTTCTTTGAAACTCTTTGCACCTACAGGGCGAATCATAAATTCCTGAAATGCGATAGGAGCATCAGAGTGAGAACCACCATTGATAATGTTCATCATGGGAACTGGTAGAACCTTTGTGTTGGTACCACCAATGTAGCGATACAGGGGCATACCTGAATATTCAGCTGCAGCTTTTGCAACAGCAAGAGACACACCAAGGATTGCATTTGCACCCAGGTTGCTCTTAGTCTTAGTGCCGTCAAGAGCAAGCATCTTGCGGTCAATACCTACCTGATCAAGTACGTTGTGACCTATAAGAGCCTTTGCAATAACAGTATTTACATTTTCTACTGCCTTGAGCACACCTTTTCCGAGATACCTTTTCTTGTCACCATCGCGAAGTTCCAAAGCTTCGTTTTCACCAGTTGAAGCACCGGAGGGAACAGCAGCGCGACCAACGATGCCGCATTCAAGTGTAACCTCAACCTCAACGGTTGGATTGCCGCGAGAATCCAAGATCTCACGTCCGTGGATATTAGCAATTAATCCCATAGTAATAGTTATTTATAAGAAGTTATTAATTCACTCAACAAAAAGAGGATAAAGCCAAGAAGTCTTTATCCCCTTTCAAGATCATTTTCCGGAAACAGACCTTAAGCTCTGCACCTTATTATTCTTCAGAATTTTCAGCACCTGTTGCGCTTTCTGCAGCTGGTGTTGCAGCACCTTCAACCTTAGCTGTGGTAGTCTTCTTGCCTCCGCGACGGCTACGACGTGCAGTTTTCTTTTCAGCTGCCTTGCCTGTACCAAGCATGTTTTCGTTGTAGTCTACAAGCTCAATATAGCATATTTGAGCTGCATCACCCAGACGATAACCCAGCTTGAGGATTCTTGTATATCCTCCGGGGCGGTTTGCAACCTTTTGAGAAACTTCACGGAATAGTTCTGTAACAGCCTCCTTGTTTTGAAGGTAGCTGAATACAATACGACGTGAATGTGTTGTATCTTCCTTAGAGCGGTTGATCAACGGTTCCACATATTTCCTAAGTTCCTTGGCTTTTGCTACCGTGGTCTTAATTCTTTTATGCAAGATCAAGGACGATGCCATGTTTGACAGCATTGCCTTTCTGTGAGAACTGGTCCTGCCCAGATGGTTGTTTTTATTCCTATGTCTCATCGTTACTTATTCCTTGTCTAATTTATACTTAGAAATGTCCATACCGAAAGTAAGGCTCATTCCTGTCAACAAATCGTCTAATTCAGTAAGTGATTTCTTACCAAAATTCCTGAATTTCAACAGATCATTGCGGTTGTATTGTACCAACTCACCCAATGTCTCAACATCTGCTGCTTTAAGACAGTTGAGAGCTCTTACCGACAGGTCGAGGTCAACCAGCTTAGTCTTAAGCAACTGACGCATATGCAGTACTTCTTCATCAAACTCCTCATTACCGTATTTTTCATCGGTATCGAGAGTAATCTTTTCGTCTGAGAAGAGCATAAAGTGGTGTATCAGGATCTTGGCAGCCTCTTTGAGAGCATCTTTTGGGAATATAGAACCATCTGTTGTAATTTCCAACATCAGTTTCTCATAGTCTGTCTTCTGCTCAACCCTGAAGTTTTCCACCCAGTACTTTACGTTCTTGATGGGGGTAAATATTGAGTCTATGGCAATTGTGCCAAACTCCTGATCGGGTGAACGGTTCTCCTCTGCCGCAACCCATCCACGGCCTTTAGCTATGGTAAGGGTTATATTAAGATTTACTTCCGGATTCATCCTTACAATGACCAATTCAGGATTCAGCACCTTAAAATTGGACATAAAAGAATCAAAATCGCCTGCAGTCAGGACCTCTTTTCCGGATACAGTAACTGTAAACTTCTCGCTGTCTCCTTCTTCTACCACTTTCTTAAGACGAATCTGCTTAAGATTTAGTATTATCTCAGTTACATCATCTACAACTCCTGGAATGTTGGAAAATTCGTGATCTACTCCTTCAATCTTAACAGTTGTGATAGCATAACCCTCCAATGACGAGAGTAAGATTCTTCTTAAGGCATTTCCAATTGTTATACCATATCCTGGTTCTAGAGGACGGAATTCAAATCTACCGAACTTATCATCAGCCTCAAGCATGATGACCTTATCAGGTTTTTGGAACGCTAATATTGCCATAAGAATAAATTATTTAGAGTACAATTCTACAATCAACTGTTCCTTTATATTCTCGGGTATTTCAGACCTTTCAGGAGTATTCAGGAACTTACCGGTCATGCTGTTTTTGTCAAATTCCAACCAGGAATATTTGTGAACGCTTGAATTTGCGAGAGCACTGTTGATAGCTTCAAGTGATTTAGATTTCTCACGAACAGCAACAACCTGTCCCGGTTTAAGGGTATATGAAGGTATATTTACTACAGCTCCATCTACAGTAATATGACGGTGGCTTACTAATTGCCTTGCAGCTGCTCTTGAAGCTGCCAAACCCATACGGTATACAACGTTATCAAGACGAGACTCAAGCAACATAAGCAGAATCTCACCAGTAACACCCGGATGGGCATTAGCCTTCTTGAAAAGGTTGCTAAACTGCCTTTCAAGAACACCGTAAGTATATTTGGCTTTTTGCTTTTCTTTCAGCTGTTGGCCATACTCACTTGTTTTTCTTCTCCTGTTATTGCCATGTTGGCCTGGAGGATAGTTCTTCTTTTCAAAACTCCTATCGGGACCATAAATAGGCTCCCCGAATTTACGTGCTATTTTAGTCTTTGGACCTGTATATCTAGCCATTCTACTAAATTTTTGATTTTAAATTTTTGATTTTAAAAATTGAATATGACAGCCGCAAGATTATTGAAGGAAGGTTTGAGGTAATAACCTATCCAGTATTCAAAATTCAAATCAAAAATTTATGGTTAATAACTAGTTGTAAAAATTATACCCTACGTCTTTTGGGAGGACGGCAACCATTGTGTGGTAGTGGAGTAACATCAACGATTTCTGAAACTTCAATACCAGATCCATGAATAGCACGAATGGCTGATTCACGTCCATTGCCAGGTCCCTTAACAAATACTTTTACCTTACGTAAGCCCAAATCGTATGCCACCTTGGCACAGTCAGTGGCAGCTACTTGTGCAGCATAGGGAGTGTTCTTCTTAGAACCCCTGAAACCCATTTTACCTGCACTCGACCAGGAAATAACCTGTCCGTTAGCATTAGTCAGGCATACGATAATGTTATTAAACGATGAATGAACGTGAGCCTGTCCTGCAGCCTCTACCTTCACAACTCTTTTCTTTTGTGTTCCTGCCTTCTTAGCCATGTTCTAATGATTATTTAGTAGCTTTCTTCTTGTTAGCAACTGTTTTCTTCTTACCCTTACGAGTACGTGCGTTGTTCTTTGTAGACTGACCACGAACCGGTAAGCCCAGACGGTGACGGATACCACGGTAGCAACCGATGTCCATCAGACGTTTGATGTTAAGTTGAATCTCAGAACGAAGCTCACCTTCGGTTTTAATGGTAGAACCAATTAACTCACGAACGGCAGTGATTTGATCATCGTTCCAGTCTTTTACCTTCATGTTTACATCAATACCAGCTTGATTAAGAAGCATAGTAGCCCTGCTACGGCCTATTCCGTAAATATAGGTCAGGGCAATCTCACCTCTTTTATTGGCTGGGATGTCTACTCCTGCAATTCTTGCCATATTCTATAATTTATCCTTGACGTTGTTTAAACTTTGGATTCTTCTTGTTTATAACATATATGCGACCTTTGCGCTTTACAATTTTACAGTCAGCGCTACGCTTCTTGACTGATGCTCTTACCTTCATAATATTATAGTATTGAGTATTTTACTTATACCTGTAACTTATCCTTCCCTTGGTAAGATCATAAGGTGACATTTCTACCTTTACCTTATCACCAGGGAGTATCTTAATATAGTGCATCCGCATCTTTCCAGATATATGCGCTGTAATTACGTGGCCATTTTCCAGCTCAACGCGAAACATCGCATTGGAAAGTGCTTCTATAATAGTACCATCTTGTTCTATTGAGGCTTGTTTAGCCATATAACTTACTCGTTTAAAATTAAGACTGCAAAGTTAATACTTCTTCAACAAATTTAAAACTGGAAAGAATATCACAAGTGTTTTTCCCAACGGCCACTGTATGTTCAAAATGCGCTGAAACCTTGTGATCAGCGGTTCTGATGGTCCATTGGTCATCCTCCATATAAATTTGTCTTTTGCCAAGATTTATCATCGGCTCTATTGCAATCACCATCCCTTTTCTCAGTTTGATGCCATTGCCACGTCTGCCGTAATTGGGAACTTCAGGCTCTTCATGAAGATTGCGACCCACACCATGGCCTACCATCTCCCTTACAACCGAATACCCTCTTGACTCACAGTATTCTTGAACAGCATAGCCTATATCGCCAATTCTGTTGCCCTCAACAGCTTTTTCGATGCCCTTAAAAAGTGACTCCTTAGTTGCCTGAAGCAATGCCTTAATCTCAGGTAGAACCTCACCAACCTCAAAGGTATAGGCGCTGTCTCCATAAAAACCATTAAGCTTAACCCCACAGTCAACAGAGATTATATCTCCTTCCTTTAACGGTTTGTTATTGGGTATCCCATGTACTACCTGATCATTGACCGAGGTGCATAGTGAATTGGGGAATCCGTTGTAATTCAAAAACGCCGGTTCTCCACCATTATCCCGTATAAAGGTTTCTGCGATCTTATCAAGCTCAAGAGTTGTCACTCCAGGCCTGATAACCCTGGCTACTTCTGCCAGTGTTCTTGCTACAAGCAGATTGCTCTGCCGTATCAATTCGATCTCTTCGTCACTTTTTAAGTATATCATCTTCTCTCAATAGCAACAAACTAGTAAGTAGCAGATCCTCCTCCGCTACGTCCCTTAATCCTACCTGATTTCAACAACCCGTCATAGTGACGCATCAGAAGGTGACTTTCTATTTGCTGCAAGGTATCCAATACTACACCAACAAGGATAAGCAGTGAGGTACCTCCATAAAACTGGGCAAAGTTGGGATCAACACCTGCCATTTGTGCAAAGGCAGGAAGTATAGCAACCAAAGCCAGGAAAATAGAACCCGGTAGGGTAATTTTTGACATTACCGAATCAAGGAATTCAACAGTCTTCTTACCTGGTTTAATTCCAGGAATAAAACCACCGTTACGTTTCATATCATCAGCCATCTGAGTGGGATTGATAGTAATGGCAGTATAGAAATAGGTGAATAAAATGATTAGCAATGCAAATACAAAGTTGTACCAGAAACCTGTGTAGTTAGAGAATACCGCAGCAAACCCTGTAGCTGACTCACTTTGAACATATCCGGCAAATACCATGGGTATGAACATAATAGCCTGAGCAAAGATTATAGGCATAACACCAGCAGCATTAACCTTTAATGGAATATACTGACGAACACCGCCATACTGCTTATTTCCAACAATTCTCTTGGCATACTGTACGGGAACCCTGCGTGTACCTTGTACCAACAGAATAGCACCTTCAAATATGAAGAACAGAACTACAATTTCGATCAGCAGCATTAAGAAGCCACCGCCTTCTTCCAGTCTTGAAACCAGTTCGGCCAACAATGCAAACGGCAACCTTGATATAATACCTACCATGATGATAAGCGAAATTCCGTTGCCAATACCCTTATCGGTTATTCTTTCACCAAGCCACATTACAAACATACTACCTGCGGTCAGTATAATTGTTGAGCTCACAGGGAATAGCCATCCTGAAGTAATAAATGCTGATGCAGGCAGTTGCATATGCAGGTTTGCAATGTAACCGGGTGCCTGGAAAAGCAAAATTAACACCGTCAGATACCTTGTTATCTGGTTGATCTTCCTACGACCACTCTCACCTTCACGCATCATGCGTTGAAAGTAGGGAACTGCTATACCAAGCAGCTGGATAAAGATGGATGCAGAAATGTAGGGCATGATACCAAGTGCCATAATTGAAGCATTGGCAAAGGCACCTCCCGAAAACATATTAAGCAAACCCATTACCCCTGAACTGGTCTGATCAACAAGATTAGACAGCTGTGTCGGATCAATACCGGGCAAAACAACTTTTGAGCCCAGACGATAGATCACAACCAGTCCCAGAGTGGTTAGTATTCGACTCCTGAGATCATCGATTTTCCAGATATTTCGGATGGTTTCGATAAGTTTCATGTCTTTTCAATAGATTATAAGCTCTTGGCCCTGCCGGCTACTGCCGACAGGGCTTCAAGATCATAGTTTCACAACAGTTCCCTGTGCTGCTTCAATTGCAGCTACAGCTGATTTTGAGAATGCATGCGCTTTAACTTCTAACTTAGCGCTAAGAGTGCCTTTTCCAAGGATCTTGATAAGGGCGTTCTTGCTTACTAAACCAGCTTCAATAAGGTTTTGCGGATCAATAACAGTCCAACCGAACTTATCAACCAGGCCTTGCAGAACACCAAGGTTAATAGCCTTATATTCAACACGGTTGATATTTTTGAATCCGAATTTGGGAACTCGTCTTTGAAGTGGCATCTGACCACCTTCAAATCCGATCTTTATTTTATAACCTGAGCGGGATTTGGCTCCCTTATGACCACGTGTAGAAGTACCACCGTGTCCGGAACCTTGTCCACGACCTATTCTCTTAGTATAGTGAGTAGATCCTGCGGCAGGTTTTAACTCATTAAGTTTCATAACTTTACAATTAACGTCGTTAGATTCTACTTTTCAACTTTCACAAGGTGTCTTACAGTTTCCACCATTCCCAGGATACTTGGGGTATCCTCATGTTCAACGGTGGCATTCATCTTTCTCAAGCCAAGGGCTTCAAGAGTTCTCTTCTGAGTTTTGTTGCACCTTATCTTGCTGCGAACCTGAGTTATCTTGATCTTTGCCATAATTTCACAAATTAACCGTTAAACACTTTATCCAGGGCAACACCTCTGTGCTGAGCAACAGTAGCTGCATCGCGCAATTCGCATAGAGCTTCCATAGTAGCTTTAACGAGGTTGTGCGGGTTGGAAGATCCCTTTGACTTTGCAAGTACGTCTTTTATACCTGCGCTCTCAAGCACGGCACGCATCGCACCACCGGCTACAAGACCGGTACCACTTGATGCAGGCTTGAGGAATACTTTAGCACCACCAAACTTTGCATACTGCTCGTGAGGTATAGTTCCGTTGATTACTGGTACCTTAACAAGATTCTTCTTGGCGGCCTCCATTCCTTTAGCTATGGCGGTTGTAACCTCATTGGCTTTACCCAGTCCCCATCCTACAATGCCATTCTCATTACCTACAACGACAATGGCGGAAAAGCTGAAGGTTCTACCCCCTTTAGTTACTTTGGTAACGCGATTGATGGCTACTAACCTGTCCTTCAGTTCAAGGTCGTTAGTTGTACGAACTCTCTTTGTATTTACTGCCATAATGTATTAAAATTTAAGGCCTGCCTCGCGAGCAGCGTCCGCTAATTGTTTTACTCTACCATGATACAGATAACCGTTACGGTCAAATATAACCGCCTCGATGCCGGCTGTCCTGGCTTTTTCAGCAATTGCCTTGCCAACAAGAGCAGCTTGTTCTGTCTTGGTCACTTTCTGTGAAGCTATCTCTTTTTCGAGAGATGAAGCTGATACTAAGGTTTTTCCTTCCTTATCATTGATCAGTTGAACCGAGATCTGCTTGTTGCTTCTGTATACCGTCATCCTTGGCCTCTCAGCTGTTCCGAGAATCTTGCTTCGGATGCGTACCTTTATTTTGTTCCGTCTTTCTAATTTCGATAAAGTCATAACACTAACATTTAATCAAATTAAACTTTTGCGCTCTTACCTGCCTTGCGTCTGATCTCTTCACCAACGAAGCGAATACCCTTACCATTGTATGGTTCAGGCCTACGCAATGAACGGATCTTGGCACAAACTTGACCTAATAACTGTTTGTCAGTGGATTCAAGTGTTATTATCGGATTACTTTTCCGGTCGGTGACAGCTTCAACTTTGATCTCTTTTGGCAACTCCATAACAATTGGGTGAGAATAACCCAATGAGAGTTCCAGCAACTGACCGTTGGAAGTTGCACGATAACCAACTCCAACAAGCTCCATTTTCTTAACATAGCCTTGAGAAACTCCAACAATCATGTTGTTGATAAGAGATCTGTATAGACCATGAAGAGAACGGTGTCCTTTCTCATCACTTGGACGTGTCAATGTGATAACACCGTCAGTGATATCTATTTGTATATCGGGATTAATGTTCTGAGCTAACTCTCCTTTAGGGCCCTTAACGGTAACCACATTATCCTTGATTGTTACGCTTACTCCCGCAGGTATATGTATGGGTAATTTTCCTATCCTAGACATAACTTATCTCCTTATTAATAAACGTAACACAATACTTCACCACCAACTTTTTGCATTCTAGCCTCTTTGTCGGTCATAACGCCGTGAGAGGTGGATAAGATGGCTATTCCAAGGCCGTTGAGGACACGGGGAACAGTTCTGTAGCCTGTATACTTCCTTAAACCAGGGGTTGAAACGCGCTTCATGCTCTTAATAGCAGGAGCCTTAGAAATCGGATCGTACTTGAGGGCAATCTTGATAATGCCCTGTTTTCCGTCTTCGATAAACTTGTAGTTGAGGATATAACCCTTCTCGAAAAGAATTTTGGTCATCTCTCTCTTAAGGTTGGAGCCTGGTATCTCCACAACCTTATGGCGCGCCATGATGGCATTCCTGATTCTGGTCAGGAAATCCGAAATTGGATCTGTCATATTTCTAATAAGTTTAAATTGATCCCGACACCCGGGACAATATTTAACACTTACCAGTTGGTTACTACCAACTGGCCTTTTTAACTCCCGGAATCAAACCGGCAGCAGCCATTTCCCTGAAAGTGATACGGCTGATACCAAACTGACGCATATAACCCTTAGGCCTTCCGGTAAGACTGCAACGGTTATGCAGACGTATAGCCGAAGAGTTTCTTGGAAGCTTTTGCAATCCTACATAATCTCCTTCTGCTTTCAGTCTGGCGCGCTTTTCAGCGTATTTTGCAACTAACTTTGCCCTCTTCACTTCACGGGCCTTCATTGATTCTTTTGCCATACTAATTAGTTCTTTTTGAGGTTTTTAAACGGCAAACCGAATTCACGTAGAAGGGCATAGGCTTCCTCATCAGTTTTTCCGGTGGTCACAAAGGTAATATTCATACCCATAATCTTATTGACATTGTCAATATTTATTTCCGGAAAAATGATCTGTTCGGTTATACCCAGGGTATAGTTACCCTTTCCGTCTAATTTACTGTTAATACCCTTGAAGTCACGGATACGAGGTAAAGCCACACGCACCAGCCTTTCAAGGAATTCGTACATCATATCACTCCTGAGAGTAACCTTTGCACCAATAGGCATTCCCTTCCTAAGTTTGAAGTTTGAAATATCCTTCTTAGAATAACAGGGAACAGCCTTTTGTCCTGTAATAGCTGTAAGCTCATTGACTGATATCTCGATCAGTTTCTTGTCAGCCACGGCCGAACCAACACCTTGGTTGATTACGATTTTTTCCAAACGTGGCACTTGCATGATGCTTTTGTATCCAAACTCTTTAATAAGAGCAGGCACTATCTCATCTGAATACTTGGTCTTTAAATTTGGCGTGTAGCTCATTACTTGATCTCCTCTCCTGACTTTTTAGAATAACGAACCAATTTACCATTCTCGCCTACTCTGCGTCCGATACGGGTAGCTTTACCAGTCTTCGGATCCTTCAGGTTAAGATTTGAGATATGGATGGGGGCTTCTTTCTTAATGATGCCTCCCTGTGGATTCTGTGCGTTCGGTTTGGTGTGTTTGCTCACCATGTTGACGCCTTCCACGATAGCGCGTTCCTTATCAGGAAACACTTCCAAAACGCGGCCTTCCTGGCCTTTGGAGGTACCTGAATTGACTATCACTATATCTCCTTTTTTTATGTGCAGTTTTCCCATTTCTCTTAGAATCTTTAAAGATTATAGTACTTCCGGCGCCAGGGACACAATCTTCATGTACCTTTCACGCAGTTCACGTGGTACTGGACCGAAGATACGGGTACCGCGAATTTCACCGGCATTATTCAATAGTACGCAGGCATTGTCATCGAAGCGGATATATGATCCATCCGGCCTTCTAACAGCCCTCTTGGTACGTACCACAACTGCCTTACTTACTGTTCCCTTCTTCATATCTGATGAAGGAACGGCATGTTTTACTGTTACCACAATACGGTCACCAACAGATGCATATCTGCGGGCGGTACCACCAAGTACGCGTATGCAAAGAACTTCTTTTGCACCGCTATTGTCGGCAACATTCAGTCTGGATTCTTGCTGTATCATGTTTACTTAGCTCTTTCTATGATTTCAACTAATCTCCAACGCTTTGATTTGCTCAAGGGACGTGTCTCCATAATTCTTACGGTATCCCCTTCATGGCATTCGTTATTCTCGTCGTGTGCGTAAAATTTCTTGGTCTTCTTCATGAACTTACCATAGATAGGGTGTTTTTCACGAACAACCACACTTACGACAGCGGTTTTATCCATCTTCTCGCTCACGACTACGCCAACACGTTCTTTTCTTACGTTTCTCTTTGTTTCCATCGTTTTACCTGTTTTCGTTTTTTTGTTTCTGACTCAGAACGGTCAGCATACGTGCTATATTTCTACGAGTCTGTCTAATCTTGATTGGATTATCCAGAGGAGAGATATGATGGTTGAGTTTCAAACGTACCAGCTCTGCCTTTTCAGCTTCAATTCTTTCCTGAATGTCGCTGATGCTCATTTCGCGTATTTCTGTAGTTTTCATCCCTTACACATTTGTAGATTCAACATAGTCTCTCCTTACCACAAACTTAGTGGTAACAGGTAGCTTTTGCGCAGCCAGTCGCAATGCTTCCTTAGCTGTTTCATAGGGCACTCCATCGCATTCGATGATAATACGTCCTGGAGTAACAGGAGCCACAAATCCTTCAGGTGAACCCTTACCTTTACCCATACGTACTTCTGCAGGCTTCTTGGTAATAGGTTTATCCGGGAAGATACGAATCCAGATCTGACCCTGACGTTGCATATAACGTGTTACGGCAACACGAGCCGCTTCAATTTGGCGGCCGGTAATCCACTTGCTTTGCAGTGATTTGATACCGAAGGATCCAAAGGCTAGTTCATACCCGCGTTGGGCATTCCCCTTCATCTTTCCTTTCTGCTGCCTTCTGTATTTAACTTTTTTTGGTTGTAACATCTTTCAGTTCTATTAAAGATTAATAGATGATCACTTTCTTTTCTTTCTGAAGCCTCTTTCATTACCACCACCGGCATGTCTGCGACCACCTTGGTTACCTGATTCGGCTACTGTAAAGTTGGGAGACAAATCGGGTTTACCGTAAATCTCACCCTTACAGATCCACACCTTAATACCGATCAAACCGGTTTTTGTGAGAGCTTCGCTTCGTGCATAATCAATATCAGCACGGAAGGTATGGAGAGGAATACGACCTTCCTTGTAAGTTTCAGAACGAGCCATTTCAGCACCGTTAAGACGGCCTGAGATTTGGATCTTGATTCCTTCAGCCCCCATCCTCATAGTAGAAGCTATTGCCATCTTGATTGCACGACGATAAGCCACACGGCCTTCAAGCTGACGAGCTACGTTATTAGCTACGATGATAGCATCCACTTCAGGGCGCTTAACTTCGAAGATATTGATTTGTACTTCCTTGTCAGTGATCTTCTTAAGCTCTTCCTTCAGTTTGTCTACTTCCTGACCACCTTTACCAATGATGATACCTGGACGGGCAGTATAAACTGTAATAGTTATCAACTTAAGAGTACGTTCAATGATGATACGCGAAATGCTGGCCTTGGCCAAACGCGCGTTCAGATACTTACGGATCTTAGAATCCTCCAGCAATTTCTCGCCGTAGTTCTTTCCGCCATACCAGTTGGAATCCCATCCGCGGATAATTCCTAACCTGTTACTTATTGGATTTACTTTTTGTCCCATTGCCTTTTAAATTTCCTGATTTTGAATCTTTTCTCTGCTATCCACAAGGATGGTCACATGATTGGATCTTTTACGGATCCTGTGTGCACGACCTTGGGGAGCTGGTCTCAAACGCTTAAGTATGCGTCCTGAATCTACAGATGCTTCCTTTACATAGAGGCTTGCATCTTCGATACGTTGACCTTCATTCTTCTCTTTCCAGTTGGCAATTGCAGACAATAGAAGTTTCTCAACGTTGCGTGAAGCTTCCTTTGTAGAGAACTTAAGTATATCCAGTGCCAGGTTTACATCCTTGCCACGAATCTGATCCACAACCAAACGCATTTTTCTGGGAGAGGTGGGAACATTTCGAAGCTTGGCATATGCCAGATTCTTCCTGGTTTCTTTTCGTTTTTCTGCTGTTATTCTTTTTCTTGCACCCATTTTCTTTGCATTAAAGGTATTATAACACTAATAGGCCATTAACGATTCTTGCTGCCTCCGTGACCGCGGAAGGTCCGGGTCGGCGCAAATTCTCCCAGTTTATGACCAACCATGTTTTCGGTAATGTAAACAGGTATGAATTTGTTACCATTGTGTACAGCTATAGTATGTCCCACAAATTCAGGTGAGATCATAGAAGCTCTGGCCCAGGTCTTAATTACTGCCTTCTTGCCGGAATCATTCATGGTAAAAACCTTGCGCTCCAGCTTATAATCTATATAAGGACCTTTTTTTAACGATCTGCTCATAATCGAATTTTAATTAACCGGTTACTACTTTTTCCTTTCAAGTATATACTTACTTGAAGCTTTCTTAGGCTTACGGGTCTTATATCCCTTAGCCAATAATCCCTTGCGTGAGCGTGGGTGACCTCCTGAAGCACGTCCTTCACCACCACCCATTGGGTGATCCACGGGGTTCATAGCGACACCACGGGTGCGAGGACGACGTCCAAGCCATCTGCTTCTACCTGCCTTACCCGACTTTTCAAGTGCGTGGTCAGAGTTACCAACAGCACCGACAGTAGCACGACAGGTTGTAAGTACCATCCTGGATTCACCGGAAGGAAGACGTAATACAACATACTTCCCTTCACGAGCAGATAATTGAGCAAAAGTTCCGGCACTGCGTGCCATAGCTCCGCCCTTGCCAGGGTACAGTTCAATGTTATGAACAATGGTTCCCAAAGGTATCTCTCCCAAAGGAAGAGAGTTGCCAATTTCGGGTGCAATACTTGAACCCGAAAGTACCTGCTGACCTACCTGCAAACCATTTGGTGCAAGTATGTAGCGTTTTTCTCCGTCTGCATAAACCAGCAAAGCAATTCTAGAACTTCTGTTTGGGTCGTACTGAATTGATTCTACTGTAGCAGGTACACCGTCTTTATTTCTCTTAAAGTCGATTACACGATACTTCCTTTTGTGGCCGCCTCCGATGTAACGCATGGTCATCTTACCGGTGTTGTTACGACCACCGGTCTTTTTAATAGGCCTCAACAAGGATTTCTCTGGTACAGATGATGTAATCGAGTCAAATGCACCAATAATCTTGTGTCTCTGCCCCGGTGTTACGGGCTTTAGCTTTCTTACTGCCATCTTAATTAAATATTGCTATAAAAATCAATTTTATCTCCATCTGCCAAAGTGACAACAGCTTTCTTGAATGAAGATGTAGCACCTTCAATAATTCCGCTTTTGGTATACCTTGTCTTCTTCTTGCCGGCATACCTCATTGTATTGACTTCAGCAACAGTAACATTATACATTTCCTCAACAGCCTTCTTGATCTGGAGCTTGTTTGCATCCTTCTTCACAACAAAGCCATACCTGTTCAGAGCCTCGCCCTGATGGGTCATCTTTTCGGTAACTATCGGTTTTATGATGATATCCATGACTGACCTCCTTATTTATTTAAAAGTTTACCGATCTGCTCAACAGAGCTCTCTGTCAGAACCAGACGATGAGCTTTCATAATGCTATAGGTATTAAGCCCGGATGCAACAGCAACCTCGGTCCTGGGCAAATTGCGGGCTGACAGATAAATATTGCGGTCGCCTTCGCTCAGAACCAGCAGTGAACGCTTGTCATCAATCTTAAGATTCTTGCGGATTGCATTAAACTCCTTAGTCTTTGGAGTTTCCATTCCGAAATCTTCAACAACAATGATTTCGTTGTTTACTGCCTTATATGACAAAGCAGACATACGTGCAAGTTGCTTTAGCTTCTTATTAAGTTTGAAGCTATAGTTTCTCGGACGAGGACCAAATATACGACCTCCTCCTCTGAAAATAGGGCTCAACACGCTACCGGCACGGGCTGTACCAGTACCTTTCTGCTTCTTGATCTTACGTGTACTACCGGCAACTTCGTTCCTTTCCTTTGCCTTGTGAGTTCCCTGACGCTGGTTAGCCAAATACTGTTTTACGTCCAGATAAATGGCATGATCGTTGGGCTCTAGTGCAAAAATTGAATCAGGTAACTCAATCTTGCGTCCGGTATCTTCTCCTTTTATATTTACTATGTTCAGTTCCATTACATTTCAATAATTAGATATGAACCATTAGCGCCCGGCACCGATCCTTTAACTACAATCAGATTGTTCTCGGGAATCACTTTTAACACTCTCAAATTCTCAACCTTAACGCGGTCACCGCCGGCACGACCTGCCATTTTCATACCCTTGAATACTCTTGAAGGGAAAGAAGAAGCACCCAATGAACCCGGTGCACGACCACGGTTATGCTGACCGTGAGTCTGACCACCCACACCTCCAAAACCATGGCGTTTTACAACACCCTGGAATCCTTTTCCTTTGGAGATTCCGGTAATGTCTACAAAAGTATCTTCTGTAAACAGGTCAACAGTTACTACATCACCTAGTTTGAACTCTTTATCAAAACCGCTGAATTCAACCAGTTTGGCCTTTGGCGTGCTACCTGCCTTCTGGAAATGTCCCATCATAGGCTTAGAGGTACTCTTTTCACGCTTTTCGTCGAACGCAAGCTGGATGGCTTCATAACCATCCTGTTCTACAGTTTTAACCTGAGTTACGACGCAAGGGCCAGCTTCGATAACAGTGCATGGTACATTCTTACCCTCGGCACTGAAAACGGAAGTCATTCCGATTTTTTTTCCAATTAGTCCTGGCATTGCATTTAATTTAACAAATTAACATCAAACCTTAATCTCTACTTCAACTCCACTGGGAAGTTCAAGTTTCATCAACGCGTCAATAGTCTTCGCAGTAGAGCTGTAAATGTCAATCAGTCTCTTGTATGAGCAGAGTTGAAATTGCTCCCTGGATTTCTTGTTAACGAATGTGGAACGTAAAACAGTGAATACCTTCTTGTGAGTGGGAAGCGGAATAGGTCCGCTTACCACTGCACCGGTACTCTTTACAGTTTTTACAATCTTTTCGGCAGACTTGTCCACCAAATTATGATCGTATGATTTTAGCTTAATTCTTATTTTTTGGTTCATAGCTTATTTATGCGAACAAGTTCTTATAATAATTCTACCTGACCTTTAGCTTCTTTTACCACGTCCATAGCAAGAGATCTGGACATTTCCTCGTAGTGAGAGAACTCCATTGAGGAAGTTGCACGACCTGATGAAATAGTACGCAAAGCAGTAACATAGCCGAACATCTCAGACAGAGGTACACGAGCCTTAACAACTCTTGCTCCTGCCTTTGATTCCATACCTTCAACTTGTCCTCTGCGCTTGTTAAAATCGGCAATGATATCACCCATATACTCTTCGGGAGTTACTACTTCAACCCTCATAATAGGTTCAAGCATTCGTGGTGAAGCCTTGGCACAAGCTGAACGGAAAGCTTGACGGGCACAGATTTCGAATGACAACTGGTCTGAGTCAACCGGGTGGAATGAACCGTCAAGAAGTTCCACCTTTAGGTTGTCAACTGGATAACCGGCCAATACACCATTGAGCATTGCAGTTTTAAACCCCTTCTCAACTGATGGTACGAATTCCTTAGGAATATTACCACCCTTAACAAGGTCAACAAACTGAAGTCCGGTATGGCCTTCATCAATTGGGCTAATCCTAACGATGATATCAGCAAACTTACCACGACCACCGGTTTGCTTCTTAAACACTTCGCGGTGTTCAACAGAAGCACCAATAGCTTCCTTGTAGTTAACTTGCGGACGACCTTGATTACACTCAACCTTAAACTCACGTTTCAGACGGTCGAGGATAACCTCAAGGTGAAGCTCTCCCATACCGCTGATTACAGTTTGTCCACTGTCTGGATCCATCTGTACACGGAAAGTTGGGTCTTCTTCAGCAAGCTTGCTCAGTGCATTGCTCAACTTGTCCATATCCTTTTGGCTCTTAGGCTCAACAGAGATACCGATAACTGGATCGGGAAAGTCCATTGATTCAAGAACTATAGGATGGTTTTCATCGCAAAGAGTATCACCTGTACGAATATCCTTAAATCCTACACCAGCACAGATATCACCGGCAGATACACTGTCGATAGCTACCTGTCTGTTGGATTGCATCTGATACAGACGTGAGATACGCTCTTTCCTGTTGCTCCTGGTATTATAAATATATGATCCTGAATCAAGCTTACCAGAATATACACGAATATAAGCCAGACGACCTACAAACGGGTCAGTAGCGATCTTAAATGCAAGTGCAGTAAATGGAGCTTCTTCTGTCTGCTCACGACCTTCTTCCTTTTCAGTATCAGGATTAATACCCCTGATATCAGGTACGTCAGTTGGAGCAGGTAGGAAACGGATAACACCGTCAAGCAGGCGTTGCACACCCTTGTTACGGAATGCAGAACCGCACATAACAGGAACGATCTTAAGATCGATTGCGGCCTTACGTATTACAGTAATAAGCTGTTCTGGGGTGATTGAATCCGGATCATCAAAGAATCTTTCCAACAATTCATCATCGTACTCGGCAACTGCTTCAACCAGCTTACCGCGCCATTCAGCTACTTCGTCAACCATATCAGCCGGGATGTCCTCAAGTTCGTAACGTTGACCAAGAACATCATCGTCATACCAAATTATAGCCTTGTTGTCAATAAGGTCAACAACGCCTCTGAATGTTTCTTCGGCACCGATAGGTATTTGAACAGGAACAGGGTTAGCACCCAGGATTTCCTGTATCTGACGAACTACTTCATAAAAGTTTGCACCCGAACGGTCCATCTTGTTGACAAAACCGATACGGGGTACATTGTACTTGTCGGCCTGACGCCAAACAGTTTCAGACTGAGGTTCAACACCACCTACTGCGCAGAAAAGTGCAACAGCACCGTCCAATACGCGAAGAGAACGTTCAACTTCAACAGTGAAGTCAACGTGACCTGGGGTGTCAATTATATTGATCTGATATTCCTCGTTATTATATTTCCAACGGGTTGTAATAGCTGCTGAAGTGATGGTGATACCTCTCTCCTGCTCTTGTTCCATCCAGTCCATAACGGCCGAACCGTCGTGGGTTTCACCGATCTTATGGGTTAATCCTGTATAAAACAAAATACGCTCGGTAGTAGTAGTCTTACCGGCGTCGATGTGAGCCATAATCCCGATATTCCTTAAATGCTTTAGATCCTTTGCCATTAGATTCTCTTTCTAAAAATTAAAACCTGAAGTGGGCAAATGCTCGGTTAGCTTCTGCCATCTTATGCATATCTTCCTTCTTCTTAAATGCGCCACCTTCCTGGTTGTATGCGGCAATGATCTCAGCTGACAGCTTTTCTGCCATTGACTTACCACTTCTCTTACGCGCAAAGAGAATCAAATTCTTCATACTGATGGATACCTTACGCTCCGGTCTGATTTCGGTGGGAACCTGGAAAGTTGCACCTCCAACACGGCGGCTCTTAACCTCTACATTAGGAGTAATATTCTCAAGAGCTTTCTTCCAGATTTCAAGAGGACTCTTTCCTTCTTTCTCTGTCTTTTCTTTTACAACATCAAGTGCAGAGTAAAAAATCGAATATGCAATCGATTTCTTTCCATCGTACATCAGGTTGTTAACAAACTGTGTTACCAAAGTATCATTGTACTTTGGATCGGGTAGTAATACCCTCTTTTTTGGTTTACTTTTCCTCATTCTTCTTTTTGTTTATCAGCTTCGATTACTGGCTGTATTCAACTCTTCAACGGCGCCGGGCCATTTACTCAACCCAAATACTCCAATAAACAAAAAACTGTCAGTTAGTTAATTACTTCTTCTTCGGACGCTTAGTTCCATACTTTGAACGGCTCTTGGAACGACCATCTACTCCGGATGCATCAAGTGCTCCACGAACTAAGTGGTAACGTACACCTGGAAGGTCCTTTACACGACCACCGCGAACAAGCACGATTGAGTGCTCTTGCAGGTTGTGTCCTTCTCCCGGAATGTAAGCATTAACCTCCTTGCCGTTGGTAAGACGTACCCTGGCCACCTTACGCATAGCCGAGTTCGGCTTCTTTGGTGTAGTGGTGTACACACGTACACAAACCCCACGGCGCTGAGGACATGAGTCCAGGGCCGGCGATTTGCTCTTGTACTGAATCCTTTCGCGTCCTTTCCTTACTAATTGTTGAATTGTTGGCATATAAAATTAAATTTAACTAAAAACACTTCAGATAAATGGGTTGCAAAGGTATGCTTTTTAACCTTAAATTCCCATTGATTCTCAAATATTTTCGCATTTTTCGACAAAAAAGCGGTGCAAAATTAGTAAAATATGCGACAAATAAAAACGCTTGCATATTATTTTATTGCATAACTAATTAAATCTCTGAAACAAGCAGCGGCCCCGGCCGGGGTCGCTGCAACTCTAAAATGACATTGGGAGTTTTTTTTTGAGTACCCTGAGGTGAATAATTATATATTTGCTGCTCAATCATAAACTTGAAATTATGGCTAAAGCTTATGTATTTCCCGGTCAGGGAGCTCAATTCGTAGGCATGGGCAAGGACCTGTACGAACAGGTGCCCCAGGCAGCTGAAATGTTCGAAAAGGCCAATGAAATCCTGGGTTTCAGGATTACCGACCTGATGTTTGAAGGTACTGAGGAGGACCTTCGGCAAACCAAGGTTACCCAACCGGCAATCTTCCTTCATTCAGTTATTCTTGCTCTTACTCAAGGTGACAAATTCAAACCTGATATGACTGCAGGTCATTCATTGGGAGAGTTTTCAGCCCTTGTTGCAGCGGGTGCGCTGTCATTTGAAGACGGACTCCGTCTTGTTTCACAAAGGGCTCAGGCCATGCAAAAGGCTTGCGAACTTGAACCATCGACTATGGCTGCTATAGTAGGTCTCGACGACAAAATAGTTGAGGATGCCTGCGCTGAAATTGATGCCGTAGTGGTACCGGCCAATTACAACTGCCCTGGTCAGTTGGTAATCTCCGGCTCAATAGAAGGTGTTGACAAAGCCTGTGAAAAGCTCACTGCTCTTGGCGCAAAGAGGGCGCTGAAACTGTCTGTTGGTGGGGCTTTCCACTCTCCACTTATGGAACCAGCAAGGGCTCAACTGGCAGAGGCTATCGAAAAGACCGAGATAAAAAAGCCTATTTGTCCGGTATATCAAAATGTGTCAGCACAACCATTTACTGATCCGGCCAAGATTAAGGAAAACCTGATAGCACAACTTACAGCCCCTGTGAAGTGGACTCAGACAGTCCAAAACATGCTGGCTGACGGTGCTACTCACTTTACTGAAATCGGTCCCGGAAAGGTGCTTACAGGTCTTATCAAAAAGATTGACCGTAACGCTGAATGTGAAAACATCGGTTCTCTGTAAAGTGAGCCTCCTACAGATACAAGACAGGGTGCCCCCGGCGGGACACCCTGTTTTATTTTAGTAAAACTAAAGACCTCTAATAAGAACCTGATTTTTCAGAACTACAGTATTTTCATACAGCAATAGGAGGTTCCATTAACTCTGTGTCGCCAGATGGTCCTGGTTCTGATCTGTGCGCGAGGCTTAAATATCCTGATTGGTACTACCCTGACTAGATAAGGAAGTGGAAGAGGTCAGGTGAATCATTTACATGGGTGTAGTTGATTCTGTACTCATCCATCCTTTTCACAAGGGAGTAGTAATCCTGCCTTGACCTGGTTTCGATGCCAACAAGAGCCGGACCATTTTCCCTGCTGTTTTTCCTTATATACTCAAACCTGGTAATATCATCTTCAGGCCCCAGTACGTGGTTGACAAAATCCCTGAGAGCCCCTGACCTTTGAGGGAATCGAATTATAAAGTAGTGCTTCAGCCCCTCGTAAAGCAAAGAACGTTCCTTAATTTCCTCTGTACGGGTTATATCATTGTTACCACCACTTATTATACAAATTACATTCTTACCCTTGATCTGGTCAGCATAGAGGTCAAGAGCGGCAACACTCAGAGCTCCTGCTGGTTCTACAACTATTGCAGATTCATTATACAATTGCAGGATGCTTGTACAAACCTTGCCCTCGGGAACAAGCAACATATCATCTATAACCTCGCTGGCAATCTTGAAGTTTAGTTCACCAATAGTAGCTACAGCCGCACCATCGACAAACTTTTCAAACTTCTCAAGGGTTACCCTGCGACCTTTCTTTAATGACCGGGTCATTGAAGGAGCTCCTTCGGGCTCAACACCAATAATTCTTGTCGACGGACTGTGAATGCGCAGGTAAGAACCCAGTCCGGCAATTAATCCTCCACCACCAACAGGGATAAAAATCATATCCAGGGGAACCTTGATCTGCTCCATAATTTCAATACCCATGGTCCCCTGTCCGGCAATTACCATAGTATCATCGAAAGGGTGGATAAAGACGGAACCTGACTCACGGCAATCCTCCATTGCAGCATGATAAGCCTCATCATAGGTGTCTCCTGTTAGAATGATTTCAATGTGGTCACGACCGAACATCCTAACCTGCTTTACCTTCTGCTTGGGAGTTGTAGTGGGCATAAAAATCTTCCCCTTTATATTAAGGTGGTTACAAGCATAAGCAACACCCTGGGCATGATTACCTGCACTTGCACAAACCACACCCTTATGTCTGTCTTCATCGCTCAGGGATGCAATCTTATAATATGCTCCCCTGATCTTGTAAGACCTAACCATTTGCTGGTCTTCCCTCTTCAAATAAATATTGGCCGAGTATCTCTCTGATAGAATCTCACTCTTCTGCAAAGGGGTCTTTTCCACAACTCCCTTTATGCAATTATAGGCAGCCAATATCTCATTAATTGCTATCATAGCTTATAAATTTTAAGTCTCTCAAAACACTCCCAAAACCCTCTTATGAAAGCACACAACCCTCATACAGGTGCAGTTTCATGAAAATTCAAATTCTAAATAAACAAATCGCCCAACAAATTCAAAAGATTTTGCTTTCAAAATGAAAGACAAACCCAAATTATTGTCCGTATACGAACATATATTATCCGTTAGCGCACATTAAATACAAATCGCCAAGGGTCTATTCACTTGATTATCTGCTCTTTAAAAAATTGGCACGGCTATTGATAATCTATAAGTGCAACAATAGTCAATAAACTCAATTTAGTAACCATTAAAACTTAAATACTATGAAACGTTCAAACATCATCTCCACTCTTTGCGTAGGTCTTTTCCTAATGTTGAGCATTACTGTTTCTAACGCAATGAATGCTGCTGAACCTGTAACTACCGGTAATTCTCAAACTATACTAGGTGAATATACCATAGTAGAGCTAGCACCCGAGACCATTGCCAACACCCAGGTAAGGGTTTTCCAACTAACATATCAAAATGGTACTGAGCCTATCAAGATTTACCTTGACGAACGAGCAAAATGCCGTGAATACATTGTCAGGAGTAATGTAATGGAAGTACAGTACACATGCAATAAGCAAGGGTTTGGAGCTAAGTTGGTAAATTCAAAATACAGCCTAATTCCTGAACAGGTTAACAATATGTTCCTTTCAACAGAAAACCTGAAATACCAATCCAGAATATCTGACGGTAACATTCCTGTTGAAAAGGCTCTAGGCTTGATAGCTTGCTATTATCCTTCACTGTTGAAGAATATTCAAAATATTGCCTCAGTCAACTAAGACTAGCAAAATTACCAAAAAAAAGAACCTGCCGGTCTACACCGGCAGGTTCTTTTTTTTAACTCCTATCTTATCGAAACCCAACCCTCAAACCAATTTCTTCCATTCAAAAACCCAATAACCTTCCCGACATTGATATGAACAACTTTTTCATCCTTCAGCCTGTTACAATAACATATAATCTCCTTTCCTAGTGAAGTTGGATGAGCATCTTAGTATTTATATAAAACCTTCAATTTCCTTGATACTTTACAAGGGTCTTCTGAAATACTCCTCTGTTAATATAAACCTTTGCCGCGATACCACCCTTGTCCCAGCCTGCATCACTATATATAAGTTCAAGAATTGAATCTGGAACCAAAACAGATGGGCGCATTCCAAAAATACCGGTAACAGCAGTAGAATGTACTTAGTACTACTTAACGTCTTTGCCACAATGTAATAAGGGGATTAAAAACATGATATATGGCAGGCAAAGTATAAAAATGGACTAAGGTAGAAATAAAAGAAGCAAAAAATAATAGACCCGGTGTGGGCTGGGATATACAACAAAAAAATAAGAGGCTGCCCTTTATCGGACAGCCTCTCTCTTGTAAGATGGGCGGCGACCTACTCTCCCGTTTTTACGCAGTACCATCGGCGCGGCAGGGCTTAACTTCTCTGTTCGGTATGGGAAGAGGTGGATCCCCTGCGCTATAGCCACCTAAATATCTTAGAGTTTGTACTCTCTCTTTGTTCATTGCTACAACCTTCGTCGTAGTGATATCTTAACATATTGATTACAAGATAAAGACTTGAGACTAAAATACCAGCTCTGAAAGTCTCGGGTAATTAGTACTGCTCGGCTTTGATGTTACCACCTTTATACCTGCAGCCTATCAACGTCATAGTCTTTAACGCCCCTTATATGGAGATCTAATCTTGAGACAGGCTTCGTGCTTAGATGCTTTCAGCACTTATCCCTTCCAAACATAGCTACTCAGCGCTGCACCTGGCGGTACAACTGATACACCAGAGGTTTGTCCATCACGGTCCTCTCGTACTAATGACAGGGTCTCTCAAATCTCCTGCGCCCACAACAGATAGGGACCGAACTGTCTCACGACGTTCTGAACCCAGCTCGCGTGCCACTTTAATCGGCGAACAGCCGAACCCTTGGGACCTTCTCCAGCCCCAGGATGTGACGAGCCGACATCGAGGTGCCAAACCGCCGCGTCGATGTGAGCTCTTGGCGGCGATCAGCCTGTTATCCCCGGAGTACCTTTTATCCTTTGAGCGATGGCCCTTCCATGCGGAACCACCGGATCACTATGCCCTAGTTTCCTACCTGTTCGACTTGTCGGTCTCACAGTCAAGCACCCTTGTGCCATTACACTCTACTGACGATTGCCAAACGTCATGAGGGTACCTTTGGGAGCCTCCGTTACTCTTTTGGAGGCGACCACCCCAGTCAAACTACCCACCAAGCAATGTCTCCCTCTCTCTGAGGGATTAGACTTCAGGCAAGTCAAGGGCCGTATTTCAACGGCGACTCCATGATACCTGGCGGCACCACTTCATAGTCTCCGGCCTATCCTACACATAACTTACCCAAAATCAATGCTAAGTTGCAGTAAAGGTTCACGGGGTCTTTCCGTCCCGTTGCGGGTAACCGGCATCTTCACCGGTATTACAATTTCACCGAGCTCACGGCTGAGACAGTGCCCAGATCGTTACACCATTCGTGCAGGTCGGAACTTACCCGACAAGGAATTTCGCTACCTTAGGACCGTTATAGTTACGGCCGCCGTTTACTGGGGCTTCAATTCAATGCTTTGGATTGCTCCTGACATCTCCTCTTAACCTTCCAGCACCGGGCAGGTGTCAGGCCATATACCTAATCTTTCGATTTTGCATAGCCATGTGTTTTTGTTAAACAGTCGCCTGGGCCATTTCTCTGCGTCCTGTCAATCGCTTAACAGGAACCCTTTCTCCCGAAGTTACAGGGTTAATTTGCCGAGTTCCTTAGCCGTGGATCACTCGAGCGCCTTAGTATACTCAACCCAACTACGTGTGTCCGTTTACGGTACGAGCCGTTATACTCGCTTTTCTCGGTACAAGATGCTTGCCTTCGCTTCGGCCGAAACCTAAGCTCAGCGTGCTATTCCGTCAGCACCCAGACATCTCTCTTATACGTCACTTTTGTTGTATAACGGGTACAGGAATATTAACCTGTTTGCCATCCACTTCCCCTAACGGGTACGTGTTAGGGCCCGACTAACCCTGATCCGATTAACGTTGATCAGGAATCCTTGGTCTTTCGGCGTGGGGGTTTCTCACCCCCATTATCGTTACTTATGCCTACATTTGCTTTTCCAGACGCTCCACAATACCTCACGATACTGCTTCGACGCTGACTGGAATGCTCCCCTACCAATGATACCTAAGTATCATTCCATAGCTTCGGTAGTATGCTTGATGCCCGATTATTATCCATGCACGGTCGCTCGACTAGTGAGCTGTTACGCACTCTTTAAATGAATGGCTGCTTCCAAGCCAACATCCTAGCTGTCTCTGCAACCATACCGCGTTTTCTTCAACTTAGCATACATTTGGGGACCTTAGCTGATGGTCTGGGTTCTTTCCCTCTCGGACACGGACCTTAGCACCCATGCCCTCACTCTCGAAAAACATTATCC
This sequence comes from Xiashengella succiniciproducens, assembly GCF_023674465.1. Taxonomy (GTDB): domain Bacteria; phylum Bacteroidota; class Bacteroidia; order Bacteroidales; family Marinilabiliaceae; genus Geofilum; species Geofilum succiniciproducens. The sequence continues at coordinate 624,858 of NZ_CP098400.1, read as the reverse complement.
AGCATTCGGAGTTTGTCAGGATTTGATAGGCGGTGAAGCCCTCGCGTCCTATCAGTAGCTCTACCTCTGGATAACTCTTAATCGAGGCTGCACCTAAATGCATTTCGGGGAGTACGAGCTATTTCCCAGTTTGATTGGCCTTTCACCCCTACCCACAGTTCATCCGAAAACTTTTCAACGTTTACCGGTTCGGTCCTCCATTTCGTGTTACCGAAACTTCAACCTGACCATGGGTAGATCACTAGGTTTCGCGTCTATCCCTGCCAACTTAGCGCCCTTTCAAGACTCGCTTTCGCTTCGGCTCCGTGTCTAACAACACTTAACCTCGCTGGCAAGGTATAACTCGTAGGCTCATTATGCAAAAGGCACGCTGTCACCCCAATAAAGGGCTCCAACAGTTTGTAAGCGCACGGTTTCAGGTACTATTTCACTCCCCTGTTAGGGGTGCTTTTCACCTTTCCCTCACGGTACTGGTTCACTATCGGTCTCTCAGGAGTATTTAGCCTTACCGGATGGTCCCGGCAGATTCACGCAAGATTCCTCGTGTCCCGCGTTACTCAGGATACTGCTCGTAATATCATACTTACGTGTACGGGACTTTAACCCTCTATGATGCAACTTTCCAGATGCTTCCACTTCGTATTAATATTATCTTTATGCAGTCCTACTACCCCAACCCTGCCTAAACAAGATTGGTTTGGGCTATTCCCGCTTCGCTCGCCGCTACTGGGGGAATCACTTTTGTTTTCTTCTCCTCCGCCTACTAAGATGTTTCAGTTCAACGGGTTTGCCTCCTGAATTGCTCCAGGATACCAGGCCTTCAACCTGGTGGGTTGCCCCATTCGGAGATCTGCGGATCACAGGTTATGTGCACCTCCCCGCAGCTTTTCGCAGCTTGTCGCGTCCTTCTTCGCCTCTGAGAGCCTAGGCATCCGCCGTGCGCTCTTCTTTACTTTCTTTAATGCTTTAGCATTTTTTTCCTCTAGTCTTTCTCTTGTAATTCAATATGTCAATGATCGTTTGTTGCAAAAGCAACTGTGGAGAATAAGGGAGTCGAACCCTTGACCTCCTGCGTGCAAGGCAGGCGCTCTAGCCAACTGAGCTAATTCCCCTTTTGATGCAATACTGTAGAAAGACCCTTCTGCATAATCCTTCTTTAAGTAAGGAAGATCTTTACTTAAGCTCTCCAGAAAGGAGGTATTCCAGCCACACCTTCCGGTACGGCTACCTTGTTACGACTTAGCCCCAGTCACCAGTTTTACCCTAGTACGCTCCTTGCGGTTACATACTTCAGGTACCCCCGGCTCCCATGGCTTGACGGGCGGTGTGTACAAGGCCCGGGAACGTATTCACCGCGCCGTGGCTGATGCGCGATTACTAGCGAATCCGGCTTCATGAAGTCGGGTTCCAGACTTCAATCCGAACTGAGACCAGCTTTCGAGATTGGCATCCCCTCGCGGGGTAGCGGCCCTCTGTACTGGCCATTGTAACACGTGTGTAGCCCTGGATGTAAGGGCCGTGCTGATTTGACGTCATCCCCACCTTCCTCACGGTTTACACCGGCAGTCCCGATAGAGTGCCCACCTTTACGTGATGGCAACTATCGGCAAGGGTTGCGCTCGTTATGGGACTTAACCCGACACCTCACGGCACGAGCTGACGACAACCATGCAGCACCTTGAAGAGTGTCCCGAAGGAAAAGCATCTTTCGACACCTGGCACTCCCCATTTAAACCCAGGTAAGGTTCCTCGCGTATCATCGAATTAAACCACATGTTCCTCCGCTTGTGCGGGCCCCCGTCAATTCCTTTGAGTTTCATCGTTGCCGACGTACTCCCCAGGTGGATTACTTAATGCTTTCGCTCAGTCACTAGCTATATATCGCTAACAACCAGTAATCATCGTTTACAGCGTGGACTACCAGGGTATCTAATCCTGTTTGATCCCCACGCTTTCGTGCCTCAGCGTCAGTAACAGCTTAGTAAGCTGCCTTCGCAATCGGCGTTCTGTGGTATATCTATGCATTTCACCGCTACACACCACATTCCGCCTACCTCAACTGTACTCAAGAACGGCAGTTTCAAAGGCAATGCTACAGTTAAGCTGCAGTATTTCACCCCTGACTTACAGTCCCGCCTACGCACCCTTTAAACCCAATAAATCCGGATAACGCTTGCATCCTCCGTATTACCGCGGCTGCTGGCACGGAGTTAGCCGATGCTTATTCATAGTATACTGGCAGACATCTACACGTAGATGTGTTTCTTCTACTATAAAAGCAGTTTACAACCCATAGGGCAGTCTTCCTGCACGCGACATGGCTGGTTCAGGCTTGCGCCCATTGACCAATATTCCTCACTGCTGCCTCCCGTAGGAGTCTGGTCCGTGTCTCAGTACCAGTGTGGGGGACCTTCCTCTCAGAACCCCTAGACATCGTAGCCTTGGTGAGCCGTTACCTCACCAACTAGCTAATGTCACGCATGCCCATCTATAACCTGTATCGCTACATTTAACTACTAATCCATGCGAATCAATAGTGTTATGCGGTGTTAATTCCCCTTTCAGGGAGCTATTCCCCAGTTATAGGCAGGTTGCATACGCGTTACTCACCCGTGCGCCGGTCGTCAGCGGTATTGCTACCCTGTTACCCCTCGACTTGCATGTGTTAAGCCTGTCGCTAGCGTTCATCCTGAGCCAGGATCAAACTCTTCGTTGTATGAAAAGTTTTTAAAAATATTATCTGGGCTCAATTCTAATCTTCCTCAAAGGAATTACGCTTTCCTGTCTTTTCTTTTTAGGTATTGCATCAATATTTTCAAAGATCGTTATTCTATTCACTAAGCACCTTGCCAAAATTTTTTGGAAAGCGGATGCAAAGATAAATCAGTTTTTTCGAACTTTCAAAACAAATTTCGATTTTTCATTAAAAATCTTTTTTTCGACTCAGTTGCAGGCCAAAAGCACCGTTATTCAACATTTGTACGCCTCATCGTTTTGAAAGCGGATGCAAAGATAAGGGGGAATTTCCTATGCTTCCAAATCTTTCTACACTTCTTTTGTGTTAAAAAAGATAAAGCACCTGATAATCACCAAAAATAATCCATTCACCAACACCTAAGTTTATTTGAAAATGGGTGAATAAACCATCAATTGTAGTAACTTTGCGGCGCGATTATTTCCCCCAGGGGGAATTAAACAAATTGATTAACAATAGAATAACAGAAAAACAAAGGCGGGATATGGGGCATAAAGCTGGATATGTAAGTATAGTTGGAAATCCAAATGTTGGAAAGTCAACACTTTCCAACCTCCTGGTGGGGGAAAGGCTTTCTATAATAACCTCCAAGGCTCAGACAACAAGGCACAGGATATTTGGAATCCTCAATAGTCCTGACTATCAAATTGTGTTTTCTGACACCCCCGGAGTACTGGAACCCAAGTACAAACTCCAAGAGGCAATGCTTAAGTTTAGCAAGTCGGCCCTGGCTGATGCAGATGCTATATTATACATAACTGATACTATTGAGACACCAGGAAAGAACTCTGACTTTATTAATGAAATCAATAAATCTGATACTCCGGTGCTTCTTGCAATAAACAAGGTCGACCTGTCCAATCAGGCTGATCTTGAGCAGCTTGTGTTACAATGGAAGGAACTTGTTCCAAAAGCTGAGATATTTCCGATCTCAGCCATTAAGAAGTTCAACACAGACAACCTTATGGCCCGGATTATGGAACTGATGCCGGAATCACCACCGTATTTTGATAAGGATGCACTCACCGATAAGCCCGAACGTTTTTTTGTATCGGAGATTATCCGTGAGAAGATCCTGCTATATTACCAGAAGGAGATTCCCTATTCTGTTGAAGTTGAGGTTGAAGAATTTAAGGAAGGGCCTGAGATTGTAAGAATCAGAGCCATCATACACGTGGCCCGTGAATCTCAAAAGGCAATAATCATAGGGCATCAGGGCAAGGCACTCAAGAAGACAGGAACTGAGGCAAGAAAAGAAATTGAAACCTTTCTGGGACGTAAGGTCTTCCTTGAGCTATTTGTCAAGGTCACTAAAGACTGGCGGGATAAGGATAATTTCCTTCGCAATTTTGGTTACGAATTATAATCACAACAAACATAAAATTTAAGAGAGTATGGCAAATATTGTCGCAATAGTAGGACGCCCCAACGTAGGAAAATCAACTCTGTTTAACCGCCTTACGGGACAGCGCCACGCTATTGTGGATGAAGTCAGCGGAGTTACCCGCGACCGATTATATGGGAAGTCCGTCTGGAATGGGGTTGAGTTTTCAGTGGTAGATACAGGTGGTTACGCAATCAACTCAGATGATATTTTTGAAGAATCAATTAGGGATCAGGTTACTATTGCAATAGAAGAAGCAGATATTCTGCTCTTCCTGGTGGATGTTACCACTGGACTGACTGATTATGATGAGATGCTTGCTGAGGTAATAAGGCGCTCCAACAAGCCTGCTTTTGTCGTGGTCAACAAAGTTGACACGGGCGAACGCCTGCCCGAAGCAGCTTACTTCTATTCACTTGGATTCAAAGAACTATTTACAATTTCATCTATCAACGGATTCGGAACAGGTGAATTGATGGATGCAGTTGTAGCTGCTTTACCTGAAAAGGAAGCCGGAGCAATTGAAGAAGAGCAATTACCCAGGTTTACTATCGTTGGAAGACCCAATGCAGGTAAATCATCACTTCTAAATGCTCTGACAGGCGAAGAAAGGAATATAGTAACTGATATACCTGGCACAACCCGTGATAGTATTCACACACTATACAACAAGTTTGGCCACAGGTTCCTCCTTGTCGACACTGCCGGAATCCGCAAGAAGGCAAGAGTAAAGGAAGATCTCGAGTTTTACTCGGTAATGCGTGCCATAAGGTCAATTGAAAACTCAGATGTATGTATCCTGATGGTGGATGCTACCCGCGGCTTCGAAGGTCAGGACCAGAAAATCTTCGGACTGGTGGAGCGTAACCGTAAGGGTATTGTAGTAGTGGTAAATAAGTGGGACCTTATTGAAAAGGACAGCAATTCAACCAAGAAGTTTGAAGCAGCAATACGTGAGCAGACAGCACCCTACACTGACTATCCTATAATCTTTACATCTGTCACCAACAAGCAAAGGATCTTCAAGGTAGTGGAAGAAGCTATGAGGGTTTATGAAAACAAAACCAGGAAAATCCCGACATCAAAACTCAACGAGTACTTCCTGCCGCTGATTGATGCTACTCCACCACCGGCAACAAAGGGTAAGTACATTAAGATTAAGTATATCTCACAACTTCCGACACAGCCACCATCCTTTGCATTCTTCTGCAACCTGCCGCAGTATGTTAAGGATCCATACAAGCGCTTCCTTGAAAATAAACTGAGGGAGAAATGGGATTTGTCGGGTGTGCCCGTCAATATCTTTATGAGGAAGAAATAATCTGAAGACTATATGCTCTGGTCAATAAATTGGTGCCTGATGGGGTAGTTATATAAACTTTTCTTATTTTTACCCAGTCTAAATAAGCGTCCTTATGAGTATTCATGCTGATATGAAAATGGCTGAACTTGTTCAGCTCAACTTTAATGTTCTGGCCGTAATACAGCGCCTTCAGATACCCTTCGGTTTCAAAGACAAAAGCGTAAGGACCATCTGTGAGGAGCAACAGATGCCTGTCACTTTCTTTATGGAACTGGTACACTGGTTTCTGGAACGTGAAAACTTTCCCCAGGAGCAGTTGATAAAGGGTGATGCAAAATGGCTAATTACATATCTGCACAATACTCACCAGTACTATCTGCATTTTCAGATACCTCGCATAGAAAAAGAAATTGAATATCTGGAACAGTTGTCGGGTATGCCCGACAACTCAGTACAGCTTATGCTTGGCTTTTTCAGGGAGTATATTAGAGAATTTACTGAGCATATAGAGGATGAGGAGAATACCACCTTCCCTTATATTCTGGCGCTGTCGGATGCAATAGAAGGACGTATGAGCAGGGAGACCTTCAATACCAGGTACAAGAATTATTCTATAGACAAGTATCTGGAACACCATAGTGATATAGAAGAAAAGGTATTTGATCTGCAAAGTATACTTCTGAAGCATTTACAGCCACAGATCAGCAGCATCCAGTTTACCAACCTGATACTTGAGATAAGCAGGCTTGGTAATGATCTTAAAGATCACACATTGCTTGAGGAGAACGTCCTTATACCTAAGGTGAGGCAGATGGAACGAGAGTATATTGCACAGAATAAAGGTTTATAACTGGCACCTCAATGATAAGAATCTTAGTAGCTGAACAATCCTATCTCCTGAGAAAAGGATTGATGCATATATTAAGGCAGTTTCCCGAAACCGGCGAAATTGAGATTCTGGGTTCTAACCTTGGAATTGAGGAGGTTATTCAGCATCTAGACCCGGATCTGCTAATTATTAATTCAAGTATTGCGACCACTTCAAATGATAAACCTTTGTCAGATGTAATACCTGAACACTGCAAAGTACTACATATTATTAATACTGCGCTTCCGCATGGTGCACCTGATAATCAGTTGTCCATATACGATTCGAAGGTTGCTCTTATGGAAAAGATATCAAACACTCTCAAGTCGATATCAGAAACCAAGAGTGTTCAGGAGTCGGAGGAACTGACTCCCCGCGAAAAGCTTATTCTAAAGCATGTAGCACTCGGAAAGACCAACAAAGAGATTGGGTCGGAATTATTTATCAGTACTCACACCGTTATTTCGCACCGCAAGAATATTACCCGGAAACTGGATATTAAAAGTGTATCCGGTCTTACAGTTTATGCCATTCTGAATGGTATAATCAGCATGGATGATATATCTTAGCGCCAAAATTTGCCAGAAATGCCAGCTTCAGGAATGACAACTCCTTCAACAGCTCCTTTAACAGAACGTATTATAGCGGCTGTTATTGATATAGTAATAGTTGCCGGTTTGTGCTTTTTCCCAAGAATAGGATGGATCCTTGGTCTGATCTATCATCTGGGTAAAGAATCCATGCCATTTATGAATGGTCAGAGTTGTGGAAAACATCTACTTAAAATAAAGGTAGTGAATATCCCTCAGCTGACTCCTATAACCGGTCAACATGAAAAGTCAGTTATCAGAGGTCTGGTAATGTTGATCCCGGTGCTTAACCTGATTGATCTGTGGTGGTTTGTAAGTCGCGGATACAGGCTGGCTGACAAGTGGGCTGAGACTACCGTAGTTTACTCCACTAAAGAGAATCAGGCCGACTAACAATTCAGTTGCAAAGCCCCGGCTTACTGTCCATATCAGCAGCACCAGAGCTTACTTTCACATAGACAACTAAAAAGTAATTTTCCACTGTTCCAATACCACAAACAGTTGGAACACAACTGCTACAAACAGGAAAGAAAATGTATTGGCAGAAGTCAACCTGCGCACAGATATGGATAGTATCTTCAGAAGACTCAACTACTATTTGCTGTCAGAAATCACGGGTAGTTCGACATAGAACACCGAACCTGTATTCTCCTCGGAGGTAAACCAGATACGTCCACCGGCATTCTCAACAGCTCTCTTTGAAATCGCCAATCCCAGACCCATACCTCCGGTCTTGGTAGTAAAGCTTGGCTCAAACAACTTGGTTCGTATCTCATCAGGAACTCCCTTACCATTATCCTTGATGGCAACGACAACTTTCTCATCGTCCCGACTTACTTCTATTTCTATCCGACCCTCACGATTGTCGGGTATTGACTGGATCGCATTCTTAATCAGGTTATTGAAAACACCTAATAGTTGTTCGCCGTCCGCCCTAACCTTGACAATATCTCCTGCCATATTAACCAGTACTACAGGTACGCTACCGGTATCACCAAATAGGGTGCGGCTATTCTCTATCTTCTCAATCAGGTTGATAACTTCTGACTTCTCGGGTGGCATCTGTGCAAAGCGGCTAAACTCAGAGGCAATTGACGACAGCGAATTGATCTGTTCTATCAGTGTATCAGTGACCTTCTTCAGATAGGCATCAAAATCCACCACATTATCTTTCCAGGCTCTTTGCAGGTATTGTATGCTGAGCTTCATGGGCGTCAACGGATTCTTGATCTCATGCGCAATCTGCCTTGCCATTTCCCTCCAGGCAAGTTCCCTCTCCGTACGTGCAAGTTTACCAGCACTGATAGTCAGCTCATCCACCATACGGTTGTACTCAGCTACCAGTTCACCAATCTCATCCTGCCCCTTGTAGTCAATCTTTTCATTCAGCCTGTCAAGCTTTATCTGAGATATCTTGGTTTGCAGTAGCAACAGTGGTCTGGTAATCTGACGAGAGAGGAACACTGCTATCAGAATGACAAGGAAGGAGAAGAGCAGATAGAAATTGACTATCGTGACAATTACTGAAGAAATCTCACTTCTCAGATCGTTATTACCAACGAAATAAGGCAGATTGAGAAAGCCTGACAGGCGATTGTTACTGTCTAGCAGCGGCACATAAAAGGAAATATACTTCATTGATCCTATCTGCTCCTCCTCAAGATGACTTACAGCCTCGGTGTATGCCAGGTTGTAATAAGCCTTTGGATTCATCTGGGTTCCTGCCAGTCCGCTCCTGAAAAGTTCCGGCCTGGAGGTTCCAATCAAAGTACCATCAACTCCATATAGATTAATATCGCAATAGAAAACTGTGGATATCATCTGAAGCTGATAGTTCAGATAATCCCCGGGGCTTGAGGTCTCGGGACCGTCAAGCCCTACCTTATATTCGAGCTCAAGCATTATTGACTGAACCTTGCTCTCGAGTAATTCAAGGTGCTTTTGCCTGTATTGTTTTACCGTATAATAGACTGTTCCCGTTGCCACAACAATAAGCATCAGCACCATAACCGCAACAAAGACAGTCTGTATCCTTTTCTGAATCGAAATCCTGAAAGAGAAGCCCTTGGACTGCCACTGCAACAGCAGAATTACAATTCCGGTGAGCAGAAAGAAGAAAAGGAAGAACAGAGAAAAGGCCATCAGTACATCAGTTACTGTGAAGTCCTTACGACTCAATAGTATTGTTGCATTTGGCGAAGGTTGATATACAAGATGAGAATAGTTACCTTCCTTTAGGAAAACCTTACTATATGGAACCGGGAAATAAGGATCAACCTGAGCCTTGTACATAAACTCTCCGGAGCGCTTGACCAGGCGACCGTCAAGGTATTTGGCATAGGAGTATTCCTCAAGCAGACGCATTTTAGCCAAATCACGGTCACTTACAAGCAATTCGGGATATCCAAGCCCTTCAAAGAACGGCTTGAAGTGCAATTCTATAAACAAAGTTGTCTCCCTTGCATCATCGTCGGGGAAGAATCTGAAAACCCCGAAGTACGAGGACTGTCCGTCATCATCATCCATAAAATAGAAGTGTGCACTACCTTCCAGAGGATAACCATAGTGCTCAATAAGCCCAAAGAAATACTCGTAACAGTTGCTCACTTCACCAGTCTGTTCTACCAGTAGATCGCCGCTTGGCCAACATGGAATTATCTGAATATCAAACCGGCGCCAGTAGCCATAGAAATAAAACTTCATCAGGTGGTTGGTGATGACCCCTGGATCGAGTTCCGGTTGCCCCATCAACCTCATCAGGGTAACATCGTTGGATATCTGTTTCTCGATTCCGGCAAGGTAGATTTCTGCAATGGGGTCCTCCTCTCTTAACAGCTGGAAAGACAGATTCTCGACAAGCAACTCCCTGTCACTCTCCTCCTTGCGAATTGTCATATCCATAAAGACCATACCCGCATATAGTGAGAATATCACAGCAATCCATGAGTATGATGTATAAGAAAGTCCCGACACAGTATTACGGGTGCTGTAAAGAAGAACCAACAATGTTGCTCCAAAAAACAAAAAGCACCAGTCGCTTTGCCCTACTCCAAGTCCCCTGAACACAAGAATATTTATAAGCATTACCGTGCCGGCAGCTATCAAGATATGAATACATGGTATGCGGATCAGAAAGCTCAGAACCAGCCTTTCGGCAATAAACACAAACGAAAGCAGCAATAGGGCGACGGCGAGATACCTGGACAGAATCACCAGGTCCAGGTCGGTAACCCTAATCAGAACCAGGTGTCCAGAAGAGTGAAGAGCAAGTGTGTAAAACAGACGATTGACAAATACCAGATATATTGAAGCCAAGCCCAGCATTACAATAAGCAGCAGGTATAATCCTGTCAGTCTGATTCTGTTTTCCGGAATGGGAAGTGTAAACCTGACAAACTTATAAAACCACAATCCAAGCGTAAAGAGTAAAAAAGACAGAAGGAGGAAATGCCCCATAGAAGGGAGCAAATTGGACACAGCAAAGTTGTGGGGAGAAAACAGCTCCGCCTGATTGAAATATCTGATTCCTATAACACAGATTAACAGGTAGTACAAACTTGAAAAAAGGGCCGCCACACCCACATATACCAGATTGGCGAATCTGGTGCCTCTAAACTGCTTCTGGATATTGAATGCAAACACCCAAAGTATAGCAATAGCAAGCAGCAAAAGTATGTCGGCCATTGCAGAAGCCTGGGAGGGCTTCTGCTTGAGTTCACCGGGGATAAGACTAAACAGATATTCCCCGTCAGTATCATTGATGGAGTAAGAGTTGGCAGTCAATTCGCGGCTTATCAACACTGTCGGGTCAAGTCCATAATTTGCCGGAAAGCCATTCTTTAGGAATCTGTTTTGATAGAGATACTCAGCCTTTAACAAAGAGAAGGCAACGACCAGTACATCCCCCTCCTGTCTAGAGGCTGTGAGGTACCATCCGTTTTCAAGCCTTACCAGATTCTGTTTGAAGTAGTGTGGATTGATGCCCTCGACAGGTAACAAATGATCGGTCCAGGCAACCAGTTCATAACCCTGGAAAACCAGGATACTTACTGACTTATAATTCAGAGAATCAATTGCACGCCAGAGTTCCTGGTGTGATGTAATGGTGCTGATATCGATTTTGCTGAGACAAGCCTTCATGCCTGCCCTTGCACTCTGAACAGCTTTTTCGGCTCTGCTGACGGAAAACTGAGATTCGGGCCTTCCTGCGTCAATATGCCGCAACACCAGTATCCCGGATAGCAGGATAACAAACAACAGCAAGGGCACATATAATGAGGAGGCTCGCTTAAGCATTTAATCAGATTTTCTTCAAGGTCAGGCTAATTTAATACAATTACCGTGCAAAACTGCAGTTCAGACGCGATTAATCTGCAAAACGGTTTCCGTTTGTAAGCCTTCCGGGTAATATCTACACAGAGGGATTTACATAGGTAAATAGCTTTAGTCGTGATGATAAGGCTCGTTGTTGAGTATTGAAAAGGCCCTGTAAAGCTGTTCTGCAAAGACCAGACGCACCAACTGGTGAGGAAAAGTCATCCGAGAAAGGCTAAGCTTATGATCGGCCCTTTTGTAAACAGAATCCGAAAAGCCATAGGCTCCACCGATAACAAAGAACAGTTTACGGCAACCAGAAAGCATCATTTTGTTGAGAAAGTCAGCAAACCCTCTTGAGCCAATCTCCATACCCCTTTCGTCGAGCAAAACCATTATATCACCAGGTGAAAGGAGTTTTAGGATGACCTCTCCCTCCTTTTCCTTAAGTACATTATCGGGCATTGCCGAACTTTTTTTTATGTCGGGAATCACAATTGTCTGAAACGGTGTATAGCGCTCTATACGACGCAAGTAGTGTTCCAGACCCGTGTTAAGCCAGGACTCATCCGTCCTGCCTACCATAACCAAATGACATTTCATTACGTATAAAGGTTAACTTTGTCCTGGCAAAAATAGATTATGTTTTTTTGGCACGGAATTTTCTGTCAGGCAATTATAACTAAACATTATCTGATGAAAACACTTAAACGGATTTTAGTGGTAAGCCTTATCGCTGCGTTGGCGAATGCTGCAGCCGTAGCACAGAATTCCGGAAGGCTTCCAGACGGAATAAGCAATGCCACAAGGTCAGGTGATGCTTATGAACTGGCTGAATACTTCAACGACAGGGTGGAACTGGTTCTACCCGAGAAGTCAGGTGTGTTCAGCAGGGAACAGGCACAATTCATGATGAAGGACTTCTTTGCCAAATATCCGGCTTCTTCCTTTCAGGTGATACACCAGGGAGAGAGGGAAAATGCTACCTTTGCAATCGGACGTTATAGCTATGACCGTGGTCAGTTCCGACTCTTGTTTCTGATCCGCAATAGCGATGGACGTGCCCTCATTCACCAGTTAAGAGTCGAGAAACAAGATGAATAAACACTTACTCAAAGAATTTATTGAAAATGCCATAAGGGAAGATGTTGGTGATGGCGACCACTCCACCCTTGCTTCAATACCAGAAAACGCCACCGGTAAGGTTCAGCTCCTCGTTAAGGAAGCCGGTATACTGGCCGGCGTCGATATTGCTGCAGATGTTTTCAGACTTCTGCAGCCTGACATTGTTTTTGAGAAATTTCTCGAAGACGGTACAAGAATCAAACCCGGAGATATTGCTTTTAAGGTAGAAGGACGAGTACATACCCTTTTAGAAGCCGAGCGTCTGGTGCTTAACATTATGCAGCGTATGAGCGGTATAGCCACTGCAACCAGCGTTTATGCCGACAAACTGGCAGGACTCCATACCAAGGTGCTCGACACAAGAAAGACCACTCCCGGAATGCGTATGCTTGAAAAGGAAGCTGTCCGCATTGGCGGTGGAACCAACCACAGAATGGGTCTATATGATATGATAATGCTCAAGGACAATCATATAGACTTTGCCGGAGGCATAGAGAAGGCTATCAAGGCAGTACAAGACTACCTGAAGAATAAGGGTAAAGACCTGAAGATCGAGATAGAGGTTCGCAATATGGACGAACTGAAGGAAGTTCTCCGTGTTGGCGGAGTACACAGGATTATGCTAGATAACTTCGATATCCCTACAACCCGCGCAGCAGTAGAGATGATCGCAGGCAGGTACGAGACCGAGTCATCGGGCGGTATTACATTGGATACACTGCGTGACTATGCCGAAACAGGTGTCGATTTTATTTCAGTGGGAGCTCTGACTCACCATATCAGGAGTCTGGACCTCAGCCTCAAGGCTATAAACTAATCAACATCAATATCTTACCGCACATTACCGAGGTGCAGCATGAAAATTAAAAGAAAAAAAGCGCGTTTGGATTTTGCTTTTTAATTTTTCCTTGCGTAAAATTGCAAATATCAAAGCAGATATTATGTCAAGAATAGTTCGCAATAATTTTTGGTGGTGGCGCACTTCTTTTTCCGACATCGGGAGATGAAGCGGTGCACTTATGTATTATAGCGAAGCTTAAATAAATACAAAGGCCTGTCGGAATCCCCGACGGGCCTTTTTTGTTTTACTCATTTTGTACAGCAAATTCTTAAACCATAACATATGAGAACTTATTCTATCAAAGTGAATTACAGGCGTATACCTCCTCATATAGGTGATGTAGTTACTCCGGTAAGTCTTTATCTTACCCTGCGTGACCTATATCCCAACACAATACTGCTTGAGAGTTCCGATTATCATGGCAGTACCAACTCACTTTCCTTTGTTTGTTTCGAGCCGATGGCAGGCTTTATTGTTGATAATGAGCAGGTCATTTGCCGTTTCCCAGATAGTCAAACAAGTACTGCAACCATACCGGCAGAGAAGTCCCTACCCGACCAGCTTCAGGACTTTATTAGCAGTATTAAGGCTGATCCGGGCGATTGCCCTGTCAACGCAACAGGGCTATATGGCTATACCAGTTATGATGCAGTAAGGTATTTTGAGAATATATCACTTGATATAGATACTACGCGCACCTATTCGATTCCGGATATGCGCTATCATATGTACCGCACGGTGATAGCCTTCAACCACTTCAATAACCAGATGTATCTGATAGAGCATCTCTATGGTGATGACCAGAGCAGGTATGAGGAACTGCTGAATATTTTGAAGAATCGCACCGTTCCATCCTTCCGCTTCACAGCAAATGGTGTTGAGGAATCACCAATCAGTGACTCCGAATATATGGCAATGGTCAACAAAGGCAAGGAACACTGCTACAGAGGAGATGTGTTCCAGATAGTTCTCGCACGCCAGTTTTCTCAGACCTTTAAAGGCGATGAATTCAATGTATATCGAGCACTGCGCAATATCAACCCCTCGCCCTATCTGTTCTACTTCGATTATGGAAACTACCGTCTCTTTGGTTCCTCACCAGAAAGTCAGTTAAAAATATCAAAAGGCAAAGCAAGTATAAATCCTATTGCCGGAACATTCAGAAGGACAGGTAATGACCTTGAGGATCTCAGACTTGCAGAAGCTCTTGCCAAAGACCCGAAAGAAAATGCAGAGCACGTGATGCTTGTTGACCTGGCACGTAATGACCTTGGGCGTAACTGTTCAGAAGTAGAAGTCAGAACATACAAGGAGATACAGTATTACAGCCATGTGCTCCACATGGTATCTGAGGTAACAGGAAAACTAAAACCCGGAGCCTCTACCACCCGTGTAATGGCTGACACCTTTCCTGCAGGTACTCTCTCGGGTGCTCCTAAATTCAAGGCTATGGAACTAATCAACCGTTACGAACCACAGCAAAGAGGTTTCTATGGTGGATGTATCGGACAGTTGGGCCTTGACGGAAGTTTTAATCAGGCTATTACAATACGTTCCTTCCTCAGTAAGAGTAATGTACTCTATTATCAGGCCGGAGCCGGCATAGTAGCCGACTCCGTCGACCGCAACGAGCTCAATGAGGTCAACAACAAACTGGGAGCACTCAAACGTGCTATAGACCTTGCTCAGGAATTCTAACCGAAAAACTCACAGTCATGAAAATATTAGTTTTAGACAATTACGACTCCTTTACCTACAACCTGGTTCACTATATCGAAGAACTCTCAGACGCCAAGGTTGACGTATTCCGCAACGACAAGATTACTGTTGAGCAGGCAGCTGCCTACGACAAGATAGTACTCTCACCCGGTCCAGGTATCCCTGACGAGGCAGGGATACTTAAGTCCCTGATTGCAGGACTGGCACCAACACATAGCATACTTGGTGTATGCCTGGGCTGTCAGGCAATTGCCGAGGTATTTGGTGGAAACATTTCCAACCTGTCGAAGGTTTATCATGGAGTGGCTACACCAATCAAGGTGCTTGACAGAAAAGAGAAACTTTTTGACAGCCTGCCGGATACCTTTCTGGCCGGACGTTACCACTCATGGGTGGTAAATGAGAAGGGACTGCCTGGGGAACTGGCTATTACAGCCAAAGATGAGGCCGGGAATATAATGGGTATCAGGCATACCCGCTATGATGTCAGGGGAGTACAGTTTCACCCCGAATCAGTACTTACCGAACACGGCAAGACTATGCTGAAGAACTGGTTAGATGTCAAACAAAACTAAACCCTGAGGTCATGCTTCAACCAATATTAAAATCCCTGTTCAACTACCAGACTCTTACAAGGGAACAGGCTCGCGAGGTACTGATTAATATTACCAGCAACAGCTATACGCAGTCGGAGGTTGTTGCCTTCCTGTCAGTTTATATGATGAGGACTGTTACAGTTGAGGAACTGTCGGGATTTCGTGACGGACTGCTTGAACAGCGTCAGCCCCTGGACTTGTCGGAGTTTAATACTGTAGACCTCTGCGGTACTGGTGGTGACGGCAAGAATACCTTCAACATATCAACACTGGCATCATTTATAGTGGCTGGTGCGGGAGTCAAGGTCGCAAAGCACGGTAACTACGGAGTAAGTTCCGGATGCGGCTCTTCCAATGTACTCGAGAGTCTCGGCTATAAGTTTACCAACGATGCCGACCTGCTCAGAAGACAGCTCGACAAGGCTGGAATCTGCTTCCTCCATGCTCCGCTCTTCCACCCGGCAATGAAGGCTGTGGGTCCTATACGCAAGGAGCTAGGTATCAAGACCTTTTTTAATATGCTTGGCCCCCTTGTTAACCCGGCAAGACCAAATAGTCAGATGGTGGGCGTGTACAGTCTCGAGCTGGCACGGATATACCAGTATCTGCTTCAGCAGGAAAATATCAGTTTTACTGTAGTCCACAGTGTGGACGGTTATGATGAGATATCACTTACCGGACCCTTTAAGATAATAACCCAGGATGGAGAGAGGCTTATGGAGGCTTCTGATATGGGCATGGCAGTCAACTCACCAGCAGCAATAGCCGGTGGTGAAAGTGTAGAAAGCGCAACTGAAATCTTCCTGAAGATAATCGGAGGGAAGGGAACAGAAATACAAAACAATGTTGTAACAGCAAATGCAGCATGGGCAATTAAAAGCAACAGGCCGAATCTAAGCATTTGGGAATGTATAGCAATGGCAAGCGAAAGTCTTTACTCAGGTAGAGCTGCCGCTGCACTTAAAACTCTGTTGGATACACAAAACTAAAACAAGCATTGACATGAACATACTCGATAAAATAGTAGCACACAAAAGGAAGGAAGTAGAAGAAAGAGCTGAAAGAGTTCCTCTGAAACAGCTGGAATACTACCGCCACTATGACATAAGCAGACCTTCATTCAGCAAGGCAATCAGGGAGAGTGATACTGGTATTATAGCAGAGTTTAAAAGACGATCTCCATCCAAGGGGGATATAAATCCCGGAGCAGTTGCGGCCAAGGTTGCTCCCGGCTATGAGAATGCAGGTGCAGCCTGTATGTCGGTATTGACTGACAGTGAGTTTTTCGGTGGAAATAACGATGACCTTACCTCTGCCCGTGACGCTTGTTCACTACCCATTATCAGAAAGGAATTTATAATAGATCCCTATCAGATATATGAAGCAAGGGCCATCGGTGCCTCTGCCATACTACTGATTGGTGCAATCCTGGATCGCAGGCAGACTCTGGATCTGGCAACGCTTGCCAACTCCCTGGGACTTGAGGTGCTGTTTGAGATACACGAGGAAAAAGAACTCGACCTTCTCAACAGTTTTATTCAGCTAGTAGGTATCAACAATCGCAATCTCAAGACCTTCGAAGTAGATATAGATCAATCAATGCGCCTTGCTGCAAGACTTCCCAAAGAAATGCTAGCTGTCGCAGAAAGCGGTATAAGTTCCCCTGACGAATACATTGCTCTCAGAGAGGCAGGTTTCAAGGGCTTTCTGATGGGTGAATATTTTATGAAACACAGCGATCCCGCTGCAGTATGCAGGGACTTTTGTGAGACTGTAAGGTCTAAAATCACAATAGCTTAATCATGCTAATCAAAGTGTGCGGTATGCTTGAGCCGGAAAATATCAGGCAGCTAAGTACCCTAAAACCCGACCTTATAGGCTTTATCTTCTTTCCGGGTTCACCCCGCTATGCAGCGAGCAAGCTGGATCCCGGGGTAGTTAAGGAACTTCCGGCTGACATCACCAAAACAGGGGTCTTTGTTAATGCAGGTTACGAGGAAATAGTAAAGACTGCTGGATTATTCGGGCTGAATGCCGTGCAGCTGCATGGTGCGGAAAGTCCTGAGATGTGCCGCAGCCTAAAGGCTGCCGGCTTCAAGGTTATCAAAGTTTTTCACCCGAAGACGCAAGAAGATATTACAGCCTGTGCTGCTTACGAAGGACTGTGTGACTTTTTTCTTTTCGACACAGCATCCAAAGCACACGGAGGAAGCGGTAGGAAGTTTGACTGGAGCCTTATCGGAAAATACAAAGGGAGTACACCATTCCTGTTAAGCGGTGGCATTGGTCCCGGAGATGAAGAAATGATCAGTCGTCTGCAACTGCCCCTGCTAACTGGAATTGACCTGAACAGTCGTTTTGAAACTGCACCGGGATTAAAGGATATTGAGCATCTGAGGATCTTTATTGAACATATTAGGAAGCTAACTAAAACCCAAGTATAAATGTACCAGGTTGACGAAAAAGGCTTTTACGGCCAATTTGGAGGGGCATACATACCCGAAATGCTTATTCCAAATATTGAAGAACTTAAGCGCCTGTACCTTAAAATACTGGAATCCCAGTCGTTTAAGACAGAATATCACAGGCTTTTACGGGACTATGCGGGACGTCCGTCTCCACTTTTCAAGGCAGAGCGTCTGTCACAGAAATATGGAGCCAATATCTGGCTCAAGCGGGAGGATCTGAACCACACAGGCAGTCATAAACTCAATAACACAATTGGTCAGATACTGCTTGCAAAGGAGATGGGTCGTAGCAGAATTATAGCAGAGACCGGTGCAGGACAGCATGGCGTGGCAACAGCTACGGTATGTGCCCTGATGGGACTACAATGTGTAGTATATATGGGAGCCACGGATATTGAGCGTCAGGCACCCAATGTGGCCAGGATGAGAATGCTTGGTGCCGAAGTAAGACCGGCATTGTCGGGTAACCAGACCCTCAAGGATGCTACCAATGAGGCTCTACGCGACTGGATCAGTAATCCCACCGACACCTTCTATCTTATTGGATCGGTAGTCGGACCTCATCCCTATCCCGACCTAGTTGCCCGTTTGCAGGCAATAATCAGCGAAGAAATAAAGCAACAACTCAGTGAGAAATGCGGGACCGAATACCCTGACTATGTTATAGCCTGTGTAGGTGGCGGCTCAAATGCAGCAGGAAGTTTTTATCACTTCATGGATCACAAAGATGTGAAACTGATAGGTACCGAAGCTGCAGGCAAGGGCCTGGACAGTGGCGAGACTGCTGCTTCAATAGCAAGAGGGGAGCCGGGCGTGATACACGGAAGTTATACCTACCTGATGCAGGATGATGATGGTCAGATAATAGAGCCCTATTCGGTGTCAGCCGGCCTTGACTATCCAGGTATTGGACCACTGCATTCCTCCCTAAAAGAAAGCAGAAGAGCTGAATATATCTCCATAACTGATCAGGAGGCCCTGGATGCGGCTTTGGAACTGACACGAATGGAAGGAATAATTCCGGCTCTGGAATCGGCTCACGCCCTCGCGGCACTTGCAAAACTCAGTTTCCGGAAAAGCGACAATGTAGTAGTAACAATCTCAGGTCGTGGAGACAAGGATATGAGCACCTATATGAAATACTTTAAGCTTGCCTAAAATGAACAGATTCGAGAGTCTATTCAAAAGCAGAAAAGATCTGCTTTCTATATATTTTACAGCCGGATATCCCGCACTTAATGATACCATGGTCATCCTCAAGGCACTGCAGGAAGCAGGAGTCGACTTCGTTGAGATTGGCATTCCCTTTTCAGATCCTCTGGCCGATGGCCCGGTAATCCAGGGAAGTGGCAACCAGGCCCTCAAAAACGGGATGAACCTAAAGCTGCTATTCAGACAGCTTAAAGATATGCGCAAAGAGATCACCATGCCGGTGACCCTGATGGGTTA
The DNA here is from genome assembly GCF_023674465.1 of Xiashengella succiniciproducens. GTDB lineage: Bacteria > Bacteroidota > Bacteroidia > Bacteroidales > Marinilabiliaceae > Geofilum > Geofilum succiniciproducens. The sequence continues at coordinate 605,446 of NZ_CP098400.1, read as the reverse complement.
TATTAATCCTGTGCTAAAATATGGAATAGAGAAGTTTGTAGCAGACTGTGCTGCTGTTGGTGTTGACGGGGTGATAATACCTGACCTGCCCTTTGAAATGTACATTGAAAAATACAAAGTGCTTTTTGAAAGCAAGGGCATAGCCAATATCTTTCTGATAGCTCCACAAACACCAGAGGAAAGAGTAAGAAAGCTGGACCAATATGGTAGCGGTTTTCTATACATGGTCTCCTCAGCCGCCGTTACTGGTGCAAAAAGTTCTCTAAGCCCAAGCCAGATATCCTATTTCGAACGCATACGAGATATGAAGCTTAAGAGTCCAAGAGTAGTAGGCTTTGGAATAAGCAATAAGGAGACATATGAGGGAGTATGCAAATATGCTGACGGAGCAATAATAGGAAGTGCATTTGTAAAACTGCTTGAAAACAGCAGCGATCTGCGAGGAGATATCCTGAAGTTTGTTAAATCTATAAAGGGATAACCAAACGAAATCTACCTAAGCCTGAAAAAAAGCTGCCGCACGGTCGTGTGCGGCAGTTTTATTTTGACGAAAGCCCCCCTTGTACTCCTGTATCCGTCTGCAAACAATCCAGATACATGCAAAGGATTGCTTAGGCAGGAATTAGTCTTCTTTTTCCACTGCCTTGTACTCTGTAAGGAGTTGTTCCTGTACTTCCGGTGGAACCCTCTCGTAGCTGGCAAATTTCATTGAATAGAAACCACGGCCTCCGGTTATTGAGCTTAGAGAAGTAGAGTACCTGTTCATTTCCTTGAGAGGCACCTTAGCACGAATAACCTCGAAGCCCTTTTCACTTTGCATACCTTCAATAATTGCACGACGCCCCTGAAGGTCACTCATTACATCACCCATCCATGCTGATGGTACTCTGACCTCAACATCATAGATTGGTTCAAGAATCTTGGGGCCAGCTTCTCGGAAGGCAGTACTGAAGGCATTACGTCCGGCTAGCTTAAATGAGATTTCATTGGAGTCAACCGGGTGCATCTTACCATCATAGACACAAACTCTGATATCACGGGCATAGGAACCGGTAAGAGGACCTTCCTCCATCTTTTCCATAATTCCTTTTAGAATTGCAGGCATAAAGCGGGCATCAATAGAACCACCAACGATACAGTTGTAGAAAACAAGTTTCCCACCCCAGGGTAATTTGATTTCCTCAACACCCTTGACATTCATCTTGAATTCCTGACCATTAAACTTATATGTTGTAGGTTCTGGCATCCCTTCGAAATAGGGTTCAATGATAAGGTGAACCTCACCAAATTGTCCGGCACCACCAGACTGCTTTTTGTGGCGATAGTCGGCACGGGCTTGTTTTGTGATGGTTTCACGGTATGGAATCCTGGGTTCATAAAATGTTATTGGCAACTTATCATTATTTTCGATACGCCACTTCATAATATTGAGGTGGAACTCACCCTGACCCGAAACAATAATCTGCTTAAGTTCCTTTGAGTACTCAGCCCTGATTGTTTGGTCTTCTTCCTGAATACGGTTAAGTATTTCGCTAAGTTTTTCATCATCCGACTCATTGACAGGCTTGATAGCAACCCTGTATTTGGGATTTGGATAGGTAATTGGATTGAATACATAGTCGCAACCCTTACCATTGAGAGTATGGTTGGTCTTGGTCTCTTTTAGTTTTACAGTAGCACCGATATCACCTGCCACCAATTCGCTTACTTTAATACGGTTGTTACCTGCCACCCAGAACAACTGTGCCATTCTTTCCTTGGCATCTTTGTTCATATTGATAAGGTCATCCCCTTCCTTAACACGGCCTGACATAACCTTGAAATAGCTTACTTCACCAATGTGAGGCTCAACGCTTGTCTTGAAAACAAACAAAGATACAGGGCCATCAGGATTGGGCTCAACTTCAACACCGTCTTTTGTACTAGGCTTCGGCATCTCAGAAACAAAAGGAACAATATTTCCAAGGAATTCCATAAAGCGACGTACACCCATATCCTTTTCAGCCGATACGCAGAAGATAGGAAAGAGATTACGGGCAATCATTCCCTTACGCATACCTTTGCGCATTTCATCTTCATCAAGAGAACCCTTTTCAAAGAACAGCTCCATCAGGCTCTCATCATTCTCTGCTGCTGCCTCAACAAGAGCATTGTGCAGTTCGTCGGCCTTGTCCTTCTCACTCGCAGGAATTTCAAGCACTTCAGGTGCACCTCCTTGAGGACCCCACTTGTACATCTTCATCTTCAGTACGTCAACCACTGCATTGAACTCAGGACCGATATTGACGGGATACTGAACTATAATAGCCTTATTGCCGAAAGATTCGTGAATTGACTCCACACTAGTCTCATAGTTTGCTTTTTCGTGGTCAAGCTGGTTAATCAGAAAAATTACCGGCTTGTGATATTGTTCGGTATATCTGAAAAGGTTTTGTGTGCCTACTTCAACACCCTGAGTAGCGTTTATCAGCATTATTGCTGTATCAGTAATATTGAGAGACGTGATTGCTCCATTGATGAAGTCATCGGAACCGGGGCAGTCAATAATATTCAGTTTTTTTCCCAACCATTCTGTGTAAAGCACGGAAGAAAACACCGAGAAACCATATTCGTGCTCTACTCTGTTATAATCCGATACCGTGTTATTACTTTTTACATCACCTCTGCGATTTATAACACCACCCTCAAAGAGCATAGCTTCAGCGAGGGTGGTTTTACCCGAGCCGCTGCTACCAAGCAGCGATATGTTCTTGATTTGATCAGTCAGATATACCTTCATGACGTAAGTATTTAGAAAGGTTAAAAACTCAGTGATTCAAAACTGACATAAAGTATGTCATTCCCTCAAAATTAATAATATTCTCCAAAGTACCAACCGGAAGCTATTAATGTTGATTGAGCTATTTTGGGGTTTTTTATATTTTTTATTTCAGATGTTGATTTTATCGCCACTTATTGAATATGTGATATGATGTTCCTAACTTGAACTTAAAACTAATCTAAATAACCATGAAGCTTAACGGCCAGGCAGCAAGGCTCCGTATAATAGTCGGTGAGACTGATTTGGTGTATCAACGCCCTCTTTACGAGGCAATTGTATTCGCTGCTAAAAAGTACAAGCTCTCGGGAGCAACAGTCAGTAAGGGGGCAATGAACTATGGTGCTCAGAGTATAAAGCAGAGCATCAAGGTCTTTGAACTGTCGGAGGACAGGCCTATGATTATCGAATTGATAGACTATCCCGAACGCCTGCGGGATTTTGCATCAATTGCTCAGAAACTGATAGAAAAGGCCGAAGCAGGGGGAATTATAACTATAGAGGATCTGGAGGTTATCTATTATGGATAACAGCAGCCTGACCTCCGGGTCAGGCTGCCCTGCAAGCCGTAACCTACCACCTCGTATTAGCTTCTCCCTTGTCTTTCCAGTGGTCAATTGTGTTTCCTGCGGACTTTTCGCCGGAAAATTTTAATTTTACGGTCTGTGCCGAAATTCCATCCAAACCCTACCCTTACCGGCTGCAGCAGAAAAATTACACGCAATGAAAATAAAAGCAACTACAATCCTTGCAGGCCTTTGCCTCCTGCAATCAGCCATGGGTCTCATATATGCCCAGACCTGGCAGAACCTCATCACCAACATTGAAAACAGGCAGGTTACCACACTTAATGGAATGTGGAAATACATAGTTGACCCCTATGAAAGCGGTTATTATGATTACAGGCGTCAGGTGAGGGATCAGCAGTCCTGGCAGAATACTGCCGAGGCCCTTTATCTTGCGCACAAACCGGCTCACAAAGGCGAGAGAGTGGAATATGACTTTGACAAGTCTGATAATATTATAGTACCGGGGGATTGGAATTCACAAAAGGAGAAGCTCTTTTACTATGAGGGAACTATCTGGTACTACAAGAAATTTGTCTTCACTCCTACTCCAGGCCTGCCAAGGCAGTTTTTCTATTTTGGGGCGGCAAACTACGAGAGCGATGTTTATCTGAACGGCAAAAAGCTGGGTAAGCACATTGGAGGTTTTACACCGTTTAATTTTGAAGCCACCGGACTTCTCAAGGAAGGGGAAAATTTCATAGTGGTAAAGGTTGACAATGCACGTGGGCTTGAAAAAGTCCCGACAGTAAATACAGACTGGTGGAACTATGGAGGTCTTACAAGGGACGTATTGCTTGTGGAGGTACCGGAAACCTATATAAAGGACTATTATATTCAGTTGGCCAAGGGCAACAGTGAACTTATTGAAATCCATGTAGAACTTGATGGGCCGGCTAAAGTCGGTCAGGTAGTAACAGTGAACATTCCCGATGCCAAACTCACATTTACAGGTGTATCTGATGAAAATGGAGTAGTAAGAGGTTCAATAAAAGCCAGAAAATTGCAATACTGGAATCCCGGGAAGCCCTTCCTCTATGATGTAAACCTGTCGTACAACGGACATACACTTAAAGACAGGATTGGCTTCAGAACCATAGCGGTGAAAGGAAGGGATATCCTTGTAAACGGGAAACCTGTATTCCTCAGAGGTATCAGTATACATGAAGAAAATCCACTTAGGGGTGGCAGAGCATATTCTGCTGAAGATGCCCGTATACTGCTTGGATGGGCAAAGGAACTGGGCTGTAACTATGTACGTCTGGCACATTACCCACACAATGAAAATATGGTTCGCCTGGCCGATGAACTGGGCATCCTGGTATGGTCTGAGGTTCCAGTATACTGGACTATACAGTGGGAAAATCAGGAGACATACAACAATGCAGAAAATCAGCTGCTGGAGATGATTACCCGTGATAAGAACCGTGCTTCAGTGATAATTTGGTCTATTGCAAATGAGACTCCTGTATCACCGGCGCGCACCGGGTTTCTTAAGAGAATGATCAGTACTACGCGGGAAGCAGACCCTGTAAGGCTTGTAAGTGCAGCACTTGAAAGGCATGAGAAACCAGGAAGCCGTAATGTTCAGATCATAGAGGATCCGATACAGGACTATGTTGACGTAATCAGTTTTAACCAATACCTCGGCTGGTATTCAGGAACACCTGCACAGATTATGGATAACGAGTATGAGATCAATTACGATAAGCCGGTTATTATTTCCGAATTGGGAGGCGGCGCACTTCAAGGTTTTCACGGAGAGAGGGATGAGATATGGACAGAGGAGTACCAGGAATGGCTGTACGAAGAAACTGTCAGAATGATAGACAGAATCCCACAGCTTAGGGGAGTTACCCCCTGGATACTTGCAGACTTTAGGTCACCGAGACGACTGTTGCCAGATATTCAGGACGGCTGGAACCGCAAAGGACTAATCTCACAGACCGGAAATAAGAAAAAAGCCTTCTATGTATTGAAGAAATACTACGAGCAAAAAGCAAAAGAATACGGGGAATAGCTCTGTAGAAATTTGTAATGCATGAGCTATAGTCCGGTACCGTTTGCCCGTTACCGGACTTTTCATTTACAGTTATGTCCATTGCCCGGGGTATTGGAAATCTTTATTACCTTTGCTTAAAACCACAGCACTTGAAGCCAGAGTATTTTATAGCAAAAAGAATCAGTATGGGAGGTATGCCGGGCAGGAAGTTTTCCGGTCCGGTAATAAAAGTATCCATAGCCGGCATAATCCTTGGGATGACCGTAATGATACTGTCAATGGCCATAGGTAGTGGTTTCAAGAAAGAGATAAGGGACAAGATAAGTGGCTTTGGAGCCCATATTCAGGTTGTCAACTACGACTTCAATCTGAGCTACGAGCCCAACCCCATCAGATACGACAGTGTGCTGGCCGCAGAGATATCTGCTTTGTCAGGCATCAAAAAAGTACAACGCTTTGGAACAAAGCCCGGTCTGATTAAGACAGATAATGAGATGCAGGGTGTACTGCTCAAAGGCATAAGTCCGGAGTACGACCTCACTTTCCTTAATTCCGTCCTTGTTGCCGGAACCGTTCCCCAATATACTGACACTGCTACTTCCAACGAGATTCTAATCTCAGAGACGATGGCAAATATGCTCAATATTGAATTGGGACAGCAGATTTTTATATACTTCTTTCAGGAACAGATAAGAGTAAGGCGCCTTACTGTGGCTGGGATCTACAACACCCATCTGAGCGATCTGGATAAGATGTATGTAATTGCGGACATCAAACAGATACAAAGGCTCAATGACTGGGGACCTGATCAGATAGCAGGATATGAGATATTAATTGATGACTTCAACAAGCTTAATGAAAGAGGTATAGCAGTTTACGACCTGACCGGAGGTTTTATCGGCGATGATGGTACTCTGCTTCGTACACTTACTATCAAAAACTCCCAGCCTCAGATTTTTGCCTGGCTCGACATTCTTGATATGAACATTGTGGTGATAATAGTTCTAATAGTGCTTATTGCAGGTTTCAATATGATATCTGGATTGCTGATACTTATACTCGAGCGTACCAATATGATAGGTATACTTAAGGCTATGGGTATTCAGGACATGCCTCTGAGGAAGATTTTCCTTTACCTGGCCTCGGGCATAGCCATAAGAGGCTTGGTCTGGGGAAATATTGCCGGACTCTCAATAGCGCTGCTTCAGAAGCAGTTTGGTATCTTCAAGCTCGACCCAGCCAACTACTTTCTGGACACTGTACCGATACTGATAAATCCGTCGCATATACTCTTACTTAACCTTGGGGCAATACTTGCAATCTTCATTATGATGATTGGACCTTCCTATCTTGCGGCAAAAATAGCCCCTGTCAAGGCAATCAAATTTGATTAGACTGAAAGCGTACAGCGTTTGTTCGTTTCCGAACAGGCACGAAAACCAGGGTCCCATTCCTCCCATTTTACAAGGCCTTGCAAATCATGTTGAGAGTAAAGCCTTTGAGGGGATGTATCTTTCAAATCTTTAAAAAACAGAAGAAAAGTGACAAACAACTATGATTCTGGCATGCTTTTTATTGCAATATAATTAGGTTTAAATTAATAGTGGGACAAGAAAGCCATTTCTTCAAACGAGAAGAGTGGCTTTTCTTGTTTATAGCTGCGAGGATTTGCGTAAATTTGTTTGATACTACAAAAGCTCAACCTATGGCTTCATGGAAACTAATACTAAAGGAGGCGTTGAGGCCTCCGCTTCCGGGTCCTGCAGCACACGCAAAGATGCTTCCAGATAATGCCCCGGAGTTTTCATGGAACCACGACAAGTCAAAAGGAATTCAAAGCAGTGTGTTGATCCTGCTATATCCGTACGAAGACAGAATTCTTATTCCCTTCATTCAACGGCCCGTCTATCCAGGTTATCACAGTGGACAGATAAGTCTGCCGGGGGGCAAGTGCGAGGATGTAGACAGCAGTTACTGGGAGACAGCCTTAAGAGAAACCCGCGAAGAGCTTGGGATAGACACTGATGAGGTTGAATATCTCGGTCAGCTCAGTCGTATCTATATCGACCGCAGCAACTTCTTTGTAAATCCACAGGTAGGCTTCCTAAAATATACCCCTCAGTTTAATCCGGATCCCAAAGAGGTGGCAGAGGTCCTCAAGGCTGATATTACCGAACTGGCAACCCAGCCCAGAGTTACGGATACTATGCTACATCCAACCGGCATCCCGGTAGAGATGCCGTATTTCAATGCAGGTGGAAAGCACATCTGGGGTGCTACAGCAATGATAATATGTGAACTGATTCAAACTCTCAATACAAAATATCCGGCGTGGATCAACGCATTACATTCTTGTAGTGGTCATACCTCTCCAGAATCTCTCTGACATACTGGTAAGGTTCCTCTCCCCTGCAATAACCAAACTCGACCACCGGATCATTGTAATACTTTGGATCTGACTTATGCAGCAGGAAGAAATCCACATTATCATTCCAGATCGTAGGATTCATACCGTACTTTTCTGCAAGTTTCATAGCATCCAGAACGTGCCCAATGCCCACATTGTATGCAGCCAGAACAAACTTAAGTCGCTCGTTGCTGTCCTCCACTCTCAGGGCAAGTCGCTCGTCAAGCCATTGAAGTAATTGCATACCACCCCTTATATTATCTCTTGGTGAGGTTATTGACTGGACTCCAAAACGCTCGGCTGTCTCGGGCATCAACTGCATAAGTCCCAATGCACCGGCCCAGCTTTCTGCATCAGGTATAAAACGTGACTCCTGATATATTATGGATGCAATCAGACGCCAATCCATGTCAAAGCGCTGGCTCTCCTCCTTAATCAGTTCATCGTAAACTGAAACCTGTCCCCCTTTTATTGAGTGAAAACCGGCATCAACAAGGTGAATAGAACGCTTATTGAGAAAATACTTTTGATAAATACGCTGATAACGAGGTGTCTGGGTAAAACTAACCATCCAGTTGTTAATCGCATTTAGCAGCTCCGGCGCATTCTTGTTGACTGCCCAGGCTTGCTTCTGAGGGAAACTCACGGGAGTTTCAACATCCAGATTGGGATAAAAATTCAGATTGACTATGGCAAGATTCTCATCACAGACAGTATAAGGAATCTCTCCTGCAGCAACAAGTTCGACAAGTTGCTCCACTTCATAGTCGGGTATCTCGACTATATGAATGCTGTCTCCAATCTCATTTGCCAGGTTACGCAATCGTTGCACATAGGCAGACCCCTTCTGTACATAGATACTCTTACCGGCTAAATCAAGCTGATTTCTGATAAGTGTATTGTACTGAATATTATTTGAACCTTTCTGATCGGAACTATAGGCCTGTTGAACAAGAACCTGTCTGCTGAAGCTGTGAGGTGCGGTATAGGCTATATAATCCTCACTCTCACGCATAACGGGGAGGTTGCTGGCTATGATATCAATAAGTCCGTTTTGCAATGCCTCAAAATTTGTCTGCAGGTCATTGTTGACTGTGACTTCCAGTTTGACACCGATAAAGGTGGCAAACTCCTGAAGGAGTTCAAACTGGTAGCCCATAGGCTGTCCTTTGTAAACGAAGTAATTTGTCGAGTTGTAGTTAGTCACCACCCTGATCTTTCCCGCGGTCAATATCTCCTCAAGGTCTGGTACCTTTTGTGCAGCTTCCTTTCCACCCTTCTTCTGGCCACCACTATTGCATGCTCCAGTAAACACCAGAATAAGCAGGAGGATTAGCGAACTGTAAACCTTTCTCATAAAAACCCTTTAAGTTCAACAGAAAAATCAACCTGCGAATTTAATCAGAATAATCGGAATGCCAATGCATTAACTAGTCATAGAAGTTCCATGAGACTCCGAAGCGCAGTGAACGCGGGCTTGCTGGATAGCCAACTGTATGGAAATATTGGTTGGATGTCATACCCATGCTTAGGTGATCGAGCTTGATAAAAATACGAGCCCTCTTAAGTTGCATGTTCAGAAACAAATCCACGTATGGATAGTCACCTACCTTTCTCTCGTTCTGCACATAAAAGCGGCTTAGTGCCGGCATATAGGCCGGTGCATACCATAATGAATTGTATCTGAAGTCGAAACCAAACTGGAACAGCAATACTTTGAAAAGAGTATTCTCATAGTAGTTTGAACTGAAGACTGAAAATTCAGGCAAGGGAACTATTTCCTGATGAGAACTAATCTGGTACAAAACGGTATTGCGTGAATGTAGTCTGTGTGCCAGGATAAAGTGCTTGTACAACCTAAACTCAATCAGACTGATGAACGAACTGGTCTGCTCAGGTAATGCCTCACTGTTCCAGAATACATAGTCATTAATAAATCTGCCCTCGGCACTAAGTTCAAGACGACGTGTAGGAATAGAAACCCCACCAGCTACACGCATAGTCTCAACCTTTCCAAAATCATTATCCCATCTGAAATGATTAGAATAGTAATGCTCCTCAAAATATGACGGACTTGTAAGATATATTCCTCCATTTGCATAAACAGAAGCCGTATCACGACCTACCCTAAAACTACTTTCAGCAGCTCCGGTAATCTCACTATCACCAACCCTGTAACCCTGGAAGTAAAAACGCATCCCTGCATTCCACCTGAATGTCTCACCCAGGTTCTTGAATATCTGACCTCCCACAAATGTTGTTGAATACCTTAGCTTCTCCATCAAATACTCAGGGGCTGTTGTAAAAGTGCCGGTAACTACAGGCGGCCTCTGTACCCTGAAAGTCTCAATCTCGTTAGAGATAAAAGCCCTGAGACCAAAGCGCAATAGGGTATTGGCCTCCTCGTTAAACTTAAGCTGAACAGTATTAGCCACCCGCGTGTAATACAGTGAATCGCGGGTCATCGTTGTGTCAGCGTAGATATTACTGTAAAAGAAGTTGCCCTCACTCTCGTTGTACATCCTGGCAAGTTCATCAATACGGTGAAGCCTGCGACTCCTGTCAATGTCAAGAGAATGCAATACTGTAGCCAGCGGAGTCTGTCGCTTTCCGCTTTCCCCCTGGTTTACAGCAATTTTTCCAATCTTCAGCGCCTGACTTATGTATAGTCTGTTATTGTCAATCCGGTTGGATGCAGTATAAAACTGTACGGGTATATTATTAGATCGTCCCCAGTCGTATTTTTCCGGATTCAGGATATGATCCTCGTCAACAATACCACCGTTTTCAAGATGATCGGCCTTACTGTAAATGTAGTTTCCGTAAATCTCATAGACCTTGCCACTATAGGAGGAAAAGACTCTGAAGTTACGGTTATCAACCTTCTGTGCGTTGTACTTGCCAACAGATGAAGTGAGGTCATAGCTAAAACCCACGTTCCATTTGCGGTTGACGTTTTGACTGAAGAGCACCCCCAACACCTCCTCAGACCTGGCCTTAGGACCGCTGTACTGATAATAAAGATTCGTATAAGGTGTTGTAGAATTGTAGTAAAGCCACTCTTCCGGTTGGGTAAAAACGTGGGTGTAACTCTCAGTAAAGAGAAAATGCCGTGATAGCGGCATTTGGGATACCATAGCCGGCATCCATGCAGCTCCTATATTACCGAGCTGCACATTCGACATGGCCCTTTTGTATGCATGATTGTGAACCTGAAAACCCAGAGACAGGGTGTCGACAGGAACAGTATCTGCCCTCGAACCCATATCCTCAAGGTGCCAGTTTCTAACCTTATGAACAAGTTCGGTACGCTGACCTTCCTCCTGCCCGGGCTCTCCTTCCTGTGGCAAAGACATCCTCCCCTGAGCAAAAGAGCTAAAGGATAGAGCGTAAAGCGCGGATATTAATATCAGGCGTGTTCTCATGCAAGGCAAAGATATTGAAATTTCCCTAATGGAAATACAAATCTATTGCCTATCTGACCTCCCAAACATCACCCCTTACAGCAAGATCCCGGAAGCATTTTACAGGATTGTCCTTCCTGACTTCTTCTATCTGGTCAACCATGGCTTCGTTGTAAACAAGACCTTTTACCCGCCGTATCACACCAAGTGCAACCGGATACTCCGGATATTCCATAGTAGCCAGCTTCATATGTAGGGTACTATCCTCGCACTCAGCATCATGAACAAGCAGATCCTTCTCGGTAATTCCGTTTTCCCCAATATTGACAACCTTAAGAGTGAGACCGTCTAGCATCAGACCCTTGTCACGGTTCTTGCCAAAGATCATTGGCTTGCCATGTTCAAGTATTATTGTACGATCATCCCTGACTTCCTTATTTGCAATCTCATCGTGAACCTTGTCATTGTATATTACACAGTTTTGCAATACTTCAACAACTGAAGTACCATCAAACAGCTCAGCTTCCTTGAATACATCAACGCAAAGCTTAAGATCCCTGTCGATAGTTCGTGCAAAGAAATGTCCCCTAGCACCAATGGCCAGCTCACCAGGTCTGAATGGCATTTCAATAGTACCGTAGGGTGAGGACTTAGTGACCTTACCAAACTTAGATGTAGGAGAATATTGTCCCTTTGTAAGTCCGTAAATCTGGTTATTGAACAGTATCAGGTTGATATTTACATTCCTCCGGATAACATGGATAAAGTGGTTACCACCAATTGCCATGGCATCACCGTCACCCGTAACGTGCCACACGCTAAGCGATGGATTTGCAAGTTTTACTCCGGTTGCAATAGCAGCACCACGTCCGTGAATTGTATGAAACCCAAAGGTGTTCATATAATAGGTAAAACGTGAGGAGCAGCCAATACCCGAAATCACAGCAACATTCTCGGGCTTGAGTTGCAGGTCAGCCATTGCCTTGAGCACTGAATTCAAAATAGCATGGTCACCACAACCCGGGCACCAGCGTACGTTAAGCGAATTCTTGTAGTCTGTGAAACTATATGTTCTTTCTTCTTCCATGTCCTTATGCTTCCAAAAGTTTGACAAAACAACTCTTCAACTCTTCTACAGTGAATGGCTGACCCTGTACTTTGTTGTACTGATAGTAGTTGTACTGCGGATGTTTCATCCTTAGGCAGGATGCAAATTGCCCCATATTAAGTTCACAAACCACTATTTTCTTGTACTTAGCAAAGACCTCAGCAGTATTGCGAGGCAACGGGCTTATATAGTTGAAATGAGCAAAAGCCAGCTTCCTGCCTTCCTTGCAAAGTTCATCAACAGCAGAAGAAAGGTGTCCATAGGTGCCTCCCCAGCCGACGACCAGCAGGTCGGCGTCTTTATCACCCTGAACCTCAAGTTCAGGGATAAAATTGGCTATACGGTCAACCTTTTCCTGGCGAAGACCAACCATATTCTGGTGATTTACGGGATCATGAGAGATTACTCCTGTAAGAGCATCTTTTTCAAGTCCACCAACGCGATGTTCATATCCTTTCATTCCCGGCCAAACCCATGCACGGCTTTGCTTTTCCACGTTTCTCAGATATGGTTTGAATTCCCCGGCGCTTTGTCTGGTATGGGGAACCTCTATATTCGGGAAATCTTCTTTTTCAGGCACCCTCCAACTCTGTGTACCATTGGCAAGGTATCCGTCAGAAAGCAAGATTACGGGAACCATATGTTCGATAGCAATCTTGGCTGCATAGTATGCAAAATCGAAGCAGTTGACCGGAGTACTGGCTGCAAGAACTACAACCGGACATTCACCGTTACGTCCAAATAATGCCTGATACAAGTCTGACTGCTCAGTCTTGGTAGGCAAACCAGTTGAAGGACCTCCGCGTTGTACATTTATTACAACAAGGGGAAGTTCGGTCATTACTGCAAGACCTATTGCTTCTGTCTTAAGTGCCATACCTGGTCCTGATGTAGATGTTGCTCCAAGAGCACCTGCATAGCTTGCACCAATAGCACTACAGATACCTGCTATCTCATCCTCAGCTTGAAAGACTTTCACTCCAAGGTCCTTTCTGGCTGCCAGCTCCTGAAGTATTTCAGTTGCAGGAGTAATTGGGTAGGAACCAAGGAAGAGCTGAACTCCTGCTCTTTCTGCGGCTGCAATCAGACCCCATGCAGCAGCAGTATTACCATTTATATTGCGATAAATGCCTTTCCTGGGTTGAGAAGGAAGTACATGAAATGATGGAGTAATAGCTTCAATTGTGTCACCATAATGAAACCCTGCTTCAAGAACACGAAGGTTGGCTTCCATAATTCCTGGTTTCTTGCCAAACTTACGCTTTATGTAATCCTCAGTATGTTCGATTGGACGGTTGAACAACCAGAATACAAGACCAAGAGCAAACATATTCTTGCTACGCAGTGCACTCTTATTGTCAATATCCAGATCCTGGACAGCTTCCTTTGTAAGTGTAGTTATGGGAGCTTTAATGATTTTGTATGAATCCAGCTTATCCTCAGCAAAGGGATCATCGGTTTTATATCCAGCCTTTTCCAGTCCCTTTGCATCAAAGCTATCCTCATCAATAATGATGGTCCCACCTGGTTTCATAAATTTTGCATTCGCCTTTAGAGCAGCTGGATTCATGGCTACAAGCACATCAGTCCTGTCACCCGGAGTATTTACTCCCTTACCGAAATGCACCTGAAAACCTGAGACACCTCCAATAGTACCTTGAGGAGCCCTAATATCAGCAGGAAAATCAGGGAACGTTGAAATATCATTACCAAACATGGCAGATGCCTGTGAAAACAGTGTTCCCGACAACTGCATTCCATCACCTGAGTCACCCGAGAAGCGGACCGATATCCGTTCAACCTCTACTACTTTTGAATTTTCTTTCATTTTTCACTCCATCTTATGCAATCCATAAAACCGACATATAAATACGCATTTCTCTTACAAAGAGTAAGCAAAAATACCTCATTAATCGCTATTTAACAAAGACCGCTATTTGTTCAAACATCAGCAAACATGACAAATATCAGCCCTTAGGACAATGCATATTGCTGAATACCAGCCTATTTTACTACAAGCCATATCTGGCAAGCGCTACAAGAAATTATCATAATACAGAATGTATCCAAATTACATATTTATTCATATTGAGCATTCCTTTTGAAAATTAGAAAAAGTTTATAAAAGACTAGTACTTTTGTAGTCCTAAATAATAAATGAGATGGCGTTAATTAAAGAGGTAAGGGGTTTTGAGCCCAAAATCGGTGAGAATGTGTTTATTGCCGAGAATGCTACAATAGTTGGAGACGTTGTAATAGGTGATGACTGCAGCATCTGGTTTAATGCAGTATTGCGTGGTGACGTTAATTCAATCAGAGTAGGCAACAAGGTCAACATACAGGATGGTGCCGTACTGCACACTCTCTATCAAAAGTCGGTTATTGAGATAGGCAACAATGTATCCATTGGCCATAATGCAGTGATTCATGGAGCCAAGATTGAAGATAATGTATTGATAGGTATTGGAGCAACCGTACTTGACCATGCAGTTATCGGCAGCAACTCTATAATTGCTGCAAACGCACTGGTGCTAAGCAATACTATAGTAGAACCCAACAGTGTATATGCCGGAGTACCTGCTAAGAAGGTAAAGGATATAGAACCGCATCAGACAGCTGAGATGATCAACAAGATAGCAAACAACTATCTGATGTACGCCAGCTGGTATAAGAAGTAATCAAAGTTCCGGGTCTATATGCTCGGCATTTACCGGATTGCCCATAAACAGGGATGCTGACTGGTTGAAGCGTTCGGGATACTCGGTAGTAAAGAATCTCACAGTGCCGCCCCGTGATAATCTCTGATTCATCTCAGGGTGGCGCTTAAGATAATCCACTAGACTAGAAGCAACAATAGGACCCTGAGCCACTATTTTTACACCCGGCGGCAGAGATTGCTTTACCAGAGGCATAAGTAAGGGGTAGTGCGTACACGCCAGAATAACGGTATCCGTTTGCGGTGCAGTAGAGAAAAGACGATCAATATCTCTCTTTACAAAATAGCGTGCTCCTTCAGAATCAGTCTCTCCGTTTTCAACAAGAGGAGCCCACATTGGACAGGACTGCTGTACGACCTTGATATGGGGGAATAGTTTCTTAAATTCAAGGGGATAGGACTCAGACAGCACAGTGCCTGTTGTACCAAGTATAGCAACATTCTTGCTTGCAGGATCAGAACCTACGCTTTCAACACTTGGGCGTATTACTCCAAGCACTCTCCTTTCAGGATCCATTTGGGGCAGATCCTTCTGTTGAATAGTACGCAATGCTTTTGCTGATGCTGTATTGCAGGCCAGTATCACAAGGGGTGCTCCCATGGCGAATAATTTCCTGACTGCTTCCAGAGTGTAGTTGTACACAACATCAAAAGAACGGCTACCATAAGGTGATCTGGCATTATCGCCAAAATAGACAAAGTCATTACTGGGAAATGCATCAAGCAATTCCTTAAGGATGGTAAGACCTCCATATCCCGAATCAAACACCCCTATGGGACCGGTACCTCGCATCTCTTATCTATAATAGGAAGAAAAGCCGGTGGTTACCGGCTTTTCTTTTGTTATCAAATATGCCTTGGGCAAATACTACTTCAGTTTTGCCTTAACAAGAGGACCGCAGTCCAGACTCTTTTCAGAGTGATAAAGGACAACCTGTGAACTGATGTCAAAGATATAAATCAGTCCTTGTTCCTGTCCAACTGCATCAATAGCACGCTGTACTTTCTCAAGAATGGGCTGATAAAGCTCCTGCTCCTTCTTCTGCAAAGTTTGCTGAGCCATTAGTTGATAATTTTGCAGACGTTGTTCAATATCCTGAATTTCCTTTTCCATGGTTGTGCGGATCAGCTCAGGCATTGTCTCTCTCTGGGCAATATAGTCACGGTATTTCTTTTCATGCTCCTCACTCATCACCTTCAACCTATCCTGCAAAATCTGAGCTTCAGCTTGCAACTTAGTGTCAGCATCTTTCTTGTCAGGTAGCTCCATAATAAGTTCCTGAACATTGACATGCCCGAATTTTAGTTCCTGAGCGGTAATCGCTGACGTGATAAGCAATAAGCAAGCGATTGCAATAGTTTTAATAAATCTCATATCATGTAATTATTAAGTATTCACCTATTAAAATTAAATCCCGAGTTTTGCCTTTACAAGTGGAGTGACATCTACACTTTGTGAAGAATTGAAAAGTGTCAGACCTGAGTTGATTTCAAAGATGTAAAGGAAACCGTTTTCCTCACCCACAGCCTCAACTGCCTTTCTGAAACTTTCAAGAACCGGCACCTGTAACTCGTTCTGCTTTTGTTGAAGTGTCTGCTGAGCATTTACAAAGAATTCCTGAATCCTTTGCTGCATATTCATATACTCTTCTTCCTTTGCAGCACGCTGAGCGTCCGAATAAGTCTCAAAGTTTTTCTCATATTCAAGCTCTATCTTTTGCAGCTCTTCTCTCATAACAACCAGCTGGTCCTCAAATTTCTTGGTCTCTCCCTCCATCACTGTTGAAATATTCTTGTACTCAGGCATCTGCAGCACTACATCCGCAACACTGATGTGACCAAATTTGGGAGCCTGCGCAAAAGCTGCGGCCGCAAAGCCGACAAATACCAATGCGCTTAGAATGATTTTTCGCATCTGAATCATTTATTTATTTACAATTATTTTCTGTGTCCCAGGCGTTCCAGGACTTTATCACTACGGTCCTGCGCCGGATCGAGATAAAGCACACCATTGCTCTTGTCAAATACTGCAGCAAGCCCTTCTTCTCTTGCTAGCTCTCTGATAACTGCTGTTACCTGATCCTGAATAGGTCTGAACAAAGCTTCCTGCCTCTTGGCCAGTTCTCCTTCCTGTCCAAAATACTTTTGCTGAAGCTCTCTGGCTTCCCTTTCTCTTGCAATAATTGCCTCTTCACGGGCCACTCTCATATCGTTAGAAAGGTACACACTTTCAGTCTGGTAATTCTTGTACATATCTGCAACAACCCGGTATATCTTGTCTATCTCTGCCTGCCATTGACCTGACAACTGATTCAATTGTTCCTGAGCAGCCTGAAATGCCGGAATATTCCTGAGGATGTATTCAGTATCGACAAATGCATATCGTTGGGAATTAACTGCAGCCTGAATGCCGAACAAACCCAATAGCAAAAATAATACTGTTTTTTTCATAGCAATAAGTTTTAAATAAATATGCCAAACGGCTCTTATAAGCTTATCCAAAAATCGAACCACAATTTACAAGATAAGCATCAAACTTTAAAAGCTCTGTCCCATAACAAAGTGGAAATTACTTCCTGCAGCTTCCGGACGACCCGGGACAGTGTCAAATCCGTAACCCCAGTCTATACCAAGCAGACCAAACATGGGCAGGAAGATTCTCACACCAAGACCGGCTGAACGATACATCTGAAATGGGTTATAACCCTTAAAATCCGACCATGCATTTCCTGCTTCAAGGAACATCAGACCATATACTGTTGCAGATGGTTGCAATGTAAAGGGATATCTAAGCTCCATTGTCAGCTTTGTATACATATTACCATCTGCCATAGAGTACCTTTCTCCATCAACCTCGTAAAAACTATACGGTGTCAGTGAGTTGTTCTCATATCCTCTAAGGCCAACTGTTTCACTACCATACATACTGTAACCGCTCATTCCGTCACCTCCAAGAGTAAACTTCTCAAAAGGAGACTTAAGGTAGTCATTGTAATATCCCAGGAATCCACCTTCAATCTTGCTCATTACAACAAACTTGTTAGCCCTGTCAAGCGGTTTGAACATTGCTCCTTTGAATGTCCATTTATGGTATTCAATAAATTCATACAGTTCCTGCTCATCGGTTATTGAGGAGTAATCCTTACCTGTAAATGATGAATAAGGTGGAGTCAACTCAACTCCAAGAGAAAATGAGGATCCGGAACGGGTATACAACGGGTTGTCAATTGAATTTCTTGAAAGGATAGTCTTCAGATAAATACTGTGAGACTTTCCGTTTCTGAAGTTACCAATAAAGGACCAATCCTTAAGGTCATACTGACGATAACTCAATTCGTTGTAAAGCGTAAACCAGTCATCCGGCCAGGTAAGACGACGTCCAAGACCCAACGAGGCACCTAGTACCTTAATATGGCGGGAGTCATCACCTTTGTATGAATAAGGATCATAGTAACCATATCCATAGTATCCATAACGGCTACTGATACCTGTCTGTAGTGTGTAATACAATGAAACACTAAGTGAATTAGGTTTCTTACCACCAAGCCATGGTTCAACAAAATTGATGCTATAGGCCTGATAATACTTACCATTGGTTTGAGCTCTAAGCCCTAGAGTCTGACCATCACCTGAAGGCAGAGGTTTCCATGCATCCAGGTTTGTTATATTTCTTACCGAAAAGTTGCTAAAGGAAAGGCCAAGAGTTCCAACAAACATACCGGCACCCCAACCTCCTGAAAGTTCTATCTGGTCATTTGGTTTTTCTTCAAGATTAAACTCTATGTCAACAGTTCCCTTGTCCTGATCTGGAATTGGAACAGGATTGATCTTTTCAGGGTCGAAGTGTCCCAACTGAGCAAGCTCCCTTACAGTACGTACGATAGCAGCCTTATTGAAAAGCTCACCCGGCTTTACACGCAGTTCACGACGCACCACATGCTCGTGGGTTTTTGTGTTACCATTGATAATTACTCTGTTGATGGTTGCCTGTTCACCTTCATATATTCTCATCTCCAGATCCACAGTATCATTGTAAATTTTAAGATCAACAGGAATAATGCGGCTAAACAGGTATCCATTGTTGAGATACTCGTTCTGTACAGCATCATCATCTGTAAACAAACGTTCGTCAAGCAAAGTCTGGTTGAAAACATCTCCCTTTCGGATACGAAGCAGGAAGCTAAGATATTCACTTGGATAAATAGTATTACCAACCCAGGTGATATTACCGAAATAATACTGATTACCTTCTTCTACCCTAATCTTAATATTTAAAGTATTATCATCATTCCTGCTAATAGAGTCATAAACTATATAAGCATCCCTATAACCCTTCTCGTTGTACTTTTCAATAATCTTGTCGAGGTCAGCGCGGTAGTTTTCTTCAACAAACTTCTTTGTCCTGAAGAAGTTCTTTATCTTACGCCTCTCGTTAGTCTTTTTCATATACCTGTTCAGCTGGCCTTCTGTTAGGGCTTCATTACCTTCAAAAACCAGAGAACTGATCTTTACTTTTTCTTTCTTGTCAACATACACGTCAAGTATCACATGGTTGACTCTGGAAGTATCGTCACGTTGAACAATGTTAACCTCAGTATTGTAAAAGCCCTTGTCAACAAAATGGTCCTTGATGAACTTCTCAGCTCTTCTGAGAAGATATGGTGTTACCTGGCTACCCTTGATCATGGCAACCTTTTCATCTACCGCTTCTATTTCAGCCTTCTTTAATCCATGATAGTTCAACATAGACAGTCTGGGACGCTCCTGAAGGAAGATCTCAAGATAGACATCACGTCCCTCTATCTTCTTTGCATAAATCTTGACATCAGAAAAAAGACCGTAATCCCAGTATTTCTTAATTGCTGCTGTGATATCGTCACCAGGAATTGTAACTTCCTGTCCAACACGCAAACCTGAAAGGTTGGCAAGAATTTTTGGGTCATTATTAAGCTCACCAACTACATCAATTGCAGCAACTACATATTTACGTGGCTTTGCCGTATAAGATATCTCAGGTAAGTTTTCCTGTCCGAATAAACTAAGACTAATAACAGTAAGTACAAAAAGAAGCGATATTCTTTGCAACATTTCTATTGTTTTAAAATTAACTGGTCACTGGTTTTCCCAAAGCGGCGCTCGCGCTTCTGATAATCTAAAAGAGCCTCATAAAAATGTTCCTTGCGAAAATCAGGCCATAATATGTTGGAAAAGTATAATTCTGAATATGCAATTTGCCACAACAGGAAATTACTTATCCTGTATTCACCACTGGTCCTGATAAGAAGTTCAGGGTCAGGCATGTCGGCTGTATCCAGATAGCGACTGAAAACATTGCTATCAATATTTTCAACATCAAGTTTCCCATTGCCAACATCACCTGCAATCTTCTTCACAGCTTCTACAATTTCCCAGCGTGCACTGTAGCTCAGGGCCAAAACCAATGTCAGCCCTGTATTGGATGAAGTTTTTTCAATACATTTTAGAAGTTGATCCTGTACGTTACCAGGCAAGCTTTCTGTACAACCAATGACACGGAGTCTGACATTGTTTTTCATCAGGGTCTCTGTCTCCGAGGCTATAGTAGATACCAACAGGGACATCAGAGCATCAACCTCATGCTTGGGTCTGGCCCAGTTTTCTGTAGAAAATGCATATAGTGTAAGGTAGCCGAGGCCCAATTCGGCAGAAGCTTCAGTTACCTCCCTTACTGCCTTGACCCCGTTCTTATGTCCAAAAACACGTGCCGAGCCCCGCTGCTTTGCCCAACGCCCATTACCATCCATTATTACTGCTACATGTCGCGGTAACTTTTCAGGTATCAATAGCTCTTTGACTGACATAACTGCCTGATTACATATTCTTAAAATCCATCGCGACACTTATCGCGTCTGCCCAAAATAGTGAAGGTAGCATAAACCCCAAAAACCGAACACCAGTCATTATTATGCGTGATAGTGGTATTACTGAAGCCAATGGGGTTGGATCCGTCTATCGAATTGTCGAAGCCAACAACATCCAGATCATCAGCAAAGATCTTACGCAAAGTCCATTCCGCACCAAGGTTTAGCCGGTCTCCTGCCTTCCATTTCACTCCGGCACCGAAAGGCAAAGATAATACAAAACTCGGTTTTTCATTGTGACTACCATTATCTTCTGTGTATCTTTCATAAAATACTGAACCAACTCCAAATGCCATATAGGGAGTGAAGGCAGACTTCTTTAAACTGGGATTGTCGAACGAAAAAAGGTTGATTTCAAAAAGCATGGCTATGTCGAGCAGGTCACGCTTGAAACTGTAGTTGTCAGGATTATTTTCAGGCAGATACACATCTTTGGCGGGATACTCACCGCTCACTCCAGCAATTAGTACATTTCCTCTTAATGCCAGACGATCGTTGAAAACATATCTGAGCAGTCCGCCAAATGCGGGATGGATATTATAAAACTGCTTTGAGGGATTGAGATCCCCGTTATACCAGGAGATGCCAATATAGGGTCCGGCTTCTACCTTCCATTGGGAATTAAGTGTCGAAGCAGGCAACAATACAAGTACGGCTAGCGCAAGGAGTGACTTCAATTTCGACATCTGAATTGGTGTTAATGGCACGTCACGATAAAACGTCCAAAAGCATCAAATATTGCTTCATATCAGTTACGTCTGTCAG
Organism: Xiashengella succiniciproducens; assembly: GCF_023674465.1. Lineage (GTDB taxonomy): Bacteria > Bacteroidota > Bacteroidia > Bacteroidales > Marinilabiliaceae > Geofilum > Geofilum succiniciproducens. The sequence continues at coordinate 583,760 of NZ_CP098400.1, read as the reverse complement.
CGCCCCACATCAATTTGGACCTAAGGGTGGAGTAAAAGGTTTTACCATTTCTCTCAATTACGGAAACAGAGAAATCAGCCTTACGTATCTTAAGTTCTATAGATTCTTCAAGTATACAGCTCCTTGAATCAAGTGATACCAGGTAGCTACCCCCACGACTTTCAACCCTTAAAGTAAGGTCAAAGTCATTGGGTACTACTAGTGGTCTTACTGTAAGGTTGTGTGGAGCAATAGGATTTATAATCAGATTCTTGGAGGCCGGGTGCATAATTGGTCCACCAACACTAAGAGAATAGGCTGTGGAACCGGTAGCTGTTGCTATAATCAACCCGTCAGCCCAGTATGAGTTAAGATAATCTCCGTTAAGATTAGCGTGAATAGTAATCATCGACGAACTATCACGTTTGGCAACTGCAAATTCATTAAGAGCAAAGTCCAACTCACCAAAAGCAGGAATATGTGTATCCAACTTGAGCAAGTCAAGTTGCCTTACCTTGTAATGTCCCTCAAAAATGTCATTCAGAGCACTTGGAAGTTCATCCTTCGAAACATCTGCAAGAAAACCAAGTCTTCCGCTGTTTATTCCAACGATGGGGATAGGACGATCGCGTACTATGGTTACAGCATCGAGAAAGGTCCCGTCACCACCGATAGAAAACAGCATGTCGCACTCGGGTAAATCAGCATGATCTTTAAACACGCTATCTGGATTCAGCTTAATACTAGGGATCCCGCTAACAAACTCATAGAAGGGCTTGTAGATACATATCCCTGCACCTGTCAGTGACAGATGCCTAAACAGGGCCAGGCAATATTCATCAAAGGCAGGATCAAATTGTTTACCAAAAATGGCAATGCGCATGACAGGACTTTTAGGTTTTATTCAGATAAAAACATACCGGATTTTCCAAACAAACTATAGTGTCAGGTTAAAGTGAAAGTAAAACCCGTGTTCGGCGAAATTATTAAAAGAATAGTTCAGACTCAAAACTTTATCGTAAAAAGTAAGCATATCAATACCAACACCATAGCCAAGCAACAGTTCGTTGGCCATCCTGTTAACATCCTGCTCGAAGTTGTTGTAAACATAGCCTGCATCAAAGTGGAGTTTAATGTAGAAGGCATAATGGAAATGAGAGAACTGCTCAAGGGGCATCCATTTCAGCCTTATATCCTTTCTGGGGATTAGTTCATAAAGCAGTTTGCTTTGAAGCCCTCCATAGGAAGTTCCGTCAATAACTCTGAATTCAAACCCATTGAGATATTCTTCGTATCCAAGGCCTGTCCTGAAGATATACGGAACCTTATCAAGATCCACTAACGATACAAAACCCCTTGTGTTGTAGTACAGTTTATCTCCAAGCCTGTTGTGGTAGGCTACGGCTCCCCTACCCCTGAAAAAACCTTCGTAGTCAGATTCAAGCCCAAAGCCCTCCCTGATAATTTCAGCTTCAATAAACAGCCCCTTCAGGGGATAGATTTTTGAGTCCCTCTTGTCGTACATATAATTATAGCCAAGAGTTATGGTCTCACTAGTGCTCTGTTGCAAAGGCAGCATATCGGGATTATAAGCCAACAGGGTATCTGCCGCATCGATATTCATAAATCCTGCAAAGACACTGTGATAGTGATCGAGATTGTGACGATAGTAATAAGAAAGCGTCACATTAGTTGTAGTAAGCAGCCTGTCTCCAAGCGTTTTCAGGAAGACCTGTTTGTCATCGACAGTCCCGTAAGCAACCCTGTCATTCCATAGCCATCCTGCATCAATACCCCACCCTGACTGATTATTCAGACCCGGATTACGGTAGCCGAAGACCAGCTGGGTCTTGTAACCAGTAACTGCCCTTAGCTTAAGTACCTCCTTTCTACCCCGGAAGTTGTCATGTTTAACATACAGACCATAATTGAAAAAGCTTCCGTCGTTAAGTCTTAGGAAATCACTAAAGTTACGCCCTTCATTTTCAAAGATTGGAAACACCCATAAATACCATCGTTCGCTGACTTCTATAGTAAAGACTACCGAATGAATGTCTGGATAATAAAAAGATATCTCTACAGAGTTGAACAGCGAAGTATTGAGCAGATTCTCCTTAGCTCTTTCAGTGACAACCATCAGATCCATCATTTCAATGCTTGATCCGATAGCAAAGGGAAGCTCTGAAAGAATCACCTTTTGTCTGGTTTTGTAGTTTCCGCTGATCTCTATATCCTGTACAGTAAGTTTGGTGTCCTGTAGCTCAAGCGGTTCAGCATAAAGAAACGACAACAAGGAGCAGAAAAAGAAAAACGCCAGCAGGCCAAACCTCCTGATCACACATATGCCGGGCATTCACGAAAAGTTTGCAGTTATTATCCTAAACGTTAAGGTATTTCATCAACGACTCATAATTCCTTATGGCAGTCTCGTCAATATGCAATTCGGCCCCATATTCGGCACGTATCTTATATCCATATCTCTCAAAGCTGCGGACAATTGGCAACATATCCGTACGATTGAGCTTAATGGTAATATATAGTTGTCTTCCATCAGGACTCTGAGTAAGGTAAAGGCTGAGTATCTTGCTGTCGCAGTCCTCTACAATCCTGGCTATTTCAGACAGGGAATAATCGCGTACACCAACTTCGATCTGTAGTATCCCGCCAGGAGTATGAGCGGCAATTAAGTCACTGAAATGATGTAGCAGGTTGTGGGAAGTAATTGCTCCCAGGTAGTTTCCATCGCTGTCAAGCACAGGAATCAGACTCAGCTTAAGTCTGGATGCTATCTCAATCACGTCATAAATATGCTGATGACCATATACATACGGCTTAATAAGAGAGAGCCTGTAATTGCCCAAAGGTTCCTCAGTATTTTTTGCATCATATATATCAGAATCCGATACCAGTCCCAGAAATACCTTATTGTTGACAATAGGCAAGTGGGACACTCTGAAGGCTTCCATCCAGTTGAGCGTCTGCATTCCCGTATCGGAAGTCCTTAAGGCCGGGATTACATCGGATATCAGATCTTTTGCCAGCATAAAACAGTTATAAAGGAACTACTTTTTTTTTAACTTTGTGGCTTATCATTTGTTAATAAGCCATACGAAATATCTAACAATTTAACCTTCTATTCTGTTTCCTTACAAATAAAATACCGAAAATGACAAAATTAAGTGTAAACATTAATAAAGTTGCAACTTTGCGCAATTCCAGGGGTGGAAGTATTCCAAATGTGGTCCGGGTAGCAATTGATGCGCAGGACTTTGGGGCTGACGGAATTACCGTTCACCCGCGTCCCGACGAGCGACACATACGTCGCCGGGATGTATTTGACTTGCGCCCTGTCATCAGGACGGAATTTAATATAGAAGGTTATCCCTCACCTGAGTTTATGGAGCTTGTCAAAAATGTCAAGCCTCATCAGGTGACGTTGGTGCCAGATCCACCTGAAGCACTGACATCCAGTGCAGGGTGGGATACCAAACTGCACCTGTCATTTCTTCAGGACATAATTGGGGAACTGAAGGAAGCAGGAATCCGCACATCTATATTTATAGGAACCGACCTGGAGCATATTCTGTATGCTGCCAAGACAAATACTGACAGGGTAGAGTTATACACCGAACCCTACGCCTCCAATTATGCCAAAGACCGGGAAAAGGCAATAGAGCCCTTTGTCGAGGCTGCCAATGCTGCTGTTAAAGCCGGACTGATGGTAAATGCAGGACACGACCTCAGCCTTGAAAACCTGAAATACTTCAATGAACGTATCCCCTTCTTAAAGGAAGTCTCAATAGGACATGCCCTTATTGCGGATGCACTATATTTCGGGCTGGAAAAAACAATACGACTATATAAAGAACAACTGGTCAAAGAAAAATAACAGAAGACAGACAGCCCCCCGAGGGGCTGTCTGAGTATTATGCGGTTTGGGTAATCCTGTTCAGACTTTTGTATAACAAGGATAATAAAATAAACGACGTTATGGAACTTTTTTGCAGGGAAACCGGAAGCGGGAAGGATACTTTGGTAATAGTACACGGACTATACGGCTCTTCTGACAACTGGATGTCTATTGCCCAAAAGCTGGGGCACAAATTCAGGGTTATCCTGCCCGATCTGCGTAATCACGGACAGAGTCCACACAGCGACAGGCAGGACTTTGAACTGATGGCCGACGACCTTTACGAGACACTCATCAAAAGAATTGATTGCAAGTTTATTCTGGCCGGTCATTCAATGGGTGGAAAGGTTGCAATGCGCTTTGCAATGAAGCATCCTGAGTTGCTCAGCAAACTGGTAGTTATCGACATTGCCCCCAAGAGTTATATCGGTAAGACGGGACGTGGTGGTGAAGCCACGGATCATCCCAGAATCGTAGATACCTTACTCAATCTGCATCCTGAGAGATTTGATGACAGGAAGGATATTGATCTGGAACTGGCTCACCATTTTAAGTCTCCTTCACTCAGGCAGTTCTTGCTTAAAAACGTAAAACGCGACAACAGTGGCAAATTTTACTGGCAACTCAATATAGAAGCCATTGCAAGAAACTTTGATGAAATCATGGATGGATTTTCGGGCATCGGACCTGAAAATGCTGTTAAAGGTCTGCCCACAGTCTTTATAATCGGAGGTGACTCACGCTATGTAGAAGAAGGCGACTCCCTGATTATCAACCGGCTGTTTCCCGGCTCACAAATCGTAACCATACCTGGAGCAGGGCATTGGGTGCATGTAGACCAACCCGAACTATTTCTGAGCACCTTGTTGTATCATATAGACTGAAAGATTAAGAGGCTTAAAACTTACAGCTCAGAATATTTTTGCTAATTTTGTAATCAATTCAGAATATAAACAATGAAGAAATCTCATAGCGAGACTGCAATAATACGCATTCACTGTCCCGACCAAAAGGGTTTGGTAGCAAGGATTACAGACTTTATCCATCGTAATAATGGTAACATTGTAGCACTTGATCAGCATACAGATCGTGACGAGGGGCGTTTTTTTATGAGGGTGGAATGGGAGCTTCACGACTTCGAAATCAAACGGGAAGACATAGCACCTGCTTTTCAGTTTGCTATCGCCACTCCCTGCAACATGGAATGGAAACTTCATTTCTCTGACTACACCCCACGCATGGGGCTTTTTGTAAGTAAGCTTTCACACTGCCTGTACGACATCCTGTCACGCTACCAAAGTGGTGAGATGAAGGTTGAAATCCCGGTAGTCATAAGTAATCATAAGGACCTGGAAGAAGTAGTAAATAAATTTGGTATCAAGTTCGTACATATTCCAATAACTCCTGAAACCAAGGCAGAACAGGAAAAGAAGGAATTAGAGATACTCGAGGAACACAAAGTTGACTTTCTGGTACTTGCCCGCTATATGCAGGTGTTGTCGCAGGACTTTGCTGACCGTTATCCGGAAAGAATCATCAACATCCACCACTCATTTCTTCCGGCCTTTATTGGTGCAAAGCCATACCATGCGGCTCATGCCAGGGGAGTAAAGATTATCGGTGCAACTGCCCACTATGTGACAAGCGAACTGGATGCAGGCCCAATTATAGAGCAGGATGTGGTGCGCATAACCCACCACGACAGCGTTGAGAGAATTATACAGAAAGGACGTGACCTCGAAAAGATAGTGCTATCAAGAGCTATCATGGCTCACCTCAACCGCAAGACCCTGGTTTACAAAAATAAAACAGTCCTCTTTGAGTGATAAGCTAGCAAAGCTTTACCCATGGCTAAACAAGACATTGTAATAATAAGGTACAACGCAGGTAATATCCGCTCTGTCAAGAATGCGCTCTTGCGCCTCGACATTGAAGCAGAAATTACAGGCGATCCGGACAGGATAAGAAAGGCCGACAAGGTGATCTTTCCCGGGGTTGGGGAAGCAAGTACTACAATGACCCACCTCAATGAGACCCTGTTGTCGGATCTTATCAGGGAACTCAAACAACCTGTTCTGGGAATATGTCTTGGTATGCAGCTGATGGGTAGCCGCAGTGAAGAGGGCGATGCAGAATGTCTGAATATCTTCGACCAGCCAGTAGTACGCTTTCAGCTTCCCACACCCAACCCTGACAATCTAAAGATTCCACACATGGGTTGGAACAGGATCTTCGACTTGAAAGGAGACCTGTTTGATGCATCTATGGAAGGTGAGTATGTCTATTTTGTGCACAGCTACTATGTGCCCATTGGCGACAATACCTCAGCTACAACCATTTATATCAATCCCTTCAGCTCGGCCATGCAGCGGGACAACTTCTTTGCCACCCAGTTTCACCCCGAGAAGAGTGGTACAGTCGGTCAGCGAATTTTCGAGCGTTTCATAAAACTGTAAATATGCAGTCGACAAGAATAGAACTGATCCCCGCAATAGACCTGATTGAGGGGAAATGCGTAAGACTTAGCAAAGGGGATTACAGCACAAAAAAAATATACAACGAAGACCCGCTAGAGGTGGCTCTCAGTTTTGAAAACCACGGTATCAAACGACTACACCTTGTAGATCTTGACGGCGCAAAGGCCGGCAGGATTATCAATCATAGAGTTTTGGAGGCTTTAGCCTCCAAAACCTCCCTTGTTATCGATTTTGGTGGTGGACTGAAAAGCAGCGAAGACCTTAGGATAGCCTTTGAATGTGGTGCACGGATGGTTACCGGAGGCAGCATTGCCGTCAAGAATCCTGAAGAGTTTTCCTCATGGATAGATAAGTATGGTCCTGACAGGATTATTCTGGGTTCAGATGTAAAAGAAGGGAAGATTGCTGTTTCGGGCTGGACCGAGACATCGGGACTCGAACTCTTTGACTTCCTGGGTGGTTATATCAGCAAGGGCGTCAGCAAGACCATCTGTACAGATATTAGTAAGGACGGGATGCTTGAAGGGCCTGCCACAGACCTGTACAAAAGCATGCTTGACAGCTTCCCTGAGCTGTATCTTATCGCAAGCGGTGGTGTAAGCAGCATGAAGGACATAGATGAGTTGGAAGAGGCAGGTGTACCAGGTGTAATCTTTGGCAAGGCCATCTATGAAGGACGTATTACTCTTAGCGACCTCGAAAAAAGACTACGTTAATCGTTTTTTTAGTTTAGCTTTATAACCCAAAACAAGAAATTAATGCTTGCAAAAAGGATTATTCCCTGTCTCGACATCAAGGATGGAATGACCGTCAAGGGGGTTAGATTTCTGGACCTGCGGTCTGTGGGCGATCCTGTCGAACTGGCGCAGGCATATGCCGAACAGGGGGCTGACGAACTTGTATTTCTCGATATAACTGCCTCACACGAGGGCAGAAAGACCCTTATAGACCTTGTAAGACGAATTGCACGGCATATCAATATCCCCTTTACTGTTGGAGGTGGCATCAGCACTCTGCAAGATGCCGACGCCCTGCTGAATGCAGGAGCCGACAAGATCAGCCTCAACTCTGCAGCTGTACGCAATCCCAGGCTGATAGACGATATGTCGCGGGGCTTTGGAAGCCAGTTTGTCGTAGTTGCCATTGACGCAAAAAAAGAAGTCAACACCGGTGAGTGGACTGTAACAGTAAACGGAGGACGAATCTTTACGGAGAAGAAGTTGTTTACCTGGGCCACCGAGGCCCAGGAGCGCGGTGCCGGAGAGATACTTTTTACAAGTATGGATCATGATGGTGTAAAAGAAGGTTTTGCCAACGAGGAACTGGCAATACTAAGCGAGTCTCTGTCCATACCTATAATAGCCTCAGGTGGTGCAGGCAAGATGGAGCATTTCAGAGATGCCTTTATAGAGGGAAAAGCAGATGCGGCTCTTGCAGCAAGTGTATTCCACTTTAATGAGATACCCATACCGGTACTCAAGGACTACCTCAGGACAGAAGGAATTGTGATAAGATAGGTATGCTCAGGCATCATTAGAAATCTGAGCAGTGCAGTTTTCTACAAAAAGAGACAACAACGCTAGCAAGCACAACTAAAATCAAACAGGTCCGGGTATGAGACAGACTCCGGATTGAAAACAGATAAGAGATGGAAATAGATTTTTCAAAAACCGCAGACGGACTGGTTCCTGCTATTATTCAGGACAGCAACACAAACAAGGTGCTAATGCTGGGCTACATGAATGCAGAAGCCTTTGATAAGACACTGAAAGAAGGAAGGGTTACCTTCTACAGCCGTTCGCGCAAAAAACTGTGGACCAAAGGCGAAGAGTCGGGCAACTTCCTTGAGGTAGTATCGGCGGCAGTCGACTGCGATAAGGATACACTTCTGATAAAGGCCAAACCTCAGGGTCCGACCTGCCATACAGGTGCAGATACCTGCTGGAATGAGGCCAACAGCCCCGACGACATAAGCTTTCTAAAGGAATTGCAGGACTTTATCGACAAACGCAAGGCCGAGATGCCCGAAAAGTCCTATACCACCTCACTGTTTTTGGAAGGGACCCGCAAGATTGCCCAGAAAGTTGGTGAAGAAGCCGTTGAAACCATTATTGGAGCAATGGCAAATGATGATGAAAACTTTATCTACGAGGGAGCCGACTTGCTCTATCACCTTATCGTACTACTTACACACAAGGGTTACAGGATAGAAGACCTTGCCCGTGAATTGAAAAGAAGACACAAGGGCTGAACAAGCAGCCCTTTCCCTGTTTTCCATTGACCTGATCAGCATTGACATTTTCACCAATGCTGAATCAGGTTTTTTTATGCAAAATGGAGTCTAACATACCGGACAACCATAGTTTAAATTCAAACCTGTCTGTGCTTTAACAATTTTTTATTCAAAAACAGGGCATCATTAAGATATTGAAAGATGTTTTAGTATCTTTGCTATAAGCGCTATAACCCGTTTATAGTGTAAAACAGATGGTTAGCTGTACTTTCCTGTACTATCCTGCATCTTAAATGCTGTTTGACAGAAGAGTGCATTTTTTAACCAAGTTTTAAGAGATAGTAAAAACATCAATGACTTAATTGGAATAAGTAACATTAAATTCTCAAAGCATGAGTAACAAGACACAAAAGATCTCCGTTTTGGAGAAAGTGGGTTACAGCTTAGGCGACTTTTCAGCCAACCTGATCTTTCAGACCCTGATGACTTTCCTTGCCTACTTTTACACAGACGTGTATAAGATTCCGGCAAACGCAGCTTCAGCCATTATTTTTGCCGGCGGTATGGTTGGAGCATTTTCTACCCCGATTATGGGTATTATAGCCGACAGAACCAACACCCGTTGGGGTAAGTTCAGGCCATGGATCCTGTGGACTTCTATACCATTTGGTGTATTCTCAATCCTTGCTTTCAGCACACCCGGTTTCGGACCAACAGGAAAGATAATCTATGCGCTTTGCACCTACATTCTTTTGGTTTTGATTTACGCAGCCAACAACCTTCCTTATTCTTCACTTAGTGGAGTATTGACAGGTGACATGAAGGAACGTAACAGTATTTCTTCATACCGCTTCGTAGCAGTTACACTTGCTCAGTTTATCGTTCAGTCTGTACTGTTACCACTTGTACTTATACTTGGTGATGGTGATAAGGCTGCCGGTTTTGAAAAGGTGATGCTGGCATTTGCAATTGTTGGAACCATCTTCTTTATCATCACCTTCCTAACAACCAAGGAGCGTATTCTTCCTCCCAAGGAACAGAAGACCAGCGTTAAGCAAGACCTTCTTGACCTTACCAAGAACAAGCCATGGATAATGATACTAATCGCTACTGTATTTATCTTCATTACTCTTGCGCTAAAAGGAGGTATCTATATCTACTATTTTGAAAACTATGTTGATAATGTAGCATTGGCTGCCTTCCTGACCAATATAGGCTTTAACGACTTTATCAATGGTCTTAATAATATGCTTATCGGCATGGGTATGAGCGGATTCGAATGGCCAGAAGATGCTGCTTCATCAGCATTCAGCCTTTTCAACGCTTCCGGTATCATTATGATGATTATCGCCATTGCAATTTCTAAGCCTCTTGCTGACAAATACGGAAAGAGAGCCCTCTTCCTGTTTGCAATCACTCTTGCAGCAGCTGCGCAGGCTAGTTTCTTCTTCGTTGGTAAGGAAAATGTAGCCGCAGTATTTATTCTGCAAATCGTTCACGGATTCTTCTATGGTCTTACAATTCCTCTGCTTTGGGCAATGGTTGCTGATGTGGCCGACTACTCAGAATGGAAGAACAATCGTAGGGCAACAGCTATCGTATTCTCAGCTATGCTCTTCGGTTTGAAGGCAGGTCTTGCAATTGGTGGTTCCCTGGTAGCAGGTATCCTGTCACTGTACAACTATAATCCCGAACTTGCAGTTCAAAGCGACAAAGCAATTCAGGGAGTTCTGATGTGTATGAGTATCTATCCGGGACTTACCTTCCTGGTTTCTATCATTGCTCTGTTCTTCTATGAAATAGATAAGAAGACTGAAGTAATGCTGGAAAAAGAACTAAGTGCCAGAAGAGCTAACAACCAATAAGGCTGTTCGCATAGCGATGCTACGGCATCGCTATGCAAGCAGCGCTTCAGCATATTATTAACTGTAAAACGCGACTATCATGGTTAGAGATCATTTGACGAGAGATGTGTATACTGCTGATGCCGCAGCACATGTGTTTGAAGGGAAGATCTATGTCTACGTATCTCATGACGTAGACACCGGTGTGCCCGAAGATGACCTTGGTTCACACTTCGATATGATGGATTATCATGTGTTATCACTTTCCGAAATAGACGGGAAGGCGGTTGACCATGGTGTAATCCTTGATATTAAGGATGTTAAATGGGCCAGACGTCAGTTGTGGGACAACGACGTAGCATTCAAGGATGGTAAGTATTATATGTACTTCCCTGCAAAGGATAAGACCGATATTTTCAGGATTGGAGTAGCAATAGCTGACCGTCCCGAAGGTCCGTTTATTCCGCAGCCTGCACCGATGATGGGCAGCTACTCTATCGACCCCTGTGTCTTCAAGGATGATGACGGTACTTACTATATGTACTGGGGTGGTATCTGGGGTGGTCAACTTCAAAGGTATCGCAACAACCTGGCTCAGGAAGTAATTGCGCTGCCTAAGGATAATGAACCTGCTCTCTGCGCCAAGATAGCCAGACTGCGTGACGACATGCTCGAATTCGCAGAAGAAGGAAAGGATGTAGTTATCCTCGACGAAAATGGCAAGCCCCTGCTTCAAGGTGACAACCACCGTCGATTCTTCGAAGCATCATGGATGCACAAGCACAATGGTGTATATTACTTCACTTATTCAACAGGTGACACTCACAAACTGTGCTATGCAACAGGTGATAACCCATACGGACCATTCACATACAGGGGTGTATTGCTCAATCCGGTATCCGGGTGGACTACTCACCACTCTGTGGTTCAGTTCAAGGGCAACTGGTACCTGTTCTTCCACGATGTTGAAGTTTCAGGTGTAACACCACTCAGAAGTGTAAGATACGCTGACCTGAAGCACCTGCCTGATGGTTCAATTGAAACAATAACAGTAAACTACGATAAGAAGTAGTTAACTCATGGCTCAAAGGCAAAGAGGCTGTCTAAAAAGATTAGGCAGTCTCTTTTTTTGTTTGATTTTTTTCTCGAAAAAGTTGGTTATATAATTGATATATAGTATATTAATGCTATAAATCAATCCATAATGAAAAAAGTTGTTTTCAAAGAGCTTCCAAACAATCAAGCTCAGTTATTCCCTGAAAACCTCTTGGATCGCATACCAGCAGACCATCCAGTTCGTCTGGTTGATAAGGTTGTAGATCAACTGGATATCTCTTCTATACTAAATAAATACAAAGGTGGTGGTGCTAGCAGTTTTCATCCAAGAATGATGGTTAAAATACTGTTCTACAGTTATTTAAACAACATATTTTCGTGCAGAAAGATTGAAAAGGCTTTACAAGAGAATATTCATTTTATCTGGTTATCAAAGGGCTGTGTTCCAGACTTTAGAACAATCAATTATTTTAGGAGTACCCGTTTGCAGGGAGAAATTAAGACCATCTTTGCAGAAGTAGTTAGATTACTGCATGGTATGGGGTTTGTGAGTCTTCAGGTACAGTATGTTGATGGAACAAAAATAGAAGCTACCTCAAACAGGTACACCTTTGTATGGCGAGGCACAGTTGAGAAAAACAAAGCAAAACTGGAAGAAAGGATAAGGAGTATTCTTAAAGATATTGATAGTCAAATTAAAGAGGACTCAAAAACTCTCAACAAAGAAGATTTGCCCCAATCAATAGACTCAGATTTATTAAAAAGCAAAATAGCTGAGCTTAACACCAGGCTTAAGGATACAAATAAGTCCACATCTAAGCAACTAAAGCAATTACAGGAGGAACATCTGCCACGGTTGGAGAAATACGAGAAGCAACTTGACACTCTGGGTGATCGCAACAGTTTTAGCAAGACTGACGAGGATGCTACTTTCATGCGAATGAAAGAAGATCATATGAAGAATGGGCAGCTGAAACCAGCTTATAATCCTCAGATTAGTACAGAGAACCAGATTATTACCCATTACAGTATCCATCAAACCCCAGGTGATACAAGAACATTAAAGTGTCATCTGGAGGGATTTAAAAACCAATATGGAAGTCATAGCTCTACGGTCGTTGCAGACGCCGGCTACGGAAGCGAGGAGAATTATGAATACCTGGAAGCAAATAATATAGAGTACTTTGTCAAGTACAACTACTTCCACAAAGAACAGAAAAGAGCATTTAAAAAGAATGCATTTCTAAGCCAAAACCTATATTACAACGAACATGAAGATTATTATGTATGCCCGATGGGACAGCATATGACCAATAAAGGTGAAAGAAAAGTGACTTCTGAGAATGGGTATGTATCAAAGGTGACACGTTATCAAGCGCAAAACTGTACTGGATGCCCGTTGCGCGGACTTTGTTTTCAAGCTACCGGTAATCGAATAATAGAGATCAATCACAGGTTAAGGATCCTAAAAAAGAAGGCCAGGGAACAGCTATTAAGTGAACAGGGCCTATATCACAGAAGTAGACGCCCAATAGAACCGGAAGCAGTGTTTGGACAAATAAAACACAACAACAAGTTCACCAGATTTACACTGAAAGGCCTTAAGAAAGTTGAAATCGAGTTTGGCCTGATAGCTATTGCTCATAACTTAAGAAAAATCATAGGCAAAGGTGCGTGTGTTTCAAAAACAGTACTCCAAAATGCAATTTTCTTCTTGTTTGAACCCCTATATGCAAAAATCCAAAAAGGAATATGGAATTTTCGTAAACATGTTCATCTAAAAATCGAAATCTATTCTTATCAACTTGCTTAAATTGAAAAAGAGGTTGCCCTTAATTGGACAACCTCTTATTATTTTCCTCATCAAAGACTTTTCACCTGAGCGACGAATGCTTACCTTTGAGTTTTACAAATCATACTATGGCGGTCAAAGATTTTAAAACACGCATAAAGATCAAGGCTGATGCAGAAGATGTCTATGCAGCCTTTACAAATCCCTTTACTATCGAGCTCTGGTCGGGTTATCCAGCAGTTATGCCAGAGGTTGCCGGCGAGGAGTTCTCAATGTGGGAAGGAGATATTGCAGGCAAGATACTTGAGATAGAACCGGGACAAAGGATAGTCCAGGAATGGTATTTTGGTGAGCAGGAGGAACAGTCTGTTGTTACAATTAAGTTCTTCCCTAAAGGAGGCACAGTTCAGGTGGACCTCTTTCATACAAACATACCTGAAGAAGCGTATGACGAGATCTGCGAGGGATGGGTAAAATACTACCTGGGAGCGATAAAGGAATTTCTTGAGATAGATGATTAACAATATAAAGGAGGCTGACACCCGAGTGTTAGCCTCCTTAGTTTTTGGACAGGTTGGTTTTGCCATTAGAATCTATAACCTAAAGAGAGGCTTATTCCTTTATTTCTAACAGTGAAATCGTGATCATCTCTCTTAGGACCTATATCCCTAAATCCAATCTGAGCAGTTCCCTTTACAAAGAAGCCCCTGGGATTCATGACTCCTAATCCGAAATTAAGACCTCGGTCAACACGCCTCAGATCATCTTCGTTGTGAGAACCAAACTTCATATCTCTCTTTGATGTGAATACCTCGATATAATCCACATCGGGAATCACATTCTCAAATCCCGGTATATCAAGGGTATTCTTCCATCCGTCCTTTACCTTGCCGTTCATCGCATATGCAACATAGGGTCCGGCGCTTAAAATCAATTTGCTTCTACTACCAAGATCCGGTTTAAAGACCACATTAAAGGGAAGTTCAAGATAATTGACCCTGTACTTTATTGCACCCGCCTCTGCTCTTTCATCCTGAGTACCCTTGGAAGAGTATAGCATTCCAGGCGCAAAATAGAAGTCAGGCGCAATACCGATTTCATAGTCAACTCCAATTTGGAAACCAGTCTTTATCTTGGCATCATCAAACTTTTCTCCGTCAGCCTTGATGGTTTGATTGAAGAAGTTCACTCCGGCATTGACCCCAAGACCCTAGGCACCAGCAGTAATACCAAACGCCAGAATGGCGGCTAATGTCAAAAGAGCTTTTCTTTTCATAGTGATAATAGTTTAATTAATAAAAGGGTTATAGAACTACAAGGTCAATTACTTACCTTGTCTGGCTGCTTCAGCTTCTGCTTCCTGAAGCATCTTTTCATTTGCTGTAATTACGAATTCAACCCTGCGGTTTAATGCACGATTGGCCTCAGTATCATTTGGATACTTAGGAGAGGTCAGACCGTAACCGACAACTTTAAGTCTTGCAGGAGCTACCCCCTTGGCAATCAGATAATCGTAGACAGCCTTCGCCCTTTTCTCAGACAAGGTCTGGTTGTAGGCAGCAGCACCAGTATTGTCAGTATGACCCTGAATCTCAATATCAGTGTCGGGATAAGTACTAAACACTGTGATCATCTTATCCAGATTGGCCTTAGCTTCTGCTGAGAGGGTTGAGCTGTCAAAACCAAACAGAATGCTGTTGGGAAGTTCAACGATAATACCTTCACCCACACGTTCCACTGTAGCTTCAGGTACCTTTGCTTTCATTTCCTCAGCTTGTTTGTCCATCTTGTTACCAATAATGGCACCGGTAACACCACCAACGGTGGCACCAACTGCAGTACCGACAGCAGTATTGCCTGCTGTACGACCGATTATAGCCCCGGCTGCAGCACCACCAACTGTGCCTATGATTGCACCCTTCTGGGCTCCTGTCATTGACTTACAACCGCTAAGAACAACGGCTCCAAGCATTGCAAACAATGCAAATCGACGTAATAACTTCATAGTAAAATATTTAATTATGATTATTAAAAAATCAGGTCTGTAACGAAAATTACTACATTACTTTCCGTAAAGCAATTTTTTATCCCACAACATCCATGTCCAATTCATGGGTTTGTTTAGTTTTATCGGACAAGATCACTAACTTTACAAGAGTAGACAAATACTGTAATCATGGAAAATACCCTGCTTATTATACTCGTTCTGATTGCTGTGCTCAACCTTGTGATCAATTTCATACTGCTTTCCAAAGGAAGGAAACAGAAAGATAATGCCTTTGTTCATGAAATCTCACTCCTGCTGCGGGATGAGTTGAAGACCAACAGAACGGAACTCAGTGAGTCTCTGCGTGAAAGTCGCAGGGAACTTGCTGAAGGACTTGAAAGAATGTCGCTGAGTCTAGGCGAAAAACTGGGACAGATCAATGACAGTTCCCAGAAGGCAGCACGCGAAAACCGCGAAGAACTTGCAAAAAGCCTGCACCAGTTTCAGGAAACATTTACAAATAATGTAAGAGACTTCAACGAACTGCAAAAGCAGAAATTCGATGATATGGCGCGTCGGCAAGACGAACTTGTCAAGGCAACCGAACAGAAACTTGAGAAAATGAGGGAGACTGTTGATGAGAAACTCCACAAAACACTTGAAGAACGACTGGGGCAATCCTTCAAACTAGTTAGCGAAAGACTCGAGGCAGTTCAGAAAGGTCTCGGTGAAATGCAGGTACTTGCAAATGGCGTAGGTGATCTCAAGAATGTTCTCTCAAATGTCAAAACCCGCGGCCTGCTCGGTGAGATTCAGCTTGGCAACATCCTTGAGCAGATAATGAGCAGCGAACAGTATGAAGCAAATGTAATCACCAGGAAAGGTGCTTCTGAAGTTGTTGAGTTTGCTATCAAACTACCCGGCAGGGATGACAGTGGAACCCCTGTATATCTGCCTATCGATGCCAAATTCCCACAAGCTGACTACCTACGCCTGCAGAATGCTTTTGAAAGTGGTGATAAGTCCATGATAGATGCAGAAACAAAGAATCTGGTGGCAGCAATCAAGAAAAGTGCAAAAGATATAAGGGACAAATACCTGGATCCGCCACATACTACCGATTTTGGAATTATGTTCCTGCCTGTTGAAGGTCTGTATGCAGAGGTTGTTAGGCAGGAAGATCTTCTTGTGACCCTGCAAAGAGATTATAAGGTTATAGTAACAGGTCCAACGACCCTGGCAGCTATGCTCAACTCCTTGCAGATGGGCTTTAAGACCCTTGCTATACAAAAGCGAAGTAGCGAGGTTTGGAATGTTCTTGCGGCTGTCAAGGGTGAGTTTGCCAAGTTTGGTGACGTCCTTGAAAAGGCCCGTAAAAAACTGAATGAAGCAGACAGGGAACTGGATTCACTTGTCGGGACCCGCACCAGGATGATGATGTCTAAACTAAAGAAGATAGAAAAACTCCCAGCAGCAGGACAAAACGCATTATCTGAAGGAAATGCAGGAGATATTTTCGAAGATGACTTTGATGAAACGGATAGCCCCAATGAGTAGGCAGTTGCTTAACTATGTTAGGCTCAGCGCCACTTTATCCTTACAAACTCCTTGGGCTTACTTATATGAGCAGGCAGACTTTCCCGTATTGCATGTTTGACTGATTCTACCAGCACGGGACGGTTAAAACTATTGTGATAAACGAGGCTCACCTCCCTGCTAGGTTGAGGATCGGCAAAACGTTTGACATACTGTGTATCCGGTTCCCCTACTGAGAGTTCGGGTACCAGCGTATAACCAATATTCCTTTGAACCAGGCCTTTCAGAGCTTCAATTGAGCCACTCTCATATTTGAAATTGAAGGGACTACCATCAGTCTGATTTCCACAAAGCTTAAGAGCCTGATTACGGAAGCAGTGCCCCTCACTCAACAGCAGAAGCTGCCCTGCATCAAGATCAGACGCTGTGATAGTATCCTTCAGTAACAAAGGATGGGATAAGGGACCATAGAATAAAAAAGCCTCACTGAAAAGTAGTGTCTCATCCAAATCCTTCTCCCCAGTAGGTGTGGCCATAATTGCCATATCAAGGCGGCCCTCATTAAGGGCCTTGATTATCAGCTCAGATTCAAGTTCCTCGATATTCAGCTGAGTATCGGGATACTCAGCTGCAAACTTAGGGAGGAACAAAGGAAGCAGATAGGGAGCAAGGGTAGGTACGATTGCCAGTCTGAATACCCCTTCCACACTGTTTTTCTCCCCGTCAAGGATACCATATAAATCTTTGATATCCTTCAATATCCTGCGTGATTTCTTAATAAAAATCTCTCCTTCTGGAGTAGGTTTCAGCGGTTTCTTGGAGCGGTCAAACAATTGAATATCCAGTTCCTCTTCAAGCTTACGCAACTGCATTGTAAGAGTCGGCTGAGTTACGTTGCAATGATTTGCTGCCGTAACGAAATGTCTGTACTCGTCTAATGCGATTACGTACTCGAGCTGCTGAATATTCATATTTAGGAGTTTAAATTCACAAGTCTTCAGACAAGCCCTGCTTAGGCTCTTTATTCAAACATATTCTTCATCCTGCTGAAGAAACTCTGGCCAGAGGCCTGTTTAGTGCTAAAAGATTCAGATTCCCGGAGTTTCTCAACAAGCTTGACCTCTTCCTTGGTTAGGTCTTTTGGAATAAATACATTGATCTTGACAAGCAGGTCTCCCTGTCCGTAACTGTTGATTTCAGGCAGTCCTTTACCTTTCAGTCTGAGTATTTTACCCGGTTGGGTTCCACTATCTATCTTCACTTTTACCTTTCCCTCAACCGTAGGAATTTCAACAGTTGAACCAAGAATAGCATCAGGTACCGATAGCAACAGATTATAGATAAGATCACTTCCATCTCTTGTCAACTCTGGATGCGGTTCTTCCTGGATCAAGATGATAAGGTCACCATTAATACCTCCTCTGCGAGCCGCATTACCCTTACCGGAAACAGACAGTTGCATACCGTTCTCAACACCGGCAGGTATCTGAATAGTAACGATTTCCTCCTGACGAAGCAGCCCTTCACCATTACAGTGCGTACAGGACTGAGTAATTACAGTTCCCTCACCGTGACAGGTAGGACAGGAGGTGGTCTGGTGCATCTGACCCAGGATAGTATTTGTAATACGAGTTACCTGGCCTGTTCCACGGCAGGTGGAACAGGTGCTGTATGCAGTACCTCCGGCAGCACCTGTACCGTTACAATGAGTACAGCTGACGTATTTCTTTACTTTTATCTTCTTTTCTACACCTTTAGCAATCTCAGCAAGTGTCAGACTCACCTTGACACGCAGGTTTGACCCTTTGTTGACCCTGCGCGAGCTACGACCACTACCACCAAAACCACTAAAGCCGCCAAAACCTCCAAAGATATCACCAAAGTGAGAGAAGATATCATCCATGCTCATGCCACCACCAAATCCTCCTCCGGCAGAACCTCCTACTCCAGAATGACCATAACGGTCATAGCGGCTGCGCTTATCAGGATCACTCAACACCTCGTAAGCCTCGGCAGCCTCTTTAAACATCTCCTCGGCTTCCTTATTACCTGGATTCTTATCAGGGTGATACTGAATAGCCTTCTTGCGATATGCTTTTTTTATCTCCTCAGCAGTAGCATTCTTGCCTACACCAAGTATTTCGTAGTAATCTCTCTTTGACATCTTTGGCTTCTGTTATTTACTCACCTACCACCACTTTGGGGAAGCGGATTACTTTCTCATCCAGCATATATCCCTTTTCCACACAATCTATCACCTTCCCTTTCATATCTTCACTTGGCGCAGGCACCTTAGTGATTGCTTCATGGATTTCTGCATCAAAAGGCTGGCTCTCAGTCTCAATGACCTTGACACCATTTTGTCCCAGAAATGCTATAAACTTGTTGTATATCAGTTCGACACCTTCCTTCAACGCATCTACGCTGTCCGAATTTGAAAGGTGCTTTAATGCTCTCTCAAAATCATCTATAACAGGAAGTATTCCTACAAAAATCTTTTCACCTGCGATCTTTGTAAGCTCCATCTTTTCCTTAAGGGTACGCTTGCGATAGTTGTCATATTCCGCCATCAACCTGATATGCTTATCCTGCAGGTCAGCCAGTTGCTTTTCAACCTCAGAAAGCTTCTCAGCTAGTCCGGCTCTCTCCTCATCATGGCTGCATTCACACTTACCCTCACATGACTCGGCACCCTCCTGCTTATTCTCCTCACATTTGCAGTCGTCCTTAGTCTCAAGCTCCATGTCCTCTGTTTTTGCCTTACCCTTGGAATTCTTCTTGCTCATATCTTAATTTCATTATTTTCAATTACATAAAAATCACCTTGCTGGCTTTGCAACATTGCAAAAGTAGTCAATTTCTTTGCCAAATCATACAACGCTGTCATTTTGGCTGAGTATGGGCCTTCTCGGTTCCATAATCATGTAAAAATGGCAAAGAGGCTGTCTAAAAAGATTAGGCAGTCTCTTTTTTTGTTTGATTTTTTTCTCGAAAAAGTTGATTATATAATTGATATATAGTATATTAATGCTATAAATCAATCCATAATGAAAAAAGTTGTTTTCAAAGAGCTTCCAAACAATCAAGCTCAGTTATTCCCTGAAAACCTCTTGGATCGCATACCAGCAGACCATCCAGTTCGTCTGGTTGATAAGGTTGTAGATCAACTGGATATCTCTTCTATACTAAATAAATACAAAGGTGGTGGTGCTAGCAGTTTTCATCCAAGAATGATGGTTAAAATACTGTTCTACAGTTATCTAAACAACATATTTTCGTGCAGAAAGATTGAAAAGGCTTTGCAAGAGAATATTCATTTTATCTGGTTATCAAAGGGCTGTGTTCCAGACTTTAGAACAATCAATTATTTTAGGAGTACCCGTTTGCAGGGAGAAATTAAGACCATCTTTGCAGAAGTAGTTAGATTACTGCATGGTATGGGGTTTGTGAGTCTTCAGGTACAGTATGTTGATGGAACAAAAATAGAAGCTACCTCAAACAGATACACCTTTGTATGGCGAGGTACAGTTGAGAAAAACAAAGCAAAACTGGAAGAAAGGATAAGGAGTATTCTTAAAGATATTGATAGTCAAATTAAAGAGGACTCAAAAACTCTCAACAAAGAAGATTTGCCCCAATCAATAGACTCAGATTTATTAAAAAGCAAAATAGCTGAGCTTAACACCAGGCTTAAGGATACAAATAAGTCCACATCTAAGCAACTAAAGCAATTACAGGAGGAACATCTGCCACGGTTGGAGAAATAAGAGAAGCAACTTGACACTCTGGGGGATCGCAACAGTTTTAGCAAGACAGACGAGGATGCTACTTTCATGCGAATGAAAGAAGATCATATGAAGAATGGGCAGTTGAAACCAGCTTATAATCCTCAGATTAGTACAGAGAACCAGATTATTACCCATTACAGTATCCATCAAACCCCAGGTGATACAAGAACATTAAAGTGTCATCTGGAGGGATTTAAAAACCAATATGGAAGTCATAGCTCTACGGTCGTTGCAGACGCCGGCTACGGAAGCGAGGAGAATTATGAATACCTGGAAGCAAATAATATAGAGTACTTTGTCAAGTACAACTACTTCCACAAAGAACAGAAAAGAGCATTTAAAAAGAATGCATTTCTAAGCCAAAACCTATATTACAACGAACATGAAGATTATTATGTATGCCCGATGGGACAGCATATGACCAATAAAGGTGAAAGAAAAGTGACTTCTGAGAATGGGTATGTATCAAAGGTGACACGTTATCAAGCGCAAAACTGTACTGGATGCCCGTTGCGCGGACTTTGTTTTCAAGCTACCGGTAATCGAATAATAGAGATCAATCACAGGTTAAGGATCCTAAAAAAGAAGGCCAGGGAACAGCTATTAAGTGAACAGGGCCTATATCACAGAAGTAGACGCCCAATAGAACCGGAAGCAGTGTTTGGACAAATAAAACACAACAACAAGTTCACCAGATTTACACTGAAAGGCCTTAAGAAAGTTGAAATCGAGTTTGGCCTGATAGCTATTGCTCATAACTTAAGAAAAATCATAGGCAAAGGTGCGTGTGTTTCAAAAACAGTACTCCAAAATGCAATTTTCTTCTTGTTTGAACCCCTATATGCAAAAATCCAAAAAGGAATATGGAATTTTCGTAAACATGTTCATCTAAAAATCGAAATCTATTCTTATCAACTTGCTTAAATTGAAAAAGAGGTTGCCCTTAATTGGACAACCTCTTTGCTTATTAATTTGTTGGTTCTATCTCCTACCTTTGATTTCTGGCATATCTGGAACCATCAAAAGCCTCAAGCTTTTCAAGTGCAGCCGAGATACCGGCCAGGTCCTTACTCTTGGCAACAATACGGCCATTCCCGTCTATCAAATAATCCATCATCTCTCCGCCTACTTCAAACATAGCTGCCAGTTCAGATTCTCCACCCATAAAATCACACAAGTGGTAGAAATCATACAACTCATCTCGCTCTATCACCTGATACAAAGGAGTTTTAAACCTGTCAAGTGAAATACTAACAATAACAAAACTGTCGCTGTTAACAAATCTGCCGTTGCCATAACGCTCCAGAAGCATCTTCTTTCCATAACTTTCAACTCTGGATGAGGCATCGTACGAAGCCCAGAAATCGATTAATACCATCTTGCCTTCAAGATTGCGGGAATCGAAACTGGTACCGTCAAGCAGATAAGACTCAATCTTTGGTGCTCTGTCGCCTATCTCCACACCAACTGTCGGTTGGTATGATCCACTAAAGAAAGTAAGTAACAAAAGCCCTCCAAAAACCATTAACGCTACTGCTCTAAAATTCATCTCTGCATTTTTGGTTAATACTATTCTGGTGCGAATCTCAGTCAATTATCTATACGATTCTCGTTTTTTAGATGAACCCAACTGAAACGTTGACCAAAAAATGTCGCGCCAAAATTATGCCTAACAACATCTCATTACTGTCCCATTAAAATCTAAAAAAGTTCTTTGAAATATTTGAAATTTAGTTAATTACAGAGGTTTTTAGAGCGAACGGACTTGAATTTTTAGTTTTGCATCAGATAAATCTGAATGCATATGTATCAAGACAAATACGTTTTCGCTCAACTGGTCTCGTTTCTAAATCGAAGCAAATTCAATCGTATTGTTGCCAAATACAATGGAGACAAATACGTGAAGCATTTCACTTGTTGGAATCAATTGCTTTCTTTGATGTTCGGGCAATTGTCAAATCGTGAAAGTCTTAGAGATTTGATTGTCGCACTTGATGCTCATCACTCCAAATCTTATCATCTGGGCTTGGGCAAGAATATATCAAAATCATCTCTGGCCAGAGCCAATCAAGACAGAGACTATCACATCTTTGAAGAGTATGCTTACTATCTGGTAAACGAAGCCAGACAGAAACGAGTTGCTGACATCTTCAAAATTGAAGGCAATGTCTATGCTTTTGATTCAACGACGATTGACTTGTGCCTTTCCGTATTCTGGTGGGCGAAGTTTCGTAAGAAAAAAGGCGGAATCAAAGTGCATACATTATATGATGTGGAGACACAGATACCAGCATTTTTCCATATCACGGAAGCTTCTGTTCACGACTCTACTGCAATGAAAGAAATCCCTTATGAATCAGGCTCATATTACATATTTGACCGTGCATATAATCACTTCAAAATGTTGTTTAAGATTCATCAGATAGGAGCTTTCTATGTTTTAAGAGCCAAAAAGAATCTACAATGCAAGATGATAAAATGGAAACGAAGATTGCCCAAGAACGTACTTTCAGACGTAACAATTGAATTGACAGGTTTTTATCCTAAACAATACTATCCAGAACATCTTAGATTGGTCAGATATTGGGATGAAGAAC
Source organism: Xiashengella succiniciproducens (assembly GCF_023674465.1). Taxonomy (GTDB): domain Bacteria; phylum Bacteroidota; class Bacteroidia; order Bacteroidales; family Marinilabiliaceae; genus Geofilum; species Geofilum succiniciproducens. The sequence continues at coordinate 560,561 of NZ_CP098400.1, read as the reverse complement.
AAAAGCGTGAGCTTGTATTCTTAACCAATGCGATGCACATTTCTGCACTTCAAGTTGCTGACCTTTACAAGAACCGCTGGCAAGTCGAGCTTTTCTTCAAGTGGCTAAAGCAACATCTAAAAGTCAAGAAATTCTGGGGAACTACTGAAAATGCTGTTCGAATTCAAATCTACGCCGCGATGTGCACTTATTGCTTGGTGGCAATCGTCCAAAAAGACATGCAACTTGACAGAAGTACATATGAGGTTTTGCAGATACTGAGTATTTCTTTAACAGATAAAACTCATCTTCGAGACCTATTTGAGAGAACTAAATTTCAAAATGACAAAGAACGTTTTAGGCTTAGTGAGCCAAATTTGTTTAATTTTTAATACCGTCCCAATTTTAATGGGACACTAGTGACAACATCTATTAACCAAATGTTTTTGTTTGGAATTGTTAATTTTGTTTATTATATTAAAAAGAAACAAGGCTATTTGATTGATTGTCAGCCGATTGACTTTTTGTTAAAAAGGCACAAAAATGACTAACGGTCAAAAACCTGTGGTCTACAAAGAATTAAATGCGACGAATAGATGCTCCAAGTTGATTAAGCCTTGTATCGATATTCTGATACCCTCTGTCTATCTGTTCGATATTATGGATAACACTCTTACCTTTTGCAGACAGGGCGGCTATTAGCAAGGCTACACCAGCCCTGATATCCGGAGAAGTCATTACACAACCCCTGAGAGAAGTTTTGTGGTTATGTCCAATTACAGTAGCCCTGTGGGGGTCGCACAGGATAATACTGGCTCCCATATCGATGAGTTTATCCACAAAAAACAAACGGCTCTCGAACATTTTTTGGTGAATAAGTACACTTCCCTTGGCCTGTGTAGCAACAACCAGGAAGACACTCAGCAGGTCAGGAGTCAGACCAGGCCATGGAGCATCTGCTATGGTCATAATGGAACCATCTATAAATGTATCAATCTCATATTCTTCCTGAGACGGGATATAAATATCATCACCTCTGATCTCAAAATTAATACCCATGCGACTGAAAGCCATTGGTATAATACCAAGTTCTGAAGGTGCTGCATCCTTAACAGTAATCTCACTCTTTGTAATAGCAGCCATTCCAATGAATGAGCCAATCTCAATCATGTCAGGCAGAATCCTGTGTGAACAGCCCTTTAGTTTGTCAACTCCGGTAATTGTCAGCAAATTGGAACCTATGCCATTGATCCTTGCGCCCATGGCACTCAGCATCTTACATAGTTGCTGAATATATGGTTCACAGGCAGCATTATAGATAGTGGTAACGCCTGGAGTCAAAACTGCTGCCATGATAATATTAGCAGTTCCGGTCACTGAGGCCTCATCAAGAAGCATATAAGTGCCTTTAAGCTCTTCGGCATGAACGGTATAGAATATCTCGTCGGAATTGAACTCGAAGCGTGCTCCCAGTTCGGTGAATCCAAAAAAGTGAGTATCAAGTCTGCGACGGCCTATCTTGTCACCACCAGGTTTTGGGAAATATGCCATACCATATCTGGCCAACAAGGGGCCCATTATCATAATGGAACCTCTGAGAGACGAAGCTCTTGATCTGAAATCATCAGTCTGCATATAGTGAATATCAACATCTGCAGCCCTGAAACTGTATCTGTTGGGTCCAAGGTATCTAACCTCAACTCCCATCTTTCTCAGCAGTGCTATCAGATTATTGACATCCAGAATGTCAGGCACATTGTCTATTATTACCTCCTCTGAGGTTAGCAATGTGGCACAAATTACCTGCAAGGCCTCATTCTTTGCTCCCTGTGGTGTAATCTCACCCGACATCCTGCAGGGGCCTGTGATTTCAAAACTACTCATAAATATGCCGGCTGGTACAAATTAAATCTATTCCCTGCCCTTGTTTCTTTGAAAATGTTGCTTCTTCCGATTAATATTGTTGCGTACATTCTGGTTTTCACGGGGTTCGCCCGACCCTCTGAAATGCCTTGACTCAGCAGTCAGGGCTCCACCAGAAAGCCTTTTAATATCTTCCATTACCCTCTCATCAGTAGCATTGTCCTTGTTCCAGTTAATCAGAGACTTCTTCATCTGACCAACAATCAAGGTCACCAAATGATCCTTCAGTTCGCCTTCTTCCATACCGGAGGCCTTCTTTATCATCTGCTCTACCAATCTTCCGTAATGCCTGTAAGTCATCACGTAGTCACTGTAGGGAACCTTGTCAGGAGTTGTACTAAATTGGTTGATCTTTGTTACATCATAAGGATAGTCGATATCAAGCTTGAAATCAGACATCAATGCAAGGTGATCCCATAGCTTGTGCTTAAAATCACTTACATCACGAAGGTGAGGGAAAAGATTACCCATCACTGATATTATTGAATAAGCACACTTCAGCCTTTCATCCCTGTCTTCAATGGTGGTTGCATACTCAACCATCTTGTGAATATGACGTCCATACTCGGGAAGGACAAGCTGTTTTCTTTGTGAATTGTAATCCATCGAAAAATTTTAAAAATACTCTTTTATAACTCCGGAAATAATACTTGCGGGAAGATGTCAACTAACGACAACAGGCAAAGGTTCAGATAGAAGACAAAGCTAACCCAATATTTTTAGTTTGGCAAACTTCAGTAATAATTGTTTAGTTCCCGCATTTTCAAACCTTACATGAGCCTTGGTGTCCGGAGCCTGTCCTTCTAGTGCAATCACTTCTCCCAAACCAAAACGCTCATGCTCTACCTTGCATCCCACACTTATCCTGTCAAATTCGGAAAACTTGCTGTCGGTAAACCTTCCTCCCTCAGATGAAGAACCCGAAACAGTGTTGCTGAAGCTACTACTGAATTTTGGCCTTGAAGGTTCCGTTGGCCTATCAGAGAAATTAAACAAGGGCTTGCGTGCCTGACTTTGCTCCCTCATTCCGGATCCACCAAACGCTGACTTTTCTTCTATGCTTAGATAACTCTGATCGATCTCCCTAAGAAAACGACTGGGATTAACGAAGTTGAACTCACCATTCTTAAATCTGCTACGTGCATAGGACAAGGTAACTCGTTTCTCAGCTCGAGTGACTGCCACATAAAACAAGCGTCTTTCTTCCTCAAGTTCCTGCATATTGGAGCCCGACATTGGTGAAGGAAAGGTACCCTCCTCGATTCCTACGATGTACACATACGGAAACTCAAGGCCCTTGGCTGAGTGAATAGTCATCAAAGTAACCTTCTCACTCTCAGCCTCATTCTCATTATCCTGGTCAGTCATCAGGGAAACCTCAGCCAGATAATCAGTCAGTGAAGCAGGTTCGCCCGCCTCCTTGCGGGCATCACAAAACTCCCGCACCGCGTTTAGCATTTCATCAACGTTCTCAAACCTTGCCCGTCCTTCTGTTGAAGTATCTGACTGCAATTCCTTTAATAAACCACTTGTAGCCAGTATTTCAGTTGTCATGTTATATGCATCCAGTTCGCCCGACTTGGCAACAAAGCCCTTGATAATACCGGTAAATGCACCCAACTTGCGCAAAGTACCGCTGTTAAAGCCCAGAGCCGAAATGCCTGGATGGTTTAACACCTCCCATATAGTAATATCATTATGTACAGCTGTTGCTTCCAGTCTGTCAAGAGTAGTCTTACCTATGCCCCTTGCAGGATAGTTGATTATCCTCTTAAGTGCTTCACCATCCCTTGGATTAATAGCCATTCGCAGATAAGCCAGCAAGTCTTTGATTTCCTTACGCTGATAGAAAGAAAGTCCTCCATATATGCGGTAAGGGATACCGGCTTTACGAAATGACTCCTCAAAAATACGTGACTGGGCATTGGTACGGTACAGAATTGCATAGTCATTAAAAGAAGCTTCATCGCCGCCCTTTCTGGCCACTATATCATTGGCTATCAGATAACCTTCCTCAACATCCGAATAAGCCTGCAGTATACGAATTTTCTCACCCTCCTCGTTGACCGAAAAGACCTGTTTGCGGATCTGGCCCTTATTATTTGAGATAATACTGTTTGCAGCGTTTACAATGGTCTGAGTAGAACGGTAGTTTTGTTCCAGTTTAAATAGCTTATAGTCTGGATAATCATTACGGAAATTCAGAATATTCTCTATCTTGGCTCCTCTGAAACCATAGATACTTTGAGCATCATCACCCACTACGGTAATATTCCTGTCAGGTTCAGCGAGCTTTCTGATTATCAGATACTGTGACATATTGGTGTCCTGATACTCATCTACAAGAATGTATTTAAACAAGTTGCAATACTTGGCAAGTACATCCGGATGGTCACGAAACAGAATATTCGTATTGAGCAACAGATCGTCAAAATCCATTGCGCCGGCCTTGTAGCACTCCTTCATATAGCGTGCATAAATCTCATGTACTCTGGGAACCTTAGAAGCTGCATCACTCATCAACCTCTTCTGGTCACGGGCATAGGCATTAGGAAGTATCAGATTGTTTTTGGCAGATGAGATCTTTGAAAGTACCAAACCCGGCCTGTATTCTTTCTCCTTTATCCCCATCTCATTGAGGATACTCTTGATCAGACTCTTCGAATCGCCAGTATCGTAGATTGTGAAATTGCTTGGATATCCCGTCCTCTCATGCTCAGCCCTTAGTATTCTAAGGAATATTGAGTGGAAAGTGCCCATCCACAGACGCGAAGCCCTTTCCCTTCCAACAAGTGATGCGATACGTTCCTTCATTTCAGCTGCTGCCTTGTTTGTAAAGGTCAGCGCCAATATGTTCCATGGCGCTGCATTACCTGACAACAGGTAGGCAATGCGATATGTCAGCACACGGGTTTTTCCGGAGCCGGCACCAGCAATAACAAGGTTTGGACCATCTGTCGACAGTACTGCTTCCCTTTGTGCATCATTTAGTTGTTGAAGAAATTCAGGCACGGACAGTTCTTGATTTACCAATTCGTATATGGGCAAAAATACAATTAATCACCCATAATTTCGTTAGCAATTGTGTAAATTAGCGCATCAAAGCCGTACTAACATCAGGACTATGAACTTACTCCCGAAAACCTCGACTCTTCTTCTATTTTTCCTATCCTTTATGACCGTGACATCCGGTCAGCTATTGCTGGAAAGTAGCACCCCTTATATGAAAGCTGAGAATACTGCAGTACCGGCCGACAGTATTTATCTGGTAAATCAGGTTGCCGGACTTACAGTCAGGACTTCACTACAGGGTAGCTATATATATGAATGGCTAGGCTTCAATAATAACAGCGACAGTTGGGATATCCCTCTGGCCTATGGAACAATAAGCACCTATACACCCTTGATAGAAGGAGGTATTCTGCTTAACATCAGGGATATCAACTCCGACCAGATCATCAGCAGCTACCGCTGCTGGATCTTTGTTCCCCAGATACTTGGTGCATCAGTTTCAATAGAGGAAAGTACATGTCAGTATCTTACCTTTGTAGGAACTGCCCAGACTCGCAATCTTGTATATTATGACCTGGACGGCAATTCTCATATTGTCGTATATCCCCTGACATACAGCATCAGTTCCTCACAGGGAATTGAGGGAGAAAGCAAGGATGAGTTTGTTTCAATAGAAGCACCTTTCAGTGATGATGAATATACTCTTACCGTAGCTTTGCCGGCATTGGGGAAAAGTGCGAGTAGTGAACCGGTAGCCCATACTGCCTTTGCAGTAAGGGCCATGATAGGGCACGAAGTGATAAAGCCGGAGGTTCCCAATGAAGGGCACATGGGAATAGTCAGTGGATCTGCGCCGTTGGAGATTCGCTTTACTGACAATAGCAAGGGAGTGGTGACAAACCGGGAATGGAGACTGGGTAGTATCTCCTCGAGAGAGAAGGATCCCTTTCATGTATTTACAACGGCAGGCAGGGATACAGTAAGGCTCTTTGTCGAGAACTTTGAGACTGGTTGTATGGATGAAGCCGAACTGGAAATTTTGATTATGGATCTGGCACTTGAGGCTCCCAATGCCTTTACTCCAAACGGAGACGGGGTGAATGACCAGTTTAGGGTATATTACAGGTCAGTACGTAAATTCAAAATGCAGATAGTAAGTCGCTGGGGACGCACAGTATACGAATCCGACAATCCTGCTGAGGGATGGGATGGCAGCATTGGCAATGGAGATGCACCTCCGGGGGTATATTACTACTTTGTTGAGGCCGAAGGCTATAATCCTGGTGAGAAGATTAAACTTCAGGGTCCTGTACACCTAATAAGAGAGAAATAAGAAATAACCGATAAATTACTACAAATGGTAAAGCACGTTGTACTTTTTAAATTTAAGAGTGAACTTCCAGCCGATCAGAAGGCGAAGAAAATGGCTACAATAAAAGAAGCGCTTGAGGGGTTGAGAACAAAGATTAAGGAACTGGGCTATATTGAAGTCGGTATCAACTCAAATCCATCGGAGACTTACGATCTGGCTCTGATCAGCGAGTTCACTGACTGGGACAGTCTGAAAGCATATGTAGTACATCCCGAACACCAGAAGGTATCGGCAATGATACGTGAGATACTTGAAACAAGAGCTTGCGTTGACTACGAATTCTAATACAGGAGCCCTGTCACACTCTGTCTGAGAAGACACAGTGTGGCAGGGGTCTTAGATTATATTGCGAAGCCATAACCTCACCGTAGGCCCCTGCAGAACGAATTACAAGTACATCGCCCCTTGATGTCTCAGGCAGGGACACAGCTTTTCCAAAACTGTCAGACGACTCACATATTGGTCCTACAACATCATACTTTTCTTCCGCAGCAGAACTTGAGATATTCTCTATTTTATGATATGCCTGATACAAAGCAGGTCTTATAAGGTCAGTCATTCCTGCATCAACGATAGCAAACCTGGTCTTGACACCTTCTTTTACATATAACACACGAGTAACAAGGCTACCACACTGACCAACCACTGCGCGCCCTAGTTCGAAGTGCAGTTCCTGCCCCTCACCTAGTTTGATGCCGTCCCTGAATACTTTAAAATAGCTCTCAAAATCAGGAACAGGATTTGCATCAGGATACTGGTAGTCAATTCCCAGTCCACCACCAACATTAATAATCCTCAGATTGTAGCGTCTCTGGGTAAACCAATCCATTATCTCACTAACCCTGTTGCACAGGTTGCGGAATGACTGCATATCGGTAATCTGAGAACCGATATGGAAGTGAATACCCTCTAGTTTAATATTTGTAAGAGTCTCAAGACTTGTAACAACCTTTTCGAGATCCCACTGATTGATACCAAACTTATTTTCCTTTAATCCGGTAGTTATATAGTGGTGAGTACGGGCATTCACATTGGGGTTGACCCGGAGGGCAACCCTGGCTGTTTTACCTTTCGATGCAGCAATCTGATTTATGATCTCAAGCTCTGGAATTGATTCTACGTTGAAGCAGGCGATATCATTATCCAACCCCAATTCAATTTCCCAATCTGACTTCCCTACACCGGCAAAGACAATGCCTGAGGGCTTGAATCCACAATCAATAGCACGTCGAATCTCATAACCGCTAACACAGTCGATTCCCAGCCCGTAATTCCTTATTTTTTCAAGTATGACAGGATTAGCATTGGCTTTTACAGCATAGTGTACCACGAAGCCATATTTACCGGCCTCCCTGCTAAGACTTTCAAGGGTGCGGTCCAGCAATTCCATGTCATAATAATAAAATGGGGTCTTTATCTCCCTGAATTTTGGAAGTGGGAATCGACTTTGCATCTAGGGTATTTTATTTGGTTATACAACACTAAAACAGGTGTGCACTCAATGCTCTCAAGGCATCTTTCTTGTATTCGGCAGCGACAAGAACAGAAATATTGTGGTCGCTTCCGCCATAAGAAATCATCCTGATCGGAATCTCTTTAAGTGCATTAAATACACGATCGGCATAGCCCTTGTTTTCACGTCTCAGTTCACCTACGATACAGATAATTACCTGGTCTGTGTCAATCTCTACGGCACCATATTTCTTGAGGTCATCAACGATCTCGTTAAGGAAACGGTCATTGTCGATTGTAACAGAAACACCAACCTCGGAAGTGGTGATCATATCGATAGGAGTCTTGTAGCTTTCGAAGATCTCGAAAATCTTTCTCATGAAACCATAGGCAAATAGCATGCGACCTGATTTGATTCGGATAGCAGTGATATTATCCTTGGCAGCAATAGCCTTGATTCCGGCAGATGTTTCATTACCCGAAATCAAAGTACCGGGAGCAGCAGGATCCATGGTATTGAGAAGGCGTACGGGTATGTTGCCCAGTTTGGCAGGCAATACACTGGTAGGGTGCAGGATCTTGGCCCCAAAATATGCAAGTTCTGCAGCCTCATCAAAAGACAGTTCGGCAATAGACCTGGTACCCTCAACAAAACGAGGGTCATTATTATGCATACCATCGATATCGGTCCATATCTGGATTTCAGAAGCATTGATTGCGGCTCCGATTAACGATGCGGAATAATCACTTCCTCCACGTTGCAGATTATCGACCTCTCCAAAGGCGTTCCTGCAAATATATCCCTGAGTAATAAAAATCTCAGCATCAGGATATTTCTCAAGCATGGGCACCAGATTCTCCCTTATGTAAATATGATCAGGTTCACCATTCTTGTTGGTTCTCATATAGTCAAGGGCAGGCAGGAGAACTGATTTGATACCCTGCTCAAGCAGGTAGTAATTCATCATTGCAGTAGAAATCAGCTCGCCCTGAGCCAGGATGCTCTTCTCCTCATTAACTGTAAAGACATCCATAGTAAAGGCTTTGATCTCGTCAAAATGACAACGTATCAGGTCATGGCCCTTTTGCTTATATTCATTAGTACTGTAAAGCCTTTCAATCTCAGCGTAGTACTTGCTTTCAAGATTATTGATGATCTCATTGGCGGCATCATGATTCTTCTTGTACAGGTAGTTGGCAATCTCAACCAAAGTATTGGTAGTACCCGACATAGCCGATAATACTACCAGTTTGCGCTTACCATCACAAATAAGCCTGGCAACCTCTTTAATTCTTTCTGCCGAACCTACTGAGGTTCCGCCAAATTTCAAAACCTTCATCTCCTGTTTATTATAATTAAAGTTAGTTTCATGATATAAGGGATCCGTCCACACCAGCCCTATGACAAATTGTTGCAAATTTACTGGTTTTTGCTTAAATCGTTAAATCAAAAACGTAATATTAGCTTCAATTCACCTAAAAATACCTGCCCTTAGTAAAATAATTACTTCTCCTCAGGTATATGGACTTCAAGAATCTTTGCTCCAGTAGTAGTAAAAAGATCAATACGGTTGAGTTCTGCGGGAATAAGTACAGTTTCTCCCGTCTTTATGGTTTCAACACCCTGTCCCTTATTAAATGAGATTTCGGCTTCTCCTTCAACACAGACCAGAATCACAAAGGAGTCAAGATGGTAGTAATCCCTCCCTATAGGTTTGTCAAAACTAAGAAGGTAGGTACTGAAAAATGGTGTGGTACACAGCTCTGAAGCACCATTCTCCTCAGTTGTATAGTCCAGCCTATGGCCATGAGTATCTTTAAAATTGATTGCATCAAGAGCCTCTTCAATGTGGAGATCTCTCTTATTGCCCTTAGCATCAGTCCGGTCGTAATCATAGATACGGTATGTAAGGTCGGAGGTCTGTTGTATCTCGGCAAGCATTATCCCTTTCCCTATTGCATGTACCCGTCCGGCCGGAATATAGAAGACATCACCTTTGTTTACCTGATACGAGGCAAGGAGTGAGAGCACACTATTATTCTCCACAGCCTTTGTATACTGTTCCGGTTCTGTCTCATGCTTAAAGCCACTAATCAATTCCGCTCCCGGCTCAGCATGCATTATATACCACATTTCCGACTTTCCAAAGGAATTATGTCTCTCAGCTGCCAGTTCATCATTGGGATGAACCTGTATTGACAGGTCATCATTTGCATCTATAAATTTTATAAGCAGGGGAAATTCCTCACCATATTTTTTGAAGACTCTTTCCCCTACAAGATCCCCCATATATACTTCTATAAGTTCATTGAGATCATTACCTTGAAGAAAACCGTTGCTCACAACGGATATACTGCCTTCTACACCAGACAGTTCCCAGCTCTCACCTATATTATCTTTCCCTTTCAGGTCCTTGTTAAGCCGGGTTTGAAGCTTATCCCCTCCCCATATCCTATCCTTAAGGATAGGCTTGAATTTCAAAGGATATAAAATACTACTCATTGTAAGCAACTTTTTAGATATTCAACAAATATATAAAATCGTGCATCTTAATTAAACCTAAATAGTTTTGTTGAAGACTTAATTGCATTATTAATATTTTGTTTGCCGATAACAATCGTTACTTTTGCAATGCCAAATCACTTCAAAAAATGGTAATTAGGAGCGCTCAATTTGTTTGCAGCAACAGTGACGTAAAAAGCTGTCCGGCACCAAAGTTGCCGGAATATGCATTCATAGGACGTTCTAACGTAGGCAAGTCTTCGCTTATCAACATGCTGTGCAATACCAGGAAGCTTGCCAAGACCTCATCCACTCCCGGTAAGACTCAACTGATAAATCACTTTTTAATAAACAACTCATGGTACCTGGTCGATTTACCGGGCTATGGGTTTGCCCGTGTTGGTCAAAGCCTGAGAGAAAAGTTCAGCAAGATTATCGCAGATTACCTCAATGCACGTACCAACATGATGTGTCTGTTTGTGCTGATTGATGCACGACTCGAACCACAGACCTTGGATATGGATTTTATGCGTAGTGCGGCCTTGAGTCAGATTCCTTTCGCCATGATTTTCACAAAAGCTGACAAGCTCAAACCAGGAGCACTCATGCGTAATATTGAGTATTACAAGAAAACCATGCTCCAGGAGTGGGCCGAGCTTCCGCAGATGTTTATCTCCTCAGCCGAGAATGGGATGGGTAAGGATGATATCCTGAATTTCATAGAGGAAGTAAATACCAGGTGGGATGGCTAATAATGAATATTCGTAATCACTATATTTGGGACTTATTAAAGCAATTACAACAACCTGATAAAAAACACTTTAATGGTGGCACCTAAGGCCGATATTAAGATTTTTCCCGGAACTCAGACACGTTATCTGGCTGAAAAGATCAGCAGTTGTGCCGGTATTGAATTGGGCAACATCAATGTAATAAGATTCAGTGACGGCGAGTTTACTACCGTCTATGAAGAAACCGTTCGGGGCTCCCATGTGTTCCTCGTCCAATCAACCATTCCTCCAACAGAGAACTTCTTTGAGCTGCTGATGATGATTGATGCAGCCAAGAGAGCATCCGCAAGCAAGATTGTTGCAGTTATCCCCTATTTTGGCTTCGCGCGCCAGGATCGCAAGGACCAGCCGCGTGTCTCGATAGGAGCAAAACTTGTTGCTGATATGCTGATGGTAGCCGGGGTTGACCGTGTGATCACAATGGACCTGCATGCAGATCAGATTCAGGGATTCTTCAATATTCCAGTGGATCATCTTTATGCATCAGCAATCTTCGTCCCTCATATCCGCAGTCTGGGACTTAGCGATCTGGTAATTGCATCTCCTGACGTTGGTGGTACCAAGAGAGCCAATTCATATGCCAAGTTCCTCGGTACTCCAATGGTAATCTGTCACAAGTACAGATCCAAGGCTAATGTTGTTGATGAGATGAGAATCATCGGTGATGTTGAAGGCAAGAATGTAATCATCATAGATGACATGATTGATACGGCAGGTACTCTGACTAAAGCTGCAGAAATGATGATGAATCAGGGAGCATTAAGCGTTCGCGCTTTTGCAACACACCCCGTATTGTCAGATCCGGCTTATGAGCGCATTGAAAATTCGGCCTTGAAAGAGTTGTATGTTACCGACTCTATCCCACTTCGTAAGGAAACATCAAAAATTAAAGTGTTGAGTGTGGCTCCGTTATTTGCTGATACAATCCTGAAAGTCTACAGCAACCAGTCAATTAGTTCACACTTTATAATGTGATACATTGACAAATACGATCAACAATTTGGTACTCTTAAGTAATAAATTATATCTTTGCAAGCCCGATTTTCGGGAAAGGTGTGATGGGAAATTAAGATTACATCTTTGACTTAATTTTGAGTAGCACAAACTAAAACATTTAAGATGCAAACAATTGAGATTAAAGCAGCTAAGAGAGAGAACCTAGGAAAAGCTGCTACAAGAGAGCTGCGCAAAAGCGGCAAAGTGCCCTCAGTGCTTTACGGAGGTAAGGAGAATATACATTTTTCTGCAGAAGACAATGAGTACAGAAAGCTTCTGTATACACCCAATGTATATATTGTAAACCTTAACATTGATGGAACAAACTATAGCGCCATCATTAAGGACAAACAATTCCACCCTGTATCAGGAGACCTTATCCACATTGACTTCCTTCAGGTATTTGAAGACAAGCCGGTTGTTATTGAACTTCCTGTTAAGCTTGTAGGTCTTGCTGAAGGTGTTAAAGCTGGTGGCAAGCTATCTCTGGAGCAAAGGAAACTTAAAGTTAAGGGTCTGATCAAAAATCTGCCTGATGTACTTGAAGTTGACATTACCAACCTTGGACTTGGTAAGGGTGTTCAGGTTGGTGAACTGAATTACGAAGGTATTGAGCTTCTGAATGCTAAGAATTCAGTTGTTGCTGCTGTTAAGCTGACTCGTGCAGCTCGTGCCGCACAACAAAAAGACTAATAACGATCTTTTTTTATCAAAAACCTCCGTATTTCATAATATGGAGGTTTTTGTGTATATGTAAAACACCTATTCAACAAAGGCTTCAAATCCGGCAACACAATGTTAAAAAGAGTATTATCCTGGTTTAAGGGATCATCCGGCACTAATGAAGCTATAGACCCAGGCATGAAATATTTAATCGCAGGATTGGGAAATATAGGCTCAGAATATGCGCATACAAGGCATAATGTGGGCTTTGACATACTTGATCACCTTGCAGGTGAGGAAAAACTTGAGTTCAAAGACGGCCGTTATGGTTTTACTGCCGAGTACAGGTACAAAGGGCGTATATTCATACTTTTGAAACCAACTACCTATGTCAACCTGAGCGGAAGAGCAGTAAGATACTGGCTGCAAAAAGAGAATATCCCAGTAGAAAACCTACTTGTGGTAGTAGATGATCTGGCTCTTGACTTTGGTAAGCTTCGTTTGAAATCAAAAGGAAGTGACGCTGGACACAACGGACTCAAGAATATAAATGAGTCACTTGGACATAACCAATATGCCAGACTTAGGTTTGGTATAGGTAATAATTTTGGTAAGGGCCATCAGGTTGACTACGTACTTGGCAAATGGAATTCTGAGGAAGCTGCAGCTTTGCCTGAGAGATTCGGACAAGCCGTTGAAATAATACGGAGTTTCGCTACCTTAGGGATTGAAAGAACCATGAGCATGTACAATAATAAGTAAGTCTTCTGATTCTCAGATGATGGAAGAAAAGGAACAAATACGTATAGATAAGTATCTGTGGGCCGTACGCCTCTTCAAAACCCGCAGCATTGCCGCAGAGGAATGCAAGAAAGGGCGGGTAATGATTGACGGACAACCGGTCAAGTCATCCCGTGTGGTAAAGGTTGGGGATATTATATCGGTCAAGAGCCCTCCTATAGTAAAGCAATACAAGGTGCTTGCCCTTGCAGGTAATCGTATGGGAGCGAAACTAACACCTGACTTTATAAAGGATGTTACACCTGAAGAAGATCTTGAATTCTTGCGCCTTACTCAGATAGCCAATAAGCTGAACAGACCTCGCGGTTTAGGACGTCCGACAAAGAAAGAAAGGCGTGACCTCGACGAATTCTTCGATTCAGGAGAAGACCTATAATAAAACCATGCTCCAATGTTGACAGCACAACAGAAAAAGAAGGAAAATATCGCCGAATACATATTACCTATATTGAGCGATTTATACAAAAAAAAATAAAAGATAGCTTGCTTATAACCTTGATAATGTGTATTTTAGAGGTATTAAAATAAAAAAACAACACTTCACCATTTAGGTGCACAAGACTATCTTTTATGAGTACGAAGATAACAAAAATCGGCATTACAACCAATAAAATTTCTGGTCGTGGAGGGCTCCCTTTATTTCTTCGCTACACTGAGCAAATTGGCTTATATGGGCTAATATCGCGTAATGTTTCTTCTCTGCTTACTGGAAACAGCAAAGGCTTGCAGCTTCAACAGTTTGTAAAACAGATTGTTGCATTTTTTATAGATGGCACAAATATGGCCATAAGCAGTTTTGATCAAAGTAAAAAGGATGAAGGATATGCATGTTTGCTTGAATGCAAGACCGACCAATTGGCCTCTTCTCACCAGGTCAAACGTTTTTTTGGGAAGCTGTCCGTTATTTCAAACTCGGTATTCAATAAGATACTTAATGAACTGTTTATCTGGAGGCTTCACATATCCAAACCCAAAGTTATAGAACTGGGCATTGACACCATGGTTTTGGATAATGACGATGCTGCGAAACGCGAAGGTTGCGAGGTCACTTACAAGCGTAAGAAAGGGTTTCAGCCACTTCATATATGCTGGGGCTCGTTTCTGATAGACGTGACCTTTAGAAAAGGAAGTGCTCATTCCAATCATGGATCAGATTACACCGACAGGGTACGCTCTATAGTAAATCTGATACGCAAGAGATACTCCAAAGAAGTCCCTATTGTGGTGTGCGCCGATAGTGGGTTTGCGGATCAGAAAGCGTACGAGATATTCGAGCAAGAGCTTAATATACATTACATTACAACAGGAAAATTGTACAATGATGTTACTGAATATGTAAAGGCTTTACCCATTGACACTTTGGGCAAAATCACTAAAAATAAAGCAGTCTGGCAATTTGCGGAATTTGCCAGCAAGTTGAAATCCTGGTCCAAGTTTCGTCGTTGCTTTTTTACCAGATTGCACCGGGATGATACCGGGCAGTACGTAATGGAATTTGGTAAGCCTGACAGCGTCATCTATACCAATATCGGGAACTGTCCTGTCGCTGACAAAAGGCTTCGGGCATCCGGTGGAGATGAGTGGTTTAAAGCTGATACCATCATACGAAAATCACACCAAAGAGGAGCCGACGAGTTGATACATCGTAGCATTAAAGAGCTTGCTACCAGAGAACAACTTCCTTTTAAATCCTTTGGAATGAACAGAGCCTATTATTTTATGCTGGTAGTTACACACTTTATTTTCGAAGCATACAAACAAGATGTTACCGCAGAGGTTATTCCGGTAACCGTATATCCTAATACATTCAGAAGAAAGCTTATTGATTTTGCTGTCAAGATAACCTCAAGGGCAAGGAGTATTGTCCTGAATGTCACCAGAGTAATTTATGAAACGATAAATATTGAAGAGTTATGGGAACGGTGTCAGTCACCGCCGAAAATTCAGTTTGCATAAGGCAGAACAACATACCTCAGGATTGTAAACCCGTAGTGGTAATGGGAGACTTATGTCCAGACCCATAGAAAATGCGATAAAGTTCGGTTTGAGTGAAAAACAGAACTGAATTTTCGTTGAAAAAGTACACGAAAGAAGCCTACCTCTGAGAAAATTTCCGTTTTTTTGAAATCAAGTGAGACGACGGGGGCAGGTGAAATTACGAATCGCTCAATTTAGGTATTATATATGTGGCATGTTGAGAGTATCATACGTGCCAACAACTGCGATATGGATCTTATCCGCAGAAACGTACTACCCTCCTATAGTTCAGGTGACCAACGGCTGAATGAGGAAATTGAAGACTGGTGGGACAACCTGTGTATTATGCTGAAGCATGAAAACAAACAGCTTACCGGCCACCTTCAGGTACTTATCAATACGGTTAATGATGTAAACAACCTGCACCTGAGACTACTGCACTCCGACAGGTTCATCCCCTACCATATGAAATTTCAGGCTCTGGTTCCAATACTTAAAGAGCTTGAAACGAAAACCCTCCCAAAGCCATCAAATGATATTGAGCTAATGCTCAGTGCCCTGTACAATAGCTTTCTGCTCAGACTTAAAAAGATGGAAATCAGTAGGGAAACAGAGCAAGCACTAAAGGAGTTTGCTTCATTTATGGCTCTGCTTTCCAAATATTATAAGGATGACCAAAACGGAGACCTTGAGCTGGAGGATAAAGAAACCTTATAAACCTGAAACCTTATTGTACCAGCAAAGTTTCCTTCACTTAAAAATCTATTCTATAAAATATTAGTTTCTAAATACTATATCTACTCGTCTGTTGCTTCTCTTTGCAACCTCACTGCTGGTTGAGGATGCATGTTTAAATATGCCTTCCGAACCCCGGGCAAAGATTCTGATAAAATTAGGATTAGCTGCCATCTGATTGACCATAACATCCCTTATCTTTTCACACTGGATTCTTGACAATTCGCTATGATCGCCCGGGTCGCCTTCATCTACATATCCGTACAGATCCACATATTTGCCCGGATTCTGTTTCATCTCGACCACTGTCTCTGCAATCAGGATAAGGTCCTCGGTGCTGAACTCAATTTCAGCACCCGGCTTAAAGAAGATATTTCTTACCTTAAGTGTCTCATAAATTCGGGTTAGGGATTCATCAACAATTACCGAATCCTTTATTGTGACTGGCTTGCGCAGATTAGCTATCTCATCCTCCAGTTTCCTGATCTCCTCAGCCACTGGATCAATACTCTGAGCTTTGCGGAACAATGAGAAACCATAACCACGGTAAGTCCACCTCATATGGCGTTTGTCCTTCTTACCGATTTTATAGCTAAGGGTCAGTCCGGTAAAAAGGTAGCGATCGTTGGTGGATCCGGTCAGTACGTTGTCCCAGTTGTCATTTGCCGAGAATCTCATTGTTGATTCAAGTACCATGTCAAAGCTGCTGTTGATACGATACATGGCACCAAAGCCCATAGGAACCATAATACCAAGCTCCGGATCAGTCTTGGTATACGGATCATCATAGGGTTCGTACCCTACTACCAGATAACGGGGCGAATGCATATTGAAGTAGTTCTCGCGGACTACTTCATCATTAGAAGCGAAATGAAGTCTTGACCTGAACAAATTAACACCTGCTCCTATCTTGAAGTAGAAATTCCACCTGTCTTTGATTGGACCAGGAAACTCTCTAAGCTGATTAATATAGAATACTCCATTGAGAGTTATATCGTTCATCTCTCCCTTGAAATATAGGTCATCTGCACCCTGGTAAGCTTCAGACCTGCCATACATTTCACCATTGATATATTGCAGGTCTATTGCAAAAGATGGAGAAAGCTGTTTGCTAATCCAGACAGTCGGAGCAAAGCGAATGGAGCTTCCGGGAATCACATCAAAATCTTTGATGTCGGAATACATAAAGACAGCGCCGTAGCCCACGTTTATTGCCCAGGAATTGAACTGCTTTTCCCTCGAAAAACGCATTTCCTCAGTCAGTTCGCGAGTATCGGTTTGCCTTACCTGGCTTTCAAGTTGAGTTCCCGCAACAAACAGTAACACTATAGCAGCTAAAGCTCTCATCAAGGCTTATTTATTGTTGTGGATTAGGTGTTTGAAAGATATCCACTCTCCGGTTAACCAGGTGAATACCGCGTGGTGCAAGACTTCTGGTATCTGACAACAGTTCGGTATCTCCCTTAGGAACTACCGTAAATCGTGACTTATCAATACCGTAATCCTCAACCAGAACCATAAGCACATTATTGCAACGTTTCTGACTCAGCTGCATATTGTATTCAGCACTACCGCGTTGGTCGGTATAGCCCTGGATTGTAATATTTATATCAGGATTTTCCTTCATAAAACGGGCAACAGCGGCAAGAGTACGATGGCTGCGTTCAGTAATCTCACTCTTGTCGAAATCGAAGAATACTGATGCAGACAGAGTCTCCTCACGAATTATCTCTTTGCGGCTAATATAGGTCGTGTCGCCCATAACAGAGGTATCCCCCTGCACAACACTAAGGTCCTTAAGAACCTGTTGCAGTGAGTCAAGCTTTTGTGCAAGGTTGTCCTGCATCCTACGGTCACGTTCGTATGACAGATTGAAATCCTTGTAGGTCCATGAAGCATGACGTTTGTTCTTTTTACCAATCTTATAGGTAATTGAGAATGAAGCATGCATATAGGAGTCGTTGTCAGCTCCTGTCATATCCACATCAAGATTGTCCTTTGTCATATTGTGAAGCGTAGCCTCAACCCCAAGGTCAAAGCTCTTGTTTAGCCTGTAGTTTACACCTATTCCCAGGGGAACAACCATTACCCTCTCTCTGTCCGTCTTTTCACCCGCAGCGTATCCATTACGACGATACCCCATCACAAGGTAATCATCCTCAAACCAACCGCTGTAATTGGAAGGATATCCTGATACACCAGTAAATATATCGCCCTTAGTAAGAAGACTCCCATCAACCTGCCTACGCATGGTTGAGCGAAAGAAATTCACACCCAGACCGGCTTTTGCATAGATATTCCACCTGTCGCGGATTGGACCGTTGAAAATTATCTGATTGATATAAGCCTTAAGATTTAGTGATCCCTGCATCAGATCGCCTTCAAAATAGCGCTGGTACTTTTTGCCGTACATATCGGCCATTATAAACTCACCCTCAATAGCCCATGAGCGACCAAGCTGCTTGGCCACCCTGAGTGCGGGACCAAGTTTGAGGTCTGAAGAGGGAAATACAGTGTAATCAATAACATCGGAATAGTACACAACTGGTCCGTAACCTACTGTTACTGACCATGTATTATACTTCCGGTCAGGCTGGTATATCTGTTCCTCTTCCAGTTTACCAAAGTCAATCTGTGCGATTGCAATGGTGCTGATAAATAAAGTGGAGAGCAGAATCAGTAAACCTTTTTTCATAGACTTGAATTTGTCTGCATTAAGGTCTAAAAATATCACATCTGACTCTCATAGTCCACTTTTCGCCGATGATTTTTATTAATCTAATGTTTTATAGGACAAACGTTCATCACTCATTGGATAAGCGGAAGGCCCCGAGGCCTTCCCTAAGCCATTCAACATAGGCTTCGGTGTCAGAATTGAAGCCCCGTGGAGTGTTTAGCACTACCTCATTATGATCTAAAATGACGTAGTAAGGTTGACTATTTACCTTATATCTGTTTATCATAAAATCAGTCCACTTGTTGCCCACTGTACGAATCTTCTTTCCCGTTGTCTCCGAAACAAACTGCTGATCCTCAGGAAGCACGGTCCTGTCATCCACATACAACGAGATGATAATAAAGTCGTTTGCAAGCATATCTCTTACCCTGCTATCAGACCATACAGTGGTTTCCATCTTCTTACAGTTGACACATGCATGACCGGTAAAATCCAGAAAGATAGGCTTTCCGGCCTCCTTTGCTGCAGCCAATCCTTCGTCATAGTCTGTGTACTTGACAAGGCCGTATGGTCCGGCTTTAATGCTCTTGCCCTTTAACTCAGCTACAGGAGCAACAACCTGCCCCCCCCTTACTTCATTAAGATTGAAATCCTGAGTTGTAATTGAGGGTAGGAAGGAGCCCACTGCCTTCAGTGGTGCACCCCAAAGGCCGGGAATCAGGTAGGCAACAAAGGCAAAGGTCAGTATAGCAAGTCCAAAGCGTGGAACACCAAGGTACTTAAGTTCGCTATCATGCGAAAACTTTATAGCACCAATCAGGTACAATCCCAGTAGGAAGAATATTGCGATCCACAATGCAAGGAAGACTTCCCTGTCAAGTAGTCCCCAATGGCTTACTGAATCGGCAACTGAAAGAAACTTAAGTGAAAGGGCCAGGATTACAAAGCCCAGCACAACCTTGACGGAGTTCATCCAGCTACCTGACTTGGGCAACTTGTTCATAGCTGCAGGGAACATTGCAAAGAGGGCAAAGGGTATGGCTAATGCCAGACCAAATCCAAACATACCTACGGCAGGAGCATAGATACTACCTGCTACTGCTGCTTCAACAAGAAGGTAGCCAACTATCGGACCGGTACAGGAAAATGATACCAGAACAAAGGTCAGTCCCATCAGCATAACACCAATAAGGCCACCCTTCTGGTCGGCCTTTGAGTCCAGTTTTGTTGACCACTTTGACGGCATTGTAAGTTCGAATGCCCCCAGAAAAGATGCCGCAAAAACAATCAGCAGTACAAAGAAGATTACGTTGAATACCGGACTTGTTGCCATACGGTTGAGCGCATCGGCACCAAAGATAAGTGCGATAGCCAGGCCCAGCACAAGATAAGCAAGCATTATAGTAATACCATATACGAATCCGTCACGGAAAGCTCTGGCTTTGTTGTCGGCATTCCTTAAAAAGAAACTTACTGTAAGTGGAATCATGGGGAATACGCAAGGTGTGAGCAGAGCTGTCAATCCACCCAGAAAGGCCAGCCAGAATATACCCCAGAAACCACGGTCAGCAGTCTGCCCGGAGCTGGAATCCGATTCAGGTGTAATCGCAAGGCTGCTCTGATCTGATGCAGCACCTGTACTTTCAAATATCAGTTCAAATTCCACCTCATCAGGAGGAAGGCAGCGACTATCATCACAGGCCATAAATACTACATAGCCCTTAATTTTATGTTTGCCGGGCTTAGATATCTCGATCTTTTGTGTCAGCTTGGCAAAACCGGTAAAATACGCCAGCTCCATATCGAAGTTTTCGTCATGGAAGAACTTTGGCTCAGGTGATTGTAACAACTCACCAACGGGCTTGTAAGCCTCATTCTCCTCAAACACCAGTGCCGTGGGAACTGGTCCTCCCTCAGGGATATTGGCTGCATACAGGTGCCACTCCCCCTCTATCGAAGCTGTAGCAACCACTTCAGCTTCAGTATCACTAAGACGGTTGATCGCAAAACTCCACTTAACCGGCTTTAGCACCTGGGCACTTATCGAAGTAGCAATAATAAGTAAAATAACGGACAACCAAACTTTTACTGAATTCATATCTTATGTACGTTTATTGTGTAAAACTTACAACGGGCTTAAGATTGTATGGTTCATCAAATGTAGTGTTTTCTATATATCAAAACAAAAAACCCCGGATACTCGGGCATCCGGGGGCTATGGCAATCTAATGCTATATTATTGCAACTCTGCAATTCTATCCTTAAGCACTGCGATCTTGGCTTCGGCATCAGCCTTTTTCTGTTGTTCCAAAGCTACCACATTCGCAGGAGCACTTGCAACAAAACGTTCATTACCGAGCTTCTTCATAACACTGGCAAGGAAACCTTCAGCGTACTGCAGTTCGGCCTTCAGCTTTGCAAGTTCTTCCTGTGGATCAATAGTAGATGCAAGAGGAACGAAAAACTCGGATGACTTGACCATAAAGCCTGCAGCAGATCCGGGCTTTTCGGTGACAGCAGTCACCGATGACAGGTTTGTTAGTTTGCTTACAACAGCATTGAAGCGTTCCACATAACCATCCTCACCGGCCATTACCTTTAGTTCGATGGCTTCCTTCATTGCGATATTGTGGTTCTTCCTTACTGTTCTGATATTTTGGACAGCCTCCTTAACCAACTCGAAATCCTGGAGCAGAGCTTCATCGTATCCATGGATTTCAGGCATCATGCTTACCATAATGCTTTCACCATCCTTGCGTGGGCTTAGCTGCTGCCATATCTCCTCTGTGATAAAGGGCATAAAGGGATGGATTAGCCTCATCATCTGGTCGAAGAATGAGATCGTAGCCTCATAGGTCTTCGCATCAGCAGGTTGTCCGAAAGCAGGTTTAACAAGCTCAAGATACCAGCTTGAGAATTCATCCCAGAAGAGGTTGTAAACTGCCATCAAGGCATCTGACACTCTATACTTGGAGAACATATCGTCAATTGCTGCAAGTTCTTTCTGCAGTCTGTTGTCAAACCACTCAATAGCCAGGCGTGCACTTTCGGGCTGCTCTGCAGTTTCGCTTACCTGCCATCCCTTGACCAGCCTGAAGGCATTCCATATCTTGTTTGCAAAGTTCCTTCCCTGTTCTGGCAAGCTCTCGTCAAAACGAAGGTCACCACCGGCAGGTGAACACAGCAACATACCTACCCTAACACCATCAGCACCGTAAATTGCTATCAGGTCAAGCGGGTCGGGACTGTTGCCCAATGATTTAGACATCTTGCGTCCGATCTTGTCACGAACCGTTCCGGTATAGTAAACATTACTGAAAGGCTTCTTGCCTTTGAAATAATACCCGGCCATAATCATACGTGCCACCCAGAAAAATATGATATCAGGGGCAGTAACCAGGTCAGATGTAGGATAATAATAATCTATATCCTTTTTATCAGGGCCAAAGCCGTCAAATACTGAAATAGGCCATAACCATGAAGATGCCCATGTATCAAGCACGTCTTCATCCTGACGCAGATCAGCCATTGTCAGTGCCTGATTGCCTGTCTTTTCCTTAGCCAAAGCAAGAGCTTCCTCTTCGGTGGCAGCGACAACAAAGGAACCGTCGGCCAGGTAGTAAACCGGAATACGGTGTCCCCACCAAAGCTGACGCGAGATACACCAGTCCTTGACATTCTCCATCCAGTGACGGTAGAGGTTCTTGAACTTGGCCGGGTGAAAACGTACCTCATCATTCAGTACTGCATCAAGAGCAGGCTTTGCAAGTTCGCCCATACGGAGGAACCACTGGGTGCTCAGACGGGGCTCGATAACCACATCCGTACGTTCTGAAAAACCTACCTTGTTCTTGTAGTTCTCAACCTTTACAAGGTTGCCTGCTTCTTTGAGGGCTCCTTCTATCTCATCACGAACCTCAAAGCGATCACGGCCTACATAGATCTGGGCAGCCTCACTTAAGGTACCGTCATCATTAAGGATGTTGATACTCTCAAGGTTGTGACGCAGGCCTATCTCATAGTCATTGACGTCGTGCGACGGTGTGATTTTAAGGCAGCCGGTACCAAACTCCATATCAACGTATTCATCTGCAATAACAGGGATTGAACGGTTGATAAGAGGAACAAGCACACGCTTGCCAACAAGATGCTTGAAACGCTCATCAGCCGGATTAACGCATACTGCAGTATCACCAAGTATAGTCTCAGGACGGGTTGTTGCAATCGTCACATATTCGTCAGCAGTTCCGTCGACCTTGTATCTTATATAGTAAAGCTTTGAATCAAGCTCCTTGTAGTTAACCTCTTCATCACTTACAGCAGTAAGGGCCTTGGGGTCCCAGTTGACCATCCTCACACCCCTGTAAATATATCCCTTGCGGTACAGGTCAACAAAGGCTTCAATAACAGCCTTGCTCCTTGTCTCATCCATTGTGAAGCAGGTACGATCCCAATCACATGAAGCACCAAGCTTCTTAAGCTGCTCAAGGATGATACCTCCATGCTTGTCTGTCCACTCCCAGGCATGTTTCAGGAACTCGTCACGTGTAAGGGAAGTCTTTGCAATGCCCTGCTCACGCAGTTTGTTAACCACCTTAGCCTCCGTAGCAATTGAAGCATGGTCGGTACCCGGTACCCAACAGGCATTCTTTCCAAGCATCCTGGCACGTCTGATCAGGATGTCCTGTATAGTGTTGTTGAGCATGTGCCCCATATGCAACACACCTGTCACATTTGGCGGGGGGATGACTATAGTATAAGGTTCACGGTCATCCGGCTTCGATTTGAAGAAGCCCTTTTCCATCCAATAGGAATACCATTTCTCTTCGCATTGCGAAGGATCATACTTACTTGCTATCTCCATGGTTCTGCGTTGTTCAGAAATATGCCTCTCGGGCAGTTAAGCAGCAAAAATAGAAAATATTTGCCATCACCACAAGGTGATGGCAGCCTTAAGACCCCAATGTGAATAACTACCCTCAGAGAAACCGGCAAACACACCAATGCTTCCAACCATGAAAATACGACTGATACTGTAGCCCGTCTCAAAGTAATGCGGGTTCTCAGGTGTATGCAGGTAGTTGACGTGCAGGTTTTCATTCCATACCCTATTACTGAAAAATGGCAGATTTTTTATCAACATCCAGGGAGATGAATACGTGGCTCCTGCCCTCATATACCATGAATTAGTGGATGCCTCATAATCATCAAGCAAAAATAAGCCATCAGTAAAATCGTTAAATATGAGTGGAGATGATGAGGATTGGAAATGCTTGAACTGAGAAAAATGCATCTGCCTGTTGCGTAAATAATAACCCCCATCAAGTGCCCACGAGAAAGAGGGCTTGAATGAAAAATCGGCCTTTTTGTAAATACCCCCTTCTAATAAAAGGTAATCAGCTGTACTACCTAAAGCTTCCAGACCTTGCTCCACCCTTGCAGTTAAAGTGGGGTATGCTGAATGCAAGGCTTGCTTTCTGCCATTCGCTATACGATAATACTGACGAGGCGTATATTCAAGACCGGCCGACCAGACTAAAGCCTTTTGTGCATCAAAATTCTGATTAACCACTCCCCTGTTTTCTACCACATTATCATAATACTCCTTATCCCGATAAAAGAATGAATAGTTTGTTGAGTTGCCCAGGGGTGCCATATTGTGCCATGCAATGTCTGTTGTAAGACGCAAGCCGTTGGCAATATCCACTTCATTACTCACCTTCAGGAAATCATTGTGATACAGACGCCAGTAGTTCTCTTTAAACAAGAGTGAGGCTCCCATATTAATCAGGTAGTTCAGTCCCATATCCCCTTTAAAATCATAGGCTCCAGTTCCTCCGGAAACCTTGATCAAACCACGTCGCAAGGGCTGATAGTCTTGTTGTAGGGTCAGTTCTCCATACCACTTCTTGCGCGCAAATGCATAACCTACAGAAGCATCAGCTTTGAGCCTATGTAGAGTATCCTGCTGCCACTCAAATCCCACTTTTTGCCCATATCGCCATCCATCCACCGCATTAAAGCCCAGGGCAGAAAGATCAGTCAGGCCTCCGTAACGAAACTTATAGGCTCCCTCTCTGGGGAAGGTTGGTCCATCCAATATCTGGCTTAGAATTTTTGTAAACTTCTTAGCTGTAGTTGCGGAATCTGACGCCAGGGAGTCTTTGCTCACCGCCAGCAAACTGTCCTTAACAGCAAAGGAACGCTTTTCGTCCAACGTGAGGGGAATGGGTCGTATAGACTCCCAGATGCCAGAGTCACGATACAGACTATCGTTCTCTATCTTATACATATAGGTGCTTTTAATCTCAAGAACCTCCTTACGCTTAGTCTCTTGTCGCTGGCTGTCCTTTTCTATCAGGGCAGCCAAACGTATCATATCCCGGTTGCTTAGATTTTCTTTCTCCATCAACTCCTGCATCCGGCGCTGGTCTTTTGTGCTAACAGGCTTTGAAACCTCCTCAGCCGGAGCCGGTTCAACTGCAAGCTTATCAGCAATAAGAGCAGGAGGGCTCAGTTTCATATTCCTTACCACTTCCAGATACTTGACAGAACTCATATAGTTTGCCTTACCCTTCAGCCCCATGATAGAGGCAACTATCCTGAAATTATGACTAACTGGCAACCAGATCCCATCCGACACGGGTGCGTACATTTGGCGCATGTTTACAACGCCGAAAAAAGTTTCAAGACTGAAATCCACCGAATGAATGCACCACAAACCCTCCACCAGATACAGATCTCCTTCCAATAACTGTTGACTTTTACGACGTGGAATTACCCGTATCTTATTTATCACCCTATTGCCATCCATGCTATAGCCCTCATACCTGAACTTATAATGTCGCATTGCCTGAGGTGAAAGAGGTGAGATGAACAAGTCGTTATCATTCTCATAAAAGCTTGAATTGATATATCCAATGGGTGAATTATCATCCAGTCCGGAAAAGGTACTGCGGGAACTAACTATTGTATGATGAAAAGTATCAGGAGCAATGAATTGAAGACGATTCAATGACTCATATGTATAGGTCTCGCCTACCTGAGCCTCCTGACTATTGACACTCACTGATACACCCTTACCTAGTATTTTAGGGACTTTATCCAAAACAAAGGAACCCCGTAAATAAACCTCCGACTCGTAACTACTGGCCTGTTGCAGATAGTAGGGAGCCAGACTAATGGCTTTTCTCATCATGGCGTAGGCAGGGTCCTCTCCTCCTGAATAAACGCGGACCTCAGGGATATGAAACAGCCCCTCCTGTAGTTCAATATTCAACTCTTCGTAATGATCTTCAATGATTGAAACCTTCAACACACGCTTTTCAAAACCCACAGCCTGAAAAGTGAGGTTATAGACGCCTGGTGCTAAAGACACCTGATAATATCCCTCACTGTTGCTTGCTGTGCCAGTTCTTAGCTCAGAGATATAAACAGTCGCACCTGGAACAGGGTTGCCCTTGGTATCACGTACCCAACCTGATAAGCCGGCGGCACTAAGCTGAAAGCATGACAACAAGAAAAAGGATAGAATTAATAAAAGCCTGGGTAGGTGGTTAGCTTGCATAATATAAGTATTTTGGGAGTTTTAGGGACGAGCACTTAAGCGTCAAAAAAAATGCCAAAGTTCCATTATGATAAAAGTCATGTTTCTTTTTTCAATCATTCCATTACTTATCAGCAAATTATCTTTTGAAAGCCTAGATATAAACAAAGACAGTCCAACAATGCATTAAAAAATTCCTTAGTTTTGCATTTATTTCGTTCTTAAAATCCCGCATTTAACTATTAATTGTAACCCGGAAAACAAGTAATCAGACTTTCTATGCCAAGTATCTCACATCGCGGTACCGTCATGCCTGCTTCTCCAATACGCAGGCTGGTTCCCTTTGCTGAACAAGCAAAAAACAAAGGAATCAAGGTATTCCACCTTAACATTGGACAACCTGATATCAAGACTCCGCAGGTTGCCCTCGAGGCGATGCACAGCCTTGACCTTAACGTGATAGAATATGGACACTCGGCGGGTAGAGAATCATACATAAAAAAACTTTCAGCATATTATAAGACCAAGGGAATAAATATCAATACAGATCAGCTGATGATTACCACAGGAGGTTCCGAGGCCATAAGCCTTGCCTTCCTTAGCTGTCTGGACGTTGGCGATGAAGTAATTGTTCCCGAGCCCTTTTATGCAAATTATTACGGATTTGCTTCATCTACTGGTGTAAAGGTTGTACCCCTCAGTTCGGATATCGACACAAGTTTTGCTCTCCCCTCATTTTCGGAGATTGAAAAGCTTATAACCGATAGGACAAGGGCGATATTTATATGTAACCCCAACAACCCAACGGGTTATTTATATTCTCGTGAGGAGTTGGAACAGCTGAAAGATATAGTAAAGCGTCATGACCTTTACCTCTTGTCAGACGAGGTATATAGTGAGTTTTGCTACGATGGAGCCCAGCACATTTCGATAATGGAACTTGAGGGGCTGGAAGACCATACAGTAATGATCGACTCAGTATCCAAAAGATACAGCGAATGCGGTCTGAGAATTGGAATGCTGCTTTCACGCAATCCACGGATTATAGAGACAGCCCTTAAGTTTGCTCAGGCCCGTCTCTGTCCTCCTACATTGGGGCAGATTGCTGCAGAGGCTTCACTTGAAACACCGGAGGAGTATTTCAGGGAAACCAACGTAGAGTACAATAAGCGTCGCAACTTCCTGATTGAAAGACTGAATCGCATACCCGGCGTATTTTCACCAATGCCCAAGGGAGCATTTTACACGGTAGCAAGACTGCCTGTTGATGATGCAGACAAGTTCTGTCAGTGGGTCCTGAGTGATTTCAGCTACAACAACCAGACTGTGATGATGGCCCCTGCAAGTGGTTTTTACATCACCCCGGGAAAGGGCACCAAGGAGGTAAGGATTGCCTACGTACTTAATATTGATGATCTGGCAGCAGCCATAGATATTCTCGAAAGAGCACTTGAAGCATACCCCAACAGATGCCTGGATTGATACGTATGATGTGCACGGTGCTATGCATCCTGCTATTGCTGTCCGGCAATCTACTGCGGGGACAGCTTCCTGAGGCACCGCGTTTGATTCTTTTTGTGGTAGTTGATGAACTGAGTGAGGATCAGTTACTCCTGATACAACCTAAGCTCAGCAACAAGGGTATTATAAGGCTTTCCCGTGACGGAATGCGCTTTATGGGCGCTTATTCTTCCGACCTGTCGGCCTATCCCGGCACAAGGATTACAAGCCTTTACACAGGTTGCACTCCCTCATGCCATGGGGTGGTAGGTGAAAGATGGCTGGACCGTAAGACCGGTCGCTTTGTCAATGCAAACGAAGGACCTGCCAACTACCAGACTGCAGCCCTGAATAGCATGGCCAGAGGCCTTGGTGACTACCTCAAAAATTTCTATGGCCCGGGATCTCTATCTGCTGTAGTCGGGGTTGACCAGCCATGGATGCTTCATGCAACAGGATACAACTGCGATTATCTCCTTTACTGGGACAATATATTCAAGCACATAAGGGATTATGCAAATAGTGCAAATGAAAGCCTGTGGCTGGACCAGCTAAACGATAAGCGCAAGGGCCTCCAGGCCCTTTCGCCAGCAACGGCCAACCAGCTTGCGTTTGATGCAACTGTCGCCCTTTTAGAATCAACTGACTTTGGAAGGGATAATATTCCTGATCTGCTATCTGTTGGGTTTAACACAGGAAGCCTTGAGGATGAGTACGAACTGCTTACACCCTTAAAGGAGTCCACTATAATGCAGATCGATGCTCTGATGGCAGGGCTGCTTGATGTACTTGACGAAAATATTGGTAAAAACAACTATCTGGCAATCTTCACTTCTGCACGTACCCCAGCAGCAGCAACAGGGACTCATGGTAGAAAGGGACAAAATACCGGCACTGTAGATCTTGGTAAGACATTAGCTCTGCTCAACTTTTACTATATGGCCAGGTACGGTCAGGGCAAATGGGCCCTCGAGATAAATGACAATAACCTGTATCTGGACAGGCAGCTGATCGAAAGTAAAGGTATGGATGTCACTACAATGCAGGAAGAGGCGGCTGTATTCTTAATGGAAGTGACAGGTGTTGACAGAGCTTTGCCACTCAATGACTTGCTTTTCAAACTTGAGGAAGGAAGCCTTTGGGATAAGAACCTTTTTCCAAGCCGTACGGGAGATGTATTGATACGTCTGCAACCTGGATGGCATGGCAAGTTGAGCACCAATGGCAGCAGGACTTTTGGAAACAGCGGTAACAGTCCCCTACCTCTGATAGTATCAGGCTGGCATAGCGATAAAGGGGCATGGATAGAACCATTCGAGCACAGGCATCTGGTTCCCCTGCTCCTCAAACAATTGGGCATTGTTCATCCCAATATTCTTGAAGCACCTGAGGCAGTTATTTTTAAAAAGAAGTAGAGATGAGCAGGGATGCTGTAATTCAGGTTATTGACAAATACTATCCCAGGGACAGAGAAGCCAGACACATACTTCTTACCCACAGTCGTCTGGTGGCAGACAAGGCTTTATCGATTGCAAGGAATAGGCCGGAGCTACAGGTGGACATGGAACTGTTGGAACAGGGTGCAATGGTACACGACATAGGTATAATCTTTACCAAGGCTCCGGATATTGACTGTCATGGAGAGGAACCTTATATAAAACACGGTCTGATAGGAGGACAACTACTACGGGAAAACGGATTGGATCGACTGGCACCCATGGCGGAAAACCATACAGGAACAGGAATAACCCGGCAGGACATACAAGCACAGGCTCTGCCACTGCCTGCCCAGGATTTTATTCCCAGAACTATTGAAGAACAGATACTGGCCTTTGCCGATAAATTTTACTCAAAAGGGCGTGACCTAACGAGAGAGAAGAGTCTGGAGGAAATAAGAAGAGAACTTGACAGACACGGCAAACGGCAGGTTGAACAATTTGATACCTGGTGCTCCCTGTTTATATAACACCTAAAAGTCTCAAATAAAAGTTGTATGTGTCAGATAAAGTATTTATCCTTAAGGTGTTAAATAAAAAATAACACTCACCCGACACATGCAATACAATAATAGTAAAAAAATCTCATTTACTGCCAGTTCAGTAAAGGAAGAGTTCAGTTCAGAACAATTAACGTCATATTCAGGGTTAAGCGTAACCTCTGATTTTATCAACCATTGCGGCATTTATCGTCGGTTGGAACATCTTTTCCCAACAACCCGGCACAATGCAAGCCGTTGCGGGTTAAAACGCGTGACGCTTGATTGCGTCTCAAGCACATTTACCGTTTACGGCAACCAACAAGGAGCTGAAGTGGGTTACAACTCGCATAAAAAGGGCGCGAAAAGCTATCACCCCATCTTATGTTTTGTCACGGAGATGAAACTGCTTGTCAATTCGTGGCTCCGCCCGGGTTCAAGCTACACCTCAAACGGCGTTTGTGAATTTGTCAAAGAAACCTTGGCCGCTCTTCCCCAAAAGGTGGAGAAGGTCTTTTTCAGGGCAGACAGCGGCTTTTTCAATGGTGGATTGTTTGATTTGCTGGAAGAGGGCAAACATGAATATTTGGTGAAAGTAAAGCTGAAAAACCATCACGCATGATTTTTGGGTAAACGATATTATTTGGCAACTTTCGTCATTTGCCTACAGTTTATCGGTGCTCATGCGATACCGGGGCGACTTTTGGGTTTGGCGCCAAGAGCACTCTACCTTCCGAGAATGGTTTATCCGAGTGCCGGGAAAAGTGGTGAAATCCGGCAGGCAGGTCACGGTAAAAATGCCAAAGGAGTATTACCGAAAAGCGGGGTGGCGTGATTTTGAGCAGCGAATAACGACAACGATGACCGGATGACGGATTTTCACTTAATCGTCCATCGCCATCTTTCGTGTCGTAAAAGGGTTTATGACAAGGAATTGCCATGCCTTGGAAGAGTGGTAATGTTAATATTATAAAAACGCCACCATAAAAAGTAAATCAACACGTTAAACGTGCAAGAAACAGTGAAGATGAAAAGAAAATAAAACGGTATCTCTCGAAAAAAAGAGATATTCCGCTTTGAAAACTATTAACTTGAGTTGGGAATTTCAAATGAGATTTTTAAATTACATTATATTTTTTAGCCCAATCTTCTATTTGATTCACAATCAGCAGACTTTGAAACACCAAATATCCAAAGTATTTTCCAAACACACAATTCTGTCTTTATATTTATTGGGGATTTTCAGCGAATATAGGAAAATTACCTCCTCCTTTTTGTAGCCGATAGGGGGGAATTTTTTTGTGCATGTCAAAATGAAAGATTGTAAATGAAATGCCTGTTTTTGTAACAAACCGATACGTTAAAAAATATTTCTCCCGGGACTTTTTGAAAATACTCCTATTGTTTTGGCGAAAAAGTCTTGCGAAAATTACAAATCGTAAGTTGGGGGGGGTGGGAGAAAATAGGCACACAATTTTTGTGCATAAAAAGAGGAGGTGTCAATTCTGACACATCCTCTTTTTACCTTGTCTCTCGTAGGTTATTAAGTAATATTCATCGAAGTGTAACCTATGGTTTCATTAACCGTACATGATAGACCGCACCCGTGCGATTGTCTCTGCCTTTATCGGCTTGAAAACGTACACGAATATTCTTTTTCCCTTTCAACATGGATGCAGGGATAGGATATTCTACTTCGACGAATTCATTTTTATTCCATTTGCCGACTATATTTTCAGTCAACAAAAGTGTATTATCAATGAAAATATCACAGGCACGTTTTCCTTCTTCATTGCCCCAGTAACGTACACGGAGCAACAAATTGGTTTCTCCACCGGTTAATAAATAGTAACTAAAGTAACCACTATCAACAGCATCCCGAAAACTTTCATCCCGAAAATAATTGGTTCTCGATCTTTCAGCTTGCATTAAATGATCCGTTTCAGGCTGTTGCTCTCCCGGTTTCACCTGATCTACGGTTCGCAGGTCAAGTCTCATTCGTTCTTTTTCCGCCAGTTCGCGTTCCTCTTTTACAGCCGAATATCTTTCTTGTGTCATAGAGGGCCAGTAGATGATATATCGATTGTCGTGAATGCCATAAAAGGGTTCCAAAACAATCTCTTCCTCAGCAAATTGGAACAAACCGGGACAAGTAAAATGAAGCGGTTTTCCATCGATGGTCTGCATGTTTTCAAGCTTTTCGATAATTTCGTTACGCTCGCCTACAATATGCGGAGCTTGCGTAATAGGCAACAACGAACCGGAGGCAATATGTGCCCAACGACCGTCGTCGCAAATCAAACCGTGTAGATCATGATCTCCTGCTTTCGCTCCTAATAAGATAGGACCTCTGAAAATAGCCAGATAATCGGACACATTAGGCATTTCTTCTACTGTTGTCTTCATAGGGAACGACAGTTCTATCACATCTCCGTCTTTCCACTTACGATTTATTTCAACATAAGAAGAGGGGGTAGCTTTCACACGATGGAGAGAACCGTTGATTTTCACACTCAAATCGGTTGCCCAAACAGGGTAACGAATCAATAGTGCAAATTCCTTCGGCTGATCAAGTGTAAATGTCAACAAGGACTTTTCCTCATAAGGAAAAGCCGTTTCTTGTTTAAGCTTCAGACCTTTTTCTTTCCAATCCAGTTCGGATGCGACAAAGAGGTTTACGAATAAATCCTCCCCCGCATGACTATAGATAAACTCTCCGTATTTGCCATGGTTTTCCATCCCGGTTCCTACACAGCACCACATGGCCTGGTTAGGAGCGGAATACACCCGGTAATAACGTGGACGTGCGGAAGTGAAATAGACATAACCACCATGCTCAGGGTGTTGGGTGGAAAGAATATGATTGTACATGGCTCGTTCATAATAGTCGGCATATTTCGCCTGCGGATCCATGCGGAACAAACCATCGGTCAATCGTAACATATTATAGGTGTTGCACGATTCCGGCCCCTGACGCTCTTCGGTATATTCGCGACAGGCGTCGGTTGTAGGAAAATGCTCGCGGCGACTGTTACCTCCAAAAGCTAAGGAGCGGTTATTCACTACCGTTGCCCAAAAGAAAGTAGCTGCTTTTGTAAAAGTCGAATCACCCGATAATTCAGCGACACGTTGATACCCAACTGCTTTCGGCACTTATGTGTTGGCGTGTTTATTATCCAAATTATCAATTCCTTTTGCCATACTGTTGAGCAATACCCGATGCGAGAAACGTTTAGCCGCTTCAAGATATTTCTCATGACCACTTATTTTATACGCATCCGCATAGACTTCGTTCATGCCACCAAATTCGGAATCGAGCATCAGTTCCATCTGTTCGTCGCCCAAAGGAGATATGATGGTAAGCCCCCAATCGCATAAGTCAAGAAACATGTCTCGAGCTTGCTTGTTCTCTCCGTATATCCAGGCATCGCGCAATCCGGCATACATTTTATGCAGATTGTACCAAGGCGCCCATGCGTCGGCCGCCGCTTTGCCATTACCTGCTTTTATCCGGTTATAAATCTTTTCCAATGCGCCGGGTTGTCCTCCGAGATAACCGTTGCCATGTGCATCTTGGCATTGCTTAAGTTCGGCAAGCATATATTCCATACGCTCCTTACATTCCTTGTCTCCGGTGGCGGCATAATGGATAGCCATCGCACTTAGATAGTGTCCGCCAACGTGCCCATCAAGATCGATCCAGTTAGGAAAACTTTCAGCTTTCGGTTTTAATCCTGCTTCTTTGAAAAATGGAGCAAGCAAGCGGTCAACGTCGTATTGCAACAACACTTCGACGTTCAAATCGCAAGCGTGTTTAAATGGGTCATCTAATAAATGGACGTTACTTAAAGGAAACGATTCGGGTTTTCTCTCTATTTCTTTCCCTGTTTCACAAGAAACAAGCAGAAATAGGGAAATCACGAAAGAGGAAATTTATATCTTCATTTAATTACTGATATAATTATTAGTTAAACTTCCAGTAATCCAGGTTGAATAATTCACCTTCGCCGCCTTTGAATACAAAATAAAGATCGTGTACGCCTTTCACCTTCTTTACATTTGTAGTAAAGGTTTTCCAGGTCTCGGCGCCACCGGTAGAATGGATATCGCAAACACCCAACAATTGGCCGTCGACATTACCCAACCTTATTTCGATTTTCCCACCTGAAACAGAAGCAGCACTCACTTCGAAGCTTTTCGCTCCTTTTTTGAAATCGACCTCCCGCACCCGGATATAGTCGTTGTTATGAACTGCGGTAACATAGATTCCACCCGAAGCGTTCGATTTGGTTTTCAGCCCTTCGCACCAAGCAATAGTTTCCGCCTCGGTGCGTTTGTATGGACTTAGTGTTCCTACCGGATTGACGGGTGTTCCCTCTTCCCACCAAGGCAGTTCTTGGATAGTACCGTCGGGGTTAAAGGTGATTTCAGCCACACAGACAGAGCGTCGTTCGTGATGTTTATCGGTCTGCCGAAAGTTCAACAGGAAATTGAAACCGAACACATACCATTTATCTTTATACTGAATTACGCCGGGATGATTGCCCGATGATCTACGGTCGGGTTTCATAATATATCCTTTGAATTCCCAGGGACCAACCGGTGTTTTACCCATAGCATAGCCTATCCCTTCGGGGCAACAAGTGCTGGCATAGGTGATGTAATAATAGTCGTTACGTTTGAACACCCAAGGACCCTCCTGATAATGGTAAGGCGATTCACGATCTTCTCGTTTGGGGAATGTTTTGTCTTCTACAATCTCCCCCGAGGTAGAGATCATATCTTCGTTGAGCTTTACATAGTATAGGGTGGGATTTCCCCAATACAGATATGCCTGTCCATCATCATCAATCCATATATTCGGGTCGATATCATACCAATGCTCTTTTTGCCACACCAAGGGTTTGCCGATCGGATCGATAAAAGGCCCGAAAGGAGAGTCGGCTACTAATACACCAATCCCATTGCCATGTAGTGGGCAATAAAGGTAGAACTTCCCGTTGCGTTCAACACAATGAGGTGCCCAAGCCCCATTCTCTTTGTTTAGCCATTTGAAATCCTTCAAGGAGGCTACCGCACCATGATCAGTCCAATTGACCATATCGGTACTCGTATACAATAACCACTCCTTCATCAAAAAGCGCCCCATCCCCTCCGGAGCGTCATCTTCATCGTGGCTGGTATACAGATATACCGTCCCGTCATGAACCATGGGAGCCGGGTCTGCCGTAAACTTGGTTTGCACTACCGGTCGATTCTGAGACATCCCTTTCATAAATGGGAGCACCGCCATAAGCAACAAGAGACCCCAAACAGGCCTGCAACATTTGATGTTATACATTATTCTTATCTATTTAAATTGTACCTAAAAGTCTCAAATAAAAGTTGCATGTGTCAGATAAAGTATTTATCCTTAAGGTGTTAAATAAAAAATAACACTCACCCGACACATGCAATACAATAATAGTAAAAAAATCTCATTTACTGCCAGTTCAGTAAAGGAAGAGTTCAGTTCAGAAAAATTAACGTCATATTCAGGGTTAAGCGTAACCTCTGATTTTATCAACCATTGCGGCATTTATCGTCGGTTGGAACATCTTTTCCCAACCACCCGGCACAATGCAAGCCGTTTCAGTACAGCCCAAATACTCTCAAGTGTCCTGTTGGCTTCGTTGTGCGGTGTTCACCGTTTGAAGCGGATTGAAAATTTCACCTTTGACGCCTTGGTTTCCCGCTTGTTTTTGGTGAAAGTAAAGCTGAAAAACCATCACGCATGATTTTTGGGTAAACGATATTCTTTGGCAACTTTCGTCATTTGCCTACAGTTTATCGGTGCTCATGCGATACCGGGGCGACTTTTGGGTTTGGCGCCAAGAGCACTCTACCTTCCGAGAATGGTTTATCCGAGTGCCGGGAAAAGTGGTGAAATCCGGCAGGCAGGTCACGGTAAAAATGCCAAAGGAGTATTACCGAAAAGCGGGGTGGCGTGATTTTGAGCAGCGAATAACGACAACGATGACCGGATGACGGATTTTCACTTAATCGTCCATCGCCATCTTTCGTGTCGTAAAAGGGTTTATGACAAGGAATTGCCATGCCTTGGAAGAGTGGTAATGTTAATATATATAAAAACGCCACCATAAAAAGTAAATCAACACGTTAAACGTGCAAGAAACAGTGAAGATGAAAAGAAAATAAAACGGTATCTCTCGAAAAAAAGAGATATTCCGCTTTGAAAACTATTAACTTGAGTTGGGAATTTCAAATGAGATTTTTAAATAACAAAAAAAGGGGCTGTCTAAAAAGATTAGGCAGTCTCTTTTTTTGTTTGATTTTTTTCTCGAAAAAGTTGGTTATATAATTGATATATAGTATATTAATACTATAAATCAATCCATAATGAAAAAAGTTGTTTTCAAAGAGCTTCCAAACAATCAAGCTCAGTTATTCCCTGAAAACCTCTTGGATCGCATACCAGCAGACCATCCAGTTCGTCTGGTTGATAAGGTTGTAGATCAACTGGATATCACATCTATACTAAATAAATACAAAGGTGGTGGTGCTAGCAGTTTTCATCCAAGAATGATGGTTAAAATACTGTTCTACAGTTATTTAAACAACATATTTTCGTGCAGAAAGATTGAAAAGGCTTTACAAGAGAATATTCATTTTATCTGGTTATCAAAGGGCTGTGTTCCAGACTTTAGAACAATCAATTATTTTAGGAGTACCCGTTTGCAGGGAGAAATTAAGACCATCTTTGCAGAAGTAGTTAGATTACTGCATGGTATGGGGTTTGTGAGTCTTCAGGTACAGTATGTTGATGGAACAAAAATAGAAGCTACCTCAAACAGGTACACCTTTGTATGGCGAGGCACAGTTGAGAAAAACAAAGCAAAACTGGAAGAAAGGATAAGGAGTATTCTTAAAGATATTGATAGTCAAATTAAAGAGGACTCAAAAACTCTCAACAAAGAAGATTTGCCCCAATCAATAGACTCAGATTTATTAAAAAGCAAAATAGCTGAGCTTAACACCAGGCTTAAGGATACAAATAAGTCCACATCTAAGCAACTAAAGCAATTACAGGAGGAACATCTGCCACGGTTGGAGAAATACGAGAAGCAACTTGACACTCTGGGGGATCGCAACAGTTTTAGCAAGACAGACGAGGATGCTACTTTCATGCGAATGAAAGAAGATCATATGAAGAATGGGCAGCTGAAACCAGCTTATAATCCTCAGATTAGTACAGAGAACCAGATTATTACCCATTACAGTATCCATCAAACCCCAGGTGATACAAGAACATTAAAGTGTCATCTGGAGGGATTTAAAAACCAATATGGAAGTCATAGCTCTACGGTCGTTGCAGACGCCGGCTACGGAAGCGAGGAGAATTATGAATACCTGGAAGCAAATAATATAGAGTACTTTGTCAAGTACAACTACTTCCACAAAGAACAGAAAAGAGCATTTAAAAAGAATGCATTTCTAAGCCAAAACCTATATTACAACGAACATGAAGATTATTATGTATGCCCGATGGGACAGCATATGACCAATAAAGGTGAAAGAAAAGTGACTTCTGAGAATGGGTATGTATCAAAGGTGACACGTTATCAAGCGCAAAACTGTACTGGATGCCCGTTGCGCGGACTTTGTTTTCAAGCTACCGGTAATCGAATAATAGAGATCAATCACAGGTTAAGGATCCTAAAAAAGAAGGCCAGGGAACAGCTATTAAGTGAACAGGGCCTATATCACAGAAGTAGACGCCCAATAGAACCGGAAGCAGTGTTTGGACAAATAAAACACAACAACAAGTTCACCAGATTTACACTGAAAGGCCTTAAGAAAGTTGAAATCGAGTTTGGCCTGATAGCTATTGCTCATAACTTAAGAAAAATCATAGGCAAAGGTGCGTGTGTTTCAAAAACAGTACTCCAAAATGCAATTTTCTTCTTGTTTGAACCCCTATATGC
Organism: Xiashengella succiniciproducens; assembly: GCF_023674465.1. Taxonomy (GTDB): domain Bacteria; phylum Bacteroidota; class Bacteroidia; order Bacteroidales; family Marinilabiliaceae; genus Geofilum; species Geofilum succiniciproducens. The sequence goes on along the minus strand of NZ_CP098400.1, from coordinate 522,674 downwards.
AAAAATCCAAAAAGGAATATGGAATTTTCGTAAACATGTTCATCTAAAAATCGAAATCTATTCTTATCAACTTGCTTAAATTGAAAAAGAGGTTGCCCTTAATTGGACAACCTCTTTTCTTTATTATCGGTTTCGATCTTGAACTCTAAGAATGATAAAGAAGCGGAGGATACAATCCTAAGCCCGAATCCGAATTCCCACTTCCACTTAAGTGCAAGCGAAGGGAATCCTTGTTTGATAAAGGCATATACATAAGGATGTACCCACAGGGTCATTTTTCTAACTTTTTGCTCTTGCTTAACTAACCGGATAGCATTTTCAATCTTGTCGGTCAACAGAATGGAGGGTGAAACAGTACCCGTACCCAGACAGGATGGACATTTCTCTTCGGTATCAATATGCATTTCGGGTCGCACCCGCTGACGCGTAATTTGCATCAGACCAAATTTGCTCAAAGGCAGAATATTATGCTTGGTTCTGTCATTGGCCATCACCTCTTTCATCCTTTCATAGACTTTCTGGCGATGATCCAGATCCTGCATATCAATAAAGTCGATTACAATAATCCCTCCCATGTCACGCAACCTCAATTGGCGGGCAATTTCTTCGGTTGCTGCCAGATTTACATCCAGAGCATTGTTTTCCTGGCTTGAAGAAGACTTGGAACGGTTTCCGCTGTTGACATCAATCGCATGAAGGGCTTCAGTATGCTCTATTATCAGATACGCACCACTTTTGAATGAGACTGTTCGGCCCAGAGAAGCCTTGATTTGCTTTTCTATACCAAACTGATCAAACATCGGGCTTGACCCTTCAAAGAGTTTCACAATCTTTTCACGACCGGGAGCTATAAGCCCCACGTAGTCTTTCATTTCTTTAAAAACCTTGTCATCATTGACGTATATCGACTGAAAGGATGGATTAAACAGGTCTCTTAGGAAGGCTGTAGTACGGCCAATCTCACCCATAATCAACCCGGGAGCTTTTGTGTCTTTTAAGTTTACTACTGACTCTTCCCAACGTTTGACAAGAGTACGCAGCTCCTTATCAAGTTCAGCCACACGCTTACCTTCAGCTACAGTTCTGACTATTACTCCATAGCCCTTTGGCTTAATGCTTAATAGCAGTCTTTTCAGACGGTTACGTTCCTCATTCTGTACAATCTTCTGGCTGATTGAAACCTTATCAGAGAAAGGTATTAGTATCAGGTTACGGCCAGCAATGGAAATTTCAGAGGTCAACCGTGGTCCTTTGGTTGATATTGGCTCCTTGGCTATTTGCACAAGGACCTCCTGTCCTACCGACAAAACCTCCGAGATCGTACCGTTTTTATTGATGTCACTTTCCGGTTTTAGTTTATGCAAGGCAGGCACTCCTTTTTTGCCGGAGGCAATCATTGTTACGTATTTCTGGAGGCTCCGAACCTGTGGTCCAAGATCGAGATAATGCAAAAAAGCATCTTTTTCGTAGCCTACATCAATAAACGCAGCATTCAATCCGGGCATGATCTTCTTCACCCTGCCCAAATAAATATCGCCTACTGCAAATTGAACATTACTAAGCTCTTTTCTCAGCTCGACCAATCTCTTGTTTTCGAGCAATGCAATAGTAAGTTCTTTAGGAGTGACATCTACGAATAGTTCTGCACTCACTAAACTACAGTTTTGATTAGTTCAAATTTCAAAGAACGTTTCTCTTTCAAAGTAAAAGAACAAACAGAAGAAAACTCTGTTTGTTCTCTCAATACCTTAACTTCAGAACAGACGACTATTTCTTTTTATGTCTATTCTTTCTTAATCTTTTTTTCCTTTTGTGGGTGGCCATTTTATGCCTTTTCCTCTTTTTTCCACTTGGCATGGTAGTACTATTTATGAATTAATTATTTCTTAGTATCCTTAACCTTGCTAACAAAGCTCTTGGAAGGTTTAAATGATGGGATATTGTGTGCAGGAATAATAATGGTTGTGTTCCTTGAAATATTCCTTGCAGTCTTTTCTGCTCTGCGCTTAATCACGAAACTACCGAAACCCCTGAGATAAACGTTGTTACCTTTTACCAGGTTTGCCTTCACAGTTTCCATAAAAGCTTCCACGGTCTTTTGTACCGTAACTTTTTCAATTCCAGTATTTTTCGAAATCTCGTTTACAACATCAGCCTTTGTCATTGCTTATTAAATTAATTAATTATCAGTTAATTAAATGCCTATATTCAAAAATCAGTGTGCAAATATATATCGTTTTGCAATCAAAAAAAAACTAAAAGACTGATTTTTGAGGAATTTTTTCTGTCTTCCGGCTTTTAATTGCCTATGAACTACAGTTTTTACTTCTATTACTCCCCTTTGTGATCTCTGTCTGACCCGAGCCAGCTAGCAAGTTAACACATTGATTACCAAAAGAGGTCTTAAACTTAGTTCAAATAGCGAAAAAACGAGAACTTTTACTATCTTCAATCCACTAGAAACAATGACCGGTGAAGATTCTGTATTGTATTCTTGGAGTAGTTATTTCAGTATTTACTGCTAAAGCCGAGTTAAGCAACAAGATGTTTGACATCAAACATCTTGGCTAAACAGAAGGCCTTAGCAGTCAGCGAGTTTTCTCAATTATCGAGGACCAGCATCATGCTATCTGGATTGCCACAAAAACAGGTATAGACCGTTATAATGGCAACTTCGTAAAAAATTACGTACTACCGGGTAACTTTCATTACGGCGACATGGCAGGTCGCCGTCTTCGCCTTATCTATGACGATACTTTAGGCATCCTGGCATTCGACAATACAGGAAGGATCTTTAGTTATTCTGCCGAACACGATGAATTCTGGATTGGCACTTTTAATGAAGGGCTGTGGATATGGGATCTCCACAAAACCGCACTATACCCGATAAAGGGGCAGGATGCAAACTTCTCAAATCCCATCCGGGCTATCTGCAGGTATGATAATGAAACCTTCCTGCTTGGGGTTGACGGAGGTGGGGTCTATAGCATCGGCAAGGACTCAAAGGAAGCCAGGCTCCTTATGAGTACAGACGACAGTACCGACATCTACCTGCGGGGCAATGGCATATATGCATTGAAGACTGATGTCCAGGGCAATATCTGGATTGGCAGTTATTCAGGTGGGGTCTCTGTTGCAATCCTTCCCGACTATCAAACACAGATCCTGAAACATGAAAAGGGCAATAGCCAATCCATTGCAAACAACAATATCAACGCTATTGCTGAAAATAGTGACGGCAGGCTGTGGTTTGCCACCGACGATGGAATCAGCATATATAATTCCAAACAGAATGAGTGGACCCACCGCCTGAAAGGCTCTGTGGTTGTAACCTTCTGCAATGGCGAAAATGGCAGCATCTGGGCTGGAACCTATGGCAACGGGGTCTTCTTGCTAAACGCCGACGGGAAGGAGATACGCCATCTCAGTCAGGAAGCTAATATTCTGACAACAAACTATGTATTTTCAATAACCAGGGATAAGGATGGGGATATTTGGGTCGGAGGCCATAACGGACCTTTGGTGCTCGTCGACAAAAATGGCAGGAGAAAAAAGACCTATGATATTAAATGGGTGCATTCAATTGAGACCTTAGCCAACGGAACTGTTAGCGTTGCAACTGTAAATGGGTTTTATATTATTGACAAAGTCAATGACACACTGAAGAACTATGCGTCCTTCACAGAGTTTTATCATAAGAATGCAAGTGCTTACATCGTATCAATGCTCTTTAATGACGATGGCACCGTATGGCTGGGAACCGAAGGTGGCGGATTAAATCTGACCAACATAAACCTAAACAAGGTATTGGCCGAGGAGTTGATTGATTTCCAGTCCTATTGCGACAAAAAACAGGTTCAACTGAAACTGGAACTGCCTGCAGAAGATATATTTATCCGGGCTGATAAGCATATTGCTGGACAATCTGATATCCAACGCCTGTAAATACACCTTGTCGGGTGGTGAAGTGTCTCTAGTCCTGACAGCAAACAGACAAAAGGCAAACATTACGGTTAAGGATACTGGTATTGGCATCCCTAAGAAGGATCGTAAATATCTTTTCAAAGAAGTCTTCAGAGCCGAGAATGCCCAAAGCTCACAGGAAAAAGGGAGCGGGTTTGGCCTCTTGCAGGTTCACCGTATCGTAAAATCAATGCAGGGTAAATTGTCTTATCAGTCGGAAGAAAACAAGGGAACCAGTTTTACGATTACTCTGGCTCGCAGTTTTGAAACCCGGGATACTTCACCCAGGTCACTGACCGACCCGTTGAAACCTAAGATCTCAGTTCCAATAAGTGCCCCCTTAAGGACCAGGACCTTAGCAGAAGATAATGAGTTAAACAAAGACTGCATACTAATTGTCGAAGACAATGATGCCCTGCGTTACTATCTGAAGCATACATTTAGCCCTGATTACAAGGTTGTCGATGTTGCAAACGGAGAAGAAGCGATAGTGAATTTGGGGTAGACGAACTTTGCCAGGAGATGGCAATGAGCAGGACGCTGTTTTTTAGCCGGCTGAAATCTCTTACCGGTAAAGCACCCCAGGAATTCATCCGACTAATCAGGCTTCAAAACGCTGCCGAACTGTTAAAAAATGGATACAGTGTTAGCGATGCATCTATACAGAGCGGTTTTGCAAACAGCAAGTACTTCAGTTCACTTTTCAAAAAGACTTTCGGCGTGCAGCCCAGTAAGTTTCAGCATCCCGACTAAGCCTCACTTTCCTGCCACAGCCATCTGACAGACAATAAAAATGTCAGATTTCAAACCTTCTTTGTCAGAAATCAAACCCGTCTCTTAACAGCTCTTTGCATATTTGAATAAAATTAAACCCAAAAACTAATTCAATGTGTAGGAATCTTATCTCGTGTTTGCTACTAATGTGTTGTTTCAACCAGGCAGGCTGTTCTCAGGACATTGAGGAGCCCAAAGAACAACTGCCTGACAACCTGGTATTCATTGATGAGTTTGAGACCTTCAATGACAAGGTATGGACAAAAGAAAGACATGAACCGGGCTGGGTAAACAATGAATTACAGGAATATCGTCCCGAAAATGTCTCTGTTGGTACTGATCAGGGTAAATCAGTTCTCATTATTACTGCCGAACGCAAGGGCAACAACATTTACTCAGGTCGGGTCAACAGTCAGGGCAAGATGAATTTCAGGACTGGCCGTATTGAAGCCAGCATCAAGCTCCCTAAAACTGCCAATGGTCTATGGCCCGCATTCTGGATGATGGGCGACAATGGTAAAAACTGGCCCACCTGCGGAGAGATTGATATTCTGGAAATGGGTGAAAAGCAGGGCATCCTGAATGGTACTTCGGAAAGTCTTGTCAACGTTGCTATACATTATGGTGAAGACTATACATCACATCGCCAGGAGTACTTTGCCAAGCTGCTTGACCATAGCCTTCTGGATGGAGAATATCATATTTATGCCTTAGAGAAGACTGCAAACAGGCTAACTATAACCATTGACGGAATAGAAATCAGAAGTTTCGACATCAGTCCAGTAAGTGGCCGCCAAGAATATTTCAAGGATGAATATTATGCACTAATCAACCTTGCAGTAGGAGGTAATTTTCCTGGAATACAGGACATAGATGAAATCACAGCCTTGCCAGATGATGGCAAGGCCTATATGTATGTTGATTGGATTAAAGTGTTTGACCTCTAACAAATAATAATACCTATGAAAGTAAGCAATATTAAAAAGAGATTGTTCCTTGGAACAATGTTTCTTTATCTGCTAGGGAGTACCCACCCCCTGGAAGCTTCACTTCCTGAGAGCATCTTCTTTGCTCAGACTAACTCAAAAGTTAGTGGAACGGTAAAAGATGCTACTGGTGTAGTTCCGGGTGCTAACCTTATTGAAAAGGGGAATCCGACTAATGGAACAGTAAGTGACATTAACGGTAATTTCTCTATCAGCATTCCCGAAGGATCTACCTTGGTTGTAAGTGCCATCGGATACAAGACCCAGGAAATTACAATCACTAATCCTTCAGCGCAACTTAATATCTTACTCGAAGAAGATGTGCTATTACTTGACGACGTTGTTGTAACAGCCCTGGGTATCAGGAGAGATCGCAAAGCACTCGGTTACGGACTTGAGGAAGTTCAGGGAGAGGCCTTTACCAAGGCAAGGGAGACCAATGTAATCAATTCTATGGCAGGTCGTGTGGCTGGCCTTGTAGTAAGCCAGACTGCAGGAGGTCCGTCAGGATCTACCCGAGTCTTGTTGAGGGGTAACACTGAGATTACTGGCAACAACCAACCGCTCTATGTAGTAGACGGAGTACCTCTGGATAACACCAACTACGGTAGTGCCGGCACCTACGGCGGTTATGACCTTGGAGACGGTATCTCTGCAATCAGCCCCGATCTCGAGCCAGGTGTTTACAAACTGACTGGAAAAGCTGCTGACAACAAGGCTCTGTACTTTTACAGCAATGGTGAACTGGTCACCGATTTGGATGTAACATTTACAGCAGTTACTGTACTCTTTGAGGGGCATCACTATGTATCCTGGGATTATGAGGATGGCAACCCCAATAAGACCTTTAATTTGATTGGCAAGGATGTATTTGCCGCTATGAGTCCTGGAACTGTAATAAATATCTATTACTCTCTTAATCCGGATGCCGGATATTGGCAAATGCAAACAACCACTGCATGGTGGACACAATTGCCGGGAACCGGGACTACTGACCTGGTGGGAGATGGAGTAATAGAACTGGTCCTGACTCAGGAAATGTTAGATTTGATACAGGCTCAAGATGGATTCCTCTGTGTAGGACATGGTTACTATGTTGACAGGGTAACCCTTGATTAAAGAGGATGAAAAAGGAAGGAGCTGCCGGTTGGCAGCCCCTTCTTTTATTGTATTACTCTGATTAGAATTATTTAAAATTCCACTTGCAGTTTACATTGTTGAAATCAAACGGAGCAAGAGTTGGAGTACTGTCAGCAATTGAGACAAGAGCCAGTTTTTCATCAGTACCTGGAACAGCCTTAGGCATAATCCTGAAAGTTCCGTCAGTAAGCTGGTCAATTCTCCACAATTGTTCAGGAGCACCAGTAAACTCAGGTACAGTGGTTACCTCTTTCTCTGCTGTAGCAGCAAGAGCCCTGTTTGTTCCTTCAATAACAATCTTGAAGTAAGGACCGGCAAGAGTACCACCAGCTTCAGGAACTGCAACGACAGACCATTTTTGGTGTGGTCTTCCGATGTAGTCGCCAATTCTAACGCTAATTTCACCTTCAGGCCATGTGCCAATTACATCATCCAGTTTCTGGGCAGCAACAGGTTCAACCGGAGTATTTTCATCCATATTAAAGAATCCTCTTGCAGCACGGGGCATACGAACAAAATCAACAGCCAATTCGAGGCCATAACCCCTTCTTTCAGATTCGATTTTATAAGTACCGTCTTTGAAGAGTTCACCACCTATTGGCCATCCATCCTTCCAAATCAGTGGACGGATAGCAAGTACACTGTAACCACCCTGATCAAGGTCAGCTTCATAGTGCAAAGACATCTTTTCAACACCTTCTTCTTCGATAAAACGACCAAAGTGACCAGCACCAATAAGTCTGTCACTACCACCGATAACCATCTTGGCTCCACCTCTCATCATGTCTCTTCCCAGGTGGTCAACATAAGGACCAGTTACATTTCTTGAGCGACCCACAACAATATTATAGGTAGAGTTGGATCCATCACAGCAGGTTCCATGTGTTCCAAACAGGTAATACCATCCATCCCTGTATTCAAGGTCGGTAGCTTCGCAGTCAATAGCAACATCTATAGCTTCGTTGCCTTCAACGCGTTTACCTGTTTCGGGATCCAGTTCAACGATGCGTATAAAACCAAAGTATGTTCCATACGAACACCACAGACGACCAGTTGTAGGATCTAGCAGAAGACCTGCGTCAATAGCGTCATTATCTTCAATACCGTCTGATTCGGCAACCACTACTGCTTCGGTAAATTCGAAATCAGGAGATTTAGGATCCAGAGTCTTGTTCCACATAGTCAATACACGACCATTGTGACCTCCACCCAAACCACCACCTGTTGCACTGTATGCAACAAGATAACGATCTCCAATTTTAATTACATCAGGAGCCGCACCTCTACCGGGACGTTCAGCGCCACCGTACCAGGCCCAACCATCTTCTGAGATCAAACCTCCACCACCGGTACCAAAAGTATAGTACTTACCATCGCATTCAGCAATAGTAGATGGGTCATGGATAAATGGTCTTCCGACCTGGGCCTGTACCTGAGAGCAAACAACCGACAAAGAAATGGCCGATATAGCCGATATAATATATCTTTTCATCTGACTTTAATTTTTTGAGTTAATCCCTTATTCAACACTTATCTTCAGGTTCTTAATGGGCTGACCGTTCTCATCAAGGAACCTGACGCAGAAGTCGCTCATACCAGGTCCGTTGATTACAGAACCTCTTACTATGTTTCTTCCCTTTTTAAGAGTAAGACGTTTAGACATAACATCGTCCATAACCATACGCCTGTCACCTGACAGAAATACAGCTTCCTCGCCGTTAAGCCACCACATTGAAGCTGAGTTTGAACCTACAGACATCCTTACATTCTGGATTTCTTCAGGACAATCGATAATTGTTACTGCCCAGAAAAGTACACCATATTCAGGCTTGCTAAGCCCATAGGCAAACCGGAATAGCTTTACATTGAACAACTTGCTGTCAAGAGCATGCCAGGCCAACTTGTCCTTGCCAACCTTAACCGTTTGACCATCCTTGGGTACTACGGTAAATTGATTCTTAAAATAAATAGTATCAAAGGTTTGGCGCATATAACTATCTGTAAACAGAGTATTTGTCCTTATATCCTTCATTATAGGCTCAAGCAAAAGCCATCTGCGAATAAAGCCGTCTTCATCCGGACTTACTGATCCTTTTCCGGCCTTTGTAAAATAGCCGTCAATGCTTCTTTTGGTATCAAATAGCGTTGGGTCATTTTCTGAACGCCTTGCAACCCTAACATCCTGTGCAGTAACTTCTGCAAACAATGAAAATGCAAGACAGCACACCACCAAAACAGTTTTGTTGCTAATCCTCATAAGAATAGTAATTGTTTAGTTAACACAAAAATAACTGATTATCTAAAGGTCAGAGATATGGTTTAGGACCGTAAATATAGCTTTTTTTTGTTTATCTTAATATTTATTCGAACTTAGAAAAAGGGTTTGATAAGCCATAGAAGTTTTGTAATTTAGCTCCATAATATAACCCGATAATAAGTAAATCGATAATGCTTAATAAAGTAATACTTATAGGAAACGTAGGGCGTGATCCCGAAGTCCGTTATCTAGATAAGGAACAGGTTGTAGCCAACTTTTCACTGGCTACCACTGAACGTGGATTCAAGACCCGTGACGGCCAGGAAATACCAGACCGTACAGAATGGCATAATATAGTTGCGTGGAGGGGATTGGCAAAGCTTGCAGAGAACTACATCAAGAAAGGATCTCAAATCTATGTGGAAGGCAAGCTGAAGACCCGTTCCTATGATGATGCCAATGGTGTAAAAAGATACACTACTGAAATCTATGCTGATGTAATCCAGCTATTGGGCCGTAGGCAGGACAGTGATTCTGGTTCATTCCAGACTCCAAAGGGCAGCACTAATGTCGGTGGCTCCACTCAAGGCCAAAGTTCGGGTGTTCAAGAACCTCCTCAATCTGGTCGTGACATATTACAAGGGGAGAATGGTTACGATGATGACCTGCCCTTTTAACTAAATTGTTGAGCATTTGGAAGCAGACACAGTTCCTCAATTCATACTTAATTCTCCGGTGGTGACTGAAATAGCAACTTTCACCACCAAGTCTGTAATTGCCCTTATTTTGACAGTAGTATTACTGCTTGTATCAGCCTTGCTTTCTGGCGCCGAGAATGCCTACATGGTGTTAAGGCAAATGGATCAGAGCAAGCCGGATGACAGCAGGGATAATGTTCTCAAGCGATATGCCAGGCATTTCGAGAACCCAGAACAACTGCACACAACCATAGTTATCTGCAGCAGTTTCATAAATATCTCTGTAATACTTGGGATTACCCTGTTCTTTCATGGACTCCTGACAGATCATATGTCATCTGTACAGGCTTATATATTATTGACAGTTGTTGCAGTCTCTATGATTCTGATTTTCGGAGAGGTGCTGCCACGTATTTTTGCATGGAAATACCCTGTCGGTTTTGCAGGGTTGATGATTCGCCCACTTTCTTTTTTGAAGAAACTGCTATGGCCCTTCCTGTACATATCAGCAGGATTTACCGGACTGGCAAACAAGCGTCTGGCAGGTAATATCAAAGGCTTGTCGCTGGATGACATATCACAGGCTCTGGATTTTGACGATGAATCCATTTCTGAGGGCAGGGAATTACTAAAAGGCATCGTTACCTTCGGAAATACCAACGTGGTCGAGATTATGACAGCGAGGGTGGATGTTGTAGACATAGACATAGAGAGTGATTTTACAAAAGTCATCGGTCTAATCGTTGAGAGTGGCTACTCACGTATGCCCGTCTATGAGGACGGTCCGGACGACGTAAAAGGCATCCTCTATATCAAGGACTTACTGCCTCACCTAGACCAGGACAGCAGTTTTGAATGGCAGAAGCTGATAAGACCAGCTTATTATGTGCCTGAGACCAAAAAGATCAACGACCTGCTGCAAGAGTTCAAGACTCAGAAGATACACATGGCAATCGTTGTTGATGAGTATGGAGGTACATCTGGTATAGTTACCCTTGAAGATATCCTTGAGGAAATAGTCGGGGATATCAGCGACGAGTTGGATGATGACGAAGTCACATTCACAAAACTGCCTGATGGCAGTTTTATTTTTGAAGGCAAGACCCTGCTGAAGGACTTTTTCCGTATCACTGAGGTGTCACAGGAAACATTCATAAGCCTAACCGATGAACCTGAAACGCTTGCCGGACTGATACTGGAACTGAAGGGAGCGATTCCTGCCAGACAAGAAGTTATTGAGCACTCGGGCTATAAATTTACGATACTTGCATCCGACAATCGAAGGATAAAAAAGGTTAAATTCTCCAGAATCTGATAGGATGAAACGATTTCAAAGCATAGCTGTACTGGCAGCCATAATAGTATTCTTTGCCTCTGCCGGTTGCAGGCGAACTGAGGTTCCCAAACCCATGGGCTACTTCAGAATTGATCTGGAGGAACCGGTTTATGTCAGGCTTGACTCGGCTATGCCATATAGCTTTGAGTACCCCAAGAGCACAGTAATAGAAAGTGATGTAGCACCCGGTGCAGAACCATATTGGATCAATATTCTCTATCCGCGTCACAATGCCCGGGTACACCTCAGCTACAAAGAGGTTGAAGACAACCTCTACGAACTATTGGAAGATAACATAAAGCTAGCATACAAGCATGTCGTCAAAGCAGATGGCATAGACGAAGATATATATGTAGACGAAGACAAGAGTCTGTATGTAATGCTTTTTGATATAAAAGGAGATGCAGCCTCTCCCCTGCAATTTCTTGCCACTGACAGTGCCAGACATTTTCTGAGGGGCTCGCTTTACTTTTATGCAAGACCCAACCGGGATTCACTGGCCCCGGTAATTGACTATATCAAAACTGATGTGGTGCATCTTATCGAAACCCTTGAATGGAGAGACTGAGCTATGCCTGTTATATTCAGAAAAGAAGGGACCGACGGGGCTCTGCTGGCCGTGTGGAAGATTACCGAACCTGAGGAAGAGCTGATTTCGAGACTCAGACTTACTGATTCGATGGAAAGGCGTCTTAGTATGATAACACATCCAGTACGTCGCCGTGAATGGATAGCATCTCGTCTGCTGATACAGGAACTCAACGGTGCAACAGCAGAGATTGTTCACGCAGAAGACGGACGCCCCACACTTGCATCCATGGATTTGCATGTAAGTATTACACATACGAGGGGCTATGCAGGTGTGCTACTCTCACCCAAAGGCCCTATTGGTATTGATATTGAATATCCATCAGAAAGGCTGGTCAAGTTGTCCGACAGATTTGTAAACGATTTTGAGGCAGCTCAGATGAATGGGATTAATAAGCAAACAGGATGCGCTCTGATATGGTGCTCAAAAGAAGCGGTATTTAAGGCCCTAGACCAGCCCGGTCTCCTGTTTAAGGAGGAAGTGGAAGTGGAAGGGCTTTCAGGCATGCCGGAAGGCATGCTGAAAGCGCGTGTTAAGCGTGATAATTTTGAGACAAAGCTGGACCTAAACTATATAGTAAGTCCTGACTATTACCTTGTATGGAGTTGGTAATTAAGAATACAGTATGATCTATAGTTACATCAAGGAATCTGTTGCACAGAAAAAGAAACTTCTGGCTCTGCTGATCGATCCGGACAAGTGTCCTCCCGAAAAGATGGAACAAATCACGGAGATACTCAGACAACACAGACCTCACCTGCTCCTGGTCGGGGGCAGTCTTATTTCAACCCCCATAGCACCACTTGTAGATTATCTGAAAAGCAGACTAGATCAACCCGTCATACTTTATCCAGGCAATCCTTCGCATCTTACTCCCAACGTTGACGGAGTGTTGTTTCTCTCAATGATTTCAGGACGTAATCCTGAACTCCTGATAGGTCATCATATTGTTGCAGCCCCATTTATAAAGCAGAATAATATTGAACCCATAGCCACCGGATATATGCTGATAGACGGTGGTTCACCTACTTCGGTTGAGTATATTAGCCAGACAAGTCCAATCCCTGCAGGGAAACCGGGCATTGCAGTAGCTACAGCCATAGCTGGCGAGATGCTGGGATTAAAGTTGATATATATGGATGCAGGTAGTGGGGCTAAAAACTGCATAAGTGCAGAAACAATAAACATGGTCAAGCAATCGCTTAATATCCCGCTGATGATAGGAGGTGGGATTTCAGATGCCGGAAAATTAAGGGCAGCCTTCGAAGCAGGAGCGGATATTGCAGTAGTTGGTAATATTTTCGAGAAAGACCCTTCTTTGATTGCATCCTTCGTCGAGACCACAGAGTCATTCAAGCCTTGACAACAGAGGGGCAAATCCTGACCATACGTGATACACCGAGTATCAGGCACCAGTCCTCCAGATGCCTGATTAAATCAGCACCTAGTTCGCTAAACCATTATACAGCAGATGGCTATTATGTCTGATTAAGCGTATGTGCATTAAATCTGCATTTTAATCTCCCATAGTTTTGATTTTGAAAGTCGATGTGTTATATTTGTGGACTTATAGGTCTTCTTATCTTTTATTAAAATATAATAGCCATGGAACTAACAAAAAACAGCATTGTCGGAGCCGTAGTTGCAGACAACTTCAGAGCTGCAGATGTATTTAAGAAGTATGGGATAGATTTCTGCTGTGGTGGTAATATAACAATTGCAGAAGCAGCAGAGAAAGCCAACGGTCCAGTTGATGATCTGCTTGAGAGTTTGAATGCAGCGACAGCACAGAAAGATCTGGAGTCAGACTTGTTGCAAAGACTCGAACTGGATGCCCTTGCAGACCATATTGTAGAAAGGCATCACGCCTATGTCCGTGAGAATGTACAGAGCATTCCACCCTATCTTGAAAAACTTGCACAAGTACATGGAGACAGGCATCCTGAGCTATACAAAGTGAGGGAATTATTCGCACAGGCTGCAGAAGCCCTAATGAGTCATATTAGCAAAGAAGAGGCCATATTATTTCCAAGAATTCGTCAGTTGGTTGCAGCAAAACACCAGGGCAGCACCCCTCCACCCTCTCCATTTGGCAGCATAGCCAATCCAATAGCAGCCATGCACAAAGAGCATGATGACGAAGGAGAGAGGTTCAGACTCATATCAGAACTGACCAATGGATACACAGTACCTCAGGATGGCTGCAACACATACAGGGTGGGTCTGGCCAAGCTGCATGACTTTGAGAATGACCTGCATCGTCACATACATCTTGAAAACAATATCCTTTTCCCCAGGGCAATCGAATTAGAAAAAAATCTGTAATTTAGCCTTCAAAGGAATGGATATGTTGTCGAAGGCATCAGAATATGCAATAAGAGCATTAGTATATATAGAAACCAAGAACCGGGGCAATAATCGCCCCGGTTATCGTGAGATTGCTGCTGCAATAGATGCTCCTGAGCAGTTTACCGCCAAGATACTACAATCATTGGTCAGGCAGGGAATGCTCAATTCGGTACGTGGACGAGGAGGAGGATTCTTCTTTGATGCAGATGCCGATCCACTAAAGCTTGTAGATGTAATTACTTCAGTCGAAGGGAACAAACTCTTTACAAAGTGCGGCATTGGCCTGAGCCAATGCTCGTCAGAATCCCCATGCCCTATTCACCATGAATATGCAGTAATTCGTGACCGTTACCTTAATTTGGTAAGCCAAACGACTATTCAAATTTTAGCTGACAGGATAATGGAAGGAGATGCCGTTCTCAACCGCCTCAACCTCCTTGATTCTTAAGCCTTGTGATAAATTATCATAATAAACCACAGGACTAAAGTAAAAATTCATATTTTTGCTTGAAATCACTTATAATAATTACTTTACCCAAGCAAAAATTATGATGTTTTTACAAGCCTCTCAAGTCGTCAAGAGATATTCAAATCATCTTGCCCTTGACAGAGTAGATCTGGAGGTACCGGAAAGCTCAATCTTCGGTCTTTTGGGCCCTAACGGAGCAGGAAAAACTACCCTGATCCGGATTATCAACCAGATTACAGCCCCGGATGAGGGAACAATAATGTTTAATGGAAGAAAGCTCTCTTCCAAAGATGTTGTAAATATAGGCTACCTGCCGGAAGAGAGAGGCCTTTACAAAAAGATGAAGGTCGGAGAACAGGCCCTTTACCTTGCCCAGCTAAAAGGCTTGTCAAGGCAGGATGCTCTTAAGAAGCTCAAGCTTTGGTTTGAGAAATTTGAAATTCAAAACTGGTGGGACAAGAAGGTTGAGGAACTGTCCAAGGGTATGCAACAGAAGGTACAGTTTATCGTCACCGTCCTCCACTCCCCTGCTCTGCTGATCTTCGATGAACCTTTCAGCGGATTTGACCCCATCAATGCCAATATCCTGAAGCAGGAAATACTGAACCTAAGGAACTCAGGTGCTACTGTTATTTTCTCTACACACAATATGAGTTCGGTAGAAGAAATTTGTGACAACATCACATTGATCAACCAGGGTAAAGCGATTCTGTCGGGTAAGGTCAATGAGGTGCGTCGTCGTTACAATGAAAATATAGCAAAGATTGAGTTTAGCGGAGACAAATCCAATGTAGTATCTTCCCTGGGATCAGATTATAAGATACTTGAAGAAAAAGAGCAGGACAACATTTATTCTTTGCTGTTAAAGATGCCTGAAGGCGCAGATATCAACAGGATGCTGCAGCAGGTGATGGCACACTGTCATATCCACAGCTGCCAGGAAGTGATGCCCAGCATGAATGATGTCTTTATCCGTGTAGTAGGTGAGAGCCAAAAACCCAACTAAACCAGCCTGAAAATGAACAATATACCATTAATTCTCAAACGCGAGTATTTGACCCGGGTACGCAAAAAGAGTTTTGTGATAATGACCATACTGGGTCCTTTATTCTTTGCTGCAATGTTTGTAATCCCGGGTTTGCTTGCCAATATGAGCGACACCAAGACCAAGGTAATCGCAGTAGTTGACAGAACCGGTGCCTATGTTGACAAAATCAGGGAATCGGACCTTATCAAGTTTGAATATATTGATCCAGCATCTGAAAGCAATCTCAAGGAAGACTTCACCAACTCAGGATACTATGCCTTCCTGGTTATTGAGGACAACCTGCTTGAAAAACCAGATGCCTTAAAGCTATACTCAGATGTTGGGATAACTATCGATGTCAAGGACCATGTCAACAACAGTCTTAAAGAGCACCTTCGCGCTGAAAAACTTAAGAGTTTTGAAGTAGAAGGTCTGGACTCGATAATTGAAGATATCAACAAGGTTAGGATTAACATGACCACGATCAAGTTGGGAGATGACGGCAGCGAGAAGGAAAGCTCCACTGAGATTGCTATGATAATAAGTATAATATGTGCATTTCTGACATATATGTTTGTTTTCATCTACGGAGCCCAGGTAATGCAGGGTGTGATGGAGGAAAAGGCCAGTCGTATAGTGGAAGTTATTATATCTTCAGTGCGCCCCTTTGAGCTAATGCTTGGAAAAATCATAGGTATTGCACTTGTGGCTCTGACCCAGGTGGCTTTGTGGATAATACTCACTGGAGTTATTGTTACAGCGATAAAGGCTGGCTTTACAGGTGGAATAGACCAGGCAACTCAAATGCAGGCTCTTGATATGGCTGCCGGCAGTATGGATCTTGAAAGCGGAGCAGCTCAGGCAGATGGATTCAACATCGACGGTTTATTGAGCTCAATCAACAGCCTGAATCCTTTAAGAACAGTATTTCTGTTTATCCTCTATTTCATCGGCGGTTACATGATCTATTCATCCCTGTATGCTGCAATAGGTGCTGCTGTAGACAATCAAACTGACACACAGCAGTTTATGATGCCAATTACAATACCTATTTTGATAGCATTCTACGTGGCCATAGCTGCATTCAGGAACCCTCACAGTGATCTGGTGTTCTGGTTTTCAATGATACCGCTCACCTCGCCCATAGTAATGATGGCTCGTGTTCCCTTTGACGTACCCATATGGGAGATACTTGTTTCACTGGTTGTCCTGTATGCAAGCTTTGTATTCACTACCTGGTTTGCTGCCCGCATATACAGAGTAGGAATCCTGATGTATGGTAAGAAAGTCACATACAAGGAACTGTGGAAGTGGTTCCGTTATTCAGATAAATAGGTTAGTAGTGAGTAAAAAATAATAACTTTGTGCTCCTAAACAGAGCTTTTAGCGATGGAAAAGACTCGTGTAGCGATAATAGACCTGGGAACTAACACCTTCAACCTCCTGATTACGGAGGTTGAAGGTAATACATATCGTATTTTACGTGAATCCAAGTATCCTGCCCGCCTGGGTGAGGGAGGTATTAACAAGGCGACAATTACCCCCGAAGCCATGCGTCGTGGAGTTGAAGCATTGACTTCCCACCTTATTACAATAAGCGAATATCAGGTAGAGAGTATTTTCTGTTTTGCAACCTCTGCAATAAGAAGTGCAACCAACGGAAGCGAGTTTGTAAGAAGAGTAAAGCAGGAACTAGGTCTTACGATAAGGGTAATTCCTGGAGATGAAGAAGCTCAGACCATCTTTGACGGTGTCAAACAGGTGATACCTCTTGGCGAGGAATACTCTCTGATAATGGACATCGGAGGAGGTAGTATTGAGTTTATTATAGCCAACAAGAACGGTATTGCCTGGAAAGACAGTTACAACCTTGGTGTAGCAAGGCTTCTGGAACAATTCGTGCCTTCAGATCCCATTAAGGACGAGGAGATTGCAAAGATTGAGAAGTACCTTGAAACAAGGACCCAGACCCTGATAGAAGCTGTTCAGCAGTTTCCCGTCGAAAGACTTATCGGATCATCAGGCTCCTTTGATACTCTGGCAGCAATTATTGCGAAGCGGGAATATCCCTTGCTGGAACTCTCCAAGATAACATCATTTAAGTTGAGGTCAGAAGCTCTTATAGAGACCCACAACTTGCTTATCACATCCAATACCGATGAACGCCGCATTATTCCCGGGATGGATCCCGACCGGGTTGATAATATAGTACCAGCAAGTATTATCGTTCAATGGGTATTGAAATGGGTTAAACCTATGGAGGTATGGCAGTGTTCATTCTCCCTCAAGGAAGGAGCCATTCTGCAGATAATAAACAGCGTCCTCTAAACATCAAAGGATCAGGAATAAACACATAGGATAATATGTCAAAGATACTTGTTATTGACGATCAGAAAAGTATCAGGAACACTCTGAAGGATATTCTGGAATATGAGAAGCATGAGGTTGTCCTGGCTGAAAACGGGCCCCAGGGACTTGAACTCTTCGATAATGACAAGTTTGATATAGTCCTTTGTGATATTAAGATGCCGGAAATGGACGGGCTTGAAGTTCTCCAGAAGATAATGGAGAAAAGTTCAGACACCCCTGTTATAATGATTTCCGGCCATGGTAATATTGATACTGCCGTTGATGCCATTAAGAAGGGAGCCTACGACTTTATTGAAAAGCCCCTTGACCTGAATCGTCTTCTGGTTACCATGCGCAATGCAGTTGAACGCAAGAACCTGGTAACCGAGACCAAGGTACTTAGGCGCAAGGTCAGCCGCACAACTGATATTGTCGGCGAGTCTCCTGCAATTCAGTCTGTTAAGGAACTCATTGAGAAGGTAGCACCTACTGACGCAAGAGTGCTTATTACAGGGGGTAATGGTACAGGTAAGGAACTTGTAGCGCGTTGGCTGCATGAGAAAAGCAACAGGTCCGAACAGCCCTTTGTAGAAGTCAACTGTGCTGCTATCCCATCTGAACTGATAGAGAGTGAACTATTCGGACATGAAAAGGGAGCCTTCACCTCAGCTATCAAGCAGCGTAAAGGTAAGTTTGAGCAGGCTGACGGAGGCACTATTTTCCTCGACGAAATAGGCGATATGAGTCTTGCCGCCCAGGCCAAGGTACTGCGTGCATTGCAGGAGAATGTGATTTCGCGTGTGGGCAGTGACAAGGATATCAAGATTGATGTAAGGGTATTAGCAGCAACCAACAAGAATTTGCAGAAAGAAATTCAGGCTGGTAATTTCCGTGAGGACTTATATCACCGATTGAGTGTTATCCTTATCCATGTTCCCTCACTTGCAGACCGCAAGGAGGATATTCCATTGCTGACAGAGCATTTCTCAAAGTTGATAAGTGAAGAACTGGGTCTACCAAAGCATGATTTTGATGCCTCAGCGATTGCTGCACTTCAGGAATTGCCATGGACTGGGAACATCCGGGAGTTTCGCAACGTAATTGAAAGGCTTATCATACTCTGTAACAACACCATCACCGATAAGGAAATCAAGATTTACGCAGCCCCTAGGTGGGAATAAGCCCCAAAATCCCCTTAAGCCAAAACCTGCCTTCCCAGCCTTAATATACTGTCGGTGAAAATTACGTAAAGTCAATAGCACCGGGCAATATAGAGGTCGTATGCCTCGTGGCATACGACAAAAAGTAAAAAAAATTATTATTTGAATACGTGTTAATTGGTATTGGTTTGTCTTACCTACTGACAAGTGTTATGCTTAGGTAGGTTTAGGATGATGATCCATAAGCCTGTTTTTTTATTGTATAAACTGATATTTAATGGAGCAATTGATTTCACCTCGTGCGGAAATTCATCCCGAGGCGATTATTGGAAAGGGTGTAACCATTGAAGCATTTGCCAAGATTGACAGCGATGTGATCATTGGTGAGGGAACATGGATAGGAGCAAATGTTGTAATATATCCAGGCGCCCGAATCGGAAAGAATTGCAAGATATTCCCTGGTGCTGTGATAGCCGCCGTGCCGCAGGACCTGAAATTTAAAGGCGAGTACAGTACGGTTGAGATTGGCAATAACACCACCATACGTGAGTATGTGACTATCAACCGTGGTACAGCATCCAAAGGTATCACTAAGGTTGGCAACAACACACTGTTGATGGCCTATACCCACCTTGGACATGATACCATCATCGGTGACAATGTTGTTATCTCCAACAACGTTCAGGTTGCCGGGGAAGTTACCGTCGAAGACTGGGCTGTCATTGGAGGAGCAAGTGCCCTTCACCAGTTCACCAGAATCGGTGCACATGCAATGGTTTCAGGAATGGCAGGTGTTTTGACCGACGTAGCCCCTTACACTAAGGTCTTTGGAGTTCCGGCCTCTTACATTGGTATCAACTATGTAGGTCTGAAAAGGCGTAACTTCACCAAGGAGCAGATAGAAGCAATTCACAATGCTTACAGGGTGTTCTACCAAAACGGGATGAACGCTTCACAAGCAGTTGATTATATGAAAACCTATCTGCCACTGTCTGAGGAAGTAGATTACATAGCCAACTTCATTAAGAGCTCAAAACGCGGAGTAATAAAGAACAGCTTTAAGAAAGCCGCTGTTAGCGAAGAAAGCATGTGATAAGTCCCGGCAATGGCAATTTTACCAGATCACCGGAAAGAGGAGACTGGCAATTTGCCTGATGGATAAAGAATATATAAAGAGGGTGCACCGGCAGGTACACCCTCTTTTTTCAATGAGCTGTTCGCTTCTTCCCTTGCGGCAGCTAGTATTTCAGTAAATTATTACCCCCTTTAGTGTCCAGCTAATTATCACCAGTAACACTTACTGAAATTGGGTTAGCATCAATATATACCAATATAGTATTGGTCAGCCCCTGTTCCTGCCAGTCTTGCACCAGTTTGCCCATCAGGACTTTCTGAGTCAACATCAAACATATAGATATTTCCATCCACTCCAATTGGCGAGAGCGCAATATAGAAGATTCCGTCGCGTACAGCAGAGGCCTGATATTGGGTAAGCCATAGATTGTCAGGTACATTTAGATCGACAACAGTTCCATTGACAAGGTCAACCCGAGCCAGCTTCCACATTGCAGAATAAGTAGGTTCTCCCTGGGGATTGACCCCAACCTGTACTTTGTCTTTGCTAAGATCCTCATAGGGGACATAACCGATGCCGTTTCCTGCATAAAACCAGCCGTTGCTATTGGCAGGCTTACCAAGCTTTTCACTGAGATCGAAGTCATATTCAACATACTCTCCATTTCTGATTTTAAGAATATGAACCTCCTCGTTGCCACTTGTTAGTTGCAAGATATCCCCTTCCTCGTCAACATATTGGGTTGAGGTACGATACCCGTTTGTAGCACCAAAATCATCGTCTGCGGCGATAATCTTTGGATTGCTCAACGTAGGGTAGTCAAGAACCAAGGTGAATGTTTTGTTCACATCAGCAGCCTCCCCTTTTGTTGCATCCCATTTTCTTACGGCAGCACCATAGTATAGCTTGCTACCAGACAGAACAGGTGCATCGATACGTGAGATAAAATAACCTTGAGCAGCAAGCTCCTCATCAAGCTCCACCTCAAGTGAGGCTTTGTAGCCGTCAACCATCCTCATCTTCTCGAGGTCAAGAAGGCCAATGCTGAGAACCATCTTATGTCTCAGATAAGCAGTTTCATCCACCTCATCATAAAGCGGAGTGGCATTGATATAGTGCAGGGAAGCAAGCTGATCATTAAGATGCGAAAAACGCAGGGCCTTAACACCCAGTGGCACTGACGCATCTATTCTTGCAACCCTTGTATAGCGGTCACCACCCAGGTATTGTAGTTTTTCGACAGTACCCACAGTGTAGTTTAGACTATAGAGATAGCTTCCATCAGCTGAGGCAAAGATACGTGCAGTACGTGAGGACTCTAGTTCGAAACCCGTAGTTGAGTTTATCACACCAGTACTCAGATCAGAAACACCCTGAACATAAGTTGCAGAGTTGGCACCGGTTCCGCTTGCAAAAGCAATATGAAAGTCATTTTCCACAGCCGGATTGCCACCTTTGGGGTCATTGTCATCCTCAGAGCAGGCGCTAAGCATAGCAAGAGCGATAGCTCCCATTGCAAAGACAGATTTGATATTTGCTGTTCTCATAGTACACTTATGTTATTTGTTTATGTTTTGATTCTATTTATCTCCAATCACAGGATAAAGTATGATAGCTTGGCATAGACAGCTCTTCCCGGCTTCTGCAGGCCGAAATTGTCATACACCTGTATATTTGCAATATTCTTGACATCGCAACTCAGGACAAACTTCCCTGATGGGAAGGTATAGGCCAGTCCGAGATCTATTGGGTATTGGGTGGGGATACGCGACAGGTTGGATGACCCCACATTGGGCCAGTTTCTTAGGAAGCCCTTTACATACAGGCTGTTAAAATGGAAGGTTGTTTCCGAACCATCCAGGAGCAGGTTCTTCACCTTGTAGCTCAGATTAGTGCTGAACTTCAATGAGGGCTCGTTGCGAATCTGCATGCGGTAAAACAGATAGGGATTGCCCTGGGCGTCGTACTTGGTGTTGAACAGGACATCAAACTTCGAGATATTAAAGCGGAAGCTGAACCTGTCAGAGTAGTTGTAGTTTAGTTCGGCATCAACGCCCGTGGTCATCACATCCTCAAGGTTTTCAAACTGGGTATAGACAAAGCTACCTGTGCGGATAGCCTCCCTGATCATGCCCTTAGTGTCGCGGTAGAAAAATGAAGCATTGGTATTGAAATAGTGATTACCGGTCGAGAACCTGTAGTTGAAGCCAAGGTTGGCATTAAAGCTCCTTTCTGGTTCCAGTTCCTTGGATGGTGGTAATAGATTGTCAGCTACATTACCAAACAATTCATTTGCATTTGGCAGGCGAAGGGTTTTTTCAGCCGAACCAAGGATAAAGAAGTTATCCCTTAGTGCATAAGAAAAGGTAAGTCCATAGCCTCCGTAATCTACATATTTACGGAAGATATCCAGCTTATACTGCCCAGCGTCCAGGTATGGCTCATTGGAAGTGACCTTTTGGAAATAGTGTTTGTAAAAGAGGTTGGTTCTGAGTCTGCTGTCAAAGGCAAGATTCTCATAAGTAACAGAAACTATGTTCTTTTGCAGGTCACGTGTATTGGCCAGTTTCTGTAGAGCTGGTGGTTCCAAGGGATCATAAGCATCCCTCTGAAAGTCGTTTAGGAGGTAGTTGAAATAGATACGGTTGTTGTCGTTTACAGCATAGTCAAGGTTAAGCCTTGCCGTATTAGTATCATCCCTGTTAATTGCAAGAGTTTTGGCACTGCCAACCTCTGCCCCGCTGCTGTACTTAACAAAGGAGCCATCCGGATATCTGATTGGGCCTGCCCAGTCGTGCATAATGCCCACAGTATCTATTGCCTGTCTTTTCAGGTAGGAATGAGCAGCATCAAGACTAAGTGTAAGGCCTTCGGTCAGGAAGTTTTTCTTAAGGTATTTAAGGGTGATCACAGCAGAATTACGTCTTGTATGTCTGTCACCGTAAACAACACGCATTGTAGCACCATTCTGCACTTCTTTGTAGTCTTGGGAAAGAATGGCTCCCAGCAAAAACTGGTCGGCCCATTTGACATCTGTGAAGCCTACGCCGGCCTTGAGGCCGGCTGAGGAATAAGCATCGTGGAAGCGCTTTACTTTTTTCCCTTCAGACTCAGTAATTACACCTTGGTAGTCCACGAAGTAGATATCCTCTCCCCATACTTTGTAATTATTATCACTATAGTTGTAGAATGCCGACATATCAAGTGTCAGCCCGTTTTTCCAGCGGTAATTTCCATTAATATCCCACTTATGGGTATTGAAAGAACCTGCTGAATATGAAGTTGACAGTGATCTGCTTCTGCGTTGCTTCAAAACGATATTGATTGCACCGCCCAGGGCATCCTCTGCAAGATAACCGGGAACCACCCCCTTGTATATCTCAATACGTTCGATAAGAGAAGGTGGGATACTGTTGAGTGAGAACGAAGATCCGAAGTTGGATGCAGGCATACCATCGATAAAAATCTTGACAGCATCACCCGACATCCCGTTGATATTGTAGTTGATCCTTGATCCCATTCCGCCATCCTGGCGTATCCTAACCCCGGCAGTTCTGTCCAGAAGTTCGTTAGTCTGCACTGACTGCACGGCAGTCTTTTGTGTCTCGATAACATTGACAGCAAAGCCTCTTGTTTCGATATCACGTTTGCGGGAAACCGAGCTTACCAACACCTCGCTGAGGTTCATCACAGCCCTCCTGACAGGTATGTCAAAGGTTTGTGAGGGCTTGTCAACAACAAGTATAAGTGTTTTATCCTCTGCCTCAATTGATCTTATGTCAAGTGTATATTGTCCGTAAGGCAGTTCGCTTAAGAGGTATTTGCCATCTATGTCTGTGATCCCATTTTTGTTTATCTCCCTGACCTGGATAATCGCACTTACAGCAGGTTGTCCATCTTCAAACCTGATAATACCATTTACATTCCCCTTTTGGGAATAAGCTGATGTCAGGGTTACAAAGAGCAATAGAATCATAGCAAACTTTCTCATTTTGGATCAATCAATCACATTTACACTATTTCGATAGTGCAATGTTAACAAGCCCACGGCGTTGCTACAATCCCATATTTTTAGGGTTTTACACTCCGATTAACTTGAATTCCCCTCAGTAGCACCAGGCGCTATCTAGCTGTTTTACAATACCTTGACCCTCACAGCCATTTCAAGATAAAAACCCGACCATTACTAAGACTAATTATAAATAGGGAGTAGCTGGATGATCCGGAGCATGTTGACCCCCTCTTTCAAAAGAATATGGTTTCCTAAGTCTATCAAAGTTCTCTGAATGCTTACAAATTAACCAAGTCAGCCGCTTTTGTGCCAAACGTCTGTTGTCAGTTCGGTGTTCTTTTCGTTTGTAGGTTTGTCGGTCGTTTTGCTCATTCGGTTGGTCAGACACACTATTTGCCATGCGTTCGCTGTTCTTCCTACTGATGAAAGTGGTAAATATATTCCACTACCTCAAGGTGGGAGTGGCCTTCCTGCTTGCTTTTGTGGGTGTCAAATTACTGTTCCATGGAAAACTTGCAGCCATTGGCTTTACATCAGCCCATTCGCTATATGTGATACTGGGCACAATAGTATTGTGCATTGTGGCTTCAATTATTTTCCCTGAGAAAAAGGAAGTTATTGAAGCAACTAAGAAGTAAATCATTACTGGGGAGCAAATCAATGCTGCCGCGGATAAGTATTTCTTTGTAAAGCCAGGCAGATAAAAGCACTGATGTGCAAACAGAGTGAGAGGTTTATAGGAAACGGCTATATAAAAAAGGTAGGGCTGAAGACCCTACCTTTTTGTCTGACCTATACCCTGAAAAACTTATTTCTTGCGTTCCTTTACAAGGTCCATAAAGTTGTCAAAAAGAAACTCTGTATCTGTTGGACCGCCTGATGCTTCGGGGTGAAACTGGGTAGAGAAGAATGGTTTCTTCTTGTTTCTGATTCCCTCGTTGGTATTGTCATTTAGGTTGATAAAGTAGGGTTCCCAGTCGCTGTCAAGGCTGTCGGTATCAAGTACAAATCCGTGGTTCTGGCTTGTGATATAGCACTTGTCAGTTCCAACCAACTTTACAGGGTGGTTGTGAGCCCTGTGCCCGTACTTCAGTTTGTGAGTAGATCCTCCGGCAGCGATTCCCATAAGCTGGTTGCCAAGACAGATACCGAAGATTGGCTTATCCCCTTGCAAAGCCTTACGTATATTGTTTACACTGGCTTCGTAAAGGGCTGGATTACCCGGTCCGTTTGAAAGCACTATTCCATCATATTCTTCCTGCGTAAAGTCATAATCCCAGGGCACCCTGATTACTGTGGTATCCCTCTTCAATAAGCAGCGGAGTATGTTGTACTTTGCACCTGTATCAAGCAGTACTACTCTGTATTTACCGTTTCCATAGACAAGCTTCTCCTTGGTGCTTACCATTGCAGCAAGGTTGTGGATGTCTGGGTTGTAAAATTCAACATCTACATCATCGGCAACTACCTTGCCGAGCATAGGACCGTTTTCGCGAAGCAGCTGAGTCAGACTACGGGTGTCGATGCCGAAAATGCCGGGAACTTTGTATTCTTTAAGCCAGTCACCAAGGCTCTTTTGAGCGTTCCAGTGACTATAGCCAAAGGAGTATTCAGAAATAACCAGTCCTGCAATATGAATCTCATCAGATTCATAGAATTTTGGAATTCCATTCTCTGTTTCCTTTGATGGAACCCCGTAGTTTCCAATAAGGGGGTAGGTTGAAACCAAAATCTGACCCTTGTAGGATGGGTCTGTTAAACTTTCGGGATATCCGGTCATTGCTGTATTGAAAACCATCTCACCCGACACGGAGCCATGATAACCGAAGGATTTTCCGGCAAACACGGAGCCGTCTTCCAATATCAGCTTTATTTCTTTTGCTTCAGACATATATGTTGTTTATTTCTCAGTTTCCTTACCTTCCCTTAAAGGCCGCGCAAAGATAAGATATTGTTCCGTTACGACATATATCTTCTTATCGTTTTTGCATAGGAACATAAACCCGCTGATTTGTTACACTCTTGTATGCAGGTCTGATAATCCTTGCGCTTGATGAAGTAACTTCCTCAATACGGTGGGCTGCCCAACCGGGAACTCTTGCAATCGCGAAAATCGGAGTATACAATTCCTCTGGTAGTCCTATACACTTGTATACGAAGCCTGAATAAAAGTCAACATTGGCTGCGATAGTCTTGCGCTGTCCTCCCTTAAACTTATAAAAAGCTTCTGGAGCCAGTCTCTCAACAGCCTGATAAAGATTGAACTCATCCTCCATACCTGCTTCCTTTGCCAGAGCACCTGCCTTCTCCTTAAGTAAAACACAACGGGGATCGGACAGGGTGTAGATGGCATGGCCTATACCATAGATCTTACCTGAATGGTCATAGCCTTCCTTCCTAAGCAGCTTTTGAAGATAGGCCTCAACCTCTGCTTCATCCTTCCAATCCTTTACATTTTGCTTGATGTCATTCATCATGCCAATCACCTTCATATTGGCACCACCGTGAAGCTCACCCTTTAGCGATCCCAAAGCAGCTGCTATGGAAGAGTAGGTATCGGTCTGAGCCGAACTAACCACGCGGGTCGTAAAGGTTGAGTTGTTACCACCTCCGTGCTCTGCATGGAGAACAAGTGCAAGGTCAAGGATCTCAGCTTCCAGAGCGGTAAACTTATCCCCCTTGAGCATGTATAGGAAGTTGGCGGCCAGACTAAGGTCTGGTCGCGGGTGACGAATCACCATTGAACGACGCTGAAAGGAGTGACGCATCGCAAAATAAGCATAAGCTACTATTACTGGAAAACGAGCAATCAAGCTTATTGACTGCTTAACCAGATTCTCCGGACTGTAATCCTCTGCATCCTTGTCAAGGGTATAAAGTCCAAGTACTGTGCGGGCCAGCATATTCATTATATTCCTTCCCCGCAATGAGAGTATCAGATTCTTGGACAGGGAAAAAGGAAGCTCCTGTTCCACTTTGATTATTGCATCAAACTCGGCAAGCTCTTCCTTAGTGGGAAGCTTTCCGGCAAGAAGCAGGTAACTGATCTCTTCGAAACCGTGACGACCCTCGGCCTGGAAGCCGCGGGTCAGGTCAGTTATCTCATAACCTCTGTAATAAAGCCGGCCGTGGACAGGGATGGTATTACCTTCTGCATCTTTTTCGTATCCCACAACATTACCAATATTGGTAAGGCCCACGAGGACGCCTGTAAAATCGGCATTTCTCAAACCCCTCTTAACATTAAACTTATCGTACAACGCCTTGTCGATATCCGAGCTTTGAACGGCGGCCTCAGCCAATTTCTTTATTACTACCATAGGTTTTTGTTTTATGTATTAACCAGCTTATTTATTGCATTGTTCACCTTGTCAAATGAGAACTGGGCTATGGTCTCATCAAACTTCTTCTTAATCGCTTCATTACACAGGTTGCCTATACTACCCTCGTGTGTATGATGTATGGAGTCAGGGGCTTTAAACTCTCCCCTCTCTATCTCCAGCCCCACTTCCTTATATGCATCCCTGAAAGGCATTCCTTCAAGAACTCTGCGGTTGACTTCCTCGACACTGAAGGCAAACTTGTACTTAGGATCCTTCATCAGATCCTTCTTGACCTCCATATTGGCTACTGCAAATATTGCCAGGTCTATACAGCTTAACAGCTCTTCAAATGCCGGGATAAATATTTCCTTAATAATCTGCATATCACGGAAATAACCGGATGGCAGATTTGTACATATCATCATTATCTGCTGAGGATAACCCTGCAGCTTGTTGCACTTGGCTCTGATCAACTCAAACACATCAGGATTCTTTTTGTGCGGCATAATACTCGACCCTGTTGTCAGTTCGTCAGGCAATGCGATAAAGCCAAAGTTCTGACTCATGTACATACAGGCATCTGCTGCAAGTTTTCCGATAGTACCGGCTATCGAAGCCATTGCCATGGTGAGCGTTCTCTCCATCTTGCCCCTGCCCATCTGAGCATAAACGACATTGTAGCTCAAATCATCAAAGCCCAGCAGTTGGGTGGTTAGCTTACGGTTGAGAGGGAAGGAACTTCCATATCCGGCGGCTGCTCCCAGAGGATTCTGGTTTGCTATCCTCCAGGCAGCCAACAACAGATGCAGATCATCTGCAAGACTCTCGGCATAGGCACCAAACCAAAGACCGAAGGACGAAGGCATGGCTACCTGCAAGTGAGTATAGCCGGGCATCAAATCATTCTTGTGTGCCTCACTGCGCTCTTGCAGTACGGTAAAGAGCTCCTCTGTCAGGGCGGCAATCTTCATAACAGCCGAACGGGCATACAGCTTGAGATCCAACAACACCTGGTCATTGCGGGAACGACCACTGTGGATCTTCTTGCCTACATCACCCAAAGCTCTTGTAAGCATCAGCTCAACCTGAGAGTGGATGTCTTCTATCCCTTCTTCAATCCGGATACCCTCAGTACCTGCTATCCGGTACAACTTCCTCAACTCAGCAAGGAGCAGATCCAGTTCCTCACGCTTGAGAAGACCTACCGACTCCAACATTATTATATGGGCCATACTACCAAGGATATCAAACTCTGCCAGTTCGGCATCCAGTTCCCTGTCACGCCCTACCGTGAAGTCCTCTATCTTCTTGTTAACAGGCTTTCCCTTGTCCCAAAGTTTCATTTCAAATTTAGTTAATTAGGAAATTACTAAGTGCAAGTCAACTGCAATAATAGCTAATATTTGTTAAGTATGCGACCAGGTATACTTTCATTTTAGAAGCAAACAGGACGAAGGCACAACATTTTCTCAATCCAGCCAACGTTTTTTCCCGGCTATAGCTCAAGTCCGTCAAGCAGAGCTATATAGGTTTCTATCCCCTTTCTGATCTCACTCAGCAAGATATACTCATTTGCCGTATGTGAGCGTGCAGAATCACCGGGACCAATCTTAACTGTATTAAAAGGCATAACGGCCTGATCGGAAGTGGTCGGTGATCCAAAGGCAGTCAGCCCCAGCTCTATGCCTCTCCTGACCAGAGGATGCTCCGTGGGTATTGATGATGAGTTAAGCCTAAAGCTCCTTGCTTTTAGTTCGCAATTAGGCTTTATAGCCCTTACCCTCTCCTGAATGATATTAAAGAGTTCCTCATTCCTGTAGCAGTCATTTACCCTGACATCCACCATAAAGCTGCACTTGTCGGGCACCACATTATGCTGGGTTCCGGCATTTATCCCAGTTACCGTCATCCTCACCTCACCAAGGAAGTCCGATACCTTCTCAAGCTTGTGATCCCTGAAAAACTCAAGTACCGGCATGGCCTCAGTAATAGCATTCAGGCCTTCGTTGCGTGCGGCATGTCCTGACCTGCCATAAACCACACCGTCAATTACAAGCAGACCCTTCTCGGCAACAGCCATCTGCGTTCCTGTTGGTTCACCTACTACGGCAAGATCTATCTTACCTAATATATCAAGAATAGATGCGACATTGTTTTGTCCGGAAACCTCTTCCTCGGCAGTGGCGGCGTAGATAAGATTGTATGCCTGGGGCTTGGCACTCAGATACCTGAATGCAGCCATAAGCGAAACCAATGATGCTCCTGCATCATTGGAGCCAAGTCCTGTAAGCTTATCCCCTTCAAGCACGGGAGTAAAGGGATCGCTCAACCAGCCGGATGTAGGCCTTACCGTATCAATATGGGAGTTGAGCAGGATGGTAGGCTTTGCAGGGTCAAGAGTGGCTGAACATACCCAGTTGTTATTGTTCCTCCTTTCAGGCTTGAAACCCATCCTTAGAAGGTAGTCCTCCATCAGATCTGCAGCCTCTCTCTCCTCACGGCTGAAAGAAGGAATTGCTATAAGCTTCCTGAGTATCTCTACTGCATCTTCAAATAATTGGTCTACAGTCATTGGCTATTTTTGGCAGTTCTCTATTTCTCTTTAAAGTCTCAATGCGGTTCCGCAATCTCCCCTGCTAAAGTCGTTTGCAGAGGTAATCCTTACAAGTGATACTCCTTTGCGCAGGGCTTCAAAACTGTTGTCCAGCTTGGGTATCATTCCACCTTCGATTACTCCATCCTGTTTCAGCTTTTCATATTCTGAAGGTGTTATCTCATTGATCACTGAGGATGGATCGTTGACATCTTTCATCACACCCAGCAGTTCAAAGCAAAAGACCAGGTTTACCTTGTATTTGGATGCCAGCGCTACTGCAACTGTAGAAGCCATGGTGTCGGCGTTTATGTTGAGCATAGAGCCCTTACCATCGTGGCTCAGAGGTGCTATCACCGGTATGGTTCCTGCACTTAGCAGGCTGTCAAGTGCGTTTGCATCAACGGCTCGGATATCTCCTACAAAGCCGTAGTCTATATTGCCTTTGGCGCGTTTGTCAGATACAACCACATTCATATCGGCTCCGGTAAGACCAATGGCATTTACCTTCCTTGCCTGCAGACCGGCAACGATGTTCTTGTTTACAAGTCCACCATACACCATTGTGACAACCTCCAGCATCGGGGCATCAGTAATACGACGGCCGTCAACCATCTTGGTCTCTATGCCCAGCTTTGCAGCAAGTGCGGTGGCAGAGCGACCGCCACCGTGAACCAGGATCTTCTTGCCTGCTACCCCACTAAAATCATCAAGTAGTTTCTTCAGGCTTTCGGCTTCCTCAACGACCTTCCCACCTACTTTTATAATGCTTAGTTCTTCCATTCTTACTTCATACTTTGAAGCATCCTCTTAAGCACCACCTGCATGGATACCACACGGTTGGCTGCTTCAGGGATTACTATCGAGTTGGGTCCTTCTATCACCTCATCACTAACTATCATGTTACGTCTTACAGGCAGACAATGCATAAACTTAGCATTGTTGGTAAGGGCCATCTTATTCTCGTCAACAGTCCATGAGCGGTCCTTGCTCAGGATCTGACCGTATTCGTGATAGCTTGACCAGTTCTTTGCATAGACGAAATCCGCTCCTGCAAGGGCTTTGTCCTGATCGGGTTCGTATGTCAGCCCCTCCATAAACTCGGGAGCCAGTTCATAGCCTTTTGGACAAGTCATCACCAGTTCCACATCAGCCTTCTTCATCCATTCCACAAAGGAGTTGGGCACTGCCTGGGGCAGAGCTCTGGGATGCGGAGCCCAGGTCATAACCACCTTTGGTCGCGGTTTGGTCTTGTACTCCTCGACAGTTATCAGGTCAGCAAAGGCCTGCAGCGGGTGACGTGTAGCCGACTCGAGGCTGATCACCGGACGACCACTTAGCTCGATAAACTGGTTGAGTATATGCTCTTTATAATCCTTGTCCCTGTCAACAAAGTCAGCAAAAGACCTTACTCCAATGATATCGGCATACTGCCCCATAACCGGCACAGCTTCACGGATATGCTCAGGTTTGTCACCATCCATCACTACCCCGTACTCGCTCTCAAGCTTCCAGCCGTCCTTGTTGATATCAAGCACTATAACGTTCATACCCATATTAGTAGCTGCACGTTGTGAGCTTAGACGTGTACGAAGGCTTGAGTTGAAAAATATCAGAAGCAGGGTCTTGTTACGTCCAAGATCCTGATCGGCAAAGGGATTCGCCTTAACATAACGGGCCTCATCAAGGGCCTTGCGCAGATCACCAAGATCTTCAGGTGTCAAAAATCTTCTCATCGTGTAATCACATATTAATTGGGGTCGCAGCCTTTGGGCTGGCGACCTGTTTACTTTATTTGATCCGCATCGGGCAATCGGCCTGGTGCATCTCCTTTCCTTCAAACTACGATATTAAGGGCGGGTCAGGCCTTCACTTTCAACCAGCCATTTGTAGCTGGTAAGCTCAGGCAGAGCCATCGGACCACGCGCATGTAACTTCTGGGTACTGATGCCTATCTCCGCTCCCATGCCAAACTGTGCTCCATCTGTAAAGGCAGTAGATGTGTTGGCATAAACTGCGGCAGCATCAACCTCCCTGAAGAAGCGCTGCTTGTTTGCCTCACTTGTAGTAATGATGCCCTCACTGTGCCTGGTACTGTACTTTGCAATATGCTT
This sequence comes from Xiashengella succiniciproducens, assembly GCF_023674465.1. Classification (GTDB taxonomy): domain Bacteria; phylum Bacteroidota; class Bacteroidia; order Bacteroidales; family Marinilabiliaceae; genus Geofilum; species Geofilum succiniciproducens. Next base: position 490,460 of record NZ_CP098400.1, on the reverse strand, counting down.
CAGTGCCTCATCCATAGATGCAGCTGTTTTGACCGACAGCACATAGTCAAGGTGTTCCTTGCCGAAGGCTTCCTCCCCGGCCTCCCTAAGCAGGGTGGCTGGATAATGTCCCTTAAGTGCTGCATAGGATGGTGCATCAGCCTCGATGCGGACATCCTTCTCTGCCATAGGTTCTACCAGATATGGCAGATCACCTAATCTGGATTCATCAATGATAAGGCATTCCAATGCATTGCACACGCTGACACGACGGGTCTTGGCGTTGAATATTACCTTGCGTCCCAATTCCTTATCACCTGTTGCATCAAAATAGGTATGCACCACTCCTGCTCCTGTCTCGATAACAGGGACTTTTGAGTTGTCCCTTACCGAGTTGATAAGTCCTTGCGAACCACGTGGGATAAGCAGGTCCACATATCCCACTGCATTCATCAGTGAGGTAGCTGCATCCCTCTCAGGGGGCAGTAGCTGTACCACCTCTTCGGAAATATTAAAAGCCTCAAGGCTTGCCTTTATTAATCTAACTATTGCCTGATTTGAGTTCCATGCATCCTGCCCACCTTTCAATACTGATACATTTCCAGACTTAAAGCAGAGGGCAAAGACATCGAAAGTAACATTGGGACGGGCCTCATAAATAACACCCACGACACCCATTGGTACTCTAAGCTTCTTAAGCTTAAGCCCATTGGGCATAGTCCTCTCTTCAAGCACGTCCCCAAGGGGAGAGTTCAGAGATGCCACATTCCGCAGATCTGCTGCGATGGTTTTGATCCGGTCTTCGGTAAGCATTAGCCTGTCATAGCGGGGATCCTCCTTGGGCATCTGATCCAGGTCAAGCTTATTGGACCTGAGCAGGTCGGGAATATTTGCACAGGCTCTGTCTGCAAGGTCAAGCAGCACCTTGTTTATCACCTCATTATCCAACTGTATCATAGTCGATACAGCATCCCTAGCTTTTACAATTTGAGCTTCTGCCAGCATTGAGAATATTTTTGGAAGCAGTTTCACAATCAGATTATTTGACTATACCTTTTTCTGTTTGCATATAGAGGGACAACTTGCTGTACAATGTAACCTTTTATATGCAATTTAGTGGAAAAGAACCAGATAATCATAATGTATCAGGGGTTTATACTTCTCATCACCCCAGTGTTCTTCGGCCTTCTTTCTCTCGTATTGAGCCCTGCCAATACCTATAAGCTTACCTTCTTTGTTGACTACCCTTAGCAGGTCTCCCTTTTCAAAATCACCGTTCATGCTGACGACTCCTGCCAGTAGCAAACTGGAGGCTTTGTGCGAAAACAAGGCTTTCTCAGCACCTTCGTTGACAACAACTTCCGAACTGGCAAAGCCTGTCGAATAGGCCATCCATTGTTTGACAGCTGGACGTGGAGTGCCGGGTACAAACAGTGTATGTGGTACTTTGTCGGGGCTACATACCAAATCAAGGATAATATTATCCCTGGTACCATTGGCGATTGCCACAGCTATACCTGCCTCTGCCGTATTACGAGCTATACGCCCCTTGGTGACCATACCACCCCGACCGAAGTTGCTTTTTTGTGTGGTAACAAACTGGGACAGGTCTGTTGAGTTACCTTCAATCCTGCTGATAAGTACAGAGGACGGATCCTTGGGATTGCCACTATAGACACCATCCACATTGCTAAGGATAAACAGCGCCTCAGTATTCATCATTGTTGCTACCAGTCCGGCCAGTTCATCGTTGTCGGTAAACATAAGCGCTGTAACTGATACTGCATCGTTCTCATTGATAATTGGAACTATGTTGCTGTCGAGCAATACCGACAGACAGTTTTTCATATTCAGGTAGTGCTCCCTGGTCCTGAAATCCTGTTTGGCCACCAGTACCTGGGCACAGGTGATGCCGTGTGAATCAAAGATTGTGGAATAGGTAGTAAGCAGTTTTACCTGTCCCACTGATGATAACAACTGACGCTCAGATACCGGATCCCGCTTCACATTTCCAGCTACCATACTGCGGCCGGCAGCTACAGCACCTGACGATACCAGTATTACCTTGATACCTGCACTGTGAAGCTGTGCTATCTGAGCGCTCAGATGCTCCATACGCTCACGGTTAAGGTTACCGTCAGGACAGGTAAGTACGTTTGAGCCAACCTTTATTGTGATTGATCTATACAAAGCTTTATTCTGTATTTCCATTACTTGTTCTCAGTTTTTCGAAATGCTGCGTTGATACCTAATATTATCGAAGAACTGAATCCTGCGTGTTCCATGGCATTCAAGCCGGCTATGGTGACACCCCCGGGAGTCGTAACCTTATCGATCTCTGCCTCTGGATGAGCATCCCCGTCAAGCAGCAGACTTGCTGCTCCCTTTACAGTCTGTGCCACCATATTGACAGCAGTTTCAGGGCTTAGTCCTATCTCAACTCCGGCTTCCACTGCAGCACGAATATACCTTAGGGCAAAGGCAGTTCCACATGATGCAAGAACAGTAGCAGCATTAATCTTATCCTCAGGGATAAACTCAACAATGCCAAGTCCGGAGAAAAGAGATCCTACCAGTTTGATATCACCCTCTGAAGCATTAACCGAACAAACAGCAGTAACAGACTCACACACAGCAACTGCAGTATTTGGAATAGCACGGAAAACTGTAAATCTATCTCCGCTGGCTTCCTGCAACTTTTTCAGGCTGACTCCTGCTGCCAGAGATATTATTACGGCAGAAGGAGCAAGTGAGTCAACAAGGCTGCCAAGTACCTCTTCAACCTGCCAGGGTTTGACTGCCAACAACACTATGCTGGCATCCTTAACTGCGGCAATATTATCCGAACCAGTTATAAGCCCCTTATCAGCAAGAGGCTTTAGCAGTTCTGCATTGCGACGAGTGATATGTATGCGGTATTCGGCAATCAATCCAGCTCTGATCATTCCTTCAGCCAGTGCTGAGCCTAGTTTTCCGCCTCCAATGATTGCTAACTTTCCAGATTCCATGTTCTTGTTTTTTAGGGATTTCTACCTATCAGTCCACATCTGGCAGATTGTCTGTTCGTTTGCAGTGAAAACGCCTAAACAGGCATCCTCCCAGGGTTAGCATTACATGCTTTCAGCCCTGCCCTTAAAGTCGGGTACATCCACATGCGACCAGTTCTCGCCAGTCCTGATGCGATAGAGTTGCATCTCACTGACACCAAACTGCTTGGCAATGATACGAAGTTTGGTCTTGCGACCGGGATCCAACAACTTCTTTTTTAGTCTTATAACCTGAGTACTGGTAAGCTTCGGACCACATTCAGGGCAACGCATCCGGGCTTTCTCCCTACTGCGGATAACCTCAGGGTTTTCCTGCTGGTGCCTTAGGGACTCATCTTTTGTTGCCCATTTCAGGTTGCCTACGTAATTATTGCCCTTATTATAATCCAGATGTAAGACACACTCTTGTCCTTCTTCGGGTTCACCAAGAAATAATCTTGCCACAAGCTTGTGAATGTAATATGTAGTGGACTTACCAAAAGGTCGAAGCGGCAAGGTCCTGTATCCTTTGATGCAGCCCCCGCCTACAAGCACTCCTTCCGACATATCTTCACCGTAGCTGATCACACGCCCATAGTTGCTGATTGCATACTTCTTTCTCAGCGCTCCTTCAGGAAAATCTATCTCCTTCCATTCTTCGTTCCAATAGGATTTAATCATATCATAAGGTTATGCTAAGGTTTCATGTTTAGGTCCGTTCTTCTTCTATCACCTGCCTGAAGCAGTCAATAAAGTAAGCAGCCATCTCACCTGTTAAGCACAGTGGAGGCAGGAGACGTATCACATTTGTCGACGACACCCCGGTAAAGATATGGTGCTGCTCAAGCAGCTTCTTACGTATGGGTGCCGCCTCATGGTTAAACTCAATTCCTATCATAAGTCCCCGTCCTCTAATCTCTACAATTCCGGGAATCTTCTTTAGCTGACCAATTAGGTAATCGCCAACAGCCCTTGCATTGGCAATGAGCTTCTCGCTTTCCATTACCTCAAGTACCGCCAATGATGCAGCACAGGCCAGATAGTTGCCTCCAAAGGTGGTTCCCAGCATTCCATGTCTGGGTTTGAACTCAGGTGAAATAAGAATTCCGCCTACTGGAAAGCCGTTGCCCATTCCTTTGGCCAGGGTGATAATATCCGGTTTGATACCCGATTTTTGAAATGCAAAGAAATCTCCCGAACGACCATAGCCCGACTGTATCTCATCCAGTATCAGCACTGTGCCGCTACGGCGACACAGTTGCTCAAGTCCTTTGAGGAAGGCATCTTCCGGCTCTACAATCCCTGCTATACCCTGGATACCTTCTATTATTACGGCACTAACGTCTCCTTTTGTAATCTCAGCCTCAACGGCATCAAGGTCATTCAGCTTCAGAAAGCTAACTATATGACCCTTGTTGACCGGAGCCTGGATATTTGGGTTATCGGTTACTGCTACCGCTCCAGAGGTACGTCCGTGAAAAGCCTTATTAAAGGCTATCACTCTGGCTTTCCCATTATGAAAGGAAGCAAGTTTTAGTGCATTTTCATTAGCCTCGGCTCCTGAGTTGCACAGAAAGAGTGAGTAGTCGGTCAACCCGCATACTTCTCCAAGCTTTTTGGCCAGCTCACGCTGAAGGGGATTCTGCACCGAGTTTGAATAAAACCCGATCCTATGCAACTGGCTGCTCAACCTCTCCACATAATGCGGGTGAGTATGGCCAATGCTAATAACAGCATGACCTCCGTATAGGTCGAGGTATTTGACCCCGGCTTCATCCCAGACATAGCAGCCTTCTGCCTTGACCGGGGTCACATTCATCAGCGGGTAAACGTCAAACAATTCCATTGCTTTCTGTTTTTTGAATTTTGTATAGCCTGTTAAAAGGCCAATGGTTTCAGATATAGTCCGGCTCTCTCATCCAGTCCGAACATCAGATTCATATTTTGCACTGCCTGTCCTGATGCTCCCTTTAGCAGGTTGTCTGTGATGCTTATAATATGCAGTTTACCGTCATACTTGGCCAGATGCAGCAGGCACTTGTTGGTGCTAACAACCTGCTTAAGGTCAATCTCCTCATCACTTCTAAAGGTGAAGGGAGCATCTGCATAGTAATCATCATACAGCTTCTTTGCCTCTGCCAGTTCACCGTCATAATCCAGGTAAACTGAAGCCAGGATACCACGGGTAAAGTCACCCCGCATAGGCACGAAGTTGATCGGCATATTGAAATCCGGCATCAGCTCTCTGAGAGACTGGCCTATCTCTGCCAGGTGCTGGTGTCTGAAAGCCTTGTAAACAGACAGGTTGTTAGCCCTCCAGCTAAAGTGGGTTGTGGCTGAGGGAGCCTGACCGGCTCCGGTAGAGCCGGTAATTGCCGTGACATGAACTTCTTTCAGTAAACCGGCCTTTGCCAAGGGCAGGAGTGCCAGTTCAATGGTAGTTGCAAAACAACCCGGGTTGGCTATCTTATCAGCTTTCTTTATCTCAGCCTTGTTGAGCTCAGGCAATCCGTAAACAAAGTCGTTGCCCTCAGCTTTGATCCTGAAATCTGTGCTCAGGTCGATAATCTTTACTCCTGCAGGGACCTTGTTTGTTGCAAGAAATTCTTCCGACTTACCATGTCCCATACAGAGAAAGACCACATCCACCTTTGAAAAGTCGGGCTTGTCGGCAAACACGAGGTCGGTATCCCCTACGAGGTCACTATGAACCTTGACTATGCGGCTTCCCGCATGACTGCTGCTGAGTATCCAGCCTAAGTCAACCTGTGGATGTCCCAGCAGTATCCTTATTAATTCACCGGCTGTGTATCCGGCACCACCTGCTATTCCAACCTTTACCATTACTGATTGATATCTAATTTTCCTTTGTTGACTTTATTATAAATCTTGAGTGAGTTGGATATAATCTTTGTAAATCCTTTCACATCATCGCCATTCCATGCCTTATTGACCTCACCATAGTCGCCAAAACCGCTCTTCATCAGGTCGTGTGCTGAGTCAATGCCTACCATGTTAAAGTAATATGGATGTAGTTCCAGATAGACCTTACCTGTTACATTTTGTTGAGTGCTTTCAAGGAAGGCTTCCAGGTCGCGCATTACAGGCTCGAGGTACATTCCGTCGTGCAGCATCATGCCGTACCAGTTGGATATCTGCTCCTTCCAGTACATCTGCCACTTGGTAAGTGTGTGCTTCTCGAGCAGGTGGTGGGCCTTCAGTATCAGCTGGGGAGCAGCAGATTCAAAGCCTACACGACCCTTGATTCCGATAATAGTGTCACCAACGTGAATATCGCGACCTATAGCCCAGGCGGAACCGATACGCTCCACTTCACGGATTGCATCAACCTTGCTAGCGAAAGTCTTGCCATTGACTGAACTAAGTTCTCCCTTGTCAAAGCCGAGTTCGAGTCTCTCACTACCCTCCTTTACCGGTTGTGATGGATAGGCATCAGATGGCAGGGCCTTGTCGGAAGTCAGTGTTTCCTTACCACCGATACTAGTACCCCACAGACCTTTGTTGATTGAGTAGGCCATCTTGGACCAGTCGCGTACCACACCTTCTTTTTTGAGGTAGGCAATCTCATCCTCGCGGCTGATAACCTGGTCGCGGATAGGAGTGATTATTTCGATATCAGGAGCAAGTACCTGGAAGGTAAGATCGAAACGCACCTGATCATTTCCGGCACCTGTACTTCCGTGAGCAATATATTTTGCTCCCACCTTACGTGCATAGTCGACTATAGCAAGAGCCTGGAAAATACGCTCGGATGAAACAGACAGCGGATAGGTATTGTGCTTTAACACATTGCCATAGACCATGTAACGGATACACTTATTGTAATATACATCTGTAACATCAATAGCAACGTGCTTGGCAACGCCCAGCTCGTAAGCCTTACGCTCAATATCGCTGAGTTCGTCCACGCTAAAACCGCCAGTGTTGGCTATAGCTGTGTAAATTTCAAGATTCTTTTCCTTTGCCAGGTACTTGACGCAATAAGATGTGTCAAGACCTCCGCTATAGGCTACTACTACTCTCTCTTTCATTACTTAAGATTTTTCTATAGTGCCCTGGGGCACTTACATATCAAAATTTATTCCTAGACAAAAACTGCAAGCAGGCGATGGAAGAGGCTTCGGGAACCGGTGCCACTCTGAGCATCATTGTCTCCTTCCTTGCCTCTCAGAAATACATGACGCTTAAACTGCAGCCATCTTTCATATACCTTCTCCTTCTTTGGAGGCTGAAGATTGGCTTCCTTCTTCTTCTCCCATGCAGGATCGTAAAGCATACCTGTACAGAGACAGTGCTTACGGTTGGTACGGAGCAGAATGTCGTAGTTGACACAGCTCTGACAACCCTTCCAGAAATCCTCATCATCGGTAAGCTCAGAAAAGGTAACGGGCTTGTATCCGAGTTCCGAGTTGATCTTCATCACTGCCAGACCGGTAGTAAGACCGAAGATCTTGGCGTCGGGGTAACGTGTGCGTGAAAGCTCAAAGGCCTTACGCTTGATATCCCTTGCCAGACCATGACCTCTGAACTTCTCATGCACTATCAGTCCGGAGTTGGCAACAAACTTATTGTGTCCCCATGACTCTATATAGCAGAATCCGGCAAACTCATCGCCAGCGAGGGCGATGATGGCCTTGCCTTCTGTTATCTTCTTTTTCACATACTCAGGATCCCTCTTAGCAATACCTGTTCCCCTCACTTTGGCAGCCTCTGAAATTGTATGCAGAATGGTATCCACATATTTGAGGTGCTCCTCTGAAGCAATTGTGATTGTTACTTCGTTATTATTCATTCCCTTCTTTGTAAAATCTTGTTGTGTGACCTTAGTTAATTACTACCCAAGTATTTTGTCACGGATCCCGGGCAGAAACTGCGAGAGGCCGGCCAGGACTTTGGTACGTGATACTGATTCGCGGGTAACCAGTAGAATTGTATCATCACCTGCTATTGTTCCCAGAATCTCGTAGGGAGCCTGACTGTCTATTACGGAAGCTATCCCGTTGGCAAAACCCGGACGGGTCTTGATAACAGCCAGATTGCCTGAAAATTCGATGGAAATAATGCCGCTGACCGGAAAGTCCCCGTAGTCAAAATCCGCTTCATCAGGACTCTGATTCTCGGGAAGCACATATACATATCCACCATCATAGTCAGGCTGCTTGGCGACCTTGAGTGCCTTCAGATCTCGTGACAAGGTAGCCTGAGTTGTACTGATACCCTCCTTCTCAAGAAGAGCCAACAACTCATCCTGGCTACCCACCCTGTGATTCTCTATTAAGCGGATGATTGCATTTAACCTTTGTGTTTTAACCTTCATAAATTACGTGATGTCTGAAAATTATATAGCGGACCGGGCGCCCCGTAAGGGAGACCGTCCGCATTTCCGGTTTGCTATTACGTCAATAACTGTGACGAATAATTATACAAACAAAGTGCAAATTTATACATTACTGCAATTAAACAAAAATAAAACGCACTTTTTTTTGGTAATAAAACACTTTCGACGATTTGGCAGAGAACATTGTACATGGGGCACGGGACTAAAAACCCGGGAGGAAATCTCATATTTGAATATATTATTCATAAAATATGCAAAATAATTTTCTGCCATTAGGTAAAATGATCAAAGATGATGTACATTTGCATTCTGAAATGACTATTCAGAAACTGTGTTGCCTTACGACAACAAATCAATTACGCATGAAAAACAATGTAAAGAAGGTAGTAATTCTGGGCTCAGGAGCTCTCAAAATTGGAGAGGCAGGTGAGTTCGATTATTCCGGATCGCAGGCTATTAAAGCATTAAAAGAAGAGGGAATTTACACGGTACTTATAAACCCGAATATTGCCACGGTTCAGACCTCAGAAAAGTTGGCAGATAAGGTTTATTTTCTACCTGTTACACCATATTTCGTTGAACAAGTTTTAAAGAAGAGGCTGTCTAAAAAGATTAGGCAGTCTCTTTTTTTGTTTGATTTTCTTCCTGAAAAAGTTGGTTATATAATTGATATATAGTATATTAATGCTATAAATCAATCCATAATGAAAAAAGTTGTTTTCAAAGAGCTTCCAAACAATCAAGCTCAGTTATTCCCTGAAAACCTCTTGGATCGCATACCAGCAGACCATCCAGTTCGTCTGGTTGATAAGGTTGTAGATCAACTGGATATCTCTTCTATACTAAATAAATACAAAGGTGGTGGTGCTAGCAGTTTTCATCCAAGAATGATGGTTAAAATACTGTTCTACAGTTATTTAAACAACATATTTTCGTGCAGAAAGATTGAAAAGGCTTTACAAGAGAATATTCATTTTATCTGGTTATCAAAGGGCTGTGTTCCAGACTTTAGAACAATCAATTATTTTAGGAGTACCCGTTTGCAGGGAGAAATTAAGACCATCTTTGCAGAAGTAGTTAGATTACTGCATGGTATGGGGTTTGTGAGTCTTCAGGTACAGTATGTTGATGGAACAAAAATAGAAGCTACCTCAAACAGGTACACCTTTGTATGGCGAGGCACAGTTGAGAAAAACAAAGCAAAACTGGAAGAAAGGATAAGGAGTATTCTTAAAGATATTGATAGTCAAATTAAAGAGGACTCAAAAACTCTCAACAAAGAAGATTTGCCCCAATCAATAGACTCAGATTTATTAAAAAGCAAAATAGCTGAGCTTAACACCAGGCTTAAGGATACAAATAAGTCCACATCTAAGCAACTAAAGCAATTACAGGAGGAACACCTGCCACGGTTGGAGAAATACGAGAAGCAACTTGACACTCTGGGTGATCGCAACAGTTTTAGCAAGACAGACGAGGATGCTACTTTCATGCGAATGAAAGAAGATCATATGAAGAATGGGCAGTTGAAACCAGCTTATAATCCTCAGATTAGTACAGAGAACCAGATTATTACCCATTACAGTATCCATCAAACCCCAGGTGATACAAGAACATTAAAGTGTCATCTGGAGGGATTTAAAAACCAATATGGAAGTCATAGCTCTACGGTCGTTGCAGACGCCGGCTACGGAAGCGAGGAGAATTATGAATACCTGGAAGCAAATAATATAGAGTACTTTGTCAAGTACAACTACTTCCACAAAGAACAGAAAAGAGCATTTAAAAAGAATGCATTTCTAAGCCAAAACCTATATTACAACGAACATGAAGATTATTATGTATGCCCGATGGGACAGCATATGACCAATAAAGGTGAAAGAAAAGTGACTTCTGAGAATGGGTATGTATCAAAGGTGACACGTTATCAAGCGCAAAACTGTACTGGATGCCCGTTGCGCGGACTTTGTTTTCAAGCTACCGGTAATCGAATAATAGAGATCAATCACAGGTTAAGGATCCTAAAAAAGAAGGCCAGGGAACAGCTATTAAGTGAACAGGGCCTATATCACAGAAGTAGACGCCCAATAGAACCGGAAGCAGTGTTTGGACAAATAAAACACAACAACAAGTTCACCAGATTTACACTGAAAGGCCTTAAGAAAGTTGAAATCGAGTTTGGCCTGATAGCTATTGCTCATAACTTAAGAAAAATCATAGGCAAAGGTGCGTGTGTTTCAAAAACAGTACTCCAAAATGCAATTTTCTTCTTGTTTGAACCCCTATATGCAAAAATCCAAAAAGGAATATGGAATTTTCGTAAGCATGTTCATCTAAAAATCGAAATCTATTCTTATCAACTTGCTTAAATTGAAAAAGAGGTTGCCCTTAATTGGACAACCTCTTTCTTTTGGCGGTCAGACTGCACTCAACTGTGGAGTGAAATTGTTTGAAGCGGGAACCCTCGAAAAATACGGTGTCAAAGTACTTGGTACGCCTGTTCAGGCTATCATCGATACAGAGGACCGCGAGATTTTTGCCAACAAACTGGATGAGATCAATGTCAAAACTCCAAAGAGTCTGGCTGTAACCTCTGTTGAGGAAGCCCTGAAGGCTTCCGAGACCATTGGTTTCCCAATTATCGTAAGAGCCGCCTACACCCTGGGAGGTATGGGTAGCGGTTTTTGCTCAAACCGCGAAGAGCTGAAGGCTCGTGCAGAAAATGCTTTTGCATATTCCAACCAGATCCTTGTTGAGGAATCTCTAAAGGGATGGAAGGAAGTGGAATATGAAGTGGTAAGGGATGCATACGACAACTGCATCACGGTGTGTAACATGGAAAACTTCGACCCGCTGGGTATACATACCGGTGAAAGTATCGTAGTAGCTCCATCACAGACTCTGACAAATTCAGAGTACCACAAGCTCAGGGAACTAGCTATCAAGATCGTTCGCCACATCGGTGTTGTGGGTGAATGTAACGTACAATATGCACTAGACCCGGAATCGGAGGATTATCGTGTGATCGAGGTTAATGCCCGTCTGTCACGCTCAAGTGCTCTTGCCTCCAAGGCTACAGGCTATCCTCTGGCCTTTGTGGCAGCCAAACTGGCACTGGGCTATGGTCTGCATGAATTGCGCAACTCTGTGACCAAGGTTACTTCAGCATTCTTCGAACCGGCTCTTGACTATATCGTATGCAAGATACCCCGCTGGGACCTTACCAAGTTTACAGGTGTATCACGCCAGATTGGCTCCAGCATGAAGAGTGTGGGTGAGATTATGGCAATAGGACGTACCTTCGAAGAGGTAATCCAGAAGGGCCTTCGTATGGCTGGCCTTGGCATGCACGGTTTTGTAGGCAACCAGGCCTTTAAGTTTGCTGATGTACGCAAGGAACTTACTGAGCCTACTGACCAACGTATCTTCGCTATAGCTGAAGCCTTCATGCAGGGAATGACTGTAGATGAGATACACGACCTTAGCAAGATTGACCGCTGGTTCCTTGAAAAGCTCAAGAATATAGATGACCTGAAGAATGAACTTCAGGAAATCAATTCTCTTGCCGAACTATCTGACGATCTGTTGGTAAGGGCAAAGCAATCAGGTTTCTCTGACTTCCAGATTGCCCGTCTGGTTCTTAAGACTCCCAAGAGTCAGATGGAAGATGGTATTTATAAGGTACGTACTCACAGAAAACAAAGAGGTGTGCTTCCGGTAGTAAAGCAGATAGATACTCTGGCTGGTGAATTCCCGGCCAAGATCAACTACCTGTACCTTACCTACAATGGACACAGTCACGATATAGAATTCGAAAAGGATGGCCGCTCAGTTATAGTCCTGGGTTCCGGAGCCTACCGTATCGGATCCAGTGTCGAGTTTGACTGGTGCAGCGTTAATGCTGTAGAAACAGTTAACGAACAAGGCTTCAGGTCTGTAATGATCAACTATAACCCTGAAACGGTCTCTACGGACTACGACGTTTGTAATCGTCTGTACTTCGACGAACTGTCACTCGAGAGGGTACTGGATATTACCGAACTGGAAGCGCCAAAGGGTCTTGTAATCTCGATGGGGGGGCAGATCCCCAACAACCTGGCTATGCGCCTGCATCGCTATAATGTTCCTATCCTTGGGACTTCACCTGAAGATATAGACAGGGCAGAAAATCGTCAGAAGTTTTCTTCACTGCTCGACGAGTTGGATATTGACCAACCACGCTGGAGCGAGCTTACAACCATTGAAGACATCTTTAAGTTTGTTGATGAAGTTGGTTTCCCGGTTCTGGTTCGACCCTCCTATGTACTATCAGGCGCGGCTATGAATGTGGTTAGTAACCGTGATGAGCTGGAACACTTTCTACAGGTAGCCGCCAATGTCTCAAAACAATATCCGGTGGTTGTATCCGAGTTTATCGAACAAGCCAAGGAAATTGAGTTTGATGCAGTTGCCCGCAACGGTGAGATTATTGCCTACGCAATATCAGAGCACATCGAATTTGCCGGAGTACACTCAGGCGACGCAACTATAGTATTCCCACCACAAAAGTTGTATGTTGAGACTATCCGTAGGGTTAAGCAGATTGCCCGAAAGATAGCAGCAGGCCTGAATATCTCTGGACCTTTCAATATGCAGGTACTTGCAAAAGACAACGATATCAAGGTTATTGAGTGTAACCTCAGGGCCTCACGAAGCTTCCCCTTCGTTTCAAAGGTACTGAAGGTCAACTTTATCGACCTTGCAACCAGGATTATGCTGGATCTGCCTGTTGAAAAACCGGCTAAGAGTGCCTTCGAACTGGATTACGTAGGGATCAAGGCCCCTCAATTCTCCTTCGCCCGTCTGCAAAAGGCCGACCCCGTTCTTGGTGTGGATATGGCTTCAACTGGCGAGGTAGGCTGTCTGGGAGACAACTTCTACGATGCAATACTGCAGGCTATGCTGTCAGTGGGTTATAGGATTCCTGAAAAGAACGTGCTTATATCTTCCGGCCCTGCAAGGGATAAGATAGAACTTCTGTCATCAGCCAGACTGCTCAAGCAAAAGGGATACAACCTCTTTGCTACAGCAGGAACCCAAAAGTTCCTGGCCGACAACGGAGTCGAATCGACCCTGCTACACTGGCCGGATGAACCCGACAAGAAGCCCAACACTATTGATTACCTAAGGGAAAAGAAGATTGACCTGGTTGTCAATATTCCTAAGGACCTGAGCAAGGGCGAACTAAGGAATGGTTACCATATCAGACGTAGCAGTGTTGACTACAACATTCCGCTGATTACAAATTCAAGACTTGCTGCAGCATTTATCACCGCCTTCTGTAAGATGGACCTTAAGGACATCTCTATCAAGAGCTGGGATGAATACAAATAGACTGTAACCAAGCTAAATGCAATATCCCGGGGAACCCGGGTGTATCTAAAGAGGTTGTCCAATTTCACGGACAACCTCTTTTTTGTTTGGCGGACTAATTGATATAAATAATGTAATAAACATCCGTCCTCCTATTAAATACATTTTTCCACTACATCATTAAAAAGAGGTTTTACCTTTTACATACTATTTAACATTCATTTTTTTGCGTGTATATTTAACCAAATCCTATTATAGAATAGTATGAAAAGGACAAATCTATTTAGTGGCGCATTGCTTTGGGTCCTTATGGTTGTAGTGACCTTTAGCGGATGCGAGAAGTTGGAGCTATATGAGATTGATGCTCCACAGGATCTTCAGAGCAAAATAGACTCAATTGCGGCTGCGAGAGAGGGTCGCAATACAGGTGATACAACCTACATAGACATAATAAAAAGCATTGTAGGAGCTGAAGACAACAGCTCAGGCTGGTGGGCTGATCATTCAGATTATTTTGAAATTGCCCCGGGTAAACTCCTTACCCTTGAATTTATAAATTATGGAACTGGTTCTAACAACTGGAACAACTGGAATCTGGCTCTTACAACAAAAGCGTATTCGGACGGAGATCCTGAATACAGCGAGTATTTTGTACTTAGGTCAGATGCTTATGGCTGGGGTAACGGTGACTTTGCCCTTGGAAGAGTAGAACACAACTATGGAGAACTGGGTGGAGAGGATATCTGGGCAGTGTTCCGGCAGAAGATGCAGGGAGCCTATGTTACCCTTGAAGTGGACTTCTCTCCCACTGGCAATGTTTTCGTAACATCTACTGCTGTTGCAACGGATGGAACCGTGCTTGTACAGTCATACAATCATCCAGTACCTGTTTCCTCAAGTGTAACTGCATTTCTGGTTGTTGACGGCAGCCATTTCTTAATGAAGAAAGCTTACCTCCTCCCAACCAAGGTCAAGGAAATAGAAGATGAGGATGCTGTATCTATTCAGGTTACTGATGCCCCAACTGCAGTTGAATTAGGTAGTGAAGATTTCTGGGGCCTTGCCAAGGCTGTTGTGACTTTCACTGACGGTAGCACCAAGGAACTGAGCAAGGAGGATCTGCATTTCAATGTAGTTCCAGATACTGAGACTCTGGGTGCCAAAACAGTAGTAGTGGCATACAGCAAAACAAAACAAGGGAAACCTGGTCCTACTGTTTCCACAGTATATAATCTAAATGTAGTAATGCCAGTTCAACAAATTGAGGTAACCCAAAATCCTCTTATTACTACATACTACTTCTTCAGTGATGATTCTATTATTCTGGATACAAGAGGCCTTGTTGTTACAGCAACCTATGGTGACGATTCACAGGGTGTGATGCCTCTGGGTAATCTCAGCATAGGCAAAGTTCCTCCTTTTGCCGGAACACATAATATTACTATTACTTACAAAGGAGAAACAAGCACAGTTTCTACTACCCTTCCTATTACTATGGTAAAAGGTAGCGGTCAGGTCGGTGCTACAGATTTTTCAACCGGATTTGCAGGAGATGTCTCCGCCAATATCGCAATTCCATATGGCGAATCCCTGACTTACAAACTCAAACTATACTCCTTAGCCAGAGAAAACTGGCACAACGCCATTGTCAGACTGCAGAAGTCTGACGGCACATTGACCACCTTTGCCCGTATGGATCACTGGGCGTGGGGAGATGGATATATTGATGGTACCACTGTGGGTGAAAGTAACTGGAACTGGGACACCTTTAAGGCTGGTCTCCATGGTTCCAGTATTGAGATAACAATCACAAATAATGGTGACAACACCGCAGATGTCGAATACTTAGTTACATACGCAAACGGGGAAGAGCATTTCCAACGCTTCCTGGGAATAAGCGTTGACAGTTCAGACCTCAACGCTGCCATAACAGTTGAAAGGTGCTATGTGGTATTTACAGAATAGGATCAGAATAACAATAAAATATCCGAAACATGAAATATTCAATATTATATCTGGCCGGCCTGCTTTTAATTACCCCTGCAGCTATTGCGGAAAGCAGTGGTAATGCAAACCCATTATCAGTAATGCAGGCTGATGAGATCACAGTAAAAGGAAAGGTTGTTGACGAAAACGGCGAACCACTTCCGGGCGCAACAGTCCAGGAGAAAGGTACTGTAAAGGGCGGAATAACTGATGCCAATGGAGACTTCAGTATCATAGTTTCTTCAAATGCCACCCTTGTATTTTCTTTCATCGGCTTCCGGGAAGCGGAAGTGAATGTCAATGGAAGGTCTGATATTGGTGTAACCACTCTTCTTTCTGAGATGCAGGAATTGACACAGATAGTAGTCGTAGGCTATGGCAGCCAACGAAAGGTGGACCTTACTGGATCTGTGGCAATCGTTAATACAGAGGAAATGAAGAAAGTTTCACACTCTAACATTTCCACTATGTTAACAGGTAAAGTCCCTGGTGTCCAGATTACTTCTGACGGACAACCGGGCGCAGACCCGGTTGTAAGAATCAGGGGTGTGGGCTCCTTTGGTTCCACCGATCCTTTATATGTCATTGATGGGATACCCGTAGGTACTTCAATACGGGACTTCTCTCCAAATGATATTGAGTCTGTTCAGGTACTTAAGGATGCTTCTGCAGCTGCAATCTATGGTTCCCGTGCCGCCAATGGTGTGGTGATAATCACGACTAAGCAGGGAAGCAAACAGCAACCCATGAAGATAGATTATTCCGGATATGTCGGCTTTGACAAGGTTAAGGATGGAGTCTATGATGTAATGGATTCATATCAATATTCTGACTACATCCGTATGGCCTTTGCCAACAGTGAGATGACCCCTCCCCAGGGCTATGACCCCGGCAGTCCCAGGTACATAGACCCTGCTGCCGTAAATACAAATTGGCAGGATGAGGCATTCCAGACCGGTGTACGTCAGAACCACAATGTGAATATCTCAGGAGGAAGTGAAAAAAGTACCTATAACGCTGCCCTGGACTATTTCAAACAGGAAGGAACGATATATGGTGCCGGTCCAAACTTTGAGCGTTACACTGCCAGACTCAATAATACAATGGAAGCCAGATTCCTGAAAATTCAGACTAATGTATCATATAGTCGAAGTGATCAGGATAATATGGCATTGAGTAATGCTAACGAGTATGTTCAAGGTCTTTATGGTGCACAATATCCCGTTATGGCATCTGCCCTTATACTGCCTCCCACAATCAAAGCCTATGATGAGTCAACATGGGTGTTGGATGACATATTGCCTGCTGCATCTCAGTATTCATATGACTCTTATGGTTATGGAACATATTATGATGACGTTCATGGGGACCTTCGTGTTACAAATGTATTGCTGATCAACAGCCTGCTGAAAAGAAATGTAAAGGTTGACCGATTCATGATATCAGGTGCTGCAATGGTGGATCTGCTTGAAATGACAGGATTTGACAGTGATAATCATTCATTTAACTATAAGTTAAACCTGTCATACAACAAGACTTTTGCGAAAGACTTCACCTTCATACCATCGTTCATTCAGAGTACAACAAACTACCTGTCTAAAGGCGATGAGGTGCTCTCTCAAGGATATCGTAATTACAAAACGTCCCTTATTGAAAACATTCTGACCTATGACGGTGCCTTTGGACGTAGCAAGTTGAATATTGTTGCTGTACAATCCTTCGAGAGTAATATTTACCATACACTGACAGGAAGGGGCATAAAGCTGAATGAACCTTATTACCCTCAGATAAATAATGCAGAGGAGACAGATGCAGGATCATATGAGAGCGAACATACTCTGGCTTCTTATGTTGGTCGTATCAACTATAACTTTGCCGACAGATACCTGCTTTCTGCAACAGTAAGGCGTGACGGTTCTTCCCGTTTTCCTAAGGATGGACGCTGGGGAACCTTCCCTTCAATATCTTTAGGATGGCGTATTGATCAGGAGGACTTCTTCCCTGTTGAACAGGAGATTATCAGCCTTCTGAAGTTAAGAGGTAGTTATGGAGAACTTGGCAAACAGGATATTGGGGACTACCTCTATATGGATGTAATGGCAAGGAATAACTACACCTATAGTTTTGGCAACTCAAAGATTACTGGTTCAGCCATTTCCAATTTTGTAAATACAGGAATCACCTGGGAAAAGAAGAAAACTACAAATATTGGTTTGGATCTTGGCCTATTTGGAAGACAGATAGAATTCTCTGCAGAATGGTATAAATCTGTTTCAGAAGACCTTCTGTATGAAGTTCCGGTTCCTGCCAGTGGCGGTTTCACAAATGAAACAGTTGTCATGAACGCTGCTACTATGGAAAACACAGGATTGGAATTCAACCTTATTTACAGAAATAGGAAGAATCCGTTAAAATTTGAACTTGAAGCCAACCTATCAACCTTAAACAATGAAGTAACCCAACTTGGTGTTTCCAATACTCCTTATACTACAGCCTTCACACGTACTGAAGTAGGTCGTGAGGTCGGTTCCTTCTATGGTTATGTATATGAGGGTATCTTCCAGTCTCAGGAAGAAATAGACAACAGACGTAATGCCAATGGTGATTTCATTAATCAGCCCGGAGCAAAACCCGGAGACGTGGCTTATGCAGACCTCAATAATGACGGAGAAATAACAAGTGAAGACCGGACCTATCTGGGCAGTGGAATGCCTTCATTCAACTTTGGCTTCAATGCCCGCTTGGAGTGGAAAAACTTTGACCTTAGCATTGCCACATATGGGGCAGCTGATTTCAAGGTATTGGACTTTGTAGATATGACACTTCACAGCTCTTATGGCATGCTTAACAAGAGCGTTGATATGATGAATGCATGGACTCCCGACAATACAGATACCAACATTCCAAGGGTCGCATACAAAAGTGAGGGTGCTATAACAAACGATATGTTCAGCGAACGTTTCCTGCAAAACGGAACATACCTGAAGGTTGCAAACATAACACTTGGCTATAACCTACCCGACAGCTGGTTTAGGGGTAAGATATCAGGAGTTAGGGTATATGCAACAGGACAAAACCTGATAACATTTACAAACTACACAGGTTATAACATAGACTTTGCTGGAGGTGTACATACTCCGGGTTATAATTATAGCTCATACCCAACACCACAGACAGTTATGTTTGGCTTGAACTTCTCATTCTAACCAGTAATTTAACAGATATGAAAAAACTAAATATTTTCCTGACAGCATTTGCGCTCCTGACAGGTTTCAGCTCATGCGAGAATGAGCTTGATGTTGTCAATACAAACAACCAGACGACCTATGAGTTCGGAAATAATATATCCGACCTGCAGGAAGCCGTTATTGCGTGCTACAATCGTATCCGCCTTGAGGGAACATTTGCACGTGTGGGTTATACAATGGACGCTGTTCGCGGTGACGAAGTATGGAACTCCTCTCAACAATGGTACCTTGAATATGATAACCTAAACTCTCCTGGAACTATTGATATAGGTGACCAATGGATCTGGAGGGACTGGTATCATGTAATTAATCGGGCAAACTTTATCCTATCAAAGGTTGACAAAGTCTCTATGCCGGAAAAAACCTACAATCAGATTGCAGGTCAGGCATATTTCCTGAGAGGACTTGCATATTACTACCTTGCAACATATTACCAGACTGTACCACTGATTACAGACTACTCTGATTATATAGATATGAACTCACTGTATGCAGCTAATGTAACACAGGACGAGGTCCTTGATCAGGTAGAATCTGACCTAGGTAAAGCAATGACAATGCTGCCCTCTCGTGATGAAGGTGGCGAATGGGCTAAGGGAAGAGCAACCAGTGGTTCCGCAGCCGGTTACATGGCCCGTGCTCTTATGTTCAGACATAAATTTGCTGATGCCTATGAGATACTTAAGGATATAATAGCAGGTGAATATGGACACTATGATTTGATGCCTGATTACGGCGCAAACTTTATGGAAGGCCCTGAAAACGAAAACAATATCGAAAGCCTTTTTGAAGTTCAGTTCATGGACTTTGGAACAGGAGGAACCGATCAGGAATGGACCCCTGTTAACATCAGCCCACAGTCTACTCAGGGCCATGCAGTTGAAAGTAATTACGCATCCCAGGAATATGGAAGTTGGGGAGACCTTGCAGGTTCTCCATGGCTGTACAATCTATACAAGAAGGAAAGAACTACAGACAACAGACTTGATCCCAGACTTTACTGGACACTTGTTACCTATGAACCAGAATATGACAGCTATACAGGTCTTACTACTGCAGCATATCCTGATGGAGACCCCAGAAAGAATGTTGTCTACAAGGCTTCTGTAACAAGAACTCCTTTGTCAAATACTGCTCAGGGAGGTATATCAATAGCAAAATTCACCTATGCAAGGGCCGATAAAACTGAAGCAGTTACCACTGGGCTTCACTGTGGTATCAACATAAGGCTTATGAGATACAGTGATGTTCTGCTAAGAGCTGCAGAATGTGAAAATGAACTTCATGGACCCACTCAGATTGCAATAGATTATATAAATCAGGTACGTGAAAGAGTGGCTCTGCCACCGCTGCAACTAGATGATTTCCCAACTGCAGATCACTTGTTTGAGCAAATAGCTAACGTTGAACGCCCAAAAGAATTTGGTTGCGAAAATGGACGTGGTATAGACCTGCTGCGCTGGGGCTTTTTCTATGACGAAGGTCGTCTCCAACAGCTGAGACAACATGGATTTTACAGACTGCCAGGAACTGGTGAACAACCTGTTGCAGGTACTGATGAGTTGACAGAGGAAACAGCAACCCGCTCTACTTACGACTCATATTACAAGGGGCACGAGTACTTCCCGATTTTCCAGGGAACCCTCAATGCTAATCCTAAACTGACAGGCAACTCAGCCAACAAAAGCTCTGACAACAGCACCAGCTTTAAAGAAAGATACAACATACGCCCTGTTGTTAACCTGAATGATTAAGTTGTGTACATCCTATGCGAGTCTTCCGACTCGCATAGGATGTCTCTACGTAAATAACACTATCATGAAAAAGAGATTTGTATTGATACTTATGGGTGGATTAATCACCTTCTCATTAGCTGGTTGCAAAGATGATAAGGATGATCCGGGAAAGGGGAAACCTCATGAGGGGGAATCCGAATGGACGGCACCGGACTATGCTGATGATTATTCCCCTATTTCCTCATGGACTCACAGAAGCAAATGGAACCTGGCAAATGTCCATGATCCTTCGGTAGCTTTCTACAAGGGCTATTATTATATGTACGCAACCGATGCGTCTTATGGTAACGAACACGAAGGGCATGGTCACTTTCAGGGCAAGCGTTCCAAAGACCTGGTCAACTGGGAATGGATTGGAGGCCCCTTCTATGACCCGCCAACATGGGTAGCTGACTCACTCAACGCCATCAGGCAACGTATGGATCTTGACCCTATTGAAAAGGACAAAATCAATTACGGCTACTGGGCACCGGTCGTGAGACGAGTAAATGTAGGTGGGGAAGAAAGGCTACGTATGTACTACTGTATTATTATCGACAACTATATTAAGAGTGGAAAGGCCAATACAAATGCCAACTTCGACGGAAGCTGGACTGAACGGGCTTTTATTGGCATGTGCGAATCAACTGACCCGGAAGGAGCCGTTTGGGTTGACAAAGGCTATGTTACCTGTTCTTCTTCAGATAGAGGTCTAAACTACAATCGTGCAAGTCTCAATGACTGGAACGGATATTTCTACTACAACGCAATCGACCCCACTTACATAGTGAGCCATGACAATAAGCACTACCTCATTTACGGTTCATGGCACAGCGGTTTTGCCCTTCTTGAGCTAGACGCCCAAACCGGCAAACCTGTAAAGGTGCAGGGAGAACCGTATGCCGAAAGTGCATCTGAACTGGAAGAAAGGTATGGACAAAGGGTTGGTACCCGTACACTCAGTTCCCGCTGGCAGGCCAGTGAAGCTCCTGAAGTAATCTATAAGGATGGTTACTATTATCTGTTTATTGCCTATGATGAACTTTCAGTAGCCTATAATACCCGTGTAGTAAGGAGTCAGAGTATCGACGGTCCCTATTATGATATTACAGGACGCAACTTCACTAATGGCGAAGGAGATACATATCCTATCGTAACTCACCCCTACAGGTTTAAAGATCATCCCGGATGGGTAGGAATATCCCACTGTTGTATCTTTAAAAAGGAAGGCTCCGATGAGTGGTTTTATATGTCACAGGGACGTCTTCCCGCCAATGCTTATGGTAATCCATATAGCAATGCTATCATGATGGGGCATGTTCGCCGTATTGTGTGGTGTCCTGCTTCTCTGGAAGAACCCGACAATCTTTGGCCGATAGTATTGCCAGAACGGTATGCAGCGGTGCCAGATTATGGCGTTATCACAAAGGATACTCTGGTTGGAAGGTGGGAACATATCAATCTCCAATACAGTCCGAAAAATCAAAACACATCGACAATACTGAATCTGAATGTAGATGGAACTATGTCCGGAGCTCTAAGTGGTACCTGGAGCTATGATGAAAACAAGAAACTTCTCAGGCTGGGAGATGTAATGGTCTGTGTGGAAAGGGAACTGGACTGGGAAGCAAATCCAAGAATACCAACAATTGTATATGCAGGTACGGGCAAGAATCTGAATGCCACTTACTGGGGTAAAAAAGTTGAGTAGCCTGCATGCAGAACAACTGTAAGAGAAAAATGTAAAAGAGGCTGCCCGTGTGGGCAGCCCCTTTTTATACTATTGAGATCTTATTATTCCAAACCGAACTTCATTACGGTTGTAGATTGATACTTTTCACCTGGTCTCAGGATAGTTGATGGGAACTCAGGCTTGTTTGGTGAATCCGGGAAATGTTGTGTTTCAAGGCAAAGACCTGTGTGTTGATGGTAAACTCTCTCACCACGTTTTTGTCTTCCGTTAAGGAAGTTGCCTGAATAGAATTGAATACCTGGTTCGGTAGTATAGATTTCCATCCAGCGTCCGCTCTTTGGATCCTTAAGTTTTGCAGCAAGCTTCATGCCCTCACCTTCTGCAAGTACATAGTTGTGGTCATATCCACCACGAACTTCTTCGATACGGGCACCAACAGTAGTAGCAACATTGAAATCGAATGGAGTACCTTCTACCGGTACCAATTCGCCTGTTGGTATAAGAGTCATGTCAACAGGAGTGTAAGCAGGTGCATTGATGTATAGTTCGTGATCAAGTATTGTACCTTCTCCTGCCAGGTTATAGAATGAGTGATTTGTAAGGTTTACCGGAGTTGCCTTGTCAGTTGTAGCTTCGTAATCGATGCTAAGTTCATCTCCCTTAAGAGTATAAGTAACAGTTACCTCCAGATTACCTGGATAACCTTCCTCACCGTCAGCACTCAGGTAAGTCAGCTTCAATGCTTGAAATGCTGAGTCATTGATAGCTTCTGCATTCCATACTACCCTGTCAAAACCCTTTACACCACCATGAAGATGGTTACTACCATCATTTGTAGCAAGATTGTAAGTAACGCTGTCAAGAGTAAACTGGCCCTGGGCTATACGGTTACCAAAACGACCAATTGTAGCACCAAAGAAAACCCTGTTTTGCTCATAATCAGCCAAATTATCAAAGCCAAGAGTTACATCGGTAAGGAGACCATCCTTGCCTGGTACTTCCAAGGACACTATAGTAGCACCATAGGTCATAATCTTAACCTTAATACCTGTAGTACTGGTCAGAGTGTAGATGTCGATTGCCTCGCCAGTGGAAAGTGTACCAAAGGATTCCTTAACGATTCCCTCTGGTTCCTTTGGTGTGTTGTTACAACTTACTGCAAGGCCGGCAAAAAGAATTGCAGCAGCAGCAAATGTCAGTAATGACTTCTTTTTCATAGATTCTAATTTTTTGTCTATCAATAATAACAGCAAAGATGCCATAAAATTACAGTTCCTGAAAAACAGTTAACTAAATTATAATGTAATTTTTACTCTGGAAAGCTATTCAGCAATTTTCTTAGCCCAAATAGAAGTTCCATCTTTCAGAATACCCGACAGCAGTATTGTCTCACACTCATTCTCCCAGTCCCATCCTGTAAAAACAGCACACTCATTGCCGTCAAGTTCAACATATTCACCATTATAAACCCAGGTGTTCAGTCCTGCTCCATCAATGCTGCCATTCCTTAAAAACTCAACTCTCCGTGACACGTTAAAAGCTTCTTTGCTGTATGTCCATCCGCCGGGACTTACCTGTCCCTGCCATAAAGGCGAAGGTTCTGGTATATCTCTTAGATGTATTATCTCCCAGGTTCCATACAATTCCTTTTTCTTTACTGCCCGCTGATTCAATCCGGCGTATCTCTCAGGTGAAAAAACTGGCCATCCTGAGCTTAACCACTTGATTTCCCTTACATGCATCAACATCATATTATTGTTGGGCGCGAGTCGTCCCTGATGCAAAACAAAATACCTTCCTCCATCATTTAGTATAGCACAATGACCGTTTCCCGACCACCCAGGATGATTTTCAAACATATAAGAATGGGTCAGAATAGGGAAATTGTTGGTACTATCAGCCATATCATGTCCAAACCAGTCGTAAAACGGACCATCAGGATTAACAGAGTGACCTACCCTGATATTATAAAAGCTAAACAGCGGCTCATATGATACAAACAGGAAGTATTGCTTCAACTCAGGGTTGTAAATAATCTCAGGAGCCTCAATAATACGGGTACCTCTATCTTCCCTGGTAGCAACCAGATGCCCCTGATCGCCGGGATGTAATGCAAATCCGGTATTCTCATCAATTTCAAGTGCATACAAACCGCCGAAGTATGAACCATAATGCATCCACAAGCGTCCTGTTACCTGATCCTTAACTAGCGAGGGGTCTATTGCATTCATTTCACTTCCGATAGTAGTGCTAACCACCATCCCCTTGTCAGTAAAAGGTCCCTCAGGCGAGGCAGATTCAGCCATACCAATGTATGAAGTATTGGCCCCGAAACTGGAAACACAGTAATACAACCTGTAAATATCCCCATGCCTGTAGATATATGGAGCCCAGATATTGTCTGCACCCCGGTTGCCTGTCTGTTCATGAACATGTCTGACAGCCTCAGGGGGAATTGAATCCAGGGCCCAACCTACAAACTCCCATCTAACCAGGTCAGCAGACCTCCTGATAGGTATGTTTCCAATCTTTTCCCCTGTGTCATTAAACTCAATCCCATTTCTTATATAGTAAGCATCTGTAGAATAGACATAGTAAAAACTATCTGTCTTTATAACAGATGGGTCATGCGCATTGGCCGCTCCCCATTTAGACTTGTTGGATACAGGTGTAAGGGCTGAATAATCATCCTTATATGGATTCTCTGTCAACGTGGGGCTGTCTGTTGTACAACCGACCAGTAACAACACCGAGGCTAGCAACTCCGGCATAGGGATAAAAGCAGAAATTCTCATTCCTCAACCTTTTTAGTTATTTTTTTCAGATTCTTCCATAAAAGTTGTATAATCAAATGTATTTATTATGCTCCACTGTCAGGAGGATATAGGTTTACAAGTGGGGGATTATTGGATAATTTACCGTGATAACTAAAGGCACATAGTGAAACACATTTCAAGCTTTGTATTTCTGTTAACCCTGTTCATCTCCTCAGGATTGAACATAGACCTTGCTTACGCAAAATCAATCTACAAGATTGAATACCTGACTATTGACCAGGGTTTGTCCCAAAACACGGTAAACAGCATCCTCAGGGATGCTGATGGTTTTATGTGGTTTGCCACAGGCAACGGACTCAACCGTTATGATGGTTACAGCATTGTATCTTTCTGGAAACCAGATCTTCCATCCAGCCTGGTAAATGCCCTTACTGAGAGTGAAGGGCACTTGTTATGGATAGGCTGTTCCTCAGGCCTTACCTGCCTCGATCGCCATACTGGTAAGTTTACCGAAATAGACCTTTCTGCTGAACTTGGTGTCAGACCCCATATAGCTGCTCTTACTACCGACAAGGAGGGCCGAATATGGGTGGGAAGTCTTGAACATGGACTCTTTCTGATAAGCAGAGATCATGAAAGTGGAGAATTACAAATCCGTAATTTCAATATGTCCAACAGTCAGCTATCTGGTAACCATGTTGCCAGCTTCCTTGAAATGAATGACGGCAGGATGTATATAGGAACCAATCACGGTATTTGCATAGCTGATAAGGCTGGCAGACAGATTCATCAATTTGCCAGAGCCGAATTATCCAACTCCCTTGTGCTTTGCATGATTGAAAGTATTGAAGGAGACCTTTGGGTAGGCACTTTCGCTGGTCTTTGGGTAATTCACCAGTCAACAGGTAAGAGCGAGCTGTATGTACACAACCCCAATGATCCAGGTTCACTAAGCCACAACTCTGTATATGATATAAGACAGGACTTTCGGGGGACTATCTATATTGGTTCCCTGGGGGGAGTGGACATCTTTCAGCCTTCTACAAACTCCTTCACCTCCTTGCCCTACAAGGATATTGACAACTTCTCCCTCAACAGTATGTTTGTAAGAAAGATACTTATAGATACAGACGGAAATGTATGGATAGGAACTGAAAAATAAAGGAGCAGAATGAATACATGCAGCATCAGGCTGAGATACTTAAGGAAGCAAACGAAAATCTGAAGATAAAAAGTAAACTGATAGAAGGTCAAAAAAGAGAATTGGAGGCAAAGAACAAAGAGATAATGGAGCAGCGTGACAGGCTGATTACACTTAACAAGGAGATAGAGAACATCAACCAAAACAGGATGCGCTTCTATACAAATATAACCCACGAGTTTAGAACTCCATTAACTCTTATTATATCACCTATCGACAGACTTATCAGAGAGTTTCACTTCCCCGGACAGGCCTTCGACATGCTTAATTCAATACAGAGAAATGCCAGGCGACTGAGTCTGTTGATTGATCAGTTGCTCATGTTCAGAAATATTGAAACCGGCAACCTGAAAATCAGAATTACAAACAAAGATCTGAAGGAGTTCATAACGGAAATATTCTCAGCATTTGACACCATAGCAAGACAACGGAGGATAGATTACACCCTCGAGATCCATCTTCCGGGAGGACCATATTGGTACGATTATGACAAAATGGAGGATATTGTGTATAACCTGCTGTCTAACGCCTTCAAATACACACCCGAGGGAGGAAGTATTAGGCTTACAATAAAAGAAGCGCCGTCGCGGAAAGGAAGCAGACCATCAATTTCAATCTCAGTAGCCGACTCGGGAGTAGGTATCAGTGATGACCAAATGGAACGTATCTTCGAAAGGTTCTACCGCAGCGCCAACGGGACCTTTGCAAAAGGCTCAGGTATAGGCCTCTCGCTTACCAGAGAACTAGTAGAGGCAATGAACGGAACCATCATGGTACAAAACAACTCCGGCAAAGGAAGCCGTTTTATTGTTACCCTCCCCTTCAAAAAGGAAGATTTTGAAGGGGCTGAAGTCAACGAAATACCAGTACACGACTTCACAGAAATGAGCAATAAGGTACAGGTGGTTATTGACAACCTCAGTGATGATGATGCTACATTCGAGCACTCTACTTTGAGTATATCTGAAACTCCGGTGGTTCTCGTCGTTGAAGACAATAAAGAGCTGGCACTATTCATTGCCAACTCTCTTAGCAGCCAGTACACCATGCTGCTTGCCGAAAACGGCAAAGCAGGGTATGAGATGGCCAAAAAGCACTCTCCCGACCTTATTATTTCAGATGTGATGATGCCTGAACTGGATGGAATAGAAATGTGTCGCCTGCTAAAGAACAATCTCTATACCAGCCACATACCCATTATCCTTCTGTCAGCAAAGGCACAGGTGGAAAACCAGCTTGAAGGACTCCAAAGCGGAGCAGATGATTATGTCCCAAAACCATTCAATCTGGAACTGCTAAAGGCAAAGATCAGTAATACTATTGAAGCCAGACTCAGGCTCAGGGCCATGTTTACATCACAGAAAGAGTTACCCAGAAATCTGGGTAACGGTCAATCACTGGATGACAAATTCCTCTCCAAGCTATATGAGGTGTTGGAAGCTTCTTACACAAATCCCGACTTTAGTGTTGAGCTTTTTGCGGATGCAATGTTTGTAAGTCGTTCACTGCTGTACAAAAAGCTAAAAGCCCTACTGGATCTTTCTCCCAACGATTTCATCACAGTGTACAGACTTAAGAAATCACTCCCTCTGCTAATGTCGGGCGAGATGTCAATCAACGAGGTAGCCTATACTATTGGCTTCAACGACCCAAAGTATTTCAGCAGGGTATTCAAAAAATTTTACAAAAAGACCCCAAGCGAATATATTGTACAGCAATAGATTAACCTTACTTAAACCAAACAGCGAAGCACAATACAGAGAAATTAAGGTTGAACAAAAAATCAAAATTGAAGTTTAGGCAATTAACTACTGCTTTATTTGTTTATTTGTAATAGAAACAATTACTTTAAACAATACCAGTAGAAAATTAAAAAAATATCCATATATTAATTCAGAAAATCTTCGGAACCATATGGTTAAATTCAAGGACATAGTCGACTTCTATATCGACGGTTTTTCCGACTTGTCCGACTGGTCAAGGGCCCTGTGGATTATAATTCTGGCAAAGCTCTTTATTATGTTTGTTGTTCTCAAGTTGTTCTTTTTTCAGAATGAAATGAAGGTAAGGTTTGATAATGACCAGGACCGGGCCAATCATGTAATTGAACAAATAACAATACCCTAAATTACATCTCTCTATGTTTGAAAATATTGACTTTACGCTGGTCAATTGGTCAAGGGCTCAGTTTGCCCTAACCGCCATGTTTCACTGGATCTTTGTTCCCCTCACCATTGGCATAACATACATATTGGCCTTTATGGAGACGATTTATTATCGTACCGGGGACCCGGAATGGAAGAGGATCACAAAATACTGGATGAAGATCTTTGGTATCAACTTTGCGATTGGAGTTGCTACCGGTATTATCCTTGAGTTTGAATTTGGTACCAACTGGAGTAACTATTCCTGGTTTGTCGGAGACATCTTCGGAGCTCCCCTGGCCATCGAAGGTATCATGGCCTTCTTTATGGAGAGTACCTTTATTGCAATTATGTTCTTTGGTTGGGATAAGGTAAGCAAGCGCTTTCACCTGGTTTCAACCTGGCTTACTGCCTTTGGAGCAAGTTTGTCAGCTCTCTGGATTCTTGTAGCCAACTCCTGGATGCAAAATCCCGTTGGCACAAAGTTCAATCCCGATATGGCTCGTAATGAGATGACCAACTTCTGGGATGTTCTGCTCTCTCCTACTGCTGTCAACAAGTTCCTGCATACGATAACTTCAGGTTTTGTACTTGCAGCTATCTTCGTCATCGGTGTCAGCGCCTGGTACCTTATCAAGAGGCGTGAGTTACTGCTGGCCAAGCGTAGTATAGTAGTATCAGCCAGTTTCGGTTTGCTAAGTTCCCTGATACTAATCGCAACAGGTGACAGTTCTGCCAAAGAAATTGTAAAGACCCAGCCTATGAAGTTTGCTGCCATGGAATCCCTTTATGAGGGCAAGGAAGGTGCCGGACTGGTAGCCTTCGGCATACTTAAAGGCAAGGATCTGCATAAGAATTTAGATGAGGATAGTCAGGCTGAGTTTCATATCAAGATAGAGGTTCCCTCTATGCTTTCTATTTTGGCCTATAACGATCCCAATGCATATGTGGCAGGTATTAAAGACCTGATCATGGGTAATGAAGAGCGAGGCATCATGTCTTACCATGAAAAGATCAGACGTGGCTATGAAGCTCAACAGGCTCTGGTAGCATATAAGAAAGCTCAGAAGGAAGATCCCGAAGGTGAAGAGTACAAGGCATTAAGGGCCAGGTTTGAGGATCCGGAATTTAATGACGATTATATGCGCTATTTCGGTTATGGTAATTATTATGACCCGGATCCCGAGAAGCTTGAAGCCAATGCCTTCAGGATGGTTCCCCCTATTTCTATGACTTTCTATGCCTTCCACATTATGGTAATGCTGGGCGGATACTTCCTCTTACTATTCATAGTTGTCTTATATCTGGTATTCAGGAACACCTTGCATACCAAGAAGTGGTTGCTGTGGATCTGTGTATGGACCATACCACTTGCCTATGTAGCATCTCAGGCAGGCTGGATAGTTGCAGAGGTGGGAAGGCAGCCATGGGTTATTCAGGATCTGATGCCGACCATGAAAGCCGTCACAAATATTGATGCTGGTGCAGTAATGACCACATTCTTCCTGTTTACCGTGGTATTCATCGGTCTATTTATAGCCGAGGTTAAAATTATGTTGAAGCAGATAAAAATAGGACCTAAAAAGAAAGAGGAGTAATACTATGTTTGAAACCATGTCACATCTTGCACTTCAGCATTACTGGTGGTTTATAATATCGGTACTGGGTGCCGTGCTCGTACTGCTGATGTTTGTGCAGGGAGGGCAGACACTGTTTGCCTGCCTTGCCAGGGATAATGATGAACGTACAATGCTGATAAACGTACTGGGCCGTAAGTGGGAGTTTACGTTTACCACTCTTGTAACTTTCGGAGGTGCATTTTTTGCTGCCTTCCCCCTGTTTTACAGTACCAGTTTCGGAGGGGCCTATGCCGCCTGGATAATACTGCTCTTTGCCTTTGTGTTTCAGGCAGTATCATACGAGTTTAGATCCCGTCCCAACAACTTTTTTGGTGCTAAAACATACGAAGTTCTCCTCTTTATAAACGGTCTGCTGGGAACCTTCCTTGTTGGTGTTGTAGTAGCCTCTTTCTTTACTGGTTCTCAATTCTTCATCAACGATATGAATGAATCATTCTGGCAATCACCATTAAGAGGTATAGAACTGCTATTCAACCTGCACAATCTGATGTTGGGTCTGGCTGTATTCTTCCTTGCAAGGACGCTGGGCCTGCTGTATTTCCTTAACTCAATCAGCGATGAAGCTCTTGAGTCTCGTATACGCAGCAAAGTGCCACGTAATGCAATTCCATTTGTAGTATCCTTTCTGGTATTCTTTATCTGGTTGCTCTTCAGGGACGGCTTTGCTGTGAATCCAGCCAATGGTGAGGTCTTTTTGCAAGCCAACAAGTACCTGCACAATTTCCTTGAGATGCCAATAGTAGGACTGCTCCTGCTTGCCGGTGTTGTCCTGGTACTGTGGGGTATCGGCATAAGCATCTTCACAAAGTCCAACAAGGGTATCTGGTACACAGGAGGTGGAACCTTCCTAGCCGTATTGAATCTGCTGCTGGCAGCAGGTTACAACAACACAGCCTTCTACCCTTCAAGTTACGACCTGCAAAGCTCTATCACGATAGTCAACGGCTCCTCAAGCCATTTTACCCTTACTGTGATGAGTTATGTATCTCTGCTGGTACCCTTTGTAATAGTATATATCTGGTACGCATGGAGGTCAATCAACAACAAACCTATGACCAGGGAAGAACTGAAATCGACAGATTCCCATATTTATTAACCGATCAAGAATTCGTTTATGAGTTATACATCTGCAATAATCTGGTATCTGCTCTGGCTCGTAGTAATAGTGGGTGGTTTACACACTGCCCGCTATGCGATTAAGGCCTTTGACAAGAAATGGAAAACAGTTACCCAGGAAGAAGAAAAGGAACTGGAGAATAAGGAGTAGGAACAAAGAGGTGTTAACCTCTCTGCTATATGATAGAAAAGCCCCGCGCCTACAGGCGCGGGGCTTTATTATTTAACCTTTATGCGCTGAATACTGCTGATCTTCTCCTTTTATATGATTAATCAGCCATGTCTTAAGGAAATTTGTCACCTCCAAAGAAACTACAAGTTTACCATCGTTGATACGATCATAAAATTCCTTGATCCTTCCTTCAAAATAGCGGTGCTTTTCCTGATGTTCAGCCAACCTTGGATAGTTGACCGACTTCATATACTCCTCTTCACTGGCAAAGTGGTATTTTGTGTAATCATACATCTCTTGTATAAGTTCCAAAAGACTCTCTTTAGGTTTGTTATCCCTCAGGCCTTCATAG
The DNA here is from genome assembly GCF_023674465.1 of Xiashengella succiniciproducens. Classification (GTDB taxonomy): domain Bacteria; phylum Bacteroidota; class Bacteroidia; order Bacteroidales; family Marinilabiliaceae; genus Geofilum; species Geofilum succiniciproducens. The sequence continues at coordinate 458,640 of NZ_CP098400.1, read as the reverse complement.
AAATTATTCAGGATCTGAATCCACTTCTGATGCTCTGCATCCAGTTTCTCATTCTTGACTGTAAGCTCCTCTGTCCATTTTACTATCATATTCTCTCTATTTGAAGTTTGTCGCTAAAGATATACATAATTTATACACCTGTTATCAGTAGCCATTCCGGTTTTTGGATAAAAAAACATAAAACAACTACAGGCAGAGAGGCTATACGTTCATATATGTATAATACCTATCTGTTGGGTGTATCCCACTTCTTTGTTTTAGTACATCTCAGAGTCAGCTTCTTATCACCTACGTTGATCTCAAAGTCACCTTCCTCCAGTATCCACTTACCATCAAAGCCGACAAAAGCAAGGTCCTTCCCTTTTAGTGCAAGTTTAACTGTCCTGGTTTGACCCGGTTCCAGCTCAACCTTCTCAAAAGCCCTCAGACGACGTGCGTCAGGGACAATAGAAGCTACTAGGTCGGTACTATAAAGCAGAACAGCTTCTTTTCCTTTTACCTTACCTGTATTCGTTACTTCCACCTCAAAGACCAGTTCATCGTCAGCTGTAAAATTCTCTTTGTTGACCTTCAGGTCTCCGTACCTGAAGGTTGTATAGCTCAGACCATAGCCAAAGGGCCACTGTAGTGAACGTGAAGCATTGTAATTATATGCTCCCTCCATGGTGTCCGATTCTTCGCTTACTTTATAATCGTATGTTGTAAGCGAGTTGACTTCCAATGGATAGGTAAAGGGCAGTTTTCCACTGAAGTTGGCCTCTCCGCTTATCAGGTTGGCAAAGGCATCACCTCCGGCATTACCCGGCAGTAGGGTATAAACTATGGCTGATGCCAGTGGTTCGATATCCTTGATAATACGGGGACGTCCCTGATTGAGCACAAGCACTATGGGCTTACCTGTTTTCGCAAGTGCTTTTACCAACTCACGCTGATTGGCTGACATTGTAAGATCTGTAAGATTGCCAGGGGTCTCGCAATATGAGTTCTCTCCTACACATACAACGATGACATCTGCCTTAGCTGCTGCTGAGACAGCCTTGTCAATCTCCGGAGTATTTTCTTCCCACCAGTTAGCTCCATCCTTATAGGTTACACCTGGTTCATAGATTATATTACCGGCACCAAACTTAGCAGCAAGACCTTCCAGCAACGTGTTGTATTCACCAGTAAAGATATCTGTCCTTTCACCCTGCCATGTATAAGTCCATCCTCCGTTAAGAGTACGCATTGAGTTGGCATTGGGACCAGTAACAAGGATCTTTGTACCCTTGGTAAGTGGCAGAATATTATCCTTATTTTTTAGCAGAATCATTGACTCTTCAGCAGCCTTCACGGCAACATTGTAATGCTCAGTGCTGCCAAACAGAGGATAGGATTTTGGATCATGCAGTGATTCTTCAAACAAACCAAGACGGAATTTAAGTCTGAGAACCCTTCTTGCCGCATCATCAATGCGTTCCATACTTACCTGGCCTTCTTCAACAAGTTCCTTAAGCAGCACGCAAAAGTCCCAGCTGTATGGATCCATTGACATATCTATACCGGCATTGATTGCCATCTTAATTGCTTCCTTCTTATTGGCAGCAACCTTTTCGCGGTTGAACAGATTGTTGATATCAGCCCAGTCGGTTACTATCAGACCGTCCCAGTTTAATTCTTCCTTTAGCCACTGAGTGAGCAACTGGTAGTTGGCATGAACAGGTACACCGTTAACACTTCCTGAGTTTACCATTATTGACAGGGCTCCGGCCTGTATTGATGCCAGATAGGGAGCAAAGTGCTTGTCACGAAGGTCACTTGGGCTAATAATAGCAGGAGTACGGTCCTTGCCAGAAACGGGAACTCCATAACCCATGTAGTGCTTGACACAAACCGCTATATTCTCTCTGCCAACATGATTCGGGTCCTTACCTTGCATGCCAAGAGTGGCAACACGTCCCATCTCAGCATTCACAAAAGCATCCTCTCCATAGTTCTCCCACAACCTTGACCAGCGTGGATCACGTCCCAGGTCAAGTGTTGGATTGAAGGTCCAGGGCACACTGCTGGCCCTGGTCTCATATGCAGTGATAACTGCAGCTTCATGTACAAGATCCCGGTTAAATGAAGCAGCCATATTGATTGGCTGTGGAAACATTATGGCTCCCATGGTATAGGAAGCTCCATGGTTCTGATCTAGTCCGTAAAGGCAGGGTATACCTGTTGCATCTATTGACTTTTGTTGTAACACTGAGATTATCTCATTCCAACGTTCAGGTGTCTGAGCTACACCGGGAATATTAAGGATGGATCCAACCTTGTATTTAACAATTACTGAATCCAGTATAGCTTCATCAAATTTAAACGTACCCGCCCTTCTGGCTTCTCTATCCCACATAACGTCTATAGAAAGCTGGGTCATCTGACCTATCTTTTCATCAAGGGTCATCTTGCTTAAAAGATCCTCGACCTTTCTCTCAATCGCAGGATCCTTATCTATTACTGGTGCTACCTGTGGTTTGGGGTTACATGCAAACATTACCAGCGTCGCACTAATGATTAATAATTGATGTAGTCTCATAGCATGAATTTATTAAGTATTATCTTGGGTTACTTAGTGAAGTCCTGCAAGAGTGTGCAACCTCTTCAACAGGACGCTAGCTTTTACCGGCTTTGTCAGATATTCGTTACAGCCTGCATCTATTGCCGCCTGCTCATCTCCCGCCATAGCATAAGCTGACTGTCCAATAATCCAGACCTTGCTTCCTGTTGCCCTGATCTGACGGGCTACCTCAAGTCCATTGATATCAGGCAGCCTTATGTCAAGCAGGATGACTTCAGGACTGAAAGCCTTGAATAGCTCAAGTGCTTCCTTACCTGTTGGGGCCATATACAGATTGAAGTCGGGCTCACGGAGCACCTCCTTGTAATACAATTGGTTGACCGGATCGTCTTCGACCAAGAGAATAGACAAACGACCTGAACTTACCGCCCCCTCCCCACCGGCTCTATCCTCAGCAGCACTGGCATTGGTATCTACTTTCAATGGCAAAGTAAACTCAAAACATGAACCTCCTCCGGGAGTGGAATCAAGTCTTATGCTGCCACCCATCAAATCAAGCAAACTCTTGACTATTGCAAGACCCAGTCCGGTACCTCCATACCGTCTGGAGATAGTATCGTCCTCCTGAGCAAAACGTTTGAAAATACGAGCCTGCTTCTCCCGGGGTATACCCTTGCCTGTATCAGAGACAAAGAAGCTTATCTCAGAATCACTAAGAGATCTGATACCAAATGCAATTTCTCCCTTGTCAGTAAACTTGACAGCATTGTCAAGCAAGTTGGTAAATATCTGAGTAAGACGTGCCTCATCTCCCTTAACCACCATAGGTGCCAAGGGATATTTGGTCCTGAGTCTAATATCCTTCTTGATATCGTCTAAGCGCTTCTGATATATAAGTTCCAATGAATTGAGAGTCATCAGAAGGTTAAACTCCCTCTTTTCAATATTCATCTGACCGGCATCCAACTTGGATATATCCAGAATGTCATTTATAAGCTGCATCAAATTGTCGGCACTTCTCTCTATTATAGCAGCATATTCCTTCCTCTTGTCCGGAGGAGGCAGATCCTCCGGATCCTCTGTAGTAAGAAGGCTTGTAAAACCAAGAATACCATTAAGCGGAGTACGTATCTCATGACTCATATTGGCCATAAAGGCCGACTTCAGTAGGTCACTCTCCTCAGCCTTCTCCTTTGCCTTAACAAGATCCTCAACCAATTGCTTTTTGTCAGTTATATCATGGATGATGGCATACAGATACTCCTCATCCAAAACGTCAACCCGGCTCGAAAATATCTCCACATCCCTAACCCTTCCGTCGGCAAGACGGTGCTTAACCTCTATATGGTTAAGATGACCCTCCTTAACCTTCCTCATCATTTCAATAATGTCGTCCCTTTCCATAACATTGATCTGGTGGACGTACATATTATTGAGCTCTTCAGTACTCCATCCATAAAACTCGGCAGCAGCCTTGTTGGCCGACATTATTCTCCCCGTTCCAGGATCCAGCAGCATGTGTATAGCAGAATGGTTTTCAAACAGCTTTCTGAACTTATGCTCGCTCTTCTCAAGACGTTCCCTGGCTTCGATGGCTTCGGTAACATCCTGTATGGTGCCCAGCATTGCAAATGCCTTTCCTTTGTTATCATACCTTAAGATACCATAGCCATGGACCCATCTTACACTTCCATCCGACTTACGAATAATCCTGTACTCCTTGTCGAATGTCTCATATACACCATGGGCAACATCCAATAGACACCTATGTACTTCTTCCCGGTGTTCCGGATGTACAAGTTGTAACCACGCATCCGGATCTTTCGTAAAATTCTCATCAACACCAAAAATATCATTCAGAACAGCCGATGATTTCCACTCCTGAGTCTGCAAGTCCAGCAGATAAGATCCAACCCTTCCGGCTTTCTGTGACTCACTAAGGAAATATTCTTTCTCCAATATTTCTTTTTCAAATTGATAAGCTTCACTATGATCCCTAAGTACCAGTACTGCACCACCCAAACGTTCTTTGTCTAGTATTATAGGGGCACCGCTATCGCTTACCGGCAATTCTTTCCCATCCCTCGAGACTAGCAACAAGAAAGAATCCCGACCTACGATCTTTTTCTCACGAAGAACTCGCCTTACAGGCGACTCGGTCCTCTCTCCCGACTTATCTACAATTACCAATACCTCATCTATATCCTTTCCTATAGCATCAATCTCATGCCATCCTGTCATTCTTTCAGCAGCAGGGTTCATAATAGTTATTTGACCTTTGGCATCAGTTGTAATAACTCCGTCTCCTATACTGTATAATGTAGTACGCAACTTTCTTTCCGACTCATTGAGAGCTGCCTCGTTCTCAAGTCGCCGTTCCTCCCTGGAAAGCAATCCTGCAATAAGAATGAATCCTATAGGATATATCAGCAGGATAGAATACCATATTTGTGACAATGCCCATATCGCGTCATCCCATGGATTAGCAAACTGACTCACAAGCATTCCAATAGACACAAGAAGACCTAAAACATAATAATCCCAAATTCTTAGAGAAGTTACCTTGTGCTTGTAGTACATCCTTACACCCAAACCCAATAACGCACTGACGATAATCGTACACACACCGGCATACACACCGGTACCACCGAGATAAATACGAAAAGACATTGAAAGAAGGGAGGAAATGGATGCCGGAATCCAGCCCCCGAAAAAGGAAGCAAGTCCTATTATAATAGCCCTGCCATCGAAGAATAGACCCTCGTACAACTCAAAGGGCTGCATCATACCGGCTATAGCAGCAAGACCAAACCAAATGCCTATAACAAATTTGAAACTCCTCGGTTTTCCTTGAAAGTGCTGAAGGAAAAAGCCATAAAAGCTGGTTAGTGCAATCAGCAGCACCAAATTATGAATAAGTACTGAAGGCATCCGACTATCCGATTAATTAAACGACAATATAAGAAAATAGTGAATATATGCCACCTTGCTGCGAGCTAAGGCAACAACAAAATTTACTACTTTGTTCAATTTTTTGGGATGTCTGCCCTCAAATAGTCTGGCGACTTAACGCCTGTGTTTCTGCATGCTATGCTTTTGCTGACAATTTGCCACCTAGCATTAACACTGCTGAGTATAATACATATACCGGCACAATAAGAGCCAGAGCTCCGGCTCCAAGAAGGATTACAGCAACAAGTGAGATTATCAAAAGAATATAGCGGTTTTCATTGCCCTTCCATTCAAAACTCTTGAATTTAAGTGAGAACATAGGGATCTCACTGACCAGCAATGCGCAAAATACAGCAACAAGAATCAGGACATACAGCGGGCTTGTAAATGCAAGCCAGGCTCCACCACGGGAAACGACGAGGTAAAACAGAGATACAACAAACATAGCAGTGGCTGTTGTTGTAAGTCCAATAAAGTTCTCTGTCTGACGACTGTCATTGTTGAACTTAGCCAGTCGCAATGCAGCAAAGGCAGCCAACAGGAAGGGGCAAAGCAGTATAAACTGCTGCCTGGTCTCAAGATTCATAAACTCTCCGCCCCAGGTACCCACAAAATGATAGTGGAGCATTGAACTCAGTACAGCAGCCGGGGCTACTCCAAAACTTACCAGATCTGCCAATGAATCGAGATCCTTGCCAATAGCGCTATATGCTTTAAGAAGACGAGCAGCAAAACCGTCAAAGAAATCAAGTACAGCCGCAAGCAGTACCGCCCATACTGTCAGTTCAGGTCTGCCACTGATAGCCATATAGGTACCCAATGCCCCAAGCAGGAGATTACCGCAGGTCAGCATATTGGGAATATGTCTTGTTATTGTCATCATTCAAAATTTCATTCGGGCCAAAGTTACGCAATCATATTAGTTAGCCAATGGTTCCGGGACGATTATACCTAAAAAAGCCGGCTTCCCGAGGAGCCGGCTTTTCTTTTTCCAGCATACTTTCAAGATCAGCCTTTTGCTGACTTCACAAAACCACCCCATTTACGGGCATCTTCAATTTTGTTGAAATAGCCAACCCTATCTGCATCAATACCGGCATCGGCAAACTTCTTGAGCGAGAACCGCATGAATACGTCCTGAGGCAGGACGAATGCCATTGCAAAAAGGCCTGCGGTAAACATTGCATCAAGGACAGATGCTGCATACTCAGCGTCATTTCCGCTGATAACCTTTTGACGTGAGGTGTCGGATATAAGCAGATCAACTTTATTGCTGCGAATGAAATCAAGCGAAGTGTCAATGACCTCACGAAACAAACCTGAAGGCACAAAACCTTTCCAGGTCTGTAATAACTCAAAACTATCCGGATCGTAGATCAGCTCTACATTCTCATTGTAGATCAACTGCATATTGGGACTTTATTTAATAATATTTCAATTGACGCAAGCGGCCTGCAAGATACTCAGTACTGTTTCCTTCTTTACCTTGAAATCGACTCCTCCTGTAATAGGATTAAAGACCACCTCTATTCCATGTCCAATATTTTCAGGCAGACCCGTAAATCTATCCACCATCACAAAACCTGCAACAAGCAGCTTCTCAACCCATCTGAATGCAGGCTCGTGTTTCTCTGACCTGTCGTGATCCCCACCTCCAATAACGTCGTCAATTTCCCTTCCAAAAAACAGCTTAAGACCGTCTTTTACCCTATTGTCGGATGGAATGGTATCAATAACCTGAAATATATGGAAGTAATGGTTGTAACAGTTTTGAAACCTCTTGTAAAAATCAGGCTCAAAATGATCTGTATTGGGCTCAGTAAGGAAGAAAGCCTTGGGCTTTAGCGCTCGTACGCATTGAATTACCTTGTGACGATCAATAAGTCTCGGCACATGATGCAAGGCAAGTGACTCATTGACAATCAACGGACCGGAGGTCTTTGACAAGATAGGTTTCAGTCCACTAAAATCAAAAGCTTCTATGAACTCGCATATAGGATAAAACTCCACCTTAAAGCTCAGATCTGCCTCGCTGAACTTTTCCTTAGCAACCTTTAGTGCATCACCAAAAGGTTCAATCCCTATCATTGTTATCTTCCTAAGCCCCTCTGTTCCGTCAAGCATCTTAAGCAGGTTGAGCATCTGAACTCCCTGACCTATGCCAATATCCATTATCACAGCTTCCTCATGTCCCCTGATAAGGGAAACAATCGAACTGTTGACAAGCTTCTGGGCATCCCGTACAAAGGGAAACTCATTGATCAGAAAATTGAAAAGCTCTATCTGCGAAACTTCAAATTTTCGCAGATAGATATTTTCATCATGCTCAAATGATGTAGATGAGCCAATGTGCTTACGAATTGCTTTAATGAAAAGTGTTGCAAGGAACTTCTCAGAACTACTTTCTAGTCCCCGTATGCAATGGTCCAACAAAGCTTCAACCTCTAGTTTCTTCTCCTCATTGAAATTATCAGGATAATTCTGCATCACAAGTAACAATGCCTCATAAACAGAGGGAAGCGGAAACGTCTGCATAGTTTGATGCTGTATTAGAATGTGAACAACCAGTCTTCTGCTTCCTGAAGGTCATCAAAATACCTAACATTTGAAGGCATACCCTGCTCCTTTGCAAAGTTGCCCAAAGCAAGCTTGGTAAGAACATTTTTGGGCAGGACAAATGCCATAGCCTTCACGCCTGAAGAAAACAGGACAGGCATCTTGGATGCTGCATACTTACCGTCTTCAGGACCAACAGGACGCTGAGTGGTTGTATTGGATACTATGTATAGGACAGGATTTTGCTTTACAAAATCAACAGTCTTGTCAATTGCTTCCCTGAACTGAATTGAGGTAGCAAACCCTTCCCAGTTTTGATAAATTACCTTCTTTACACTGTCATAGTCTAGTGAAATAATCGGCGAAGTAAAAACTTGCATAGATTTTCTGGATTAATAAGTTATCATTAATGAAATTCTAAACTCCAAGGCTTATGATAACCAAATATACATATTGTTATGTTCTGTCCTATCCGAAACGGCAGTAAATATTGACATTTTTCAGATATTCTCAAATTTTACGACCAAGTTCTCTGCAAATCCTTCCATGCACTTAACATAATACCTAAAACCCCATACCCCAAGGAATTGTGCAATATTTGGTAATTGTTTGCATCTGAGGCCAATAACCATAATAAAAGTATAAATTCACGGGAAGCAGTAAACTAATTTGAAAGATTTTTAAAGCGAAAAATTTGAATCAAAAATAAAAAGTCATAGTTTTGTAACGAATTATACATAGCGACATGAATTACACATATCACATCAATGCTCATCATCATCATTTCCCTCTTAACTGATGGGTGAGCTTGTTGCGTGTTTAAATAATTACAGAAGGCTTACCCCATGGTAAGCCTTTTTTGATTTAATATTTTGGATACTAACCCGAAGGGATGTAAATTACATCTGCTTCCAGCAAAAATGACCAGATATGATAAAGGATACTGAAACAATCTTAAGAATTGCACTTCAAAAAAGCGGACGTCTGCACGACGATAGCATGGACCTGATGAACAGATCGGGCATCAAGTTCAATACCGGTGCCGGACGACTGGTTGCCCAGTCGACCGGGTTTCCTGTCGAAGCATTGTTCCTCCGCGATGACGACATACCTCAGACTGTATATGATGGAGTAGCAGATATTGGTATCGTTGGCGAAAATGAATATGCAGAAAAGGGATATGAACTGGAGATAGTCAAGCATCTAAATTTTGGAAAATGCCGCTTGTCACTTGCTATTCCCAAGAGTGAGCATTACACAGGTGTAGGCTGGTTTGATGGCAAAAAGGTAGCTACCTCCTACCCCAGGATACTAAAGAAGTTCTTTGAGGAAAAGAAGATTCAGGCTGAGATCCACGAAATTGCAGGTTCTGTAGAAATTGCTCCCGGCATTGGTCTGGCAGATGCGATATTCGATATTGTCAGTTCGGGTAGTACTCTGGTAGCCAACAGTCTTAAGGAAGTAGGTGTAGTAATGTATTCTCAGGCTGTTGTAGTAGCCAATAAAAATCTGGAACCTGAAAAGCGTGAAATTCTCGACCAGATGCTCTTCCGCTTTAATTCGGTAATGGCATCGGCAACCAACAAGTATGTACTGCTCAATGCCCCTAATGAAAGGGTAAAGGATATAGTCAAGATATTACCCGGAATGAAGAGTCCTACAGTTCTTCCTCTTGCCCAGGAAGGATGGAGTTCTATTCACTCTGTAATAAGCGAGGAGCAGTTCTGGGAAGTTATAGACCAGCTAAAAGCATGTGGTGCTGAAGGGATATTGATAATCCCGATTGAGAAGATGATACTGTAATTAATTAGACCCATTATGCAGAAATATATAAACCCGCCGAAACAGGACTGGGAAGGGCTGTTGCAACGTCCACCCGTTGATGTCTCCGGTCTGTTTGACTCAGTAGCTACAGTGCTTGACGACATAGCACGTGAAGGGGATACGGCCATAGTACGCTACTCTGAGAAGTTTGACGGATACGCTGGAACTAACCTTGTTGTAAGTCCTGAGGAGTTTGATATAGCTGAAAAACAAATCCCCTCTGAACTTAAGCAGGCAATCCAAAGAGCAGCTTACAATATTGATAGCTTTCACAAGGCTCAGTGGCAAACTGCAGTAAAGGTTGAGACCGAACCTGGAGTCACTTGCTGGCAGAAGAGTGTTCCAATCGAAAAGGTAGGTTTATATATTCCCGGAGGCACAGCACCTCTGTTCTCTACAGTACTGATGCTTGGTATCCCTGCACGAATTGCAGGATGTGAAGAAATAGTGATGTGTACACCTCCAGGAAAGACCGGAATTGTTAATCCCGCTATTCTTTATGCAGCCAAAACAGCCGGGATAAAAAAGGTCTTCAAGGTTGGTGGTATTCAAGCCATTGGAGCAATGGCCTATGGTACCCAGACTGTACCAAAGGTGTACAAGATATTTGGTCCGGGCAACCGCTACGTAACAGCTGCAAAACAGCTTATTACGATTAGGGGAACAGCCATCGATATGCCTGCAGGACCATCCGAGGTGCTTGTTATGGCTGACGATTCGGCAAATCCAGCCTTTGTTGCAGCAGACCTGCTTTCTCAGGCTGAACACGGTGCCGACAGTCAGGTAATCCTGCTTACTAACTCACCCGAATTGCTGGATGCAACGATGGCAGAGATAGATAAACAGGTCAGACAATTACCCAGAGAAGCTGGTGCAAGCAGTGCCCTTAGCAATAGTAAGGCCTTCCTGTTACCCTCGGTTGATGTTATGATGGAAATGAGCAATCACTATGCTCCTGAGCACCTGATATTGTCTGTCAGAAATGCAGGCCAACTGGCCGAGAGGGTTAGAAACGCAGGTTCTGTGTTTATTGGTCATTATAGTCCTGAAAGTGCAGGAGACTATGCCTCAGGAACCAATCATACCCTGCCTACCCACGGATGTGCCCGTGCCTATTCGGGGGTCAACCTCAGTAGTTTTCTCAAGAAGATCAGCTTCCAGGAAATCACAGGAGAAGGGCTCAAAAGTCTGGGGCCTGTTATTGAAAAGATGGCTGAAGCAGAGGAGCTCCTTGGACACAAACAGGCGGTAAGTATAAGGCTTGAACACCTTAAATCCTGATTATTCCGCTTCTCACCTTAACTAATAATGCTTCTCCTCACAGAGAAGAATAGTAACATTTGTTGCAAAGACTGAAACCTGAATACAAAATGAAACCACTAGAAGAGCTTCTTCGGCCAAATATTCTTAACCTGAAACCATATTCATCGGCACGTGATGAATATACCGGCGATTCCGGGATTTTCCTGGATGCAAATGAGAGTCCCTTCAATTATCCTTACAACCGCTATCCCGACCCTTACCAGCGGAAACTAAAGCAAGTAATTGGTAAGGTTAAGTCGGTCGAACCCGATCATATCTTCCTGGGTAATGGCTCAGACGAAGCCATCGACCTGCTGTTTCGTGCATTCTGCCGTCCGGGTATTGACAATGTAGTTGCTATAGACCCAACCTATGGTATGTACTCGGTTGCTGCTGCAACCAACGACACCCCGGTCAAGAGCGTCCTTCTGAATGAGGATTTCAGCCTCAGCGCTGAGGCTGTTCTTGCTGCTGCCGATAACAATACAAAGTTGATATGGCTGTGTTCACCCAACAACCCGACGGGCAATTGTTTCGACAATGCAGCTATTGAAAAGATTGTAAGAGACTTTGCTGGCATAGTAGTTCTCGATGAAGCCTATACCGATTTTGCTCCAGGAACTAGTTTTCTGCCCAGACTTGGGGAGTACCCCAACCTTGTGATACTTCAAACCTTTTCAAAGGCCTGGGGTATGGCAGGCATACGACTTGGGATGGCCTTTGCCCGTCCTGAGATTATCAGGGTGCTAAGTCGCATCAAGTATCCGTACAACCTAAATATTCTGACTCAGAAGAAGGCTTTGGAACTGATTGAGAGTAATAAGGACAGAGTCAAATTCTGGGTTGAACAGTTGATAACAGAAAGGGGAAGGTTGGCTGACTTCCTACTCACCTTGCCATTCGTAAGAAAGGTATTTCCTTCGGATGCAAACTTCCTGTTAGTCAGCACCGATGACCCAAAGGGCATATACAATCACCTTATTGACAAAGAGATAATAGTAAGAGACCGTTCGTCAGTTACTCTGTGTGAAGGCTGTCTTCGGATTACTGTAGGAACACATGATGAAAACGTCTCCTTAGCCGAAGCGCTGAAAAAGTTCAGATAAATCTGAACAATCAGTCCTTTTCAAACATTATAAAATATATACCTATAGTATGAAGAAGAAGGTTCTGTTTATTGACAGGGATGGCACAATTATCAAGGAGCCTCCTTATGATTACCAGGTCGACTCCTATGAGAAACTGGCATTCTATCCCGGGGTTATCCGCAACCTGTATAAGATAGCCGGGAGACTGGATTTCGAACTGGTGATGGTAACAAATCAGGATGGACTTGGAACAAAGTCTTTTCCTGAGAATGCTTTCTGGCCTGCACACAACCTTATGCTAAGGACTCTTGAAGGGGAAGACATCCGTTTTGCAGCAATTCACATAGACCGTTCCCTGCCAGAAGAGGGATTAGATACCAGAAAACCGGGCACCGGGATGCTCAAAGGCTATTTCAGTGATGAATATGATCTGGCTGCTTCGTTTGTGATAGGTGACAGACTGACTGATATCGAACTGGCAAAAAACCTTGGTTGCAAGGGCATACTGATAAAACAGGAGGAAGAAGGTAGGGCCCAGCTCAGCGAAGCAAGACTGGCTGAACACTGTGTACTCGTCACAGAAAGTTGGGATGATATAAGTACCTTTCTCTTCAAGACCGAGCGTACTGCTGTAATTGACCGCGACACCGCAGAGACGAGTATACATATAGAACTTGACCTTGATGGTAGTGGCAATAGCGATATTTCAACCGGACTCGGGTTCTTCGACCATATGCTGGATCAGATAGCCCGTCACTCAGGTGTTGACCTCATTATAAAGGCTGACGGCGACCTGCAGGTCGACGAGCACCACACTATCGAAGATACCGGACTGGCCCTGGGTGAAGCATTCCGTAAGGCACTTGGCAACAAACGAGGAATAGACCGTTATGGTTTCTGCCTTCCGATGGACGACTGTCTGGCACAGGTGGCCATTGACTTTGGCGGCCGCCCATGGCTTGTATGGGATGCTGAGTTCACGCGTGAGAAAATCGGAGATGTACCTACTGAGATGTTCTTCCACTTTTTCAAAAGCTTTTCAGACACATCACTAAGCAACCTAAATATCAAGGCGGAAGGCAACAACGAACACCACAAAATAGAAGGTATTTTCAAAGCCTTTGCACGGGCGATAAAAGCCGCTATCAGAAAGGACCCATTCAGTGATAAGCTGCCAAGCACCAAGGGCGTGCTATAACATGGGCTTATCTAAATAGAAGATTACAACTCAATCAGGCCGGGGTGCAGTGTGACTCCCCGGCCTTTTGCCTTTAATACTGGTAGATACAGGAAATGCAAAAAAAGCAGACCGGATGCAGGGTATATTCTATCTGACAAAAAGTGGGATGTGTATTGTGGTGCTTGGCTTACTTGATCAGATGGTCCTGCATCACATCATCCATATCACCCAGTTGAAGGTCCAGAGCCTTGACAGAGATCTGTATTTCCCATATAGAAGTGGCAAGTGACAGTATTAACAAAACCAGGGCTATTCCAAAAATCACCTCAGCAAGAGTCTGCCATTCCACATAGATCATAAACATGGTTACCACACAAAAAAGCAGACTTGATATTCCCAGAATCTGCATAGCCTTGGTAAGCTGAAGCCTCTTTTTCATATTTGCAATCTGCCCCAGAAGCTTCTGATCTGCCGATTCCTTGTACTTCTGATGAAAACTCCTTACCAGTGAGGCATAAGCCAGAAAGCGGTTGGTATAGGCAAGCATGATCAATGATATAGCTGAAAACAACACAGCAGGGGTTGTAAGACTTAATGATTCAGGTTCCATATAGCTTTAGATTTTAACCTCTTGTTTGATATGTCCAAAATAAGACTCAAAATAACAATTTTCCTTGTCCTTTCAAGTTATTTTCTCAATTTTACATTTTCATTTATCGCTAGTACATCATGGAAAGAATTGCAATATTTCCCGGTTCGTTCGACCCCTTTACTGTAGGGCATGATAATATTGTCAGAAGGGGACTTAACCTCTTCGACACGATAATAATAGCAGTGGGGCACAACAGCACCAAGCACTACCTCTTCCCTGTCGCAAAAAGGGTTGAGTTTATCAGGGAATTGTTTGCCGACGAACCCCGCGTCGTAGTCGAAGCCTATTCTGATCTGACCGTAGATTTTGCAAAGCGAATGAATGCATCCAACATACTAAGGGGACTCAGGACTGCAGCCGATTTTGAATACGAAAGAGCAATAGCTCAGGTCAATAAGGCTATGACCAATATAGACTCGGTATTCCTGCTCACAACTCCAGAACATACCCCGGTAAACTCTTCAATTGTAAGGGATATACTCAAGCACAACGGAGATGCGTCTAAGTTTATTCCTGAAAAGATCTACAAGCTGATAAAAGAATCACTGAATCAAAATACCTGATCAGCCTATGGCCGGAAGAGCGTGGAAACAGATACTTTGGTCAGTTCTTTCTGGCCTGATGCTACTGCATCAGGCCCTTAACGCACAGCCATACTCACATGCTACAGACAGTGTGCGATTCTTCGGTTCGGCTCCCGAATACAAGGGTATGAACATTGTATTCGAATATTATTCCAACTTCATAATTCCCGGGAAGGCGCCGCTTATTACAATGCCAGTTGATGATGAAGGAAATTTTGACTTCAGCTTTCCCCTTAATGAAACCACCTATCTTTTTGCTGATCTGGGACGTACTAGGGCATCTATCTTTGTCGAGCCCGGTAAGGAGTACAAACTAGTCTTTCCTCCATTTCAACCGCGTACCCAACTGGAAAGGCTCAACCCCTATTTCAGGTTTGAAGAACTGCCTCTGGGCATTGCAAATCCTGAAAGTCGAGAGCTAAACCGTAACATTGTCGAGTTTGACGCTGAATTTGAATACATACTAAGCAGCTATGCAGTCAGGCTCTTTACAAGCTCCGACACAGCACTGGCACGACAGATCGAGCAGCAACTCGCAGCAAAATATACATACCCTAATCCTGTCTTTCAAAAGCATAAACAGTTCTCTTTTATGCGTCTTAGGCAGATGAGCCAACGAAATATAGCAAGATACCTAATTGCTGAACTTAACAAGCATCAGGTCGAGTATCAGCTTCCCTCCTACAGCCAGTTGTTTGCCTCGCTCTTTAGATCCTTTGTCCCTGCCGGATTCAGTGATGATGTAAGGACCCCGCTCAACCGTGCTTTGGCCGACCGCTTGGAATTTGACAGCATAGCCAATATTGCTATGCAGGACACGCTGTTTACAAATATGGAGCTTACCGAACAGGTGCTTATCTACGGCCTCTTTGAAGCTTTCTACAGCAAGCGCATTCCCGAAGCAACAGTCTTTGCGGCACTGCAAAGTGCCGCAAATAAAGGTTCAACACCAAAGGTAAGGCAGACAGCATCTGAAGTTTATGCCAAGGTTTCCAAGCTTAGGCCGGGTAGTATGGCCCCTGATTTCAGACTTAAGAACCAGAAAGGCCGCAACAGGGATCTAAGTGATTACAAGGGTAAGTTTGTCTACCTTAACTTTATCCACACCGGCAGCATAGCAAGTCTGATAGATTTGACCGTGCTGGAACAGTATTACAAAACCATGAATAAAGAGATGGAGATTGTTACTGTAGTGATGGATGAAAACATAGATGCTATCGAGGAACTGTTAAAAAAGAACCCTTACAAATGGGACTTCCTTCACTTTGCCTCCTATCCGCAGCTTATTGATCTGTATGACCTGCAGGCCCTACCTGCATATTTTCTCATAGACCCTGAAGGCAGACTGAATATGTCGCCAGCACCTGCACCAGGTGAAAACTTCCTTGAACGTTTTGCGGTGCATTTTCGGGAGTATCGTATAGACTACCTGCGACGAAACCCGCCAAAGGAGAAAAGTATTTTCCGCTAAGTTGCCCATATCTCAGGCGATTAATGCCCTTTTTTTTTCATTTTTCGGAAATTTATTTTAAACTTACAACCATATAGGGCTTGTATTCAAATCCTATGGAGGCGTTATCTAAACTTATTGAGGCTGTGTTAAACCAAATTAGTAAGCATATTTACCAGACGCTGCGCCGTTTCCTTTTCCTCTGCCTGTTGCTGGCCCTACCCTATGCAATTCAATTAGCGCAAGGGCAGGAGAGCTATTTTGCCAGGCTACTTACACCGGATCAGGCTATTTGTGAAAGTGGTGATGTTGAAATTCAGATTGAATTTAATACAGCTATTGATGGACCTGTTGATGTTGGAATTGAAGTACGTGGGGATGTCAGTGGCTTTTTGATGAGAAGTCCCAAATTCGTTGAAAATTATTATCCTGCCACAGATGGTGCTATCAAAACACAGGTTCATACTGTCGATTATCCTGACGATAATGAGATTACAATCAAACTGACAACCGGTTTGGATGGTGACAGCACTACCTATAATGAATCTGATATGTGGGGTCAGACCGTAATAAGGATAGACCGCATACCTACTGCACCCTTCAGCGCAGGTGATGATATAGTAACATGCGGACTCTCTACTACACTTAATGCAACACCCGGTTCCGGAAATGGACATACCTCCTACCTTTGGAGCGGCAGTGGGGGCAACTTTAGCGACAACAGTATTGCCAACCCTGTATTTACCGCCAATAATGAAGGGACCTACACCCTGACATTTACTCAGATTAATGGCGTATGCCAGGCAAATGATCAGGTAAATGTGACTCTGAATGGTCAGCCTGCTGCTACTATTGATAGTGAAAGTACAATATGCGGGAGCGGCAATGCTACAATAAATCTGACGCTTCAGGGTAACGGGCCCTGGCAGGCCCGTTATGCTGCCGGCAATCAGGAATCTACATTAAACATTACTTCTTCTGCCTACAGTTTTTCCCGCAACATTACCGGAGAAACCGAATTCAGACTTATCAACGTAACCGATGTAAACGGATGTGTCACATCTTATAACGGTGAAGCGGGAAGTACTGTAGTAATACCCGACCTTAAGGTTAATGCCGATGCCGGTGAATATACTGAAGTATGCGGTGATTTGGTTGAACTCAATGCCGCAGCCCCAGGCATGGGAATAGGTCAATGGAGCGGTGACGGAGTATTTGATGATACTTCAGACCCTAAAACAGGTTTCAGAATTTCTGCACTTACCACCGGTGTTGTAGAAAAAGACCTGACCTGGACAATAACAAATGGCGACTGCCTCAGCTCGGATGTAGTCAGGGTAAAGTTTTACAAAAAACCGGAGACAGACTTGTTTACCGCAGGTAGGGATACAATTCTGTACAACAAAACAGATTATACACTTCAGGCAAGCCTACCCTTTGGCTCAGGCGTATGGGCTGTTATTGAAGGTAATGCCGTGATAGCAGGGATAAATGATCCCACCACTCCAATCAGTAATCTTCGCTATGGTTTAAACAGGCTGAGATGGACCCTTTCCAACGGGGTTTGCTCGTCAGTTTCAGATGATGTTACAATTACAGTAACCGGAGTTAAGCACTATAACGGGATATCTCCCAACGGAGATGGCAAGAATGATGTGCTTGTAATTGAAGGTGCAGATGTTGTGGCAAACAACGAACTTATCATATTTGACGTAAGGGGCAAGGTTGTATATCAGTCAAGAGATTATCAGAATGACTGGGGAGGCACTGATAACAGCGGTAAGATTCTGCCTGACGGATACTATTACTTCAATTTCCGTGGAGAAGGTGTTGATATAAAAGACTATTTAATAATAAAAAGTTCCGTATACTAGTAGCATGAGGCTGAGATTACTGACTATACTTACCTTCTGTTGTTGTATCAGTGGCTATTCTCAAAAAGAGGTGCTGATGACGCAGTATATGCACAACCGTTATGCTGTAAATACGGCCTTCGCAGGTTCAGCCGAAACCCTCTCTGCACTTTTATCTGCCAGGATGCAATGGACTGGAATGAATGATGCCCCTAAGGCTCAGTTTTTCTCTATGCATGCTCCTCTCAAGAACGACAATATTGCCCTGGGACTGTCAGCATTCAACGAAAATGTTGCAATAGCCCAGAATACAGGGCTCTCTGCTTCCTACGCATACAGAGTACGTACGAGTACCACTAACCGGTTGGCCTTTAGTATCAGTGGAGGTTTTTATTCTGCCCGTCTCAACTGGCACAAGGTAAACCTGCAGGACGAGACTGATGAAGTATTCAGGGATAATGAGAACTATATAAAGCCTGCTCTGGGATTTGGCATGGCCTGGTATGGAACTGATTTCTTCCTTGGCCTGTCAATACCTGATATGTTCTACAACGGTCAACTGGCCCATGAGTCGTCAGAAATAGAACTGCCAGAGACTGATTACTTCCTTACGGGAGGTTATCTCTTCCCGCTTGGAGGACTTATTTCGATGCAGCCATCATTTCTGGTGCGCTTCAAACCTTCAGGAACAACTGTAGCTGACCTAAGCGCCAGCTTTATATATGACAACACTTTTTGGCTGGGAGCCGCATATCGCACCAACAGCGAAATAATCGCACTGGCCGCATGGCAGGCCACACCCCAGCTTAGGGTAATATATAGCTACGATTATCCAACCGGAGATCTGAGCAATATGAACAGCGGAAGCCATGAAATATCACTGAAGTTTGACTTTGGCTATAAGGTCAACACAGTAAGCCCGAGATTTTTTTAAAGCGTGCCATAATATTTTAGGAGTGACAGTATGAAGAGTTGCTTGAAATATATATTTACCACGGTATCGGCTGCATTCCTGACAGTAGTCTGCACTCAGGGGCAGGAGCTCACAGTCAGAAAGCTTAAACTTAACGACCCTATAACCAACGAGATGGCTCCATTTGTTCATGATTCAACACTCTACTTTATCTCCAACCGTAAGAGCAACCTTGTCAAGAATGTATTTGATCAGGAGGACCGTTTCCTGTACAAACTATATAAAGCTCACATCGATAAAGATGGAAACACTGGACGTACGACATTGTTTGAAGCGACTGCAGGTCAGGAACTTACCGTAGGTCCGATGACAATGAGTACTGACGGGGTTACTCTGATTGCTACGCTCAACAAGAAAAATGAACTAAAGCTACAGCGCGGAAATCGTGAACCAAATCAGCTTTGGCTTTTCCAATCGCAAAAAGCAGGAAGCAATTGGCAGGAGTTTAGAGAGCTGTCCTTCGGTTACGGATCATACTCCGTAACCCACCCATCGCTCTCGACTGATGGTACCATGCTGTTCTTCTGCTCGGATATGCCCGGCGGATACGGAGGAACCGACATCTATGTAAGCCGTAAGGTAGAAGGCAGATGGGACACTCCAGAAAATCTGGGCCCTGCGATCAACACTGCTGGGAATGAGGTCTTTCCCTTTTGGCATAGTTCCGGTAAACTGTACTTCAGTTCGGATGGCCACGGAGGCATGGGAGGAACAGATATATTCTACTCCATCTATGATGGTAAATGGAACACACCTGTAGCATTGGCCGAACCTGTCAACACTCCCTATGATGATTTCAGCTGTTTTATATTCACGGACGAATCCAGAGGTCTTTTTGCATCCAACAGGGACGGTTCTGATGACCTCTACCAATTTGAATACCAAATCGCATTCTGCGAGGATCCGTCTGAAGTTACCGAAGATTACTATTGCTTCACCCTGTATGAGACAAGTGGCTTTGATCCAGATACAATGCAAATCAGGTTTATCTGGGAATTCAATGACGGCACGATACTTGAAGGATCGGAAGTAGACTACTGCTTCCCGGGTCCCGGACAATATGAGGTCATACTGAACGTTGTAGATCCGGTGACTGGTGAAGAGTTGAAGGCTGCGGACAGGAATAAGATACTGCTTGAAATGACAAAGCAGGTTTACTTCCAGGCCCCAGAAAGGATAAAACAAGGTGAGGAGATACTGTTTGACGCCAGCTTAAACGGATACCAGGATACAGGTGATATACAGTATTTCTGGAACTTTGGTACAGGAGAAGAACAACAAATGGGTAAAACAATTAGACATACTTTCCGTAAGAAAGGAATATATATGGTGAAGTGTGAAGCATATTGGAGGGATGGTAGACATTGCTCATACCGCAATATTGTTGTGGAGTAAAGACTTATTAATCTGAAATTATGCAAATCAGGAAATTCATATATTTTTTACTTCTATCATTGCTAATCAGTCCGGTCCTGATGGCCCAGCCCGTACCGGCGGTGGACGAAAACATTCATGCTTTGGTAACCTTCGGGAAGGATGGAGAAACCGCCTGGGGGGATGATGATTTCATACAGATAATCTTTTTCAGCGTTCCCGAATCTTTTCAGGAATCCATTTACCTGAGAGTGTTTGACCCGGATACGGGAGGAGAACTAGACGAACAAAAGGGCGAGTGGAACACAAGAACCACTTTCTCGGTATTCGGCGGTGCAGGTGCCTGTTCAAATGAAGGAGCCCGCAGAATAGTAAGGGATGGTAATTACAAGAGCGGAACCATGCTGGCATCCAGATCTTTCGGGAATGATGCCAGATACGACAGCAAATGGTATACCTTTGGTCCCTTCAACCCGGGTGAGGGGGAGTTATTACCTGAATATGGAGGTTATGTCTTCAAGTTGGTTATCGAAGGCATAAGCGGGGACGACGGTAATCTGTACCGTCTCTTCCTCAGCACTGACAGAGAGCAAAACAGACCAGTGGAAGGGGCTTTTGCTTTTTACTTTAAGTATAAATTCAGACTGCATGATGCCAATAATGAGGTATCACATATTTATCCATATATGGACGAACGCGTGATAGCCATCAAGCAAAGTAATTTTGACTGGGATAACGACGGAGTTATCAGGGTTATCTCGCCGTCGAAGAACGGCGAGGTTATGGCCATCTCGGGAGAAAACCACTGGGCCACAAGTACCCACCAGATAACAGCCGATGATATTAACAGTTCGTTGGATATTCAGCTAATTAAAAACAAGAAGGCCAATATCAAAAGCAATAACGTTGTTATTTACCTGGAAAACCAGTACGGGGAGCTACTTCCCTTCTACAGTATTCCAATCGGAGGTATTCCCAAATACAAGTACAATATTGGTATAAAACCTAAAGCTCCCGTAAAATGATTAAAGCTTCCGGTTCATTTCGGGTTATTCTGTCCGTGCTGATGCTGGCAACTTCGTGTTTTGGCATTAGTGCCCAGACCTTCCGATTCAGGAACTATGATTCCAATATGGGCCTGCCTCAAAACTTTATTTATTGTCTGGAGCAGGATAATAATGGCTTTCTTTGGATTGGTACGGGAGAAGGACTGGTGCGTTACGATGGTCTTAAGTTTACCTCATACTCCACTCAGGATTCTCTGGCCGGTGACTTTATAATGTCTCTCAAGGTAAATGAAGACGGAACTCTGTGGATAGGGCATAATAACGGCGACCTAAGCTTTTATCGTGATGGAGAATTCACACCGATACGACTGGAGGAAACAAACAGTCCGGTACGAGCACTCAACTTCGACAGACAGGGCAATATCTGGTTTGCTGTACAAAACTCAGGCTTCGGAAAGATTGACAAGTACCTGAATGTTACTACCTGGTTTGATACCGGCAGCTTGGGACATACTCTGTTTTACTCTATTTATCCTCTTGGTGACAACTCTGTGCTACTGGGCACCTCTGACGGACTAATCAAGGTGACGGGTGGAAACGATGGCAAGGTTAAGAGTCTGGAGAAATACACAGAGATCCCCAGTACAACTATCACATCCATCAAGCCGCGTAAAGGGATACAGAATGAATTCTGGATCACTACCGAAGATGAAGGATTCTTTCGTTTTGCTCTCAATGAATCATCTGCCGTTCGCATAGTTGACAAATCCCTATGTATGCAGTTCGAACTTGAATACGAGAATATTCAGGATATCGAAGAGGAGGATGAAGGACACATATTGCTTGCCACATGGGGTAATGGCGTGATAAAGCTCTTTTATGACATACGGGCAAGAGAGTTTACTGATTCCTTCAACTTCTCAGTAAGCAATGGGATGAGTAATAATTTCGTCAGGGACATACTGGCAGATTCGGAAGACAACTACTGGTTTGCTACATACGGAGGAGGCGTTTCATCACTTGTGGATGAGAGTATGGTCTTTTACGACCTGTCTGTGATAGGATTCCAGAATAATAAGGCAAGGTCTGTAATGAATAGCAACAATAGACTATGGATAGGACTTGAAAACGGACTTATTGTAGCTGATCCCTACTGTTTCACAGACTTTGAGTTTTATGACAGTGCCTTAGGTATCCCTCAGGATGCAGTGATTGGATTCTATGAAGATGAAAGCAAAACTGTATGGGCAGCCACAGAGAACAATGGACTTTTCTATAAAATGGAAGATAGTCGGGTATTCAAACCATACTATTACACAGACTCACGTACTGAGAGGAAGATCAACGATATAAAAGGTAGAGGTAATTCAATATATCTGGCAACTGTAGGGGGGGTCTTCAGACTTGATGTAGTGACTGGAGCAAAGTTGCATCTCACAACAGAGAACGGTCTGCCGCACAATAATATCAACTTTATTTACCTGAATGGGGAAGATATCTGGATTGGCCCAAAAAACAGTGGTATATGCCGTATAGAGTCCAAGAATATTGAGGTGCACCGCATCAGCGACAGTCCGGTTGATGTATTTGACATGACCATTGACAGTCTTGGAAATATATGGTTGGCTTCACAAGGAAGAGGAGTAATCAACTACAGAGAGGACTCGCTGGCTTATTTTGATGTAAACAGCGGACTGGCCAAGAATTTCACCTACAATGTTGTAACTGATATATACAATCGTCTGTGGGTTACCCACTTCCCTGGCCTTAGTTCGGTAGACCCCCAAAGCGGCAAGGTAAGAGTCTTCGGTTATGAGCAGAATATGGGAGTGGATTTCTATTATGCTACCGTAGCCAAAGACCAGACTCTATGGTTTGCATCCAGCCAGGGTGTTATCAATTACTTCCCTGCCAAGGACGTTGTCAACAAAGTCGCACCTCACATTAATTTCACCTCTATAAAGGTATCAGGTCAAGAGCATAAGGCTACCAAGGTTCTCAACCTGCCCTATCCATACAAGAAGAAATATACATTCCGCTTCGATTTCATTGGTATTAGTTACAAAGATCCCAAGAATGTGACCTACCAATACAGACTCACACGTAACGGAGACAATGATGATGAATGGCTTGATCTGGGGACCACTTCATTCAGGGAATATGACTTCCTGCCCAACGGCAACTATCAACTGCAAATCAGGTCATTTAATGCAGACGGAGTATATAATAAGGAACCTCTGACTATAAGTATAAATATCGAACCCCCAATTTGGAAGAAACTTTGGTTCTATATTGCAATAATAGCATTGATAGTATATTCAGTGTATCTGATAATCCAGATCAGGGAAAGGAATCTTATCAAGCAGAAAGAAGCCCTGCAAAGAGAGGTACACAACCAGACTATCTTACTGCGTGAACAGAAGGCTGAGATTGAGCGCAAAAACAGGGATATCACAGACAGCATCAACTATGCAAAGAGGATACAGTCATCCATACTACCTCAATCAGATCTGCTTGCCAAGGCCTTCAAGGAGTATTTTATATACTTTGTTCCCCGTGATATAGTAAGTGGTGACTTTTACTGGTTCAGCAACCTTAAAGGCAAATTTATTATCACTGTAGCCGACTGTACAGGTCACGGTGTGCCGGGAGCCTTCATGTCTATGATTGGAACCACACTGCTCAATGATATAGTCAAGCAGCAGGAGATTAACTCCCCTGCCGACATCCTTAAACGACTGGATACCGAGATCAAGATTCTGCTTCAGAAGAACGAACCGGAGCATACACGTGACGGTATGGATATTTCAATTGTTGAGATTGACACCAAGACAAGAAAGGTAAGACTGGCATCTGCCAAGAGACCCGTCTATCTCTTCATCAACGGCGAACTGAATGTGTACAAGGGTATCAGACGTAGTGTCGGCGACAGCATCATAGAGGATGAAAGCGAGTTTGTCAACATCGAGTATGACATGAATGAGAATGATGCACTCTATCTGTTCTCTGACGGCTACGCAGACCAGTTTGGTGGCCCCGAAGGTAAAAAGTATATGTCGGCCAATATCAGGAAACTCCTGCTTGACATATACAAGAAACCAATGCGAGAACAGGAAGAACTGATCCATACCACCTTCCAACAATGGAAGGGCAATGAAGAACAGGTAGATGATGTGGTATTCTTAGGAATCAGGTTGTGATACTATTCCAACCATCCTATGATGGTCTGCCTTCCTCTTACTATCTGTCCCCGTTTAACATCTATCCTTGAACCAACAGGGAGATAGATGTCAACTCTTGAGCCAAACTTAATAAAGCCCATTTGCTCACCCTGAACGGCTTTGTCGGCATCTTTTGCATAGCACACAATTCTGCGGGCAACTGCTCCGGCAATCTGGCGCACAACTATTACGCTACCGTTTTCATGCTCTATGGCGACAGTAGTACGTTCGTTTTCAGTTGAAGCCTTGGGCAGGTGAGCAGCCATAAAGCGACCACTATGGTGTTTGAAGTATCTGATAGCACCTGAAAGAGGATACCAGTTGATATGTACATCGAAGATGCTCATAAAAATTGAAACCTGAACAGCTTTGCCTTTCAGGAATTCATTCTCCTCAACTTCTTCAATGACTACTACCTTACCATCCGCAGGAGCAATTATTGCATTGCCATGCAAGAAACCCTCCCTGACGGGACTACGGAAGAAATTCACAACTGCAAGCAACAGCAGCGTAGAAATACCCACACTCCATGGCAGAGCAGATGGGCAGTTCCTGAGAAAAAAATTCACCAGAATTAATGCAACAAAAGTTACTCCGATGATCTTAAATCCTTCTTTGTGGATGGTCATATATTTTCAATTAAAATCTATAGCAACAACATCAAATATACACAAATCATTGGGGCTGCAAAAAGCACTGCATCAAAACGATCCAGAATGCCTCCGTGTCCCGGCAGAATATTACCTGAGTCCTTCAGATCAAAGCTCCTCTTAATCATAGATTCAACCAGATCGCCATATGTACCAACCACTGATACTATAAGCGCAATAGCCATCCAGTGTATCAAATCGGGAGCCGCACCTGTCATTGAAATAAAATAGGCTGCCAGTTGGGCAAATATAACACCGCCAACAAACCCTTCCCAACTCTTCTTGGGAGAGATTCCAGGAAAAAGTTTGTGCTTTCCAAGGGTGACTCCCACCAGATATGCACCTGTATCATTCGACCATACCAGGACAAAGAAGCCCAGCAATAGCGAGGATACATACTCCCCTGTGAAAAACACCAGGTAGTGCAATGCAGAAAAGGGCAGGGCTATATACAAAGGCACCAAAAGGGTGGCAGCAATGTTCTGAAGTGGGGTGTCAGACTTCCTGTATAGTTCGACAACAAAAACAAGCAAGCTCATTGGAATAATCAACGAAAGCCAGACGGCATTAATCTTCCCGGCCAGAATCAGGAAGGTACATGCGTACCAAAATAAACCTGTCAACAAAGCCAGAGTACGATCAACATTCATCCTACCTGACTTCAAGATTCCCGAAAACTCAAGTATTCCCAGCAGCACAGCAGTCAGAAATACAAGGAAGTATGAATATTGGCTCCACAAAATACCTGCAACAATGACCGTTACGAAGACAGTCCCTGTTATCAGGCGCTTAAAGAAATTGCTCACTCAGCAAAATATTAAATAAACATTCGAACGAATAGCACAAAAATAACAGAAATAAAGTGTTTTAAAAACTACACATTATCTGCGGACTGAGTGACAGAGTCCTCATTGTCTTCGCTACCTCCGGAATGCTCCTTAGCTTCATGGTTTTCCTCGTCTATTACGTGCCCGGTAACCTGGCGCTTACCAAAGATATGCTCCAGATCTTCACTAAAAATCACTTCCTTTTCAAGCAGAAGTCCTGCAAGCTGATTCAGCTTCTCCATATTGGCAGTCAGAATATCCTTAGCCCTTTGGTACTGCTCCTCGACGATTCTCTTTATCTCTTCATCAATGACCTGGGCAGTCATCTCGCTATAAGGCTTACTAAAGGTATAATCACTCTGTCCGGTAGAATCATAGTAGCTCAGGTTTCCTATTTTAGGGCTCATACCAAAGAAAGAAACCATTGCCGTAGCCTGACGTGTAACTTTTTCAAGATCATTCAATGCACCTGTTGAAATGCGGCCAAAGACAACCTCCTCGGCTGCGCGACCTCCGAGGGTCGCACACATCTCATCGAGCATTTGCTCATAGGTATTGAGGGACCTCTCCTCGGGCAGGTACCAGGCTGCACCCAGCGCTTTCCCACGAGGCACAATAGTGACTTTAACAAGAGGATGAGCATGCTCAAGCAGCCAGCTTATAGTAGCATGGCCCGACTCGTGATAAGCTACAGCCCTTTTCTCATCCTTTGATATTATCTTGTTTTTCTTTTCAAGACCACCAACGATGCGGTCGACAGCATCGAGGAAGTCTTCCTTGCCTACAAGTTTCTTGCTCTTTCTGGCTGCTATCAGGGCAGCTTCATTACATACATTTGCAATGTCAGCACCTGAGAATCCCGGGGTCTGACGTGCCATAAACTCTGACTGTACATCCTCAGCCAGACGAAGCGGACGAAGGTGAACCTCAAAGATCTCCTTGCGTTCGTTAAGATCAGGCAGTTCGACAGCAATCTGCCTGTCGAACCGGCCGGCACGCATAAGAGCCCTGTCAAGTATATCTGCACGGTTGGTCGCAGCAAGTATAATAACACCACTGTTGGATGCAAAACCATCCATCTCGGTAAGCAGCTGGTTGAGAGTATTCTCACGCTCATCATTACCGCCGAAGTTGACGTTCTTGCCCCTGGCACGACCTATGGCATCAATCTCATCGATAAAGACGATACAGGGAGCTTTCTCCTTGGCCTTTTTGAACAGGTCACGCACCCTTGAAGCACCAACACCAACAAACATTTCAACAAAGTCAGAACCCGACATGCTGAAGAAAGGGACGTTGGCCTCACCTGCAACAGCCTTTGCAAGAAGGGTTTTTCCAGTTCCGGGAGGGCCTACAAGCAGGGCTCCTTTGGGTATTTTACCACCTAGTTCGGTAAACTTCTCGGGCTTCTTAAGAAATTCAACTATCTCTTCAAGCTCTATCTTGGCTTCTGCAAGACCTGCAACATCCTTGAAAGTAACGGAGATGCCGCTGTCTTTGTCAAACATACGAGCCTTTGATTTTCCAACGCTGAAAATGCCGCCTGAACCACCACTTCCGCCTTGGGAACTCATCCTCCTGAAGAAGAAAACCCAGATACCTATGATGAGCAAGAAGGGAAGCATCATTACAAAGAAGTCACGAAACATATTAGTCCGATCCTCAAATTCATAAGGTATAACAATACCCTGGGTATCCTCAACAGTCTTACGTGCCTCGTAAAAGATATCAATGCTTGGGATCTTTACTAACAGGTGAGGTCCAGTGCGGGGAAACCTTTTGTTATCACCGAGAATATCACTGTACTTACTTAATGCGTCCTCGTTTAATGTTACCTCTGCCTCACCCTTGTTAGATATTACTACTATCTTGGAAACATCCCCGCCCGGAAGCACTTTGTTTTCAAAAACGCTCCATGGAACGGTCTTAGGGGTTTGTCCACCACCAAGCATAGTGATGCCTATAAGTACTGCAAAGATTATCGCATAGATCCAATATACATTGAACTGCGGCAGCTTAGGCGTACCACCCTGTCTGTCTTTTTCCTTGTTAATATTTTTCTTCTCTTCTGCCATTCTATTATTTCAATTATTGTCTGAATAATTCCGGATTGGGGATATCCCTGCGTCCGGCATCAGCCCACAATGCCTCCAGATTATAAAACTCCCTGATCCTGCGTTGGAACACATGAACGACAACATTCAAATAGTCGATTAGCACCCACTGCGCATTCTCACGCCCTTCCACATGGTAAGGCTTTTGACTGTAGTATTCCCTAACATATTCAACTACTGAATCTGCAATAGAATCAACATGAATATTGCTGTCGCCGTCACATATAACAAAATAGTCTGTGATTGTGTTCTCTATTGAAGTCAAGTCGAGAACAGTAATGTTAACACCCTTCCTCTCCTGAATCCCTTCAATTACTGCTTCTACAAGTTGCTTTGAGCTAAGAGTTTCTTGTTTTTCTGCCATTCTATATATTTCTCCTTCCAGCTGTATTTATCACAGTTTACTGCAAATATACTCTCTAAATAAAACCCAAAGATAATACTTTCAAAGCATATTAATAGTTAATTTGTCCCGCTAAAACAGGCAGTTCACTGAAAAGGTCGGAAAAACAAAATTGCAATGCAAGCTCCTAAGATTGAATATTTTAAATCACTCGACTCTACTAACCAGCAGCTTAAAGAGATGGCTACTGAACGCTCAATAGCGGAGTTTACATCGGTGGTTGCAGACTACCAGACGGCAGGCAGGGGCCGTCAAGGTACCAGATGGGAAAGTACCGAAGGATTGAACCTTACCTTCTCATTCCTCATCAAGCCCTATTTCATTGATATAAACAACCAATTTGAAATAACCCAGCTAATCACTCTGTCCATCCTTGATGTGCTAAAGCCATTTGGAAATGAATTCAGAATCAAGTGGCCCAATGATATCTATTCAGGTGATAAAAAACTTGCAGGAATCCTAATTGAAAACAATCTCAAAGGCAGGCAGATATCCTCTTCAATAATAGGAATCGGTCTAAACCTCAATCAGGTGACCTTCAGCCCAGATATACCAAATCCCATTTCCCTGTGTCAGATCAGTGGAAAGACCCACGACAGGGACACTGTAATGAAGGATATCCTCAATTCATTTATAAAACGTTATTCGGAATTTGCCACTATTCAGGATCCCATACAGCTCTTCGACGAATACTATGCCAACCTCTATCGCAACAGGGGTATGCACAGCTATAGGGATGAAAATGGCGTTTTTGAGGCAAGCTTTCACTCTGTAAAACCAGAGGGGCATTTAGTACTAAGGCTGCCTGACGGCAGCCTTAGGGAATATGCATTTAAAGAGGTGGAATTTGTTATCTGACACATATGATTATACACTCCATGAAGCCGGATCCTTTCTCCATGCAGCAAGGGTATCTAGTTCGTTATTTCCTACAAAGCCTTTGTCTACAGCCACCTTTATCAAAACTTCATAGTTGCTCAGGGTATCAAGTTTGACATCGGCAGCATTGAAGTTCTCGACGGCTGTATTAAAGCCATAGGAAAAAATTGCAAGCATACCCATCACATTACCGCCGGCATTTCTAACTGCCTCAACAGCCTTAAGGCTGCTACCACCAGTCGAAATAAGATCTTCGATAATTACAACCTTCTGACCGGGTTCTAGCACTCCTTCTATTAGGTTTTCAAGTCCGTGACCTTTGGGAGCTGAACGTATATAGATAAAGGGCTTGCCTAGCAGGTCGGCAACCAGCGCACCAATGGCGATGGCTCCTGTAGCAACACCGGCAATCACGTCAGCATCAGCATATTTCTCCTTTACAAGGGCAGCAAACTGCTCTTTGATATAATCACGCACCACTGGGAATGACAAGGTCTTGCGATTGTCGCAATAGATCGGCGATTTCCAGCCAGATGCCCATGTAAAGGGGTTTGCCGGTTGCAATTTTATTGCTTTAATTTGCAGCAGATGATTTGCTATAGTCTCTTCTCTATTCATATAAAGTAGTTAACGATTTCGAAATAAGCTCTCCGCAAATGTATAAAATCTTTTTCAAGGACCGTCTTTTGGTGCTTACCGACAATATAGAAACCGACCTTGACGGCTCATTTGCTTCCATCCTCAAATACGGTAGCCGTGGCGAATTGCAACAGTATGTAGACGATTTTGAAGAGGACGATAAGCTCGAAAAAGCCTTTGTTTATCATCACAACCTGCATGAGCTGATGCAGGACTTCCGCTCATTATTCAATAATCTTCCCGCAGCCGGGGGTCTGGTATGGAATGAGGACTATAGTGAATTTCTGGGAATCAATCGTCTGGGATACTTTGACCTGCCTAAAGGCAAGGTCGAGAAGGGAGAGTCATTCGAAGCAGCAGCGCTCAGAGAAGTCGAGGAGGAATGCGGGATAGGCAACCTTGAGCTGAGAGAAAGAATAACCCGGACCTATCACACTTACCGTCATAAAGGGGAGAGAATACTTAAGGAGACCCACTGGTACCTTATGAGGTATTATGAAAAAAGCCTTCCCCGGCCACAGACCGAGGAAGGCATTGATTCTGTATTCTGGGTCAGTCCCGAAATGTTGCCGGAACTACTTGAAAAAACCTATCCTTCTATAAAAGAGGTATTGCGCAGTTCACCTGTACGATTCTTCAACAGATATGATAACGACATCCTTTAGTGGTCTGTCGTTCTTGTCTGTTTCCAGCGCAGCAATCTTGTCCAGTACATCTAAGCCCTCGATTACCTCGCCAAACACAGTGTAATCGCCATCCAGCTGAGGTATTCCACCAACAGTAGTATAGGCTTTCCTTTGTTCGGGAGTGAACTTGAGATGCTTTGAGACACTGAACTCAAATTCAATATCTGACTTTATTTTCCTTGCCAGTTCATTGTACTCGGCAATCTTGCCCTCTTCACGCAGTCTGTCGAGCTCTTCCTTGTGAGGCACAAGAAACCTCTCGCGCAACTCCTTCAGTATCGGATTATTGACTGCCTTCTCCAGCTTATCAAGTTCCTCGTCGGTATAAACCCGACCGTGAACTATATAAAACTGGGCAATATCAGACATCTTGAAATGGTTGACACTCTCAGGCTGACGGGGAGCACATAAGGCACCCTTCTTGTGAAAGCAGTCTTTGACAAATTCAGAGCTGATATTATAACTCTCACCATAGCCAATTCTCTTGCCTGCAGGGGCTTTGCGTGAATCAGAAGAGCCTCCCTGAACTACAAAGTTCTTTATTACACGGTAAAACAGCGTGCCATTGTAATGGCCGCTGTTTGCCAGTTGGAGGAATACCTTGCGGTGTTCCGGAGTCTCATTGTAAAGCCTTACCCGCATATTGCCCATGTTGGTCTTTATCAAAACATAGTAATAGTCATCCTGGGCATCGAGTGCAAAAGGACAAGCCAGTACCGCAACAACAAGGAGCAAAAAGACGCGTCTCAGCATTACCTGTTTATTTAAGTTTAATACTTACTACTACATCCTCAAGGGGTCTGTCAGTATAGTCAGTTTCGACAGCAGCTATCTTATCAACAACATCCATACCTGAGATTACCTCGCCGAATACTGTATAATCGCCATCAAGATGAGGCACACCACCGACAGTCTTGTACACTTCCCTAAGGTCTTCAGGAATTATAGTACCTTGTATAGTATCCATCTCTGCAGCAGCTTCCTCCATGATTTGTTCCAGCAGGACCATAAAGCCTTCCTGGTCGTTGGCCTCTTGAAAAGCCATAATTTGTTCTCTGTAGGGCTCAGCATATTTCATCATAACGGCCTGACGCTTGCGTTCCGCACTCATAGCCTCCAATTGATCCAGTTCCTCGTCTGTGAGAACCCTGCCCTGAACGATAAAGAACTGTGAGCCTGAGGACTTTTTCTCAGGATTAACGGCATCGCTCATCCTTGCAGCTGCAAGTGCACCTCTCTTATGGAAATGAACCGGATAAAGGATCTCAGCATCAACCTGATAATCTGGTCCACCCATACCCAGTCGCATACCCGGTGCAGCACCTCTTGAGTCCGGGTCGCCGCCCTGAATCATAAACTCTTCGATAACCCTGTGGAACAGAGTTCCGTTGTAATAACCTTCCTCAACCAGCTTCAGGAAGTTGTCGCGGTGAAGCGGGGTATCATCATAGAGCATTACCTCGATGGTGCCGTAAGTAGTTTCGATCTCAACTACTGACTGGTTAGCCTTCTGGCAAAAAACCAGGGTCTGACTAAGAATAATCAGGCCTGCAAAAAACATAAATTTCCTCATGTCAAATAGATTTGATTGTTAAGGCCGCCTGCGGTCATTAGCATGACCGCCAATTCGGCAAAATATAACGATTATTCCTTCAGAGGTTCCAGCACCTCATCAAAGTACTCTATCATTGCTTGTTTCAAAAGCCTTTTTTGAAAGGTAGGGCTCAGACTCTTTACTTTTTTTACCTCTTCAAACTCAGGCCAGTCTTCATTGTCACGGCCAACCTCCTTAAGGTAACCAAGCCGGGTAAGAAGCCGACACTTACCAAGATTGATAAGGTCCCATTTCTCGTCCCTGCTATATTGTGTAAATCCCTTACCCAGATCCTGTATTCCGATTACAAACAACATAAAGTCAAACTCTGCAGTGACTTTGAAATGCTTGCTTACCCGAAGCACAGTCTCATTCCATTTATCCTCGCTATATTCCATACTCATAGTTCTTCATTAACTAGTGAAGAACAACAGAAACCCCTTAAGGTTTGTCCATCAGGAATAAATGTCCTCTTCTTCTTCAGGTTCGGCAGGGTTAATCCTCTCAAGTTCTTGCCATAACATATCCTTGAGTTGGGTAATACCCTTACCACTCACGGAAGAAATAAACACATGGGGAACGTCAGGAAGCTCAGCTTCAAGTTCCTTTTCAATCTGAGGGTCTATGAAATCAGTTTTAGAGATAGCCAGAAAGCGACTCTTGTCCAGAAGTTCCGGATTGTACAATTTCAGCTCGTTCAGCAAGATTTCGTACTCCTCTTTTATATTCTTACTATCGCAAGGTACCAAAAAAAGCAGAATTGAGTTACGCTCTATGTGGCGTAAAAAACGAAGTCCCAGACCCTTGCCCTCATGGGCTCCCTCAATAATACCGGGGATATCGGCCATCACAAATGACTTACGATCCCTCACCTCAACGATTCCAAGGTTGGGTACCAGAGTAGTAAACGGATAGTCGGCTATTTCAGGTCTGGCAGCAGAGACTGATGCCAGCAGCGTTGACTTACCTGCATTTGGAAAGCCCACAAGGCCAACATCACCAAGCAGCTTCAGCTCAAGTATTACGGCCATCTCAATGCCGGGCTCACCTGGTTGAGCATAGCGTGGTGCCTGGTTGGTAGCAGTTTTAAAGTGGAAATTGCCAAGACCTCCCCGGCCTCCCTTTGCAAGGATCTTTTCCTCTCCATGTCTGGTGATCTCAAAGAGGAATTCTCCAGTGTCGGCATCTCTGGCCACAGTACCCAGAGGGACTTCTATAATCTTGTCCTCTCCGGAAGCTCCGGATGACCTTTGTCTGCTACCTGATTCACCGTTACCGGCAAATACGTGCCTTTCATATTTAAGGTGAATTAGAGTCCAGTAATGCCTGCTTCCACGCAGAATTACGTGCCCCCCACGTCCACCATCACCACCATCAGGACCACCCTTGGGTACAAACTTCTCTCTCCTGAAATGGGCTGACCCTGCCCCTCCTTTTCCGGAACGGCAAAATATCTTGACGTAATCTACGAAATTACTCATTGTCAATCCCTTTCTCTTCTACTTTGTCCTCCGGGCAAAAACTCCTGACAAGCCTGATCGGAAACACATATGTGACCCACCCGACATTAAGCCAGGCAGGGGTCAAGAGCTTCACTTATTCTTTCAAAAATCTCTTCAATAGTACCAGTTCCGCAAATACCACGGTAAGAGCCTTCAGCTTTGTAAAAGCCGATTACAGGAGCTGTCTGGCACTCATAAACATTAATCCTCTTTTGGATAGTCTCAAGGTTGTCGTCACTACGGCCTGAGGTCTCACCTCTCTTGAGCAGACGAGCAATCAATTCTTCCTGATCAACTTCGAGGTTGATCATAACATCAACAACCTGACCGCGTCCTGACAGCATCACCTTCAAGGCTTTAGCCTGTTCAACCGTACGAGGAAACCCGTCAAAGATGACCCCGTTGGGGTTGGCTAGACTGTCAATCTTATTCTCAAGCATCTCAATTATCAATGCATCGGGAACCAGTTCACCTCGATTGATATATTCTGCTGCAGTCTTTCCCAGCTCTGTTCCTTCCTTAATCTCATGGCGCAGAATATCTCCGGTTGATATGTGAGCCAATCCGTACTTTTTGATAATTCCTTCGCTCTGAGTACCCTTCCCTGATCCCGGAGGACCAAATAACACAACGTTCAACATCCTTCCTATTTTGAATTACCTTTTATCTTAAGTTGATGGTTTTTCTATAAAAATTGACAGAAATGGCGTCATGAAAGATCCGGGCACATCGATACGAGTGCCGGAAACCAAATCGTTCTGAAGCTGCTACGGAATATCCGTTACTTTACCAGACTGTAAATGTCCGGCAGATTACGTCCATAACCGTTGTAATCCAGACCGTAACCGACAATAAAGTCGTTAGGAATCTCAAGACCTACATAGTCCAGGTTAATTCTACGCTGACAAGCAGCAGGCTTAAAGAGCATGGTTGCTACAAGAACCTCTTTTGCTCCTGTCTTCTTAATCTGATTGACACAGCTTTCAACAGTAATTCCTGTATCTACGATGTCTTCAAGAAGGACCACTGTACGACCTTTCAGCTCTTCGTTGAAGCCAATCAGTTCCTTTACAGTTCCAGTGCTTCCCATATCTTCATAAGAGGCCAGCTTGACAAAGCTTATCTGACAAGGAAACTCGACCAGCTTAAGCAAATCAGCCGAAAACATAAAGGAACCGTTCAGAATACAAACCATAAGAGGGTTTTTATCCTTAAGATCCTGGTTCATCTTCTCTGCCATCTGCCAGGTTGCTTTCTTAATATCACTGCCAGGAATTGTCAAAGCAAACTCTTTGTCTAATAATTTAATGCGCTTCATATGCCTCTTACCGATTAAAGAAAGGTCAAAAGTATAAAAAAAAACCTTGAAGATAGCCGAACGTGATAGCTAAAAATTGGAATTATTACACAAAACTAGCTAAATTAACAACATAGTTTCAGCCTGTTAACTAAGTGGATGATGCTAGCAGACCGGTACTCTATCCCCAAATTACTTCAAGCAGATTATTGGCCTTTGCTTATTACTTATCTGCTTATCAGCATAATGTTATGCTGTGATCTTGCTGCACAGAATCTGAGCTATAACAGCCCACGCTCCGGAATTCTGGGAATACCTGCAGCAACTGAAAGCAGTGAATGGGCATTATTTGCCAACCCTGCAGGAACGGCACACCTTGAGCAGCCTGTGGCAGGCACTGGCTGCCACAATGATTTCGGTATCAGGGAACTGAGCTCGGCTATGGTTTTCGGATGCCTCCCTACCTCCCTTGCTGTGTTTTCGGCAGCCTACACTTACTCTGGTTATCAAAGCTATAATATTCAGAAGATTAGCGCAACCCTTTCACGAAGTATGGCTCCATGGCTCAACCTTGGTGCAAGATTTTATTATGCCACAGCCATACAGAAAGGTGCTGAAACCAACTATTGCTTCACCATGGATGCGGGTTTGCTTCTTACACCGCATCCTAGCCTGAGACTTGGCTGCTATACTGTAAATCCGGCTCAATCCAACTGGCAAAGGCAGCAGGAACGCACCATGTGGCCGACAATTTTTGCGGCATCACTGGCTTATCTGCCCCATAAGGATGTAAAACTGGAACTAGGAGTAGAGAAAGATACTGAATACGAACCTCGCATGTCAATGATGACTCAGTATGCCGCAGTAGAATACCTAATCCTTCGTGGAGCTGTTTCTGCCAGGCCTCTGAGTCTGGCACTTGGAACTACAGTGAGGCTTCAGTCGCTAGACATCGACATGGGCATCAATCATCATGAAGTGCTCGGCTTCTCATCATCAATAGGCTTTAGTTATCATTTCGGATCACCAAATAGATAGTACAATGCTACGCAGCTTGTCAGTAATACTAATGCTTGGTCTTGCGCTGAGCCTGCCGGCTCAGGACGTACAAGACATATACGGTCTGGCAGCCGAGATACTCGAAAATACAGCAGAGATGCTAGATGAGGAAGGTGACTACTCTGCCCTTATCGACCAGATAGCCGACCTCATCAGGAATCCAATCAACATCAATAGTGCTACACGCGAGGACCTCAACCGTATCTTCTTCCTGTCTGATATGCAGATTGAGGCGCTACTGTTTCAGCGTTATCAAAACAAGGCCTTTTACTCAATCTACGAACTTCAGGCAGTTGAGGGACTTGACAGGCGCACTCTGGAGTATATGGAACCGCTGATCAGCTTCGGTATTGAGTCCCAGGCAGTTGAAACCCCACTCAAAGTTAAGGGAGACCTCTTTCTGCGCAGCCAGTTTCAGATTCAGAAACGCCAGGGCTACAAAGAAAGGGAGGATGGAACCACTTATTATCTGGGTGACAGGTTCAGACATTACGGCCGCTACGAGATGCAGGTGGGTAAACAATGGCAGATGGGTCTGATAGCCGAAAAGGATCCAGGTGAACCAATGTTTACAGATGAAATCAAAACCTTTGACTTCGTATCAGGATACCTTTCATGGAAGGGAAACAAGGTACTTAAACAGGTTATTGCCGGCCAATACCGCATGAGTGCAGGACAGGGCCTTGCGCTGCAGACCGGAATGGCTCCGGTCAAGAGCAGTGATGCTATATCAATACGCAACCGACAGCAGGTCTTTGGACCCTCGCTGTCAGCCACTGAATCTGAAGGGCTCTATGGCCTTATACTTGATCTGGGAACTGAAAGACTGAGTGTAATACCCTTTGTG
The DNA here is from genome assembly GCF_023674465.1 of Xiashengella succiniciproducens. Taxonomy (GTDB): domain Bacteria; phylum Bacteroidota; class Bacteroidia; order Bacteroidales; family Marinilabiliaceae; genus Geofilum; species Geofilum succiniciproducens. The sequence goes on along the minus strand of NZ_CP098400.1, from coordinate 421,585 downwards.
TCACTTAGAAAAAGAGATGCCCGTCTCGACACACTTAGCAATGGAGATATCGTAATCAGGAGCCTTAAGACAGATGGCTATCACCGTACGCTGACTGAGCTCAGTCAGCGTCGTAATGCAGATGAGACTGCTGCCGGACTGAGGACTCGTCTGTATGCAGGTCGTTTTATCGTTGATGGGGGCTTTATGCATTATATGCTGGAGTATCCTATCGAGCCGGAACAAGAGACCTATAGACTCATATATTTCAAGGGCAGTAGCAACCAGAACTACTGGCTGTCAACAGAAGGCAGCATAGGAAAGGTGTTTTTGTTTTCCGAACTGGCCTTTGACAAAACAGGAGACCCGGCAATTTGGGCAGGCTTGCAGCATTCACCAAAAGGCATTCTTGATGTGGTGCTGGCATACAGAAGAATAGACATGGGCTACAGGGCACCTCTGGGTGCCCCGCTCACAGAAGCATCGCAGCCTGCTGGTGAGAGCGGCTTTTACACAGGAATAAGCATTCCTCTTCCAGCCGCTCTTACCCTGGATACCTATATCGACTATTACAGGCATAAGTGGCCGAAATATCAGATTGACGCACCCCACGAAGGCTTTGACTGGCTTGTCGTACTATGTCACAAGCCATCTAAGGAATGGGAAAATAGTATACGCCTTCGTTACCGGGATAAACCGGTAAACATTAACACCGGGGAACCGGCTCCTGCGGTGGCAACCAGGTCTCAGACCCAACTGCGTTTTCAGAGCAGCTATATGCCATCCAAAATATGGACCTTCAGCTTTAGGGCCGATGTTCAATCAGTCAGCCATGCTGGTGAAGGCAAACTGCCAAAAGGGTATTTCTTTGCTCAGGATGTGAAATTTGCTGCACCCAACAAGAATCTGACCATCAACGCCCGTTATGCATTGTTTGATGCAGAGGAGTACAACACACGGATCTTCGCATATGAGCCAGATGTACTCTACAGTTTCAGCACACCAGCCTACTATGGCAAGGGCTCCAGGTTTATCCTTATGGCCAAATGGACACCCTTGCCCAGACTGGATCTATGGGTAAGATATGCGGCTTGGAAATACTCAGACAGGGAAGAAATTGGTACGGGACAAAATCGCATCAGCGGAGATCTGAGTAGCGAACTCAAATTCCAGATCAGGAAACGTTTCTAAGCAGCCTATATTTAGCTTCGTATCATTCATTGAAACACGTGCACTACCATGGGAAGGACTCCGCCCAATCAGCCTTGGGAGTTTTGCCCGATCAGACAGGCTAACCTAGTTTCCTACCTCGGAGATAAACTTAATCCTGACCATTCTGACCTCTTCCTCAGTGAATTCATCCTCACCAAGTTCCATCAGGGCTGTTGTAATATCATCCGACTCAGCTTCTTCTTTAAAGTAAGAGAAGATATCATCCCTATGTTCTTCGTCCATAACCTGATCAATGTAGTAGTCTATATTGACTCTTGTCCCGCTGTAAACTATAGATTCCAGTTCCTTGAGCAGTTCGTTCATCTCAATCCCCTTACCTTCAGCCAGATCATTGAGAGGGACCTTGCGGTCAATACTCTGAATTATGGATATTTTGAGTTTTGATTTGTTGGCAACGGACTTGACCACCATGTCGATTGGACGATCGATGTCGTTTTCTTCGACATGTCTCTTAATGAGTTTCAGAAATTCATCACCAAAACGTTTGGCCTTACCCACACCTACTCCCGGCATATTCTGCAGTTCTTCGACAGTAACGGGATAGTAGGTGGACATAGCCTCCAGCGAGGGATCCTGGAATATCACAAAGGGAGGAAGATTGAGCTTACGGGATATCTCCTTTCTCAGATCCTTAAGCAGTGAAAAGAGTTCCAAGTCAACAGCTGCAGTGCCGCCACCTGCCCTGCTCTCATCCTCCATATCGCTATAATCGTGGTTCTTGGTAATCAGGATACTATATGGCTTTTTGAGATACTCCCTACCCTTGTCACTTATCTTAAGCAGACCATAGTTTTCGATCTCTTTTACAATAAGACCTTCGATAAGGGCATGTCGGATTACAGCATCCCAGTACTTGTCATCCTGATCATCTCCGACACCAAAAATCTCAAGTTCCTGATATCCATAGGCCTTGACTGATACGGACTCCTTACCTGTCAGCACATCTATTACATGGTCTGTTTTGAACTTCTCTTTGGTTTCCAGTATCACCTTAATCAGAGTGGTGATAGCCTCCATGCCTTCAAACTGCTCCTTGGGATGGAGACAGTTGTCGCATGAGTCACAGCTATCTTCTGTATACTGTTCACCAAAGTAATGGAGCAACAGTTTGCGACGACACAGAGAGGTCTCTGCATATGCCACTGTCTCAATAAGCAGTTGTTTACCTATCTCCTGCTCAGCAACGGGCTTACCCTGCATAAACTTCTCAAGCTTCTGAATATCCTTGTAGCTATAGAATGCAATACAACGACCTTCACCTCCATCCCGACCGGCACGACCTGTTTCCTGATAATAACCCTCAAGACTCTTGGGCATATCATAGTGGATAACGATACGTACGTCAGGCTTATCAATACCCATACCAAAGGCAATGGTAGCAACAATCACGTCAACCTCTTCATACAGAAACTTATCCTGGTTGGCTGCCCTTGTTGCAGCATCCATTCCGGCATGGTAGGCCAAAGCCTTTATACCATTCACAACCAGAAGTTCTGCAAGCTCTTCAACTTTCTTCCGGCTAAGGCAGTAGATTATACAAGACTTTCCAGGATTCTCCTTCAGCATCTTGATAATCTCTTTAGATGCATCAACCTTTGGCCTTATCTCATAGTATAGGTTGGGTCTGTTGAAGGACGACTTGAAAACATGGGCTTCCTGAATACCCAATGTCTTTTGTATATCATGCTGTACCTTGGGTGTAGCAGTTGCAGTTAGTGCTATTATTGGCGCCTCCCCTATCTCATTGATTATTGGGCGTATGCGACGATACTCTGGTCTAAAATCATGACCCCATTCAGAAATACAGTGAGCCTCATCCACTGCATAAAAGGAAATCTTTACACTTTGAAGAAACAGTATGTTCTCCTCCTTAGTCAGTGATTCGGGTGCAACATACAGAAGTTTGGTACGACCAGAGGTGACATCCTCTTTAACCTGTGCAATAGCGGCTTTGGTAAGTGAAGAATTTAAAAAATGCGCTACTCCGTCATCCTCGCCAAAGTTACGCATAGCATCTACCTGATTCTTCATCAAAGCAATTAGCGGGGAGATAACAATTGCTGTACCTTCCATCATTAGCGCAGGCAATTGATAGCATAGGGACTTTCCTCCTCCGGTTGGCATCAGGACGAAAGTATCATTGCCATGCAGGACATTGCGTATGATCTCCTCCTGATTCCCTTTGAAAGAATCAAACCCGAAATTACGCTTCAAATGCTGAATCAAATCAATTTGCTTAGTCATAACAAGCCTTCCTTGTTCCGCTTTATTACCGAGGTTATCTGTTATAAAAGTATATAGTACAGTTATGGTCGGTCAGGGAAACAAATATACATTAAAAACATAATTCTGTTATACAGACCGGTAAGCTACCAGCGGCACATTAAAGCAAGAGATTGAAGTTATATAATAATCGTCTCTTATACAACAAGCTTTACACAAAATCTTTGCCACCAAATCCACGTGTAACCTGTCCCTATCGGTCACAAAAACCAGCCAAGTGACTTTTTGCCTACATCATCCAAAACTTTATTTTGGTCGAAATAAAGATAATTTGCTCCGGAACAATTATATTGCCATCCTCTGCAAACATGCAATAATTATTTAAGTTAGTCATTTCTTGACGTAAATCCAAACAGAAATTCTGTTAACAAGAACTTAATTATCCAAATAAGGATATGAAGAAAATACTGGTTCTTACTGCTGTAATTGCAGCGGGACTCTTTTGCAACTGTAATCGAAATCCTTTCGGGAATCACAAGATTCCCTTCTATATCGGCACTTATACTATGTCTGGTTCGGAAGGCATCTACCATGCTGTATTGGACACCCTAAGCGGCGAAATCAGCGGTCTGAGGGCAGTAGCCCACCTTCAGAATCCATCCTATCTGGCAATTGACCAGGTCAATAAGCTGTTGTTTGCTGTCAGTGAAAATGACGGTACTGGTTATTCATTGTTTAGTTTCCGAATAGACCCGAAAACCGGAGACCTGACTATAGCAGACTCTACAGGTGTAGGATGGTATGCATCCTGCTACGTGTCTGTTGCAGAAGAAGGACTGCTGGCTGTAGCCAATTATATGTCAGGAGATGTGGCCTTTGTGAGGTACTCTCATGAAACAGGAACCTTCAGCAGTGACATGGCTCTGTTCAAACACAGTGGAAAGGGTACTGACACCGTTAGACAGGAGGCTCCTCATGCCCATAGTGCAGTTCCCGACCCTGATGGACGCTTTGTCTATGCAGCCGATCTGGGAACAGACCAGGTGGTGGTGTACGAAGCGCTAGCCGACAAAATACGTCCTGCCGGTGTTATAAAGGTCAGGCCTGGTGCTGGTCCCCGTCACCTTGACTTTTCTCCCGACGGAAGCAGAATGGCACTGCTTACCGAACTCGATCACAGCATAATGATATTTAAGGCAGACAGGGACAGTACCTTTAGCATCCCGGTTACAACCCTGATGCTGGAACCTGATACCACAAAGGCAAATACCTCAGCTGACATCCATTATTCACCCGACGGACGCTTCCTTTATGCCTCAGTGAGGGGCGACGACCAGGTGGTAGTTGTCAGACTCGCAGATGACAAGGCTGAGATAGTGGAAAGGTACAGGGAAGGCATTATATGGCCCAGGAATTTTGCTATTGCTCCTTCTTCCAATTTCCTGCTTGTTGCCAACAGAAACGGAAACAACATAGTGGTACTGAAGCGCGATATACACGAAGGCACATTGCAGTCAACAGGCTACACAGTAGACATTGCATCGCCGGTCTGCATTAAGTTTTACTCATTGAAACACTAAATAGAATAAAAACTTAAGTTGTTTAAGCAAAGGATATTCTATTTTTGTGATCAGGTAATCACTTAAAGCTTGAAGCAGGTCAGACTATATATAATAATGCTGGCGGTGGTGGTACTACCCCATACAATGAAAGCCCAGCGAGGAGGCGATGCGTTGTATATGTTGCTGCATCTGACCCAGTCCTCCAAAGTGGCCTCCCTTGGCGGCAATCAGGTAGGATTGCCGGCCTCCGACCTTTCAATGCTGTTGCATAATCCGGGCCTGCTTGACTCTGCTTTTTCAAAACAGGTATCTCTAAGCTATGTCCCCTATCTTGCCGACATTAGCTATGGCTATGGTGGAGGTGCTTTGCATTTTAGCAAAGTAGGCACCTTTGCCCTTGGCTTCAGCCATATTGGTTATGGAGAAATGACAGCGGCAGATGAGAGCGGGGTCATCACCGGAACTTTTACGGCAGGGGAAACAATGATTCAGGCTTCGTATAGCAGGATGCTGTACGGACGAATAAGAGCAGGCATCTCAGTCAAGCCTGTGATTAGCAGAATTGAAAGCTATGATTCATGGGGTATAGCAGGTGATATGGGAGTGTTTTATACTGACAGCAGCGGCCTCTTTACTGCAGGTCTGGTACTAAGGAATTTTGGAAGACAGATCACGTCATACGGGCAGGCTGAAGTAGAGAGCCTGCCTGCCGATCTGCAGGCAGGGTTATCGTTTAAACCGGCTCATGCTCCATTCAGGATCTCGCTTACAGCACAGGACCTGTTGTCAGGCAGCCTTGATTACGAACTAAATGATGATGAAGGAAGCGATATAAGGCGTGATTACGATAAGGCAAGTGATTTGGAGAAGGTGTTGAGGCATTTCACATTGGGCCTGGAATTTATGCCTTCACAGAATTTCTATGTTGCAGGAGGTGTCAATCCCCGTCGACGCATAGATATGAAAACCCAGAGTAAAGCATCTACAGTAGGCTATACCTGGGGCTTTGGATTCAGGGTATATAAATTCCACTTCTCGTATGCTTCAGGTCGTTATCACCTTGCCGGCACATCCAACCATTTTACGATAAGTACCAACTTATCGTCATTTTAGATGAGGATGGATCTGGACAGTAAGAGATAGGGTAGTAAAACAAGAGGTAAGGAAGATATGATGAAAGACAAAAGCAAAATAACCATTGCAGTTGACGGGCACTCGTCGTGTGGGAAAAGCACTGTGGCAAAAGCCATCGCGAAGGAGCTTTCCCTGATATACATAGACACAGGAGCAATGTACAGGGCTGTGACCCTATTTGCATTGAGGAAGGGTCTTGTAACAGAAGGCAAGGTTGACGAGGAAGGACTGGCAGCCTGCATGGACGACATAAAGGTTGAGTTTCGCAAGAATGAAGCCGGAGGCCTAGACACCTATCTCAACGGAGAAAATGTAGAGAAGGAAATACGTCAGATTGTTGTAAGCAGCCATGTTAGCGCTGTAAGCAGTCTGGCCTTTGTAAGAAAACGACTTGTAAGTCTGCAACAGGAGATGGGACGCAGCGGAGGAGTAATCCTTGATGGTCGAGATATAGGCACTGTGGTATTTCCAAATGCCGATCTGAAGATATTTATGACTGCATCACCTGAGATAAGGGCTGAAAGACGTTATAAGGAGATGATAGCCAAAGGTGATAAGGTAAGCCTTGAAGAGATACTTGAGAATGTAAAGGCACGTGATCATGCTGACAGTACCCGTAAGGAGAGTCCGCTTGTAAAAGCTGATGATGCCGTGGTACTTGACAACAGCAATCTGGACCCGCAGGGACAGATGGATTGGATTATGGACAGGCTGAGGGAGAGGAACCTGATATAGAATGAAGGGTAAACCGAATATAGAGATTGACTCCGGTTCTGGCTTTTGTTTTGGAGTTTCCCGGGCCGTTAGGATGGCAGAGGAACAGCTTGAGAAAGGCACCGGACTAACCAGCATAGGAGAAATAGTGCACAATGAGGAGGAAGTTGAAAGGCTCAGGTTGAAGGGCCTCAGCACTTCTGCCCTTGACAGAGTGCATTCCTCAGATGAGGCACCCCTGCTGTTCAGGGCTCATGGGGAGCCCCCGGCATCTTATAAAAAGGTTAAGGAAGAAGGTCGTACTTTGATAGATGCCACCTGTCCTGTTGTATTAAAGCTTCAGCAACGGGTGCATAAAGCCTGGCTTCAGGCAAAGGCCGAAGACGGACAGGTAGTGATATATGGTAAGAAAGGTCACCCGGAGGTGACCGGACTATGGGGTTATACTGATAATGAGGCCTTGGTGGTGCAGCATCCTGAGGATTTGGAACAGCTGGATCCTGATAAGAAGGTCTTCATGTTTGCTCAGACCACTATGAGTCAAAAAGGCTATGCAGAGATACAGGAGTTGATAAGGGGCAGGTTGAGCAATCCTGATAATCTGATGGCACACAACACAATTTGTGGTCAGGTAGCCAACCGGGTACCCAGGCTCAAGGAGTTTGCCACAAGGCATGATGTAGTGATTTTTGTAGGAGGCACCAGAAGCAGTAATGCAAAGGTCTTGTTCGAGGCCTGCAAGACAGAGAACAGTCGCACTCATTTTGTAGCAGGAGCGGGCGATATAGACCCTCAATGGTTTGGTAGCCCCCTTAATTCGATTGGCATTTGTGGAGCCACTTCAACACCATACTGGTTGATGGAGCAGGTAGAAAAGGCCGTTGACACAATTTTGGGAAAGCAATAACATAAAATAGATTAAGCTATGAGTCCAATTAAGAAAATTGCCCTGTTGACTTCAGGAGGAGATGCGCCCGGCATGAATGCCGCAATCAGGGCTGCAGTACGTGGTGCCCTGTATCACAAGTTGGAAGTAATGGGAATCATCAGGGGCTACCAGGGCTTGATAGAAGATGATATTGAACCGATGGATTCCAAGTCGGTGAGTAACATCATTCAGAGAGGTGGTACCATCCTGAAAAGTGCCCGCAGCAAGGAGTTCCTTACTCCTGAAGGACGTGTATTGGCTTATCAGAATCTCAAAAAGCATGGTATCGATGCTCTTGTGGTAATAGGTGGGGACGGAACCTTTACGGGAGCTTCTATTTTCAGTTCTGAGCACAATGTACCGGTGATAGGGATCCCCGGAACCATTGACAATGACCTATATGGAACTGACTATACAATAGGTTATGACACAGCCCTGAATACTGTAATTGATGCCGTAGATAAGATTAGGGATACAGCAAGTGCACATAGCCGTCTGTTTTTTATAGAAGTGATGGGTCGTGACGCAGGCTTTTTGGCGCTAAGGAGTGCAATAGCTTCTGGAGCTGAGGCTGTGCTGATACCTGAGGTTAACACAAACTATCAGAAGTTGAGCGAGTTCCTCTCCAACAGCTACAAGAAGCAAAAATCATCAAGTATCGTTATAGTTGCTGAAGGCGACAAAGTAGGTGGTGGAGCTCTGAGAACTGCAGAAAAGGTACGTGAAGATCACCCCGACTATGATGTAAGGGTAACCATTCTGGGCCACATCCAGAGAGGTGGTTCACCCACCGCTTATGACAGGGTTACCGCCTCACGGCTTGGAGTAGCTGCAATTACTGGTCTGCTTGAAAACAAGAGGAATGTAATGGTTGGACTGGTCAACGACGAAATCGTATATGTTCCATTCGAAGATGCAATAAAGAACAAAAAGCCAATTAAACAGGAGCTCTTCTCTCTGATTGATATTTTGTCTATCTAGTAGGGAGCCATTATTATACAGAAGACCAGGCTAGTTATTTAAGGCTTTGACGATTATTGAATCCGCCAGGTAGGGGTAGTTCCACTGGCGGATTTATTAATTAACAGACCATAGACTCCTTGATAATAGGTTAATACATAGACTATTGATCTATGATTCAACAATTTTTGCGAAAAGTCCTCACCTGGACAATTAAAAAGCTTTCGTAATGGGTCCTGTTGTAGAGATTGAAATTTGTATATTGCAATAAGCAAGCCCGACCATGAACTACCTCGCTCACTTATATCTTTCAGGACCCTCTGACGGGGTAAGACTGGGTAATTTTATAGGTGATTACGTAAAAGGCAATCGCTTCTCCCTGTATCCGCCTGAGATTAGAAAGGGCATACTGCTGCATCGTCAGATTGACTCCTTTATGGACGAGCATCCCCTGTCCCATGCAAGTGCCGAATTATTCAGGGCCCGCTACACTCGTTTTTCAAGAGTAATTATCGACGTGGTTTACGACCATTACCTGGCAAAGAATTGGGATAAGTACAGCGATCAGTCCCTCCATGACTTTGTCAATGAAGTTCACAAGCTCTTTATCACCAACTACTTCATCCTGCCACCACAGGTCAGGCAGTTTCTCCCCTTCCTTATCCGTAGTCGCAGAATGGAGAATTACCAGCATCTAAGCGGGATAGAAAAGACTCTGAAGATTATGGCCAATCATACGGTACTTCCCGACCACAGTGCCTGGGCAGTGGAGCAGATAGTTAAAAACGACAGACAGCTGCAGGAACAATTTACCGGCTTCTTTGAAGATATAAGGGAGATGTGCAGGCTCTTTCTTGAAAACTACAAAGGGGATTGAACTCTATTCAAATAAAAGAGAATAAAAAGGATTGCACGAAATAGTGCAAATACGGTCTATATGCCGTAATCTGATGTCGAGAATCCTCATACCAGGGCTTTACCTCTTGGAGAAAAACCTCATTGCCCTCTGTCAGGGCCTGTAGGCCCTGACCATGCGCCAGCGACCGTTGATATCTTTGCGCCTTTCAACCTGAACAAAGCCATAGTTTTCAAGCAGGGCACAAACTTCCCTGCTATATGCCTCATTTATTTCAAAGTACAGGCAGCCTCCGGGTTTCAGAAAATCTATAGCCATTTCCCCTATTGCCTCGTAGTATTTAAGGGGCTTGTCATCCTCTACAAATAGAGCCACTTCGGGTTCATACTTCAGCACATTGGGCTGCATAAGAGGTATCTCCTTTACAGTTACGTAGGGCGGGTTGCTTACAATAATATCCTTAGTGCTTATATTATATTTACGGAAGTTGAATATATCGCGCACCTCGAAGCGAATATCAGCTTCATTGCGTCTAGCATTGCAGCACGCAACATCAAGCGCATCGGGGCAAATGTCCCAGGCTTCAATCTGGGCACCGGGACGACGTTTTTTGATTGTTATTGGAATGCACCCACTACCTGTACCTATATCAAGCAGGGAGAAGTTATCATTTAGATGATCGTCAAGGATCCAGGCAACCAGCTCCTCAGTCTCAGGTCTCGGAATCAGCACCTTTTCGTTGACCACCAACTCAATACCCATAAACTCGGTGTGACCCAGAACATACTGCACAGGCTCATGGTTTTTCAGCCTCAGCACTGCCTCCCTGATGTAGTTGACCTCCTCCTCGCTGAGCCTTTCATTTCGCTTCATGATAAGATCCAGACGCGTGAATGAACGGAGATGGTCGAAGATGCGCAGAATAAACTGATCGACCTCGCCCTGCTGATGGGTATCGGCCAATTGTTCTTTGATATAGCGGGACAGGGCAGTTACGGTATTCATGAGTGCACAATTTTGAGTTGCCACAAAAGTGGCTGCTTTACCATAAAAATAAGCATTATATTAGCAACTCAAACAGGATAAAATGGGAAAATACGGCGAGGAAGACATAAAATACATGTGTCGCTGCATTGATTTAGCCCTGCGAGCTGAGGGAAATACATATCCGAACCCCATGGTGGGTTCGGTAATCGTGCATGATGGAAAGATTATTGGAGAGGGATATCACCTTAAGGCAGGAGGTCCCCATGCTGAGGTACATGCAATTGCATCTGTAAAACATCCTGAACTGCTTAAGGACTCCACTATTTATGTAAGTCTAGAACCTTGTTCCCATTTTGGGAAGACCCCACCATGTGCACAGCGAATTATCCAGGCCGGAATCCCTCATGTAGTAGTAGGTTGCCTGGATAGCAACGCCAAAGTATCTGGTCGGGGTATAGAGCAGCTTAGAGCAGCCGGAGTGGATGTGAAAGTGGGTGTGCTTGAGGAGGAATGCAGGGAACTTAACAGGCGCTTTTTCACCTGGCATGAGAAGCACAGGCCATATATAATACTAAAGTGGGCCGAGACCCGGGATGGCTTTCTGGACATCAACCGACAGGCCACAGTTGGAGGCAGGCCCACATGGATTACTTCTGAATATGCACGTAGAGCCGTACACCAGTGGAGAAGCAGGGAACAGGCTATAATGGTAGGTTCCAACACAGCACTGGCTGACAATCCCGGACTGCAGGTGAGAGACTGGACAGGACCGAATCCCCTCAGGGTTGTTATCGACCGAAATAACAAACTGCCCGGTGGGCTGGAATTGTTTAGCGGGAAGGAGCCTACTCTGCTTTTTACATCTGAGATCGTTGATGACGGCAAGAATGTCGAAAAGGTACTGATAAATGATGGTGAAGATCCTATCGATGCAGTATTAGGCGAACTATATAAGCGGAATATTCAGTCACTGATAGTTGAAGGGGGTTCACAGCTCCTTAGCAGGTTTATTGAGCGCAACCTGTGGGATGAAGCACGCGTATTTGTTGGGCAGATGGATTTTGGAGATGGAATAAAGGCCCCGGCTACCAAGGGTCAACTGATTGACTTTACACATTTTGATAACAGCATTTTATATATGTACAGAAATATATAGTATCTTGGAGTACATCCGCATTGTTGAATTATGGAGGTTTTTCGCGACATCATAGAGTTTATCAACCCTATTATAGTGGTAATCTACATTATCAGCATTCTGTTTGTTGCTGTCTTTACCGTGCTTGAAAACCGCAATCCGCTTAAGACCATATCCTGGGTCCTGGTACTTATCTTCCTCCCTGTCATTGGCTTTATATTCTTCGTTTTTTTTGGACAGAATTTCAGAAAGGAAAAAATAATAGCCCGTAAGGGTCTTAGGAATGTGGACGTACTGTCAAAGATGGCCCACGCCCAGATCAACCATCTTGCCGACGGTGAGATGTTTACCAACCCTGCTCTGGAGGAAAAACGCAATCTTATTCATCTCCTGCTTCACAATAGCTATGCTGTCGTAACCATAGGAAACAAAATTGATGTACTGCAAAACGGACCTGCCACCTTCGCTTCGATTATTGAAGCCATAGAAAATGCAGAGCACTTTATCCACCTTGAATATTACATCTTTGCAGATGACAAGTTGGGCGGAAAAGTAAAGGAGATACTCAAGCGAAAGGTCAAGGAAGGTGTCGAGGTAAGGATGATTCTTGATGACGTGGGTAGCTGGGAGTTGAAGAAACCCTTTTATGAAGAGATGCGCAATGCAGGAATCCAGATATTCTCATTTCTGGAAGTACGTTTCCCGAATCTGACAAGCAAGGTCAACTATCGTAATCACCGCAAGATCCTTATAGTTGACGGTCGTGTTGGATATCTTGGTGGAATGAATATTGCCGACCGCTACATGGACGGAGGAGTTTTTGGCTTTTGGCGAGATACCCATCTTAAGATAGAGGGCGATGCTGTTAATACACTTCAGACTGTATTCTCTATCGACTGGTACTTTGTAAGTCAGACCGAACTGGATGATCCAAAGTACTTCCCAAGCAAGAAGATTACAGGAGACAAGATGATACAGGTTGTTGCAAGTGGACCGGATTCCGACTGGCCTGGCATCAAGATGGGAATCTTCCATGCAATCGCCTCAGCCCGAAAGTACGTGTATATTGCCACCCCTTACTTTATGCCCAATGAGAGTGTACTTATGGCTCTTAAGGCTGCAGCCATGGGCGGTGTTGATGTAAGGGTGGTAATCCCAGAGAAAAGTGATGCCTTTCTGACACATCTCTCAACCCACTCGTACATCCGTGAGATGCTTGACGCAAAGGTTAGGTTCTTCTTCTATCAGAAGGGTTTCCTGCACTCTAAGGTAATTATCATCGACGATATGGTCAGCAGTATAGGTACTGCCAATATGGACTTCAGAAGCTTTGAGCAGAATTACGAGATTACGGCCTTTATCTACGATGAAGAGACAGCCCTTAACTTAAAAGAAGACTACATGTCCGACCTGAAGGAAAGCCGTGAGGTAACACTTGAGACCTGGCCACTGCGTCCAAGAATAGAGAAGATCAAAGAGAGTTTTGCCCGCCTGATCAGTCCCCTGCTGTAAGGCAACCTGTCCTCTAGGTTCCCGCATCTACAACCTGCCCAATTACAAATACTGGTCAGTTCCCTCCTGCTTTCAGTTACTTCAACTCCACTCACCCAGGCTACATTGATGACATGATAAAACAGTGGCCCTGAATCAGGGCTCCCAAAGGAGCCATTTCCAGGGCCAGAATAGATTCTACTGTTATAGATCCAGTATATTCAGCGCATTCCGGATCAAAACGAGATTACAGAATATGGTATGTTACGGCCAGACCAACAGTAACAACAGAGGCCATAACCATCAGCTTAATCAGGATATTGAGAGAAGGACCGGAAGTATCCTTGAATGGGTCACCTACGGTGTCACCGATAACTGTTGCCTTGTGTGCTTCAGAACCCTTGCCACCGAAGTTGCCCTCTTCAATATACTTCTTGGCGTTATCCCAGGCTCCGCCTGAGTTTGCCATAAAAATTGCTAGGGCAAAACCAGAAGTAATAGTACCGATCAACAAACCAGAGATACCGGGAACACCAAGTACCAGACCAACGACAACAGGAATTGCCAGAGCCATCAAAGCAGGCTTCATCATTTCCCTTTGAGCACCCTTTGTTGAGATCTCTACACAACGTGCATAGTCAGGCTCTGCAGTACCTTCCATAATACCCGCAATGGTTCTGAACTGACGGCGAACCTCATCCACCATCTTTTGAGCAGCACGGCCTACTGCATTCATTGTCATTCCGGAGAACATAAACACAGCCATAACACCAATAAACATACCGCAGATTACCAGCGGGTTCATCAGGTGGATTTCATAGTGTTGTACGAAGTCATAGAAGGTAGCCTCTCCGGCCGGAACATTGTTGATAAGAGTATCAGGTGCATCAAGCACCTTGACAAACATCATCCTGACTTCTTCAAAGTACGAGGTCAGAAGGGCAAGGGCTGTCAAAGCAGCACTACCAATGGCAAATCCCTTACCGGTAGCGGCAGTGGTATTTCCAAGTGAATCAAGGGCATCGGTACGTTTGCGAACTTCCGGACCAAGGTTTGACATTTCAGCGTTACCACCTGCATTGTCAGCAATAGGACCATAGGCATCAGTTGCCAGAGTAATACCAAGGGTTGAAAGCATACCAACAGCAGCAATACCTATACCATAAAGCCCCATATTGATAGTATCAGCACCAAACTGGAATCCTGTTGCAAAGCAGTATGAAAGAATAATAGCAACTGTAACGATCAACAATGGTATTGCAGTTGACAGAAGACCTGTACCAACACCAGCGATAATAACAGTTGCAGGACCGGTTTCACTTGACTTAGCGATACTGATAGTAGGCTTATATGACGCAGAAGTGTAGTATTCTGTAGACTGACCGATACCAATGCCAGCTGCAAGACCAGCAATAATTGAACCCCATATACCCACGAAGTTGGGCAAATTCAGGAACTTAAGAGCAAAGTATGAAAGAACTACAATCAACGCAGCACTGAAATACACACCTATATTAAGTGAACGAAGCAATTCTTTTTGAGATGCACCTTCACGGGTACGAACCAGGAAGATACCAACTATAGAAAGCAGAGTTCCAATTGCTGCAATAATCATAGGTGCAAGAACAGCACCGAGCTGAACGTCGCCCATATCAAAATAGGCAGCTGCACCCAGTAGTGCAGATGCGAGTATGGAAGCTGCAAAAGATTCGAAAAGGTCGGCACCCATACCGGCTACATCACCTACATTATCACCAACATTATCGGCAATAGTAGCAGGGTTACGCGGGTCATCCTCAGGGATATTGGCTTCTACCTTACCTACAAGGTCAGCACCTACATCAGCTGCCTTAGTATAGATACCTCCACCAACACGGGCAAACAAAGCCTGAGTAGAGGCACCCATCCCAAAGGTTACCATAATTGCACAAATAGTCATCAGCTTGTAGCCACCTTCCATGTCTTCGATAAAGTGGTTGAGAACTGTAAACCAGATTGAGATATCGGCAAGAACAAGACCTACAACAACCAGACCCATTACAGCACCACTTCGGAATGCCAATCTCAGACCGCTGTTGAGAGAGTCACGGCAGGCATTGGCCACTCGGGCAGAAGCAGTTGTAGCTGCCTTCATTCCAAAAAAACCAGCAAGAGCTGAGAAACAACCACCGGTAAGGAATGCAAAGGGTACCCAGTTGTTTTGTACTCCCAGACCATAGGCCATGTAAGAGAAAATGGCGGTGATACACAAGAAGACGATAAGCACCACCTTGTACTGTTGTTTTAAGTAAGCCGATGCTCCTTTGCGAACGTGTTGCGCAATCCTCTGCATCGTTTCAGTTCCTTCGGAACTTTTGGTCATTTGCTTATAGAAATAATAAGCAAATGAAAGTGCTAATACCGAGGTAATAGGCACGAGTACAAAAACAGAATTAAGCATAACTGTAAAGATTTAAGTACTACTCAGCAGCTGAAAACTCATTGTCGGAATAGACCATAAAAAATCCCAAATAGGATTTTTTAATCTTTTTTCCGTTTATTTCAGGATTAAAAGTAGCAAAAAAACTGTCTAGAAGAATGCTCTTCTGTTAAAAAACCTCAAATCAGATGTTAATTCAGGCAGGTGACTAACTGGCCTTAAGTAGGCGTCTTTCTGCCTTTTCAAGCTTTTCGCGGGCAATATCAAGAGTGATTTCGAGTTTATCGATCTTGTGACCCGGGCTTTCAAACATATAGTCCATCATTATTGTCTCGCAGATAGATCGCAAACCACGGGCACCAAGCTTGAATTCAACAGCCTTATCAACGATGTAGTCAAGCACTTCCTCTGAAAAAGTCAGCTTAATATTATCCATCTCAAACAGTTTGGTATACTGCTTCACGATAGAATTCTTAGGTTCTGTAAGAATCATACGCAGAGTATCTCTGTCAAGCGGATGCAGGTAGGTAAGTATGGGCAAACGTCCAATGATTTCGGGAATCAATCCAAAGGCCTTCAGGTCCATTGGTGCAATATATTGAAGCAGGTTGGTCGGATCAATGGCTTCCCTGTTTTCAACAGCGGCATAGCCCACTACTCTGGTGTTGAGTCGTTGGGCAATCTTTCTTTCGATACCGTCGAAGGCTCCTCCGCAAATAAAGAGGATATTTTTGGTATCGACAGCCACCATCTTCTGTTCGGGGTGTTTGCGTCCCCCTTGGGGCGGAACGTTCACTATGGAACCTTCCAGCAGTTTGAGCAGACCTTGTTGAACTCCTTCACCCGACACATCACGGGTAATCGAGGGGTTATCGCCTTTTCTGGCAATCTTGTCAATCTCGTCAATAAACACAATGCCCCTTTCGGCAGCCTTTACATTATAGTCAGCAGCCTGCAAAAGACGGGTAAGTATGCTTTCGATGTCCTCACCGACGTAACCGGCCTCAGTCAAAACAGTGGCATCAACGATGGCAAAGGGAACATGAAGCATGCGGGCAATGGTACGGGCAAGAAGAGTCTTACCGGTACCGGTTTCTCCCACAAGCAGGATATTGGATTTTTCGATTTCCACCTCATCGTCAGCGGAGGGTTGCATCAGGCGCTTGTAGTGGTTGTACACGGCCACAGAAAGGAATTTCTTGGCCTGATCCTGCCCCACCACGTACTCATCAAGAAAAGTCTTGATCTCGGCAGGTGTCATCAATTTAATGCCATCAAGGTCGAAACTGCTCTTCTTCTTGAACTCCTCAGTCAGAATGCCATGAGCCTGTTCGATACAGCTGTCACATATATGACCTGCAATCCCTGCAACCAGAAGGTTGGTCTCCTTCCGGCTCCTTCCACAAAACGAACATTTATCCATCAAAACGCCTTTATTTTTTTCTTTCACGCACAAGAACTTCATCAATCATTCCGTACTCCTTGGCTTCCTCTGCAGTCATCCAGTAATCACGGTCTGCATCCTTTTCAATCTTCTTGAAGGGGTTGCCGGAATGCTCTGAAATAATTGTATAAAGCTCCTTACGCAGCTTAACAATCTCACGGGTAGTAATTTCAATATCTACCGACTGACCCTGAGCGCCACCCAGAGGTTGGTGTATCATTACTCGTGAGTGCTTAAGAGCAAAACGCTTACCCTTGGTACCGGCAGTAAGCAGTACAGCACCCATTGAGGCAGCCAGACCTGTACATATAGTTGATATATCACAGGATATATACTGCATTGTATCGTAGATACCCAGTCCGGCATAAACCGAACCACCAGGGGTATTAAAATAGATTGAGATATCCTTAGAAGGATCTACTGAGTCAAGATACAACAGCTGCGCCTGCACGATGTTGGCAACGTACTCGTCGATGGGCAGTCCCACAAAGATGATACGGTCCATCATTAAACGTGAGAACACGTCCATCTGGGCCACGTTCAGCTGGCGCTCTTCGATAATTGTCGGAGAAATATAGCTTGAAGTAATGGAAGTATACTTATCGAGCATAGTGCTGTTAAGCCCCATGTGCCCTGTGGCATACTTTCTGAAATCTTTCGGATCTGCCATAGCTATTTAGTTTTAAAAGAAATGCGACAGGCCTAAAGTTAGCAAAAACTTTGGGCCTGTCGCAAATGTGTATGTTAATTATTGGTGAAGAGCTTGTTGAATTCCTCGCGGGAAACAGCCTTCTCTTCAACCTTAACAGCTTCCTTGATATATGCCATAACTTTTTCATCCATTGCAGCTTCGGCAATGCGACGTACCTGGTCTTCATTCTTCAGCAGGTCGTTGGCATAATTGTCTATATACTCTTGTGGAAGAGCAGTAAGTCCATATTGCATAAACTGCATACGGGCACTCTTCTTGGCCTCTTCCCTGATATCGTTTTCTTCAACCTTAATGTCGTTGGCCTTGATAATAGCATTCTTGATAAGTTGCCATTTCAGGTCTTCGAAGAAACGTGGCATTTCAGCATCGATTTGTTCATCGCTCAAACGCTCATCACCTCTGTTGGTTGCCTTCAGCCAACGCTTCAGGAATTCTTCAGGAAGAGTAACTTCATGCTTAGCAACAAGCTTTTTGCGGGCATCTATAGAGAATTTGTACTCAGACTCGATTGCAAAAGCCTTTTCAAGGTCAACCTTTACCCTTTCCTTCATTTCTTCCTCTGACTTAACAGCACCTTCGCCAAAGAGCTTGTCAAAGAGATCCTGATTAAGTTCAGGATCAATAAATTCGGTTACTTCCTTAACAGTAAATTTGAAAGAGCCCTTTACATCTGCAGCTTCTTCCTTAGATATCTTAAGGATGTAAGATACTTCTGTATCATTTGGGAAGGCCTTCTTTACATCAAATACGATGTCTTCGCCAACCTTCTTGCCGAGCATTTTCTTCTTTTCAGCCTCGTCCTTAACGATATTGAGTGACATGATTGAGTCTTCAGCTCTAATACCACCTTCAACTTCATTGCCCTTCTTGTCAACCTGAACGAAGTCACCCTTTACGAGAGATTTTTCGCTGATAAGTTCAACCTTTTCGTTCTTGCCGAAACGGCTTGTCATGCTCTTGATATGTCCATCCAGAACATCATCAGTTACCTCGATAGTATAATAGTTTACCTTGTCGCGTTTGCTAAGTTTAACATCTATCTCGGGTGACAGAGCTATATCAAATTGGAACTGAAAGCTGTCCTGAGTATCGAAATCAATTGGATCCTGATTCTCGCGTGGAAGGGGTTCTCCAAGTATGTTGAGTTTGTTTTCGCTCAGGTATTCTGACAGCTTTTCAGAGATCAGCTTGTTGACCTCGTCAACAAGTACAGCAGTACCGTACATCTTCTTGATCAGACCTTCGGGTACCTTGCCTGGACGGAAACCTGGCATTTGTGCCTTCTTGCGGTAATCTCTCAAAACTTCAGCTACCTTTTCGCTGTAATCTTCCTTATCAATGGTCAGTGTAATCACTGAGTTAAGTTCGTCAATGTTTTCCCTAGTGATATTCATCAGCTTCGAATTAAAAATATTGATTGAAATAAGAGAGCGCAAAGATAATGAAGCATTTAGTATGTTACAATAACCTGTACGCCAAAATATCTTAAGTATTTGAAACTTAAAAACCGCCTACTCCCGATATATATCGTAAGCCAGGCGGTTTTCTACTTTATCCGTGCGGACGAAGGGACTCGAACCCCCACGCCTTTCGGCACTAGATCCTAAGTCTAGCGCGGCTACCAATTACGCCACGTCCGCTTAAAATGCGGTGCAAATGTAAGGACTTTTTTCAAATTTCCTCAACTTTAGCAATAAATATTTTCTTTCCCTTTACACTGACGCATCGCAATCAATATTTCGTCAGGTACAGCCAGGCTTTGACAGCAGCATTCAGAAAAATAATTACTTTTATGCACATTCAAAAAAGATTTTAAATCATGCCTAAAGGAGCCTTTGCAGGACTACATCCGGTTTTACAACTGATCCTGCTTATATGTCTTGTGCTTGTTTCATCGTTGCTGGTAACACTTATTGGGGTGTTGATTGCAATCCCTTTCTGGGGTTTGGATCCAGTTGTAGCAGTACTAAATGGTGGTGCACCCTTATATTTCATGAAATATTTGCAGCTTGTGCAAAGCATTGCCATGTTTGTTGTACCCCCAATACTTGCAGCCGTGCTGTTCTCAAAAAGCCCTGCCTCCTGGCTGGGCTTCAACAAACCGGCTGCCAAGGCAGTATTCTTTGCTATAGTGATTATGCTTGTGATCCAGCCCTTTGTTTCACTTACCTCAGAATTAAATATGCAATTCAGCCTGCCTGAGTCGATGGACAGGTTAATGCAATGGATGCAAACAACAGAGGAGGCAGCCAAATCGCTTATGTTCAGCTTTCTGGACACCACAGATCCGGTGGTGATTCTTTACAATATTTTTCTTATCGCAATAGTTCCTGCAGTTGGTGAGGAGCTGCTTTTCAGAGGGGGTATTCAGAGTCTGCTGATCAGATGGCTGAAAAACCATCATGTAGCAATAATTGCAACTGCCATTCTCTTCAGTGCGATGCACATGCAGTTTCTGACCTTTCTGCCACGTTTTGTTCTGGGACTGGTACTAGGTTATCTGATGGTATATGGTAGAAGTATCTGGTACTCGATAATGGGGCACTTCACAAACAATTTTTTGTCCCTTGTGGTATTCCATTATTATAGAATTACCAAGCCGGATGTAAATCCCCTGGATCCGTCACAGGTTGGTGATAGCCACCCCTTGCTGGGCTGGGCTGGTTTGGTAGTCGTGTTAGCTCTGTTATATTACTTCAGGCAGCATATTAAGGCAAGAAGCGAAGCCCCGGTAATGAATTAAAGTCCGGGCAATTAAAAATCAGAAATTTGCAATTTTATATCTGGCTTTGCAGTAGTAACCTGCCAGATTATGCCGAGTCTTGTAGGCTGTCACAAAGACTCTTCAGCAGCTTCAGCGGCGCTCTCTCTTTCACCGGGACGGAAGACATAGACAATTCCGTACTCACTGCAGATTTGACGCTTCTCCTCAGGATCCAAATTTTCATATGTCTTTTCAATCTCATTCCAAACGAGGGTGATAAGATCATCGGCCTGGTTACGATACTCAGCAACCTTCTCCATCAATTTCTGAGAAGTACTTAGGAGGTCTTTGTGAAGGTTGTATAACTCGACAAACTTGTCAAATCGGACTTTTACCATTGCAAGGGAGGGGTTGTATATTCGAGTTGCTCCTGTAGCCATACGTTTTTCTTCGCCACTGATCAGTTGTTTACCCCAGACCATTAGCTGCTGTTCGGTACCCACCTCAGGTACTGATTTATCATTCTCGTCGAGCCCATAGAAAGTCCTGACTGCCGGTTTCAGTTCACCGCGAATAATAGACAGGTTGACCACCTGAAGGAAGTGAGACACGTACAACCTTGCCATTCTGAAGTGCTCAGCCAGTTCCCTGCCAATTTCCGCCTGTCTCTTACGGCTGCTACGGTATTGATCGAGCAACTGCTCAAAGTGAGGAAGGAAGCTCCTCACCTGCAGCAGTGCACTCTGAGAAAAAGCCAAGTCCATCGGACTCAGAGCAACACCTTTACTGATAGCAGCTTTTAGTGCCCGAAGCCTGGCCTGATCCGTATTAGGCAAGCGTCTGTATGGCATATTTATACCAATTTGTTATTAAATCAATATTTCCGGGCAATTCCGGAGAGGTAGGGGGATAAGGCGAAGTGTATTTTGTGAAAATATTCAAAACTTTATATAATTCCAAAAATGTCAGGCACAAATGAATATGACTGATTAAATATACACACTTCGACACGGAGCTCTTTCCCGTCCCTACTTGGACGGGAAAGAGCCAAAGCGCTTGGCAGTTACGTTATGGCCATTTACTTTTCTGTATAGGTCAAGAGCATAAAGGTCTGTCATGCCTGATACAAAATCAAGAACAGTTTGTATTTTCTGATGTACAGGTGCATCACGCAACACTCTGTACTGCTGCGGGATAAATGGCAGTAGCAAGCCAGAAAAATGCTCATCCGGATTCATCACCGCATGGGTAAACTCCTTGAGCAGGGAACCCAGAATTCGGAAACCGGCAATTTCGATCTCCTTGACTGTAGGATGACAGTAAATTATATCATAACCGGTTCTTTCACAGGCCTTGATTCCCTCACCTGAGGCACCGCTTAGGTGTTCAATCAGCGAGCCCTTGAAGGTCCCTGACAGGATTTCATCATGATTTTTAATAAAAATATCGGAGCATTCACGAACCAGCTTCCCGATAACCAAGGCCCTGATATAGGCTATCTGCTCATTTGTATCCGTAACATCCTTGCAGATCTCGTTTATACGATCCAGTCTGGCCTTCTCCTCCACCTTATCGAAGAATCCCAGAAGCAAACTGCGAGTCTCCTCGGTGGATAGGATACCCAGTTTGTGTGCGTCCTCAATATCCATCACCTGATAACAGATGTCATCCGCCGCCTCAACCAGATACACTATGGGGTGACGCATAAACACACCTGGCTGGCCGGGTATCTCCTCTATGCCCAACTCATTCGCTATATGGTAGTATGTTTCCTTTTCAGACTGGAAAAAGCCGTATTTCTTAAGGCCCACAGTACCCGATGCATAGGGATACTTTACTACAGAAGCAACAGTTGTAAGAGTCAGTTTAAACCCGCCATCACGCCTTCCTGCAAAGCGGTGCGTCAGCAGACGCAGCGCATTGGCGTTTCCTTCAAAGGCGATAAAATCGTTCCATACAGCCTCATCGTCAATCAGAGCACGGTACTTTTGGCCTTCCCCTTCCTTAAAGAAGAGCGAGATGGCCTTCTCCCCGCTGTGGCCAAAAGGCGGATTTCCCATATCGTGGGCCAGACAAGCTGCAGCGGTTACCGAACCAAGTTCATTAGCCAGAGGATTTTTGACCTTCAGAACATCGACCAGGTATCGGCTGATACTCGTGCCAAGTGAACGACCAACGCTGGCTACTTCAAGGCTGTGAGTAAGTCGGTTGTGCACAAACACGCTGCCGGGCAGGGGGAAGACCTGGGTCTTGTCTTGCAATCTGCGGAAAGGAGAAGAGAAAACCAAGCGGTCGTAGTCCCTTTGAAAATTACTACGGTCGTGTTGTTCTTTATCATTGTCCTTAGGACCTGTCCTGTTGCCCGAAAGCAGTTTCTCCCAATTCATCATCAGTAGAGGTACAATATTAATAATATGCTAAAATAAAGAAATTTAGGGACTGATGTTCAATTTCAAGCGCCTCAGAATAGCTGGGTACGGTATTTTTTCATTTCAGCATCAAGTTGTCTGGCCTTACCTCCGGTACATTTATCCAATAGATTCCAGAAACCAGGTCCATGGTTCTTCTCAACGGTATGGCATAGCTCGTGAATCAGTACGTAGTCGATGAGCCTGTCGGGCAGCCTCATCAGGTGGAGGTTGAGATTTATATTATTGACCGTCGAACAGCTTCCCCAGCGACTCTTCAGGTTTTTTATCGTAACGACTCTGTAAGTGAAACCGTGGTATTTTGCCAGTTCCTCAAGCCGTTTGGGCAGGAAGTGCTTTGCCTCACGCCTTAAGGCCTCGACGATACCCGAGCGAATAAGCTCCTGAATCCTGGGATGGGAAACAGGGATATGGTCGGGATACTGCACCTTAAGGATTCCGTTATAGTAGAATAGTCTTACATCATTGCGCGTGGCACCTTCAACCCTAAGAGAGAACGAACGCGATTTAAACTCCGTATTCTCGTCAAACACAGTAGGTCTGAGCCTTTTCTCCTCGAGCTTGATGAGAGTGCTTTTTATCCATTCTTTTTTAAGATTCACAAAATCAATAGCCTCCTGCAAGTCACAAAAATAAGGAACAAGCACCCGGGGAGTTTCTCCCGGGATTATCCTTATCGACATTCGCTTATAGCGCCTGCCAATCATAAAAGCAAGTTCCCCAAGATCATCAATATGAATTAATCGTGTTTTTGCAGTTGGCATTTATCACAGTATCAAATGAATTGTAAAAATAATAAAAAAACAAAACGTCACTTAGATGGTTTTAGTCAAATATTTTCAAGCGTTCGTCAAAGTAATATTACCATCCAATACTTATTAGCGTATAGGAGATAAATTTGCACAATTTTGATTTAGATAGAATTAAGTAAACACAACAATATGAAGAATCTTTACATGAGAAGGTGGGTACTGGTATTGCTGATGATTGGACTGGGATTACCTGGTTTGGCGAGCTATACTAGTAATTCAGTTAGCGGTTCTTTTGATGATCCCGCAGTATGGAGTCCAAGCCCTGTGCCAAGTGAAAAGTATCGGACAATTACTATTGTCTCAGGGGCTATTATTTACAAGGAGGGCAATTTCTCTTGGGATGCAAAGGTTACTATACAGCAGAATGCAAAATTCACTGTTGGTAGTGGATTTTCAACTGGATATGGTGGAATAGACATTTTTGGGGAGTTAGATGTTGATGGGAAACTCACTGGGAGTAACGGGGGGGCAGCATTTAATGTTAAGAATGGTGCTGTGGTAACTGTTAATGGCGTCGCAGATAGTACCAATATTACTGTAGAGAATGGTGGAGTTTTGATTGTAAATGGTGATTTTTCGTTATCTCAAACCTTAACTATAAACCAGGGTGGAAGTGTTATTATTAATGGTAACTTTTTGAATGGGGTTGTTAAGAATTATGGTTCGTTTGTTGTGAATGGTGATTATACAAATAATCAATCGGAAGGAGTTACCGTTGAGGAAAATGCTGTTCTTGAGATTTTTGGTAATTTGACCGCTGCTGCAAATATCACAGTAGAGGGAGGCGGAACCCTTATTGTTCATGGAAACCTAACTTCAAGTAATGCAGGAATTGAATCTCATGGAGACATAATTGTTGTAGGAAACTTCAGTACCGCATCAAGTACTACAGTTCATAATAATGGGAACTTGGTTGTTGGGGGCAATTTCACACACCTTGACGGGGGTTTAGGTGTTAATGGAAATCAGAGCGACACAAAGATTTATATTCTTAATCCCGATGCTGAAATAATAGCCCCTACCTGGTCAGTGGTTAATACTCCAGGGGTAGTAGGGGATTTGGATGATTTTCTTCAGAATGAAAATGGATCCCTGGTAGATATAGTTAATGATGTGATTATTAATGTAGTGATTGGTTACCAGTGGAAAACCAATGCCGATAACAGTAATTGGAATTTAGCAAACAATTGGATTGGTAAAAGAATACCTACGTCCACCTCAAACGTGAGAATAAAACCTTGTACAGGAGTTTTTCCTGAGATTATAAAGGAAGACGGCATAATTGAGATTAATAATCTTACCATTGAGGCTGGGGCTACTCTTACTCTTAAGCCAGGAGCCAGGCTTACTGTTAACGGTAAACTTACTATTGCAGAAACCGGCTCTCTTGTGATGGAGCATCAATATGGAGTTGGCGGAATGTCTTCATTAATAACAAACGGGCAGGTTGTAGGGCAAGTTACGACCAGAATGACTCTGCCTCAGAATCAGTGGTTCTATCTCGGAAGTTCGCGTAAAAATGCTATTTTTAGCGACTTTGGAGCAGGAAATGACGGCATATCAATTAGTGTTTTCCGAAGCAATAAGTATTGGCCTATTAAATCGACACTAGCCGGGAACGCTCTTCGCACAATGGAAGGAATAGCCACAAATTTCTTGCCGAGTGAATCTGATAAGGATGGCGATGGGCAAGCAGATTCAAGACTAATTGAATATAAAGGCGAAATAAATACAGACGTAGTCAGTAGAACCTTTGATATAGCTGGCTTCCATCTTCTGGCAAATCCCTTTACATCTTTTATTGACTGGCAGGATGGAGCCGGATGGGAAAGGGCAAATGTTGACCATACTATCTGGTACCGTACCAAGATTGGTGAAGAAATGACATTTGTAACTTATAACAATTACGTTGACGAAATGGCAAGAATTGCTATTTCTCCATATAGTTTAGAAGAAATCACTCCAGAAATCGTTGAAGAGCATTCTAAGATTGCGCCCATGCAAGCAGTTTGGATAAAAACCCTTAGTCCTAACGCATCAGTAAATCTATATCCTGAGTCAAGAAATCATGGTACCGCTATCTCAAGACTAAAAAGCAGTTCAGAATCTGGGAATGTTATTAGAATTGAGGCAGAAAATAAATTTTCACGAGACGGGGCCGTCATTTTCTTTAAGGATGGGTTTACAGAAGGCAAGGACAACGGTGATTCAGAGAAGTACTTCAATGATTCCAAGAATATTCCTGAAGTCTATACTATAGCTTCCGGAAAACCACTGGCAATTAGCGGACTACCCGAACTATCTGAGGATTATCGAGCAATCCCACTTTCAGTGAAGAACCGAATAGAGGGCAGTGTTACATTAAAATTTGATTTACGATATTTCAACAATGAATATACAGCATATCTTGAAGACAGAGACAACGGAACTTACATTAATCTTCTTCAGAATAACAGTTATACCTATTCAGTTGTAACCCTTGGCGAAGTACATGACAGATTTGTAGTTCACCTTCATAAAATCACAACTGGTATAGAGGAAGTTCTTCCTGAACAAGGACAGACCGATGGAAGTGACTTTATTAAAATCAGGAGTTTAGGAGATAAAGTATTGGTAAGTGTAAGTATGGATTTGGTACAACAGAATCCAGGACAAATTGAAGTCTATACGATTGATGGGCGGAAAGTCTCTGAAATACCTGCCCGCAGCAGTCGAACCCTGGTGATTTTGCCAAACGAGCGAGGCATTTATATCGTGAGAGCTCAGTTTGGTCAGATGGTGAAAAGTGAACGGGTTGTGAACGCAAATAAGTAGTTTACACCCTATATGTATTTGAAAAGTCCGAGACTGGAGTTGAGCTCCAGTCTCGGACTTTTTTTGAATGCTACTTGCAAACCATTCTTATTTGGTAGGGGATGAAGTGCTGAGTGGGCGTCAAGGGATTTGGTCAAATAAAAGGATGATTTAGTCAAAGATTTCTGGTGTTTGGTTTACATGGAGAAACTTCTTAAGAGCAGTTTCGTACTAACTTTTAGCTATCTGAATCGTGTATGAATTGTGAAGTTTTATTTGGTTTTTATCAAAATTCTACAACTGTTAAGAGCTTGATTTGTAGATTAGTTTTACTTTTGTAGGATTTTGTTTGATTGTTCAGCAGGCGCTACATAGAAAAGGGCTGGATTGTTAGATTAGTAATAGAGGCTGAAAGTTTTATTATAGAGAGAGAGAATGCAGGGATATGGTTAGATTTCTACAAAAAATATTTACCACTTTTATTTCACCCCTATGTACTGGGCTATTGTTGGGTGTTTCAGCAATACCTTCCGAATACTATTATTTTAGTTTTGTTGCTTTCCTTCCCTTGCTTTATGCAGGAGATTACGTCAAAACGCATACGAAACCATTTTGGACATTTGCCCTCCAATTGTTGCTTGCATTGGTCACTTATTTTCTTATATGTTTTTATTGGGTGTTACAAACCGCCAATATGGGGTTTTTAGTGGCCATTGTTTATGTTCTCCCATTTGTGTTTCTTCTCCCTTTCTATATCAATTTTAAAAAGATTGGCTATAAGCTTGCCTCCCTTTATTTTATTGCAGCATGGCTTACCGTAGAGTTGATACAGGCAAATTTTCAACTGGGCTCCCCTTTTTATAATTTGGGGAATAACTTGGGTGTCAACACTAAGTTAATTCAGTGGTATGAGTATACCGGGGCCTCAGGTGGAACACTTTGGATTTTGAGTATTAATTTCTTGCTGTATTCTTTCGTCAGGAAATTTTCCAGTGGTTTCAAAACGCTCCTGCGCAGTGGGCTTGTTCTGCTGTTTGTTGTAATTACCCCCATTCTAATTTCTTTGATCATTTACTCAGCCTATAAAGAAAAGGGGATTTCCAAAGAAGTTCTGGTTATTCATCCCAGTACCGATAACAGAGATGTTAAGTATCGGGTGAATATCTATGAGCTTATGGATATTTATCTGGGTATTATGCTGCCCGAATTGACAGCGAACACCGAGTATGTTGTACTTCCCGAAACCGCCATCACCAATGCCGGATGGGTCAAAGATTTTAACCGGAATTTGGTTTTTGATCATTTTTACGAGCATACCGACAGTTTCCCTAATCTTAAGTTGATTACCGGGGCTGTTGTTTATGAAGAGATTCCAGACGTTGGAAAGATTAAGCACTACCAACGCATCCCAGGAATAAGATTTTCTGAGAATTATAAAACCTGGTACTACACTTATAATGCTGCTCTCCAAATAGAAAAAGAACAGGCCCCGCAACTTCGGGTAAAAGATCAATTGGTGCCTTATCAGGAGTACGCGCCTTATCCACTTGTTTTGCCTCGCCTGACTCCTGTTGGAATTGATTTTCAATTTTCCAAACGGGAGAACAACAGGATGGTTTTTAGGGCAGCAAATGGATTGCAGACCTCTGCAATGGTCTGTTATGAGTCGGTATACAATAAACTTTTTTACCAAGCGTCGCGAGAAGGTGCCCAGGCTTTCTTTGTCCTCCTTAACGAGGGCTGGTACGAGAACGGTAATGTGCCTAAGCAGTTTCTGCAGCACTCTGTTATCAGAGCTGTGGAAAACAGGCGGAGCATTGCTCATTCATCCAATATGGGCATCTCTGCAATTATTAATCAGCGAGGAGATATTATAGATACTACTGATAGTAAGAATGCTGATTCTTTGCGACAAGAAATAAAACTGAACAGAAAGGTGACTTTTGTTGCCCGGCTTGGGGCGTATATAGAAGTTATGGCATTGTTGACCACTATTGGTCTGATTGCCTACCTTCTTATCATGAAAATAAAAAACCCACGATTGTAATCCTTTGTAATATGAAATCAATCTTTACCAGATTTTCGAGAATGATCAGTGACAAACGATTTGTTGTTACGGGTGCTGTTTTGCTTCTTGGCATTATTCGTGCGGGAGGAGTGTTTGCTGGTACGGATGCTAAAGCAGACTTTAATGTTGATAAGGCAGCAGCTGTAGTAGGGGAAGTCGTTACGGTTACGGATCAATCGACGGGTGCGACGAACCACCGTTGGAGTTTCGGAGCTGATGCAGATCCTGTTAGTTCAAATGCTGTCGGACCTCATGATGTTCGATACTCAACGACTGGCCTAAAAACCATTACTCTTAATGTTGATGCAGCCGGTCCTCTGGGTAGTTCGTCCGAGGCTAAGAAGAGCATTCCCGTTTACGGAACATACTACTACAAAGGTTCAGGCAATCCTTCTGCCACAAGTAATTGGAATTCAGCCCGGGATGGGAATGGGGATTATACTCCGGCCAACTTCAACTCCGGCTATCAAACCTTCATTATACAGACAGGGCAGACCTGCAACACATCTGAATTATGGGCACTAACTGGTCCTGAAACAAAAATTATTTTAGAAGCAGGGGCGACTTTGGTTGCCAATCATGCCATAGGAAATGCCTCATCCGATATTTCCCTAGAACTTGCTTCAAATGCTACATATGAACACAATAATGGAAGTGGTTTTATCTGGCAAGCTTCTGTAGTTGCTGACCCTACATCAACGATCAGTTATGGTTATGCCGGAGACCAGAGTATTGCGGCCGTGGATTATGGTAACTTAAGAGTTTCGGGTGGAGGGGATAAAACCTTATTGGGAGATGTTGGTGTTAGAGGGGTTTTAGAGCTCTCCGGAGCCCGGGTTGTTCTGGCTCAAAGAGATTTGACTTTAAAATTAGGCGCATCCTTAATTGCTGGGCAGCCATTCTCGTCTTCCAATATGTTGGTTACAGAGGGAGCTGGTTTGTTTATACGAGAGGGGGCAGCATCCAGTGACTTTTTGGGGATATATCCCGTGGGTAGTGGAGGGGCTTATGCACCCTTTCAAATAGATAATTTTCAAGTTACTGGTTCAGGTTCCATCTCGGTTAGAACTACTCCTGGTAATGCACCAGGGAGTAACCCGACTGATTTGCAAAGACACTGGATAACCTCTGTTGCCGGAGTTTCTGTGCAAGATGCTTCGGTTCGCTTTACCTATGCCAATGGAGAACTGCCCAATACTGTTTCATATGAACCTAAGGTGTTTCAAAATGGTTCGTGGATAGATATACCCGGGGGACAAAATTTTGGAACCAACACTTTTGGTGGTTCTGGCATCAATGATCTGAATGGGGTCTGGACTTTAAGGGAACCCATCATCACCTATTATTCTTATCAATCGGGCAGCTGGAACAATCCCAATACCTGGACAACCGATCCTTCCGGAAGCCTATCTGTTAATGCCGGAGTCCCATTGCCCACGCAAAGAGTAGTGATTCTTAATGGGCGAAATGTATCCATTCCGGATAATTCACGAGAGATATTGTCCTTGCTGATCCAGGATGGTGGTGTTCTTGATTTAGGAACCACTACCGGCCATGATTTTGGTGAGGTCAGTGGTGAAGGAATCTTGCGTTTACGGACGAATAGTTTTCCTGGAGGAAATTTTGATGCATTTACCTCGACTGGAGGTGGTACAGTGGAGTATTATAATGGGTCAGATTTTATATTGCAGCATAATGACTACAATAACCTTGTTTTTAGTTTGTCAGGTTCAGGTGTATCAGCCACAGTTCGAAATAATCTAACGGTAAATGGAA
Organism: Xiashengella succiniciproducens; assembly: GCF_023674465.1. GTDB lineage: Bacteria > Bacteroidota > Bacteroidia > Bacteroidales > Marinilabiliaceae > Geofilum > Geofilum succiniciproducens. Next base: position 391,226 of record NZ_CP098400.1, on the reverse strand, counting down.
ACCTGACTGTTAATAGGGGAACATTTCGAATAAATGATAATACAGCCACGAGCAGGTTGAACTTGTACGTGAACGGTGATCTGACTGTTGAAACCAATGGTCGGATTAGGGTAGGTACGGGTGATCTGGGGACGAATTTTGAAAGTGCCCACAGGTTAACGATAAATGGCAATTTTTCAAATTATGGTGAGGCACGATTTTCCGGACTCTCCAGTCCAAATTACCAATCTTACCCCAATTATAGAGTTGACGTCGTTTTTAATAACCCGACCAAGGATCAAAATGTTACCATTAATGGTCTTACCCGTTTTTACCGTATAGAAATTGATAAAGGTGTTGACCAGACCTTCGTTTTAAATATTGATGCTTCTGCACCAAACCTTTTTCATTTAGACGGTAGAAATAATGAAATGGGCGTGACGCCAAATCCTGACGCCCCTAATATTATTCAACGCAGTGCTTTGGGTTTGATGGCCGGTACCGTGCGACTGGGTACAAATATTAATTTACCTTCTCTTGCGGAGGAGTGGCAAAGCGGACAAGATTACAATTATCATGTTGATGAGGATGCTTGTCTTTGGATAGATGGGGCTACTGTCAAACATACAACCAATGATAGAGGGGGGAACTCAAATTCGTTTGTCCTTTACGGAACCTTGCGCATCACCAACCCTACCAGTGTTTTCAACGTAAACAACTTACACGGTATAATTATTCGTGCAAATGCTTCTGTTGTTGTTGAAGATGGGCTTTTGATTACCCCTGCTATCAGAACCTCTACCGTTGAAGGGACTCACAGGGGGTCGTACAATCAGAGTGGGGGAACAGTTGAAATTACAGGGAATATTACCGGTGCTGACCGTCACCCCAGTTTTTCATGGACTTATCCGAATATGAGCTTTGCCATGTCGGGAGGTGAAATGCTGATTAGGCAAGCTACAAATGCTGGAGAAGGCAGAAATCGTAGTCTGGTTATTGGCTCCAGTCCTGAAAACGTTTCGGTTACAGGAGGAACTGTTAGAATCCAAACAACCTATAGGGATGCCAATTTTGTATCGACAGCTCCGTTTTGGAACTTGGTTATAGAGAACCCAACAAATAGTGGCTTTTCAAGTAATCTTCAATCGTTTACTTCAACAGCCTTTGATGCGGCATCGGTTCCATTACAGCCCCTGAAGGTGTTAAATGATCTCAGTGTTGGGAATAGTGCAAGATTTGTTGCAAATAATACTGATGTATCTGTTGGTGGAGCTTTCACCATCAATGCAAATGCCACCTACACTCCCGGGACCAACACCACCATTTTTAATGGCAATGGCCCGCAGACTTTCACCAATAACGGGACGCTGACCAACGGGTTCAATAACCTGGAGCTGGCTGGCAAGTCCGATTTGACTTTAAATGGAGCAACGTCTTTCGCAATTAGAGGGGATTTTACCTTGGGTAAAGAAACAATCCTGCGTGATAATGGACGAACGGTTACAGTTGCCGGTAATATTCAGAACAGTGGTACGCATTTTCGGCCCGCAACGGGTGCCGGAAGAATTGAGCTTACCGGTAATGGCAATCAAATACTGTCGGGCGACGGCACCGGAAGTTTTAATAATCTGTCGGTTAATAAGAATGGCGGATCGGTGACAACGGATGCAACCGTTACCATCAATGGTGATCTTCGCCTGGTGAGCAATCACCGCTTTACTATTGGCAATAATACGCTTAAGTTGGGGACTGATGCCAATATCTACAGTGCAGCAACCGGTACAGCTCAAGTGTTTACCAACAACAAGATGTTGGTTACTGGTGGTTTGATGTCCAATGGCGGAGTTCAAAAGGAGTTCAACAACACCAATGGCTTTCTTTTTCCGTTCGGTTTTGCTGTAGGTGCAACGCATTACTATATGCCGGCTACTTTGAGGTTTAGTTCGGCCCCTACTAAATGGGGTGCAGTGACTTCTCGTCCGGTTCATGGTCGGCACCACCTGGCTCAAGGAACCAATAATGCCCTTGGAGCCTACTGGAAGACGACAAGCCAAGGGTTTGAAGGAATACCTTCCAGCTCAGTTGTACATACTTATGCTTATGCAGATGCTTTTGTGTCAGGCAATGAGAGCAATTACTTGCCTGCTGTTTATAATTATGGGACGGCCTGGCGTACCATAAACGATGTAAACCTTGTAAACCAGGCTACAAATGTGATTACTTTCAATGCGGAGAGTAATGCCAATGGTGATTATACTGCGGGATTGCCTTCTGCTTTTGAAGGAATCCCGGTATTGTATTCACGTATCAGTGGAGCTTGGAATGAACCCGGAACTTGGAGTACAGACAGTCATTCGGGTGAAGCTGGCTCAGTTGTTCCTGCGGCAAATACGATTGTCGTAATAGGGGAAGACCATACAGTTACTATGACAGCGAATGGTGCAGAGGCTGGAGCACTCTTTATTTCTGAGGGTGCGACTTTGGATTTGGTGCGTACCAATGGCCATAATTTTGCCGCCTTACCAGAGGAAACGGTTACTGGCAGTGGAACTTTAAGGATTGCAAGAGCTTATTTCCCCAGAGGTGATTTTGGTGAATTCCTTGGGGAGAATGGTGGTACTGTGGAGTATTATGTTTCGGGAGGCAACGCTTTTACGCTTCCTGTGGCTTCTGATGGTACTTCATTGCCTCTAACGCAATACCGGAACCTGATTGTTAATGCTTCTGGTGCAGATATTACGCTTCCCAATATAGATTTTACTGTTTTTGAGAATCTGGTGATAAAGGGAAGTAACCAAGTGAGGACCAATACGGGGGGCGTAAGGACTTATCATGTGGGAGGAGATCTCAAAATTGAATCCGGAAATCTGGTTTACCGGAATGATCGAGCAACTCATTTTCTGGTTGATGGTGATGTCATGGTTAACTCGGGGGCAAGTTTCTCTGTCAGAGATGGGGGGACTGCTGTTGCCAACACGCTTACAATCGAGGGAAGTCTAATCAATAGCGGTACCTTTAATATGGTTGGTGGTACAAGGAATACGGCCACGATTTTTAAAGGGGAGCAAGACGCAGTGATTGAAGGTTCGGGCAGTACGTTTAATTTCCACAGGCTGACCGTGGATAAAGGGTCTGATGCCACACCAATTCTTGCTTTAAAATCAAGTATTTCAACTGGTGTTACCAATCCCTTTCTAACCTTGTTAAATGGAACCTTCCGGGTAGATGGTGAAGGTTTGGTGGTTACGGTTACCGATGGCTCAACCAGCTTTTCTATTCCTTCCACAGCTGCACTTTCGGTGAATGCCGGAACCTTGCGTGTTGCCTACGGCAATGGCAATGCCAATTTGTTGTTGGCAGGTAGGTTAGAGGTTTTGGGTGGTCGCATGGAAATTGGTCAGGCTACCCAAAATCGAAACAACAGTATTGAATATGCTGCTGCCGGAAAACCTGAGGTGTATGTGTCGGGTGGCACCTTGTATGTAAATGGTCAGATTCGTCGTCCAGCCACCACCACCAGCGGTTCGCTCAACTACATTCAAAGTGGTGGTGAGCTTATCATTGCCGGTCGTAACCGCATGACATCCCGCGGTTTGTTGGAGGTGGCCAATAATGGCAGCTTGTTTAAGGTAAGTGGAGGTCGGCTCATTCTTGCACGGCCTTCTGCCTCAGGTTCTGCTTTTGGTGATTTGTATCTTCGTCCCGCGAGCAATGAGGTGAGTGGTGGAACCATTCAACTTGGAGCCGATGGTAATACCGCTGGTTACAGTTTTGATTTGCAGCTGGGGACGCCCATCTGGAACCTTCAAGTGGGTGCGAATACCGGACAAAGCGCATCACTGGCTGTGCTGCCCCTGCAAGTCAAGAACGAATTGTTTATCAGCAGTAACTCTGTTTTCCTGGCCAATGGCTTGGATGTTAACCTTGAAGGCAGGTTGGTAAATAATAATATTTCGGCCAGCCGTGGAATTAATGAGGGAGGCTTCCGTCCGGGTGCTGTTTCTCAGACCACCCGATTTAATGGAACGGGTTCTCAGCAAATACAGGGCTTTGGCACCAACGTAACAAACTTTGCCAATCTGGAAATTCGAGCAACCAGTCTGTCTCTGGTCGAAAACTCCTCACTTTATGTGAACAACAACTTGTCGCTTTACTCGGGCGTTTTCAACGATGGAGGCAACATTGTTGCTGTGGTACGTAACATTCACAATGTGGCCAGGCATGAGAGTCCATCCTCTTCAGGAGGAATTTCTGTAGAAGGAACCCAGGCCCAGACCATCTCAGGCAACAATGCTGTTTTTGGCAATATTTTGATGAACAACAGCAATGGAGCGAATGTGGTAAACAATATCCGAATCAATGGCCATTTGAATTTTACGGCAGGTTCGTTGTACATCGATGATTACTTGCTCACTTTTGGTGAGAATGCTGTCGTTGGAGGCACTCCGGGCAGAAAGCAGATGGTGATGCTCAACGGCGTGTTGTCCGACCAGGGTGTGCGTAAGCTTTATGCAGCTGGTGCAGCAGGTGAGTTCGTCTTTCCTGTAGGCGTACAAGGGAAGTACACACCAGCCGCATATACGGTTTTGGCAAATGGGGCACCCGGTTCAATCACCTTGCGCACCATCAATGAAAAGCATGCCGCGGTTAACGATACCGATGACAATGAGCTGGCTTATTATTGGAGTGTAAAGTCGGAAGGGTTCAGCGGTTTGTCGGTAAGCCATCGCTATACCTATGAACAGGATGATGTAAGAGCCGATGAGGAACAATATGTGGGCGGTCGTTATGATTATGAGAATTACACCTGGTATGATTTGGGTGAGGTCGTTGATGCAGCCAACAATACCATCAGTTTTAACGGGGATTACATTACCGGTGAATACACAGCGGGTTATGCGCCGAATTTCGTTACAAAACCTGTTTTGTACAGCCGTGGAAATGGCGATTGGGATGACCCGACAACTTGGGCGATTACCCCTGGTGGGGATGCCGGTGGACTAAGGCCTGATGGCAATCCTGTTATAATTGCCGAAGGACACCTTGTTACGCTGAACGTTGACAATGCCTACACTTATTCAGTGGAATTAAATGGTACCCTCGATATTGGAACAACACTTTATCACAATATGGGGCACTTTTTGGGCGACGGAACATTGGTGATAGGCTCAACCAGTGATGGTAACTTTATTCTACCTGGTGGTAAATTCGATGAATTCTTTGACAATGCTGCTTCTACCATTGAGTTCAAAGGGGATAATGAGGCCAATCTTCCGCTGAAACCCGGTAATATTTACAAGCCCTTCCAGAATGTAGTGCTTTCCGGCTCAGGCCGTAAGAACATCAGTGCCGATGATATGAAAATCAACGGCAACCTGGTTATTCGCAACGGTACCGTCTTAAGTAATGTCAACAACAACAGAACACTTTATGTTGGGGGTGACTGGATCAATGAAAATACTTCAGTGGGCGGATTCCTGGCCGGACGTGGGACTGTGGTTTTTGACGGCAATCGTACCCAGCAGTTCAAAGTTGAGACAGCAGAGAGTTTTTACAATGTAACGATGAATACCAATGGTGAGTTGGATATGGCTGAAACTGCTGTTGGTGCCAATTTTGTTGTAAGCAATCGTTTGAATCTTTCTCGTGGAATTATTCGCAGTTACGCTGATAAGGTGGTGTATATTTCCAATACAGCTAATAATGCGGTGTCTGGTGGCAACGTCAATTCTTTTGTGGATGGCCCCATGACCAAACGAATGCTCACAGGTCAGTCTTTCACTTTTCAGGTAGGTAATGAAGGACGCTATGGCCGGATGGCTGTGTTGAATACGCAGGGGGGAAGTTCACCTGCAGATTGGACAGTAAGGTATCTTAATGCTAATGATTTACCCAAGGAGGAGGAGCATCTTAATACACCCATTACGTCGGTTAGTAACAATGAGCGTTGGGAGGTATCACGTCCCAACGGAGCGAGTGCTAACATTCAATTGCGTTGGGATGAGCAATCTTATCCCGGGGTGACTTCCGATGCCTTGTTGCGCAACAGCTTGCGCGTGGTGCAATTCAATAGTGGGGACAGCAAATGGACTGAGCGGGGACAAACTGTGAATGCATCGGCTAAGACGGTGGCCACTTCAACACGTGTCACGACCAATGATTATGTGTTTACGCTGGGCTTAAGTGGAGTGACAGCGACCATCAGTGATTTTACTCCGGTGGAGATATGTAACAATGGTGCAGTGGCTTCCATTCCCGTTGTATTGTCGGGTTCGGCGCCATGGACTTTGAGTTATCGTGTTACTGGTGCTTCTTCAACTCGCAATTTTACACAGACCGGCATCACTTCGCCCAACTATGTTATTCAGCTTACGGGTGACGATTTGGCTGGAGCAGGGAATTATTCTGTTTCCTTGGTTTCGGTGTCCGACCAATCTGCTGTTGGAATCGCTAATGGCGGGTCGGTGAATTTGGTTGTTCAGGAGACCTCTGTTCCCGTTATTTCTGGTGCTACTATGGTCGGTCGAAATGAGGTACGCACTTACGCGACTCCGCAGAACGGCACCAATACCTACGCATGGAGCTGGGTAGGGGCCAGTGGAGGAACCATTGCGAATGCCAATGCCGCTTCAACCAATATTACTTTTGGTAACAGAACCGGAACCTACCAATTACAATTGACCGAAACAACCGCAGCAACTGGTTGCGAAGTCAATATCGTCTTTGCTGTTGAGGTTACCAATATTCCGGTTCCCGACATCAGTCCGGATGAGCCCAATATTTGTATGGGGACTACCGTGACTTACAGCACTGCTGCAATTACCGGTAATCAATACCGATGGACTGTGACCGGAGGAACGGTTCAGACAAGCGGGGCCGGCAATTGGAGAACGGTAGCCGGTGGAGGCAATTCAGTTACTGTCCTTTGGGGAGCAGCAGGCAATGGCAGTGTTAAAGTGGAAGAAAGAGTAGGGGCTACCAGTGTACAGGGAGAAACAACGCTGGATGTAGTAGTTAGTCCCGCTGTAAACGCTCGTACGGTAGCAATTCAAGATGCGGAAGTTTGTGACGGCAGCAGCACTTTTGTTCGTGTTGAAAATTCAGAACTGAGTGTATCGTATCGTCTCAAGAATACAGCTGATGGAACTTATATGGGACCATCAATAGGAGGAAACGGCAATGACCTCTTGTTGCCCACCGGTGCGTTGTTTGCAAGTGAGGCGCCTTACCAGGTTGTTGTAGAGGCCTTTAACCTGGCTTGCAGTTTGGATGTTACCGCCGGAACTGTAGATGTTTTACCTGCTTTAAATGTGGCCTTGAGCAGCGACGCAGCAGCTAATGCCTTTTGTGTGGGAACTGCCGTAAGTTTCTCTGCCACTCCCGGCTATAGCCAATATGTTTTTGTAGTTGATGGTACCGCCTTTGATAATGGGAACCAAGCGGTGTTTACCACCAATGCTTTGGTGGATGGTTCAGAGGTCTCGGTGCAGGCTTTGGCAGCAAATGGCTGCTGGGGAGCAAGTGAGACGCTGACTATGCGAGCTGCAAATATTGCAGGTATGTGGACTGGCATCGCTGATTCCGATTGGGATAATCCAATGAACTGGTGTAACGGACAGGTACCAGTTAATTACAACGGAGTTGTGATCTCCTCAAAGATGGTTCATGAACCTGTCATAACAGGAGAATACACTTTGACTAATCTGACAATAGAGGATGGGGCACAGCTCTGGATTGACGGAGGTTCAAAAATCGATCTTGAAGGTAGCTTCACAAATAACGGAGAACTTGTACTCAACAACCGTTACGGAGTAAACGGTATGGTTTCCCTGATAGACAAATCGGTTAATTCAGGAAGTGGCACTACAAGAGTAAGGCTTACAACCCCGGCCAATCAGTGGTTCTATCTCGGAAGCATTAGAAAAGATGCCGTATTCTCCGATTTCGGTGCCGGACAACCCGGTATTGTTGTAAGTTCATATCGACAAAACAAATGGTGGAATATTCAGACCACTTTAGCAAGTAGGTCTCTCAGATTGCTGGAAGGAATAGCAACTAATCTAATCGATGACAAGGTCGAAAAGAGGTTAATTGAATATACTGGAGAGATAAACAAAGAAGAAGTAAGCAGGGTGTTTGAAGAAAAAGGTTTCAGCCTCCTTGGCAATCCATACCCGGCCTTTATAAGCTGGGAGAACGCTGCCACATGGGAACGACCAAATGTTGATGGTACTATTTGGTACAGAAGCAAAGTTGGTGAAGAAATGGCATTCATTACATATAACAAGGATGCTGCTCCTTTTGGAAAAGTTGCCCTGTACCCTGAACAAGAGATTGGTACTATCTCTGAGGAAGAACTCTCTCTGATTCCTCCAATGCAGGCTGTCTGGATTAAAACCTTTGTTGAAGGAGTAACTGTAACTGTGAAACCTGAAGGTCGTACCCATGGAATAAACGGTTCAATACTTAAGAGCACCTCAACATCATCAGCTGATGTAATTCGTATCGAAACATCAAACGCTTATTCAAGGGACGGTGCAGTGATATATTTTAGTGAAGGTTCGACAGAAGGACTAGATAAGGGTGATTCAGAGAAGTACTTCAACGACTCTAAACGTATTCCCGAAATCTATACAAGATCAGGTGCAGCTTCCCTTGCTATAAACGGCCTGCCGACAATTAACAAGGAAATAATTGAAATTCCGCTTAGTACACGGAACCAAGTCGCTGGTGAGGTAGAAATGGAGTTTGATATTTCACACTTCAACTCCAACCATGCTATATTACTTGAAGACAGGTATAATGGAACCGTGGTCAACCTAAGGAGCCAGAATACATACTCATATGTAGCAGATCCTGTAGGTGATATTCACGACCGCTTCGTACTGAAGTTCCATAACATTACTACAAACGCTGATGTTATCCCGGATGATGAAAACAATGCAGGAAATGATATCCAAATCAGAAACGCCGGTTCCATGATACTTGTTACTGCAAGTATGAATCTCGTTTCTCAAGGTCCTGGTGTTATCGAGATTTTCACGGTAGAAGGCAGAAAACTTCAGGAAGTACCTGCACTTAGCAGTCGTACGCTTGTAGTGATGCCAGGGGAGAGTGGAGTATATATTGTAAGAGCACGATTCGGAAATACTGTAAAGAGTGAACGACTCCTTGGTAAAGGTCATTTTGATGAATATATTGAATAACACCAATAATGAGAAGGGCCGGCTATTCCGGCCTTTTCTTTTATCAATACTCAAGTGCTCTAATTATATCCACTATCTCAGTATTCGGCTTAAAAGCGCACTCAAATATGGGGATTGAACTTGAAAAATCAAGCACGGATGCGAGATGAGCTTCAGTGAATGCCTTACTATGGAAGTGCTGAATGCAGTTGCTCATAACCAGCATCTGCGAATTTATTCCTGAAAGAGATCGTATCCTGTTTTCAGGAGACTGTTTAAGTAAAAAGATTTGATCAACCTTTGCTATCAAGGGCTTTTGAGCGTACCATATCATTGGAGTACTTAGTGCATACCATAGGCCATCCACCTTATGCAACCACAACCTGTCATCATTGATTATCATTGCCCCTTTTGACTCCCAGAGTCTGGCCATTGTCGACTTACCGGTTCCTGATACCGCAGTAAAGAGACGCGTCCTACCGTCTGTATCAACAACTCCGGAAGCATGGAGCATAAACCCACCGGTAAGGTGAGCAAAGTAAACAAGCAACAATGATCCAAGCGGTTGAAATAACGGATCTATCTCATAAATATCTGCGGGATTATTTCGTAATATGTGTACTACTATTTCTTTCTTAGCAACATTAAATAGTGAGATAACAGAAGTGATTTTGTCAGTGTTAAGGTATTCTATTGACAACATCAATTCAGATTGACCTTTGCCCCAAACAAACCAGTTGTATGGCATCATTTCAGGATTATCTGACTTTCCTTCAAGTAATAGGCTAAATCCTGAAAGAGATTCAGTCCCATGGTCAGTGAATTTACAAGTGAACTCAATTTCCTGCTTTACTACAGGCGTAGTGAAATAAAGGGAAGGTAATAATTTTGGGAAAAGGGAACCTTCAAATGAGATATCTAAGCCGACCGGCCCAAGATAAAGCTTCATGGCAGATACTAATACTGTGGCCTTGAGGTGTCCCCAAACGGACCTGACTGGCTACTGTATGTTGATGAGCCGTAGTTAGGACTTTTACTCATCTCATATCTTCCTCCACCATCACCATCAGGAATATAAGGGACTTCAGGATCATCAGGATCAGGTTCTCCTGGAGGGGTAGTTACCATAAGAATCGTTATGGCAGCATCAATCTCCACCTCTTCGATCTTAGGAATGGTGTAGGTCTTCTTCGTTATGTGGGGGCCATTGAATATCATCAAAGTAGTTCTGGGTAAAACTAGGTTTAGCTTACTTCTTCAATTATGCCTTTCGCAAGGGCATCTAATATAAAATTTTGAAGGTCAGCTGCTAATATATCGCTTTGTACGTCGAAGACTGAAATAAGTTGCGCTTCTACCTGACTAATAGTGCGTTGTCCGTCAAGGGCCTCTATTATCGCAGCCCCCGTCTCGTTCAATGTCAACACCCTGGTCATATCAGCTACACTGTTTACAAGGGGTACGATTACCATCTCATTGCCAACCTTACGAACCACTACCTTCTCGGAACGTACCTTGTATATGCTGCCTGACTTGTACACCCTCGTTTTAACGCTTTTTTAAGTTTCGCATGCAAATATGCAAATTTTTTCATTAAATCAAGGCTTTACGCAGTTTCAGCAAGGGTCATTTTGACAAAATACACCGGGGAGCGGACACACAATCAATATTCTTTGATTTAAAAGGTCAATTCTTCTCCCCGTACACCTTTGTGTAAATCAATGCGGTCAGTATGGAACCGCCTACTATGTTACCTAATGTCGCGGGAATCAGGTTGTTGAAAATAAAAGTGCCGATGCTTACATCCGACCCATACAACATGGCTGTAGGGATAAAAAACATATTGGCAACGCTGTGCTCAAAGCCCATGGCAACAAAGGCCATAACGGGAAACCATACAGCAAGGATCTTGCCGCTCACATCTTGAGCGGCAAAGGCAAGCCATACTGCCAGAGCTACAAGCCAATTGGCTCCAATGCCTTTGACAAAGGTTGCGAAAAAACTCGCTGAAGTCTTTGATTTTGCCAGGCCAAGTGCTACATCATGCCAGGGTGCTGATGCCAGCAATCCTGTTTTATAGGCCAGGAAATATGCCACAAAAAGCGCTCCCAGGAAGTTGCCAAAATATACCAGTGACCAGTTGCGCAATAAACGTAGAAAGCTTATTCGTCCTGATACCAGTGGTGGAATAAAGTAAGCTGTGTTGCCGGTAAACAAATCGGCTCCTGCTATCACACATAATATCAGTCCCAAGGGGAATAATGCTCCCATCATAAATTTCTGAAGGCCGGGATTCTCGGCTGCAATTCCGGGCATGCCTCCTCCTACTGTCAAGGCAAGCAAACCTCCAAGTGCTATATAGGCTCCGGCCAGAAAGGCCAGTAATAATGTTGACTTAACTGATGTAGAGTCACGAAGTACGGCGGCCTCCGTAGCTCGGGAGACCAGTTCTTTGGAACTGTAATAGGCCATCTGGATTATCTAGTTAATTACTACTTCTTTGACGTACTGCCCAAATATGGATTTTGCCCTGTTTAGCTGATCCTCCGTATTTGTCGGGACACCTTCCAACTTATACTTCCATCCTAAGGCTTCATACTTGTGTACACCCAACTTATGATAGGGCTGAATCTCTAGTTTCTCGATATTCTTCAATCCCTGCAAATGCCTGCCCAGCTCATGCATATCTTCCTCAGCATCCGAAATGCCGGGCACAAGCACATAACGGGCCCACGCAGGGATATCTGCCTGTGCCAGATAATCAGCAAATGCCAAAGTACGGCTGTTGCTCATCCCGGTCAGTGCTTTGTGTTTTTCACTGTCAATATGCTTGAAATCAAGCAAAACAAGGTCTGTTAACTTAAGCAGCTCCTTTACATCGCTTGTAAGTATCGAACCGTTTGTATCTATGCAGGTGTTGATACCCTCCTCCTTAAGTAATCCAAAGAGTCGTATCAGCCCTTTGGCCTGCATTAACGGTTCGCCTCCTGATACTGTCACTCCTCCCTTCTTGCCAAAGAAGGGACGCTGACTGACTGCAATTTTCACGAGGTCCTCACAGATATACTCCTTACCATTACCATATTCAATAGTATCAGGATTGGCACAGTAAAGGCACTTGAAATTACAGCCCTGCAGAAAAATCACAAAGCGAATTCCCGGACCGTCAAAGGTTCCCAGCGACTCTATGGAATGAACTCTTAACACTTGCCTATCCTGTCTTTAGTTCTGTAAAAATATGGTAGACACCCTTATTCACAATTAAAAGCGGGTGCTTGCGCAACCCGCTTTTACATTATGAACATTATCAAGCTATACAGTTTCGAAAAAGCTTCTTGCAATAACATCCAACTGCTGCTCACGTGTCAAACGGACGAAGTTGACCGCATATCCTGATACCCTGATGGTCAGCTGCGGGTAATTCTCGGGATGCTCCATCGCATCCATCAACATCTCACGGTTCAGAACGTTTACATTCAGGTGGTGAGCCTCTTTTGCAAAGTAACCGTCGATGATAGATACCAGGTTCTCCTTGCGTTGCTCCATATTTCCGCCTAATGTCTTTGGCACTATGGAAAAGGTATTTGAAATACCGTCAAGTGAGTCCCTGTAGTCAATCTTGGAAACTGAACTCAGAGAAGCAAGTGCACCGCTCTTGTCACGTCCGTGCATCGGATTGGCTCCCGGTGCAAAGGGCACTCCCTTTGCACGCCCATCAGGAGTAGCTCCTGTCTTCTTTCCATAAACCACATTTGAAGTGATTGTAAGGATTGACAGGGTGGGTTCAGCATTCTTGTATGTCTTCAGCTCCTGAAGAAGGCCGTTGAAATATGTTGGGATCTCCCTTGCAAAAGCATCTACACGATCATCATCATTTCCATAGCATGGGAAGTCTCCTTCAATCTTAAAGTCTGTAGAAATACCCTCTTCATTGCGTACCACTGTTACCGTGGCATGTTTGATGGCAGACAGTGAGTCCGCTACAATGCTCAGACCAGCTGCTCCGTACGCAAGGTTGATGCGGGGATTGGTGTCTACAAAGGCCATCTGCAACTTCTCATAGTAGTACTTGTCATGCATGTAGTGGATGATGTTCATAGAGTCATTGTAAACCCTTGCCACTTCACGCATTGCAAGCTTGAAGTTTTCCATCACCTCATCAAAGTCAAGTACCTCTGACTTCAGTTCGGGGATGTTGGACAGTACCTTCTTGCCAGTCATCTCACAGCGACCACCGTTGATTGCAAGAAGCAGGGTCTTGGCCAGGTTGGCACGGGCTCCAAAAAACTGAATATGCTTACCAATCTCCTGGAATGACACGCAACATGCTATCCCGTAGTCGTCACTCTTTCGAACTCCTCTCATCAGGTCGTCATTCTCATACTGGATTGAAGAGGTGTCAATTGAAACCTGAGCACAGAATCTCTTGAATCCTTCAGGTAGGTCTTGTGACCAAAGGATTGTAAGGTTTGGCTCCGGTGAGGGACCAAGGTTGTATAGTGTCTGAAGGAACCTGAAAGATGTCTTTGTCACCTTGCTGCGTCCGTCGGCCAGACAGCCTCCAATAGCCTCTGTTACCCAGGTTGGGTCCCCGGCAAAGATTTCATTATATGAATCCATACGCAGGTGACGTACCATGCGAAGCTTCATAACAAACTGGTCGATCAGCTCCTGAGCATATACCTCATCAATCAGACCCAGCTTAAGGTCTCTCTCAAAATATATATCAAGGAAGGTAGATACATTGCCCAGTGACATTGCAGCTCCGTCTTGTTCCTTCACTGCTGCCAGGTAGGCCATATAGACCCATTGTACTGCCTCGCGTGCACTTTCTGCCGGCCTTGACAGATCCAGGCCGTAAATATTTCCAAGCTCCTTTAGCTGTTCAAGTGCCTTGATCTGATCTGCCACTTCTTCACGAAGACGAATGCGCTCTTCTGTCATTGGTCCAATAAGACCCAACAGATCAAGCTTCTTACCTTCAATTAGTTTGTCAGCACCATAAAGAGCAAGACGGCGGTAGTCACCGATAATACGACCTCTTGCATAGTTGTCAGGCAAACCGGTCAGAATTCCAAGTGAACGGAACTTCCTGATCTCGGGTGTATATACATCAAACACCCCGTCATTGTGGGTCTTTCTATATTTTGTAAATATCTCCCTTACCTTTTCTGATACCTCAAGGCCATGTTCGCTACAAGCCTTTTCTACTACTCCAATACCTCCAAGTGGCTTGATGGCACGTTTAAGCAGTTTATCTGTCTGCAAACCTACAATAAGCTCATCTTCCCTCTTGATATATCCGGGGCCGTGTGATATAATGCCCGATACATTCTCTGGATCGATTTCCAAAACTCCATTGTTTGCACGCTCCTTCTGAATCTCTTCCTGGCAAATGCGCCACAGACGAAGTGTACGTTCAGTTGGGCCTTGCAAAAAACTTGAATCACCTTCATATGGTGTTAGGTTCTGAATTACGAAATCGCGAACATCAATTGTCTCTTGCCACTTTCCGGATTTAAACATAGTATTTGATTTAGAAGTTTTGCTAAGTTTGGTAGACACTATCTTACAAATTGCGTCAATTCACTTTATCATTATTTGTGCTATTTTGTAATCTCCAGATTACATTTGCAAAATAAAGACATATTTCTTTATATACCAAACTGGAAGGTGATTTTTTATGCATTTTGTGCATAAAGCTGACAATTACTGCATTACAAGACGTAATAACCAGAATTTGAAAAAGGATTGAGAAAAATTAAAGAATTCACCCTATGGGTCAAATAGTCGAAATAAAGACCTGATAAAAGTATCCTGACGAGGGGAGGTGGTCAGGACAATCCGGATTCCCGGATTTTTGCGACGACCGGGAGGAGGTCGTCTTTAGGATAGCAGCCCTCCGGTAAATGGTCCGGACAGCACGTCTTGTCTAGTATGCCCAGCGAATCAACATAGAGCCCCAGGTAAACCCGGCACCAAAAGCAGCCAAGATGATGTTGTCACCCTTCTTAAGCTTACTTTCCCATTCCCACAAACACAGCGGAAGTGTGGCAGCGGTAGTATTACCGTAACGCTCGATATTGATCATCACCTTGCTCTTGTCAAGCCCCATACGCTCGGCAGTTGCTTCAATAATCCGCATATTTGCCTGATGGGGAACCAACCATGCAAGGTCCTCGCCCGACAGATTGTGTTTCTTCATCATCTCGACGGAAACATCTGCCATATTAGAAACGGCATACTTGAACACATGGCGGCCGTCCTGAAAGATATAGTGTTGACGGGCATCGATGGTTGCATGAGATGGTGGGTTAACAGATCCACCTGCTTCCATCTTTAAATACTTGCGACCAACACCGTCAGATCTCAGAATGCTGTCGATTACTCCGTATTCACCTTCACCCGGTTCCAACAACACTGCTCCTGCTGCATCACCAAAGAGCACACAGGTCGTGCGGTCGGTATAGTCCACTATGCTGCTCATCTTGTCGGCTCCAACAACCAATACCTTCTTCTTGGCACCGGCCTCAACAAATTTGGATGCAGTGTCAAGCGCATAGAGGAATCCGGAACAGCCTGCATTAAGGTCGAAACCATGGGCGTTCCTGATACCGAGCTTGTCACATAAAATGTTGGCAGAAGCGGGGAAAACGTGATCGGGAGTGACTGTTGCGAAAATTACAAGATCTATCTCATCGGGTTGGGTTCCGGTTTTACGAAAGATCTCTTCAACAGCCTTAACCGCCATATCTGAGCTGCCCTTACCCTCTCCTTTTAAGATATGACGTTCTTTGATTCCAACGCGGGTCATAATCCACTCGTCGGAGGTGTCAACGATCCTGCTCAATTCATGATTGTCAAGAATGTAGTCAGGCGCGTAACCTCCAACTGCAGTGATTACAGCTCTGATCTTTTTCATTGAATATGATTTTAGCAGACAAGGGGCAAACCCTAAGGAAAGCCCCTTGTCTGCTCTAATTTTACGAGCAAAAGTGCATTATGCAGTAACTTCTTTCTCTACAGCTAACTTTCCTCTGTAGTGACCGCATTCATCGCATACAGTGTGCAACCTGATAGATGAACCACAGTTGGAGCAAACACCAAGTGCAGGCATTACTGCCTTATAATGTGTCCTTCTCTTGTCTCTCCTGGTCTTCGAATGTTTGTGTTTCGGATGTGCCATTTTTCAACCTCTTTAACTTAGTTTTTTACCAATTATTTCCTTTAATCCATCCCATCTGGGATCTTGCTTCACTTCACCGTCATCATCAGAACCCTTGTTAACAACATACTGCTCAAGCTTCCTTAGCATCTCAGGGTCGCAGGTGCTGTTGCCGTCTGCATCAGGCTGATGAACATGACGTATACTCACAGAAGTGACTATTACATCATACAGTACTTTCGCCAAATTTATCTCATGCTCCTCATGAGGTAGTACTATAACATCATCGCTTGGCTCGTCATACTCCGAACCAAACTTGACAAAAAGCTTGTATTCTGCGTTGACGGGAACATCAATCGGCTCAAGGCAGTTATCACATAATGTTACCAATGTACCACGAGCCTTTATGTCAAAGACCATTAGCTGCATGCTTTTGGTCATGTCAACCAGAACATCTAAATTACCATCCTCATAAAGGGAATCTTCAAGAAGCCCGAAAAACTCAGCATCAACCTTGTAGTCAAACAAGTGATTACCTTCCTTAAGGCCCTTAAAACTAATACTATAGTCTTTCAAACTTCTCACAACACCCCTTATAAAAGCCCTGCAAAGTTATAAAAATATAATACGCAGAAAAAAATAATCTATCTTTTTTATGCTTTGTCCCTGACAGGTAGTGAAATCCTGAAGGTAGTTCCCTTACCTGGCGCTGAATGCAACACAGTTATCTCTCCCTGATGATACTGTTCAATAATCCTCTTACTCAGGGAAAGACCCAATCCCCATCCTCTCGATTTTGTACTAAATCCCGGACGGAAAATATTCCTTTGAACTGCCCGGGTCATCCCCTTGCCTGTATCTGATACATCCAGCACCACCCTGTCCCGACTGCGGGACAGGGTAAGACTAATCTCACCCGCTCCTTCCATTGCATCAATTGCATTTTTGCACAGATTCTCAAGCACCCACTCAAAAAGCGGACGACTCAATGGAATAGTCAGACTCTCCACCAGTTCATCTTTTACATCGAATCTCACCAACGATGAACTTCTTTTTCGAAGATACCCAATCATTCCGGTTACCACCTCTCCAATATCCTCAGGCAACAGATCAGGCCTTGACCCAATCTTCGAGAATCGTGAAGCTACTGTCTGTAGTCGCCCTATATCATGCCTCATCTCCTTCAGCAGATTCTCATCTACATTCTTCATCTTGAGAAGATCCAGCCATGCCAGTAGTGAACTTGTAGGGGTACCCAACTGGTGCGCAGTCTCCCTGGCCATTCCTACCCAGACCTGATCCTCCTCCCTCCTACGTGTTGCACTGAAAGCTATATAGGCTATCACCATGAAAACAAAGACTACCAACAGCTGTACTATTGGAAACCAACGCAAACGGGTAAGGAGATTCGAGCTCTGATAATACAGATACTGATACTCACCATCACCCAGATCCACCTCAAGCGGTGGACCAAACTTCTTCATCTTCTCAAGCGCATGTTTGAGGTATTCACCCTGATCATTTCGCGGGAGCTTGATATTCCTGTGGGATAATATATTCCCTCTGTTGTCTGTAAGTATAACGGGAACGGTATTGTTGTCACGAATAATCTCAAAGATAAGTGAGACCATTGCCTCGTCGGGATCACTCTCTACAACAAGCAGCCGATTGGCCTCAGCCCACAACGCTACTTTATTCTGCTCCTCCTCCCTTAGCTCTCTGACAAGGTTGTTTGTATAATACAACGACACAACGCTGATGACTACCGCACCTGCGATTACAAGAAACTTCCACCTTCGATTTGTGCTGTAAATCTGCATGAGACCCTGCCGCTGCAATCAACGGTATTTTTCGTCTTTGTTGAAATATATACTCAGATAACTGTTGTAACGTGATTCCGATATCTCTCCCTCTTCTACAGCAGCTTTGACCGCACAATCCGGTTCGTGGATATGGGTGCAGTTGTGAAACTGACATCCTTCAGAGGCCGCAAATATCTCGCGGAAATAATGATAGAGCTCTTCCTTGCCTGTGTCTACAAGTCCAAAACCCCGAATCCCTGGGGTGTCAATTATATATCCACCAAAGGAAAAGGGGTGCATCTCAGCAAAAGTCGTGGTGTGTATCCCGGTCTTATGTGCCGACGATATCTCGGCAGTCTTCAGATTAACTGACGGCTCAAGACTGTTGACCAGAGTGCTTTTGCCAACTCCAGAATGCCCCGCTACCAACGACACCTTGTCCTTTACAATTGACTTCAGTTTCTCGATATCTGCATCATTCAAAGCTGAGATTGCCTCACATCTGTAACCAATCTTAGTATAGATTTCCATCAGCTCACTTAATAGCTCGAGATCACCCTTCTTATATCGGTCCACCTTATTAAAGACTATCACTACGGGTATACTGTATGCCTCTGCTGAAACCAGAAATCTGTCTATAAATACGGTTGAAGTCACAGGATAGTTGATGGTAGCAAGCAAAATTGCCTGATCCATATTAGCCGCCAGCACATGACTCTGTTTAGAAAGGTTTGTTGACTTTCTCACAATATGATTTTTCCTCGGTAGCACCTCGGCGATAACTCCGGTCTCAGCATCAGCCTCATACTCAAACAGCACATTATCTCCTACCACTACAGGACTGGTACTCTTCTGATCCTCCAGGCGCATCTTTCCTTTAAGGCGACATGGTATCAGCTCTTTTTCACTTGTCCTGACAGTGTAAACACTGCCTGTTGCCTTTACTACAACTCCTTCCTTCATCGTGACGATTCAATCTTTAGTTCACAAGCGCAAGTTACCTGATTTTCAGCAATACTTAAATCCTTAGACTCCATTTTTGCCAATAAGTAAAAAACATACTTTAATATCACTTTTCTGAACGATAGTCAAAATAAGAAATATCCATTTACTAAATAAGATATCTTTGCCCCATAGTTTCACTAAAATACACCAAAACAGACAAATAGGGCACGGATGAGAGAGAGAGAGTTAAATAACCTGATCAATGAGCTGTATGAAGAAAATAAACGCCTAAAACGTTCACTGGCTACACAAAACCTACTTTTTAATATTGCATCAATCCTTCATGGCTCAAACACAATCGAAGTTACCTTCTTCTCAATTGCGGAAAAGATTGTTGAGATTGAAGGAGTGGAAGGTTTTGCCCTATATTATAAGACAGAAGAGGAACAAAGAGCTTTCGAACTGGCTGCTTATTCAATAGCAGAAAGTGCTATAGGAGTTAGTTTCCCAAAAACAGTAACCTGCAATTCAGGTTTCCCATTTCAAACTATACCGGACCCAAGGGCATTGGAAATTGCTAATAAAACCGACCAAATCGCTGCCAGAATATCTGCCGGATTCAACACCAGAAATTGTATAGTAGCAGGAACAAAAACTACAGGTAATCCTAACGGAATTATAGCTCTTAAATGGAGTAATTCTCTCAATGAACCTCCAATTGACAACCAGGTTTTAGATTCTATCAGCATCCTGGTAGCCAAACACCTCGACTTCAGAAATGCTGAAATCAGAAATAAACTTAATCACAACAAGATTATTGAAATCAACAGAGAACTGGAGGATAAGGAGCACTTTCTGAATAATATCATCAATACAGCCCCGATAGGCATCCTGCTGGTTAAAGACAGAGTGATACACTTTGTCAATGACAAGACTGTAGAGTCCACAAGATACACAAAAGAAGAGCTAGTGGGTGTTCACTTCTCCAAATTCTACCCTCCGGGCGAAGAGGATACGGATAAGATTAATCGCTTCTACAAGGAAATAGACGATAATGGCCATGCAAAGATGGAAATAAAACTCATGAGAAAGACTGGTGAGCCTGTATACTATGAGGTAACCGGAACACATGGGCCCAACTTCGAATCAGAGAAATACTACCTGCTTATAGGCCATGATATTACAAAGATAAAGCTTTTTGAAAACGAACTAAAAGAGAGTGAACAAAGAAACCTGATGATCATTGAGTCAAGTGCAGATGGCATCTTTATCCTCAGCATACCTGGCGAGCTTAAATATGTTAACTGGGCAGGTCTGAATCTCCTTGGTTATTCTATGGAAGAACTGAAGAGGATGAAACCTCGTGACCTATTTGGAGGATACGACAAGGTTAAAAAGTACGTGCAACTAATTAATGACCTCAGAAAAGGAATAACATTCAAAGGTGACGTCCAGCTAACTACCAAAGATGGCAGGATCCTGCAGGTGGAGGTCAATACTTCAGTTATCTCACTCAATGGAACTGACAATTTCCTTTTCAACATACACGATATTACGAGGCGCAAGCACAATGAACAGGAACTTGTAAAGGCCAAGGAAAAGGCTGAGGCTGCTGATAGACTGAAGTCATCCTTCCTAGCTAACATGAGTCATGAGATTCGTACTCCACTAAATGCAATTGTTGGATTCTCCAACCTGCTCGGTCAGACAGACCCTGATAGCAACCTCAGGGATGAGTTCGTCTCACTGATTATTTCCAACTCGGAAATATTACTGAATATCATCAATGACGTTATCGAACTGTCCAAAATCGAAAGCGGATTGCTGGAACTTCAATTTGCTCCTGTTTGCGTTGACAATATCCTGATAGATGTTTGCAGACAATACCAAAGCAAGCTTCTTAAAGATGGTAAGACCAACGTGTCCTTCAGGATAGAGCTACCTAGAACCGGTATTACACCGGCCTATGTTATAGCAGATCGCATCAAACTGCAGAAAGTACTTCAAAACCTTATTGACAATGCCGTCAAGTTCATTAACAGTGGAATAATTACTGTGGGTTATGAATTCAGGGCCGATAAGGTGATACTCTTTGTGCGCGACACCGGTATTGGAATATCTCCCGACAAACTACAGGTTATCTTTGAAGCATTCAGACAAGAAGATGAGTCTCATTCCAAGCGTTTTGGCGGAACAGGCCTTGGCCTAGCCCTGTGTAAAAAACTTGTCGAGGCTATGGGTGGACGAATTGGTGTGAAATCACAAAAAGATGTCGGTTCGGAATTCTATTTCTATCTCGAAAGAACTGCTGTAACAGAGGATGAATTAAAGCGGGAAGAAATGTTTTATCAAGCCGGGGAACCCGAACTCAAGTACAATAAGTTTGTTTAGTACTGGTTTTACTTCAAAAGCTCAGAAATATTTCTTCGGAGTGCCTCCATATCCAGACCTACTTCTTTGTACAACTCCGCCTGCGTACCATGTTCGACAAACCTGTCTGGTATGCCCATACGCTTTAGTTGACAATTGTATCCATGCTCATTCATGAATTCAAGGACAGCCGTACCAAACCCTCCTGCGACTACCCCATCCTCAACTGTGATTACTGAGTGATAACTGCTAAATACCTCATGCAGCAACTCTTCATCCAGCGGTTTTACAAACCTCATATCATAGTGGCCCAACTCTGTTCCTGAGGCAGCAAACTCATCGCACACACGAGCAGCCTTGACACCCAGTGGTCCAAGGGTAAGCAGGGCAACTCCCTTCCCTTTTCTCAGGCACCTTCCCTTACCAACCTCTATCTCTGCAAAAGGCTTACGCCAGTCTTCATTGGAGCCAATACCTCTGGGATAGCGTATCACAAAGGGACCCTTATCAGGTAGCTGTGCTGTGTACATAAGGTTACGAAGCTCTACCTCATCCATCGGAGAGGAGATGGTCAGATTGGGTATTGGTCTGAAATAAGCCAGATCAAAAGCCCCGTGGTGGGTAGCACCATCTGCTCCAACAAGTCCTCCTCTATCCAGACACATCACTACATTTAAATTCTGAAGTGCAACATCGTGAATCACCTGATCAAAAGCCCGTTGCATAAAGGTGGAGTAAATATTACAGAAAGGTATCATGCCTGAGATGGCCAATCCTGCAGCAAAGGTAACTGCATGCTGTTCCGCAATACCTACATCAAAGGCCCTGGCAGGCATGACCTCCATCATAATATTCAGGCTGCAGCCCGAAGGCATGGCAGGAGTAATACCTACTATCTTGTCGTTTTGCTTGGCAAGTTCAACTAAAGTATGACCAAATACATCCTGAAACTTTGGGGGTCTTGGCCTGGAGGTGCTTTCTTCTATTATCTCACCGGTATGCTTATCAAACTTGCCGCTTGGTGCGTGCCAGGCTGTCTGGTTCTCTTCAGCATACTTAAAACCCTTCCCCTTCTTGGTTATAACATGCAGCACCTTGGGACCGGGAATATGCTTCATATCCCTGAGAACACCGGCCAATCTAAGTACGTCATGACCATCCACCGGTCCAAAATACCTTATGTTCAGCCCTTCAAAAATATTGGTCTGACGTGTAAGCAGATTCTTGACACTATTATTGATCTTGACGATCATCTCCTTGGATCTGGGCCCCACAATATTGAGGCGACCCATACCCTTAATGACCTCACGGCGTACCTTGTTGTAAGTACGACTGGTGGCTATGTCAACCAAATAATCACTAAAGCCCCCGATATTAGGGTCTATGGCCATGTTGTTGTCATTGAGAATGACAAGTACATTGGCCTGCAAAGATGCAAGATTGTTCAGCCCCTCAAAAGCCTGTCCTGCCGTCATGGCACCGTCGCCTATGACGGCAACTACCTGACGATCGGTTATGCCCTGCTCCTTATATGCCACTGCCATTCCCAAAGCTGCTGATATACTGGTAGAGGAATGTCCTACCCCAAAGGAGTCATATTCGCTTTCGGCAACTGAGGGAAAGCCGCTTATTCCTTTGTATTTCCTATTGGTGTGGAATACGTCCCTGCGACCGGTGAGTATCTTGTGTCCATAGGCCTGATGACCTACATCCCAGATTAGCTTGTCAACAGGAGTGTTTAACACGTAATGCAAGGCAACAGTGAGCTCTACAACCCCCAGGCTGGCTCCGAAGTGAGCCGGGTTGCATGATACCGCATCAATGATGAACTCACGCAACTCGCTACATACCTGTAACAACTTCTCTTCAGGGAGTTTTCGCAGATCAGCAGGTGAATTTATCAAACTAAGCAGGGGATATCCGGCTTCTTCCATTCCAGTTGTTCTTCACATTTTTGCTAATTTTGCAAATATAACACTTTGAACACAGATATATCATCGCTGGTTATATGTTTTATACCTGCTGTATCGGTGTCAGACAAACCCCTGAATCCGTGTGCGGTAAAACTAATACTATGTCCTATGTGGCTTTCCAAGACTAATATGGCCAGGTTTGCCCTCAGAGCTACAAAATATATCACAATCCGCAGAGCTCGCAACCTCCTGCTCCTCGTCCTCAGCTTCTATATTTCACGAATTACTAAGAAGCCCCACATCCAGGGAAGACCCTGGGCCATGTCTGTAGAGCCCTCGGGACTCTGCAATCTTCAATGTCCGGAATGCCCCGTCGGTGCAGGTGTCCTTACCCGCAAAGGTGGAATGCTGGAGCCTGGACTACTTAGCAAAATGCTCGATGAGGCAGGGCCGGAACTGATGACGCTCAACCTATACTTCCAGGGTGAACCAATGCTTAACCGCAAAATCAACAAACTGATAACCGCAGCCTCCGAAAGGAATATCTTTAGCTCGATGAGTACAAACGGGCATTTCCTTAGTCCGGAAAACTGCGATAAACTGATAGAAGCAGGACTTAGCGAACTGATTATTTCTTTGGACGGAATTAGCCGTCAAAGTTATTCCCGGTACCGCAAAGGGGGAAACCTTGATAAGGTGCTTCAGGGTATAGAATCCATGGTCAAGCGTCGCAAAGAGCTCAACAAACACAAGCCGCTTATCACGGTGCAGTTTATTGTCTTTGAGCATAATGAACAAGAAATCCCGGAACTAAAAAAGCTGTGCAGACGACTAGGTGTAGACCGCCTGCAGCTTAAGTCTGCCCAGATTTATGACTTTGGTAATAATGAAGTAAAACCACCTAAGAATCCCCGCTATTCAAGGTATATAGAGAAAGAAGGAAGGCCTGTTCTCAAGGGCAAGTCATACAACCACTGCTTTAAGCAGTGGGGCTCGGCAGTAATGTCATGGGACGGACGTGTAGCACCCTGCTGCTATGACAAGGATCTGGATTTCTCACCCGGTAACGTAAGTGAAACTCCTCTTGGAGAAATCTGGAAGAACCAGTCCCTAATGCAATTCCGCGGAAAAATATTAAGGGACAAAGCGGCCATCGCAATGTGCCGCAATTGTCCCCAAGGTCGTAAATTTCTTATCTGATACCAGCCTAAACCAGCTTCTTGAAAAGCGCGGTCATGCTTACCTTCTCACCGATAATATCCTTAAGTGCAGAAATGCTTACCCTCTCCTGCTCCATAGTATCACGGTAACGGATAGTGACCTTCTGGTCTTCCAAAGAGTCGTGGTCTATTGTTACACAGAAAGGTGTACCGATAGCATCCTGCCTGCGGTAACGCTTACCGATTGAGTCCTTCTCGTCGTACTGGCAGTTGAAGTGGAACTTCAGATCATCTACTATCTTACGTGCCAGCTCAGGCAAACCGTCCTTCTTAACAAGTGGTAGTACAGCCAGTTTGACAGGAGCAAGTACCGGTGGTAGTTTCAGGACTACACGAGACTCAACACTTCCGTCTTTACCGGGAACCTCTTCCTCGCAATAGCTTCCAGCCATTATGCTCAGGAACATACGGTCAACACCGATTGATGTCTCGATTACATAAGGCACATAGCTTTCGTTGCGCTCAGAATCGAAATAGGTAATCTTCTTTCCTGAGTATTGCTGGTGCTGTGATAAGTCGAAGTCAGTACGTGAGTGGATACCTTCTACTTCCTTGAACCCAAAGGGCATCTCAAACTCAATATCTGTTGCTGCGTTGGCATAGTGAGCCAGCTTATCATGATCGTGGTAACGATACTTGTGATCGCCCATACCTAGTGACTTATGCCACTTCATACGTACTTCCTTCCACTTTTCAAACCATGCCAGCTCTTCACCTGGAGCAACAAAGAATTGCATTTCCATCTGCTCAAACTCACGCATACGGAAAATAAACTGACGGGCTACGATCTCGTTACGGAAAGCCTTACCAATCTGGGCTATACCAAAGGGGATCTTCATACGTCCAGTCTTCTGAACATTCAGGAAGTTTACAAAGATACCCTGAGCTGTCTCCGGACGTAGGTAAATCTTCATTGCACCATCGGCTGTAGAACCCATTTCTGTTGAGAACATAAGGTTGAACTGACGCACTTCTGTCCAGTTCTTTGTTCCTGAGATTGGGCAAACTACTTCGTTGTCGATTATTATCTGACGCAGCTCGTTAAGGTCATTTTCATTCAATGCCTTTACAAAGCGTTGGTGTATCTCTTCCCTCTTCTGCGCGTGTTCAAGCACACGGGGGTTGGTTTCACGGAACATCTTCTCGTCGAAGCTGTCACCAAAACGCTTAGCTGCCTTTTCTACTTCCTTGTCAATCTTTGCATCATACTTTGCAAGCAGTTCCTCGATCAAAACGTCTGCACGATAACGCTTCTTGCTGTCCTTATTGTCGATCAGGGGGTCATTAAATGCATCAACGTGACCTGATGCCTTCCATACAGTGGGGTGCATAAATATGGCTGAGTCAATACCCACCACATTCTCGTGAAGCAGAACCATTGAATCCCACCAGTATTTCTTTATGTTGTTCTTCAGTTCAACTCCATATTGTCCGTAGTCATAAACGGCTCCCAAACCGTCATAGATCTCACTGCTTTGAAATACAAACCCATACTCCTTGCAATGGGCGACCAACTTTTTGAAAACATCTTCCTGAGCCATAACAATAAGTCTATTATTTATTATATTTCTTCTATACTTTGTTTCTGACTGATTATCTGTACGAATTGACAGAAGCGCAAAAATAAGGCAAAATTTCAGTTTTACAGTATATTATGCCGTTAATTTAATGCAGAAGAGGGGTAACCTCGCGGTTACCCCTCTTGCAAACAAACCATTAAAACTAAGTATTACTCTTCACGTGCTTTAAGCAGCAGAGTAAGTATATCTACAGCAGCCTGAGCCACTGATGATCCGGGTCCAAAGATACCGACTACACCGGCATCATACAGGTATTGATAATCCTGAGCAGGTATAACACCACCGGCTATTACCATGATATCCTCACGGCCAAGCTTCTTAAGCTCTTCAATAACCTGGGGAACAAGAGTCTTGTGACCTGCTGCCAGAGATGAAACGCCCAATACGTGAACGTCATTTTCTACAGCTTGCTTAGCAGCTTCGGCAGGAGTCTGGAACAAGGGTCCCATATCCACATCAAAGCCAATATCGGCATAACCTGTAGCTACAACCTTGGCGCCGCGGTCATGACCGTCCTGACCCATCTTGGCTACCATGATACGGGGTTGACGACCTTCCACTTCGGCAAACCTACGTGCCAGAGTGCGTGCCTTTTCAAACACTTCGTCACCACCGACTTCTGATGAATATACTCCGCTCACTGATCTGATAACTGCTTTATAACGTCCTACAACTGATTCGCATGCAAAAGATATCTCACCAAGAGAAGCACGTTTCTTGGCTGCATCTACTGCCAGTTCAAGTAGATTACCCTTGCCGGTCTTAACACACTCAGTAATAGCTTCCAATGCGGCCTTAACTTCAGCTTCGTTACGGTTTGCCCTCAGAGCCCTCAGACGCTCGATCTGAGCCTTACGTACAGCAGTGTTGTCAATATCAAGGATGTCAATCGGATCTTCCTTTTCAAGACGATAACGGTTAACACCAACGATAACCTGCTTGTTGCTGTCTATCTTGGCCTGAGTACGGGCTGCTGCTTCTTCTATACGCATCTTTGGCAAGCCGGTTTCAATAGCCTTGGCCATACCACCCATCTCTTCAATCTCCTGAATGTGGGCCCATGCCTTATCAGCTATTTCCTTAGTCAGGGCCTCAACATAGTAAGATCCTGCCCATGGGTCAATAGCCTTACAGATCTGAGTCTCTTCCTGGATATAAATCTGAGTATTACGGGCAATACGAGCAGAGAAGTCAGTTGGCAATGCGATAGCTTCATCAAGTGCATTGGTGTGCAAGCTCTGTGTGTGACCAAGTGCTGCAGCCATTGCTTCGATACATGTACGACCAACGTTGTTGAAGGGATCCTGTTCGGTAAGTGACCATCCTGACGTTTGTGAGTGAGTACGCAGAGCCAGAGACTTTGGATTCCTGGGATTAAACTGCTTAACGAGTTTTGCCCACAACATACGGGCTGCACGCATCTTTGCTATCTCCATAAAGTGATTCATACCGATAGCCCAGAAGAATGACAACCTGGGAGCAAAACTGTCAATATCAAGACCGGCATTTACTCCGGTACGCAGATATTCGAGACCGTCGGCAAGTGTATAGGCTAGCTCAATATCAGCAGTTGCACCGGCTTCCTGCATGTGGTAACCGGAGATAGAGATGCTGTTGAACTTAGGCATGTACCTGGAAGTGTACTCGAAGATATCAGCGATAATCTTCATTGAGAATTCCGGTGGATAGATGTAGGTATTACGAACCATAAACTCCTTGAGGATATCATTCTGGATGGTACCAGCCATATCTTCAAGTTTACAGCCCTGCTCAAGACCTGCTACGATATAGAATGCCATAACAGGAAGAACAGCTCCGTTCATAGTCATTGATACAGACATCTTATCCAGTGGTATGCCGTCAAACAGTATCTTCATATCGAGGATGGAGTCAATAGCAACACCGGCCTTACCTACGTCACCAACTACACGCTCGTGATCTGAGTCGTATCCGCGGTGAGTAGCAAGGTCGAAGGCTACTGAAAGACCCTTCTGACCGGAAGCCAGATTCCTGCGGTAAAATGCATTTGACTCTTCAGCTGTGGAGAACCCGGCATACTGCCTGATGGTCCATGGACGAGTCGCATACATCGCTGAGTAGGGACCACGTAAAAATGGTGCAACACCGGCTGCATAATTCAGATGCTCCATACCTTCCAGGTCTTCCCTGGTATATACTGACTTTACCGGTATTTGCTCAGGTGTAATCCAGTCTTTCCGGATACCTTGAGCCTTGGCCCATGCCTGTGCATCTACAGCTGAGCCTTCCTTGGTTATATTTATCTTAGAAAAATCAGGTTTCATAACAATGTGTTTTAGATTCCAAGTGCCTTGTTAAACTTCTGCAACTCTTCAAGGACATTACTGCGAATGTTGATAAAATTCTCAATGCCCTGAGCCTTCAGATCATCCATGCAGGCAGGAGCTCCTGCTACTACAAAGATTGCTCTGCCATTCAGTGCCTTGAAGGCAGCGGGAGCTGCCTCGGCATACTCCTCATCAGAAGAACAAAGCACTACTATATCTGCACCTGCTTTTACTGCAGCTTCAACTCCCTCTTCAACAGTATTGAATCCAAGGTTGTCAACGATCTCGTAACCGGCACATCCGAAGAAGTTACCTGAAAACTGAGACCTGGCAAGACGCATAGCAAGGTTACCATAAGTCAGCATAAAGGTCTTTGGTCTTTTTGCTGCCTTTTCAGTAGCAAGGCGAAGTGCTTCAAACTCAGCTGCAGCTCTGAAAGGAACTATGGTTTCAATCTCTGCTCCCTCAGAACAAGAGGTTCCGCAAGATGCTTTGGCTGTTTCTTCGATAGCATCCTTCATTGTTTCAGTAACATTTGGATACTGGTTGGTTCCCAAAAGTACTTCTTTGCGACTTGCAACAGCTTTTAGTTTTTGAGCACCTGATTCCTTAACCAGCTTTTGTATAAAGCCTTCCTTAACAGCACTGAAATAACCGCCCTTGCTTTCAACTTCTACAAATAGCTTCCATGCTTCATTGGCTATGCTTTCAGTGAGGTTCTCTATATAATAGCTACCGGCACCCGGGTCTGCTACCTTGCCGAAATATGATTCTTCCTTGAGTAGTAACTGTTGGTTGCGAGCTATACGTTCGCTGAATTCTCCGGCTTTGCGGAAGGGCTTGTCAAAGGGTTGAACAAGCAATGAGTGGCATCCGCCCAGTGTGGCCGACATAGCTTCTGTCTGAGTGCGTAGCAGGTTTACATAGGGGTCGAATACTGTCATATTGAACTCTGAAGTCTCGCAGTGGACGTTCATCCTGGCTGCTGCTGTGCTGGCAGGTTTGTAAGCACTTACTATATTGCTCCAAAGCATGCGACCGGCACGAAGCTTCGCGATTTCCATAAAGTAAACCGGACCAATGCTCAGTGTGAAACGAATGCTGCCTGCAACCTCATCAACAGTAAGACCTCTTTCAGTGAGTTTAGCCAGATATTCATTTGCAGCAGAAAGTGCAAAAGCAAGCTCCTGAACAATTGTAGAACCTGAGTTTCCAAAGATCTTACCATTGACATTGATCCATTGGAAAGAAGGAAGAGCCTTACCATTCTTTACAATCTCGGCAGCTCTGTCCATGATTTCATCAATGGTCTTGCAGGTCTTGCCCTTTAGAATCAGTTTGCCAGCCGGATCAAAATCAATTGATCCTTTGACCTTAGTCGGATCAACTCCCATCTGCATTACTGCTTCAAGCAGTGCAGAGGCCAGAGACTTCATACACTTCTTGGTCGAGAAGTTGATCTCCGTTGAGGTGATATCAACACCTGCAAGCAGGGCCTTGATATTGTCGGCACTTGCTTCAACTGTCTCGTCAAGTACGAATCCTATTGATTCAACACCCTTTTTCAGAATATCCTTTGCCTTTGCGTTGGCCGAAGAAATATCTGTTACTACTATATCCTGGCGTACAAGCCAATTATTGTCTGTACTGTTACCGCGAACAAACGGGAATTCGCCGGGAAGCGAATTCAGATGTTTTAATGCGCCAAGATCCTCTTCACGGTAAAAAGGACGAACGCTGAAACCTTCACTGGTTTTCCAGACGAGCTTCTTTTCAAAATCAGCCCCCTTTAAGTCCGCTGTAATCTTGTCCATCCATTCCTGTGTGGATACGGGTGGAAACTCGCTAAACAACGGTTGTTTTGATTTATCTGTCATAATGAAACTGTTTTAGATACAATTTTCAGGCTGCAAAATTAGTCCTTTTGATCTACAATGAACTAATCTTACAAGGTGTTTAATAGCAGATTACCAGAGAAATTTCTCTATTTGTTTTGAGACCAAATTACGATGAATACAACTAACTAGCAGCATAATATCTATTATTTACTTACAGACTGTAAGGATTCAGAACCCTTGTTAATCCTAATCGGTGAACCTGCAATGACTAAATTTCCTACACAAACCAGGTTGGCTATAATCCTGGCAAATGTTACGTTTTATGTTTCTCAGCAGCTTTCTTTCCCAAAAAGAGTGTAACTTTAATAAGAATTCCATCCATATTTTTATATTTGGGTAATATTTACTTTTATTAAGTATCAAACACTCGTTTTATCATGAAAAGAATAACGGCATTACTATTAACTACCTTAACTGCCTTTAACCTATTTTCCCAGCAGCTACCCGACTGGGAAGATCCAGGAATCTTCGCAATCAATAAGGAAGAGACCAGGGCGACCTCCATACCTTACCCCTCTGAGGCTCTAGCATTGAAGGATGATTACAGCGCCTCCCCCTACTACATGCTTCTTGACGGAAAATGGAAGTTCAACTGGGTTCCCCGTATCGCTGAAGTTCCTGAAGGCTTCTACAAGGAAGATTTTGATATAAGTGGCTGGGACGAGATTCCTGTTCCAGGCAACTGGGAATTTAATGGTTACGGAACACCATTCTATGTCAACCTGGGTTTTGGATTCTGGGCAAAGCGACCCTTTATTGACAAGAATTTTAGTCCCACAGGAGCCTACAGACACACATTCGACATCCCGGAATCATGGGACGGACGCAGGGTTTTCATTCACTTTGACGGTGGTACCAACTCAATGTATGTTTGGGTTAACGGACAAAAAGTGGGCTATACCGAGAATTCCAAGAGTCCTGCTGAGTTTGATATTACTCCTTACATCAGACCGGGTAAGAACACGCTTGCATGTGAGGTCCATAAGTTCAGCGACGGTTCCTACCTCGAAGACCAGGATATGTGGAGACTTGCCGGTATCAACCGCAGTGTCTATCTCTATAGTACTGCCGACACCCGTATCTTTGACTTCTTTGCTCATCCCGACCTGGATGCTCAGTACAAGAATGGACTATTTAGCGTTGATGTAGTTCTCAAAAACTACAGTAGCAATACCTCAGCAAGCACTGTAGAGGTTGCACTTAGCGACAAGAGCGGCAAAAAGATTTTCACAAGCAGCAAGAAGACTGATGTTCCTGCCAAAGGAAAGGCTGAGCTAACACTTGAGGGTATTGTGAAGAATCCTCTTAAGTGGACTGCTGAGACACCCAATCTCTACACAATGGTTATCACCCTAAAGGATGCCGCTGGCAATACTATTGAAGCTACTTCACACAAGATTGGTTTCCGCAAGATTGAGATCAAAGACGGGCAGCTCTTTGTAAATGGCAAGAAAGTCTATTTCAAGGGTGTCAACCTGCATGAGTTCAATACCAACGACGGAAATGTTGTTACACGTGAGGTTATGATGCGCAACCTTCAATTGATGAAGGAACTCAATATTAACGCAGTTCGTACCTCTCACTACCCACAGCCTCCGCTATGGTACAAGCTGTGTGACGAATATGGAATCTATCTTGTAGATGAAGCCAATCTTGAATCACACGGTTTGATATACGGTCCTGATATTATTGCAGATGTACCTGAATGGAATGCTGCACACCTTGACAGGGTCAAGAGACTTATTGAAAGGGATAAGAATCATGCTTCAGTTATTTTCTGGTCACTTGGAAACGAAGCAGGTAATGGCAAGAACTTTTTTGACGCATACGAATGGGCCAAAGCTCGAGACAAGAGCCGTCCGGTTCAATACGAACAGGCATATCAGCATGACTACAATACTGATATAATCTGCCATATGTACCCCTCATGGTACGACATGATGCGTGATGCAAATAAAGACCTGGGTCGTCCTTATATTATGTGCGAATATGCACACGCAATGGGCAACAGCATGGGTAATATGCAGGACTACTGGGATTTGATGCGTTCAAGCAAGAATATGCAGGGAGGCTTTATCTGGGAATGGTACAACCACGGCTACAAAGCATGGGACGAACAGGGAAGATTCTACTGGGCCTATGGTGGTGATCTGGGTGGCTATAATATGGCTAATGACGGAAACTTCTGTATGGATGGTATCATCAGTCCTGACCAGAACTATATACCCCATACTCATATTGTAAAAAAGGTATATCAAAACATTCTGTTTAAGGCTAAAGACCTGAACAAGGGCATTATCACCATTGTAAATGACTTTAAGTTTGTTCCTGTTACCCCCAAAGACCACAACTTCAAATGGGTACTGCTGAAGAACGGACAACAGTTTGCTGAAGGCAAGTTCACAGCTACCGTTGAGGCTGACGCTCAAAAGGATGTACAACTAAAACTGCCCGCTATCAAGGCAGAGCCGGGTGTTGAATACTTCCTGCAAGTCTTTGCATACACAGTGAATGCTACTGAGCTTATCCCTGCCGGTTTTGAAGTTGCAAAGGAAGAATTTGCCTTCGCTTCAAACAACTATTTCGTAGCTGCTGCTGATCATGATGGCAGCATAAGTGTAGAGAAGGAAAACCACAGGTATAATGTAAATGCCGGAGATCTCAGGTATGAGTTCTGGACCGTTGCAGGCCGCGGACTTACAAACATGAGGTACAAAGACCGCAATATCCTTAACCAGGCCCCTAGAATCAATTTCTGGCGTGCCCCAACCGACAATGATTTCGGTGAGAATATGCAAAACTGGGGTCGTATCTGGGATGCTGCAAGTCATACTGCTGAATACAAATTCATAAACGCAGAAGAAAAGGATGGTAAATTTGCTATCAACTACGAAGTAGCTTTTAAAGGTATTCAGATTAAGGTTGACCTGACCTACGTTGTCAATGGTGACGGAAGCCTCACCACTACAGCCCATTATCAGGCATTGAGCGAAGACCTGCCTGAGATGGTACGCTTCGGTATGTTGATGACCCTCCCACGTGAGTTTGGCGACTTTACATGGTATGGCCGTGGTCCTCACGAAAATTATGTTGACCGTAATGGAGACACCTTCATGGGTATATGGAACGGACGTGTAGAAGATCAGGCCTTCCACTATTACCGTCCACAGGAAACAGGTAACAAGACCGACGTTCGTTGGCTGGAGCTTAAAAACCACAACGGAGTAACAATCAGGGTTGAAGGAGCCCAACCTCTGTCAGTGAGTGCTACCAACAACCTGCCTGAAGATCTTGACCCGGGCAAGACTAAAAAGCAACAACACTGGTCGGATATAATCCCACGCAATGATGTTGTGCTATGTGTTGACCTATTCCAACGTGGTGTAGCCGGTCTGCAGTCCTGGGGTGCAAAACCTCTGGATCAATATCGCTTTATGGAAAAGGAATATACTTATACATACACTATCAAAGTCAGCGAGTAGTAGTCTGACAATCTAAGTTTTGAGACTTTCAGTGAAGGCGTCCCGGGGTAACGGGGCGCCTTTTCTATATTGGCTCTCCCTTTAGAGCATTTCAACACCCGGCATTGAGACATATTTTCCTTCAAAAGGGTCTCACAACGACCCGTTGAGGCATGCTCGCTCTGCAATGATCAGGGTATCCTCTTTTGAATAGTTATCTGTCTTCAAATAATCACTATTTTAGCAGCGCATAAATCAGACACTATGGCAGCAGAAAAACAGGATATGACCTTTCTTGAGCACCTTGAGGAGCTCAGATGGCATATTTTCCGCTCTCTTATCGCAGTGTTTGTTTTGGCGATACCTGCTTTTATTTTTAAGCATGTGGTCTTTGATATTATCTTGCTAGGCCCCGGAAAGCCTGATTTCTATACAAACCAACTGCTTTGCAGGATTGCAGAAATGGCAGGGACGCCATCTCTGTGTATTAATCAGGAGCCACTGAAACTGCAAAATATAAGCATGTCAGGCCAGTTTACTATGCACCTGGGGATTTCGTTTATGGCAGGCATAATTCTGGCAATACCTTATATTTTTTACGAATTGTGGACCTTTATAAAACCTGCCCTATATGAGAATGAACTCAGGCAAAGTCGCCGCTGCTTTGGAGCAGCGGGAATCCTGTTTATGGCAGGGGTTCTCTTTGCATATTATCTGATAGTCCCGCTTTCTATTTATTTTTTAGCTACCTATCAGGTAAGTGAAAGTGTGGAAAATATCATAAATTTCAGTTCCTATGTGTCGACAGTGGCATCCATAGTACTTACAACCGGTTTGGTGTTTGAACTGCCGGTGCTGATTTGGCTGCTCAGTAGTATTGGTGTTGTTAGCAGTGCCCTTCTGCGCAAATACAGGAGACATGCCATAGTGTTGGTTGTAGCAGTTGCAGCTATCATTACACCACCAGATGTGATTAGCCAGATAATGGTTAGTATACCGCTACTCTTTCTATATGAGGCTGGTATAATTATTGCGGAAAGGGTTGAGAAGAAGAAACTTTTAAGAAATAACTGACATAATGAGTGATAATTCAGAGTTGGTGCTTCATACCAAGAATCTGGTAAAGCGATATAAGAACCGCACTGTGGTAAAAGGGGTCTCGGTAGAGGTAAGACAGGGTGAGATCGTGGGTTTGCTTGGACCAAATGGTGCCGGCAAGACCACTACGTTTTACATGATAGTAGGTCTTATCCAGCCAAATGAGGGTGAAATATATCTAAATGAGGACCTTATCACCCGCGAACCTGTGTACAAGAGGGCTCAAAAAGGTATCGGCTATCTGGCTCAGGAAGCCAGCGTATTCCGCAACCTCAGTGTTGAGGACAATATCAAGGCTGTACTTGAAATGACCGACTTCCCCAAGGACTACCAGAAGCAAAGGTGCGAGGAATTGCTTGAGGAGTTCAGCCTTACTCATATACGCAAGAGCAAGGGGATACAGCTTTCGGGAGGAGAACGTCGCCGTACTGAGATCGCCAGAGCACTTGCTATCAACCCTAAGTTTATCCTGCTCGACGAACCCTTTGCTGGTGTTGACCCCATTGCTGTTCGCGATATACAGGAGATAGTTGCCAAACTGAAGTACAAGAATATTGGCATTCTTATTACCGACCACAACGTGCATGAAACCCTCTCAATTACTGACCGGGCCTATCTCTTGTTTGAAGGGAAAATCCTTAAGGCAGGCAGTGCCGAGGAGCTGGCTGATGACCCGGATGTAAGAAGGGTTTACCTGGGCGATGACTTTATACTCCGCAGAAGAACCTTTGAGGTTTCATAATATAAAGATTGTTTCCATAGTGCTAAGTGAAAAGGGTGCCCACCACGAAGTGGACACCCTTTTTGTATTTGTCAGGACTAATGACCGGAGAATTAACCAATCTCTCAAAACACAGTTCCCGGTCAGACAATTGGTCCGGTATTAATTCCGATATGCCCTTAATCAGATCTTTTCCCTTTCTGTAAAGGCTCCCAGTTTGACATACTTTTCGTAGATCTCAGCATAAGCCTTAACATTAGCAGGATTTGGAGTGTATTCTTTTTCAAAACCCTTAGCCATTGCCTTCTGAGCTTCCTCTACATTGCTGTGTACTCCTGCTGCAACAGTAGCAAACATAGCAGCACCAACAGCACAGGTTTCAACTGTGCGGGCAACCTTGATAGGCATGTTAAGAACATCAGCAAGAGTCTGCATAACAAAAGGAGACTTCTTGGCAACACCACCCAGACCTATTACTCCGTCTATCCTTACACCTTCACGGGCGAAACGGTCAACTATGGCCTTGGATCCGAATGCAGTCGCTTCAACCAATGCACGGAAGATGCGGGGTGCATCACTGCCAAGCTTCAGGCCGGCTATAGAACCGGTAACTTCCTGGCTTGCATCAGGTGTACGACGTCCGTTCATCCAGTCTACTGCTATTACTGTTGACTCCTCAACAGGAATTTTCATTGCAGCTTCAGATAGTTTCGGGATTATCTTATCCTCGGTTTCCTCAATCAACTTAGCTCTTGTCTCAGCATCAACAATTGTGGTATCAGCAAGGATGTTTTCAAGAGGCCATGAGATAACTCTCTTAAACCATGCATAGATATCACCGAAACCTGACTGACCAGCTTCAAGTCCGACGTAGCCGGGGATTACCGAACCGTCAACCTGACCGCAAATACCAGCAATCAGCTTGTCACCTATCTGATCATAAGGAGCGATCATAATGTCACAGGTGGATGTACCGATGGCACGTGCAAGCACGTTGGGAGTAACTCCTCCACCAACGGCACCCATGTGACAGTCAAAGGCTCCAACACCAACGGCAACCCTGGTAGTAAGGCCAAGTCTTTCAGCCCATTCGGGTGTAAGGTTGCCAACCCTTACATCAGCGGTATAGGTGTCCTTATACAGACGATCACGATATCCTGCAAGAAGAGGATCGAGAGCTGTCAGAAATTCTTCTTCAGGCAAACCACCCCAGCTTTCATGCCACATAGCCTTGTGACCGGCTGAGCAACGGCTGCGTATTACTTCACCTGGTTTAACCCTTCCTGTGATAAGAGCAGGCATCCAGTCACAGTGTTCAATCCATGAATAGGCGGCCTTGCGAACTTTCTCGTCGCTACGCAGTACATGAAGTACCTTGGCCCAAACCCACTCTGATGAATATATGCCACCCTCATATTTTGTATAATCAATCTTCCACTTACGTGCAAGTTCGTTAATCTCTGCAGCCTCCTTAACGGCTGTGTGATCCTTCCAGAGAACGAACATAGCATTGGGATTCTCGGCAAACTCAGGCAGCAGTGCCAGAGGAGTACCTTCCTCGTTGACGAACACCGGAGTACTTCCGGTTGTATCGAAAGAGATACCCACTACCTTTTCAGCAAAGCCTGGACCTGCCTTCTTAAGCGTGTCCTTAACGATATATTCCATCACCTCTATATAGTCGAGGGGATGTTGGCGGTACTGATCCCTTGCAGGATCACAATACTTACCTTCGATCCAGCGTGGATAGTGCTTTACGGAAGTTGCTATCTCATCTCCCGTTGCAGCATCAACCAATACGGCTCTGGCAGAGTCAGAACCATAATCCAATCCTAGTACATATTTCTTATCTGACATATCTTACTTTTTATTTCTGTCCGTAATAGGCATTCTTGCCGTGCTTGCGTTCATAATGCTTAGTAACCAGAGCCTTATTCATGGTCAACTTGGGATTGATTGAAAACGCCAGCTGGGCCATTCTAGCAACTTCCTCCATCACAACGGCATTATATACCGCATCATACGGGGTCTTACCCCAGGAGAAAGGACCGTGGTTCTTGACAAGAACACCGGGAACTTCAAGCGGTTTGATACCTTTGAACCTCTCGATTATTGCAGTTCCTGTAGTCTTTTCATATTCCCCCATTACCCATTCCTCAGGCATATCGGGAGTGCAGGGTATGTCCTGTGAAAAATAGTCGGCATGTGTTGTACCGATAACAGGAATATCCTTTCCGGCCTGAGCCCAGGCTGTTGCGTATGTGGAATGAGTGTGAACTATACCTCCCACTTCGGGAAAAGCTTTATATAGTTCGATATGTGTGGGAGTATCTGATGAGGGACGAAGGGTACCCTCGACGACCTTACCGTCAAGATCCACAACGACCATGTCCTCAGCTTTCATCACATCGTAATCAACCCCACTGGGTTTGATTACTATAAGTCCCTTGCTGCGGTCAATTCCGCTTACATTTCCCCAGGTAAATAAAACAAGTCCATGTTTTACAAGATCCAGATTCGCTTTAAATACCTTCTCTTTTAACTCCTCAAGCATGGCTGTAAATTTTACAATTATGAATTTTAGTAAGCAAAAGCACGACCTAAGGAAGCAGTAACAAACCCCTCAAAGCCGTGCTTTCGTTAAATCAGGCACTTATGCCAATCCTATTACCAGAATATGGTATAAAGGAATGCAAGTATCGCAATAATACCCAGTGAACCAAGTCCAAATCCGATATCAGTTCTGAACAGGTTAAGGTCAACAGCAACTCTCTTAGGATCTTCAACAGTGTCCTTGGCATTAGATCTCAGGAATACAGCTATATAGATCATAAATCCTGTGAAGCAAAGGAATGCACTTGGGAATCCTAGGTTGTTCAGGTATTCGAATGTAGGTGTTGAATCACCGCCAAACAGAACAACAAAAGAAGCTATCAGGGTAATTACACCTACAATGGCTGCAATATTTGACCATTTCAGCATAACCTTAATATCCTTTTCAGAAGGAAGAGCAGTTGCACGAGCCTTCTTGTCAGTATAGGTCAGAGCAATAAACATACCCAGCAGTACCAAGAATACAAAGCCCATACGGAACTGGAACGGCATGTCGGGGAAAGCGACTTTGAAGAATACACCTGCAGGAATTGTTGCTATAGAAGTCCATACAGCAGCACTTCCGGATGCCCTCTTCCACAACAGACCCAAACCAAATACTACAAGGATACCAGGATAAATAAATCCTGAGTATTCCTGGATGTATTGGAAAGCCTGGTCGAGACCACCAAGCAGAGGTCTTACTGCTATAAGTGCAATAACCAGTGAGATAAATGCTACCCAACGACCAATGTGTACCAGCTTCTTATCAGCAGCATCCTTATTAATGTGCTGCTTGTAAATATCCATTGTGAAGATAGTAGCAGTTGAGTTAAACATAG
Organism: Xiashengella succiniciproducens; assembly: GCF_023674465.1. Taxonomy (GTDB): domain Bacteria; phylum Bacteroidota; class Bacteroidia; order Bacteroidales; family Marinilabiliaceae; genus Geofilum; species Geofilum succiniciproducens. Next base: position 352,149 of record NZ_CP098400.1, on the reverse strand, counting down.
AAGCAAGAGATGATACAATTGCAGCAAGAAGTGCAGCAAAGGTAAGTCCCTTGATACCAACCGGAGTAAAGTTACGTATCAGCCATGGATATGCCTGGTCAGCTATAAAGCTTGATGAATCCGGTAGGTGCAGGTTACCTTCCATCAAACCAGGGATGGCCTGTGGATGATTGATAATAACATAAGCACAGATACCTGGGATAACAACTACAAATGGAATCAGAATCTTTAGGAAGGCTGCAAAGACAAGACCTTTCTTAGCTTCATTGATGCTCTTGGCTGCAAGACCCTTCTGGATAATATACTGGTTGAAGCCCCAGTAACCAAGATTGGTAAGCCACATACCACCAACAAGTACTGCAAGACCTGGCAGGTCCATATATGAATCAGGACTAACTGAACGGTCAACAACAAGGTTGAAGTGGCTGTCAGCCGGAAGTTCCTTGAGTGTGTCGTAGAGAACCATAAAGCCTCTTCCTACGCCACCGTCGCTTCCTGATACGAAGTCAAGGGCAAAGAAAGCAGTAACAAGACCACCTCCTACAAGGAAGAATACCTGAAGTACATCAGTCCATGCAACTGAAGCCAGACCTCCATAAATTGAATATACACCGGCAATAACGAAGAGAATCAGTACAATCAGCATTCTTACAGAAACGTCAATACCGACAATTGAAACTGACATACCAGTAAGACCTAAGATCTCTTCCAGAGCCAAAGCTCCAAGCCAGGATACAGAAGTAAGGTTGACAAATACGTACAGGAACAACCAGAAAATAGAGAAGGCAAGACCAACACCACCATTGTATCGTTCACGCAGGAACTGAGGAATGGTGTAGATCTTACGGTCAATCATAATTGGCAGAAGGAACTTGGCCACAATAATCAAAGCTGCAGCTGCCATAAGCTCGTATGCGGCAATACTAAGTCCGATCCTATAACCGGATCCGGACATACCGATAAACTGCTCAGCAGAAATGTTTGCAGCGATGAGGGAGGCACCTACAGCCCACCATGTTAATGTATTTCCGGCCAAAAAGTAGTCGTTGGCCGTTTTTTCCTGCCCTTTCTTTGTTCGGGACAGGAAAAGTCCCAGAAAGATCAGAACAACAATGTAAAAGGCAACAATGACGTAGTCAATCGTTGCAAAGCCTGATATGTTCATAAACCAGTAGTTGAAGTGTTTATACTTACTATTAGTGACTTCTGGCCCCCCGGCCAGAAGTCGCAATAATAATCAATAATTATTAAAGTTTGTAATATACTTCGTTAAAACGCAATTCCTTACGGAAATCCCTGATATTGGTGTTCTCATCGATCACCACCAGTTCTATACCTGCTATTTCAGCAAAGTCCTCCATATACTCAACAGTCAGGTCATATGAAAAGCTGGTGTGGTGAGTACCACCTGCAAGAATCCATGCTGCTGCACCAACTTCAAAGTTGGGTCTAGGTATCCAGAGTGAACTTGCTACCGGAAGCTTTGGAAGCGGCTTAGACTCAATACAGTCAACAACATTTACAATCATACGGAAGCGGTTGCCCATGTCAACGATAGTGGCTGCAACACCTTCTCCCGGCTTGCTTGTGAATACAAGGCGGGCAGGATCATTCTTACCACCGATACCCAGTGGGTGAACTTCAAGACGAGGCTTTTGAGCTGCAATCATAGGACATACTTCAAGCATGTGAGCCTGCAGAATTGCGCTGTTTTCACCGTCAAAGTTCAGTGTATAGTCTTCCAGGAATGAACATCCCTTAGGCATACCATAGCTCATTACATACATGGTGCGGTACAGGGCTGCAGTCTTCCAGTCACCTTCTGCACCAAAACCATAGCCTTCAGCCATAAGCCTTTGGGCTGCAATACCAGGAATCTGGTCAACACCAGCAAGGTCATCAAAGTTGGTAGTAAAGGCCTTTGCACCCTTCTCCTTCAAGAACTTACGCAATGCCAGTTCGATACGTGCTGCATGGACTACCTGTCCTCTCTTCTTTCCTCCTTCTTTGCAGTCAGCTGCTACTTCATATTCTTTTTCGTATGTATTAAGCAATTCAGCTACCTCAGCATCAGTTATGGTGTTCTGAACAGCTACCAGTTCTGCAATAGGACAGTAGTCAACGTGGTAACCAAACTTGATTTCAGCGTCAACCTTGTCACCATCAGTTACTGCTACATTGTTCATCTGATCACCAAAGCGAACGATGCGCATATCCTGTGCATCAGCCCAGGCAGCAGATACTCTCATCCAGATAGCAAGCTTATCTTGTACCTTGGGATCCTGCCAGTGACCTACTACAACCTTACGTGGCTTACGCAGACGGGCTGTGATATGACCAAATTCACGGTCACCGTGAGCACTCTGGTTCAGGTTCATAAAGTCCATATCCATTGTATCCCAGGGTATCTCCTTGTTAAACTGGGTATGGAAGTGAAGTAAAGGTTTGCGCAACTCCTGCAGACCATGAATCCACATCTTGGATGGTGAGAAGGTGTGCATCCATGTGATAACACCTATACACTTGTCATCATAATTGGCTGCCTTAAGTGTTGCTGTTACTTCCTTTGCAGAGTTAACAGTACCTTTATATACCACCTTTACGGGCAATTTACCTGAAGCATTCAGCCCATTAACCATTTCATTTGAGTGACCATCTACTGCTATTACGGCATCACCGCCATACAACAGCTGAGCTCCTGTCACAAACCAAACCTCAAAATCTTTATACATAACTATCAAGTTTAATTTTTCTATAAATCTTTATTCCTTCCGACCTCGTATTCTACTCAGTCATTGTTTACTAATCCACATTACAGGGCCGGACTACCCAAGTAAAATCCGGCTTAAAAGTATCCATTACATTTATTAAAACAAAAAAAATTAAGTGAAAATCAATGCAGCTTATCTATCCCCCCTGCATGACCGGGCTCTACAGGTTGACACTATTAAAGATGGATTAATGAATTTTAGTATAAATATCATCATTCTATAAATAAGTTGCCCTGATTTGAAGCGATTTAACATTTTTAAACAATTGTCTTATAAAAAGAACCTACCTCAGGTGTAACTCAGTGAAACAAGCAGAGCATTCAGGGCCTAACGCCCTGAATGCCTGCAATCAACAGGCTTTGTTGAAAAACAAATTTCGATTGGTTTGGGCTTTTAATTATATTTGAAAGCTTTTTGGGTTAGAGTGTATAATTAGCCGGTAAAGACAAATAAGGATGCAGGAAATGATTGATAACTATTCGGAAGAGTCCATTCAGACCCTTGATTGGAAGGAACACATACGTCGTCGCCCGGGTATGTATATCGGGAAGCTGGGAGACGGATCTTACAGTGATGACGGTATTTATGTGCTTCTCAAGGAGGTGATGGACAACTCCATTGATGAGTTTATGATGGGATACGGCAAGAAGATAGAGGTCAACATCGTGGACGGGAAGGTCTCGGTGCGAGACTTCGGACGCGGTATTCCCCTGGGCAAGCTTGTTGAGGTAGTATCCAAGATGAACACCGGAGCCAAGTACGACAGCAAGGCATTCAAGAAATCAGTTGGATTGAACGGTGTCGGTGTGAAGGCCGTAAATGCCCTCTCGTCTGAGTTTGCTGTCAAGGCATTCAGAGATGGAGAGGTTAGAAAGGCTGACTTTGTTAGGGGAGAGCTTATCAACGACTTCCCGATCGAGAAAACAAATGAACCCAACGGTACCTATGTAGAATTTACTCCCGATGGTGATATTTTCGGCAGCTACGGATTTAAGGAAGAGTTTGTCGAGAATCTTCTTAAGAACTATACCTTCCTCAACTCGGGACTTACAATAGTATATAACGGAACTCCCATAGTTTCCAAGAATGGATTGCTCGATCTGCTTGAAGAGAAGATGACAGAACCAGGCATCTATGCCCCCATCCATCTCAAGGGTGAAGACCTGGAGATTGCGATGACTCATGCAGAACAATATGGAGAGGAGTACTATACCTTCGTAAATGGCCAGCACACCACTCAGGGTGGAACCCACCTGATAGCATTCAGAGAGGCTGTTGTCAAGACCATCAGGGAATTTTACAACAAAAACTTTGACGTGGCTGATATACGTCAAGGTATGGTTGCTGCAGTCAGTATCAAGATAGAAGAGCCGGTATTCGAATCCCAGACAAAGACAAAACTGGGATCCAAGGATATGTCGCCCGACGGAGTATCTGTGCGTAACTTCGTACACGACTTCATAAAAAAACATCTTGACAACTACCTGCACAAGCATCCTGAAGTGGCAGAAATCATGCTACGCAAGATCCAGGATTCTGAAAAGGAAAGAAAGGCAATATCAGGAATTCAGAAGCTGGCCCGTGAACGCGCCAAAAAGGTAAGCCTACATAATAAAAAACTGCGCGACTGCCGTATTCACTACAATTCAAATGCAGAGCGCAAATTGGAATCAGCAATCTTTATCACTGAGGGTGACTCTGCGAGTGGATCTATTACCAAAGCCCGCGATGTTGTCACTCAGGCGGTGTTTTCCCTCAAGGGAAAACCCCTTAACTCCTATGGGCTAAGCCGGAAGGTCGTGTATGAGAACGAAGAGTTCAACCTCCTACAGGCTGCGCTTAACATTGAAGAGGGTATGGAATCATTGCGTTACAATTATGTAATCATAGCAACTGATGCCGACGTGGATGGTATGCACATACGCCTGCTGCTTATTACCTTCTTCCTCCAGTTCTTCCCAGAGCTTATCAAGAACGGTCACTTATACATACTACAGACCCCTCTTTTCAGGGTAAGAAATAAGAAGGAGACCAGGTATTGCTATACCGATGAGGAAAAGCAAAGGGCTATCAAGGAACTGGGACCCAATCCTGAGATTACCCGATTCAAAGGTCTTGGTGAGATCTCTCCTGATGAGTTCAAGTATTTTATAGGCAAGGATATGCGCCTCGAAAGAGTTCGCATGAAGAAGGAGGACTCATCAAAGGATCTGCTTGAATTCTATATGGGTAAGAACACTATGAGCAGGCAAAACTTTATCATCGAGAACCTCATTGTTGATGAGGAAATGTTATAATCAGGCCTTAGGGCAAATAGAGGTTAGAAAAAAATACGATGGACAAGGATAATACATATTACGATAACGACGAGTCTGATTACAGGAAAGAAGGCAGCAATGGAGAGGGGAACTTTGACGAACCTGTAAACGGGGACGGTGTGACAGAACATCCCGGTGGTATACCTGTCATTACCCCTATGCAGGGTATGTACCGTGACTGGTTCCTGGACTATGCCTCTTATGTTATCCTGGAACGTGCTGTACCCCACATTAATGACGGACTTAAGCCGGTACAGAGACGTATTCTGCATTCAATGAAACGCCTCGATGACGGTCGCTTCAACAAAGTGGCCAACATCATAGGTCATACCATGCAGTTCCACCCCCACGGTGACGCATCAATTGGTGATGCCCTGGTTCAGCTGGGTCAGAAAGACCTTCTTATAGACACTCAGGGTAACTGGGGGAACATATATACAGGCGACAGGGCTGCTGCTCCTCGTTACATCGAGGCTCGCCTTACAAAGTTTGCCAACGAGGTTGTTTTCAATCCCAAAGTCACTGAATGGAAACCGTCGTACGATGGACGTAACAAAGAACCCATTACCCTTCCGGTTAAATTCCCGCTCCTGCTTGCACAGGGAGTGGAAGGTATTGCAGTGGGACTTGCATCCAAGATTCTTCCTCACAACTTTGGTGAACTTATAGATGCTTCTATAGCATATCTTGAGGGCAGGGATTTTGAACTATATCCCGACTTCCCAACAGGTGGAATGCTAGATGTGTCAAGATATAACGACGGATTGAGGGGAGGCCAGATCAAGGTACGTGCACGTATCAGCAAACTGGACTCTAAGACCCTTGTAATCACAGAAATTCCGTTTGGAAAGAATACATCGACTCTTATCGACTCTATACTTAAATCAGTTGACAAGGGCCAGATCAAGGTCAGAAAGATTGACGACAATACTGCCGAAAACGTTGAGATCCTCGTTCACCTTGCACCGGGAGCCTCACCCGACAAGACCATTGATGCACTATATGCATTTACAGACTGTGAACTTGCAATCTCTCCGAATGCCTGTGTAATTAAGAACAACAAACCGGCATTCCTCGGAGTATCAGAAATACTCAAAGCAAACACAGACCATACTGTTCACCTGCTTACAAGGGAACTTGAGATACAGAAAGGGGAACTGGAACAGGAATGGCACAATACTTCGCTTGAGAAAATCTTTATTGAAAACAAGATTTATCAACGTATCGAAGACTGCGAAACCTTTGAAGCAATCATCCAAACCATCGATCACGGATTGGAACCATTTAAGCATAAGCTGAAAAGGGAAGTTGTTCGTGAGGATATTATTCGCCTGACAGAAATCAAGATCAAACGCATCTCACGTTACGATTCTAAAAGGGCTGATGATTACCTTTTGTCGATAGAGGAAGAACTTGAGACTGTAGAGTACAACCTCAGGAATATTATTCCTTTCTCAATTGAGTATTTCAAGAGGCTCAAGAAAAATTATGCCGCTAAGTATCCCCGAAAGACAGAGCTTAGAAGCTTCGAAAACATTGAAGCGACCAAGGTTATCGTTAACAACGAAAAGCTCTACATCAACCGTGAGGAAGGCTTTATCGGTACCGGCCTTAAGAGGGATGAGTATATCTGCGACTGTTCCGACATTGACGATATAATCCTGTTTTACGACGACGGCCGTTATATAATAACCAAGGTACAGGAGAAGGCCTTTGTGGGCAAGGGAGTAATCTATGCCGGTGTATTCAAGCGTGGTGATACACGGACCATTTACAATGTGGTGTACCGTGACGGCAAGCATGGCACTACCTATGCCAAGCGCTTTGCAGTTACAAGTATTACCCGTGACAAAGAATATAATCTTACTAGGGGAACAGAAGGATCCAAGGTGCTGTATTTCAGCGCCAACCCCAATGGAGAGGCTGAGATACTCAAGGTCACTCTCAAACCACGTGCACGTATCAGAAACCTCATCTTCGACTATGACATGGGAGAGCTTATTATTAAGGGAAGAAGCGCCATGGGTAACATAGTCTCAAAAAACGAAGTTCACAAAATCGTACTGAAACAAAAGGGAGCTTCTACCCTTGGTGGACTTAAGATCTGGTTTGAACCGGAAACCCTGCGTCTGAATGACGACGGAAGGGGTAAGTATCTTGGCGAGTTTAAGGGTGAAGATCAAATCCTTGTTGTTACAAAGGACGGCCAGTTTTATCAGACCGGTTTTGATCTCAACACACACTTCGAGGATAATATTCTTGAAATAGAAAAGTATAATCCCGATACTGTCTGGTCGGCTGTTTACTTTGATGCCGAGCAGAACTATTTCTACATCAAACGCTTCCAGATTGAAAGCACAAGACAGATGCAGCGCTTTATTGGCGAGCATCCCGGATCTTATCTGGTCAGAATGACCAAGGTGGACTACCCACGCCTGGAGATAAAATTCGGTGGCGACGACCAAAAGCGTGATCCAGAAATCGTCGAAGTTTCAGACTTTATCGGTGTCAAGAGCTATAAGGCAAAGGGAAGAAGGTTGACTACCTATCAGGTAGAACTAATCAATGAACTTGAACCTCTGATTGTCCCTGAAAAGGACAATGATGAAGCCGACGACTCTGATGATATTGAAGATGGAGATGATGCTACCCCAGATGGTCAAATGTCAATATTTGACAACTAAGTCATGGCAGCAAAGAGGATATATCTGACTGGCTTTATGGGCTGTGGCAAAAGTACAGTAGGACGTATGCTGGCACCAGCCCTGAAATGGCGCTTTATAGACCTGGACAAGTATATCGAGGATAAAGAGGGACGTACCATACCAGAGATATTTGCCGCTGAAGGTGAGTCCTTCTTCAGGCAACTGGAAAACGAGGCTCTGCAAGATATCGTCTCTATGGAGGATGTGGTGGTTGCAACCGGTGGAGGTGCTCCCTGTTTCCTTAACAATATGCAGTTGATGAATGAAAGTGGACTTACTGTATATCTTAAGGTTGCTCCTGAGGAATTATTCCTAAGGCTAGGTCCTGGAAAAACGGAAAGACCCCTTCTTGCAGGAAAGAGCGATGAAGAGCTTCTTGCATTTATAAGGGAAAAACTGGGAGAAAGGGAACCATGGTACCTACAGGCAAAGGAAACAGCAGATGCCGGTCTTTGGGGTATGGATCACTATCTTAGAATAGTTGAAAAGTATCTCTAGTTCTCTATTATTTTAATACATATAATAACAAAACGGGGCGGTCCTTCCTGACCACCCCGTTGCTTTTATATAAACTGCCTATCAAAACCCTATTGACACATTGAATGAGAGGTGAGGATTGGGAGGTGCCGGCACCATCACATAGCCCACTTCCAATGGTAGATAAATATATCCATTATAATAGGCATAGGGCATATCATTGATAATCCTGATCTCACATCTGGGAGGTAAGACCCTTACTTTTGGGAAGGGAGGATCAAATATTACATATCCGCGTCCGGGATGGTATGCATAAAAGTGCTTGCCAGCATGGAAATAATGGTGTCCATTGTGATAGATCCTGTCTACATGCTTAACAGGAAGATGCCTGTGATACACATGTTTGTGATGAGCAGGAGCTGGTTTTGGGGCTGGCTTGTGATAAGCATGCTTGTGAGCCGGTGCATGCTGCGGTGCCTTATAGCGTTCAGGAGTTGCCTGAGCCCTGGGCTTTGCAGTATTTTGAGGCTGACGACGCTCTTCCCTATACTGATATGTATTCTTTTTCTCCTGTTCCCTGCCTGATCTTTCAACTCTATTTTGAGTGCTTCTCTTTTGCTCACTCCTTGCTTTGTTGGCTTCAGAACCGTTGTTACGGGCACTGCTGCGGGGACCTGTCTGTGCTGATGCTGTTAATGCTATCATAGCTATAGCTGCTACAGCTGTAGTCTTTCTGAGGTTTATAATTGCTTTCATGGTTCCCGGTTTTTAAGTTAAACATCTGTTTGGGTTCCTTTATTGGTATAAAAGCAAATGCTATGCCAATATTCATAATTGCACATGACAAGCTGAACCTAACAGACTTAAATCATTATTAGTGAATGAGTAATATAAAATCATGAATAGATACTTTTTAAGTAAAAGATTCATTATTTTTAACCAGATAAACTCAGAAACCAAGATGAAGGGAGAAGAACAAAGCAACTTAGGTGATGCCGCAAGAGCCGCTGCCCTTGAAAAGGAGTTGATGCGCCTCAAAAGTATTAACCGTAAGCAGTCCGTTAAATACAACCGCCTGAAGAAGATCTTCTTTTTTACCAATATATTCATCATAATCCTGTTTGTAATGATGTTCTCGTACAGGATGATACACTGGCCGGAAAGCAATACTGAAAGTAAAGCTATGGTAAGTGCTGTGCAGTTACCTGAACAGATTGAAAACACACAGAATGACACGGATAGCATTGTAGTTACATCCCTACAGCCGGAGGTTGCAACTGAAGATATGATTAGCTTTTATGTTCCGGCCGACGGTATATTATTCAGTGTACAGATTGGAGCCTATACAGGGGTGGATATGAGTCCCTATTCACTCAACCTGCTCTCAATAAAGCAATATTCATATCAGGACATTAACCAGCTAAGCGTAGGAATATTCCAGGATTACAATAAAGCTGTCAGCTTTAGGGACCTTATGCTACAGATTGGCTTTAATGATTCTTTTATTATTGCCACCCTAAACGGTAAACGAATCCCTGTTCAGGAAGCACTTGCAATTAAGAGCACTGCATCAACAGGACAAACATTTCCAACTTCTGATGCAGGGCATGCCGATCCCGGGGCTTCAGGATTCTGAACACATCAAACCATCCAAAACTGTTTAAGAATATATAAAAAACCTTTGTTTTTAAGGCAAAACTTTAGATATTCGCCAAGTTGTTGTTCAAATCAGTCTTAGTTAAGACATTTTGATCTATGAAGGGAGCTATTATCGGAGATATCATTGGTTCTGCGTTTATCGACAGTGATCTGTCGTCTGTTGACTTTCAACTGTTCAAACCTGCATCAGAATTTACCGACGATACAGTTTTGACTCTTGCTACCGCAGAATCCGTACTCACCGGTAAGCCTTATAAACAAACCCTGATAGATTGGACCCTCAAATATCCCGACCAGGGATACCGGAATCATTTCCTCGTATGGGCTCAAAAGGGAGGAGAAAGCGATTATGTGAGCGAAGGAGACGGAGCTGCCAGGCGTATCTCTCCCATCGGTTTTGCTGCCACCTCTATAGAGGAAGCCATGAGGGAAGCTAAAGCATCCACTATTATTACCCACAATGTTCCCCACAGAATAGAAGCAGCCCAGGCCTCAGCTGTAGCCATCCACATGGCCAGGAACGGCGCAACCCGCAAAGAAATCAAAGCTTTTGTATCTGTCCATTTTGGATATGACCTTGACATCAAGGTTGCTGACTGGAAAAACAAGATCGCATTGGGCAAGGCTCTGATGACACCTGTTCCACCTGCTATTGCTGCTTTCCTTGAAGCATCCGACTTCGAAGAAGCTATACGCCTTGCAATCTTTATCGGTGGCCCGTCAAACACTATCGCATCTATAGCCGGCGCTCTTGCACAGGCTTATTTCAAACACATTCCAAAGGCCTTTATTAAAAGGGCTCTTGGCAGACTTACTCCCGACATGGAGGCTCTGATGAATGAGTTTGAAACAAAATACGACATTCCAGTAGAAGCCAACGCATAAAAAACAGCGTAGCCTCGGGACTACGCTGCCTATTGAGTCTTCCAAATTCATAAGCAAGACGCCTGATATACAGGAAACACATTACTTACTCCAGTGCCAGTTTCAGCACCTCCATTATATTGGTTACATAGTGGAAGGTAAGCCCTTCGAGATAAACCTCCTTGATCTCTTCTATATCCTTGCGGTTGTCTCTGGGCAGAATTATATCCTGAATACCTGCACGCTTTGCAGCAAGTATCTTTTCCTTGATGCCTCCAACCGGCAGCACCTTACCTCTCAAAGTGATCTCTCCGGTCATTGCCAGACGTGGCTTCACCTTGCGACCCAGCAACACCGACGCAATGGAGGTAACCATTGTGATACCTGCTGATGGGCCATCCTTGGGAATAGCACCTTCAGGAACGTGAACGTGCACATTGTTATTCTCAAAAACAGAAGCATCAATGTTCAGTTCTCCGGCCTGTGACTTGAGGTACTCGAGAGCCAGGATAGCCGATTCCTTCATCACGTCTCCAAGATTACCCGTTAGGGTGAGGTTGCCCTTACCCTTGCTCAGACTGCTTTCAACAAAAAGGATCTCTCCTCCAACTGCTGTCCAGGCCAGACCGGTAACAACTCCAGTTGTTGCATCCTTTTCCCATTTCTCCTTGGTGTAGCGCTCTACACCAAGCAATTGCCTTACATCCGCAATCTTCATATTCTTGTGGAAGGTTTCACCTGAAGCAATCTTCAGGGCCATCTTCCTGAACAGTTTTGCCAATGTTTTGTCAAGCTTTCGGACGCCCGACTCACGGGTATAGCTCTCGATAATGTAGGTCAGAACGGCCTTTGACAGAGTAACGCTACCTTTAGGAATGCCATGAGCCTCCATCTGTTTTGGCACCAGGTGCATACGGGCAATCTCTACCTTTTCATCCACCGAGTAACCGTTGACCTCTATCAGTTCCATACGGTCAAGCAAAGGATCTGAAACAGAGCTGAGCGAGTTGGCTGTTGCTACAAACAAGACCTTGGATAGATCAAAATCTACATCCAGATAGTTGTCGTGGAAGGTATTATTCTGCTCTGGATCCAGCACTTCCAGCAATGCTGAAGCCGGATCACCATGGAAACTCTTGCCCAGTTTGTCAATCTCATCTAGGATAAATACCGGGTTGGCAGAACCGGTCTTCTTAAGGCTCTGAACGATACGACCGGGCATTGCACCTATATAAGTCTTTCTGTGTCCCCTTATCTCAGCTTCATCATGAAGACCACCAAGTGACATTCTGACATATTTACGACCAAGGGCCTCGGCTACTGATTTTCCAAGAGAAGTCTTACCAACCCCGGGAGGACCATAGAGGCAAAGTATCGGAGACTTAAGGTCTCCCTTGAGCTTGAGCACCGCGAGGTGCTCAAGGATACGCTCCTTGACGTTGTCCAGCCCATAGTGATCCCTGTCCAGAATCTTTCTGGCCCTGCTCAGGTCGAAGTTGTCATCAGTATACTCATTCCATGGCAGATCTAGCATAGTCTGCAGGTAGTTGTACTGCACAGAGTACTCGCCCGAAGCCATGTTGAGCTTCCTTAGTTTGTCAAGTTCCCTGTTAAATACATTGCTGACCTCCTCGCTCCACAGCTTCTTCTTTGCAGCTTCCTGCATGGCTCTGATTTCCTGCTCGATTGGATTGCCTCCCAGCTCATCCTGAATGGTCTTAATCTGCTGGTTGAGGAAGTACTCCCTCTGCTGCTGATCAATGTCCATCTTGACCTTCATCTGAATGTCATTTTTTAGCTCAATCAGCTGAAGCTGTTGCACAAGATGCTCGGTAAGTGCAAGTCCCCTGCCCTTCAGATCTTCTATCTCGAGGATCTTCTGCTTCTGTGCTACATCCATCTCAGCATTGGAGGCTATATAGTTGATCAGAAACACGGGATTTCTGGTGTTCTTAAGGGCAAAGGACGCCTCAGCAGGAACACCGGGATTGCTCTTGAGAATTCTGAGGGCAAGATCTTTTATCGAACTGACAATTGCCTCAAACTCACGCTTGGAGTCATCTGCCGGTACTATATCCTCTACTACCTCGTAGGTAACCTTCAGATATGGTTCGTCGCTGACAAGCTCCTTACACCTGAACTTCATCCTTCCCTGCACTATCACGGTAGTAGAACCGTCAGGCATTTCAAGTATCTTCAGTACACGGGCAATTGTTCCTATAGTATAAAGATCCTTCAGTTCAGGATCATCAAGTTCCTGTTCAATCTGAGCAACAGCTCCCAGAAAACCCTTGGTTCTGTGCACATCCCTTATCAGTTTCAGAGACTTGTCCCTCCCCACCATTATCGGAAGAATCACACCCGGAAACAGCACTGTGTTGCGCAGCGGCATCAAAGGCAGATGCTCAGGAAGACTGTCCTCATTCTGCTTGAGGTTGAAGTCATCATCTTCCATAATTGGGATAAACTCCGAGTCCGAACCCAATAGCTCACTCATCCCTATAGCAATTTTGTATTTCTCCATATTCAATTTACTCCTCCTGTCAAAATGGCACGCATAATGCGATTTTTATCCCATTTCGACAGCTTTTTGCTAAAATTATACGTCCAGACAATAAAGACAATAGCCGTGCCAGCTATAAGGGAAATCGGAAATGGGCATAAAAAAAGGCATCCCTGCAGGGATGCCTTTTAGCTCTTTGACAACAAAAGAATTACTTCTTCTTGTTATCGTAATGCTTTTGGTATCTGCTCATGAACTTATCAACCCTACCGGCAGTGTCAACAAGTTTCATCTTACCGGTATAGAAGGGGTGAGAGGAGCTTGTGATTTCAAGCTTTACTAAGGGGTACTCAACTCCATCTATTACTTCAGTCTCACGAGTATGAACAGTGGAACGGTTTATAAAAGTATCACCGTTTGACATGTCTCTGAAAGCTACCAAACGGTAATTCTCCGGATGAATTCCTGTTTTCATGGATCATTTTTTTTACGCCTCCGGGCACCACAATTTTAAGGTGTTTCGGAAGTCTTCTGTTTAATACTCTGTTATTCTCTCAAAACGGATTGCAAAGATATATGATATTATCAAATCTACAAAGCATTATCTGTTTTTTCATATCGATAATGCCACAGACTCACAAGACCTTTACTTCTACTCTTTTTCAGCAAGTTTGTACTTGGTATCGGCCGGAATGCTGCCAGCCCTTTGCTGCTCGGCCCTCTTCTCAGGATCAAACAGATAACGATAAGTAAGGTGTATCTTACCATCGTCAGCTCCTGTTGCATCCATCAAAGCGCGCATCTTGGGATTGAAATCGCCTACCCATGATAATTCTAACTCCTTCATATATGTCTTCCTGGCCACAACACCCTTCAGATTATAGAAGAGACCGGACTCAATACCCAGACGTTGGTAGCGAGGCTTGATACCCATTATTACAACCCTTGCGCGGGTCATCTCATGTTTCCACTTGTAGTAAACGAATTTCAACTTATTAATGAAATTCATCTTACCCTTGAAATGCTTGATAATCTGGTTTACATCAGGGAAGATTATTATAAAGCCGATAGGATCTTCATTGTCGTATGCAAACCAGATCAACTCCTCATCCATGAAAGCCTTGGCTTCCTGCAGTGTCTTAAGCAGGTCTTCGGGCTGCATTGGAGAAAAATTCTCATGAAACTGCCATGCATTATTATATACATTGACAAAGTCGGCGATGAACTTATCGGCCTCCTTCCAGTCAAAGTGCCTGAACCTGTACTCAGGCTTACTGACCACGCGCTTGGCAATAGACCAGAACCTTTCAGGGAAGGGCTTAACTACATCAAGGTGCTTGGTAACCTGTTCAAAGTAAACAGTAAAACCATAGGATTCGAAAAACTCTTTATAATACGGCGGATTGTATGGCATTCCAAAGGCCGGGTGGGTATATCCCTCTGTAAGGAGACCCCAGAAGCTATCATTCTCACCAAAATTAATCGGCCCATCCATGGCCTGCATTCCTTTTTCCGCAAGCCAGGTCTTTGCTGTCTCAAAGAGCAAATAAGCAGCATCTTTATTATTTATACATTCAAAGAAACCCATGCCTCCCGTAGGCTGATCAAAGCCGTAAGCTTTTCTTTCGTTGATGAAAGCAGCCACACGACCAATGGTCTTGCCATTGTCGTCAACCAGAATGAAGCGTTCTGCACTTCCATGCTGGAAGAACTTATTGACGGCAGGATCAAAGATTGCTTCGATTTGTGCGTCCAGAGGACGAACATATACCTTATCATTCTTGTAAACAAGGTCAACAACATCAAGGAATTCCCTGACGGTCCGTTTGTCACTTACCTTAACTATTTTCATCAGTTTATAATTGAAGTGATTTGTTCCGTTAAAATAACAACAAATTCAATTGCCAGACACTTCCAATTCAAAAAGTATTTCCTCCCCGGCCGCCCTGAGATGCGCCTCACTCTCCTGCTTCCACCTTCCAGCCAGGGCTGAGATCCCAGGTCTCAGACTCTCCGAGAAGCGACCTGCCATCTTGAGACAGTGCACCACAGCCCTTGATAGTTTGTTGTCGTCAGCTAATGCCTCAAGTGTCGATAGATTCTCTTCAACCAAACTTACAACTTCTTCCCCAACGAAACGAAATTGCCAGCCCAGTGCCATCAGAGCGGCATACCTGACATAAAACTGTGGATGCAGCATCCACTTCTCGATAACGGCTGCCGAACCAGTACGCTTGCCCAGCAGGTTAAAAGCCATCTGCTCGGCAAGTTCAAGATTATTAATCGCCGGAGCCCATTCCATCAGCTTCTCGTCCGACAACCTTTCCTTGTCAGCAATAATCGTCGCAAGTATCATAGTCTCCCTGACTCCTCTGTACCAAAGGCGCTCGGCCAAAACATTGTCAGGTTTGTAATCCTGTGAGATCTGACGCAGATGAACCAAAGAAACCCCAAAGAGCTTCTCGTATTCCATTCCCGACCTTTGAATCTGGGATGCTACCTCACCATTCATCAGTTTCCGGATCCGCCTTAGGATGATCCTGACCTGCTCATCGATATTTTCGTCGTATGCAAAAAACTTCATTATCAAAATTTAAAGAGTTTGGTGGGCGGGATGTTTAAAATTGATTGCTCAGATCATTTGCAAATTTAGAAGAAAAACTCTTATATTTGCATCACAAAAAATGGTGAATGTAGCTCAGTTGGTTAGAGCGTCGGATTGTGGTTCCGAAGGTCGCCGGTTCGAGCCCGGTCTTTCACCCCAAAGCAGGGCTGTCACTACCGTGACAGCCTCTTTTTTATTTCTATGGGTCCATAGCTTATCAAAGGAACATTCTTTAATCCATTCCACAAATACTCCCGTTTAACATATAGAAGCTCCCGTCAAAACACCAGGGTTGATTTTATGCCTTAACGGATTATTGATTAAATTGCCTTTTCAAAAGACTGCCCATGAAGCACTTTTACCCAACTTCTATATCGGCTTACATATCGTCTCCCGGCGCAGGGTTGCAGTCCTTATTATGGAAATATGCTTCAAAGGCTCTGCTATTGCTTTTGCTTTTCTGGCACCCTACTTTACTTAAGTCCCAGATTGGGATTGTTGATATTATTGACAAGACGGAAGCAGCCACTTTTACTATCACAGCTTATGACAATGGAGTAGTAGTTGATACTGCGCGTGCCTTCTTTATAAGTGCCGACGGTCTTGCGATAACCAGTGCGTCAGTCTTAAGGCACTGCGATACAACTTTTATATCCGACCACAAAAACAAGAAGCTGTCATTGTCGAAAGTGATTGCTATCAATCGTAGCACAAATCTGGCCATGATTCAGGTAGCTGGGTTCAACCGCGAAAATGACACCTATCTCAACCCCTCCAGGGCAAATTTTGAGGCACCGTCTGAGTTTATGGCCTTTATATATAATACCGACAAAAGGGGAAGAACTAATGTATTTACTGTAAGCAAGGTACTATATCCGCTGCACTTAGGTCGTGCTGCAGTGACCTCCCTCAAGGTAACCAGCTCATCCAGGGGAGCTCCGATAATAAACTACTCAGGTAGCATGGTGGGTATACTCCACATCCTTAATGAGAGCGGGGAGTCAGTGATGCTGCCCATAAGCCTTATAAATGATGACAACTGGAAAACTGTCAATACCACCTGGGTAAAGTTTAAGAACCTGCCTGAAAGGGATAGGCTATGTACAAACGAACTTGCTGATGCTTTGCTATTGCAGGCTATGGGTAAATGGCTGGAATCTGCAAGATACTTTAACACCGAGATCAAGACTAACAAAGATAATGCACGTCTCTATGCCATGCGCTGCATCAGCAGATATCAGTATGGCAACCGCACTGCAGCAGAAGAGGATTTCAAAAAAGCTCTTGAGCTAAACAGTAATGAAGGACTTGTTTACTATGGCAGAGCTCTCTTCCATCTCAGAAACGGAAATAACAGCCTGGCAGTTAACGATCTGCTTAAATGCCTTGAATTGGAAGAAGATTTTGCACCGGGTTTTGTAATGCTTGGAAAGGCTCAGGCCCTGAATAATGATATCAAAAAAGCATTTGCAGATTTTACTTATGCTATAGAACTGGACTCACTCTTTGCTGATGCGTGGTATGAAAGGGGGCGAATAAGCCTGATTTACAGCTCCAATCACGGAAGTGCACTTATGGATCTCCAGAAGGCTTCTGTACTGGATCCCTTTCTTGAAGGCGTATTTACCCTGATTGGCGATGTCAAATTCAACAGACACGACTATCTTGACGCCATACTTGACTATGACAGAGCTCTCAGATATAATCCCAGAGATGACATGGCTTTGATGAACCGGGGATTGGCTTATTATAATACAGGCCTTAAGGAAAATGCATGCACAGACTGGGAAAAAGCAGGCTCGCTCGGCAATACTCAGGCCTTCAAGCTTATCTCAAGGTATTGTAACAAGATCAAGTAGTATCCATCACTTTTACAAATACGTAATTAAGCAATTAGGGGATAAAAACTTAATAATCTTTTGTAACTTTGCCGCTTCTAAAAACAGAGAACATGGTCACTGCAGATCTTATAAAAGAATTAAGTGCACGCGAGAGTGCTCTGAGGAGGTATCTTTGACATCGATCGAAAGCGTATCGAGGTAGAAGAAGAGGAATTACGTGCCCAGGCTCCGGATTTTTGGGAGGATGCCCAAAAGGCGGAAAGCCATATGAAGAAACTGAAAGAACTTAAGGCCTGGGTAACTGGTTATGATGAGATTAAATCCACATTAGACGATCTGTCTGTACTATTTGATTTCTTTAAGGAGGGAGAAGCAGCTCAGGAAGACTTAGAGCAAGCATACAACAGGGTTGTTAAACTAATTGAGGATCTTGAACTGCGCAACATGCTGCGCAAAGAGGAGGATAAGCTTGGTGCAGTTTTGAAGATCAACGCAGGTGCCGGAGGTACTGAGAGCCAGGATTGGGCCGAGATGTTGATGCGTATGTATGTTCGCTGGGGTGAGCAAAACAAGTACAAGATCACTGTCAATCATATACTGCCGGGAGAAGAAGCTGGAATCAAAACTGTTACAATCCAGTTTGAAGGAGATTACGCATACGGCTATCTGAAAGGAGAGAATGGTGTACATCGCCTGGTAAGGTTATCACCCTTCAACTCGGCAAACAAGCGTATGACATCTTTCACTTCAGTGTTTGTCATCCCTCTGATTGACGACACTATTAATATAGAGATCAACCCTGCCGATATTACTTGGGAAACCTTCCGCTCGAGCGGAGCAGGCGGCCAGAATGTCAACAAGGTTGAAACCGGAGTTCGTTTGCGTCACGCACCGACAGGCATTATTATTGAAAATACCGAGTCGAGGTCCCAGGGTGACAATAAGGAAAATGCCCTAAGGCTATTGAAATCGCAGCTCTATGAAATGGAACTGCAAAAAAGGCTTGAAGAGCAGAACAAGATAGAGGCACAAAAGAAAAAGATTGAGTGGGGATCACAAATCAGGTCCTATGTGCTTCAACCTTACAAGTTGGTCAAGGATGTACGAACAGGCTATGAAACAAGCAATGTTCAGGCAGTCCTTGATGGCGAGATAGATGAATTTATTAAAGCGTACCTTATGGAGTACGGAGCAAATGACGTATTCTCCAAAGAAGGCTGAGGAGATATTTAAAAGCGTGCCTGAATGCAGATATATACATCACTGGACAGCTATAAAGGCCCCCGCCCCGTAGTAACAATGGGTACCTTCGACGGAATGCATCCCGGACATAGGGCATTGCTGGAGAAGCTAAAGGAACTGGCAAGGAGGGAAAACACCAGAGCAATGGTGATAAGCTTCTGGCCACACCCACGCATAGTTCTGGAGCATGATGCCGAGAAGCTAAGACTTCTTACAACCCTGGAAGAAAAAACCAGGATGATACAGGATACAGGGGTCGACGACCTTATGATAGTACCTTTTTCAAAGGAACTCGCAGATCTCACAGCAGAGGAGTTTGTCGATGAGATTCTGGTCAAGAAGTTGAATATTCTGCATCTTCTCATAGGGTACAACCACCGTTTTGGCAAAGGTGGAACCAGCTTTGAGCAACTGATTCCCATTTCACACACCTTCGGTTTTGAGATTAGTCAGTTCAAGCATATTGACGTAACAGGACTGACACCTAGTTCAACATCAATCAGAAACCTTCTGCTGGATGGTAGAATCCCTGAAGCCAACTTCATGCTGGGATACAGATATACCATCACCGGAAGGGTTACAGGTGGGATGAAGCTAGGCAGGAAACTGATGTTTCCCACAGCCAATCTTGAGATTAGTGAAAAAGCAAAACTTATACCACCTGACGGTGTATACGCGTGCGTAGTGAAAGTCAGAGGCACCTATTACGGTGGCATGGTCAATATTGGAGTAAGGCCTACCGTAAGCGAACAAATGGATCATAGGACAATTGAGATACATATCCTTGATTTTGACAAGGAGATATATTCTGAAGAACTCTCTGTCAGCTTTATTACAAAGACCAGAGAGGAAAAGAAATTCGCCAGTCTTGATGAATTGCGTCAACAACTGGTAAAGGATGAAGTGGAGATACGAAGGATACTAAAACTCAATGGCATCGGGTGAGTTAAAACAAAACACAAAACAATAATGAGTACTGTACAACACGAATTTAAAGTTGCAGACCTTGCACTGGCTGATTTTGGCCGCAAAGAAATTATCCTCGCTGAGAAGGAAATGCCCGGGCTTATGGCTCTGAGAGAAAAATACGGATCCCAGAAACCTCTTAAAGGGGCAAAGATTATGGGTTCTCTACACATGACAGTGCAAACCGCTGTGTTGATTGAAACCCTTAGTGCTCTTGGTGCTGAAGTACGCTGGTGCAGCTGTAATATCTATTCAACCCAGGATCATGCTGCTGCCGCTATTGCAAAGGCAGGTATCCCAGTATTTGCATGGAAAGGAGAAACTCTTGAGGAGTATTGGTGGTGCACCGAAAGAGCTCTTGACTTTGGCAACGGAGCTGGTCCGGACCTGATTGTAGATGACGGAGGAGATGCCACCCTGATGATACACAAGGGTGTTGAAATAGAAAACAACCCATCCCTGTTGCAACTTGACTATAGCAAAGAAGGTGAAGACTTCAGACTTCTTATAGATTTGCTTGCAAAGATTTACAAACAGGACAACAAGCGTTGGCATGAAGTAGCAAAGAAGATAAAGGGTGTAAGCGAAGAGACCACTACCGGTGTACACAGATTGTACAAGATGTTTGAAAGTGGTGAACTGCTCTTCCCGGCAATCAATGTAAACGACTCTGTTACCAAGAGTAAGTTTGATAATCTCTACGGATGCCGTGAGAGTTTGGCAGACGGTATCAAACGCGGCACTGATATTATGATAGCAGGTAAGACTGTAGTGGTATGTGGTTATGGTGATGTAGGTAAAGGCTGTGCACAAAGTATGCGTGGCTTTGGCGCAAGGGTGCTGGTTACCGAAATCGACCCTATCTGTGCACTTCAGGCTGCCATGGAAGGTTTTGAAGTTACTACAGTTGAAGATGCCCTTCCCGAAGGTGATATCTATGTCACTGCAACCGGAAACCGTGATATTATCACTTTAGATCATATGCTCAGGATGAAAGACACAGCCATCGTTTGTAACATTGGCCACTTTGATAATGAGATACAGGTTGATCAACTGGAGAAATATCCCGGTATAAAGGAAATCAATATCAAGCCTCAGGTAGATCGTTTTATTTTCCCTGACGGGCATTCAATAATACTTCTTTCCAGAGGAAGACTTGTAAACCTGGGTAATGCAACAGGTCACCCAAGCTTTGTTATGAGTACCTCATTTACAAACCAGGTGCTGGCACAGCTCGACCTATGGCAAAACCAGCACAAGGTTGGAGTTTACACCCTGCCTAAAGCTCTTGATGAAGAAGTTGCAAGACTACACCTTGCAAAACTGGGGGTAAAACTTACTACCCTTACAGATGCTCAGGCTAGTTATATTGGAGTATCTAAGCAAGGTCCATTCAAGCCTGATCATTACAGGTACTAAGATACCCTAGGAAATACAATATTAAGACAAGGTACCAGGGAAGTGTGAACACTATAACTGGTACCTTGTTAATTATATATTACCAGGATGGTACCGTTGGGTTCAACCCTGTTGCGATAAGGTTTTAAGGAATAATCTGATGGACCTTCGATGCAATCTCCGGTTTCGGATATAATAAAGAAGCGTGATTCACAGCAGGGACATTGGGCAGAAGTATTACCCTCTTCCAGATCTACCAGACATGTTAGTTCCTCGTCATGGGGGCAATAACGTTCAAAGACGTAATAATGACCATCTCCTACACGGTACACAATAACACCGCCAATACCAATCCTGCTGCCGTCTGAATCATAAATTGCAACAAAGGCATCCTTATTGATATAGTCGGGAAGCATAAGGTTGATATAGGCTGTGAAACGCTGATTAGGTACAGGATGATCATCCTCTTTGCAACCAAATACAAAAAGTAGCGTATAAGATATAACAAACAGATATTTGCGCATTTAGCAAAAATTTAAGGTCATGGCCCCCTAGGGTCTGACATTCAATATTATGAAAGAGGGTCGGTAAAAATCGGCTCTCCTTTATTTGTTTATTTGCAATGTTAGGGCTAATTTAGTCAATATTTATTATTCATGAGCGACTCTTTGGGTGACATATTATATATCCTCGTCATGCTCGGCGTGGTGCTTATCGGGGCAATCCGAGAACGCAACTCGCAGGGTAAGGGGAAGGTATTGCCCGAGGATGAAGTACATGATTATCCTACAGAAGCCTTTCCCCCGATTAAGCAGTGGCTGGAGCAAATGGAAGCTGCCAAACCACGAACTGAGCCTCTGTTGATACCACCAATACCACAGGCAAGGATCAAAGAAAGGGAAACGGGAAAGGGTCGTGCAAAGATACAGGGCAGAGCAGCCACAAGAAGACCTAGAGTTAGTTTGGAGACTACTCCAAGGATGCAACTAAAAAAGGCCGCAATCAAGGAGCCTGTAATTGTAGAAGAGAATGACGCCGATGGGTGGTTTCCGGGAGAAGATGAGCAGTTCGATTTGAGACAAGCTGTTATCTATTCCGAAATACTTAAAAGACCTACCTACTAGAGACGGCGCAGACCAGGTAAACAATCATCTATCATTTAGCTAAAACAGCATCATATCCCGAAAGCATATTTCGGGATATAGCATTTTAAAATTGTATAAAATCATTTAGGAGGAAATAACATGTCTAGAGTGAGTTACATGACCGATGAAGGCCTTAAGAAACTTCGTGAGGAGTTAGCATTACTGGAATCGGTAGAGAGGCCTAAAATATCCAGGCAAATAGCAGAGGCTCGTGACAAGGGAGACTTGTCTGAGAATGCAGAGTATGAAGCAGCTAAGGAAGCTCAGGGTCTTCTTGAAATGAGAATAGCAAAACTCAAAGAAACCATAGCTGCCAGTAGGCTTATTGATGAATCTAAACTGGATACATCCAAGGTACAAATCATGAACAAGGTTAAAATCAAAAACCTTAAGAACAATGCTGTCATGGTATATACCCTGGTGTCTGAAAGTGAAGCTGACCTAAAGGCCGGCAAGATCTCAATTTCTACCCCAATTGCACAAGGTCTGCTTGGCAAAAAAGTTGGTGACAAGGTAGAAATCAGTGTCCCAGCCGGTAAGGTACCATTTGAAATTCTTGATATATCATTGTAAGTAAAGAGTATTCTTCGTTTTGTGGAAAACTTTACGAAGAGGAGGCGGAACCAACCGCCTCCTCTTCGTAATTTATTCAGATACCTGTTTTGTAAGAAACTATGATGATATTTCCGGTACCGGTGTTAACTTTGCTAATGGCTTAAACTTCTAAACACCAAAAGGAATGGCATCTATTTTCACAAGAATCGTAAAGGGTGAGATCCCCTGTTACCAGATTGCTGAAGACGAAAGGTATTTTGCCTTTCTGGATATAAACCCGCTTGCAAAGGGACATACTCTTGTTATACCCAAGAGGGAAATCGACTATATCTTCGATATCGATGATGATACCCTTGCCGGAATGATTGTCTTTGCAAAGAAAGTGGCTCATGCTATTGAGGCCAGCGTTTCATGCAAGAGAATTGGTGTGGCAGTACTTGGACTCGAAGTGCCCCATGCTCATATCCACCTTGTACCCCTTCAGACTGAGGCTGACATCAGCTTTTCAAAGCCCAAGCTACAGCTGAGCAAGGAAGAAATGGAAAAGATTGCTGAAACAATAAGAAGCAATTTCTAGGATTCTACTTTTTGATTGTGCAGCTCAAAGCTGTATCTACTTTCTGATCCTGCCTGGATTTTTGCCGATAAACTCCTTCCATGACTTAACACCGGAAGCAGCGGCAGGTACATTGCTTTGCAGAAAGTGGCAGACTGCAGCCGCAAGGCCGTCAGTTGCATCGAGATATTCAGGTTCTTCCGTGAGCTTGAGCAACTGCTTGAGCATCATTGCAACCTGTTCCTTGGATGCACTACCGCGACCTGTGATGGCCTGCTTTATCCTTAGGGGGGCGTATTCGAAGATAGGTACCGACCTTGACAGGGCCGCAGCCATTGCAACTCCCTGAGCACGTCCCAGTTTGAGCATTGACTGCACGTTCTTACCAAAGAATGGAGCCTCTATTGCTAATTCGTCAGGATGATAGCTGTCAATAAGCTGAATCACCCTATCGAAGATCTTCTGCAGCTTAAGATAATGGTCGCTATACTTTTTTAGTTCCAGTACTCCCATGGCAACCATTGAGGGCTTGTTGTTGCGTACCAGCAATATGCCGTAACCCATGATGGCTGTTCCGGGATCTATGCCCAGGATTATCTTTTCTGTCGGCTGCTTTTGCATCAAAGCATCTTCATTATTGAACAAAACCAGGTGCTGGGGTCTGCTCCTTGGGCTTGATAGTTGCCCAATTGTTCTGCAACGGCCTTGTCAAGGATATCAAGCTCTTCCTCTACACAGCGCCACTGGATGGAGAAGATACGCATCGATCCGGCACGGGATGAAATCACCTCGTACTGCTCCCCCTTCAGGCCACCGGAAGCCTCTTCGACACGGGGCAGGAACTCCCCTCTAACCCAAGAGTTCCATGCCAATATGTCGTTTTCTTCAATATAGAATGATGCGTTAAATAGATACACCTGCTCCTTATTTTATTATATCAAAACCACAGTAGGGTACCAAAACCTTAGGTATCCTGATACCATCCTCTGTTTGGTTGTTTTCAAGCAAGGCGGCCACTATACGTGGAAGTGCCAGAGCACTTCCATTGAGGGTATGCGCCAATTGCGGCTTTGAATTGCTGTCTTCCCTGTATCTCAGCTTAAGCCTGTTGGCCTGGAAGCTTTCGAAGTTACTAACAGAACTGACCTCCAACCAACGTTCCTGGGCAGCAGAGAAAACCTCAAAGTCGTAAGTAAGAGCTGAAGTAAAGCTCATATCTCCACCACAAAGCTTTACAATACGCCATGGGAGTTCAAGTTTGTCAACAAGACCCTGAACATGCTTGACCATTTCTTCGAGTACCTTGTATGAGTCATCCGGTCTGGCCACCTGAACTATCTCAACCTTGTCAAACTGGTGCAGACGGTTAAGTCCTCTTACATCCTTGCCATAGGAACCGGCTTCACGACGGAAGCAGGCAGAGTAAGCACAGTTCTTAATCGGAAACTGGTCTCCGTTGAGAATAACGTCCCTGTAAATATTGGTGACAGGAACCTCAGCGGTAGGTATCAGATAAAGATTATCCAGACCGACATGATACATCTGACCTTCCTTATCGGGAAGCTGACCTGTACCATAACCTGAATCCTCATTTACCATCAGCGGTGGCTGTACCTCAAGATAGCCTGCAGCCTCAGCCTCGTTAAGAAAGAAACTTATCAAAGCCCTTTGCAGCCTGGCACCCTTGCCCTTATAGACAGGGAAGCCGGCTCCTGTAAGCTTAACACCTAGTTCGAAGTCTATTATATCATACTTCCTGGCAAGTTCCCAGTGAGGCAATGCATCCTTAAGCTCAGGCTTCTTCCCACCCTCGCGGACTATTACATTATCTTCGGCACCTTTACCTGCCGGAACTGATTGATGAGGCAGGTTGGGCAACTGAACCAGCAATTGCTGCAGCTCCTTCTCAATCGAATCGAGAGTTGTGGTAAGCTCTTTGATTTCATCCTTCAAACCGGCTGTACGTGCCTTTGCAGCTTCAGCCTCAGCAAGCTCCTTATTCTTCATCAACTGCCCTATTGACTTGGACAGGCGATTCATCTCGGCCTGAAGATTATCTGATTCAGTCTGGGTGGCCTTACGCTTGTTGTCCAGTTCGATAATCCTATCTACCAGAGCAGTGGCATCAAAGTTCTTGATTCTGAGGCGCTCAATAACCTCTGTCTTATTCTCCTGCAACAATTTGAGTGTGAGCATGATTATATGTTTAAAAAAAAACTCCTGAATTTGTTACGAAAGTAACAAAAACAGGAGATTTTTTATACTGTTTCCGTTGTTACTTATTCGGCTGCAACGGGCTCAACCGAAACGTATGAACGATTGTCTTTTCTCTTACGGAAAACTACCTTACCATCAACCAGTGCAAACAGGGTATGGTCCTTACCAATACCTACGTTATCACCAGGATGGTGCTGAGTACCACGTTGACGAACAAGGATATTACCAGCCTTGGCAAATTGTCCGCCAAATATCTTTACACCAAGTCGCTTGCTTTCTGATTCACGACCGTTCTTGGAACTACCTACACCTTTTTTATGTGCCATTTCTCAGTGTTTTTTAATTATCCAACCTGAATACCTTCAATCTGAATTTGACTCAGATATTGACGATGACCATTCATCTTCTGATAGGTTTTACGTCTTTTCTTCTTGAAGACGATCACCTTCTCGCCCTTTAAATGTGAAAGAACCTTAGCAGTTACTTTAGCTCCCTGCAAAGTCGGTGCACCTACCTTAATACCACTTTCATCTTCAACCAGAAGTACTTCGTCGAATTCTACTGAAGAACCTTCTTCGGCAGCCAAACGATGTACAAAGATCTTGCGATCTTTCTCTACCTTAAACTGCTGACCAGCAATGGTTACAATTGCGTACATTAGTTATTCTGTTTACTGTTTATTCCTGCAGGTGGATGAATTCACTCATTAATCATCACTTATTTACCTGACAGAATTGATTCGGACTGCAAAAGTAGATAAATTTTTCATCCGGGCAAACTAATTAAACACAAAGTTTATTGATTATTTACCTGTGCCTGTGGTCATCAGGTCATTTTTAACAAGGCACCCGATTTCAATAAGATCCATTAACTAAATATATTATCCCGCTTTAATAAAAGTTTGTATTTTTGCAACATGGTTGCAAAAATCTCAGAGATTGATTCCCTTATCAGATCCAAAGGTCTTAACGCTACAGATATCAGGCGTAAGGTTGTGGAATTGCTCTATGCTCCGGGCACTGCACTTACTCAGAAGGAAATCGAAGAGGAGCTTGAGAAGGCGTTTGGAACTGTGGATAGGGTTACTCTTTACAGAACAATCAAGGCTCTGACAGAGAAGGATATTATTCACCAGATTAGTATTGACTCACATACTATTAAGCATAAGCTGGTGCGTGAACACGTTGCAAATGAGCATCCACACTTCCACTGCTCCATGTGCGACAAGCTGATCTGTATGCCACAGCTTAATATAGATGAGAATATGCTCCCCGGAGGATTCCGGATCGAATCAAGCAGTGTACTAATAGAGGGTGTATGCTCTATTTGCAACCGCACACAACACTAGTAATTCACCTAATTGTAAAATTTCATGCAAAAGATCATACATGCTACTCAGTTACTGGCTATTGTCGCAGTCATCACTCTCGCTGCTTCCTGCTCAGGAGCTAGGGGTTCTGACAATACCATAACAGTGAGTATACTACCGCAGAAATACTTTGTGGACGTCCTAAGCGATAGTGCCCTTAAGGTCAATGTGATGGTGCCTCCCGGAGCCAGCCACTCCACCTATTCTCCAACTACGCGCCAGTTTAAAGACCTGTCCGACTCCCGACTCTATATAGGTATTGGACACCTGGGGTATGAGACTGCATGGCTGGACAGGCTCGGTGAACTGAATAAGGATATGAAACTGCTCAACCTATCGGATTATACCGAACTAATAGCTGGGGATTGTGACCATGATCATGAAGGGGAGGATGAGCATGCTCACGGTATAGATCCACATATCTGGCTGTCTCCAAAGGTAATTACCGAACTGCTTCCTCTGATGCGGGATGCGCTTATTGAAAGCTATCCTGAACTCAAGGCAACTATAGAAGCTAACTATAGCAAACTGATGGCACAAATAGAAGAGACCGATGCAGCAATGCAAGCTACCTGTGAAAACCTGAGCTACAGGAGTTTTATGATTTTCCACCCTGCGCTGACCTACCTGGCAAGGGACTACGACCTTGACCAAAGAGTCATCGAAGTGGATGGCAAGGAGCCCTCTCCGGCCTACCTGGCTTCACTGATTGAAAGTGCTAAGCAGGATTCGATAAAGGTAATTTTTATACAACAGGAATACGATGTCAGAAATGCCAGAACTATTGCCAAAGAAGCTGGTATCGATCTGGTTGTAATCGATCCAATGAAGTACGACTGGGTAGAAAACATTAACGAACTCAACAGCATCTTTCAAAAATACCTGAATGAATAAGCCAATAGCAGAATTGGAAAACATAAGCGCGGGTTACCAGGGTGAGACCGTACTGAGCGACGTAAACCTGAAGATCTACCCCGAAGATTTTATCGGGGTAATAGGTCCCAATGGCGGTGGCAAAACTACCATGGTAAAAGTGCTACTTGGAATACTCCGGCCTTACAAGGGACGGATCCTCTTTCCTTCGGGCAAGATAACCATTGGATATCTGCCCCAGGCCTCGCAGATAGACCGTAGCTTTCCGATAACAGTCGAGGAACTGGTTCAATCGGGTATCAAATCCCTTAATCCCTTATGGCCAAGAATTAGCAAAGAACAAAAGAAAAAGTGTCTGGAACTTATAAACCAAACCGGTTTAGCTGAATATGCAAAGAGGCCCATAGGACAGTTGTCAGGTGGTCAGTTGCAGAGGGCCTTCCTCTGCAGGGCATTAATCAACGAACCACAGCTGCTGATACTGGATGAGCCCAACACCTATGTGGACAAGAATTTTGAAGATGAATTGTACAAATGGCTAAAAGTGCTAAATGGGCACATGGCCATCCTATTGGTTTCTCACGATGTAGGCACCATCTCATCGATGGTAAAGACCATTGCCTGTGTCAACCACCAGGTTCACTACCACCATTCCAACGAGGTTGATGAAGGGGTCTTGAAGTGTTATAATGCCCCACTCAAAGTAGTAACACATAAACAACCGGAAAACCTGATCAAACCATGAACGACTTCTTCAGTCTCTTTCAATATACCTTCTTTCAGAATGCCCTGATAGCTTCCCTGCTGACCAGCATCCTGGCAGCAATGATAGGAACTTACATAGTGGCAAGAAAGAATGTCTTTATAAGCGGAGGTATCACTCACGCCTCCTTCGGTGGTATAGGAATAGCCTATTACCTTGGTCTGAACCCCTTCCTGGGAGCTGCAGTCTTTGCAGTGCTGACCGGTACAGGTATCGAGTGGATATCCAATAAGGGCAAGGTCAGGGAAGACAGCGCCATTGCAATACTTTGGTCACTTGGAATGGCCCTGGGCATCATTTTCGTGTTTCTGACTCCCGGATATGCACCCAACCTGATGAGCTTCCTCTTTGGCAGCATATTATCTGTTGGGCAGGCTGATATCTACATGATACTTATACTTACAGCCATATCTGCACTTCTTTTTACGGTCTATTACAGGCCGATACTTTACACAGCCTTTGACCCTGAGTTTTCAAAGATCAACGGTCTAAAGGCCAACTTTTACAGATACCTGATGGCCGCATTGGTTTCCCTTGCAATAGTCGTAAGTATCAGAACCATGGGCATAATCCTGCTGCTGAGTCTTTTCACAATACCCCAGGCCACATCAATGATATTCACACACAACTTCAGGAAGATTATCGGACTGTCTGCTATTTTCGGAATCATTGGTTCCTTTGCCGGACTGTATGTAGCTCATGCAATGGATATACCCTCGGGGGCTGCAATAATATTTATACTCACAATTCAGTACCTTCTAATTAAGGGGATAGAACTGGTTCTTATGCAGATAAAGGAAGGCCGGTAAGCAGCTAAAAATAAGATAAAGTTTTTGACCCGGCGTTAATATTCTTATTTTTGCGCTTAATAAACATAGTTCAGATGTTACAACAGATAGAAGAACTTATTTCAGAAATTAAAAATCTGAAAGCTTCAAATGCAGAAGAGGCAGAAGCACTAAGAATCAAGTATCTTGGAAGAAAGGGCTTGATTCCTGCACTTTTCGATGATTTCAAAAACGTGCCTGCCGAAAACAAAAAGGCAGTCGGCATGGCCCTCAACACCCTCAAAAATGAGGCACAAAGGGTAATCACAGAGCTTAAGGAAGCGCACGAAGCGGGAGCTTCGTCCGCATCAGGTGCTGACCTGACTTTGCCGGGAACATCCTTCCCCATTGGCAGCCGTCACCCACTTTCACTTGTTCGCAATCAGATTGTAGAAATATTTTCACGCCTTGGATTTAGCGTTGCTGAAGGTCCCGAGATTGAAGATGACTGGCACGTGTTTACAGCCCTGAACTTCCCGCTTGAGCACCCTGCAAGGGATATGCAGGACACCTTCTTTATAACTAAGGATCCCGACATTCTGCTTCGCACTCATACCTCATCAGTACAGGTAAGGGTAATGGAAAAGACCCAGCCCCCGATCAGATCAATCTTTCCGGGCAGGGTATTTCGGAATGAGGCTATTTCGGCACGTGCACACTGTATCTTCCATCAGGTGGAAGGTCTGTACATCGACGAGAA
This sequence comes from Xiashengella succiniciproducens, assembly GCF_023674465.1. Taxonomy (GTDB): domain Bacteria; phylum Bacteroidota; class Bacteroidia; order Bacteroidales; family Marinilabiliaceae; genus Geofilum; species Geofilum succiniciproducens. The sequence goes on along the minus strand of NZ_CP098400.1, from coordinate 321,795 downwards.
CGTATCCTTTGCTGATTTGAAGCAGACCCTGCTTTACTTTGCCAAGGAGTTCTTTGGTGAAAATGTTGAGATCAGGCTTCGTCCCTCATATTTCCCATTTACCGAACCATCGGCTGAGATGGACGTAAGCTGCTCAATATGCGGTGGCAAAGGTTGCGGAGTATGCAAGCATACAGGATGGCTTGAAATCATGGGCTGTGGTATGGTTGACCCCAACGTACTTGAAAACTGCGGCATCGACAGCAAGAAATATACAGGCTTTGCCTTTGGTATGGGTATCGAAAGAATTGCAATGCTAAAATATCAGATAAAAGATATCAGGCTGTTCTTCGAAAACGACGTACGCTTCCTCGAACAGTTCAAGTCCGCTATCCATTAAGCACAGCGAAGTAAGAAAGCATATAAATCACACAAAACGCCCGGCACTACCGGGCGTTTTTGTTATATGATGCAAACACAATTCCTATTACCCTACTCCATCCTTTTTTGTGGAATGATTCCACAGCAACAGAAATAAATTCTACAATAGCGGCAAGTATCACAAAATGCTTATTGCCTGTTTTTCAGTTTATTGCACCACGGCACAACTGCATGGCATGATTATGCCTATAGATTTAACATCTCTCACAAATACAATAAATGCACATTAACTTAAAACCTTAATGACATGAAGACGCTAAGATTTTTAATGTTTATAGCCGCTGTAGGACTGTTTTCTACAGTAGGGTATGCAAATCAGGCAGTTGTTGAGAACAACAACTACATCGTAGCAGATCAGGAAGTTACCAAGACTCCTGTAGAAGTAGCAGATCTACCCGAAGCCGTTGCAGAAGCACTTAAGGGTGCTGACTTCGAAGGCTGGGAAGTTGTTGAAGCATCATTTATTTCAAGCGATGCCGGTGAATTCTACGCCGTTAAGCTGAAAAAGGGTGATGAAGAAAAGAAAGTAAAATTCACACCACAAGGTGAAGTAAAGGAATAACCTAACCCGTTATTATTTATTAGTTTTGGGGTAAATTCAAGTTTAGTTTTGGGTAAAGCCGGAATGCAAGTTCCGGCTTTTTCCGTTTTAATACTTTCATAAAAAACAATTTGACTCATAGAAAAGGCATGTCATTTTTCCTATATTAGCATCGTAGAAAAAAAGTCAGGATGAAAAAACTGCTTATTGTAGAAGATGATATTGCCTTTGCAAGGATACTTGAAGCCTTCCTGAAAAAGAAGGAATATGAGGTTGCATCAACATCTACCTTAAAGGATGCTTCCAAATACATACAAAAGCAGAGCTTCGATCTCTTCCTTCTCGACTACCGCCTTCCTGACGGTACGGGTCTAGACCTGCTTCAGGAAGTTAGAGAAAGTAATCCTGGCGCTCCGGTTATTATAATGACTGGCTTCCATGATGTCAGAACCGTGGTAAAGGCCATGAAGATGGGCGCCTCAGACTATATCACAAAACCGGTCAACCCCGATGAACTGCTGATGGTTCTCGAGCAACAGCTAAAAAAGTCAGCAACGACTCCCGCTTCTGCTCCTGCAGGAGCCAGAAAGGATACTGATTATATTGTAGGGACCAGCAATAAATCGCGTAAACTACACGAATTCATCAACCTGGTTGCCCCTACCGACATGACTGTTATTGTACAGGGGGAAAGTGGTACAGGTAAGGAGTATGTTGCCCGAGCCATCCACAACGCCAGCAAAAGAGCCTCCAGACCCTTTGTACCTATTGACTGTGGAGTGTTGTCAAGGGAACTGGCTGCCGGTGAACTGTTTGGTTATGTCAAGGGAGCCTTTACAGGGGCACTAACAGATAAGAAAGGACAATTTGAAAGTGCTTCTGGTGGTACTCTCTTCCTCGATGAGATAGGCAACCTGAGCTATGAGGTACAGATAAAACTACTCAGGGCCTTGCAGGAAAAGGTAATCCAGCCCGTGGGTAGTGACAGGTTGATACCTGTGGATTTCAGACTGATTGTTGCCACCAACGACAACCTGCATGACAGCGTCCAAAAGGGTGAATTCAGGGAAGACCTCTATCACCGCCTCAATGAGTTTAAGGTCACTGTTCCACCTCTCAGAGAGCGTGAGAATGATATAGAACTCTTTATCTCGCACTTTATAGGGGAAGCCAACCGCGACCTGTCCCGCACTGTAAAACATATTGCACCCGATGCCCTTCAACTTCTCAAGGAATACCAGTGGCCAGGCAACCTTAGGGAACTTCGTAACACTATCCGAAGGATGGTGCTGCTTTCCACAGACGACACTGCCACACGTGCAGCTCTGCCTGAGGAAATGTTGAGTGCCCTCTCCGGATCTTCAGTTACAAAACCGGTAGGCAACGACCTTAAGGCAATTCAGGAAATGACCGAAAAGCAACAGATTGAAAAGGTGCTGAGGGAAGTCAATGGAAATAAATCAAAGGCTGCGAAGATCCTGAACATTGACCGCAAAACCCTTTATAACAAGATGGAGAGATACGGAATAAGCTAGTGCTTATTCCTGCTTACTGGTAAAGTCTCCGATCCTGTGCTCAAGCGATGAGATAAATCCTCTACCATCATTTATCAACCTGGAAAATTCCTTATCACTGGGATATTCTCCCTTTTCTCCTATTTGTAATTCCACACCTCTAAGAAGGGCTGAGAAATCTGATGCACCACACTGACCAGCGCGGCCTGCCAGGCGGTGAACCACCAGCATGAAATCATCAGCCGACCGACTTTCATAAGCCTTACGAATAAGCTCAATATCTTTCAGACTCTCATCTCTGACCGACTCAAGGATACTTAGTATCAGCTCCCTGTCATCTCCGGCCATCTTTTCTATGGAACTGGTATTTAACTCCTTATAGGGAAGCTCCACGTCAGCCATAACAGCTATCAGATCTGCCTCTCTGAAAGGCTTGCCAATAATACCATCGAAACCCCTCTCCTCCATCTCTTCTTTCTCATGAGGCAGCACCTGCGCTGTAAGTGCGTAAACCTTTACACTATGTCCCACGCGGTCACGGATCCTGTTATGTACCTCAAGACCACTCATCTCCGGCATTCGCATATCCAGAAAAATAAGATCGGGCTTGCTCCCGTCAAAGGCCTTGAGCAGTTCACTACCATTGTTGAATGTCCTATGTTCAATGCCATGCTTTTCAAAAATTGCAGAGGCCAGCTTCTGTATCAGAGGGTCATCATCAGCCATCCAGACTGTGTGTTGCCCAACTGAAACAACAGTATTTTGCACAGCCCCGTCAGACGCCTCAATATACCCCTGGTATGGAATAAATACGGTAAAAGTACTGCCTTCTCCCGGTTTACTATCTACCTCAATATGCCCTCCCTGCTGCTCAACTATAGCCTTGACAATACTAAGTCCAAGACCTGTTCCTCCATACTGTGATGATACCTCAGGAATGGCCTGTGAAAACTCTAAAAACAGGTGAGACAACTGCTCTGGTGCTATACCAATACCTGTATCATCAACCGATAGCTTAAGCAAAAAGGCTTCATCCAGTTCGCTAACCTCTGCACTAATTCTCACATACCCCTTTTCGGTAAATTTAATAGCATTCCCTGCCAGGTTGAAAACAACCTGGCGCAGCCTGAATGCATCGCCAAGCAGGACTACATCAGCTCCGTCTGCAAGGTCACATTGCAGCTCGATATTTTTCTTTTCAGCAAGAGAACGAAGGCTGCCACGTACCTTTTCAAGCTCCTCAGTTACCTTGAACGGCTCGCTGGCAAAAGTCAATGCCCCAGAGGTAACCTTCGCATAATCGAGCACCTCATCAACAACCCTTAACAGGTGGGATGCCGGATGATAAACAGCCTCAAGATCCACATGATCCCTACCACCCAGTTTTGCCTGTTCTGCATATCCATATATAGCCTGCAGCGGAGTTCTAATCTCATGACTCATATTTGAAAGGAACTTCTGCTTATTGATAGCCTCCCTGCGGGCGGCTTCATGGGCTGCCTCCAATTGCTTCCTGTACCTGTTGCTTTTTGTTATGTCCGACATGATAACAAGCACCAGCAACACGCTGACTACTAAGAATATCAGAGAAATAACAATGAGTGCAGTAAGGGTGTCGGATGCCGTCTTGAATGCAGACTGCGTCTCACTATGCAGGCGAGAGATTTCCTCCTGCTCCAGATCGTTTATGACAGAAATAAGCTGACGAATCAGGTTATTATTGACATTCATCAGCCGGAACTGGTGAGTCTGCAGTATTGTGGCCTCCTGGATACGTGCAGCCTGAACGCTGTCAAGTGAGTTGCCTATCTCGGCAAAGACCCTGTCAGCCAAATACAGACCCAGTGTATCAATCTTAACCTCCACAGCTTGTTCCACCTTGGTCTCATCTTTCATCACGGTACTGCTCTCCTTTTCAGGACTGCCGCCAAACAGACGCTTAATAAAACTGGTGCGCTGGGGCTGAATGGTATCAATCGAGACCGTAGTAGTAGTGGTGGTCTTATGTGTCTGTACTATGGTATTAATAAGTGAGTCAGCTCTTCGGATATCATCTTTGGTACCCGACAATAACGATTTCAGATCCTGGTTCCGGCTTTGCTGGTATTGCAAGCTCATATATTCCCTAAACACAGCCCTGCTCCGCCTTAGCAACTCCTCAATACTAATAAGGCGAGCCTCCTGTATGCTATCACCTAAAAACAAAAGTTTGAGTGTATCAATGCTCTCCCTGACAGAAGTTTCCTCTCTGAGATACTCTCTCGAGGGGGTACGCCTCCCCTCAGCAGCCTCCTTCTGCTGGAGGTTGTTGAGCCTTGAGACCCGCCTGAACAGGATATTAACCTGAGTAAGGCGCTCATTAGGACGGGACAGACGATCCACATTACCTGTAATCCGGTCAAAAGCCATACCTGCATAGTAATTAAGAGCTATGACGGCAAGTACCCCGACCAGAGTGGTAAGCAAGACCTTCTTTCCGAGAGCAAATGATAATTTTTTCCTCATTAGTCAGGCTGTGGAGACTCATTATTCGACCACCCTAATCTCGTAAGTGACAGGTACCGCTTTTTTGTACATGGCCCAAACCCCGCAATAAGTCTCCTCCGAAAGGGCTACAGCCTTTTCCAGCTTTTCCATTGGCAGATCTTTACCCTTAAACTCGTAGATAAGCTTCAGTGCGGTGTAGGTTTTGGGATGCTCATCAGCAACATCGCCTTCGACCTTTATTTCAAGTCCATCATATTCAACTCTCATCTTCTTGAGAATAGACACCACATCCATGCCTGTACATCCGGCAAGGGCAGCCATCACAAGAGGCTTTGGCCTGTAACCGAGATCCTCACCGCCAAATTCCTTTGCGGCATCAAGCACAAGCTTATGGCCATTTACTTCTGACTCAAATGCCATATTGCCTGTCCATCTTATCGACACTTCACTTTTCATATACGGTATGTATTGATTATTAGTAACTGAGTGCTAAATTAATCTTTATTTGATATATTTGCGCCGATATTTGAAACACTCCACTACTGAGACTGAAATTATGAAGAAAGAGGGGCGTAGGATCGATATAGAGCCTGGTGCTTTGCGCCAACACGATATATTTAGGGGACTTTCGGACGAGGAATTGGCAAATGTTGCACAAACAATGACCTGCAATCTTTTCAAGAAAGGTTCAGTGATTTACAACGAAGGTAGCCGTATCAACGGTAGCTATATAATTAATACCGGTGTACTGAAGATTTATAAGACCGGATTTGACGGGAAGGAACAAATCATCCGCTTTGCAAGACATGGAGACCTTATTGGGTTTCGTTCAGTTATAAGCGATGAACTTGCCTGTACAACTGCTGAAGTTATCCAGGATTCAGCACTATGCTATATCCCCGGAGAGACTCTTACAGGCCTGATAAAGGGGAATCCTGAGTTTGCCATGGATTTGATGAAACTCACATGCCGTGAATTAGGAGAATCCAACAAGTTTCTTACCGATATAGCACAGAAGACCGTCCGTGAACGCCTCGCTGAAGTGCTTTTACTGCTTATGGACACCTTTGAGCTGGACGAGGATAATTATCTACAGATCTCGCTAACCAGAGAAGATTTGGCGAATATTGTCGGTACAGCTACAGAGTCTGTGATTAGACTTCTATCTGAGTTTAGGGCTGATAACATGATTGAGATCAACGGCAGAAGGATTAAATTACTCAACATCCCTAAACTTATCAAGGTTGGAAATGTTTATGTATGATAACTGCTATTATAGCAGAGCGTTATATATAAACACAAGACTATTTCTAAATCGGGGACTAACCCGACCTACCTAATCCTGCCCTTGACGCAAGCAAGGTTGCATTTGTTTATTTTTAACTATATTCGCCGGTTGAGGATCTATAATCTTAAACTATGATAGCAAATGGGTATATATCGATGGTGCAAAACGCCATCGAAAAGTATGAAGATTTGTTGGCCTTCACTGATTATCAGGGAGTGAGCATGACTTACAGAGAAGTTGGTAAGGAAATTCACCGCCTGCATATCATTTTTGATGAACTTGGAATCAAGAAAGGTGACAAGATCGCATTGATAGGCCGCAACTTTGCAAACTGGGCAACAAGTTTCCTTTCTATAGTTACCTACGGTGCAGTGGTTGTACCAATACTTCCGGATTTCCATAGCAACGACATTCATCACATTATCAATCACTCGGAGTCTAAGTTGCTTATTGCAACCAACCTGATGTTTGACAAGATAGATGATACTCAAATAGGAAGTATCAAGGGAGTGTTGTCAGTTCAAAACTTTCAACCACTTGTAGATCACAATGACAAGCTCAAAAAGGCCGTTGAAAAAGCTGCTGCTGAAGTTGATAAAGATAACAAACCGTTTGACGTAAAGAGAATCAAGTATGCTCAGGTTGGTGCAGAAGAAGTAATGGTCCTCTCCTATACCTCAGGAACCTCGGGCTTCTCAAAGGGAGTACTTCTGCCACACAGGAGTATTTGGTCAAATGTTTTGTTTGCCCACGATAACTTCGACATCCATCCTGGCGACAGAATTGTTTCTTTCCTGCCTCTGGCACATGCCTACGGCTGTTTGTTTGAATTCCTCTGGCCAATGACAGAAGGATGTCATATTACCTTCCTGAGCCGTACACCTTCTCCTCAGATAATAACAGAGGCATTCAGGACTGTTAAGCCAAAACTGATACTTTCAGTACCACTGATACTTGAGAAAATATTCAAGACCAGAATAGCTCCGCAACTTGAAAGACCAGGTCTGAAGTTTGTACTTAAGACCCCGATTGCCAACAAGCTCGTATACAACAAGATTCGCAAGGCTCTATATGATACCTTCGGAGGAGAATTCCAGGAAATGATCATCGGAGGAGCTGCGCTTAATAAGGATGTTGAAGACTTCCTAAAAAAGATCGAATTCCCTATTACTGTCGGCTACGGAATGACTGAATGCGGGCCTCTTATCAGTTATGCTCCATCGGGTGAAACCCGTGCCACATCAGCAGGACGTATCGTTACCCGCATGGAGGTACGTATTGATAGCGAAGACCCATACAATGTTGTAGGTGAAATCCAGGTCAGGGGGGACAATACACTTCTAGGTTATTACAAGAACGAAAAGGCAACTGCAGAAGTCTTCACAGAGGACGGATGGCTTCATACCGGTGACCTTGGAATTATTGACAAAGACAACTTCATCTATATCAAGGGCAGGAGCAAGAATATGATCCTTGGTCCATCCGGACAAAATATTTATCCTGAAGAAATCGAAGCAGTGCTCAACAACCATGAGCTGGTTCAGGAATGCCTGGTTCGCGATAACGATGGCAAAATTGAAGCTCTTGTCTATCCCAACTATGAGCTGACTGACTTTACTAACAAGAACTCAGAAGAGATTGAAGAAATACTTCAGAAGATGAGGAAGGAAGTCAATGCAGCACTGCCTGCCTATATGGCTATCCACAGAATCATACTTTTCCCTGAGGAATTTGAAAAGACTCCCAAAAAGAGTATCAAACGTTTCAAATACCAAAAGTAACAGTGAAGATGGCTGATTACATTATTATTGTTGCCGGAGGGAAAGGCCTGAGAATGGGAGAACCCATTCCCAAGCAATTCCTTCTGCTCAATGATAAGGCCATTCTGATGCACACATTAGAGAAATTTTATCACCACAATCCGGAGCTAAAGATAATATTGGCCCTGCCATCCGACCATCAGGAATACTGGACAAAACTGTGTTCGGAGCAGGGCTTTGACATACCCCATATTGTTGTAAACGGAGGGCAAACGAGATTCCATTCGGTATTGAATGCTCTGGGAGCTATAACTGATGATTCGGGCGTTACCGGTGTTCACGACGGTGTACGTCCCTTTGTAACTCCTGAAGTAATTGATCGCTGTTTCAATGCTGCAAAGCAAGATGGAGCTGCCATACCAGTAATATTTCCTGCCGACTCTATCAGGGAAGCTGATGATAAGGGTTCACATGCACGAAACAGAGACAGATTCAGACTGGTTCAGACTCCTCAGGTATTCAGGACAGACCTGCTAAAGAAGGCCTACAGTAACGGTTACCGTGAATCATTCACTGACGATGCTTCAGTCGTGGAAGCAGCCGGACATGCTATCACCCTGGTCGAAGGAAACCAGGAGAATATCAAAATCACGAGCCCCTTTGATATGATGGTGGCTCATGTTATAGTTTCCGGAGACTGTGATCAGAAGGGATAACCCAGTCCGAAATACCATCTCAGACCTTTGTTAATATTACCATTTGAGATACCAAACTGGATAGGGCCTATTACACTGTCGTATTCGACAAGTAATCCCATTCCAACAACTTCTTCATCTTTGGAACTGATATAGCCAGGCAGTTCGGGTCCCTCATCCAGAAAAGATACCAAACCATTGGCCACACCCGTAATATTCAGAGAACGTGTGACCCTGTAACGAAGATTTAGCTGAGCCATTACGAAGTTCTGTACATACTTCTCCCTTGACGAAAGCCCTACAAAACTTACCTCATTAGACCTTCTCTGGAATGGCACTCCTCCTACAAACACCCGTCCTGGAAGCGGCAGTTGCATATCGGCAAAATTAGCCTGCACCCTAGGGGAGATAACCCATCTTTTGCTAACCCTGAAGAATTTCTGATAATAGGCAGACAACTCGAAAAAGTTCTTGTTGACAGGCTCTATCGCATCAGATACCAGCTCTCGCCCACTTTCACTGCCATGATAAACTGCCCGGTTATCAAGAATGAACCGATAGCCGATCATCATATCAGTTCCTCTTCGTGGGAAATACCTGCGGTCAAGGGTATTTAGCTTTGAACTAAAATTTGCAGATATAAACTCATTACCAAATCTGGCTACACCATTTGAAAATATCTCATACATTCCGGTCTGATCTGTCAGCATACTGCGTTCATACTCAAGATAGGCATCTATCTCCCATGATGTGCCTATTGAGGACATAAAGCCAAAAGCCAGGTCAGTATAATGGTGTGTAAGGGTCCCATATACCCGGCCGTCATTCATGTAAACGGGAAAGTTGTTAACCTCCCTGTCAAACACCAGCTTTGAGGCAGTTAGATGATTCTCTCCGTAATAGTTTATCGCAGTTACATTGAATCTTGGTTTCTCCGCAATGTCCAGCGTAGTACTAAATCTGTTTCCAATCCATAAAAGGTTTCTAAGCGTTATGTTTGTGAGTATTCCGGCCTTATACTCGTTATCATAATGAATTGAAAACTTGAACTTAGCGGGTGCTGACTCCTGGGTATTCATCTTCAGTACATACTTTCCACCTTCCGGCTCCAGGTTATAGGTAACATAGTCGAAATATCTGGTTCCAATCAATCGGTTTACGCCTTGTGAAAGCAAACTAAAATCTACAGTATCACCTGCATTTATACCAAGGCCGGAAATAAAGAAGCGTCTGCTCACCTTTTCAAGGCCATCTACCTCAACACGTGAAATCACAAACTCAACAGGATCAGAAGGTATTGACAATGGCTTAGGTTTATCGAACTGATCCAGAAATCTTGCAAGTGAGTCAAGCTGCCCGTACACCTCCCTGGCAGCAAGCTCTCCCCGCTCAATAATCTGAGGAGCATTAAAGAAGCTGGCAACATTATAACCAGTTAAATCAGGCATAATCACAACATCTACATAAGGCAACTGCGCACGGTTATTGGAGCTGTTGGCTATCATTGTAGAAGTCGTCAACACCCCTATCAGAGAATTCAGATCAGCCTTATTTACCCTGTCGGCATTTCCAACATTTACCCCGATAATAATATCAGCACCCATCTCCCTGCAAAGATCTACAGGAAAGTTATTTAGTACACCACCATCTACCAGATAGAGAGTATCCAGTTCTACAGGAGAAAACACTGACGGAATAGACATACTGGACCTAAGTGCTGTAGAAAAACTACCCCTGTCAAATATGACCTGCTCTCCGCTAAGCAGGTCGGCAGCAACACATTTGAACGGAATAGGATAGTCTTTGAAATAGTAGGTTCCCGACACACGTGCTGAAAGCCTGGCAAACAATTCCGATATTGCATGCCCGCCAATCAGTCCCATTGGTACCGCAAAACCATCTTCTGTAATATCAAGTTCCACCTGGAAACGCTGATAGTCGGTCTTCTCTTCAGGAATCACATCAGAAAGAGGAACACGGTCAGACAGAAGATGCGCCCAGTCTGCCGTGCTTACTATAGAATCCAATTCGGTAGCAGTATACCCGATGGAATACAATCCCCCAATAATGCTACCCATACTGGTACCCGTTATATAATCTGGTCTGATACCAACTTCCTCCAGCACCTTTATTGCCCCTATATGAGCAAGGCCCTTGGCTCCTCCACCACTAAGAACCAAACCAACCTTTGGCCTGTCATTGCGGGGCTCCTCGGCACTGACAAGCAAGAGTGGGAATACCACAAGAATCAATATGACCAATGATCGTTTTATCATAGGACAATACATTCAGTAATAAGTTACGCATTTTATGCCTAACCTACAATAGCCCACGGGATTTAAACTCAAGGTATTTGTTCATCGTGTCGACAGTCAGCTTTTCGGGCTTTGTAAGCAGTGCATAAATACCCCTACGTTCAAGCTCTTTCACAATCTGCTTCTTGTCATAGATAAATTTCTCAGCTATCGCATGTTTGTATATTTCTTCAGCATCAGTGGTTTCACTGGTGAGCACTTTGGAGACCTCTTCGTTTTCGAAAAATACAAGCATCAAAAGGTGCTTTGATGCGATGCCTGTAAGCAAGTCTATCTCTCTCCTGGCTGACTCAATACTTTCAAAGTTTGTGAAAAGAATGAAAAGACTGCGTTGATGTACCCTGCTCCTTATAAATGTATAAAGTGCTTCATAATTGCTCTCGCTAAAGCTCGTGGTTTGCTTGTACAACACCTCCATGATTGACTGCATATGCCTTCCCTCCGCTCGTGCAGGCAGCGCTGACCGAATCTTATCATCGAAGGTAACTAGACCGGTTTTGTCATGTCTCAATATTGCTATATTGGACATCACAAGAGAGGTATTTATTGCATAGTCGAGCAGGGTCAAGCCGTCAAAGGGCATTTTCATACTACGCCCCATATTAATAAGGCAGAAAATCTGTTGGGAGCGCTCATCCCGAAACTGATTGACCATCATTTTAGCAACCCTGGCAGTAGCTCTCCAGTTGATAGTACGGATATCATCTCCCTTTATATATTCACGTATCTGGTCAAACTCACTGTGATGACCTATCCTGCGTATCTTCTTTACCCCGACCTCATTTAGTCTGTTGCTTATTGCCATTATCTCATAGCGTCGCATTTGAATAAATGATGGATACACCTTTACGATTGCACCTGCATCAAATCTGTATCGTCTGGAAAGTAGTCCAAGCCTCCCTTTAACATACACATTCAGAGCTCCAAATACATACTCGCCTCTCTCAAGGGGTCTCAGACCATATTTGAAAACCGTTGGTTTTCCTGTTACCAATCTTCCCTTTTTAAGAAAGTCTCTGATCTGGAAGTGATACGGGATCTCATCAATAATCTCAATATTGACAGGGAAAGGGAAGTGGCTTTCGACAGTGATAGCCACCTCGTTCATATCACCGTTGGAAAACCTTTCGGCAAGTCGCCGGTTTGCCCTGATATATGCATTTCCTCCAGATGGATATAGCAGGAAGAATTCAACAAGAACAGCACCAATAAATGCAGACAGAAGAATCACTCCGGCAGAAAACAGGTAGTCCCGGAATAAGGAAGCTGCAAAAACCACAACAAGCCCCCACATAATATAGAAAAAGCGGGCATTTGTGTAGAGCGACTTTAGAGTGTTCTTCATTGTGTCTTAGCTATTAGCTGACTATCTGGGTATTTCAACCGAATCAACTATCTGCCTGATTACGGCTTCAGGCCTGACTCCTTCCATTTCCTTCTCAGGACTAAGTATTATCCTGTGAACAAGAACTGGGTACAGTACCTCACGGATATCTTCAGGTGTAACAAAGTCCCTGCCCTCAAGAGCGGCAAAAGCTTTGGATGCCCTCATGATCCAGAGAGAAGCACGGGGACTGGCACCTAGGTATAGAGAGCTATGGCTGCGGGTCTTTTCGACTATTACAGCGATGTACCTTATCAATTGAGGATCTATTATCACTCTGTGTATCAGCTCCTGGAACTCAACGAGCTCAGCTTCCTTTACTACAGGATTCACCTCATCAACCTCAGCTATGGCACCTCTTTCACTTGCTGTTTGAAGTATTGCAACCTCCTGCTCCAACGAAGGATAATCAATATTAATCTTGAACAGGAAGCGGTCAAGCTGGGCCTCAGGCAGACGATAGGTTCCCTCATGTTCTACAGGGTTCTGCGTTGCTAGAACAAGGAATGGACGGGCCATCTTCCTGGTTGCCCCATCGATAGTGACCTGCCTTTCCTCCATCAGCTCAAATAACGCTGATTGTGTTTTAGCCGGAGCCCTGTTGACCTCATCTATCAATACTATATTCGAGAATACAGGACCGGCATTAAACTCAAAGGAGCTTGTGGCTGTATTGAATATTGTTGTTCCCAACACATCAGAAGGCATCAGGTCGGGTGTGAACTGAATACGTGAATATCCTGTGTCTATACAGCGCGCCAACAGCTTGGCCATAAGGGTCTTGGCCACACCCGGCACACCCTCAAGCAATACATGGCCGTTGGCCAGCAACGCTGTCAGCATCATGTCCAATACCCGTTCCTGACCGACAATCACTTTTGAGATCTCATTTCGTATGCGATAGGCCATATGATTGATCTCCTGAACCTTCAGCCTGTTTTCAAAGCTACCGGCTCCGTCCTGAAATACTTGATCTTGTGAATAATCCATAATTACTGAGCGTTTTTATAAAAGAACTCCAACTGACGATTAAACTGATACAGATCCTCAAGGGTGATCTTCTCAACCTTCTCCAGATTCTTTGCCATACTAAAGATGGAAGCAAAAGTCCGTTCCGGCACTCCCGACTTGCGTGAGCATTCCTCTATAAGTTTGCTTTCAGGCATAGATACATCTATAAAATATCTACTCCTTAAACTATCAAGAAAGTAAAGGAATCTCTTCTTAGCAACATTGCGGTGATCACCTTTGATAAAATAAAGCCTGGCAATAGTTTCAACAAACTCCAGTGTACTGTTGCCAGGGGCCTCATAGATGGGAATAGGCCTTTGCCTACGCTTGCCGTAAAAGATAAAATAAAGTAGCAAACTTATCAGAAGCAAATACCAGGCAAAACGCAAGCTCTTCTCTCTAAACACAATACCCATCTCAGATATCATTGCCGGCGCCCCGGTCTTATACTTCTCATCCCAGTAAGTATCTGCAATTGGCAAATACGACAATGCCCTGAATATATAGCCCCCGTTATCACTTTTAAGCAGATGATAATTGGTAAAAACAATGGGATTGCAGTTAAGATAAATATTGCCTTTCCCACGCTTAATTCTTATAAAATTGGCGTCTCCCCTATGATTATGCCCCAGCACCGTGGTGTTGAGAGTATCATATCGGGCGAAGTAGTTGTTGGTTATTACTGACGAATACCAGAAGTTATCTGAAACTTTTAATCTGGGGTTTGTAAAATTATAACCCACTGAGTCAGGCAATAAGCTAAAGCTTATCGGTTCACCATAACTCAGATTAATGCCCAATGTATCGCTAATAATATCTGAAAAATGTTCGGCAGCAATGAAAACATTGCTGCCGGCTTCAGTGGCAGCAAGTACGACCTCCCAGTCTTCTCTGGTCATCAGCAACCTGTCATTTACAAATAGCAAATTAACATCTGAAGGGATGCTGTCATCAAAGTAAGAAGCAAAACCATTGTATACCACTTTGACATCCTTGTCTGGAAACATGTCCCCCATAAAGCCATAGACCAGTTCCATACCCAGAGGTATGGAATGCCTCTTCGAAAAACTTGGATTCCAGTCTGTCTCACTGGGAGAGAATAATATGGCAATGGCCAGCAACAAGACTCCCACCACAAGCGAGTAGGATATCAAACTGCGTCTTTTATTTAAGTCCCTGGCCATTATTGTCTGTTATACGTTACTGCAACTTTTGCTGCCCATCTAATGCCTTGCTGAATACAGCCTCTATCTTACCATACATAATTGAATCCGGATCATACTGGCCAAACCAGACATGATCGTAAATCTTTACAAGATTTGAAAACAGTTCCCTAAGAGTAGTATCCCTGATCTCACGAATATAATCCCTATTGGTCTTATAGTCTCTTAACTCAAGAATACCACGACTTTCATACTTCCTAAGGGTAAGCAGGTAGAGTATCCTGACTGCTTCCCTGAAAGCCCCGTTACTACGGTACATATCAAGGAGCTCAGTCAGCTTTCCCTCATTGTCGGAACTTATATTATCTGAGAAAAGCAATTCTTCCTTTTTGCCTGCCCTGGCAAAGACTATAAAACCTACAACGGGAATATCTAAGAGACGCAGGATGAAAATGACAAAGCCAATGACCATGAGCCCGATCAGCAGGAAGCTGACAAAGGTTAGGCCCTGAGACTGCCCTACAAGCATCTCTATAAATCTCGAAAACATCCTGGCCAACCATCCCGGCCTGTTATTCACCAGCTCATAATCATAGCGGGAATCCTGCTTCAACTGTTCGATATCAGCGACATCAGGGCTCCTGTATTCCACATGGCTATTATCATCCAATACAGTGGCTTCCTCCGTTTCAATGCCGGTGGCATTAAAAAGGAAGATAAACAACCATAGCAGTGGAATTATAGCACGTTTTGACTTCATCACAAGAGCCCGTGGTTTCCTTTTATTTACAGTTAAATAGTTGAATCAGATATTTCTTCGATCCTTCCAAGAAGATCCAGATTCTCCCTTTTCTCCTTAAGGTTAAAGTACTGAATACCACATCCGATTGCCAATATTGGGTATATTGCATTTCCACCAAGTGTACTAATCAGGGCGGTCAATACAAAAGCGAATGACTTGCTTTGTGAGGCTACGACTTCAGGACTACTACTATAAGCGATGCCTTCCAAAATGCTGGATACTAATACTGGGATTGAGAACAGGGATGATACCATTGAATATATTATCCCCAGGATAAAGATGATTCCAAAGGTCTGCCACCAACTACCCTTGATTAGCTCAAAGCATCTGGTGAATATATTTGAAAAATCGGGGCTCTCATCGTAGATTATCATCCCGGCTGGTGATAAAGTAACAAGGAAGTAAATAAAAACACACAATAGAAATAAAGCTGCCGGAATTCCTACAACCACACTTAATACAGGAGACCCAAACATAGTCCCCAGAACAACTAATAGCGAGGCAACGGCTATTACAACACCTGCGATTATTGAAATAATAACAGCAAACAGGATCATGGTTCCGATGCCCTTTTTAAAACGTGACCAAACATCCTGCAACTCAAAACCACCTGCACCATTCTCCTTGTACGTAACGAGATATGCGTAGCTAAGACCTGAAAGTAAAACATACACCATAGCATTCAGGAGGTTTACACCTATCACTTTTAGTTGGTAATCAAGCCCCAATTGATAATCACTGCCGGTTTCAAGTTTTAGAAACAGTGTACTCAGCTCTGTACCGGAGAAATACGCTCCCAATATTGAAGCAGCAAGTACCGGAATCCCTGCATAGTAAAGAAGCATTTTACCATAAACCTTTATTTCCTGGGTTATAAAAGAAAAGGTCGCATTAATTACATCAGAAAAATCACGTTTTTTGTTAAGAATAACTTTGGGTTTTTCCATCTTATTTAGGTTTTTCGTATTTGTTGTGGGTTATTATGGGATATATGATAAAGTAAAAGACCATAAAAAGTAGTGATATCAGTATTATACCAAACTCCGCCCAGAATCCCATCTCCTTGTAGTATCTGGTAACATAACTTTCAATGATTGCAGCTATTACAAAGCATGGCATAATACCTACAACTAATTTTGTGCCCCTTCTTGCAGCATTTATAAACTGGTGCGTACGGGTATAGGTACCCGGAAACAAAATGCTTCTTCCAAGCATCAACCCGGCCCCACCAGCCAGTACTATTGCTGAAAGTTCCATGGTACCATGGAGCATAACGCCCATAATGGAAACCTTCCCAAGGGAGTACTGAAAGAAGAATGATAAGAAGGCCCCAACCATGATGCCATTCCGCATAAGTATCACTGCGGTACCAATTGGAGTGAGTAACCCAAATATAAAAGCCACTATTGAAACCCCTATATTGTTGAATGCTATTGCAAGGAACATCCTGAATGGAGTAGAGTCTCCATATATTCCAAGAGGATCTCCTTTTGATATATTGTCGATAGTTGTATTGACGTATTCGTTACCAAGGATGGCACGGACAAAATCCTCTTCCTGAAAGGCAGAAAACCAACCAATAAGGAAAGCTCCCATAAAGATCAGAAAGGATAGCAGTATATCCTTCCTAATATTATATATCTCAAGAGGCAGTTCCCTAAGCCAAAAACCTGTGAGTCTGTCACTTCTCTCCCTTTTATTTCTATAGATCAGTGCATGAGCTTTCGAGCTCAGGGTATTGAGGTATTCTACAACTCCTGACTGAGGGTAAAAGGTCCGGGCATAGGACAGATCGTCTGTAAGCCTAATATAATTAGATGCGAGGTCATCAGGGCTGATGTTTCTGACATCCTTACCAGAGATCTGATCTTCAAAGTCCGACCATCTTTTTTTGTTTAATCTGATGAAAGTGATCTCCTTCATTAATGCCCAAGAGTGCTAATATTTCGGTTTTTGGTTAACTTTGAACAAATTTAGCATAATCCAGTAACAGAGCAAAAGGATGGAAACATTTAACCTGCAAACCACACAAAATGTCGAGCTCCGTTTCAGGGTAGCCAGCATAGGTGATCGTATCATTGCAACATTAATTGACCTTCTGTTGATGGGTCTCTATGCTGGGTTGGTGGCTCTAATAAGTGAACTGTTTGGAACTGTATCAGAGTCTGCAGCAGCAAGGGTCCTGTTGTTACTGATGCCTCTTGTGCTTTATCACCTGCTATTTGAGATATTTTTCAACGGTCAGAGTCCTGGTAAGTATATAATGAAAATCAGGGTAGTCAAGGCTGATGGAACTCCTCTCTCGGTAGGAGCTGCACTAATTAGATGGGTTTTCAGGCTTGTTGACCTCACATTTTTCTTTGGCGGAATAGCTACTTTAGTTATAATACTCAATGGTAAAGGCCAGCGACTGGGAGATATAGCTGCATCAACCACAGTACTTAAAGTGCCGTCCAAGTACGGGCTAAGTCAGACAGTGTGGACTGAAGTGCCGGTTGGTCACAAAATTACTTTTCCACAAGTGGAGCTGCTGAATGATAGTGACATTAGGACTATCAAGGAGGTATTGCTGATTTCCGAGAATAACAAAAAGCAGCACTCCAACGGAGCGCTGCTTCAAAAAACTAAAGATGCGGTCTCTAAAAAGCTATCGGTTACTACCGACATGCCAAACCGCGACTTTCTTATAACCCTTGTCTGGGACTACAACACAATTCATAGTACCCCAGAACGGGAACTGGTTTAATCCCTTCTGCCAAGGTAAAGCATAATGTAGTAGAACAGGGTCGCAAGTGCAGACAAGGCGGCAACTACATAAGTATAGGCTGCCCATCTCAGAGCATCCTTGGCTTCCTCATGACTGCGACCTCCTGTTATACCTGATGTGTTAAGCCAGGCCAGAGCTCTGCGACTTGCATCTATTTCCACAGGTAAGGTAACTACTGCAAATGCTGCAAATACTGCATAACATGCGATAATCACAAGCAAGGCAGCATCAAAGGTAATAAGTCCAGGAAGTATTATTGCTCCTGCAAACATTGCTATAAAGATAATATTAAGCAATCTTGCACTTACATTCTGAATAGGCACCAGTGCTGAGCGTAATTGCAACGGGGCATAGGCCCTGGCGTGCTGAACTGCATGCCCGCATTCGTGTGCAGCCACTGAGGCTGCAGCAACGCTGCGACCATTATATACTTCAGGACTTAGATTAACTGTCTTATTGCTTGGATTGTAATGGTCGGTCAGTTGTCCCGGTACAGACAGTACCTTAACATCATTGATACCATTTTCGCGCAGCATTTTCTCTGCTACCTCCCTGCCAGACAGGCCTGTAGGAAGAATGGACCGCGAATACTTCGCAAACCTGCTCTTCAACTGTGCACTAACAATCCAGCTGGCAAGTGCGAAAAAACCAAAGATCAATAATAATGGAATAGATACCATATTTCCTCCTTTTTATTTTTATCCAAATATCTCAAAAAGCCTGCCATCAGCAAAATGCTGACATTTTGCCTTATTGAAACGCATAAATGAAGGTATGGTTTAATACAACTGCCAAAACAACAGTTGTTATACCAATATTATAACGGTTTAATTTTCAATTTCTGACCGGGCTTAATCTTGGTAGCATCCGAGATATTATTAAGATTCAGGATGTCCTGAGGAGAAACTCCCTGATACTTCTTTGCAATAGCCCAGATATTGTCTCCAGAACGAACTGTGTAATAAACATATTCTCCACTGGCAGATGCCGAACTGGCAAGAGTCGAAGTGCTTTGGGCAGAAGCAGTTGTTGCAGGCTTCACGGAAGCGGCTGAGCTTCCGTGCCTTTGGGCAACAGCCCTGTAATGGTCAGCCTTTGCTTTTGGCACATAAATCACCAGCTTCTGACCAACCCTGATCATATTTCGCTTAATATTGTTCCAGTATTGAAGGTCGGATGTTCTTACATCAAACCAATCGGCAATCAGACCCACGACATCTCCCGATTTGACAGTATAGTAAATTGCTTCAGTACCAGCAGGTGCAACAACCGGGAGTGAGGAGGCTTCCACTGGAGCTGCAACTAGCTTATTGTCGGGGAATAACTCAAGGCGACGGTGATTGTAAATAGTATCCTCAAGAGAGGCAAACAAAGTAGCATGATCAAAAGCAAGGCGAAGAGGATACATCTTGTCCTTCGCAGGAATTACATCCAGACGATACTGAGGGTTCAAATCGCGAATAACCTCCAACGGAATACTTGTAATCTCAGAGATCTGCTTGAAATGCAGAGGTTGATATACCATTACTGTATCGGTTGCTACAGGCAGTTGTGGTGCCTTGGGATACAGCCCATGTTCCCTTGAATAGTTGAATGTATATACTGCTGCAATATAGGCAGGTACATATCCTCTGGTCTCACGTGGCAGCCGATAATAGATCTCCCAGAAGTCGGTCTTGCCACCTGTGCGTCTGATAGCCTTGTTTACATTACCCGGTCCACAGTTGTATGCTGCAATTACAAGTTTCCAGTCTCCATATATCTCATAAAGATCAGAAAGAAATGCTACTGCGGCCTTTGAAGCTTTTACGGGATCACGTCGCTCGTCTATATATGAATTGACCTCCAGTCCGTATTTCTTGCCTGTGTAATACATAAACTGCCAGATACCACTTGCTCCAGCCTTAGATAGTGCACGTGGGTTAAGAGCTGACTCAATCACAGGGAGATACTTTAATTCGTGAGGAAGGTTGGCTGCATCCAGTTCTGCTTCGAAGATCGGGAAATAATATTGCGATAGTCCCAGCATTTGCTCTACCTGCTCACGACGTCTCTGCGTATAGAGTTTGATGTATGATTTTACCTGACTGTTGAATGTGAGTTGTATAGGTGTATTGATGGCAGCCAGACGTGCAATGTAGACTGAGTCGGGCAGTTCCTCAACCAGATTCTCAGCACTCTCAATAATAGTATCAACAACCAGCTCACCGACCGAAGGTCTGGAATGCCATAGGTTCATCATACTGTCGAGTGAAGCTGCGTAGTTATCAGGGTTGGATGTTCCAAAGGCAAAAATGTTCTTATTAACCGGAAGCAACATCAGCACTGCTATTATCAAGAATGCTCTTTTCATAATTCTAAGTGTTTGAACTCAACATCAACTAATTTCAAAACGTAAACTTAACCTGCAAGCCCAAGGACGAAGACGTCTGTCCTACAGGCTGAACCATTGCAGGTTCTATTCTCATTGACAAATCATCACTGATGTCAAAGTCATAGAAATGCGCATCTACATTGGCATCAATGATACTAATAACATACAGAGCTGCCATGCCAATATAACTAAGATCACGCGATCTTTTATAATAGCGTTTTTTGTTTTGCAGGGCTCTCTTAAACCAATCGGAATAGGGACCATGCACATCTTCAATCTCAAGCCCCGGAGGGATGAACTGGTCATAGCTGGTATTGCCCGGATCTCGAATCAGGAAGTCCCTGTAAGCAGATCTGTACTTGTCATAATAACTAGTATTGAAGTTGATGGCATATACCAACGCTCCAATACCTCCATAGAGTATGGGCAACTTCCAGTATTTTTTATTGTATATCTGTCCTGCACCTGGAAGAACAGCAGCATAAACAGTAGCCTTGTGAGGTGAGTGAGTATATTCTTCGTCTATAAAAATCTTTACAGGAACCTCTGTAGTAATGGTTCCCGGCATAACTCTGAAACCAATACTATCGGTTGTTAACGGAGCTGCAGGGGAAGGAACTAAACTGTCAGGTACAATAAAAGCAGGATCAGCAACAGAATCGGTCAAGGATACATTAATATCGGCAGCCGTATTTCCGGTCAATACATCCGGCTTATCAGACACAAGCTGAGCATTGACTGACAGGGAGCAGAAGAGTAAAAGAGGCAGAGTACTTATCCTTACCTGCTTAAGCCTTTGCCCTGTCCAGTATTGCAATAATCTGCTCAAGCTCATCATCAGATTTGAATGGAATAACGATCTTGCCCTTTCCTTTTCCGTCACGCGAGAATCCGATATTTGTTTTGAAGAATTCAGACAAATGCTTCTTCAGTTCATTGTATTCATCAGAAAGCTCTTTGGTGGTCTTGACCTTTTCGGGTTTTGAAGGGCTGTCCAACTCACGTACCAGTGCTTCGACCATGCGGACCGACAGATCTTCCTCAACTATCTTCCTGTAGATCTCAAGCTGCTTTTCAGTATTTTCAATATTGATAATAGCTCTTGCCTGTCCCATAGAAATACTTCTGGAACGAAGTCCCATCTGAATTTCAGCCGGAAGTTTCAGAAGACGCAGATAATTGCTTACAGTAGATCGCTTTTTACCAACCTTCTCTGACAAATCTTCCTGAGTCAGATTACACTCATCAAGAAGGCGTTGGTAGCTAATAGCAACTTCAATGGGATCCAAATCCTCGCGCTGGATATTTTCAACCAGTGCCATCTCGAGCATCACATCGTCTTCTGCTTCACGTACATAGGCAGGAACCTTGGTAAGGCCTGCTTTTCTCGCTGCACGAAAACGACGCTCTCCGGCAATTATCTGGTACTTATCCTCGTCTGTCTTACGTAAAGTAAGAGGTACCACAATCCCTACGCTTCTGATGGAGGCTGCCAGTTCCTCAAGCCTTTCTTCATCAAATGTGGAACGCGGCTGCCATGGGTTTACCTCGATCAGACTAATATCAATCTCATTGATGGATGCAGAAGGCCGTGGCTTTCTGATATCATCTGGATTGTCGATCAATGCACCTAAACCTCTTCCTAAAACGTTCTTTTTGCCCATTGTAACCGTTAAGTATTCTTATTTACTAATTACCTTATCCTTATTATCCATCTTGGTCATGTTGTTCCTTTGCAGCAACTCACGTGCCAGATTCAAATAGTTGGTAGCACCTTTGGAAGCCGCATCATACATAACAACAGCCTTACCGTAACTAGGAGCTTCGCTGAGCTTGATATTACGTGTAATAAGGGTTTCAAACACCATCTCCTGGAAGTGGCTCTTAACCTCTTCTACAACCTGATTGGACAGGTTGAGTCGTGAATCATACATAGTGAGCAGGAATCCTTCAATCTCAAGTTCCGGATTCAATCGGCTCTGTATTATTTTGATAGTGTTAAGCAGCTTCCCAAGTCCCTCAAGAGCAAAATACTCGCACTGTACTGGTATGATAACCGAATCTGCAGCGGTCAATGCATTTACAGTGATTAGCCCAAGAGATGGTGAACAGTCTATAAGTACGAAATCATAGTTGTCCCTTACTTTCTCAAGTATGTCCTTCAGTACATATTCACGCTTGGGCATATTGAGCATCTCTATCTCAGCACCAACAAGGTCTATATGAGAAGGCATCAGGAAAAGGTGGTCTATCTCCCCCTGTAATATAGCATCCTTTGGTTCTGCCTTTCCAACTATGCACTCATAGATGCTATTCTCAATCTTCGACAAATCAAAACCTAAACCAGAAGTGGCATTGGCCTGAGGGTCTGCATCAACAACCAGCACTTTGTACTCCAACACTGCCAGACTCGCTGCCAGATTGATGGCAGTTGTAGTCTTTCCAACCCCGCCTTTCTGATTCGCAAGAGCAATTACTTTTGCCATATAATGATTACTTTAATTGTTTCCCCAACGAAGCCAAAGTTAATCTTTTATTAAAAACAATTGCCGTCTAAAATAATTATTTTAATTAACAGGCAGGATGTCAGCCTCCTAAACACCACAAAATCACGGGATCTCAGACCCTCATCCTGATTCCCTGTTATACAGGAATTCGTACTTATTACAAAAACAGTCCTTTGCCTCAGGGCAAAGGACTGTTTAAATGATTATTAAATTAATGCTTAACCTAAAACTCTATTCTATCAAAACGCAACAGAGACTCCTATGGGATTAGCGCTTGATTACGTCCATTTTGTTGTCATAGTTGAGATAGTAAGATCCTTTAGCCAGATCATCCATCTGCAAGGTCTTACCATAGCCCTTAACAATGATTCTACCAAAGCTGTCGTAAAGCTCATACATAGTAGGAGCAGAAAATTCAATGGCACGTCCTCCGGAGGTTTGAGTGTAGGTAACCTGAGGAACCGAACTCCTGTAAACGAGCTCTGCAGAATACCTGTTAACTTTTCTTGAATCTGTCTGCCTGATACGGAAACGATTCTCCCCGGCATGAAACCTTACAGGTGCAGAATAGCTATGTAGACCGGGCACTCCAACTCCGTCAACCTGAGCAACAGTAACCCACTTGTTCCACCTAAACTGTTCTACAACAAACGGTAGTGATCCAGTCTCACCACGGGTCCTCCATACAATTTTATCACCCTCAATCTTTACTTCTTCGGCAACAAAGGAGGTCTTGGCGTTCAAGACACCGGGATTCAAAACCGAGGGGAGACAACCTTCCTTGTAGTTGATGGTTACCACAACGGGTTCACCAAGAGCAAAACCGAATACGGAAAGGTCTATCTCAAATGCTGCAGAGTTAATCTCGTCGGTAGAAGTAATACCATTGACTGTTACCTCATAAACGCAAAAGCCTACTCCTGAGGCAGCAAAAGGATTCTTCACATACAGATTTTCTCCTTGATAGGTACCCCTTAATTCTATCTGCTCTCCATTTACAAATACATAGGAAAGCAATAGACTTATGACTAACAGGATCTTTCTCATTACTTTATCGGGTGTTTACATCCGAACTGGTTACAATGTATTGCAATTTAAAAAAAACATTTAATCTGACGCAAAAAAAACTACGCTTCTCATTCGGCATCAACCCAGTCACCACTCTCCTTAATCAACTCAACCAGCCTGTCCACGGCCTCTTCCTCAGGAAGAGCCCTGCTTACAAGTTCTCTGTTCCTGTACAAAGAAACTTTCCCAGGCCCTGCACCAACATATCCATAATCAGCATCTGCCATCTCACCGATACCGTTTACAATGCATCCCATCACAGCAATCTTAAGGCCCTTAAGGTGCGAAGTGCGTTGTCTTACCTTAAGCGAGGTTGTCTGCAAGTCGAAAAGTGTCCGACCACATCCGGGACAAGAGATATACTCTGTCTTTGAGAACCTCACCCTTGAGGCCTGAAGTATACCAAACAGTAGATCTACCAGGGATGCAAAACCTACGGCAGGTGCTGATAAGGAAACGGCATCTCCATAGCCGTCGAGTAGCAGCATGCCCATATCAGCCGCAGCCTCTATCTGTAAGTCAGCAAGTCCCTTTTCCTCATACCTGCGGTGAATAATTACCGGATGGCTGAGTCCCATGGCCTGCATTGCAAGGAAAAAAGCCCGTTGTTCTGCAACACCATTAATATTCTTTGTTCCCAACAAAATCACACAGTCCTTCTCCTTTCTGAGTCGGTCAACTACGGCTCCCTCCAGGTCGCCGTACTCCATCTCAAGCACAAAAGGACCCTTTACATCTGATACTGACCTAAACTCATCTATCCTATACAGAGGCCACAGATATGATCCTGCCAATCCATCATTGCTTTCAACCGGCACAATCTGCAATAGCCTTTCATATCCTTGGGGAAGTCTTTCAAGTGGCTTGTCACATATCACTGCCTCACATTGAATAGCCGAGACCTCCGTTTCTATTCCTCCTCTAAGATCTGCCACTACTGCTGCAGTCTGAACTCCTCCAAAGATTCCAACCTTGTGACTCTCTCTCGCATGATACTCAAAGGGACTGTATGTAAAATTCTCTACAGGCTTAATCACAGGGTGACCTGCTCTTTTTACAAACATATCCCTTAGGCGACGGGCTACAGGAATCTCCTCCTCGGGCTCTTCAGTCAGCGACACCCTTATAGTATCACCTATTCCATCAGCAAGCAAGGCCCCAATCCCTACAGCCGACTTAATCCTGCCATCCTCAGCACCCCCGGCTTCAGTTACACCAAGGTGGAGCGGATAGTCCATATTTTCGGCCTTCATTGCCGATACCAACAGACGGACCGTGTGAACCATAACCCTGGTATTGCTGGACTTAATGCTAAGCACTATATCTTCAAACCCATGTCTGCGGCACATACGGAGATATTCCATACATGACTCTACCATTCCAATGGGAGTGTCGCCATACCTTGACATTATGCGGTCTGACAAACTGCCATGGTTAGCTCCGATTCGTAGTGCAGTACCCCTCCTTTTGCATATCTCGAGCAAGGGAAGTAGCCTTGCTTCTATCTCTGCAAGTTCTGCAGCATACTCCTCATCATTCAGCTCTACATTACGAAACATCTTTGCACCGTCTGCAAAGTTGCCCGGATTGATACGTACCTTCTCCACTCTCTCGGCAGCAAGCAATGCTGCATTTGGGTTAAAATGCACGTCAGCCGACAATGGGATGTCAAATCCCCTTGCACATATGCTACGTTTGATATCCTCAAGATTAACCGCTTCACGCCGGCCCTGGGTAGTAATCCTTACCAGATCCGCACCTGCCGTTGCAATGCGTATGCACTGTGCAGCAGTTGCCTCAGAGTCCAACGTATTGGTGGTAGTCATTGACTGCAGTCGAATAGGCTCATCCCCTCCGATAGAAATTTTCCCGACCTTGACCGAACGGCTCCTGTTGCGCTTATATTCAAATAATGAATCACAAAACAAGGGCAGTTTCGCTGCTTTATTCATAAATACCGTTATTTGGATCTGCTAATTTATCTCCCTAAAGCGAAAATTAATAACTTTAAAGTCAAAATTATTATGAACCATGTCGATAACTGTGACCAATGTCTCAAAATATTATGGTAGACAAAAGGCCTTGAATAATGTCTCTTTCAGTCTCAAAACAGGAGAAGTTGTAGGTTTTCTGGGACCCAACGGGGCAGGCAAGTCAACCATGATGAGGATTCTTACAGGTTATTTCAACCCCTCGGAAGGAAGGGTTGAGGTATGTGGCATTGATCCTGCTGTCGACTCCATAACCTTCCGCCGGAAGATAGGTTACCTTCCTGAACACAATCCGCTATACGACGATATGTATATAACCGAGTACCTCTATTTCGTAGCCGGAATATATCAGCTCAGGGATGTTAAAAAGAGGGTTGAAGATATTATTGAACTCACCGGATTGACTCCAGAAAGGGACAAGAAGATTGCCTTCCTCTCAAAAGGATATAGGCAGCGTGTGGGTCTTGCACAGGCACTGCTGCCAGATCCGGAAGTTTTGATACTAGACGAACCGACTTCCGGTCTTGATCCCAACCAGATAGATGGTATCAGGGACCTCATCCTCAACCTTGGACAGTCCAAGACGGTTCTGCTTTCAACCCATATTATGCAGGAAGTAAAGGCCATTTGCGAAAGGGCTATTATAATCAACAAGGGTAATATAGTTGCCGACGAACCACTGAGCAGGCTCGGTGAAAGCATTGCTCATGAGATAGCCATCGAGGCTGAGTTTGATAAAAAGGCTGATATCGAAAAACTGAAAGCAATCGTTGGACTTAATTCGGTAACTTATACAAACAACAAATACTTCATTACTGCATCTGAAGATATTAGACCGCAAATCTTCAGATTTGCGGTCGACAATAATCTGGTGCTTATGGAACTGCAACTCAAGCAACAATCACTTGAAAGCATTTTCAGAAAACTCACAAGCTAACCCAGCAAAAGCCACACTGGTCGGGATTACTTGATAAGATTTCTTTGCCAGGGGTAATGATGCAAAGTAGCAAGATGGCATAGACAAATCGGTGGCGGATACTCTCAGTAACACGCACCCAGGCTTCTGATAATCAGGGAGCAAGGGTCTCAATTATCCAGTTGCCGTCTTCCCACTTGTAGCGAAACCTCTTGTGCAGCCTACCGTGTCCACCCTGCCAAAACTCAAATATATGGGGCTTGATAATATAACCTCCCCAGTGGGCAGGACGGGGAACTTCTTTTCCTTCATACTCTTCCTTTAGCTTAAGCCATGTCTTCTCAAGGTACTCATAGCTCTCAACAACACTGCTTTGAGGGGAAGCCAGAGCACCAAGCCTGCTTTCCCGCGGACGGGAAGCAAAATATGCGTCAGATACCTCAGGGGCAACCTTTTGAGCGACTCCCTCCACCCTTACCTGCCTTTCAAGCAGAGGCCAGAAAAAGAGCACCGACACCTGAGGATTGGATTCTATAGCCTTTCCTTTGTCACTGTTATAGTTTGTATAGAATACAAGGCCATCCTTCTCAAGCCCCTTTAGCAGCACCATCCGGCTATGAGGTGCGCCGGACGGTGTCACCGTCGACAATGCCATTGCAGTCGGTTCAACTGCACCAGCTTCCAATGCATCCCTCAACCACTGGTCTAGTTGGGCTAGCGGATCAGCATCCAGTCTTTCGAGTGACAAATCCCCTCTTACATAATCCTTGCGAAGATCTTGAAATTCCTTATTCATAGCATTATTGTCCATGGAAAACAAACAAGCAGAACTGTTTCAAAGTTCAAGCCAAATGGGTCAAAAATGTATTCTTAAACAGTTTTTCCAATGGTGAAGGTAATCTTAATATTTAGTAGTTTTGCGCCTGATTTTAAAAGGTCAACAATCAATCACTTAGAAATATTAACTACGAAAACAACATAAATCTAAAACAGATGGGCTACAAAACAGTTACAGCCGAAGAGGCGGTCAAGGTAATTAAGTCAGGTGACAGAGTTCACCTCAGCAGCGTCGCCGTAACTCCATGGGCGCTCACCAGGGCAATGGTCGAGAGAGGACGCAGAGGAGAGTTCAAAAACGTAAAAATTCAGCATATACATACAGAGGGGCCTGCTCCTTATGCTGACAAGGAGTTTGAAGGAATTTTCCAGCTCGAATCATTCTTTGTTGGAGCAAATGTAAGAAAGGCCACACAACAAGGTTACGCTGATTATATTCCGGTATTCCTTAGCGAAACCCAGAAGCTGATCCGTGAAGGTTACCTGAAGGTAAATGTTGCAATGATTCAGGTGTCTCCTCCGGACAAGCATGGTTATGTCTCTCTGGGTACTTCAGTTGATGCCACTCTGGCAGCTATTGAAAATGCTGACACTGTAATTGCTCAGGTTAACAAATATGTACCAAGAGCTTTTGGTGATGCAATGATACCTGCCAACATGATTGACTATTTTGTTGAGCATGACGAACCCCTGTATCTGCACCATAACTCACCAATCTCTGAAATCGAGCAAAAGATTGGTTACAACGTGGCTCAGCTTGTTGAAGACGGAGCTTGCCTGCAAATGGGTATCGGTGGTATTCCAAATGCAGTACTTGCTGAACTAGGTAACCACAAGAACCTTGGTGTACACACTGAAATGTTCTCTGACGGTCTGCTGCCATTGATTGCCAGTGGTGTAGTAAACGGTAGCCAAAAGCAAATCGGTAAAGGCAAGATCGTTGCTTCATTCCTGATGGGTTCTCAGGCCCTTTATGACTTTGTCGATGACAACCCTATGGTCGCAATGATGGATGTGGCCTTCACCAACGGTATTCATGTAATCCGCAAGAACAAGAAGGTAACTGCAATCAACTCTGCACTGTCAGTTGATATTACCGGTCAGGTATGTGCTGACTCTATTGGTACTACTCACTACTCAGGTGTAGGTGGTCAGATCGACTTCATCAGAGGTGCAAGCCACTCTGAAGGTGGTAAGCCGATTATTGCAATGCCTTCTGTTACATCGAAGGGTGTTTCAAAGATAACTCCAACCCTGATGGAAGGTGCCGGTGTTGTAACTACACGTGCCAATATGCACTGGTTAGTAACTGAATTCGGAGCTGTAAACCTGTACGGAAAAACTCTGCAGGAAAGAGCCCGCCTGATAATCTCAGTTGCTCACCCCGATCATAGGGAAACATTGGAAAAGGCCGCTTTCGAAAGATTCGGACCACACTTCCACTATATATCAAGAGACTAGTTTCAAAAAGAAGAGGCTGCCACAGAGCAGCCTCTTTTGCTTTATACCTGCGACCTGACATCAGCATGGAAATACCAAGGCCAGTTGCATTATATCCAAACATCCTCTATTTGAAACTGATTTCTCCAGACAAAGTATTACCGTTAATCTTGATATTCCCATTATCCGAAAAGATCCTCTTCTTTCCCTTATTTCCATAATAGGTTATTCCACCGGAAGTGCTTTCAAGGTCAAAGCTTAGTTCCTCCTGCCTGTTGGTCAGATCCATATCTATGTTGCCCGACTTACTTTTAAATGACGAAGTGCCGGTAAGTTTTACACTGCTTCCGACTATACTACCACTGATGGTCTCAATATCCAGAATGCCTTCGTGACTTGTGAGTGATACAGTCCCGGAAGTGCTACCCACATGAAAATCACCCTTGCCAGCATTAATACTGATATTGCCTGACACAGAGTTAACCTTGCCTCCACCTACGACCTCCCTGAGCCCTATGGCTCCTGAAATTGTCTGCGCTTCAGTACCCTTGTAAATACCAGAGGCATTTATGCTGCCTGATACAGTAGACAACTTACCAAAACCCATTACTTCTTCAATATTGATTTCACCGCCTACACTGTTTGCTTTGACATCCCCCTGAACCGATTTAGCTTTAATAGTTCCTGAAGTTGACTTTAGCTCTGCCGGAGCCTTAAGATTAGAGACAATGATGGAACCTGATACAGTTTCAACAATTGCCTTTCCATAGAGGGGTCCTTCGACACTGACGCTACCCGATATGTTGCTGACAGTGACCTCAGCACTCTCAGGAACAGTCAAAATCAGGTATCCCTTTAGCTGTTCGTTTCGCAAACTTGGATATTCCACCCAAATGTTGAGTCTGGTACCTGTCTGTGAATATCTTATCTTGACTGCACTATCCTTCTTCAAACCTCTGATTTCACCGTCAAGTAGGACCTCCGAACTGCCTGAAGTCGCAAACTCGGTACGACAGAAGGCGCCCTTCACATTTATGGAATTTACACCTTCAAAGCTTAGTTGAACTTTGTCAACCAACTCCTGGGCTGATACCGTCACGGCAAAGCCCACTGCCAGTAAAAAAAGAAATGCTCGTTTCATGATCTTATTGTTTGGTTTTGTCCATTTTCTTACTGATCCATGCTTTGATGTCAATTCCCCCCAGGCTGCCTGAAGTCATAATAAGCAGGTTGGTATTTCTAAACTCAATCTTTTCCAACCTTTCAAGCAGTGCTTCCGGAGTTACTATCACAGAATGCTCCGGAATGTTAAAGGCCTTTGCAACTTCAACAGTACTGATTGGGCTTAGTCCCTTGTGTTCTATCACACCAGGGTTGAAATACACAATTGGCTCATCTGCCAGTAACATTGTATTGTGGTATTGTGGAAGGAAGTTTTTGTCCAGGCTGCTGAATGTATGGAGCTCCATACAGGCGACCAGCTTACGCGACGGATAACGGGATTTTACAGCCTCAACAGTAGCTTTTAGTTTTGATGGAGCATGGGCAAAATCATAGAATACAGAAGAACTATCATCACCGGCTACGGCCTCAAGGCGCCTTGAAGCGCCCTTGAAACTACCCATGGACCGCAAAAAAGCGTCATCATCAAGACCAAGCCTGCGGCACACATTCATGGCACCCGCAAGGTTCTGCATATTATGTGCACCAAAGAAAGGAACAGGATATTCCCTGCCTTTATGTACTACTAATGTAACATCTCCAGCATATCTGCTATCAACTTCAAAATATGGCTCAATAGTAAAACTCCGATTTTTTCCATCAAGCATTTTCTTTAGGCTTGAATCACCACTAAACCATGTTAGGTAGCCATTTCTGTCTACAGAGTCAGCAAAATGCCTAAACTGATCTTTATAAATCTCAAAGGTCGGGAAGACATTAATATGATCCCAGGCAATTCCACTTATAAGGGCAATGTGAGGTTTGTACCATAAGAACTTGGACCTTTTGTCAATCGGAGAAGACAGGTATTCATCTCCCTCAAAAACAGCAATCTCAGCATCTTCACTAAGACCTACCATGGTATCGAAACCTTCCAGTTGGGCACCCACCATGTAGTCAAACTTCCAATTGTTGGACCTCAGGGCATGCATAACCATAGAAGTAATTGTAGTCTTACCATGACTCCCTGCTATTACAACCCTGGTTTTGCTCCGGCACTGCTCATACAGATATTCCGGGAAAGAATACACTTTTATGCCTTGACGTACAGCTGCCTGAAGTTCAGGATTATCACTCCGGGCATGCATACCAAGTATCACAGCATCCAGATCACGAGTTATAACCTCAGGGTTCCACCCCTCCTTCTCAGGTAAAAGTCCATGGGATGCAAGCCTTGATTTACTAGGTTCAAAAAACTCATCATCCGAACCACTGACCTGATATCCCTTACTCTTAAGGGCTATGGCCAGGTTGTGCATAACGCTGCCGCCTACGGCAATAAAGTGAACTCGCATACTTATCCTAATATTTTTATCAAAAATACTTCTTTTGGTTTTCTAAAGACAACAATATTCACACCAAATAATAGAGCTTGACAATTGCATGGAAAATAATGAAATTGATGTGTCCAATTTCAATTATCCCATATAGAAAGTTGGACTTTTATTAAAGAAATTATGTTAAGACTTCAAATCGCAGAGTCCCGAAAGTGGCTCAATGGTTTTTTGTCACTCGTCTATCCCGCAAGTTGCATCAATTGCGGTACCTCTCTCTATGACCACGAGAAATATCTCTGCCTTAAATGCATACACAAACTTCCTGCTACCGGATACGAAATGTATCATGACAACCCCGTTGCCCGTATGTTTTGGGGCAGGGTTCCACTTCGCTTTGCCGTATCCTTCTTTCATTACCGGAAAAACGAAAGCCTCAGGCAACTTATCCGCATGCTCAAATACCATAATGAGCCCCAAATAGGGATAACGCTCGGGAAAATGTCAGGATTGAAGCTGTTAAAATCACCTTATTACGAAAAACCAGACCTGATTATTCCCGTGCCGCTTCACCCTGAAAGACAACGAAAGAGGGGTTACAACCAATGCGAGATGATTGCTGAAGGTCTGTCCGCAGTCCTTCAGGTTCCCATTGAGTCAACTCTATTGTTAAGGGCCAGAAACAACTCATCACAAACGACTCATTCGGGATATGAAAGATGGGAAAATGTAGAGGATGTATTTGCAACTTCAGAAGGAGAGAAATACACAGGAAAGCATCTTTTGATAGTAGATGATGTTGTCACAACGGGAGCCACGATAGAAGCGTGCTGCCAGACACTTTTGAAAGACATTCCGAATATCAGATTAAGTGCTGTCTCATTAGGATATTCGCACCAATAAAACATTATCTTTTTTTCTCTATTATGTTCTTATTTTCTTATTTTTGCCACTATTCAACGACATAGTAATACAATGAGTGACAAAAAAAGAATAAAATCTGCCCTTATTTCGGTTTTTTACAAAGATGGTCTTGACGAGATCGTAAAAATACTACACAGCCAGGGAGTGGTATTATATTCAACCGGAGGAACCCAATCGTTTATAGAAAGTATAGGCATCCCGGTATCCAGCGTTGAAAGCCTTACCGGATATCCTTCTATACTTGGAGGAAGGGTTAAGACCCTGCACCCCAACATCTTTGGTGGGATTCTGAATATCAGAGAAGACAAAAAGCACAACGAAGAGATAACAAAATACAACATACCTGAGATCGACCTTGTGATTGTCGATCTTTATCCTTTTGAAGAAACTGTTGCTTCAGGAGCTAGTCACGAAGATATCATTGAAAAGATCGATATAGGTGGCATTTCTCTTATCAGGGCTGCAGCCAAGAATTACAATGATGTCGTAATTGTTTCATCAAGGGATCAATACCCTGCCCTTCTTGAGATACTGAAGGCGGGCAAGGGAGACACCACCCTTAAGGAAAGGGAAGCTTTTGCTGCTGCTGCATTTGCAGTTTCCTCAGGTTATGACAGTGCCATCTTCAACTACTTCAGCAAGGGTGAGCTGCCTTCACTCAGACTTACAGCCAATGGCCGCAAACAACTCCGCTATGGAGAGAACCCTCATCAACAGGGAGCTTACTATGGGGATCTCGATAAAATGTTCGACCAGATTCATGGCAAGGAAATTTCATACAACAATCTACTGGATATAGAAGCTGCCGTAGCGCTGATCTCAGAATTTGATGAGACTACCGTAGCAATTCTTAAGCACAACAACGCCTGCGGACTTGCATCCAGACCTGCTCTGAAGGAAGCATGGGAACTGGCTCTGGCTGCTGATCCGGTGTCGGCCTTTGGAGGGATTATTGTAACCAATGTTCCCGTTGATGCAGAATCAGCAGCTGAAATAGACAAGATATTCTTTGAAGTAATTATTGCTCCGGAGTACGACGAGGCTGCTCTTGAAATCCTAAAGCATAAGAAGAACAGGATAATCCTCATCCAAAAAGAAGCATACAAACCAACGCAGACAGTCCGCGCCCTGCTTAACGGATTCCTGCTTCAGGATGCCGATAGCAAAACGGAGGTGCCAGGGGATCTGAAATGTGTTACTACCAAAGCTCCTACACAGAGAGAAATTGAAGATATGCTCTTTGCCAACAAGATTGTAAAACATTCCAAGTCAAATGCCATAGTTCTCGCGGCAAACAAACAGATGATTGCCAGTGGGGTTGGTCAGACTTCAAGGGTTGATGCCCTTAGGCATTCAATCGAAAAGGCCGGGTCCTTCAATTTTGATCTGAAGGGCGCAGTAATGGCATCCGATGCATTCTTCCCTTTTGCCGACTCTGTTGAGATCGCTCACAAAGCGGGTATCACTGCAGTTATTCAACCAGGTGGGTCAGTACGTGATCAGGAGACAATAGACTTCTGCAACCAACATAATGTTTCGATGGTATTTACCGGATTCCGACACTTTAAACATTAATATCTATTCAAATGGGATTGTTCTCTTTTTTGACACAGGAGTTGGCAATGGACCTTGGTACCGCCAATACCATCATAATATACAATGACAAAATAGTTGTGGACGAACCAAGTATCGTAGCCCTTGACAGACGTTCCGACAAGCTGGTAGCTATTGGTGAGAAAGCAAGGCAGATGCATGGTAAGACTCACGACAATATTTATACTATCAGACCTCTTAGGGACGGGGTTATTGCTGACTTTAATGCAGCAGAGCAGATGATCCGTGGTATGATCAAGATGATCAACAAGGACAAAAAACAGCTATTTACCCCCTCTCTAATCATTTGTGTCTGTATTCCTTCAGGCAGTACGGAAGTTGAGATTCGTGCTGTGCGCGATTCTGCCGAACATGCAGGTGGACGTGAGGTTTATATGATTTATGAACCCATGGCTGCAGCCCTGGGTATCGGTCTGGATGTAGAAGCTCCAGAGGGTCACATGATTGTTGATATCGGTGGTGGTTCTACAGAAATCGCAGTAATATCACTAGGTGGTATTGTTACAAATAAATCCATCCGTATTGCAGGTGATGATCTCACTGCCGATATAATTGAATATATGCGCAGGCAACATAATATCAAGATTGGTGAAAGAACTGCAGAAGAAATCAAGATCAGAGTTGGCTCTGCACTTCCAGAACTTGATGAGCCACCGGCAGATTTCATTGTAAGCGGTCCAAATCAGATGACTGCTCTTCCTATAGAGGTGCCTGTATCATATCAGGAGATTTCCCACTGTCTTGAGAAGTCCATATCAAAGATGGAAACTGCAATACTGAATGCGCTGGAACAAACACCCCCGGAACTATATTCTGACATTGTCAACAAGGGTATCTACCTTGCTGGTGGCGGTGCCTTGCTAAGAGGTCTGGACAAGCGCCTGTCAAACAAGCTTGGCATCCCATTCCATATAGCCGAGAACCCGCTTCATGCAGTTGCAAGAGGTACAGGTATTGCTCTTAAAAACAGGCATAAATTCAACTTCCTCATCAGGTAACAAGCTTTTCAGATTAGCATAATGAGGTAGTTGCCTGCAAATTGTTTCGGAATCATGAGAAACATAATTCGTTTTATAATTAAGTACAATATTGTTTTTCTGTTTCTTTTTTTCGAAACGATAAGCTTTGCCCTGCTTGTCAATTACAACCAATATCATAAGGAGGTTTTTGCAAACTCTTCAAGCACTATTGTTGCCGGGATCATGAAGATCTCCGGCAACTTTAGTGATTACTTCCGGCTAAAAAAAGCCAATGAGGAACTCTCGCGTGAAAATGCATTGTTGAGAACCCAGCTGGAGTCCAATCGTCTTACGATAGACACAACTCTTACTGAAGTTCCCGATTCTCTATCGGGCTACAGCTATATTTACCGCCAGGCAAAGGTTGTCAATAACTCAGTAAACAAGCTTCAAAACTATATAACAATCAACAAAGGGGAGAAGCATGGTATCAAACCTGGGATGGGAGTTATAACGGCTCGCGGGCTGGCTGGTGTGGTCAGACATACATCGGCCAACTATGCAACTGTGATTTCAATACTTAACACAAAACTGAAAGTGTCAGCCAAATTGCGTGAGACCAACCACTTTGGGTCACTGGAATGGGATGGTAAATCGCCTGAATATGTGTATCTGAACGATATCCCTTCCCATGCCCCGGTCCATGTTGGTGATGCAGTTGTAACAAGCGGCTTTTCAGCGATATTCCCGGATAATATTCTGATTGGAGTAATAGAAGGATATAAGCTAAACGAAGGAGAAGGGTTTTATGTGATAAAGGTGAAATTATCGACAGACTTTAGAAACCTTACCTATGTGGAGGTAGTCGAAAAACCTGATAAGGAGGAACAACTTGAACTTGAAAACATGACCTACGATGATTGACAATCTGGGAAGATATTTTCTGGGCTTTATAGGCATTATGGCCGTTCAGGTGTTAATCCTCAACAACCTGAATCTGGGGGGCTATATCAACCCTTGGTTGTATGTACTTTTCATTCTGGTTCTCCCTCTGGAGATGCCCAACTGGTTGCTAATGATTACCGGCTTCTTTACCGGATTGATAATTGATATCTTTCTGAATACACCCGGGATGCATGCTTCAGCAACAGTGTTTCTTGCTTTTTTAAGGCCTGCACTTCTGCGTTTTTTTGGACCCCATGACGGCTATGAATCAGGCAGTCTGCCACTGCCGTCCCATCTTGGCTTTGGGTGGTTTTTCAAGTATACGGCACTGGCAGTATTTGCCCATCATCTGTTCCTATCTACAATAGAAGCCTTCTCATTGGGAAACTTTTTTTTCACCCTGCAGAAAAGCATTTTTAGTTCGCTGGCCACTTTAATCACTATATTTATAGTCATCCTGTTCACAGTAAAGGCTGAGCGAAAGTATTAGTATAGATAGGTAAATAAAGACACCAGAAATATAAACGCTAAGAGGTGATAAGCAACAGGGCCATAATAATAAGAATTTGCTTTATTCTGGTAGGTCTGGTATATATTATCAGACTGTTTATGTTACAGGTTATTGACCCTTCCTATAAGTACTACGCTGAAAACAACACCCAACGCAAGATTACACAATATCCTTCCAGAGGTCTTATCTATGACAGAAACGGTAAACTGCTTGTTTCCAATCAGGCCGTTTATGACATCATGATTGTGCCCCGTGAAGTTGTGTCCTTTGACACACTTGAGTTTAGCAAGGCCCTGGGCCTTCCTGATGAAGAAGTTGTGTCAATGCTTACCGATGTAAAAAAGGCAGTAAGGGCAAATAAGATATCAGCATACAAGCCTTCAGTATTTTACAAGCAGTTGTCGGCTGAACATTTTGCTCACTTTCAGGAAAAACTGCATCTGTTCAAAGGGTTTTATGCCCAACGAAGAACCGTAAGAAAATATGAATACCCCTTCGCTGCTCACGTCTTAGGTTATGTTGCCGAAATCAACGAGAGCATGCTAAAGAAGGATCCATATTACTCAATGGGTGACTATATTGGGATTAGCGGGATAGAAAACAGCTATGAGCAATATCTGAGAGGAAAGAAAGGGGCCAGGTATGTGATGGTCGATGTACACGGGCTTGAGAAAGGACCGATGGGTGGAGGAAGGCTGGACACAGCTGCAGTAGCAGGTAAAAATATCTCTGTTGCTCTGGATGTGGAACTGCAAAAATATGGTGAGGAACTAATGAAGGGTAAGATTGGCAGCATAATAGCCATCGAACCGTCAAGTGGGGAAATACTTACAATGGTTTCAAGTCCGGGTTATGATCCGTCCTTGCTTGTGGGACGGGAACGAAATAGAAACTTCCCGGCATTATCGACCGACAGCCTATATCCACTGCTTAACAGAGCCATTATGTCGGGTTATCCTCCCGGATCAACATTCAAAACCATTATGGGACTTATTGGTTTGCAGGAAGGAGTAATTTCACCATCAACCAGTTTCCCATGCAACCATGGCTTCCATGCCCGAGGAATATCAGTAGGCTGTCACTCCCACAGTTCACCTCTTAGCCTGGCTCCGTCACTTGCAAATTCGTGCAATGCCTATTATTGTTTTACATTAAGATCAGTTCTTGACAATCCGGCCATTGGATCACCTAAGATTGCTCTTGAAAAATGGCGTACATACCTGAAAAATTTTGGCTTTGGTGAAAGACTGGGAAGTGATTTCTTTAACGAAAACCGAGGATTTGTACCCAGTAGTGAGTACTACGACAGAATCTACAATGGAAGCTGGGGTTCTCTGACTGTTATCTCTCTTGGTATAGGACAGGGAGAACTTCTTGTTACCCCTCTGCAAATGGCTAATATGACTGCTGCTATAGCAAACAGAGGATATTTTTACACCCCTCATGTAATAAAGGAAATAGAAGGGGATTCCATCCCTTCCCGCTTCAACGAAAAACACTTTACAGGGATAGATGCTGAGCATTTTGAACCAATAGTTCATGGGATGTATCTTGCAGTCAATGGCGATGCGGGCGCTACAGCCCGCATCGCCCGTATTCCTGGCATAGAAGTCTGTGGAAAAACTGGTACGGCGCAAAACCCTCACGGAAAAGATCATGCTATTTTTATAGCCTTTGCCCCCAAGGAAGACCCCAAGATTGCTATTGCAGTATATGTTGAAAATGCCGGCTTCGGAGCATCCACCGCAGCTCCAATAGCAAGTCTGATGATAGAAAGATATCTGAAAGAAAGTATTGATCCTTCACGCAAATGGCTGGAGGACAGAATACTAAATCTGGATCTGATAAATGAGAGGAAGCAGTAGTTCCATAAAATCAATAGACCGCCTGACGGCGATGTTGTACCTGATACTGGTTTGTTTCGGGTGGCTGAATATATTCGCTGCCAATACCGACCCTGACGGAGGTTTTGTATTCGACCTCTCACTCGAGTACATGAAACAGCTGATGTGGATAGGTATCAGCTTCGTAACAATTGGCTTGCTCATGTTGATTGACAGCAAGTTCTTTACTGCCTTTGCCTTTATATTCTACGCAATTACAATATTGATGCTTATTCTTGTAATCTTTTTGGGTGTCGAGGTCAACAGCGCCCATTCATGGTTTAGGATAGGGTCTTTTAGTTTCCAGCCGGTAGAGCTTGCAAAAGTTGCAACAGCACTGACAATAGGCAAGATATTAAGTCGCTTTCAGTTCTCCTTTACCCGTATACAGGATTTGGTGGTACTTGTAACAGTCTGGTTGCTTCCGGTAGCTATAATAATCCTTCAAAATGATATGGGTTCAGCCCTTGTATTTTTTTCCCTACTTATAGTATTTTTCAGAGAGGGCATGACGCCTTTGATTCTTTTTTTCGGAATAATGGCTATCGTGATCTTTATCCTAACTCTGCTTATATCAAACCTATATATTGAGTTGCTCCTTGTTGCAGTCTTTTTCATTCTGCTATTCTTGAGAAAACAACGTAAACTCGCACTTATATCACTTGGTATTGCCGCTTTATGTTATGGAATTTGCCAACTAGTATTTCATCTTACAGGAGGGATTGACCACTTTAAGGCCATTCTTGCAGGAATGTCAGCTGCATCACTATATCTGATCTCAGTCACGGTACTTCGCAGGTACAAGGCAGTAGTATCCAGTCTGATCCTGTTTTGGGGCTCGCTTGCCTTTGCATACTCGTCAGACTATATTTTTGAGAAGATGCTAAGCGATTATCAGAAGTCCCGTATACTGGTAATGTTAGGGCTTAAGCAGGATCCTCTTGGAGCAGGATACAATGTCAATCAATCAAAGATTGCAATAGGCTCAGGCGGTTTTTCAGGAAAAGGTTTCCTGCAGGGAACTCAGACCAAGTTCAACTTTGTTCCGGAGCAGAGTACCGACTTTATCTTTTGCACTGTTGGTGAGGAGTGGGGCTTCCTTGGCACATCTGCCGTGATAATACTCTTTGTTTGCCTGCTCTTAAGGCTTGTAGTGCTAGCCGAAAGGCAACACTCGGCATTTAGCCGGGTATATGGCTATGCTGTGGCATCAATTTTCTTTTTCCACTTACTTGTCAATATTGGAATGACAATTGGCCTGGCTCCTGTAATTGGTATCCCACTTCCCTTTTTTAGCTATGGAGGTTCCTCATTATGGGGTTTTTCAATCCTGCTGTTTATCTTCCTGAAACTAGACACAAACAGAACCGAGTTGCTAAGGTAAGACACTGTCCTGGACAATTTTTGTTACCTTTCTATATTGCTTATTACCAGAATTATCCCGGGAGTCTGTCAATAGTAAATTGCATCCTAATATAAATTTCATTTTGTAAGCCCTTGATTTTTTGCTATATTTGTAGTTGTAATATTTCTGCCCCATGTAATTTCCCTGCCCCGGTCAGAAATCCAAAAGACCTGATTACGCTTATTAAGCGATTCTGTTAAACCCCTTAGTGGGTCTCCTTACTGCCTGCTTATAGTAGGTATAACTGGATATTACGGCATATTCTTAGATGCGCACGCCCTTGGGGTTGTGCTGGCATTGCCATCTCGCTTTTCAGGCATTGTAACGACAACTAAACACCTAAGAATCATGATATATCAAACTTATACCCCTCGCAATTATATGCAGATTGCACAATTGTCAAAGGTTTCTAAAGAAGATCTGCATAATATTGATGTAGTATCCCGGGTACTGCCATTCAAGACAAATAATTATGTTGTCAGCGAATTGATTGATTGGGACAACTACCAGAACGATCCAATGTACATACTTAATTTTCCTCAGAAAGGAATGTTAAAACCGGAACACTTCACAAGAATTGAGAAATTGATATTGAATGAGGAAGATCCTTCAGTAATAAAAAGTGCTTCCGAAGAAATCAGAAAAGAATTAAACCCTCATCCGGCCGGGCAAGCTCATAATATCCCGGTTTATATGGGAGAAATGATGCAAGGTGTACAGCATAAGTACAATGAAACATTGCTTTTCTTTCCTTCTCAGGGGCAGACCTGCCATGCCTACTGTACTTTCTGCTTCAGATGGCCACAGTTTGTCACTACCGACAGCATCAAGTTTGCCATGAAGGAAATTGAAAACATTATCGGATATATTCGTGAGCATGAGGAGATTACAGACATATTGATAACCGGAGGAGATCCGATGGTTATGAAAGCTTCAGTACTTGACACCTATGTATCTGCTCTGCTGGAAGCAGACTTACCTCATCTTCAAAACATCAGAATCGGAAGCAAAACTCTTTCTTTCTGGCCATACAGATACCTGACGGACCCGGATGCAGAAGAAATACTTGGAGTATTCCGCAAGATAACAGATGCAGGTAAATCTCTATGCTTTATGGCACACTTTAATCATCCACGAGAACTTGAAACTGAAGCCGTAATTAAAGCAATAAAGAAGATAAGGGAAACAGGAGCACAGATTAGAACTCAGTCGCCATTGCTTAAGCATATTAATGCCAAATCTGGTATTTGGGCAACTATGTGGAAGAAGCAGGTACAACTTGGAATGATACCCTACTATATGTTTATTGCAAGGGATACAGGAGCCCAGGAATATTTCGGGGTAAGTCTTGACAGAGCCTGGGATATTTTCAGAAGAGCATATTCAAGTGTCAGCGGCGTTGCTAGAACAGTCAGAGGACCGTCAATGTCATCAAGTCCGGGTAAGATACGTATTGCTGGAGTAACTGATGTAAATGGAGAAAAGGTCTTTGTCCTTGAGTTTATTCAGGGAAGGAACAATGACTGGGTAGGCCGTCCCTTCTTTGCGCGCTTTAATAAGAATGCATACTGGCTGGATGATCTTGAACCCGCCTTTGGTGCAGACTCATTCTTCTATGAGGATGAACTGGCAGAGTTATTGCTAAACTAGGCATTCCAGACAATTCAAGACTCAGCCGTAAAAGATAGTGAACCTATACTAACTTGTAAGGAAAATAAAATAAAGAAAGTTCATCAGGAGTTCATTTCTGGTATAATAAGAATGGTAAGTATAAAAAACCCTCTGCCCACAGCAGAGGGTTTTTTATTACTTTTCTGTTATTACATCCTCAAGTGGACGTCTAAGCTTTGGAGTAATCGTTGGTTGATTTTCATCCTCAGGATCTCTGAAACCAACGGCCACTGCAAACATGGTGCGATATCCTGTTATTCCAAGGGCTTTGTCATAATCATCCCTTATTATACCCTCCATTGGAGTGGAGTCAAGACCCATAGATGCGCAGGCTGCAAGGAAGAACCCAAGAGAAATATAAACCTGATGCTGCATCCATACCTTAATCTCGGCTTCACCACGGGGCTTAATATTGTTAGTGAAATAATCCAGGGCTCTTGGAGGAAGATTCTTTGTCAGGTGCTCCTCAAATATCCCTACTTCATTCATTGCACTGAATACAACGATCAGGGAAGCATTTCTCACCCTTTCATCATTATGCCTTGATGACAGAGCCAACTGGTTCTTAAGCTCCTGATCTTCAATAAATGTAAACTTCCAGGGCTGACTGTTGATAGATGAAGGACACATTCTTAGTATCTCCTTCAACTGGTCAATGATATCCCTGTCCAACTTCCTTCCACCGAGGTACTTCTTTGTTGTGTATCTGTTCTTTGCAATATCTATAAACTTCATATAGCTAACATATATTTAAAAATTTGGGCCTGCAAATTACTAAAGAATCAGGTTTTAAAGATGATAAGTGTGTTCCAAAATAGCTCTTTTTGGAACTTTGAAAGCAA
Organism: Xiashengella succiniciproducens; assembly: GCF_023674465.1. Lineage (GTDB taxonomy): Bacteria > Bacteroidota > Bacteroidia > Bacteroidales > Marinilabiliaceae > Geofilum > Geofilum succiniciproducens. The sequence continues at coordinate 279,266 of NZ_CP098400.1, read as the reverse complement.
AAAGTACTATTTTTGAGGCTTAATGCCTATTGATGAGTTCCAGGAAGATTCTGAATAACATATTAAAAGTAGTTGTAAGCTGTCTTGCTGTGTACTATGTAGTCTCACGCATTGATATTGCCGAAATTATGGAAAAGGTCAGGAGTGCAGATTTACTGCTCCTTTTGGCCGCTCTTGCTGCATACACAATATCCCAGCTTGCAGCTTCATTCAGGCTAAGAAATCTATTCAATCTGGTTCCCATAACCATTACACAAAAAGAGAACATTAAACTGTACTGGCTGGGATTGTTTTATAACCTCTTCCTGCCTGGAGGTGTTGGTGGGGACGGCTTCAAAGTATACCTGCTTGGTAAGTATAAGAAGAGTAATCTGAAAACCGTTATTGGGGCCATATTGTCAGACAGGGTAAGTGGTCTTTCAATTATCGTCATTCTGCTATTGGTCTTTATCCCAATGCTGGACTATAATATTCCCTTTAAAAACCTGGCCTGGGTAGCAATCCCCCTGGTTGCTGCTGCTTTTTACCTATTTCTCTATATTGTAAATAAGAAGCTACTGCCAGCATTTCCCCGGGTTATGGGATGGGCTATTTGCGTTCAGATGCTTCAGATGCTGTCTGCAGTACTGATTCTGGCCTCCCTGCATATAGATGCCAGACATATGTATGATGCCTATCTGTTTTTGTTTTTCCTGTCCGCAATTGCAGGATCTCTTCCTATTACCTTAGGTGGAATTGGAGCAAGAGAGCTTGTATTTCTATGGGGAGCCCAGTATCTTGGTGTGAATGAGGGATCAGCAATAGCCCTTAGCCTTCTGTTCTATACTGCTTCTGCAATTACTGCGCTGCCGGGAATTATCTATACTATCAAACCGGCTGCTATCTTAAAAGAGAGTTAAATAATCACCGAGCATAATAAGCAGGTCTCTACCCGGCTTTGACAAGCTCTGCCTCCAGTCCTATCCGGCTATCACGACCATTGTTGGCATTGTCCGGGCGACAAGCACTCTTTGGATAAGCATATCATATTTAGCTATTATGAGATTGTCCCCTAAGCGGACTCAGGTCCAGCTTAAAACTTCAGTTTCCCGAGAACCTTTTCGATATCGGAAAAACCAAAACCACGCGATGCAGCAAAGCGGACAAGTGCTGCCTTCTTTTTATATGGATCATCCTGCTTTAGTCCTGCAAGTTTTTTACGTAGCAATTCCTCAAGATCCTCTGCCACATTGTCCCATGGCACACTGTCTATAGCCTCCCGGATTACATCTTCAGGGAGTCCCTTTTGCCTTAGCTGCCAGGCAATCTTTTTGGGGCCCCACTTGTTAAAGCGTGCTTTATCCCTCACAAAGAATCCTGCATAGCGACTCTCATCGATGAATTTCTCATCGACAAGGCGCTTAATGATTTTAGCGGCTTCAGTCTCCTCAAGTTCCCACTTCAGGAGCCTGGTACGTATTGCTGAGATACACTGCTCCGAGCGGGCACAGATTGCAGCCGCCTTGTAATATGCTTTTGCAGGATCCATCAGAATTAATAAATGGCAGAGGCCACTTGTCTGACACTGTTTGTTGCCATCAGCGTGTAGAAATGAATCAGGTTAACCCCATTTGCAAGCAGGTCCTTCGACTGCATAGTAGTCCACTCTACACCCACCCTGGTTGCTTCCTCATCATTCTTGCACTTACGTAGTTCCTTTGCAAAATCCTCAGGAATATCAACATGAAATATACGAGGCAAAACTGTCAGTTGATTCAGGAAGGTAAGAGGTTTTAATCCGGGAATAATGGGAACATTAATACCAACCTGACGGCAACGTTCAACAAAGGCGTAGTATTTGGCATTGTCGAAAAACATCTGGGTCACCACATATTCAGCCCCGGCTTCAACCTTCTTCTTAAGCCAGTAGATATCCGAGTCAAGGTTTGGTGCTTCCTCATGCTTTTCAGGATAGCCGGCTACTCCGTAACTGAATGGCGTTTCAAAAGCCTCAGCAAGTGTGTCATCAAGGAAGATTCCCTTGTTTAGGTTGTTGACCTGCCCGATAAGATCTATTGCATGGGCATTAACCTCTCCACTGGGAACATCCAGAGGATCAGGTCTGCGGGGTTTGTCACCTCGCAACAACAATAGGTCGTGTATTCCCAGGAAGTTAAGATCTATCAGGGCATATTCAGTTTCACTTTTGGTAAAACCACTGCATATAATATGAGGTATTACCTTAATCCCATACTTATGTTGAATTGAAGCCGCAACTGCCACGGTACCGGGCCTTTTACGTATAACACGCCTTTCAAACAGACCATTCTCTGTATTTCTGTACACGGCCTCCTCGCGGTGCGATGTGATATTTATAAAGAGGGGATTGAACTCCTTAAGCTGGTCGATTGTACGGTATACCCCCTTTATGCTGTTGCCCTTCATCGGGGGCAGCAATTCAAACGAAAATCCTGGTTTTGTCAGCTCCTGAATCAGTTGGCCTGCTGTCTTCATATCTGTTTTCTCTTTATTTATATGCCAGGTTTGAAGGCAACCACTTTTCCACCTCATCGACGCTGATACCCTTGCGCCTTGCCAGATCCTCAACCTGATCAATCTGAATATTTCCTACTCCAAAATATATAGCTTCGGGATTTGCATAATACAACCCGCTAACCGCAGCATTGGGATACATACTGAAATGCTCAGTCAGTGTTATTCCCACCTGTTCCTCCACCCTGAGAAGGTCAAATAGTATGCGCTTCTCGCTGTGATCAGGGCAGGCAGGATAACCAAGCGCCGGACGTATGCCCCTGTAGCGCTCCCTTATCAGATTTGCCTGATTAAACTCCTCCTCGGGTGCATATCCCCAGAATTCTCTTCTCACCCTGAAGTGCAGTAGTTCCGCCAGGGCTTCGGCAAGACGGTCAGCAAGAGCTTTCAACAGAATAGCACTGTAATCGTCATTATCCTTTTCAAAGGCTTCAACCCACTTCTCCATGCCATGTCCGGCTGCAACCGCAAAACCTCCGATATAGTCTACCACACCCGATTCCTTTGGAGCCACAAAGTCTGAGAGACAATAATAATGCTCCTTACCGGTCTTTTCCTGCTGTTCACGGATATTGTGGAATACTGCCCTAATACTGCCATCGGGATTATATACTTCTATATCATCACCGATTGAATTTGCCGGAAAGATACCAAAAATTGCCCGAGCAGTAAACATCTTTTCCCTTTCAATCCGCTCCAACATGGCAACTGCATCCCTGTATAGTTTGAGTGCCTCAAGGGCTTTAGCCCTTGAGTCTTCCGAACTAAATCGATTCAGCCATTCATTCTCCGCAGTTCTGTCTTTTACATTTTCTATACCATCATAGCTTCCGGTCAGCCTCCACGCATGAAAGAAAAAGGTCCAGTCGATAAATGGTATTATTTCGTTTATTGGATAATCTTCAAAGACCTTTGTGCCAATGAAGCGGGGAACTGAAACAGTTGCCTTGCTCCAGTCCACAGGATACTTTCTTTTGCGGGCTTCCTCAATTGTGAGAAAGCGACGATCCTTCTTGTTTGCATTTGCAGTTCGCAACTGCTCATAGTCGGATGATACCTTTGCAACAAACTCATCTCTGTCGCGATCAGACAGCAAGGCAGACACTACCTGGGTGCTCTTGGAGGCATCCTTGACGTGAACTACCGGACCGCTGTAGACGGGATCGATTTTGACGGAAGTGTGAACTGCTGAAGTAGTCGCACCTCCAATCAGCAGGGGCAGGTTCATCCCGCGCCTTTCCATCTCACGGGCCACATTGACCATCTCCTCGAGCGAGGGCGTGATAAGGCCGCTAAGTCCAACGATATCCACCTCCTTGTCAATTGCTTCCTGCAGTATCTTTTCAGTGGGTACCATTACCCCAAGATCAATTATTTCGTAATTATTGCATGCAAGTATTACTCCCACTATGTTTTTCCCGATATCGTGCACGTCACCCTTGACTGTTGCCATCAGTATACGACCTGCCCGACCCTGAAGACCAGAGGGGCGCTTCTGTTCCTCGATATATGGCTGCAAAAAGGCCACAGCCTTTTTCATAACCCGCGCAGTCTTCACAACCTGGGGCAGGAACATTTTGCCGGAACCAAAAAGGTCGCCAACAATGTTCATCCCGGCCATCAGTGGTTGCTCTATAATATCAAGAGCATATTCATACTTGCCCAAAGCTTCAGTAAGATCCTCCTCAAGATGGTCGGCTATACCTCTGACAAGGCTGTGGTGCAGGCGCTTTTCAAGCGGCTCCTTGCGCCACGCATCCTTCTCGGCAGCTTCATGTCCATCCTTTTCCTTCTTGTATGACTCAGCCTTTTCAATAAGCCTTTCTGTAGCATCTTTACGGCGGTTGAGCACAACATCCTCAACAAGTTCAAGTAGTTCGGGTTCAATCTCATCATAGATCTGCAACATACCCGGGTTGACTATACCCATATCCATTCCGGCCTTTATTGCATAATACAGAAAGACTGAGTGCATGGCTTCGCGTACAGTATCGTTGCCACGAAAGGAGAACGAGAGATTACTCACCCCACCGCTAATCCTGGCATGCGGAAGGTTCTTCTTTATCCACTCGGCCGTCTTGATAAAGTCAACAGCATAGTTGTTATGCTCCTCAATTCCCGTTGCAATAGCCAGCACATTAGGGTCAAAGATTATATCCTCAGGTGGGAATCCTACCTTTTCTGTCAGCAGTTTATATGCTCTTTCGCAAATTTCTATCCTGCGCTCAAAGGTATCGGCCTGACCTTTTTCATCAAAGGCCATCACTACAACGGCCGCTCCATACTCCTTAATCTTTGAGGCATGCTCAATAAATATCTCCTCTCCTTCTTTAAGGCTGATGGAGTTGACAACAGACTTCCCCTGGGTGCATTTAAGTCCGGCTTCGAGCACTTCCCATCTTGATGAATCAATCATAACCGGCAAACGTGCAATCTCGGGTTCGGATGCCATAAGATTCAGGAAGGTCACCATCTCCTTCACAGCATCGAGCATGGCATCGTCCATATTGACATCAATAATCTGAGCCCCGCCTTCCACCTGATCACGTGCGACAGTCAAAGCCTCCTCATACTTCCCCTCACGTATCAGTCGGGCAAACTTCTTCGAGCCCGACACATTGGTACGCTCACCTATATTGACAAAGTTTGATTCCTTGGTAATCGTCAGAGCCTCCAGTCCACTGAGTCTGGTAACCGGCTCTAAAACCGGAGGTATGTGAGGTTTGCCATCCTTAAGGTGAGATGCAAATGCAGCAATATGCTGTGGTGTAGTACCGCAACAGCCTCCTACAATATTTACAAGACCATCTTTCAGATAGCTCAGTATCTTTGGTGCCATCTGTTCGGGAGTCTCGTCGTACTCACCAAACTGGTTTGGCAGTCCTGCATTGGGATAAGCACTGATATAGAATGGCACCTTACGTCCCATGTCCTCGACATAGTAGCGAAGGTCATCTGCACCGAAGGAGCAATTTACTCCGATAGAAAAAAGCGGCATATGGCTAACCGAAGCAATAAATGCATCCATGGTCTGGCCGGACAGGGTACGACCACTGGCATCCGCAACAGTTACCGACACCATCACGGGAAAGTCCCGAAGTCCCCTCCTCTTCAATTCACCGTTAATACCAAATAAGGCAGCCTTTGCATTGAGGGTATCAAAAATGGTTTCAACCAAAAGAATGTCCACCCCACCATCGAGCAGGCCTGCTGCCTGCTCGGCATATGCCATCACCAGGTCATCAAAGGATACGGCTCGATAGCCTGGATTATTAACATCAGGCGAAAGAGACGCTGTCTTATTGGTTGGGCCAATGGATCCGGCAACAAAGCGCGGTTTTTCGGGGGTAGAAAACTTTGCAGCAGCCTCAGCAGCTATAGTTGCAGCGGCCTTGTTGATCTCATAGACAAACGCCTCAGCACCATAGTCTGCCTGAGAGATACGGGTTGAGTTAAATGTGTTGGTCTCGATGATATCAGAGCCAGCACCAAGATATTTCTCGTGAATCTCTCTGATTACATCCGGCTTGGTAAGTGACAACAGGTCGTTATTACCCTGCAAAGGTGAAGGGTGATCTTTGAATCTTTCTCCCCTGAAGTCCGCCTCAGTGAGCCTGTACTTTTGTATAAGGCTGCCCATTGCGCCATCAAGCAGCAGGATACGCTCCCTGACAGCCTTATGCAGTTGCTCGGTTTTCGCCATTATAATGAATGAGTTTAATTATCTGACCAAAGATGTGCGGCCAAGAATGATATTTGTCATTATTTTGCCGCAAAACGCAAAGATAAGTATTAAATGAAACAAAAAATCAGCTTAAAAGCCTATGGATTACAGCCAAATATAGCAAATCTGCTTACAAAAACAGGCGATATTACTGAATAGCTGAAACATACATTCGTGGAGATACTCCCATTCTCTCCCTAAAAAAGCGGTTGAAATTGGATATATTGTTAAATCCGCACTCATAACATACCTGAGAAACAGACAAGGAGCGTTCCTGAAGTAGCTTACAGGCATAGGCAATCCGCATGTCATTAACATATTTCACAAGGGTCTTGCCGGTTTTCTGTCTGAAAAAGCGACTAAAGGCACTGCTGTTCATACCAAATTGCTCTGCCATATTTTTCAGGGTAATATCCTTTGTGTAGTTCAAATTCAGGTAGTTAAGCACCTTTTCAATCCTGTTTTCCGGATTGATCAGAGTCCCGGGAACATTTGCAGAAGCACTCAAAAGCCGGTAGGCTTTTGACCTTGCCATGGCATCGAGCAGCTCAAGCAAACCCATAAGCCGGCTAAAACCCTGACGGTGATACAGGTTTACCATCATTTCCCCGATCTCTATATTTTCCGGCATTGTAAAATGCACCCCATGGGCAGCCCTGCTGAAGAGTTCCCTGATATGACTCATCTCGGGATAGTTTTGCACGGCCTTGTCCATAAAGTCGGCAGAAAACTGAACCACTATAGCATTGACACGAAGGCCGGAATGACTGTCATAATACTCCCTGTCATTCTTCCAGTAGTGGGGAACCTGGGTTCCAACAAGTACAAGATCTCCCTGTTCAAAGCGCTCCACGCTCTCTCCGACAAAGCGGGTTCCCTCGCTCTTCATGACATAGAGTATCTCCATCTCACTATGGAAGTGCCAGGGAAAAGTAAAATGCGGGAAGTCATTCCACTTCACCTTTATCACGCTTTGTCCGGGCAGGAGAACCTGCTCGTGCATTATTGACCTTGCTGCTCTACTCACAACCGGCAAATTTTGTATAATTAGTTGCAAATTTACTATTTGTTTGTCCCTTTCAAAACATCTACCTTTGAATATTCATGGCAAACAACATACTCTTAATTACATACTTAATCAGACAATTCACTTAAATCAATTTGATATGAGCAAGAATAAATTCGATATCAGCGGTAGAGTTGCTGTTGTAACTGGTGGAGGCGGTGTCCTCGGTAGCAGTATTGCAAAGTCCCTATTGGAAGCAGGGGTAAAAGTTGTAATCCTTGATATTAGGAAGGAAGCTCTTGACAACAGGATAGCCGAACTGAAAGAAACCGGAGATGAAATAATAGGACTGGAATGTAACGTGCTTGACAAGGAAAGCCTTGTAAGTGTAAGAGAGATGATACTTCAAAAATGGGGTTCTATCGACATCCTTCTAAATATCGCAGGTGGTAATATGCCGGGGGCTACGCTTACTGAAGATCAGACTATCTTCGATATGAAGTTTGAAGACTTCCGTAAGGTCAACGACCTCAACCTCAATGGAACAGTATTCCCATCTATGATCTTTGGAGAAGCAATGGCAAAACAAGGTCGTGGCAGCATCGTCAATATCACTTCCATGGCTGTTTATGCAGCTATCACACGCGTACCTGGCTATTCTACAGCCAAGGCCGGTGTTGAGATCTTTACTAAGTGGATGGCTATGGAAATGGCAATGAAGTGTGGAGAAAAGATTAGGGTCAACGCTATTGCCCCGGGCTTCTTTATTGGTGACCAAAACCGTGCAATACTTATCAACCCAGACGGCTCTCTTACAGAAAGAAGCAAGAAGGTACTTGCAAAGACCCCAATGGGACGCTTCGGTGATATTACTGAGCTAAACGGTGCAGTTCAGTTCCTCTGCAGCGATGAGGCAAGCTTTATAACAGGTGCTGTTCTTCCTATCGACGGAGGTTTCAGTTCATTTAGTGGTGTATAAAACTAAATCGTTTAGTTTATGGCTTTCGAAAAAACCATGAGATGGTTTGGGGACAAGGATCCCATCAAATTGTCCGACCTCCGTCAGATAGGTGTTGAAGGTATTGTGACGGCTCTGCACCATATTCCAAATGGAGAGGTGTGGACTGTTGACGAGATCATGAAGGTAAAGAACAAGATTGAGGCTCATGGTATGCGCTGGAGCGTTGTGGAAAGTCTGCCTGTATCTGAAGGTATCAAGATACACTCTGACGACTATCCCCGTCTGATAGCAAACTACCAGGAATCGCTCCGCAACCTTGGGCGCTGTGGTATTGACATAGTAGTGTACAACTTTATGCCCGTACTCGACTGGGTGAGGACAGATTTGCACTATAAACTGGAATCGGGAGTAGAGGTTATGTATTTCGACTTCCCAACCTTCGTTGCCTTCGATGCCTTTGTGCTGAAGCGGCCGGGTGCAGAGAATGATTATCCTGCCGAGATTGTTGCAAAGGCCAGGGAGGTTTACAAAAACATGAGCGAGGAGGAAGCCGAGCGACTTGCCTACAACATAATCGTAGTAACGCAGGGCTTTATAGACGGAGTGGTTGACGGTTCGACACCCGACTACAAAAAGGTATTCCTCAGTTATATCGACAGATACAAGGGTATTGGCCGTGATCAACTAAGAGCCAACCTGTCCCGCTTCCTCAAAGACGTAGTACCCGTCGCCGAGGAATACGGCATCAACATGGCAGTTCACCCCGACGACCCGCCATTCCCGGTACTTGGATTGCCACGCATAGTTAGTACCAAGGAAGACCTGGAATGGATTATAAGTCAGGTGGATTCTGTATCCAACGGAATTAACTTCTGTACAGGATCTCTGTCAGTGCGAAGCAATGACTACATACTCGACATGATTAAGTCGGTAGGTCACCGCATTCACTTCCTCCACCTGCGCAACAACGTACTGTTGCCCAACGGATGCTTCCACGAATACGGTCATATCGAGGGCTGTGTGGATATGTACGAGGTGGCAAAAGCTTTGCTAATCGAACAGAGGCGAAGAATCAGGGAAGGTCTCAAAGACAAGGATATCAGAATGCCTGTTCGCCCGGATCATGGTGTAAAAATGCTTGATGATTACACCAGGGAAGCCAATCCCGGGTACCCTCTTATAGGCAGGCTTAAGGGCCTGGCAGAACTTGCGGGACTTGAAATGGGCATAGAAAGAAGCTTGTGATTTTTGCTTTGGATTTTTTCTTATCTTCACGCAGTAAACCAAGATAGCTAACACCCGGGCCTCATGGCCCGGGGTTAAGCAAAACCAAAGGAAAATTCACTAAGCACTATGAGTGAAACCCTGCTTGAAGCCTTAATGCAGCTGTTTGCTTTGCTCACCGACATCAGGAAAGAGAGGCAAACCGGCAGGGCATATTCCCGCGTCAAGGATTTTCTTTCACGCCAATTTAGCAGCGAATATGTAGACCAGTACCTCGGGCGCTTCGAGGTATATCTCAACAGGTATCACTCAGAGGTTGGATCCAACAATCAGGAGCTCAAGGACAAGCAATCGAGCGACAACCTCAACCGCATCCTTAACATTGCAACCAAGATTAATACAGAGCTTGAACAGGAGCCCAAGATAGTCCTGTTCTCTCAGTTGCTCGACTTCCTCAAAAAAGACGAGGAAATCAGGGATGATGAGATTCGTCTGGTTGACTTGCTGGCCGACTGCTTCAAGATAGAACCATCAGATTATCAAAACCTGAAGGCCTTTATCCTTAAAGAACCTTTGGAGGTCCCAAATAAAAGCGAACTCCTTCTGATTACCGGAGAAAAGGAAGATATAAATCCAGAGATCAAGATTCTGTACAATCCACCTCAACAGGTAACAGTCTGGGTGCTTCACGTCAAGAGTACCAATACCTTTATCTTCAGATATTCAGGGGAAAGAAACCTTTATCTCAACGGACATAAAGTTGAGACCGACAGGCCTTATACGCTTGCCGTTGGTTCGGTAATCAAAACCTCTTTGATGCCTCCGGTATACCATACCAGGGTATCTGAAAAATTCCTCCGCCACAAGGAAGAAGGACTCATAATCTATAGGGCGATAGACGTATCCTACAAGTTTAACAACAACCTGACAGCAATCCATCCCTTCAGTTTTACCGGACGCTCAGGTCAGCTTGTTGGGGTTATCGGAGGAAGCGGAACCGGCAAGTCCACACTGCTCAATCTGCTAAATGGAAATCTGAAACCCAATACAGGACATATCCTGATTAATGGATATGACATCCACGAGGATAAGGAAAAACTAAAAGGACTTATCGGATATGTACCGCAGGAAGACCTTCTGAAGGAGGAGCTTACAGTGTTTGAAAACCTGTGGTTTAACGCCCGCCTCTGCTTTAGTGACTTCTCAAAGGAAGCTATAAAACAAAGGGTTGAGGATGCACTTGAAGATTTCGACCTTGTTGAGGCTCGCGACCTTGTTGTAGGGACCCCGCTTAACAAGATACTCAGCGGTGGTCAGCGCAAACGCCTTAACATGGCCCTTGAGTTGATACGTGAACCGGCCATCCTGTTTGTCGATGAACCGACTTCCGGACTATCTTCAATGGACTCCGAAAAGGTTCTGCTCCTCTTGAAAAGACAGGTTCTGAAAGGAAAGCTGGTTGTTATCAACATCCACCAACCTTCGTCTGACCTGTTCAAAATGCTCGACAAACTCCTGATGATTGACAAGGGTGGTAGGATTATCTATAACGGCAATCCTATTGATGCCATCGTCTATTTCAAGAGGGCGGCAAACTATGTCAATCCTGAGGAAAGGGAGTGTTATGCATGCGGTAATGTAAAGACTGAGCAGTTGTTGCGCATTGTTGAGGCACGTATTGTTAACCCTTATGGTAAACTGATAAGAAAGCGTAAGGTCAGTCCTGAAGAATGGTATAAGTTGTATCTGGAGAATTTCGAGAGTAAATTCGAGTGGAAAGAAAAGCGCGACCTCGAGAAAAAAGAAGCACTGCCACACAACCGATTCAAGATACCAAACAGGTGGAAGCAGTTTAAGATATTTGCTATGCGGGATGCCTTGTCCAAACTCAAGGACAAGCAATATCTGGCTATCAACATACTTGAAGCTCCCATACTTGCAATCATATTGTCGTTCTTCATTAAGTTCCTTGCAGGAACAGAAGGAGATCCCAATATGTACGTCTTCTCGGAAAATGTAAATATACCCGCATACCTCTTTATGTGTGTGGTTGTATCCCTTTTTATCGGACTTAATGTTAGTGCTGAAGAGATTATTCGCGACAGACGTCTTAGAAAGAGGGAGTCATTTCTTAATCTAAGCCGGTTTAGTTTCCTTAATAGCAAAATATTTGTACTGTTCTGCATTTCTGCACTCCAGTCATTGAGTTTTGTGCTAATAGGCAACTATGTGCTAGAGATACAAGGACTCACGCTTCAGTACTGGGCCATTTTGTTTTCAACCTCCTGTTTTGCAAATATGCTTGGGTTGAATATAAGCAGTGGTCTAAACTCCGTAGTTGCAATCTATGTATTGATTCCGCTGATACTTGTGCCCCACCTGTTGTTTAGTGGTACTATCGTAAACTTCGACAAGCTCCACAGCTCTATTAGTTCCAGGGAATTCGTTCCCCGCATTGGAGATGTGATGGTAACACGCTGGTCTTTCGAGGCATTGGCAGTGGAACAGTTCAAAAACAACAACTACCAGAAGAACTTCTTTGAGGAGGAGATGGAGATGAGCCGCAGCTCATATTACAGCAGCACACTAATTCCTGAACTAATCAAGCTCAATGACGCCTGTCGCTGGGCTTATGAGAGGGGTGAGACGGAGACTGTCAAGAAACATAGTGCGCCCCTTGCCAATACACTCAGAGAAATGTTTGGAGATGAAGGAAAACAAGTTGCTGATCAGTTGAGTAAGAAGTCTCAGATTGACTATACAGCATCTTTGCACGATAGCATTAACAAGATACTGCTAAACAAACAAGCTGCATATAATCGCATTTATCATCATTACTCGTCCATCAAGGACAGTAAGATAGATTCTATGGTGCGTAGATATTCAGTCGATGATGTGATAGCACTTAAAAGAGCCAATTTCAACGAGGCACTTGCCGACTGGATGATGGAACGTAGACAGGTCAAGCAGTTTGAACTTGTTGGTGACCACTTTATTCAGAAGTCTCACCCGGTTTACCGTGAGGCCAAAGGTAAATGGGGACGTTCACATTTCTATGCAGCATATAAGGAGTTTGGTCCCCTGTCAGTTCCCACCCCTCTATTCAATATGATTGTTGTCTGGCTTGGTGTGGCAATGCTATATGTGACACTCTACCTTGATATCCTAAGAAGAATTATTGACTACTTCAATACATTCAGATTGCGTCAGCTCAACAAACGACTGCAACGTCTGGGTACTTGACAGATCTGAGTGTTTTTAGTTGATCCAGGGAAATCCCTGACTAATACGATTGAAGTGCGCTACGCAGTTTCTCGAAACGGGCTTCATAGTCCACCATAGAGGCTGTAATTACCTCACGTGCTTCTTCAGCATTATATACATGTGTAATCTCTGATGCCCTGTTCATTCCCGGCATATCCTTGTAAGTCAGGAAGTAGTGCTTAAGTCTCTCAAGTACCAGCTCTGGCAGTTCAGATACATCAGTAACACCACCATACATCACGTCACCCTTCAAGACTGAAATAATCTTATCGTCAGCAGCATCGCCGTCAATCATTCTGAAACCTCCGATAGGGATGGCCTCAGCGATGATATCACCGTGCATTACGTCTTTCTCTGTAAGCACGCAAATATCGAGCGGGTCACCATCTCCCTTGATATCCTTTCTGCCTGTCTTGTCTTCACATATCTTACCTACTCCAGGTCCGCAATATGTTTGAGGAATAAAACCATAAAGAGAAGGCACCACATTGGAGTATTTCTGAGGCCTGTCTATCCTCAGATAACCACTTTCCTTGTCTATCTCATACTTGATAGTATCGGTGGGCACTACTTCAATAAAACACATTACTATATCCGGAGCATTATTACCTATATCAATACCGTGCCAGGGGTGAGACTTATAACGTAGCCCCATCAGTCGGCCTATTGGATCCATTAATACATTGGAAGACATCGGCTTAATTTTTTTCTGTTTACTCATCTGAAATATTTGTTTGACGCACAAAGAAAAGCTATTTACTTCACTTTGCCAATTCTTGTGCCTTGCAATCAGGCATTAAACAAAAGACAGGGAAAGAGGTTCACCCCGCCCAGCCAGATCTGTCAAGGCTTCTGTATTGCACAGCCTCTGCAACATGATGAGCATGGATATTTTCAGACCCTTCAAGGTCGGCAATTGTTCTTGATAATTTCAATATTCTGTCATAGGCTCTTGCAGACAGCCCAAGCTTTTCCATAGCATTTCTAAGAATAGCGGCACCTGCTGAATCGGGGACGGCATATCTCCTCAACAGCTTGCTGCTCATCTGTGCATTGCAATGCACAGATAGGTGCTCTTTAAAACGCTTGGACTGAAGTTCACGGGCCTTGATTACCCGGGCACGCACGTCCTCGCTTTTTTCTGCCTGAGGACTGGATGCCAGCTTCTCAAAGGGAACAGGCACGACTTCAATATGGATATCAATTCTGTCGAGCAGGGGACCGGAGATCCGGCTCAGGTATTTCTGGACCATGCCGGGTGCGCATGTACACTCCTTTTCCGGGTGGTTGTAGTAGCCACAGGGGCAGGGATTCATACTTGCAACAAGCATAAAGGATGCAGGATACTTAAGAGATACCCTTGCTCTGGATATTGTAATTTCTCTGTCCTCAAGAGGTTGCCTCAACACCTCCAGCACAGTACGGTTAAACTCAGGCAGTTCATCCAAAAACAGCACACCGTTATGAGCAAGTGATATCTCCCCGGGCTGGGGGAAACTACCCCCGCCAACTAGTGCAATGCTGGATATCGTGTGGTGTGGAGATCTGAACGGACGCTGAGTAAGCAGAGCTCTCTCTCCATTCATCTTACCGGCGACCGAGTGTATCTTTGTAGTTTCAAGAGCCTCGCTAAGTTGCATGGGCGGAAGTATTGTGGCAAGACGCTTGGCAAGCATGGACTTGCCACTTCCAGGAGCCCCAATCATAATCATATTATGCCCGCCAGCTGCAGCCACTTCAAGTGCCCGCTTCACACTTTCCTGTCCCTTGACATCTGCAAGGTCCATTTCGTGATAAGAGGCCTGATCCGAAAACTCACTATCGAGATCAAACAGTATCGGCTCAAGTTGCAAAGTACCGTTGAGGAATCCTATCACCTGACCTACATCCTCAGCTCCATATACATCCAGTCCTTCAACAACCGAAGCTTCCCGAGCATTGGCACGGGGAAGGATGATGCCCTTAAAGCCGTTTCCCTTAGCACATAATGCTATGGGTAAAGCGCCCCTTATGGGCTTGAGACTGCCATCGAGTGACAGTTCGCCCATCATCAGATAGTCACCAATACGGTCCGCGGATATTTGTTCATCACCGGCAAGTACTCCAATTGCCAGTGGCAGGTCATAGGCTGAGCCTTCCTTTCGGGTATCGGCAGGAGCCATATTTATAACTATTCTCCTGCCCGGCCAGGTGTAGCCAAACACCCTGAAAACGGATTCTATCCGTTGCTGACTTTCTTTTACCGCATTGTCAGGAAGGCCTACCAGAAAAAAACGAATACCGCGCGAAATATCCACCTCGATTGTTATAGGGATGGCATCAATACCCGCAACGGCAGCTCCGAAAGTCTTAACTAACATGCTGATTAGGGTTAGATTATTCCTTAAGGATATTAAAGGTATCAAGTTTCAGGAAAGAATACAAGGTTTTTGTATTTTTGTAGAAATCTAAAACAATAGCTATGGGGCTCTTTAATTTCAGTACACCACAAGCACGCTCTTTCAACCATAAACCTCTTTACTATGATCCTGCAAAGGAAGAAAGAGAAGAACGTGAAAGGCGTATTAAAGCAGAACTTGGACTTCTTGACGGAGACTACACAACTACCGGAATTGAATCCAGGGTAAAGGGAGCCATGCGAAGGGGTAACCCGGGTCTCTTCGAATACAGACAAAAAGCTGTACGCAAATCTAACCGCCGACTGTTGGTATGGATCATATTGCTTGCAGCTATTACATTTTTCATGATTAAATTCTAATCCACCTAAGTCTAACAGTTAATAGAGCCATAAAGAGAGCCAGGAATACATGCCAGATTTGATTCAACTCTTGCCCGATTCGGTAGCCAACCAGATCGCTGCCGGTGAAGTAGTTCAACGGCCAGCTTCTGTTGTCAAGGAACTAGTCGAGAATGCACTGGATGCGCGGGCGACTGACATAAGAGTTCTTGTCAAAGACGCCGGCAGAACCCTTATTCAGGTGATTGACAACGGGATTGGCATGAGCGAGACTGATGCCCGTATTGCCTTTGACCGGCACGCCACCTCCAAGATCAAATCAGCAGATGATCTTTTTGCTATAAGAACTATGGGCTTCCGCGGGGAGGCCCTTGCTTCTATTGCTGCTATCGCTCATGTAGAGCTAAGAACCAGATCTACTGATTCAGACCTGGGAACACAGATTGTTATTTCCGGCTCAAAGGTTGAAAGCCAAAAACCGATTGCCTGCGACAAGGGCAGCAACTTCATTATCAGGGATCTGTTTTACAACGTACCCGCACGAAGGCGTTTTCTAAAGTCAAATGCTACCGAACTGCGTTATATAATCAGCGAAATGCACCGTGTTGCGCTGGCCAACCCGGAGATTGCTTTTATACTGGTGCACAATGACCAACCCCTGCTCAACCTGAAATCTGAGAACCACCGCCAGAGGATAGAAGCAATTGCAGGGAAACAAAGCAACAAACAGCATATCCCAGTAAATATAGAGACCTCAGTGGTCTATATCCACGGGTTTATTGGCACCCCACAGGGTGCCAGGAAGACTGTCGGCAATCAGTACTTCTTCGTTAACAAGCGCTACATGCGCCATTCCTACCTGCACAAGGCAGTAATGGACGCCTATTCCAACCTTATCCCTTCGGATGCTTATCCTTCCTATTACCTATATCTGGATATAGCCCCGGAAATGATCGACGTCAACATCCACCCTACCAAGACTGAGATCAAATTTGAAGATGAGCAGCTGATCTGGAAGATACTCAACTCAGCCATACGCGAGAGCCTTGGCAAGCATAGCATAGTGCCCTCGATTGACTTTGATACCGAAGGGCAGATAGACATCCCTGTCACGTTCAACCCCACAGAGGTTAAACCTCCTCAGATCAGCTTTAACCCTGATTATAATCCATTCAGGAAGGAGTCAAACTATAACAGGCCTCAGTCGACTCTAATACCCGAATGGCAGGAGTTATACAAAGGTTTTGAAAAAGGTGGAGAAATTACTTTACCTGATGATGATGAAGAGGAAGAGATTTTAGTACTGCCATCAAAAGGAAATGAGGCAGATATACAAACATCGATTGTCAACTTTGAGCATGACAGACCTGTAGAGGATGCTACCTTCTTCCAGATAAAGAACAAATACATCCTGACCCCGGTAAGGTCAGGATTGATGGTTATCGATCAGCGCAGGGCACATGAACGTGTACTATTCGAACGCTTCATCAACACTATCAGGTCAGGAAATTCGGCTACCCAACAATTGTTATTCCCTGAAATCCTTCATCCTGACACTGATGACGCAGTGCTGATGAGAGATATAATGGAAGATTTGGGTACATTCGGGTTCGACATAAAGGAAACTGAACCTGGAATCTTTGCGGTCAGCGGAATCCCTGACGGGTTTGATAATTCCCGCACAGTTTCTTTCCTTGACCAGCTCCTTGAAGCATATAAAAGTGGAGAAAAGGATGCATCTTTGGAGATGAGGGAACAGCTCGCTGCAATTATGGCCCGCAACGCCTGCATGATGGCAGGCGAGCGGCTATCGGCTGAGGAGATGACGATGCTTGTAGCACAGCTATTCCAGTGCAATACTCCGGCCTATACATCATCAGGTAAGCGGGTATTTACTATTGTAGAGAATGAAGAGATTGAAAAGTGGTTTAGATAAGGTTAAATTTGCTGAATAGCTACTAATACGAAGGAATATGAGTTTCAGACCATCGCCGTTTGGCATGCCCCCGGTAGTAAAAAATCTACTGATAATTAACGTACTGTTTTTCTTTGCATCTATAGTCTTGTATTCCCGCCTTGGCATAAGAATAGAAGATTATCTGGGACTGCATGTGCCTGCTGCGGAATACTTCAGACCATATCAGCTGATTACCTATATGTTTCTGCATGCCTATCCCCAGCCTTCACACCTGTTTTTCAATATGTTTGCCCTATTTATGTTTGGCAGAATGTTGGAGATGGTATGGGGACCAAAAAGATTCCTGTTGTATTACATGGTAACAGGAGTAGGGGCAGGATTAATACAGATGCTAGTGCAGATGGTAGAGGTACAGCCTGTACTTAACGCTGTTACCTACTATCTGAACAACCCTTCACACGAAAACCTGCTGGCATTCTTTGGCCAGACACCGATGATCAACCAAAACGCCTATATCGCTTTTGAAAACGCATACAATGGCCTTATCAATACCAACCCGGAACTGGCAATAGGCTTGTCAAAGGAGTATGTGTATAATTATGGCTTGGACTATGCAAGATACCTGAATTTATACGCTACCGTGGGAGCGTCAGGAGCCGTATTCGGCATCCTGCTGGCATTCGGAATGCTTTTCCCCAATACTGTATTATTCCTGATGATTCCACCAATGCCTATCAAAGCAAAGTACTTTGTAATAATATATGGGGTGATAGAGCTGTTCCTTGGTGTGGCTAATTTCTCAGGTGATAATGTAGCACACTTTGCCCACCTTGGAGGTATGCTCTTTGGTTTTTTCCTTATCCGCTACTGGCGTAAAAAGGGAGTTTATTAATTTGCAGCTATGTCAATAAGTTCTGAAATACGGGACTCTTTCAAATATGGTAGTGTCCTTACCCGGTTGATTTATGTCAATATTGGGGTATTCCTGATCTTCAGGTTTATTCAGCTGTTTATGGTGCTGTCAGGTAACCAGCCATCTGTGATATTACCCTGGTTGACAGCCTTTAGCGTACCGGCTGATTATCTGGAACTGCTGAGGCATTTCTGGACTCCAGTCACTTATATGTTTCTGCATTTTGATTTCCTGCACCTCCTGTTTAATGTACTTTATCTATACTGGTTTGGCAGGTTGTTTATGCACATTATTGGCGAGAGTTATCTCCTTCGCACCTACCTTATAGGAGGTCTGGCAGGAGCACTTGCTTTCTTCCTGGCATACAACTTCCTGCCGGTTTTTTACGGCAATGACAATGCCATTCTAATGGGGGCCTCTGCATCCGTAATGGCAGTGCTGTTTACAGTAGCGCGGTATGAGCCCAACCACAAGGTCTATCTGCTCTTCTTCGGTGAGGTAAGGTTGAAGTATATAGCACTTGCTGCGCTTATTATAGACCTGATCAGTATTTCTAATCTTAACAATACGGGCGGCCATCTGGCACATATAGGCGGTTCCCTTGTCGGCCTGCTCCTTGGATGGAGATGGTCTGTGAAAGGATTGCCAGACAGCAGGACCTTTATGTCATCACCCTTGCAGGATGTCAAGAACAAACTATCAAGAAAGCCAAAGCTATCGGTTGCTCACAAGAGACCATTGACCGACTACGAATACAATGCCCTGAAGGTCCGCAGGCAGAAAGAACTTGATCGTATCCTTGAGAAAATCAAAAGTAATGGATATGAGAGCCTTACTGCTGAGGAGAAGAGAACTCTCTTTGATGCTAGCAAAGAAGGGGACATTTAGCTATATTTAGGAAGCAAATCAGAAGTTTAATACAGGCTTGAAAAAGATTCTTTATTCAATATCGCTCACTATCGTGACATTGTCTGCACTGGCCTTGCTGTTTTCAACAGCAACAGCCTATATCCCACCGGGAAGTCTCCACTTCCTGGCCTTTGCTGGCTTTGCCTTTGTTGCTCTATGGATCTTCAACCTTGCCCTTGCCATTATTCTGCTGCTACGTAAATCATGGTTTGTCTTAATACCAATTATCGCACTTCTAATTAGTCTACCTCACTGGAACCATTGCTTCAGAATCTGGGGTAAGAATGTCGAAGCATCTCTGGTATTGGAAAAACCGGTAACGGTGATGTCATACAATACCAGAATGTTCGATTACTACAAGCATTCAGGAGTGAACAATACCCCGGAAGTAACCTTTGATTTTATCTTGCAACAATCGCCCGACATTATAAGCTTTCAGGAGTACTATACAAAGCTGAAGCCGGAGGAATACAGCCCTGCAGCAATAGCTATGAAGTTCAGAGCCTATCCTCACAGATATTTCGAATATACTGAAAAGCACAAGGGAAACACCGGTTATGGATTAGCTATCTATTCAAAATACCCTATTATCGAAGGTGGTGCAATACGCTTCGATCAGAGCCGTAATATGACAATCTATGCCGATATCGACATAAACGGTACCGTTGTAAGGGTATTTAACTCGCACCTTGAGTCTATAGGATTCCAGGATAACGAACTGGAAGTGCTTGACAGTCTTGATTTTCGCATGAGCGAAAGTCAGAAACGGGGACTTATAAATATTTCAAGAAAACTCACAAGGGCACTTAGGTCACGGGCCACCCAGGCAGAGACAATCTCAGGACAGATTGCAGAGTCACCATATCCGGTGATAGTCTGCGGTGATTTTAATGATATCCCTGTGTCTTATGTTTACCGCAAAATGCGTGGTAAACTAAAAGATGCCTTTACAGAATCCGGATCAGGTTTCGGAGGTACATACAATGGACGACGCCTCCCCTCTTTCCGCATTGATTATATTTTCCATGATCCTGCATTCAGTTCCTATAATTTCAGGAAATTCCCGGTCAAGTATTCAGATCATTACCCGATAATGACTGTTATTGACCTTAATCCCAAAAGGTGATCGACTAAAACATTGTAAGATGCAACAATATCTCGACCTCGTACGAAGGGTGCTAGCAGAAGGCGTACTTAAGGAAGACAGAACAGGCACCGGAACCATTTCGGTTTTCGGACACCAGATGCGCTTCAATCTTGAGGACGGTTTTCCTCTTGTCACAACAAAAAAACTACACCTTAAATCTATCATATACGAGTTACTGTGGTTTTTAAAGGGTAGTACAAATGTCAAATACCTTCAGGATAACGGGGTGCGCATCTGGAATGAATGGGCTAAGGAAGACGGTGAACTGGGACCCATTTACGGTTATCAATGGAGGTCATGGCCGGATTATAGCGGAGGTCATATTGACCAGGTACTACAGGTTATCGAATCAATAAAGAATAATCCTGATTCACGGAGGCATATAGTATCGGCATGGAATGTGGGGCAAATCGATGAAATGCAGTTGCCTCCCTGCCATATCTTGTTTCAGTTTTATGTTGCCAACGGCAGACTAAGCTGTCAGCTCTATCAACGCAGTGCAGATATCTTCCTGGGAGTTCCCTTCAATATAGCCTCCTATGCCCTCTTGACTATGATGGTAGCACAGGTTTGCGGTCTCAAACCCGGAGATTTTGTCCATACTTTGGGGGATTCACATATCTATTGCAACCATATCGAGCAGGTAAAGCTGCAGATAAGCAGGGAACCTCGTCCTCTGCCTGTAATGAAGATCAACCCCAGCATAAGGAACATTGATGAGTTCAGTTTCGAGGACTTTGAACTTACAGGATATGATCCTCACCCACATATTAAAGGCGATATCGCTGTATAAAATATAGCCGGAATGGAGATAGCCATCATTGTAGCGATAGACCAGCAACGAGCCATCGGGAAAGATGGAGACCAGCTTGCATACATAAGTGGTGACCTGAAGCGATTCAAGCAGCTTACAACAGGTAATGCAATAGTTATGGGACGAAAGACCTTCGAGGCCCTGCCCAAAGGTGCACTTCCTAACAGACTTAATATTGTTGTGAGCAGAAATAAAGACCTGCAGCTGCCCGGTTGCATTGTGGTTTCCTCCACAGAGGAAGCTGTGGAGGCAGCCAGGGAATACAGGAAGCTCTTTGTAATAGGCGGTGGTGAGATCTACAAGGCATTTCTGCCATATTCAGACACATTGCACCTTACCGTCATTCACCATAACTTTGAGGGTGCTGATACCTGGTTTCCCGAATGGTCAGCCCAGGAATGGCATTGCACTGAAAAAAGCGAAGTCCTTACTGACGAGAAAAGCGGATTGCTTTACCACTACGAGATCCTTGTGAGGACTTCACAGGTAAGGCTTACTTTCAGTTGAGACACTTCATACTCAGCTGTATTTCAAACAGAATCCTTAACGCCTTTTCTTTAAAGAGACTAAAACAAAGGCGATAACCACAAAGCCGGTCAGTACTAAAAAACTAGCGTATAGACTGTACAGTTCGGCAACAAAACCAAGGATTACAGGACCGGTAAGGAAGCCTATATTTGATGAGGCTGCAATCATCGAAATACCATCTGCAGGCCTAATGCCATCAACATTGGAGGCCAGACGATAGATCTCGGGAACTACGACTGAGAAGCCCAGGCCAATTATCAAAAATCCGCAGAATACTATTACACCGACTGTGCTAAGCACCAGTGCAAAACCCACAATGCTGGTAAGAACAGCCATACTAAGCAGTCGCCATGAACCAAATCTCAGACTCATCGCATCACCCATGAAACGGCCTATTGCCATACCAACGGCAAACAAAGCATAGGCTAGTCCCCACAGTTCGGCTCTTACAATTACAACCTCCTTCATATAAAGGGAGCTCCAGTCAGCGATGGCGCCTTCAGACGCCATCATAACCATCGCTATCATAGCAATCAGCAGGATGGGCTTCCAGGGAATAGAACCCTTCTCTTTCCTGGTTTTCGCTTCTCCTTTTATATTAATGTATTCCTTACGAAGGTATAGGTTTGCTGATATCAGAATCACCAGCACCACGCCAAGGTGCACAAAGGGCATATTGAAGCGTCCCGCAAGATAACCTCCGAGCGAGGCTCCAATCATCCCACCTATACTCCAGAAACCATGGGTTCCGGTCATTATATACTTACCTGCTCTCTTCTCAACCTCAGCAACAAGTGAATTAAGACCTATAGCAAAGATTGAACTGCACATTCCGTAATAAAAAAGTGCGGCAAGCAGCCAGTAATAACCTGGAGCTGAGAAGATTCCAAAGAGTGAAGTGGCATAGAGTATAAAGCCCCAGAAAGCCTGTCGTCCGACACCTAAAATGATAGTCAGTCGGTTGGACAGAGGAATTGTAAGGAAGGAGCCAAGGGATCCAAAAAACAGTGCCGTCCCTATCCTTGCCTCACCAATCTGCAACTTATGAGCTATAAAGGGAATATATACAATCCATGTACTAAACACCAATGCAAAGCAGGTGTACATAAATGCCGGGGCGAAATATTTCTTTTCGGTAAAGAAGATCTTTAATGATAACATACGCTCAAAAATGTGCGCGAAGTTACGCAAAACTTGCACATTGTGCATAAATGGTCTAAATTAAGACATTGTAAAATTTGTGAATGATCCCGAAGATTGTGAAAAGTCATATCTGATGCTAAAGTCTATTTATATTGTGCTGGGCTCAATAGCACTGGCTCTGGGTTTAGTGGGAATAGTAGTACCGGGTTTGCCCACCACCCCCTTCCTCCTCCTTTCAGCCTACCTATATATGAAGGGCTCACCCAGGTTGCACCAATGGCTGCTTAATAATAAATACCTGGGAGGAAGGATTAGAAGATATGAGACTAATAAGGGCTTATACAGACACGAAAAAATCTATTCCATTGTGCTAATGTGGATTATGGTGTCGATATCTGCCTGGGTCCTTATCAGTAATATCAACCTACGTATTGTTGTACTAGCTGCTGCCTGTATTGGTACAATAGTTGTGTGGTTTTGGGTCCCGAATGCCAAGAAATAGCCGGTTGTCATGTCCTGCAGGACTTCCCTCCGCTACGAATTCAGGTCACATAGAAATATAGTTAACCTAAAATTATACAGGTATGAAAGACGATAAAAAAAGGCTGACAACCGCATCAGGAAGGCCGTATCACGAAAATGAAGACAGTATGTCTGCAGGTCCACGGGGACCTGTGTTAATCCAGGACAGCTTTCTGTTTGAGAAACTTGCTCACTTTAACAGGGAGAGAATCCCCGAAAGAGTGGTACACGCCAAGGGTACAGGTGCATTTGGGAAATTCACAGTAACCAATGATATCACCAAATACACATGCGCTTCTCTGTTTAGCAGGGTAGGCAATGAATGTCGTGTGTTTATAAGGTTCTCAACTGTTGGTGGAGAAAAGGGAAGTGCAGACACCGAACGTGACCCAAGAGGCTTTGCCGTTAAGTTCTATACTGATGAAGGCAACTGGGACCTTGTTGGAAACAATACTCCGGTATTCTTTATCAAGGATGCTAAGAAATTCCCCGACTTTATCCACACTCAGAAACGTGATCCGCACACCAACCTCAAGAGTCCGACCATGATGTGGGATTTCTGGAGTCTCAATCCTGAAAGTCTCCACCAAATAATGATACTCTTCAGTGACAGAGGCACACCAGATGGTTACCGTCATATGAACGGGTATGGAAGCCATACCTTCTCTATGTACAACGAAAAGGGTGAAAGAGTATGGGTTAAGTTCCACTTCAAAACCCAGCAGGGAAACAAGACTCTTTCGGCAGCTCAGGCAGAGGATCTGAGAGGCAAGGATCCTGACTATGCTCAGAGAGACCTTGTAAATGCCATCAGGAAGGGCGATTATCCAAAGTGGACTCTCAATATCCAGGTGATGACAGACGAACAGGCAAAGAAGTTCAGGTGGAATCCATTTGATGTCACAAAGGTTTGGTCTCACTCAGAATACCCGCTTATTGAGGTCGGTGTGATGGAGCTCAATGAGATACCCGTTAACTACTTTGCTGATGTAGAGCAGGCTGCCTTTGCACCTTCAAATGTGGTTAGAGGTATAGGCCTGTCACCTGACAAGATGTTGCAGGGTCGACTCTTTGCTTATCCTGATGCTCACCGCTACCGCCTGGGAGCAAATTATGAGCAAATCCCCGTCAACAGACCTATTGTTCCGGTCCACAATCATGAACGCGACGGCTATATGTCTGTAAATGGTAACGGAGGTGATGCACCCAACTACTATCCTAATAGTTATGATGGTATAGAAGCTGATCCAAAGTACAAGAGTCCGGGTATGGATCTTCACTCAGACTGGGCTGACTTTTACGACCGCAACGAGAATGATGACGACCATTATACCCAGCCTGGACAGCTATTTAGAAAGGTCATGACAGACAGAGAACGCAAGGCAACAATCAGCAATTTTGCCGGTTCAATGGCCGGAATTGAAGGCCCTAAGCGAGACGAAATAATACAACGTCAGCTTGGACACTTCTACAAGGTTGATAAAGAACTTGCAACAGAGATTGCCAAGAAGCTTAATTTCAACTTCAAGCCATAGTAAAATAAAGAGGGGTGTCTTGTAGGACACCCCTCTTTATTTTGCTTAGAGACAAATACTACTCCACCATTTTGTTTCTAACCCTGTAAATCTCTTTGGTAATAAACAATACCTGAGCTTCTGTGATTGCATCATTTTCAACAGCAAGATAAGTATTGTAAAGTGGCAGCAGTTCAGATATAGTTTCAGCTACAGCCGGATCATCCTTTGCAACTTGCATAAGTTCCATCAGAGTGTCAAGAGAAGCCTTTTGCTTCATTATTATCGTTACCATTTCCTTGTTGTAGTACACATTCTCGGTAATGTGAGTAACAATGTAAAGACCCTCAACCCAGGTTCCGGCAAGAACGAGCAGAGATACTGATCCCCTGTTGGCCTGATTTAGATATTCATATGTATCGTAGAAGGTGTTTGTAATGATGTTTACAAGTTCATCCTTATTATCCTGATTAGCTTCAACCTGTTCAATCACATCCTGGCTGATAGCGCCGGAAATATTCAGAGCATCGATAAGCTTCTTGGATACATCCATATAATCTATAACACTCTGCTTTTGGTTATAAGCGCTGGCATAGCTAAGGTCAGCGCTATAGATACCCAGATTCAGAGCCTTTGATTTTTCTGTAAGGTAACGCTCCACATTGCTAACCGGATTTGAAAGAGTCAGAATATATGCTGCACCAATCCTGTTAAGCATTTCAGTGACTTCAAATGCTGTAGGAAGCGGATATACGAATTCACGTACTTTTTCTTCAACTGTGGTTTTCTCAAGAACAGCTCCATCCTGCGGACCGTCGCCAGACGATTTGCGCTTCATATTGCAGGAGGTCAGGAGCAGAACTACTGAGGTGATCAAAGTAAGTGCAATCTTGGGATTTAAGAGTTGTCTCATAGTTTTCCAATTTATGTTTCCACAAATATAAAGTATAATTTAATCAAAATGTGAAGCCTATTACTAATTTTGCAGCGCGATTATTAACAACACATATGACCAACAACACCAAAGGTATTTTACTTTCGTTGAATACCGCAATTCTTTGGGCCACACTAGCTATAGCCCTTAAAGTAGCTCTTAACTATATTGACTCTTACACCATCGTATGGTGGCGCTTTTTGGTCGCCTTTGGCTCAATTGCCCTATTTATGGCTATTAAGACTCCATCCTCACTCAAGATACTTGTCAAACCACCGCTTTCCCTCGTAGCTGCTGCTATATTACTGGGATTTAACTTTATAGGATATCAACAGGGTGTAAACTATGGAGGCCCGCTTGTAGCACAGATAATTATTCAGCTTGGTCCGGTACTGTTGGCCTTTGCCGGATTCTTTATGTTTAAGGAAAAAGCAGATACCATCCGTATCGCCGGTTTTATTCTTACTGCTGTGGGTTTTGTCGTGTTTTACTACTATCAGCTGGACTTTATTCCCGGCAAGGAAGAACTCCAGACAGGATTTTTATGGCTTTTGATGGGATCAGTAACCTGGACCGGCTATGCTATAATCAATAAAATGGTGGTAAATAAATACAGTACTTCTGAGATAAGTCTAATGCTTTATGCCATACCAATGTTGATGTTCCTGCCATTTGCTGATTTCTCAACACTATTCCAGGCCCACAGCATTGGCGTATGGTTTCTCTTCCTTTTCCTGGCATTCAATACCCTGCTGGCCTACGGAAGTCTTTCATTAGCACTTAAATACATAGACGCCAATAAAATAAGCGTCATCATAACGCTCAACCCCATCATCACAGTGCTTTTGATGGAGATATTGCTGTGGATCAATGTCAGCTGGTTCAGTACAGATGCTCTGGCACCAATGGCCTATATAGGAGCGCTTGTTGTACTTATTGGAGCTATAATGGCTGTAGGGGTATTCAGCAAGAAGGCTAATAAGGGAAAAGCAAATCCTTAATCATTAGTTGTACCGAACTTACTCCATTGTATACATTCTCTTCGATGGAGTAAACAATATCAAAGGGCTCTCTTGACTGGATCTTCGTAAGATGATCCTTCATTGAGAATCCTATCCCCCTGACTATTGCCCCTGAGCATTCCTCAATAAGCTCAAACTTGATGTGGTCACGCCCCTTTCCCACTAGTTTGGTGGTTCCGTAATCAATCACTCTGCGGGTAACAAACAAAGGCTTCTGATTGGCGGGCCCAAATGGGGCAAACTGGGCTAGCAGCCTCATAAGTCTGGCATTAATGTCCTTGAGCCTTATCTCGGCATCTATTTCAACCTGAGGAATCATCTGTTCGGGAGTGATGTGTGCCTCTACCCACTCTTCGAATCGCTGGGCAAAAAGCTCAACATTCCCAATATCCATAGTTAGCCCGGCAGCAGATGTGTGACCCCCAAAGCTAATCAACAGGTCACTGCATGACTCCACTGCACTATAAAGGTCGAATCCTTCAACTGAACGAGCCGAGCCGGTAGCCAGTCCCTGACTCTCGGTTATTATTACCGTAGGCCTGTAGAATTTATCCATCAGACGGGATGCAACAATCCCTATTACCCCTTTATGCCAGTGAGGTCTGAACAAGACAGTACTTTTGCGCTCCTTTTGTGAAGGATCATTGATGAGTAGTTGCAAAGCCTCATCTGTAATCTTTTTGTCAAGATCCTTACGAACCTCATTATGTCCATTGATATTTGCGCTAAGACTTTTTGCAAGCTCTTCCTCTCCACTGATCAGAAGTTCCACTGCATCGCGTCCTGATTCAATACGTCCTGCAGCATTTATTCTGGGACCAATCTTAAACACTACGTCACTCATCTCCAGCTCCTTGCCCTCCATATTGGACACATGAATGATGCTTTTCAATCCGGTACCCGGATCGTTGTTCAGCTGCTTGAGTCCATAATAGGCCAATATCCGGTTCTCCCCCGTGATAGGCACTATATCGGCAGCAATGCTTACTGCCACAAGGTCAAGATACTTATATAAAGGCTCAACAGGGTAGCCATTATGCAGGCAGAAAGCCTGCAAAAGCTTAAAACCCACACCACAACCTGAGAGGTCCTTGTAGGGATAGGTATCATCCTGACGTTTGGGGTCTATACAGGCTAAAGCCTCGGGAAGAGCTTCCCCAGGAGTATGGTGGTCACAGACTATAAAGTCAATGCCGAAATTCTTTGCATACCTTATTTTATTGACTGCCTTGATGCCGCAGTCCAGCGATATTATCAGACTGCAGCCGCTGTCGGCTGCAGCTTCTATACCCTTGGTAGATATTCCATATCCTTCAGTATATCGGTCAGGGATATAAAACAAAAGATTTTGATAATAACGCCTTAGAAAGGAAAACACAAGCGCTACAGCAGTAGTCCCGTCAACATCATAATCACCATAGATCATAATTCTTTCCCCACTGCGAATCGCCTTGCACAGGCGATCAACGGCAATATCCATATCCTTCATAAGAAAAGGGTCGTGAAGGTCATCAAGTGAAGGCCTGAAAAAAGACTTTGCTGATGAGAAACTGTCAACTCCTCTCTGTACCAAAAGATTAGCTACAATCTTATCTACATTAAGTTCTCCAGCCAAAGCCTCAACAACAGCACTATCACCTGGTTCTTTGATCTTCCAACGTCTTTCCATTAACTACCAAAGCCTCCTAAAATAAATTACAATCCAAATATAGCCAATTTGCTTTGGATACTGAGAAGATGTCGGATAATAAACTAAACCAGACTAAGACCAAACAAAGCTGTCAGTTTGCCAAGCAGTACTTTCTTAACGGCTTCAATATCCTGGGGTGCCTGAAGTTCCTTCTGGAAAGATGTCACACCCTTGTCGACAAAACCACAGGGATTGATATGAGTGAAATAACTAAGGTCGGTATTTACGTTTAGAGCAAAGCCATGCATAGTCACATAACGGCTGGCCCTAACTCCTATTGCGCAAATCTTGCGTGCAGCAAGACCCTTGTCTACATCCAGCCAGACCCCAGTCGCACCATCAAGACGGGTGGCTTCAATGCCAAAATCAGCAAGAGTCTGTATTATTGCCTCCTCAAGTCTGTGGATATACTCCTTGATACCTATACCTATGGCTTCCAGGTCAAAAATCGGGTAGCCCACTATCTGTCCGGGACCGTGATAAGTGATATCCCCTCCACGGTTGATACGGTAAAACTTTGCGTTAATCCTCTGTAACAAGACATCAGGAATCAGGAGGTTTGACTCATGTCCGCTTTTCCCTAGCGTATAAACGTGAGGATGCTCACAAAACAGCAGATAGTTTGATACTCCCTGCTGCTCTGCTTTTCCGCTTTTTGCTGATGTAAGTTTATCGAATAGCTCTTCCTGGATATCCCAGGCTTCCTTATAATCAATCAGGCCTAAATCTCTGTATTCTACATTCATAATTGATCAATCCTTCAAAGCATTAATATGGCGCTCGGCATGGTAGGAGGAACGAACCAGCGGGCCGCTCTCTACATACTTAAAGCCCATCTTTAGGCCTTCCTCTTTGTAAAACCTAAACTGCGCAGGCTTGATATACTCCTGTACCGGAAGGTGTTTGGGCGATGGTTGCAAATACTGACCTATTGTAAGTACCCTGACACCAACATTCCTGAGGTCTTTCATAGTTTCAAGCACTTCTTCCTGAGTTTCCCCAAGACCCAGCATTAAGCCACTCTTTGCTATACAACCGGCATCCGCAATATATTTAAGCACATCCAGACTTACATCGTACTTAGCCCTTGAGCGGATCTGAGGAGTCAGTCTCCTGACCGTCTCCACGTTGTGACTGATTACTTCAGGTTGAGCGTCTATAACCATCTGCACCAGATTCGTCATCCCCTGAAAATCGCCAATCAGCACTTCCATAGTCGTCTCAGGGTTGATCTTCTTAACCATCTTGATAGTCTCGACCCAGATTCCGGCACCTCCATCGGGCAAATCATCACGGTCAACAGAGGTTATAACTACATGCCTAAGCTTCATAATCTTTATGGAGCGAGCTATTCGCAACGGCTCTTTGTAGTCCACAGCCTCAGGCCTTCCTGTCTTTACATTACAAAACTTACAAGCCCTTGTGCATATATCGCCAAGTATCATAAAAGTGGCTGTTCCTGCACCCCAGCACTCGGCTGCATTTGGGCATTTTCCGCTAGTACAGATTGTATGCAGCTCATGATCACGGATGGTTTTATTCATCCAGCTGTATTCGTTGGTGTTGGGAAGTTTAATCTTTAGCCAATCCGGCTTGCTTATACCTTTCTTCGTATTTTCCATCAGAACTATCTATTGTTGTGGCCGGGTATCAAGGCAAAATTAAATTTAAATGTGTATGAATAACAGGCGATGCTCTTAAATGTTTATAGCCTTGGGATTCCATAAAGTAAAGTTACCCTTTTTAAATTGAATATTTTGAACTTATCTTTGCAGCGTTTTACTGTACTTCTAAACGGACAAGACATGGATCAACTCGAACTGAGTGAACAGGAACTTATCAGACGCGAAAGCTTAAAGAAACTGCAGGAGCTTAATATAAATCCCTATCCGGCCGATGAATATCCGGTAACACACTATGCCGGAGACATCCTCAAAAATTACGAAGCCAACCCTGATGCATACCAGGATGTATGCATTGCCGGACGCATCATGGGACGCCGAATTATGGGAAGTGCCTCATTTGCAGAACTAAAAGATTCAACAGGCAGAATTCAGATTTACATTAAACGGGATGATATCTGTCCGGGCGAAGACAAGACTCTGTACAATACCGTCTTTAAGAAACTTCTCGATATAGGTGATATTGTTGGTGTAAAAGGCTTTGCCTTTATTACTCAGACCGGTGAACTCACAGTTCATGTCAAGGAGCTTACCATTCTGGCAAAGGCCTTGAGGCCTTTGCCAGTAGTAAAGGAAAAGGATGGCCAGGTATTCGATGCCTTCTGTGACCCTGAACAGCGTTACCGTCAGCGTTACGTTGACCTTATTGTCAACGATAACGTTATGGACACCTTTATCAAGCGCACCAAGATTATAAACACAATGCGCAATTTCTTCAACGAGAAAGGTTACCTCGAGGTTGAAACACCCATCCTGCAAGCCATTCCCGGTGGAGCTACTGCTCGTCCATTTATCACGCATCACAATGCTCTTAATATACCGCTCTATCTACGTATTGCAAATGAGCTCTATCTTAAAAGGCTTATCGTAGGCGGTTTTGAAGGGGTGTATGAGTTTGCCAAGGACTTCCGCAACGAAGGCATGGACAGGACTCACAATCCTGAATTTACCGTTATGGAAATCTATGTTGCCTACAAAGACTACAACTGGATGATGGACTTCACCGAAGAAATGATAGAGCGCGTTGCTCTTGAACTTCATGGTACTACCAAGGTTCAGCTTGGTGACAACATCATCGATTACAAGAGGCCCTTCAAGCGCATCACAATGATTGATGCTATTAAGGAACATACAGGTATTGATATTACCGGAATGGATGAGGCTCAACTGCGCGAGGTTTGCAAAAAACTAGGCATCGAAACCGATCCGTCAATGGGTAAGGGTAAGCTAATTGATGAGATCTTCGGTGAGAAGTGCGAGCACAATTACATACAACCGACTTTTATTATCGACTATCCTATAGAGATGTCCCCGCTTTGTAAAAGGCATCGCTGTAATCCTGAACTGACCGAGCGTTTCGAATTGATGGTCAATGGCAAGGAACTTGCTAACGCTTATAGTGAGCTCAACGACCCGATCGATCAGCTTGAACGCTTCCAGGAACAGCTCAGACTCTCAGAAAAGGGCGATGACGAGGCTATGTTTATTGACAAGGACTTCGTGCGAGCTCTGGAATATGGTATGCCTCCGACATCAGGTATGGGAATCGGAATTGACAGGCTTACCATGTTTATGACCAACCAGCAATCTATACAGGAAGTACTCTTCTTCCCACAGATGAAACCTGAGAAGAAAGCTGAAAAGGATCCGGATGAGAAGTTTATCGAACTGGGTATTCCCGAAGAATGGGTCGCTGTTGTGCGCAAAGCCGGTTTCCAGAGAGTCAAGGACTTACTGGAAGTGGAAAACCCCAATAAGTTACATCAGGATTTGTGTGGCTTGAACAAAAAGAATAAATTAGGCCTAACCAACCCCTCAAAAGAAGAGGTTGCAGAATGGTTACAGAAGTAACCCCTGCATCTTATCCGAAATACTAAAGACATGGACGTAACTACGTCAAAAATAGGAGTTGTTGGAAGTGGCAGCTGGGCAACGGCCATAGCAAAGATGGTGCTGATAAACTCAGACTCCATCAACTGGCTTTTCCGTAAGCAGGATTATATTGACGCTTTCAGGAAAATAAAGCACAATCCCAACTATCTTACTTCTGTCAGTTTCGACACTGACAGAATTCATTTCACAAATGATATCAACGAGATAGTTGAGAAGTCCGATATCCTGATCTTTGCAAACCCTTCAGCATTCCTGAAAGAAACTCTGCAGGATCTCAAAGTGCCGCTTAAAGACAAATTCATAGTCTCGGCAATCAAAGGTTTGGTTACTGACGAGAACATGGTAATAGGCAGCTATTTCCACACATATTATGATGTACCTCTCGATCAGATACTTGTTATATCAGGACCATGCCACGCCGAAGAGGTTGCATTGGAAAGGTTATCATACCTTACAATTGCCTGCCAGAATATCAAGACCGGACGTGAATTTGCCAACCGTCTGCAGTGCAACTTTATAAATACCGTGGTAACTGACGATATCTACGGTACAGAGTATGCTGCAGTGCTTAAGAATATTATGGCTATTGCATCCGGCATTTGCCATGGTCTTGGCTACGGGGATAACTTTCAGGCTGTGCTGATATCAAATGCCATTCAGGAGATGAAGCGTTTCGTGGATACCGTTCACCCTATCCCTCGCGATATCAAGAGTTCAGCCTACCTTGGCGACCTTCTTGTTACCTGCTATTCGCAGTTCAGCCGTAACCGCACCTTTGGCACTATGATAGGCAAGGGCTACTCAGTCAAAAGTGCCCAGCTTGAAATGCTTATGATTGCAGAGGGGTACTATGCAGCCAAAAGCATAAAGGAGATTAACGACAAGTACAGTGTCTTTATGCCAATAACTAGTGCAGTATATAACATTATATATGAAAAGATCTCTCCTGCAATAGAGATCAGACTTCTTACCGAATTATTACGATAAACTTAAGTTGCTCAATATTGTATGCAAAAGATCAAAATAGACATCACTAAGACGGCAGGCTTTATCACAGATGAAGCATTGCAGGCAATAAAGAAAGAAGTAGTCGACGGATTGCTCACCCTTGAGAAAGGTACAGGAAAGGGAAATGACTTCCTGGGCTGGCTTGATCTGCCTACTTCTGTTGGTAAGGATGAAATTACAAAGATCAGGAAAAGTGCTGAGCGCCTGAGCGCTCAGTCAGAAATAGTAGTTGTTGTGGGTATCGGAGGAAGCTACCTTGGTGCAAAAGCTGTAATAGATGCTCTTTCTGGATATTTCTCTGCCCTGAACAAAGACAGCAAAAGACCTCTTATTGTTTATGCTGGCCACAATATTTGCGAAGACTACAGCTACGAACTTCTGGATCTGCTCAAAGACAAGGATTTTTCTGTTGTTGTTATCTCTAAGTCTGGTACTACTACCGAACCTGCACTGGCATTCCGTCTGCTTAAGGAACTACTTGAAAAGAAATATGGTGTCGGTCAGATCAAGGATCGCATTATAGCTATCACTGATGAGTCCAAAGGTGCATTGCGTACCCTGGCTGACAAGGAAGGTTATGAAACCTATGTAATTCCTGATAATGTTGGAGGTCGCTTCTCTGTTCTTACACCTGTAGGCCTTCTTCCAATAGCAATAGCAGGAATAGATATCGAAAAGCTGCTTGAAGGTGCTGCTTTTATGCAGAAGGAAACAACAGCTGATAAGGCATTTGATGAAAACCCCTCTGCTGTTTACGCTGCTGTAAGAAACCTCCTGTACAGGGATGGCAAGA
Source organism: Xiashengella succiniciproducens (assembly GCF_023674465.1). GTDB lineage: Bacteria > Bacteroidota > Bacteroidia > Bacteroidales > Marinilabiliaceae > Geofilum > Geofilum succiniciproducens. The sequence continues at coordinate 245,388 of NZ_CP098400.1, read as the reverse complement.
CTACAGAGATACTTGTCAACTACCACTCAAAACTGCACTACGTGGCAGAATGGTGGAAGCAGCTATATGGCGAAAGTGAAGGCAAGGAAAACAAGGGTATTTTCCCGGCATCTGTTGACTTCACTACCGACCTCCACTCAATGGGTCAGTGGATACAAGAAGGACGCCGCGATATCTTCGAAACTGTAATCTCTATCGAAAAACCTAAATACAAGGTTGAGATTCCTAGTGACAGGGACAACCTAGACAACCTCAACTACCTTGCAGGTAAACGTGTTGACGAAGTCAACAAAATGGCGGAGATTGGTACCCGTCTGGCCCATATCGACGGTGGTGTACCCAATATCCGTGTCGTATTACCCGAATTGAACGAGTTCTACCTTGGTCAGCTGCTGTATTTCTTTGAAAAGGCATGCGGTATCAGCGGATATGTATTGGGGGTCAACCCTTTCGACCAACCCGGTGTTGAAGCTTATAAGAAGAACATGTTTGCCCTGCTTGGCAAACCCGGTTCTGAAAAGGAAACCGAAGCTATCAGAAAACGTCTTGATTAACTTAGGACGACATAAAACACAAAAAGGCTGTCACTCTTGTGGTAGCCTTTTTTATTTACAATACGTAAGCTGTAATGGAAATATCAATTGGTACACATAAAAAAGGAACATCTTTCCTTAAAGGCACAATTAAATGCCAGTAGAGCCATTCTATATAGCCCGATTCAGCCAATTCTTAGAGGTGGTACCTTATAAGTCCGGCAACCGGTGATCGCATAATCTGTCCCACCCCAAATCCGGTTATTGCTGCGGCCTCTTTAAGAAGTTCACGAAATTCATAAGCCACGCTACCTACAAAGTTTACCGGCAAACCTGTGGCCTCTGGATACAAGGCTATATTGCGTACAAAGAAGGCTGCAAAAGCTTTTCTTACCAGGTCTGACATAGCCTCTTCCTCAATATTATCGGCAATAAAGTGGGTAAAACCTGCAAGAAACCTGTTGGGGAAGGGATGCCGGTAAACTCTTTCAAGAATATCTGCTGCACTAAGTTGGTACCGCTCAAAGAACCTGCTACAGATATGCTCCGGAACTTGTTTTTTGAGTATATCACCTACCAGTGTCCGTCCCAATACTGCACCACTGCCCTCATCACCCAAAATAAAACCCAGTGGTGGGACATTGCTTACTATCTTATGTCCATCATAATAGCATGAATTGGAGCCTGTACCCAGTATTGCAGCAATACCACTGCCTCTCCCTAACAATGCCCTGGCTGCTGCCATAAGGTCACTCTGTACATCTATTTCGCAAATACCGAAGAACCTCATCAATGCTCTTCCAACAAGCGCACATTTCTCAGGATTAGCGCAGCCAGCTCCGTAAAAATAGATCTTTCTGACCTGATTTATATCCATCGAAAACTCATCCGACAGCACAGCAACTATCTCGTCTTCATCCTGATAGTACGGGTTAATCCCCGGTGTTTCACAATAAAGCACATCCGAACTGTCCCTGTCAACCAGGGCCCAGGTGGTGTGGGTAGATCCGCTGTCGGCAATCAGAATCATGATGCGGGTTTATTTCCTAATAAGACCTAAAGAAAGTAACTTTGACTAGATAAAGATATGCAAAATATGAATGACTCGGTTACCTGCTTTATGCAGGCAGTACATGGGGAAGAACAGGTACTCTCCCGTTTTTGCCTCAACCCCGCAATTAAAAAAGTCTTCCTGGTCGGTAGTCAGGCTACTTATGGCCATATCCACGACAAGGTTCAACACCTTGATGCTGCACCAATATTTACCGGTGATACAATAAAGAAGATAGCAGCATTGTCAGATAGTGAATTCTCTCTGCTCTATACAGGAGCAGGACTGCCTGAAACCGGACCTTATGCTATCGAACGATTTATCCAGATCTGCCGTGCTACCGGAGCTGCAATGCTCTATTCTGATTACAGGGATGAAAGGGACGGAGCTGTTATTAACGTTCCCCTTATCGACTATCAGGAAGGGAGTTTAAGGGATGATTTTAACTTCGGTCCCCTGCTCTTTTTCCGCACAGATATTTTTAAGCAATCTGCTAAGGAAGTAAGCAGTGAACTACGCTTTGGGGCTGTATATGAACTTAGACTTGCAATATCAAGAAGATCCGAGATATTCCATATTCCAGAACCACTCTACACTATCAGGGAAAGCGACCGTCGCAGCAGTGGAGAAAAGATCTTTGACTATGTCAATCCTCGCATGCGTGAGGTTCAGATAGAGATGGAAGAAGTCTGCACCCGCCACCTGAAGGCAGTCGGCGCATGGCTGGCCCCCGACTTCCAAGAGGTCAGACTTGAGGAGGGGACTTTTCCTGTTGAAGCAACAGTGGTTATCCCGGTTCGCAACCGCTGCAAGACTATAGAGGATGCCATTCGTTCCGTACTTGATCAGGAGGTCCCCTTTGGCTTTAACCTGATAGTAGTTGATAATCACTCTACTGATGGCACTTCCGAAATTATTGCCAGCTACGCCAAACATGATAAGCGATTAGTACACGTGATACCTGAGCGCTATGACCTTGGCATAGGAGGATGCTGGAACGAAGCAATCTTCCACCCCATGTGCGGTAGGTTTGCCATCCAGCTCGACAGTGACGACCTATATTTCGACAAGCAGGTGATCAAGACTATAGTGGACTGCTTCTACAGGGAGCGATGTGCTATGGTTGTCGGTTCCTACAGTATGGTAAACTTTAAGCTGGAGGAAATACCTCCGGGAATAATAGATCACAAGGAGTGGACTCCCACCAACGGACCCAACAACGCCCTGCGCATCAATGGACTTGGTGCTCCCAGGGCCTTCTTTACGCCTGTTATCAGACAGATCAGATTTCCAAATACAAGTTACGGTGAGGACTATGCAGTGGGACTGACCATATCACGCAGTTACAGAATAGGCAGAATATACGAACCCCTCTACCTTTGCAGGCGCTGGGAAGACAATAGCGATGCCGCCCTTGACACTGCCCGGATGAATTCTTACAACCATTACAAAGACTGTCTGAGAACCATAGAACTAAATGCCAGAATAAGGAAAAACAGGGACAATAGTTACTCAAATGATAAAGGAGAATAATGATATAAATCGAAAGGTTGAACTACTGATAAAGGAGCAACTTGAAGGATGGGATCTTGCACACAAAAACTTCGGGGCATTGGAAAATGCGCACGAGCGCATTGTTTCCCTGGGTGAGCATATCCAGGTTATACTCCAGCATAATCCCGAACGTATCCGCTCTACAACCGCAAAGACTGATATACATAACATACCTGACGAAAGCCTATGTTTCTTGTGTCAGGCCAACAGGCCCGTGCAGCAACTGTCAGTACCCTACCCTGGAAATATTGAGATACTTGTTAATCCCTATCCTATTTTCAGAAAGCATCTTACAATAGTTTCAAAGACCCACACTCCGCAATCCATACGGGGACACTTCGAAACCATGCTTTCCCTTGCAAATGACCTTTGGAGTTTCTCAGTATTTTATAATGGTCCAGCCTGTGGGGCTTCGGCTCCCATGCACTTTCACTTTCAGGCCGGTGATAAGTACTATATGCCTGTTGAGAGGGAATTTGAATTGCAGGATGGAGATGTACTAATTCAAACAAATAACTCAAGGCTCATAGCCCTGGACAACTATCTGAGAAAGGTCCTGGTTTTGCGAGGTAACAATGCACAGGAATTAAGCAGAATCTTCAAACAGATACTTGGAGTACTAGAAAAACTGATGCCGGGAGAGACAGAACCAATGCTCAATATTATCTGCTGTCGCGCACCAAAAGAATGGAGAACCTTTATTTTTCCCCGCGGCAGTCACAGGCCATCGCAATTCTTCCTTGAGGGGACGAATCAGATTTTGCTTAGTCCTGCGGCAGTAGAGATGGGTGGAGTAGTCAGTTGTCCAAGAGCGGAAGACTTCGAAAAGCTGGATAGCAAACTTATAACAGATATATTCAAGCAGGTATCAGTAAGTAATCCTCTCTGGGAATCAATCAAAACATCAATAACACAGTCAGAATGGAAATAAGGGTTGGCATCATCAGCGGTGAAGAAATATCCTTTATACTAAAGGGCAACTTCAGGGATGCCATGAGCAACAATTTGTTCAGTGGTGAAATCGTGGCACTACAGGAGAAAAACTCCCATGTAATGCTAAAGAATGACATGGGTTTATCCAAATTGCCACTTCCTTTAACTCTTGAACCAGTTGATGCCTCAAATGCCAGCTTTATACTCAGGGATGTGTGCATAGGGAAGGATTTCCATTGGCAGCGCAGTGAAGACCAGGAGTTTAAAGGAAAACTTCAACTTATCGTCGGCCAGGAAGGCCTTGCTGCTGTCAATCAGATAGATATAGAGGACTATCTCAAAAGTGTAATCTCTTCAGAGATGAGTGCCTCCTCATCTATTAACCTCCTTAAAGCCCATGCTGTGATATCACGCAGTTGGCTACTGGCTCAGATACGCAAAACTGAGAAGCTTGCTGAGGAAGAGGTATACAACTCCTGTCACAAAACTGAGGACTCCTGTATCAGGTGGTATGACAGGGAAGAGCATACTGACTATGACGTATGTGCAGACGATCACTGCCAGCGTTATCAGGGAATCACAAGGGCCACTTCTCCAGCCGTAAGTGATGCCGTTGAGGCTACACGTGGGGAAGTGCTTATGTATGATGGGGAGATATGCGATACCCGCTTCTCAAAATGCTGTGGGGGTGTCACCGAATTATTTGAGAACGTCTGGGAACCCAAGGTTCATCCCTACCTCCAAAGCTTTGCGGATGCTGACGCGGGAAGCCTTACTCCCATACCCGATCTTAGGACAGAAGCGGGGGCTGAGAGCTGGATCAGGGGTAACTTTGATTCCTACTGCAATTGTAAAGACCACGAGGTAATAAATCAGGTGCTTAACAGCTATGACAGAGAGACCCCCGATTTCTACCGCTGGAAGATAGTGCTCAGTCAGGAAGAGCTCCAGCATCTGCTAAAAGAAAAAGCAGGACTCGAACTTGGGGAAATTCACGACCTGATACCTGTAGAAAGAGGAGTCTCAGGCAGAATAATACAGCTTAAGATTGTTGGTAGCAAGGGGACATTCACAATAGGCAAGGAACTTGAAATCAGAAGAGCACTTTCTAAAAGCCATCTTTATAGTTCGGCATTTATTGTAGAAAAAAGCCTGCAACGTAATGGTATTGTCAGCTACTTTACCCTTATAGGGGCCGGCTGGGGGCATGGAGTGGGACTATGCCAGATCGGAGCAGCAGTAATGGGTGCCAAAGGAATTGAATACAGGAAGATACTCAGCCATTATTTCCGGGGAGCCGAATTGCAAAAGCTATGGTAGTAATCGCCAGGATCATTGAATATCGATTACCCTGCACAGATTTACGAGTATCATCTGGTCTGCAATCCCTGTAAGTGTAAATGGGGCATATAAATAAACTATATTCAGACTCCCTTGCAAGGCATACAAGCGAGGCTGATACTACGCAAAAAATAATAGAAACTCAGGCTGCCTGGGAATGGCAAAAATAACCCAACAGGCAGTAATACTACCTGATATGAAGGAAAGAAAAGCAAGATCGGCTTGGGCATGGATTCCGTCTCTTTATTTCGCACAGGGCATTCCCTATGTTATGGTCAACACTGTTGCCATCATTATGTACAAGCGACTGGGCATCTCAAACGCTGACATAGCCTTGTACACAGGATGGCTCAACCTGCCCTGGGTAATTAAACCACTGTGGAGTCCGATAGTTGATATATTCCGAACCAAACGCCTGTGGATTATTGCAATGCAGCTAATCCTTGGAGCCTCTCTTGCAGGAGTGGCTCTTAGCCTGCCGGGACCTGAGTTTTTCAGATATTCTCTGATCTTTTTCTGGTTGATAGCTTTTAGTTCGGCAACCCACGACATTGCCGTAGATGGTTTCTATATGCTTGGTCTGGATGAAGCCAGGCAATCTTATTTTATTGGGATACGCAGCACCTTTTACCGCATTGCACTAATCTCAGGCCAGGGTGCCTTGATAATAATAGCAGGCTACCTCGAAAAGCACTCTGCCAACCTCAATATTGCGTGGAGCAAGACCTTTTTAATTGTTGCTATTATCTTCCTGATGTTGTTTCTCTACCATGCCTTCATCCTTCCTAAACCGGCATCAGACAAGCCTGCCGGAAACAGTGAGGGATCTGGCATTACCTCAGAGTTCTTCCGCACCTTTGCAAGTTTTTTCAAGAAACAGCAGGTCGGCTGGGCCTTAGCCTTTATGTTGCTTTTCAGACTGGGAGAGTCTCAACTTGTGAGAATGGCAAGCCCCTTCCTGCTCGACCTCCGCGAAGTCGGAGGTCTGGGACTTTCAACTGAACAAATAGGAATCGTATATGGTACAATTGGGATTATAGCCCTGATGCTGGGAGGCATTACGGGAGGCATCGCAGCCTCCCGTAAAGGACTTAGGTACTGGTTTTTTACAATGGCACTTGCTCTCAACCTACCCAATACTGTGTATCTGTACATGGCCATTATGCAGCCGGAAAGCCTCTACCTGATTTCATTTTTGGTAGCTATAGAACAGTTTGGCTACGGCTTTGGATTTACTGCTTTTATGCTCTACCTTATTTACTTTTCTGATGGAGAGCACAAAACCGCCCATTATGCAATATGTACAGGGTTTATGGCCCTTGGCATGATGCTGCCGGGTATGATCTCTGGTTATATTCAGGAATGGCTGGGCTATAAAAACTTCTTTATCTGGGTACTTATCAGCACAGTGCCGGGCTTTTTTATTATCAATCGCCTCAAGGTGGACAAGAGCTTTGGTATCAGGGGTAGAGATGATTTGTCTGACTCCATCAGTAATGATAACGAATAACACGGCATTTCATTTTTGGCTATCTTTGAAACAATAAAGGGAATATATGATTGACCAGGCCATAGTAGAACGCATCGTAGAGCAAGCCCAGAGCCAGATTACAGAAATCGTATCCGATTATGTAAATCTGAAAAGGCGCGGTGTCAACTATATTGGCAAGTGCCCCTTCCACAATGAAAAGACACCTTCCTTTATAGTTTCCCCCTCCAAAGGGATATTCAAATGCTTTGGCTGTGGTAAGGGCGGTAATGCTGTCAACTTCCTGATGGAGCACGAGCAGATCAGCTTCGTGGAGGCTGTCATAATGCTCGGACGCAGGTTTCATATAACTATAGAGGAGAAGGTACCCACACCCGAAGAACTTGAGCAGCAGACCGAAAGGGAAAGCATGATGCTTGTGACCGAGTATGCAGCTAAGTTCTTTACTAAGTCTCTATATGAAACCGACGAGGGACAGTCGGTTGGACTTGGTTACCTCAGGCAGCGCGGCATTCGGGATGACATAATCAGGAAGTTTCAACTGGGTTACTCTCCCGAACAACGAGATGCACTTACAAAGCAGGCTCTGGTGCATGGCTATAAGCTCCAGTACCTTGAGAAAACGGGACTTACAATAGTTCGTGATGACTATAAAGCCGATCGCTTCAGAGGTAGAGTAATCTTTCCCATCCTTAGTCTTTCGGGTAAGGTTATTGGTTTCGGAGGCCGTATTATCAAAAACGACCCCAACACAGCCAAGTACCTCAACTCGCCTGAGTCTGAGATCTATCACAAAAGCCGCATTCTTTATGGTATCTACCAGGCTCGTCAGGAGATTGTAAGGCAGGACTGCACCTATCTGGTGGAGGGTTATACTGACGTACTTTCCTTTCATCAGGCCGGAATATGCAATGTGGTAGCCAGTTCTGGAACCGCCCTGACTCTGGAACAGATCCAGCTGATGTCGCGCTTTTCGCACAATGTGACCTTTATCTTCGACGGTGACCCTGCCGGTATCAAAGCCTCATTGAGGGGTATCGACATGGTACTTGCCGAAGGCATGAATATTAAAGTGCTGTTGCTTCCTGACGGCCACGACCCCGACAGCTTTGCAAAGTCAATGAGTGGGGAAGAGCTTGTGGAATATATAAGAAGCCACGAGACCGACTTTATCAGGTTTAAAACCTCTGTCCTCATGCAGGATAGCGCCAATGACCCGATAAAAAAGGCCCAGGTAATCCAGGATATTATACGCACTATATCTGTGATTCCGGATCTAATAGTACAATCGGTCTATGTAAAGGAATGCAGCCAGTTGCTGGGAGTGGAAGAAGCCTTCCTGTATGACGGCATTAGGAAACTGAAACTAAAAGAACAAAGCAGGAACGTAAGCAGACGGCCGACACCGTCTGCTCCTCAGCCTGAGACACAGGCACGTGATCTGCCACCACTTACCGATAATCCTCTCGAAAACGAGGAAAGGGAAGTCCTTCGTTACCTTATAAAATATGGAAGCGAAACTCTTGGTCCCGTAACCAGTGGTGAGGAGGTCAGAGATATGACAGTGGGTGAGTTTATTATCCATGAGATCAGGCAGGATGAGCTTAGCAGCCTCAACCCCATTCATAATCTGATACTTGATGAATACGAGGCGAATATGCTTTCACCTGAGTTTGTGCCTCACCGTTACTTTGTGGGACACCCCAACCCTTCAGTCAGTACCCTTGCTACTGACCTGATTGCAAGAGAATACCGGCTGAGCAGGATACATACAAGGTATGGGGATGTCAAGACTGACGAAGACATCCTGGATCAGCTGGTCCCCAGGATTGTAACCGAACTCAAATGGAAGTTCCTAAAGACCAGAATTGAGCACCTTACAATGGAGATGAAGACCGTTCAGGAAGAAGGGAATAACGAAAGGCTTTTGGATCTGATGAAGGAGATAAATCTGCTGCAGAATGCCCTAAAACTTATTTCACATCAACATGGGGAACGGACCATTATTAAATAAGCTTTGTCTCAACAAAGGGACTGAAAAACAGCAAAGGGTATAATTAAGTAATCTTGTTTGCAGGCCGAGAACTAAGTCCAAAATACAAGAGCTAACTAGTATAGACGAATTTTATCATTAAGTATAGATGAAGACAAGGGAACATAAAGATCAGAACATAATAGATTCAGTAATAAAGAATTGTGAGATTTGCTTCGTAGGTCTTGTCACCCATCAAGGGCCCTATGTTATACCGATGAATTTCGGATATAGGGATGGAAAGCTCTTCCTGCACAGCGCGCCGGAAGGAACGGCTGTCGAGGCACTTGAAGCCGACCCCAGAGTCAGTATCTGTTTCTGTAAAGGAGGTAAGCTGGTATATCAGCACAAGGAAGTTGCCTGCAGCTATAGCATGCACTCGACAAGTGTGGTTGTAAAAGGAAAGGTAAGCTTTATCGAAGATATGGACAGTAAACGCGAGGCTCTGGATATTATAATGGAGAACTATACCAATATGTCCTTCACATACTCCGATCCGGCAGTTCGCAATGTCAAAGTCTGGCAGATTGAGATTGAAGAAATAACCTGTAAGGAATTCGGGATACCCAATTCACAATATAGACAGAAATACTTATAATACCCTGCGATGGTACTTAACTATATTTGGATAGCGTTTTTTGTGGTTGCCTTTATTGTAGCACTTGTAAGGCTTATTGTCTTTCAGGACTATGAAGTTTTTCCCGAACTGGTTAACTCGACGTTTGACTATGCCCGTATAGGATTTGAGACATCCCTGGGACTGACCGGAGTACTTACTCTCTGGTTGGGCTTTATGAAGATTGCCGAAAAGGGAGGCATGGTATCCCTGATGTCAAAAGCTATCGGCCCTCTGTTCAGCCGTTTGTTTCCCTCCCTCCCCAAGAACCACCCTGCCTACGGTTCGATGATGATGAACTTTGCAGCTAATATGCTGGGCCTTGATAATGCCGCTACTCCAATGGGACTCAAGGCCATGGATGAGATGCAGAATGTAAATCCTCAAAAAGACAGGGCTTCAGATGCCCAGATTATGTTTCTTGTGCTCAACACCTCAGGGCTTACCATTATACCAATATCCATAATGGTGTACAGAGCACAGCTGGGGGCTGCCAACCCTGCCGATATTTTCCTGCCTATAATGCTTGCAACCTTCTTTTCTACTATGGCAGGCCTTATTTCAGTGGCTATTGTGCAGCGTATCAAACTGCATGATCCGGTAGTATTGGCCTATCTGGGTGGAGCAAGTGCCCTGGTGGGCGCCTTGTTGTGGGGACTCTCAAGACTTGACGGGGATCAGCTCAGGACCGTATCATTACTGACGGCAAACCTGATGCTTTTTGCCTTTATTATTGTCTTTATTGTCAGGGCCTTAATCAAGAAGATCAATGTCTATGAAGCCTTTATCGAAGGAGGCAAGGAAGGCTTTGGAGTTGCAATAAAGATTATCCCCTATCTGATTGCAATACTTGTAGGAATAGGGGTGTTCAGGGCTTCCGGGGCTATGGACTTTCTTATTGACGGTATTGCCTGGGTGATAGCTCAGCTTGGTATTGACACCCGCTTTGTGGATGCGCTGCCCACCGCACTGATGAAACCATTGAGCGGTAGTGGTGCCAGGGGAATGATGATAGATACGATGAACGCCTTCGGGGCTGATTCATTTGCAGGACGCCTTGCCTGCATAATGCAGGGCTCGACTGAGACAACCTTTTATGTTCTGGCATTGTATTTCGGCTCTGTTGGAATAAAGAATACAAGATACGCACTGCCATGTGGCCTTCTGGCCGACCTGGCAGGGATAATAGCTGCAATACTGATAGGCTATATGTTTTTCGGATAAGCAGGGCATAAGATTGTAGATGAGGGCCTTTACTTTTTTGGGTAAATCATTTCATATTAAAATTAAAGAGCCTATATTTGCGCACGCTTAAAACGTAGGTTGTATAATTGTAATTATTAAAACATGTCTGTAAAAATTAGATTAACAAGACGCGGACGTAAAGGTTATGCTTTCTACCACATAGTGGTAGCAGATAGCAGGGCGCCACGGGATGGCAGGTATATTGAAAGGATAGGTTCTTACAATCCTAACACTAATCCTGCTACTATCGAAGTCGATATCGATAAGGCCTTGAAGTGGATAAACAATGGTGCTCAACCTACAGATACTGCCCGCTCACTTCTCAGCGCAAAAGGTGTCTTGATGAAAAAACACCTGCTTGAAGGAGTAAAGAAAGGTGCATTTGACGAAGCTGAAGCAGAACGTCGCTTCCAACTTTGGTTGGACGAAAAGGCTGCAAAGGCTCAGGCAAAGAAAGAACAGCTAGACAGCAAAAAGTCGCAAGCTGAAAAAGAAAAGCTAGCACAGGAAGCTAAGGTCAACGCAGCAAGAGCTGAAAAGATCGCTAAGAAAAAAGCAGAACAAGCTGCTGAAGTTGCCGAAGAGGCTGCTTCTGAAGAAGCTACTGAAGCTCCTGCTGAAAGCCCCGCATCAGAAGAACCTCAGGCTGAATAATTCAGTCTCAATTTCTTCCATAAAGAGCCTATCTGTATTTCAGATAGGCTTTTTTTATTACTTTTGATTTTATGATCGACAAATCAGACCTTGTTAATATCGGTACCTTAGCCAGGCCACATGGCGTTGGTGGAGAGGTATTGCTCAGGCTTCAACCTGCATTGACAGGCTATGAGCCGGATCCTGACTATATTTTCATTGATCTTATGGGAGGTCTGATCCCTTTAGAAGTCTATTCTCTCAGATATAAAAACGAGCAGGAGCTACTGCTCCTGCTCGATACAATAGATTCGGAAGAAAAAGCCCGTCGTTTGCAGGGCTCCGATGTTTTTATTGATCCCGAACAACTTGGCGAGGCTCCCGATGAAGGGGATTTTTCGCTAGCTGACCTAATCGGCCTATCGGTATATGACCGCACTGCGGGTTTTATCGGAATCGTTACTGGCATTGAGGAAATCAGCAATAACCCCATTGCCTACATTGATCATAATGGTTCGGAAGTCATGCTTCCTGTTCACAAAGATCTGATCTCCAACATCGACCTTGAAAAACAAATCATGAAGATCGATGCTCCCGAGGGACTTATCGAATTAAATACTGACTGAGGCGCCCCTTCTCCATCCTGTTGAAGGCTTCACGCCAGTCCTCAGGTATCACCATCCCTGTCTGTGTTTCCTTGTTAAAACCGGCCATTACCGATTCACAAGTAGCCGTAGGCTGGGTCTCTCCATCTCTTACAAGCCATTGTACCATACTGATGCTCTTGGTGCCTATCTTGGAAACCATGGTATAGACATGAATTGAGTCATCAGGCATAGTTTGCTTGTAAAAATCTGTCTTGTTGGATACGATCAGAAGGTGACGACCATCTTTCCACAACTTGTCCCCGCCAAGTGCATCCTTCAAATAGTGCACTCGACCGATATCAAAATATTCCTGAATAATTGTGTTGTTTACATGTCCAAAGCCGTCAGCATCGTTAAATCTGATCTGTATCCCTGTGACGTGGTAAAAATCTTCAAGTACCATTACGAAAATTAAAAATTAAACATGCTCCTCTTATCTCACACTGCCACCCCAAAATCCCTCAAAGCATGATTGAGTGAAGTCTTCAGGTCAGTTGATTCTTTTCTTTGTCCTATTATTAACGCAGCAGGAACCTGATATTCACCTGCGGGGAACTTCTTAGTATAGGTTCCTGGTATTACCACTGAGCGAGGTGGCACAAAACCCTTGTATTCTATCGGTTCACTACCGCTTACATCAATAATCTTTGTGGATCCTGTAAGTACTACATTGGCGCCCAGAACTGCTTCCTTGCCAATGCGGCAACCTTCTACTATAATGCAACGGGAACCTATAAAAGCACCATCCTCTACAATAACAGGCGAAGCCTGAACTGGTTCAAGCACACCACCAAGTCCTACTCCCCCGCTAAGATGAACATGCTTGCCAACCTGGGCGCAACTGCCCACTGTGGCCCATGTATCTACCATGGTACCCTCATCCACATAGGCTCCGATATTCAGATAGGAAGGCATTAAGACTACACCCCTTGCCACATAGGCTCCATAACGGGCTACAGCATGAGGAACAACCCTAACACCCAACTCCTTATAATTACGCTTTAAAGCCATCTTGTCATGAAACTCAAAAGGGCCAATCTCTATTGTTTGCATTTCCTGCATAGGAAAGTACAGAATCACGGCCTTCTTGATCCATTCATTGACCTTCCAGCCTTCAGCAAGGGGCTCAGCAACCCTGAGTTTACCCTTATCAAGTAATTCTATTACCTCCCTGATAGCTTCACGACTTTCAGAACGTGACAGAAGACTTCTGTCTTCCCATACTCTTTCAATAATTTCCTGCATACAACTTTGTTTTAAGGTTATCTATTGCCCCATAATAGTTCACCTTATTAATTAGTCCGGGTAAAAATAAAGTATATTGATTATCACCAAGTAGCCCGGAAGCAAATAAATTGTTAAAATATTCTAAGTTAAGGCAAAGATGCCGGAAGACGGATGAAAATCCATATTGATATAATAGAATATTTGTCAGATAAGGATGAAAAAATATGAATACTCAGCGGAATATTTGAATATTTATGCTTTTTATTTAGTAATTCGCTGCTTGAAAGCCTCATTTTTAGAAAAATGTTAGTTTTAAGCGAAGTTTTTTGTGATAATTGTTTGCAATAATGACAAAATTCATAAATTTGCACTGTTACCAAACGAAAATAACCAAGGAAACTGACATGACTAATTTTGCATCTCTAATTCTCATTCTCGTGGTCATTATTCTCGTGAACCTTAGTCACTAGAGAAGTGAGATTGGTATGTAAAAAGTTATAATAAATAAAGAACTTAAAAGACCCCTCTCACTTGTTGGTGAGAGGGGTTTCTGTTATAAAGACATTATATATAATAAAAGGCACTTTTGTAATGAAGATAGCATTAAGAAGTAATACCACAACACAGGGACGCAGAATGGCCGGTGCCAGGAGCCTGTGGCGTGCCAATGGCATGAAAGACGAACAGATGGGTAAGCCCCTGATTGCAATAGTCAACTCTTTCACACAATTTGTTCCCGGGCACGCACACCTACACAACATTGGCCAGGAAATTAAGCAATTAATTGAGAAACAGGGTTGCTTCGCAGCAGAGTTTAATACAATTGCAGTGGATGACGGTATTGCAATGGGCCACGATGGTATGTTGTATTCACTGCCATCCCGTGATATAATAGCGGACAGCGTTGAATACATGGTTAATGCCCACCAGGCCGATGCAATGATATGCATTAGCAACTGCGATAAGATCACTCCAGGTATGCTGATGGCTGCAATGCGGATTAATATTCCTACCATTTTTGTATCCGGCGGTCCTATGGAAGCCGGCAAAAGCAATGGACGTTCACTCGACCTTGTCGACTCAATGGTAGCTGCTGCAGATGATGGTATATCAGATGATGAAGTCCTTGCAATTGAACAGAATGCATGTCCTACCTGCGGTTCATGTTCGGGTATGTTTACCGCCAACTCGATGAACTGTCTTAATGAAGCCATCGGTTTGGCACTGCCAGGCAATGGAACCATCGTTGCGACTCACGTAAACCGCAAAGGACTCTTCAAACAGGCTGCAAATCAAATAGTAAAACTTGCATATAGGTATTATGGTGACGGAGACACCTCTGTCCTTCCTCGCAATATTGCTACCCGCAGCGCATTTATGAATGCGATGACCCTGGATATTGCTATGGGAGGCTCAACCAACACCGTACTTCACCTGTTGGCTATAGCCCACGAGGCCGGTGTTGACTTCACATTGAAAGATATAGATCAGTTGTCCCGCAAAATACCGGTACTTTGTAAAGTAGCTCCTAATCATGAGCAATATCACATCGAAGATGTGAACCGCGCAGGAGGTATCCTAAATATTCTTGCGGAACTTGCCCGTGGAGGTCTGATAGATACTTCAGTGAGACGTCTCGACTATCCTACACTTGCAGATGCTATAGCTGAATACGATATTACAAAGAGAAATATCTCTGAAAAAGCTCTTGAGGTATACAGCAGTGCTCCGGGCGGATTCTTCAACCTGCAACTCGGATCTCAGAAAGCAAAATATAGCAACCTTGACCTAGACAGGCAAAAAGGCTGTATCAGGGATATAGAGCATGCATATTTCAAAGATGGCGGACTTGCCGTCTTATATGGCAACCTAGCACCTGCCGGATCAATTGTAAAAACTGCAGGTGTTGATCCATCAATATTCCACTTCAGGGGACCTGCAAGAGTTTGCGAATCACAGGATGAGGCCTGTGATGCAATCCTTTCAGGCAGAATAGCTGAAGGAGATGTAGTAATAATCAGATATGAAGGACCCAAAGGAGGACCGGGAATGCAGGAGATGCTCTATCCTACCTCTTACCTGAAATCACGTAACCTTGGCAAAAAATGCGCCCTGATTACTGACGGAAGGTTTTCTGGGGGAACTTCCGGACTCTCAATAGGGCACGTATCTCCTGAAGCAGCTTCAGGAGGTCCCATTGCATTAGTTGAGGATGGCGATATCATTGATATTGACATCCCCAATAGGAGCATGAACATCCTGATAAGTGACGAGGAATTACAGAACCGTTTGGCAAGAGAAAGTGCAAAAGGTAAGGACGCTTTCAAACCAAAACAGAGAAATCGTGTTATTTCCAAAGCACTTAGGGCATATGCAGGTATGGTGACTTCAGCCGATCGCGGCGCAGTAAGAATCCTCCCTGATGAAGTATAATAATTAGCAAGTACAACCACCTTTAAGCAATATGCTATGGACACACTATCCAAAACAGCGATCAAGAAAGACATCCAGACACCAGTTAGAATTACGGGATCGGAAGCCGTTGTAAGATCGCTACTGAATGAGGGCGTTGACCTCATCTTCGGCTATCCAGGAGGAGCAATCATGCCGGTTTATGATGCTCTGTACAAGGTTCAAAAGGAGTTGCACCACGTATTGGTAAGACATGAACAAGGTGCGATTCATGCAGCTCAGGGCTATGCTCGTGTAACAGGTAAGGTGGGTGTGGCAATTGTGACATCCGGACCAGGCGCAACAAATGCAGTTACCGGTATTGCTGATGCTATGATAGACTCAACTCCGCTTGTTGTAATCAGCGGTCAGGTAGCCTCCGGCCTGCTTGGTACAGATGCCTTTCAGGAAACTGACGTGGTTGGTGTCACTCTTCCAATCACAAAATGGAATTATCAGGTGAAAAAGGCTGAAGATATACCCTATGCCATTGCCAGAGCATTCTATATTGCACGCAGTGGCCGTCCGGGACCAGTGCTGATTGACATAACCAAGGATGCTCAATTTGCCAGCCTTGACTATGTATATAATCCAATACATTATATACGCTCATACACTCCGGTGCCAGATGTCAATCTGGATCAGATCAAGGAAGCTGCAAGGCTTATCAATCTGTCCAAAAAACCATTGGCCCTTATCGGTCAGGGTATTATCCTGGGTAATGCAGAACAGGAACTAAGGGAATTTCTCGAAAAAACAGGTATTCCCGCAGCATGGACCCTTTTGGGTCTTTCAGCCCTGCCTTCCGATCACCCGCTTAATGTGGGTATGCTAGGTATGCATGGTAATTACGGTCCAAATATCAAGACTAATGAGGCTGACCTTATCATAGCAATAGGTATGAGGTTTGACGACAGAGTTACCGGTGATTTGAAATCCTATGCCAAAAATGCCAAGGTAATCCACCTTGAAATAGATGAGGCAGAGATAAATAAGAACGTTCATGCCGACGCTCCGGTAATTGGAAACGTCAAGGATACCCTGCCGCTATTGACTGCTTCTGTTAGTCCCAACTCCTTCCCGGAATGGGTTGAAGAATTCAGGGCCTGCTACAGGATTGAATACGACAGAATCATTAAGAGTCAGCTAAATCCCGCCAAAGAGGGTCTGACTATGGGTGAAGTAGTTAACAAGGTTTCAGAGGCATGTAACCATGATGCAGTTATCGTTACCGACGTTGGCCAGCACCAGATGATGGCAAGCCGATATTTCAAGTTCAAACAGACTAGGAGCGTTGTAACATCAGGTGGACTTGGAACCATGGGCTTCGGTCTGCCGGCAGCAATGGGAGCCAAACTGGGTGCGCCCGACAGGGAAGTGGTACTTTTCGTTGGTGACGGTGGATTCCAGATGACCGTCCAGGAACTGGGAACTATTCATCAGACCAAGATACCTGTCAAGATAGTTCTCCTCAACAATAATTTCCTTGGCATGGTACGTCAGTGGCAGGAATTGTTCTTCGACAGTCGTTATTCGTTTACCGAACTTATAAATCCGGACTTCCAGACCTTGGCAAAGGCATACAGCATCGAAACAGTCAAGGTCACAAAACGGGAAGACCTGGATGATGCTATCAAACAAATGGTGAACCATGACGGAGCATTTCTGTTAGAAGTTGTGGTTGAGCAAGAAGGTAATGTATTCCCAATGGTACCTTCCGGAGCTTCTGTGTCGGACATCCGATTGGAGTAGTAGTCTATTAAAGTATTAACGCTCACAACTATGCGCATGAAACAGGAATTCACAATAACAGTCTTTTCGGAAAACCAGGTTGGGGTCCTTACTCAGATCACGAATGTGTTTACCCGACGTAATCTCAACATCGAAAGTTTGACAACATCTATGTCAGCAGTACCGGGTGTGCACAAGTTTACTATCGTAGTTTTTGCAACGCATGACGAGATAGAAATTGTCAGAAACCAGATCGAGAAAAGGATAGATGTCATTAAAGCCTTTGTGTTGACCGAAGATGAAATAATTCATCAGGAAGTAGCCCTCTATAAGGTGCCCACCAAAGCCTTGCTTAGCGGCAATGAGATTGAAAGTCTGGTGAGAAAATATGGTGCCCGTATTCTGGAAGTAACCGAGGAATATACGGTAATTGAAAAGACCGGTCACCAGAATGAGACTCAGGAACTATTTGATAAAATGGACAAATATGGAGTTCTGCAATTTACCCGCTCAGGACGTATTGCTGTTACCAAATCAAAGAATGAGTTCCTTGACAACTACCTGAAGACTATAGAACAAAAACAAAAAGGATTATCAGCTAACTAAGTACAACCATATCATTATCTAATACTCAATTACTATGGCTAAAATCAATTTCGGAGGAACCGAAGAGAATGTTGTTACAAGAGAAGAATTCCCATTGGAAAAAGCACGTCAGGTGCTTAAAGACGAAGTAATCGCCGTAATCGGTTATGGAGTTCAGGGGCCCGGCCAGGCACTAAACCTGAAAGACAATGGATTCAATGTTATCGTTGGTCAACGTAAAGATTCCAAGACCTGGGACAAGGCCGTTGCAGACGGCTGGGTACCTGGCAAAACCCTTTTCCCTATTGAAGAAGCTCTGGAAAAAGGAACCATCATTCAATACCTTCTTTCTGATGCAGGTCAGATCAGTGTTTGGCCAACAGTTAAGAAGTACCTAACCCCAGGTAAAGCACTTTACTTTTCACACGGATTCGGTATTACATATAAAGAACGTACAGGAATAATTCCTCCCGCTGGTGTGGATGTAATCCTTATTGCTCCAAAAGGTTCAGGAACAAGCCTACGACGTATGTTCCTCCAGGGTAGAGGCCTCAACTCAAGCTATGCTATCTTCCAGGACGCCACAGGAAAAGCTAAGGAAAGAGTTGTTGCCCTCGGTATTGGTGTAGGTAGCGGTTACCTTTTTGAAACTACCTTCCAACGCGAAGTGTACAGCGACCTAACTGGTGAACGCGGAACCCTGATGGGTGCAATACAGGGGATCTTTGCTGCTCAATATGAAGTACTTCGCAAAAAAGGACATACTCCATCTGAAGCCTTCAACGAAACAGTAGAAGAGCTGACTCAAAGTCTTATGCCTTTAGTAGCTGAAAACGGTATGGACTGGATGTATGCAAACTGCTCTACTACTGCTCAACGCGGTGCTCTTGACTGGTGGAAGAAATTCCGCGATGCTACCCTTCCCGTATTCAATGAACTTTATGAAGAAGTTGAAAAAGGAAACGAAGCACAACGTTCAATTGATTCCAACAGCCAACCCGACTACCGTGCAAAACTTGAACAAGAACTGAAAGAACTGCGCGAATCGGAAATGTGGCAGGCCGGTGCTGTAGTTAGAAAACTGCGCCCCGAAAACAATTAAGCTAATCTTACCTATATCAGATCAGCTCTCCCTCTCGGGAGAGCTGCCCTGATTATCAAAACAAACCCCGGATATCACCGGACCAAAATTCAGAGAAATGAGTACCAGAATATATATTTTCGATACTACACTCAGAGACGGCGAACAAGTGCCCGGCTGCCAGTTGAATACAATTGAGAAAATAGAAGTAGCCAGACAACTTGAAAAACTAGGCGTGGATGTCATAGAAGCCGGTTTCCCGGTCTCCAGTCCCGGTGACTTCAATTCGGTGGTGGAGATCTCCAAGGCTGTCTCCAATCCTACTATCTGCGCCCTGACCCGTGCAGTAAAAAAAGACATTGAGGTAGCTGCCGACGCACTGAAGCATGCAAAAAGAGGACGAATTCATACAGGAATAGGAACTTCAAGCTATCACATCTATAATAAGCTGAATTCAAACCCTGAAGAGATAATCGAAAGGGCTGTTGAAGCAGTCAAATATGCCCGGAAGTTTGTTGATGATGTTGAGTTTTATGCAGAAGACGCAGGTCGTTCTGACAATGAATACCTGGCCCGTGTAATCGAAGCAGTTATCAATGCAGGTGCAACTGTTGTCAATATTCCTGATACCACTGGTTACTGTCTGGCTCAGGATTACGGAACAAAGATTGCCTACCTGGTCAACAATGTACCCAACATCGACAAGGCCATTATTTCTACCCACTGCCACAATGACCTTGGTATGGCTACAGCCAACACCATGGCAGGTATCCTGAACGGCGCCCGTCAGGTAGAGGTCACCATGAACGGTATCGGTGAAAGGGCCGGTAACACCTCTCTCGAGGAAGTTGTAATGACCCTCAAATGCCATAAATACCTGGGCTATGAAACAGGTATCGATACCACCCAGATCATGAAGACCAGCAATCTTGTATCTACACTGATGCGGATGCCGGTCCAGCCCAACAAAGCCATAGTAGGACGCAATGCCTTTGCTCACTCCTCGGGTATCCATCAGGACGGAGTATTAAAGAACCGTGAGAACTACGAGATTATCGACCCTGTAGAAGTCGGAGTCAAGGAATCCTCTATAGTGCTTACTGCCCGTAGTGGACGAGCAGCACTCAAACACAGGCTCAGTGTTCTTGGCTATGAGCTTGAACCTCGTGATCTTGACGCAGTCTATAATAAGTTCCTGGAACTTGCTGACAGGAAAAAAGATATTTCAGATGAAGACCTGGAAGTACTTGTAGGTCGTAACAAAAATGATGAGCCAAAACCGCTTGAGCTTGTTTCTCTGCAAGTTGTTTGTGGTAAATCAACAATACCAACTGCAACTGTTCAGGTCTCATTCAATGGTGATGTATTCACCGAAACTGCTTCTGGCAACGGTCCTATTGACGCAGCCTTTACAGCAGTCAAAGCACTTGTAAAACGCAGGGTACGCCTTGAGGAGTTCCTTATTCAGGCCATTACCCGCGGTAGCGACGACCTTGGTAAGGTTCATGTCCGTATCGAACACAAGGGTGACACCTATTACGGATTTGCAGCCAACACCGACATTGTAACTGCTTCTGTTGAAGCATTCCTCGATGCACTGGGGAAAATTCGTTAGTAAAAAATAAAGTAAAATAGTAACCACTAAAACTTAAGCACCTTGGCTGGAAAAACACTTTTCGACAAAATCTGGGAAAAACACGTAGTGGATAACATTGAAGGAGGTCCCAGCGTACTTTACATCGATCGCCACATGATACATGAGGTAACTAGTCCTCAGGCGTTCGCAGGTTTAAAAGCAAGAGGGATAAAGGTGCGCCGTCCCGACAGGACGGTTGCAACAGCTGACCACAATATCCCGACTCTTGATCAACACCTGCCTATTCAGGATGAACTCAGCCGTTTCCAGGTTAACAAACTAAAGGAAAACTGCGCTGAATACAACGTACCTCTGTACGGGTTGAACCACCCATACAACGGTATTGTTCACGTAATTGGTCCCGAACTTGGTCTCACCCAACCGGGAATGACAATAGTATGTGGTGACAGTCACACCTCCACTCATGGGGCCTTTGGTAGCATTGCCTTCGGTATAGGTACCAGCGAAGTGGAAATGGTACTGGCAACCCAGTGTCTGATGCAGTCCCGTCCAAAGACAATGAGGATAAATATTGAAGGACAACTCAGACCAGGAGTTGTAGCCAAAGACATCGTACTGTACATTATCTCAAAGCTTACCACAGGTGGTGGAACAGGATACTTTGTTGAGTTTGCCGGTTCTGCAATACGCAGCCTCTCTATGGAAGGCCGTATGACTATATGTAATATGAGTATTGAGATGGGTGCCCGCGGAGGTATGATAGCCCCCGACGAAACCACTATCGAATATGTTAAAGGTCGTGAGTTTGCTCCCAAGGGTAAAGACTGGGACCGATGCGTCGAAGAATGGCGTAAACTGCCCAGCGATCCTGATGCTAAGTTTGATAAGGAACTGACCTTTGATGCAGCTGATATCGAACCGATGATTACATATGGAACAAATCCTGGTATGGGTATCGGAATTACCAAGCATATACCAAAGGTAGATGACCTTGATAAAGCTTCACAAACAAGCTTCGTCAAGTCTCTGGAGTATATGAACTTCAATCCGGGAGAGCCTATGCTGGGCAAGAAAGTTGACTACGTCTTCGTGGGAAGCTGTACCAACGGTCGTATCGAAGACCTCAGGGCTTTTGCCAACTTCATCAAGGGCAAGAAAAAAGCTGAGCATGTTACTGCATGGGTAGTACCCGGTAGTAAGCAGGTTGAACAACAGGCAATCCAGGAAGGCATCCGTGATATCCTCGAAGCTGCAGGTGTTAAAATGCGTCAACCCGGATGTTCCGCTTGCCTTGCCATGAATGACGACAAAATACCTGAGGGTAAATATGCTGTATCGACATCCAACAGAAATTTTGAAGGAAGACAGGGGCCCGGTGCCAGAACCATGCTTGCTAGTCCGCTGACTGCTGCAGCAACCTTAATTACAGGGGTGGTAACTGACCCGCGCACTATGCTTTAATTTTTCTTTCAACCTTAAACATTTCATACTGATGCCAAGAGAGAAATTCGTAACACTGGAAACTACGGCTGTTCCACTGCCGATAGAAAACATAGATACCGACCAGATAATCCCTGCTCGTTTTCTTAAAGCTACCACCCGCGAGGGATTTGGTGACAACCTGTTCCGCGACTGGCGCTATGACAAGGATGGCAATCCTAAGGCTGACTTTGTACTCAACAACCCAAAATATTCGGGAGAGGTACTGGTAGCTGGTAAAAACTTCGGTAGCGGATCAAGCCGAGAACACGCAGCCTGGGCTGTTGCAGGCTATGGTTTCAAAGCCGTGATATCAAGTTTCTTTGCCGATATCTTCAAGAATAATGCACTCAACAATGGTGTACTACCAGTTCAGATCAGCGAAGAGTTTCTTGCAAAACTCTTCGAGGCAATCGATGCCAATCCAAAGGTTGTTGTCAAAGTTGACCTTGAAAATCAAACTGTATCTGTCCCTTCCTTAGGCATTTCAGAGAAGTTTGATATCAATCCATATAAGAAAAAGTGCCTTATCAACGGATATGACGATATAGATTATCTGCTGAGTATCAAGGACAAAATCGAAGAGTTTGAAGCAGAACACTCAAAATAGTTTTTGATGGGTTTCGTAGAAATAATGGACACTACCCTGAGAGATGGGGAACAAACCACCGGCGTATCATTCAGCGAGGCGGAAAAACTGGCTATTGCCCGTCTTCTGCTAGAAGAGCTGAAGGTAAACCGGATAGAAGTAGCATCGGCACGGGTGTCAGAAGGTGAATTCCGCTCAGTAAAAAGGATAACCAACTGGGCGGCAAAGAACGGCTGCCTAGGTAAAGTCGAGATACTCGGTTTTGTTGATGGCAGCACCTCGCTCGACTGGATAGAGAGTGCCGGAGGTAAGGTGCTGAACCTGCTTACCAAAGGTTCACTGCGTCATGTCACCAGCCAGCTAAGAAAGACCCCAGAGGAACACTGGAAGGATATAGAGCTTGTAATCAATGAGGCCAACAAAAGGGGTATAGAGGTAAATGTATACCTTGAAGACTGGTCCAATGGCATGCTGTCGTCACCCGACTATGTGTTCTTTATGGTGGATCACCTGAGTAAGGCTAAGATCAGGAGGATAATGCTTCCCGATACCCTGGGTGTACTCAATCCGGATCAGTGTTATGAAGCATGTAAGACCATGACCGACCGCTTTCCGGACGTCCATTTTGACTTCCATGCCCACAATGACTATGACCTTTCAGTGGCTAATGTATTTATGTCACTAAAGGCAGGGATCAAAGGAGTTCACACTACCGTCAACGGACTTGGAGAAAGGGCAGGTAATGCCCCCCTCGCCAGCGTGCTCGGGGTAATCAACGACCATATGAAACTCTCAAATACTCTTGTAGAGTCCAAACTGACCCACGTGTCAAAGATGGTTGAATCTTTCAGCGGTATTCGTGTACCAGCCAATAAGCCGCTTATCGGTGAGTATGTCTTTACACAGTGCAGCGGAGTCCATGCTGATGGTGACAACAAAGACAACCTATACCATAACCCTCTGCTACCTGAACGTTTTGGAAGAGTTCGTCGCTATGCCCTTGGTAAGACCTCAGGCAGGGCCAACATACTCAGGAATCTTCAGGAGTTGGGCATTGAACTGACCCAGGAGGATATGAAGAAGGTAACTCAGAGGGTTATCGAACTTGGAGATAAGAAGGAGACAGTTACAACGGAAGACCTGCCCTATATTATCTCAGACGTACTCAAGAATCATAATACTGAGGAACAGATTAAGCTGCTCAACTACAGCCTCACTCTGGTAAGACAGATGAAGCCTGTAGCCAGCATCAGGATACAGATAGGATCAGATACATATTCTGAGACCTCAGTGGGAGACGGACAGTATGATGCCTTTATGAAAGCCCTCTGGAAAATTTACGATCGTCTTGGCAAAGAGCACCCAATGCTTACCGACTATTGGGTATCCATCCCTCCCGGCGGGAAAACAGATGCTCTTGTTGAAACCGTAATCACATGGCAATACAGGGGTATTGAGTTTAAAACAAGAGGTCTCGACCCCGACCAGACCGAGGCTGCAATTAAAGCCACTCTCAAAATGCTTAATATGATTGAGAGTGATGACCTGAGATTTAAAAACCCAAATTCTTAAACGATAAAAACCTAAGGAGCAGATGAAACTGAACATTGCGGTGCTTGCCGGTGACGGCATAGGCCCAGAAATAATGCAACAGGCAATAAAAGTTGTTAATGTAGTATGTGAAAAGAAAGGACACGAAGTCAAATATACCGAGGCTGTTACAGGTGCTGCAGCAATCGACGCTGTAGGTGACCCCTACCCCGATTCAACCCACAAGATTTGCATGGAGGCTGATGCAGTACTTTTCGGTGCTATTGGCCATCCAAGATTTGATAATGACCCTACTGCAAAGGTTAGACCTGAACAAGGTCTGCTACGAATGCGTAAGCAACTTGGCCTGTATGCAAATATCCGCCCTGTCGAAACCTTCCCTTCGCTGTTGCACAAATCTCCACTAAGAAAGGACCTTGTTGAAGGAGCAGATTTTATTTGTATCCGTGAACTCACAGGGGGTATCTACTTCGGCGATAAAGGGAGAAGCGACAACGGCAACACTGCATACGATACGTGCGTGTACACAAGGGAAGAGATCGAAAGAATCCTCAAACTTGGTTTCGAGTATGCGATGAAACGCAATAAGAAACTGACTGTTGTGGACAAGGCCAATGTCCTTGAAACCTCTCGTCTGTGGCGTCAAACCGCCCAGGAAATAGCAAAGCAATATCCTGAGGTTGATACCCAGTATATGTTTGTTGACAATGCTGCAATGCAGCTAATTCAGTGGCCTAAAAATTTTGACGTGATGGTTACCGAGAATATGTTTGGTGATATCCTCACCGACGAAGCTTCAGTGATTACAGGATCACTGGGTTTACTCCCATCAGCTTCTATAGGTCTGCATACAAGTGTATTTGAACCAATTCACGGTTCTTATCCACAGGCTGCCGGAAAGGATATTGCTAACCCTATTGCAATGGTTCTCTCAGCTGCCCTTATGTTCGAATATGCATTCAATCTCAAGGAAGAGGCTGAAATGATTAGAAAGGCAGTAGCAGCCTCCTTGGAACAAAACTATGTAACTGAGGACATCGACAAGACCAACCCCAAGAAAACATCTGAAGTAGGAAGCTGGCTGGCTGACTATATTAAGAAGAATTTTTAGGTGGTGCTTACAATAATAAAAGCCGGTCACCAAACGTGGTAACCGGCTTTTCTCTTCGCCAAAATTACTGATTCCAAATCCTCTGTACTAAAAGACGCAAATTTTAACACCGGGTTGCGTTTACCCTATGCGACTATTGTTAAAACCATTATATTTGAGCCTCTAAAACGTATAGCCATGGCCAAATTATGGAACGTTTTGTTTATTTCGTCGATATTATTCCTGACAGCATGCTCCGACAGGAGTAATGCCCCTGCATTATCAGGAATAATATGGGGAGGCGAAGGAAACCGTTTGACAATAGCCCCGGCCACCGGCAACCCCTTTATCGATACACTGCTGATAGATAATCACGGTAGATTTGTCTGGACTCCCGATACTGTTGAAGCTGGTTTCTATATACTTCAGAAGAATCCGGAAAACCAGATTTTGCTTGTTCTTCAACATGGCAAACCAATTGTAATTGATGCACAATATTTCAGCTTTCCCAAAGGTAGCAGGGTTGAAGGCTTTGAACTTCATGAGGATTTTCTTGAACTAAAGGAAGTGTCAAAACAGTGGCACAATGACCTGGCTATTATTTCTGCTTTAACATCTGACTCAACGTGGAAACCAGGTGTGGATGAAATCAAATCCCTCAAGCATAAACAGGATTCTCTAACAGATTCATATCGTCAGAAGGTACTTACTCTTAGTCAGCATCCCCTCGTAAGGATGGTTGGCCTGATGCAAACATCAGGCAACAGGCCTCTATTCGACATGTGGACTTATAAAGACCTTTACTTTGAGGTTGACTCTGCTTTGGTAAATTACTCTGAACTGCGTGAGGTAAGAACCTACAGGCAGGGAGTAGCAAAGCTATATGCGCTGCAGAATAAGTTCGAAAAGCTTAAAGCCGGAGATAGTTTTCCAAACCTAGTTCTTGCTATAAATAGAAATGATACACTGACAACTTCAGACCTGAAGGAGTCCCCGGTATTTATAGGCCTTTTCGATGCCGGTGATAGTGAACAGGCAGCTGTGCAGGCAAGGTGTGCCGAACTGCTCAGACAATACAGGTGGAGAGGATTGAAGGCAGTGTACCTGAATTTCGACTCTACCGAAGTAGTAAGAGATATCCCTCAGTTCTATTACGCAAATCTGGAAGGCGGACTTTCACCTGAACTAAAGGAAGAACTAGGAATAGTAAATATGCCTGCATGCTTTGTTCTTACCCAGACGGGTATTATAGCGGCACGGAATGTGTGGGATGACAGGCTGCAACAGGTGATCGGGCAATTAGTTGAAAAATAACTCTATATTTGCGAACGCTAAATGATCATCAACAAAACTATAATAACTTCAATGAAGCAAATAGTAGCATTAATCCTGGCTGTAGTTTTTGCTGCCGGATGTTCCAACAAAGAGAACTTTATTGTCAAGGGTAATATCGAAAACGCCCAGAGCGAACAAGTATACTTGTACAGGATAGACCTTGATCAGGATGTATTACTTGACAGTATCAAAATAAAGAATAATGGTAATTTTCAGTTTAAACTAGGCAGGCTTGCCGAGCCTACTTTCCTGAAGCTGGCTCTTTCTCCCAGGAAGTTTATCACTCTCCTTGGAGACAGCACTGAAACCATTGAAGTGATAGCAGATAAAGCTTCATTCACCACTGCCTATACAATTCGTAATTCTATTGGTTCGAAGCATATCCAGATGCTCAACCAAAATGTACGTACTCTTAGGACTCAGGTTGACAGCCTTATCTCGTTGTATGAAAACATGACTGATGCAGAGAAGAGCAACAATACTGAGTCAATCACCGAAGAGATCAACAAACTTATCACCAGCTATAAGGATGGCGTTGGCTCCTTTGTAATGGAGAATCCCCGTTCTTTTGCAAGTTATTATGCCCTCTTCCTGCCCCTCAAGGACGAATCGCTGATTATGAACGTATACGACAAGAAGGATCAGGTGTACTTTGCTACTGTAGCCACCAGCCTTAACCTGATTTATCCTGAGGCTCAAAGAACTAAGCACCTTTACGACATGGTACTTGGCATCAAGGCCTGGGAGAAGAATAACCAAAGGCTATTGGAGATGATCAGCCAGAGCGAAGTTGTCGGTGCTCCTGATATCAAAGCAAAGAATGTGAAGGGAGAAGAAATCGCCCTTTCTTCACTCAAAGGAAAGGTTGTACTGCTACAATTCGGTGCTTCATGGGACGAACCATCAGTTAACGCTGTCAAAGGACTGAAATCTATTTACAAGAAATATAAAGACCGCGGATTTGAAATCTATCAGGTTAGCATGGAACAAAGTAAAGTACTTTGGGAAAACAGCCTGGTAAAGGAAGATATTCAATGGATCTCAGTATCGGAACTGAAAAATACAAACTCTGATGCTGCCAGGAAGTACAATGTAAGTAGAATCCCGGCAAACTACCTTCTTGACAAGGAAGGCAATATTGTAGGCAAGGACCTGTACGGCTCTCTTCTTGAGGAAAGGCTCAGGGAGCTGCTCTAAGGCAAATTACCTAAGAAGGCTTGATTTGGAACAAACAAAGAAAATATACTTTGCCTCTGATGTGCATTTGGGTGCTCCAACCATCAGTAATCATCTGGCTCATGAGAGGCGTTTTGTAAGGTGGCTGGATTCTATCAAACCAACAACCTCGGAGTTGTATCTCATGGGAGATATTTTCGATTTTTGGTTTGAATACAAAAAGGCAGTTCCAAAGGGCTTTACACGCCTTCTCGGTAAAATAGCGGAATTTACCGACAGTGGTATACCTGTACACTTCTTTACAGGCAATCATGACATCTGGGTCTTCGACTACCTGCCTGCTGAGACAGGAGTCAAAGTATACCGTGAACCACTCATCATAAACCTAGACGGCAAGCACTTCTTCCTGGCTCATGGTGACGGACTTACGTCCCATGAGAAAACATTTATCCGGATAAAAGCGCTTTTCACCAACAAACTCGCTCAACGATTGTTTCGATTAGTACATCCTGATCTCGGGATCAGGCTGGCCGGATTCCTGTCACGCAAAAGCAGGGAGAAGAATATGGCCGAAGACGGTTCCGTTTTTCAGGGTGAAGAATATGAATGGCTTGTTTCATGGGCGAAAGAAGTGATCAAGACTGAGCACTTCGATTATTTCATATTCGGTCATCGCCATCTTGCCCAAGCTTTTCAGCTAAACCAGAATAGTAAATTGATCTATCTCGGCGATTGGATAACAAACTTTTCCTATGGCGAGTGGGATGGATCAGAGTTTCAACTGAAATTTTTCAAGGAGTAACCAAAATCTAAACTAAATGGTTTCAAACAAAACAATCTATGCCGTAATCAAAGGTTCGGGAAGCTACATCCCACCAGTGGTGGTAAAAAACGCAGACTTCGAAAACAATGTCTTCATGAATGAAGACGGAACCCGAATAGAGCTCCCGGGTAGAGAGATAACAAGAAAGTTCGAACAAATTACGGATATCTTTGAAAGGCGGGTTGCACCCGATAATATTTTGACCTCAGACATGGCTGCAATTGCTGCAGCAGAAGCAATTGAGGATGCAAAAATCAGTAAGGAAGACCTCGATTATATAATAGTAGCTCACAATCTTGGTGACATTAAGCCAGGTTCCAACTTTCCGGACATGCTTCCTACTTTGGCATCCCGTGTTAAGAACAAGCTTAAGATTAAAAACCCCGGCACAGTAGCATACGACATTACTTTTGGCTGCCCAGGATGGACTCAGGCAATGATTCAGGCCAATTACTACATCAAGTCTGGCGATGCCAAAAACATACTCGTTATTGGAGCTGATACCATCAGCAGAATGGCAGATCCTCACGACAGGGATGTAATGATTTTTGCAGATGGTGCATCAGCAACAGTGCTTCAGGCTGTTGAAAGCGATGTGCCAGTTGGAATGCTGAAACATTCAGTTCGTACAGATGCCGGTGAACACGTGGAACTGCTTCGCATGGGTAAATCATTCAACCCTGAGTTGGAAGGTACCTATCTCAAGATGCTGGGTCGTAAGCTGTACAATTATGCACTTACAAATGTTCCCCTTGTGGCACAGGACTGTCTCAACAAAAACGGAATGGACCTTAAAGATGTGGACCTTGTACTAATTCACCAAGCCAACGCCAAGATGGACGAAGCTATACTCAAACGTCTGTTCCAACTATATGGGGAGAAAGATGCTGACCTTAACATCATGCCCATGACTATAAAATTCCTGGGTAACAGCAGTGTTGCTACTGTTCCGACTCTCTATGACCTGATTATTAAAGGGAAATTAGAGGGTTATCAGTTTAAATCTGGAGACAACGTAATGATGACTTCCGTAGGTGCAGGGATGAATATCAATGCCTTTATGTATAAAATGCCCTGACAGGCAAGTACTATAATAACTTAAGCTGTTACAAGCTCTGGCTTGTAACAGCTTTTTTCTTCCACTGCTCCGCAAGCAAGAGTGCACCTGAGGCTGTTAAGACAAGGACAAAGGGATATATAACGGCTATCAACACATACCTGTAAAAGGGAAGAGTAACTTTAAATACCCTTTTTCCACCCGACAAAAGCAGGTAATCAGTGACAGCCTTAATGCCAAAGGAAGACGCCAACAGCCAGAAGGGGAAGCTTCCTGTAATGACAGGAATCAGTAATACCAGGAGGAAAAGATTGGCACCAAAGACAGTAAGGGCCAGTATAATGCTTGCAACGTCCTTGTAGCCCCGGCTCTTACCGCCCCATCTCACCCTCTGTCTGAAACAGGTAGCTATCGACCCGGAAGAAAATGTGTCTACAACTGCACCGGGATCAGAAATAAACACTATGCGTTTGCCAAGTTTCTTGAAGGCATGCAGCAGGAATACATCATCACCCGACAAATAGTTCTGTCCATCCATCAGACCTTGAGCCTCTTCCCAGGCTGACTTTCTGAAGGCCATATTTGCAGCACTGCAAAAGACCGGAAAGCCTGCCTTGATGGCTGCTGCAGAACTCACCTGAAGTGAGTAGTAGTCTATAGCATCATATTGCCCAATCAGGGTGTCTCCAGGTAGCATCCTTACCGGACCGGCAAGCATATCAGCGTCATCCTGTCTGTATTTTGTTACAATAGTTATGATCCATTCCGGGCCTGGTACACAATCTGCATCACAGCTCACTATCAATTCACCTGAAGCAGCCTCTATGCCTTCTCTTATTGCAGCCTTCTTACCACTTCCTTGCGCATCTATCAGAATCATCCTACCACGGGCAAATACCTGGGAAGCCATCCAAACATCTCCACCATCATCAGAATGATCATTGACAGCTATCAGCTCAATGTTACCATCAAAATCAGTCTGAGCACTCAGAGCTGCAATAAAACCGGGAAGATTACTTATCTCGTTGCGGTAGGCAACGACAACAGATACAGAAGTACTTTGGGAAATGGAAGCAAGTTCACTCCTTTCCCTAAAGCGCCATATAATAGCCAACAGAAAGATTACTGCCAGATAGACAGCAAAGAAAAGCGCAAGAATACCCAGTATCAGATCAAACAGATAGTCTGGCCCGGGGGACATTATTATTTAAGACTTAGCGAAAGCACCCAATTTTCAGCCCTGAGCTCGCTCAGTAGTTCTTCCTGACGACGAAGTGCCTCACGTACCGAAGAGTGTGACTCAACACTTGCAAGGAACCTGTCATTGTATGGCAGTACAGAGGCATCCTTATAACCCTGCTCAACCAATTCCTTAACCTTTGAAAGTGCTACCTGCTCGCTTTTGTAGCTTCCAACGATAATGTAGTGTTGACGAACTGAAGGAACCACAGGTTCAATTACCGGTTCATCAATAGTTTCAGTTACATTGACCTCAGTAACATCCAGGCTGTCAATTGCTGTATCTGTTATGACTGGCTGCTCAGTCTTACTCTTTCTGGCATTATATGACTCCTTCATATTGTCAACTACATCAGTAAAGAACAACAGATAGGCACCAAAGGCCAGTAACAGGAGTATAATTATTACTGCTGCAATTGCGGCAGGACTCCAGCCATTTTTTTTCTCAGCCATACGTTCAACAATTACCTTTTTTTCATTTTCGGATGTTGAAACTGCAGGAGGTATTATAACCTTTTCCTCTACAACAGGTTCCTCAACTAAAGAGACCTTCTCCTCAACAGGTTCAGAAGGAACATCCAGATCGAGCAAATCATTATCATCCTCAATAGACTCAAGCTCAGCAACCTTCTCCTCCTCTGATGAACCCTCCAATACTGATGAGCCAGCCTGCTCAAAACGGATAAATCCGCTTTCATCTTTTGTAAAATTGCCTATTCCAGCAATCTCAAAAAAACCGTTCTTATTAAGAGCATCATTTATCTTGGCTACATAGACCTCAACCTTTCCTGCCGCCGCTGCAGAATCTATTCCCTCTTCAGAACAGATATGGCTGATAAGCAGGCCGTCATTGAAACTCAGAAAATTATTAAACAAAATATTCCTGCCCTTCTCATTGGATACTATGAAAGCACCGAAGTTGGGAATAATTATGCGGTTGTTTTCCTTAATCAGTTTCAACAGGTATTTTTCCATATAGCAAATATGTGACTATGTAATTAAGCACTAACAAAATTAGTCAATTCAATAAATTTCATTAAAGATAATCAGTTTTTTAAGTAAAATGAAAAAGTAAACCGGCATAAACTTAAATTCTGCTGTAAAGCGAGAAACATAACCTGACTTACTCCCTGAATTATAGAGAAGTTTTACTTCACTCAACTCATACTGCTCATCCCCATTTGAAAATGCAATCCCGTCAATTTCTTTATATAGCTCAGGCCCCTCTATGCTGATGTTAACTATTGCTGAGTCCTTAATTTCATTCTTATACCTGAAGGTAAAATCGGGCAGGGCTTCTTCCCCTTTTTGCTGGCTCTTAAAGATTAGTGGCTTTATAAAGTACTGCATACCCTCTTCTCCCACAAAGAAGGCACTGTAAAACCTGGCTGAACCACCTGCACCTAACCCTGTGCAAATGAAAACACATAATGTGACAAGTATTGCCTGTGGCATTTACAGGAGTAACAATTGAACAGCTGGCCATAATTGCTACCAATG
Source organism: Xiashengella succiniciproducens (assembly GCF_023674465.1). Classification (GTDB taxonomy): domain Bacteria; phylum Bacteroidota; class Bacteroidia; order Bacteroidales; family Marinilabiliaceae; genus Geofilum; species Geofilum succiniciproducens. The sequence goes on along the minus strand of NZ_CP098400.1, from coordinate 212,803 downwards.
CAATTAATGATAGAATTGCTTTAATCTTTTTCATTTGAGTTGATTTTATTACTTTTTCAGCAGCACTTTGATGCCACTCCGTTTTTTTGAGTGGGTTCTGGTCTCCACTTAACCAAAAAGGGAGAGGGTAAGAAGTCCAACAAATATATCTGTAAACATCTGAAAGGCCCTAAAAATGCAGGGTGACAAAAAGTGGACATCAGAACCACGTGCTGTAGGAGAATAAAAAAACTGCCTCAGGCAGTCGCCTGAGGCAGTTATACTTACGAACCGACTATGGTACCCGGTAATATTACAGATTTAACATCTTTGTCACCTTTACATATACAGCTTCGGGAGTAAATCCGAATTCCTTGTCAAGTACTGTATAAGGTGCAGAGAATCCAAAATGATCAAGGCCAGCTACAATTCCATCAGCTCCAACAAGACCTTCAAGATTTACTGGCAGACCTGCAGTCAGACCAAACTTGGGAGTTCCCGGAAGAAGAACCTCATCCTGGTAAGCCTTTGGCTGGTTGCGGAACAGCCCTTCTGAAGGAACAGAGATAACCTGAACTTTAAGACCTTTCTTTTCTCTAAGCAGTTTGGCTCCTTCAACAAGAGTAGCAACTTCAGAACCGTTAGCTACCAATACTACGTCGATCTTACCACCGTCCTTCTCAACAATGTAAGCACCTTTCTTAGCCTTCAGCGCATTTTCATAAGAGCTGCCGGGCAGGTTCTTGATGTTTTGACGAGACAGGATCAAGGCAGTTGGAGTCTTAACATTCTCAAGTGCCATCTGCCATGCTACAGTAGTCTCTTCAGCATCAGCCGGACGAAGCACAAGCATACCGTTGTCACCATGGTGATTCTTAAGCTTCTCCATCAGGCGGATTTGAGCTTCCTGTTCAACAGGCTGGTGAGTAGGACCATCTTCTCCAACACGGAATGCATCGTGTGTCCATACATACTTAACAGGCAACTGCATCAGACAGGCAAGTCTTACAGCAGGTTTCATATAATCGCTGAACACGAAGAAAGTACCGCAAACAGGGATAACACCACCGTGAAGGGCCATACCATTAGCAATAGCAGCCATTGTAAGTTCGGCAACACCAGCTTGCAGGAATGAACCTGAGAAGTCGCCTTTCTTGAATGCTGTAGTCTTCTTGAGGAAGCCGTCAGTCTTATCTGAGTTGGCAAGGTCAGCAGACATTACAACCATGTTCTCAACCTTACCTGCAAATTCTCCCAATACTGTTGCTGAAGCAGCACGTGTTGCGTTGTCAGCTTTTTGCTTGATAGCTGCGTAATCAAACTCAGGAGCTTCAGATGAGATGAATTTCCTGAACTTGACAGCAAGTTCAGGATTCTTAGCTTCCCACTCTGCCTGTTCTTTCTTCTTCTTAGCTACATATTCAGCCTTCCTGGCATGAGCTTCTTTGTATAGTGCCGCAACTTCAGGGAAGATTACGAATGGATCTTCAGGATCGCCTCCAAGATTCTTGATAGTAGCCTTGAAGTCTGCACCTGCATGGCTTAATGGTTGACCGTGAGTACTTACCTGACGTTCGAATGAAGAACCGTCTGCCTTAACAGCACCCTTACCCATAATAGTCTTACCAATGATCAGGGTAGGACGTTCAGTTTCAGCATTGGCAGCCTTAAGAGCTGCTCTTATCTCATCATGGTCATTACCGTTGATGGTGATAACATTCCAACCCCATGATTCATATTTCTTTGCAGTATCTTCTGCGGTTACTTCATTGGTTTCTGTTGACAGCTGAATATCGTTGCTATCATAAAACATAATGAAGTTGCTCAGTCCTAGGTGACCGGCAAGACGGCCAGCTCCCTGAGATATTTCTTCCTGAATACCACCGTCAGAAATAAATGCATATGTCTTGTGTGACAACCATTCGCCAAAGCGGGCTGCGAGGAAACGTTCAGCTATTGCTGCACCTACACCCATAACATGACCCTGTCCCAGTGGTCCTGAGGTGTTTTCAACTCCACGAACTACGTCAACTTCTGGGTGACCCGGAGTGGGACTTCCCCATTGACGGAAGTTCTTCAGCTCTTCCATGCTGTAAGTGCCGGTAAGTGCCAATATTGAATATAACATGGGGGACATGTGACCGGGATCAAGGAAGAAACGATCCCTGTTTACCCAGGTTCTGTCACTCGGATCATAGTTCAAAAACTCTGAAAACAGAATATGAACGAAATCCGCACCGCCCATAGCTCCACCTGGGTGGCCCGAATTAGCTTTCTCGACCATGGCCGCAGAAAGGATCCGGATGTTGTCCGCAGCCTTCATTGAAATCTCTTTGCTCATGTTTGTTGCCTATTATTTAAAGATTTACACAAAATATACTCTCCTTACCTTATTAATTCTGCCAAATTGATTGATTTACAATACAGAATAGAGTAGAACACAAAAATAGTGCTTTTTTTTAAAACCTCTCAGGCAAAGTGTTTTTATTAAGAGTATTAATAACCTAAATCCATATTTATACCATCCCTGTTATCAACTGTTTGACCAGCCCTGAAGGGCATCCTGAGCTTCAGAATTTCCCGTAACTTCCTCTCCAATTATCACGTGATATAGGCATCCTGATATTTGCCCGAGTAAGCGCTGTTGCGTAAATTGCACACTCAAAGAAGCAAAGATGAAAGTAGTTGTTGACGACAAGATACCGGCACTCAAGGGTGTACTTGATCCCTATGCAGATGTGCTTTACAAGGAAGGAAAAGCAATATCAAAAGAAGACCTTGTTGATGCGGATGCTCTTATAGTCAGGACAAGGACACTTTGTAACAAGGATCTGCTGGAAGGAACTTCTGTCAGGATGGTGGCAACTGCCACAATTGGTACCGATCACATGGATCTGGCATGGCTTGAGCAAAAAGGCATCCATTGGTGCAACGCACCGGGCTGCAATTCCGGTTCGGTAAAGCAATATATTGCTTCGGTACTGGCTCACCTGATACTTGACGGAACTGTGCCTTCGGAAACTACCCTCGGGATAGTGGGTGTCGGTATGGTAGGCTCTAAGATTGAAAGTCTTGCAAAGGCCCTGGGATTCAAAGTTCTCCTCAATGACCCCCCACGTGCAAGACGTGAGGGTGCTGACAAATTTTGCAGCCTCGACTACCTGCTTAGCAACTCAGATATTGTTACATTCCACACTCCACTTATTAGACAGGGCGAGGATGCAACCTTTCACCTGATGGATGAGTCAAAACTAGCTCTGTTGAAAAAGGGTGCTGTGGTAATCAACTCATCACGCGGTGAGGTATGCGAGACCAGGGCCATGCTGAAAGGTCTTGACAATGGACAAATATCGCGTCTTGTGCTTGACGTGTGGGAAAACGAACCTAATATAGATTCAAAGCTACATAACAAAGTATGGATTGGAACACCACATATTGCCGGCTATTCTGTCGATGGTAAGTCCAATGGTTCCACAATGACCATCCATGCAATTGCAAGGGAGTTTGGACTTCCCCTGCAGGATTGGCAACCGACATCTCTCCCGGTTCCCGACTATCCCTTTATTCATCTGGACAATAATAGCGAACCGGCTTATCTGACAGCCGCAAAAGCAATACTCAGGACCTACGACATACTAGAAGACGACAAACGTCTTAGGGAAGATCCAGAAGATTTTGAGAAACAGCGTGGCAGCTATCCCGTCAGAAGGGAGTTTCATATCTGGGAAATAACACCATCACGGGCAACAAGACCGGAAACCATCGAGATGCTGATGGCCTTAGGATTCAGAGTAAAATAAGTCCAGAGTTAAATCAGGGCTCCGAGTACAATGAGAAAGCCCCAAAGAAAACCCGCATAAACCTGGGAGGGTTTATGCGCTCCTAGATATAGTCTGGCTGAACCGACTAATCCGGCTACCAGAAATATCAATGCCAGTATCCAGCTTAGGTCAACCGAGTAGTGTATTGACATAGCATAGATTGCAGCAGCCAGACCTCCAATACCTATTGTATGCATGCTTATTTTCCAGTAGTATGACACAAGACCTGCCCCTATGGTGGCAATGACGGTTGCCTGCATAAACCCAGCTATCAGCCCGGTGACTCCCAGGCGCTTTAATAACAGATAGCCAAGAAAATAAAAGAAGGCTGTCATCATTACCGGCACCACTCTTTCCCTTGAACTTTCCATCTGGAAGCTCTTAATGACACCAAACTGATAAAACAAAGGAAGCAGGGAAACAGGTAATACTGCTGTGGAAAAGAACACTATCAGATAGATTAGTCTTTTGCCGTCTGCACCAAGTATTGAAGACAGTGGACCTATATTTAGGATCAGGTACATACCTATTGTTGCCATCAACATGGGATGGAACAGGAAAGAAATAACTTTGCTTGCAAGTCTCATTTCATGCTTTTTTATGCCTGCTACAGCTCCTTGCGCAGTCGCGCAACAGGAATATTGAGCTGCTCGCGGTACTTAGCCACTGTCCTGCGGGCAATGTTGTAAGATTTCTCTCTGAGGATCTGTACCAGCTTCTCGTCCGTCAACGGCCTCCTCTTATCCTCAGCTGCAATACACTCTTCAAGTATCTTCTTGATCTCACGGGTAGACACTTCTTCACCGGTATCAGTCTGAAGTCCTTCTGAGAAGAAATACTTCAACGGGAAAATTCCAAAGTGGGTCTGAATATATTTGCTGTTTGATACCCTCGATACAGTAGAGATATCAAGATTTGTCCGTTCTGCTATATCCTTCAGAATCATAGGTCTGAGCCTTGTCTCGTCACCCTCCACGAAATACTCCCTCTGATAATCCAGTATTGCCTCCATAACAAGCATCAGGGTGTTCTGCCTCTGCTTTATAGCATCGATAAACCACTTGGCCGAATCCAGCTTCTGCTTGACAAACATCACAGCCTCCTTTTGCTCACGGCTTTGATTCTTGCGGTTGACCTGATACTCGTTGAGCATATCGGAATAGGTGTTGTTAATCCGTAGCTCAGGCAGGTTACGTGAGTTTAGTGAGAGCTGAAACTCTCCATCCTCATATTCCAGAATAAAGTCGGGTATTATATGCTGCACGGTCTTATGCAGTGGATTGCTGAGTGCTCCTCCTGGTTTGGGATTTAACTTAAGAATCTCATCAATAGCATCCTTGAGTTCACTGTCACTAAGATCCTTGCGGCGTGCTATTTTTTCAAAGTGCTTGCGTGTAAATTCCTCAAAGTGATCCCGAATAATTTCAAGAGCATTCTTAAGAGCAGAACTGTCACCACTCTTTCTCTCCAGTTGAAGCAAAAGACACTCACGTAGATCACGCGCTCCAACACCTGCCGGATCGAAATCCTGAATTACCTTGATCACCTCCTCAACCTCATCAGGAGAGATTTCCATATTCTGCATAAAGGCAATATCATCAACTATCTCATCCACCTCCCTGCGGAGATAGCCGTCTTCATCAATATTACCAATTACATATTCAGCAATTACAAGCTGACGGTTGGTTAGATCCCTCAGTCCAAGCTGACTTGTAAGATTCTCATGAAAAGAAGTCCCAACTGAAAAGGGAATATCCTCATGCTTGTCATCCTTGGAGTAGTTCTTGGCCTGAAGTCTGTACGCAGGGATATCGTCGTTGTTGATATACTCGTCTATTGAGAGCTCGTCCTTATCCATATCAGATTCCTTGGAATCGGAATCTCCATCGTAATCATAATCGTAGTCATCATCAGATTCTGAATCAGAACCATATTCAAGCACAGGATTCTCCTCCAACTCCTCTTTAATCCTCTGCTCCAGCTGTGCAGTCGGAATTTCAAGAAGCTTTATCACCTGTATTTGCAAGGGCGACAGCTTTTGAAGCAACTTTTGTTGTAAGCTCTGTTTCAGCATATTATACTTTCACCATCAATTAAGTGCGAGTCTCACTACTAGCAAAATTAACCTAATTTCCGGAATTGGGAAATCATGTCTTAATACACAAAAAACGTGCAAGGCTCTAAATCGTTTCGAATATCATCGCTTTTTTCAGCTCTTCCATTACATTGGATCCACGTCTGCTATTACACTGACATACTTCCATGGCTCTTTAGAGACCGTCTGGTCTATACAGGACTGGATAAATTCCTTTGTCTTGGACGGAGACGCCGTCCTCTCTACTTTAATAAGGATTTTCTGCAAAAAATAATCTCTGATCCTTGAGACCGGAGGCTCCTGTGGTCCAAGGACTCTGTTGCCGAGACCCGACTTTAGGACATCACCCAGAAAGGCCGATGCTTCCTGCAAAATCTTACGGTCTCGATGCTTTACTGTAAGACTTATCAACCTGTAGTAAGGAGGATACCTGAACATTTCCCTCTCTGCTATGTGATATTCGTAGAAGCCCTTAAACTCATTGCTGACCACAAACCTGATAACCGGGTGTTCAGGATCACTGGTTTGAAGTACTACACGTCCACGCTTGTTTTTTCTTCCCGCACGTCCACTTACCTGGGCCATCATCTGGAAACCGCGTTCAAAAGCTCTGAAATCGGGACTGTTGAGCATACTGTCGGCATTGAGGATGCCGACAAGGCTTACCCTGTCAAAGTCAAGTCCCTTGGTCACCATTTGTGTACCGACAAGGATATCCAGCTCCCCTTTTTCAAAACTGCTAATCAGTTTCTCATAACCCTTGCTTCCCCTGGTTGTGTCATAATCCATCCGCCCAACCCTGGCTTCCGGAAAAAGCACCTTGATTTCTTCCTCCACTTTTTGAGTACCAAAACCCACTGTCCTGAGGGAGGGGGAACCGCATGCACCGCACCTGGTCCGTACCGTCTCTGTATAGCCACAATAATGGCAAACAAGACTTTCTGTATGTTTATGATAGGTCATGCTAACGTCACAGTGGATGCAACGTGGCACCCATGCGCAGACTGAGCACTCAAGGTAAGGGGCAAAACCTCGGCGGTTTTGAAACAGTATTACCTGCTCCTTGTTTTCTAGAGCCTTTGTAACAAGTTCCAAAAGTCTGGGCGAAAAGTGCGACTGCATCAGCTTTCTGCGTTTCGCCTCCTGGGTGTTGACAACCTCTATCAGAGGTAATTGTATGCCTTCATGTCTTTGCGTCAGTTCGACAAGATGGTACATCCCACTACGGGCATGGTAATAACTCTCAATGGAAGGTGTTGCAGTTCCCAGTAATATATTACAGGATGCCCTTCTTGCCATAAGCAGAGCCACGTCCCTGGCATTGTACCTGGGAGCAGGGTCATATTGCTTAAATGAAGGATCATGCTCCTCATCAACAATTATCAATCCCAGATCCCTGAAAGGCAGAAATATTGACGACCTAACACCAAGGATTACGCTGAAACGCCCTTCGGTGAGCATATCCTTCCACACCTCTACTCTCTCTCCATCAGAGAATCTGGAGTGATACACCCCAAGCTTATCACCAAAGTGTGACCTGAGTCTGTTTGTTATCTGGGTTGTAAGGGCAATCTCAGGTAGCAGATACAAGGCCTGCCTGCCTTTGCTTATCGTTTCCTCTATAAGGTGAATATATAGCTCGGTCTTACCGCTTGAAGTAACCCCATGCAACAATACCGGTTTGCCGTCCTCAAAGCCTGCTCTTATCTCAGCAAGGGCCTGAACCTGAACTGCAGAAAGCGGATTTACATCAGCTATCTTTCCATTGAAAGATCCCAGGCGATCCACCTGTACATCCTCAACGGCCAGTCCTTCCTTTTTTATCAGTTCTGCAACCGCCCCGCTTCCGCCATCCACAGCTGCGAGTAGTTGCCTGCGTAATACCCGCTGACCTTCAATGGCCTTGTCTACACCTCCGCACTGACTAACAAAAGTCATCAGCAACTCGAGCTGCTTAGGTGCACGTCCAAGACTATCGAAGAAGTCCCTCAAAGCATCCTCATTTCTATGCTTCGGATGCAGCACTAGTGCCTGCTCTGTCTTTGGCCGGTAAGATGCCGTCATCTCCTCATTTACTAGTACAATACCTGCTTCGATTAGTCTCTTTACAAGGGGATATACATTCTTAAGCTCCGTCACAACTGCAGCCTTGTCGAGTGTACAATACTTATTGTCTGCCAGATAGTTTATAAGGGCATAGGCTCTGGGAGGTAGATCTGTCACCTCCTCATAATCCTTGTTTAGATATAGCCTTGTCTCACTCTCAAGTTTAAGTCCGGATGGCAAAGCCGCCTTATAGACCTCCCCAACTGTGCATTGATAATAGGCTGCAATCCACTCCCACAGGGCCAGCTGATCCTGCGTAACAACCTCATTGTCATCAAGTACGCTTAGTATGGCTTTTGTATCATACTCTCGAGGTGCATTGTTGTGCAATGCAAAAACAACTCCCGACATCAGCCGGCGCTTGCCAAAGGAGACAACAACACGACGGCCCGGCGCCGTCGTGCCGGCAAACTCATCCGGAATACTATAGGTAAACAACCTTGGCAAAGGTACCGGAAGCACTATGTCGGCGTACTTTTTTTCCATTTATTACAAACAATACGTAAAGATAGCAAATTGCCCTGAGGACCCTGCTACATACAGCCGCGAATAACGGTAATCCAAAAAAGAAAGGCATTGACCGAAAAAATCAGAACTTTCATAAAAAGAGAGCCTTTCAGCATACGTGAAGCCGTATATTGAATTGTCATACCCATGTAAGGCAGGAGTATCCCAAACGTACACCTGTAGCGATATTTAAGATGCCCCAATAAACTATTTTACCCCAAAACGAAATAGTTAAGGTGTGTTTCAAGTGTTCAACCGACAGCTAATACGTGCATTTCAATGAACAAGCCGGGCATTATGCAAAATCTTTCACTTGGCAGAGAGCTGATGGAAGAGGAAATGGACGCCAAGGTCCTCCAGATGTGGTCTAGAAAAGAGATCAATAGTTCAAGGTTCTACCTTACCGGTTACGAACCAATACTCTTCAACAAGAGCAAAGATTTTGCTCTGGAGTCGGTATTGGCCTCCGTTATCCCCTGGGACAAGGAATTGCTTATACTTAACCCTGAAAGAATGGAACACACGCATGAAATTGACAACCTTCATCCCGAGGCTGTAGTACATACGCTGTCACATGATGATGTAAGAACAATGGAAAGCCTTATATCGTCAAGGCGTTCGGTTGCCTACCTGCTGATAAACCAACCCGAGGAACTTGCCAGTGATCTGAATTTACTGGACAGGATTCTGAGTCTGGTCAGAAGGAACAGGATGACCCTGATAGTCAACTGCGACAAGACCGCCAGGGGAATTAACGATATATTTATGGGTGCCATCGACTTCATGATAGGTAGTCTTGACGATATGCGTTCCTTTGTTATGGCAAGGAGAAGCAAACTGGTTGGTATTGAAGGTAATTCACGGAAGCTCAATCTTGATCTTCATGCATTCTGGCAGCTTTGTTTGAGAAAACGAAACGCGATCATCGAACCTATGGTATCTTGATGTAAGCTTTAAATCGCACCCATCCAATTACCCAAAATTTACTTATCACGACCGGGCTGACGACAACCCGGTCTTTTTTATATCTTTACCGGCAAACTTTTCCCATTTTATTACGTTCAATAAGTCAGAGTTATGGAGTAATGAGAAAGGCAATAGCTATATTTTTCCTTCAAATTATTGTGGCTGTATCAGTACAGCCTGCTATTGCTTTGCATTTTTGTGAGGGAGAACTGAGCCATATGGCTCTTTACCTTGATGATGGCACATGTTGTGAGGGGCACGAAAAAAGTGAGACTGACTGTTGTGACAATGCCAAAGAGCCCATACAGGCAACTGATGCCTTATGCCACTCCGTAATGGAGGATCATTCCCTGTGCTGCAGTACCAGCACCCTGATAATTGAAACTGATACTTTTCAGACTGTCAAGTCACCTTCTACAGAAGTTAAGAAGGTACAAATTCAAGTCACCAACTGCCCTATCCCCGCTCTTGCTCCAAATGTCCAGGGACTACATGCTTTGGGGGGACTCTCTTATTGTTCAACTACCAAAGACCACTATCTGAACAACGCAGATATTCTGACCTATATCTGCGTCTTCCGTAATTGATTCTATCGCTTTTTCCAAGCTTCAGCCGGAAATTGTAATCAGCCTGAAAAGGCCAGATCTCTTGTGTTCCGGATCCAGGCGTTGCAATTTCTCTTTGTAAGGCTGAAAATTCAGGTGGTTTTCGAGAACTGCCTGAACTCTAATTGGTTTAATAGCAATAGTTAATCATAAAGCCATGATAAACAGGATAATCAAATATTTTTTGGAGAACCGGCTAATAACCGTAATCCTGCTGATGGCACTTACTCTCTGGGGCCTGTCAACTGCGCCATTCAACTGGCATACAAGCCTTCTGCCGAGAGACCCGGTGCCTGTCGATGCAATACCCGATATCGGAGATAACCAACAGATAGTTGCCACAGAATGGATGGGGCGCTCACCCAGAGACATACAGGATCAGATTACCTATCCGCTTACCACTGCACTCCTAGGTATACCAGGTGTAAGAACCATCCGCAGTACATCTATGTTCGGTATGTCCTTTATCTATATAATCTTCGAAGACGATGTTGAATTTTACTGGAGTCGCTCACGTATTCTTGAGAAGCTTAACTCCCTGCCACCAGGTACCCTGCCAGATGGGGTCCAGCCCAGTCTTGGTCCTGACGCCACTGCTTTGGGACAGATATTCTGGTACACTCTCGAGGGCAGGGATCCAAGGACAGGGAAACCTGTAGGAGGTTGGGATCCTGATGAACTAAGAGCCGTCCAGGACTACCATGTACGCTATGCCCTTGCATCTGCCAATGGTGTTGCTGAGGTAGCATCAATAGGAGGGTTCGTAAGGGAATACCAGATAGAGCTTGACCCTGCTGCAATGAAGGCACATAATGTTTCGGCTGCTGAGATTATGATGGCAGTTCAAAACAGCAACCTCGACATAGGTGCAGGAACTATTGAGATCAATAAAGCAGAATATCTTGTCAGGGGACTAGGCTATATCAAAAGCGTAGCTGACATTGAAGAGGCAGTTGTGATGGTTGATATGGGAGTCCCTGTCAGGATAAAAGATGTCGCACGGGTCAATCTGGGTCCGGAACCTCGAAGAGGCGGCCTTGACAAGGAAGGTGTCGAAGCTGTCGGAGGGGTTGTAGTAGCCCGCTATGGTTCAAATCCCCTCGAGGTAATTAACAATATAAAGGACAAGATCAAAGAGGTCGAACATGGCCTGCCTCAAAAGGTACTGGACAACGGAACTGTCTCCCAGCTTACTATTGTTCCTTTCTACGACAGATCTGGTCTTATCCACGAAACCATAGGGACTCTGGAGGAAGCCCTGACCCACGAAATTCTGATAAGCATTATTGTTGTTATTGTCCTTGTTCTCAACCTTAGGGCCTCAATCGCAATTTCAAGTATGCTTCCCATTGCCGTACTAATCTCATTTATAGCAATGAAGAAGACCGGTGTAGATGCAAATATTGTTGCCCTGTCAGGTATTGCAATTGCTATCGGAGTAGTTATAGATGTGGGGGTAGTATTCGTTGAGAATATAATCAAACACCTTGAAAGGTCTGAAAACAAAGGCGCCAGAGGAGGTAAGGCCCTGGTTGCAGTCATCTATGAAGGAGTAAAGGAAGTGTCGGCTCCGGTACTGACAGCCATGCTCACTACAATAGTCAGTTTTCTTCCCGTCTTCGCCCTTGAAGCTCAGGAAGGGAAGTTGTTCAAGCCCCTGGCTTACACAAAAACATTCTCACTCGGAGCAGCTCTGATAATAGGCATGATAGTACTGCCAACCATTGTCTATTACCTGTTTTCTATTAAGATTACCTCACAGAGGTTGCTTAAAGCAGGCAACTATATACTTGTAGCCGGAGGTCTTCTGCTGTTTATCCTAAGTGGAACTGTCCCCTTCCTTGCCCTAAGCCTTTTTGGAGCCAACAACCTACTATCATCCCGATGGAAAAACCATAAGATCCCACTCTATATTAACGTAGCCATAGCTCTTGCAGCAACTGTCTATCTCCTGACCTCACAGTGGCTGCCCCTGGGACCGGGCAAAGGTATGATGGCCAACCTCTTTGTCGTACTGCTCCTTGTTTCAGTGGTACTGGCAATGCTCTGGAGCCTGGTTGTCTATTATGAAAAGATCCTGCGGTGGTGCCTTGCCAACAGGATGAAATTCATGATGATACCATTGATAACAACTGTGCTGGGCTTTACTGTCTGGCTGGGTTTTGACAAGGTATTTGGCTTTGTGGCCGGAGGTTTTGAAGCCGCCGGCTTCAAAAACATCAGGCAAACTGCTTTCTGGCAGACCCCATCGGGATGGTTTCCAGGCATGGGCAAGGAGTTTATGCCAGCATTTGATGAAGGTTCTTTCTTATTGATGCCAACTTCCATGCCACATACCGGGGTGGAGCAGAACCTGGAACTGATTGCTGCGTTAGACAGGCGCATCAGTGCAATTCCAGAGGTTGAAATGACAGTAGGCAAATGGGGCAGGGTCAACTCAGCCCTGGACCCTGCGCCTGCACAGATGTTTGAAAATGTGATAAACTATCGTTCGGAATATATCCTTGACGAAAATGGACACCCGGTACGCTTCAAGGTCAACCGTAATGGGGAGTACATCCTCAAAGGTGGTTCTGTTTACAACCCAAAGCAGGACGGTTTCAGGGTGATACCTGCCGACAGCCTGATTCCCCACAAAAGAGGAAACTATTTCAGACAGTGGAGACCTGAGATAAAGAGTCCGGATGACATCTGGCAGGAAATCGTAAATGTGACACACCTGCCGGGACTTACCTCAGCTCCCAAACTTCAACCAATTAATGCACGGATCGTGATGCTTTCAACGGGAATGAGGGCCCCAATGGGACTTAAGGTCTCTGGTCCCGACCTCGAAGCTATTGAGGAAGGAGGCAGGTTACTCGAAGCTGCACTAAAAGAGGTGCCGGCAATACTCCCATCGACTGTTTTCTACGACAGGGCTGTTGGTGCCCCCTATATTGAGATCTCACTCAAACGCAGAGAGATGGCACGTTATGGTATCCAGGTGACCGAATTGCAGGATCTTATCAGTGCTGCTATTGGAGGGATGGCCCTTACAACAACTGTAGAAGGCAGAGAACGCTACCCGGTTCGCATCAGGTATCCACGTGAACTCAGAGAAGACCCCAGTCAACTGGAAAAGCTGCTGATACCAACGGCGGCAGGAGTACAGATCCCCCTGGGAGAGGTAGCTGATATTGAATATACCCGGGGTGCACAGATGATACAAAGCGAAAATACCTTCCTGATAGGCTATGTGATATTCGACAAGGTAGAAGGAAGGGCAGAAGTTGACGTGGTAGAGGAGGCTGATGCATTCCTGAAAGCCAGGATTGCCTCAGGTAAGCTAACTCTCCCACCCGGAGTGTCCTACAGTTTTGCAGGCAACTACGAACAACAGGCAAGGGCCGCAGGCAGGTTGATGCTGATCATTCCGCTAAGCCTTCTTGTGATACTGCTAATACTATATTTTCAGTTCAGGTCAGTCACTGCTTCCTTTATCCACTTCTCAGGTGTTATTGTTGCCTTTGCAGGAGGTTTCATACTCCTATGGCTGTACGGACAACCCTGGTTTCTCAACTTTGAAGTAAGCGGGGTAAACCTAAGGGATATGCTGCAGATGAGGAGCTACAACCTCAGCATCGCCGTATGGGTCGGATTTATCGCTCTCTTTGGTATATCAACAAGTGACGGGGTGCTGATGGGAACTTATATTCACGAGACCTTCCTTGCACGAAACCCGCAAACCAGGGATGAAATCAGGGAGGCTGTAGTTTATGCGGGACTAAGACGTGTAAGACCTGCAGCAATGACAACGGCAACCACACTGATAGCACTACTGCCGGTACTCACCTCTACGGGTAAGGGCTCGGACATTATGGTTCCCATGGCCATACCAACCTTTGGGGGTATGCTGATACAATCAATGACCATGTTTGTAGTGCCCATCTTCCAGTGCTGGTGGCGTGAATGGGCCCTTAAGAAGGAAAAGCCTGAAAGTAAAATGGAGGAATAAAGCTATGAGAGTCTTTAGGATAAATATACTAATTCTACTCCTAACGTTAGGAGTAGCAGTTTCAGGACAGGAGGATTCCCTCAGTGTGTATCTTGCAACTGCAGCCAAAAATAATCCGGAGGTCAGGGCAGCCTTTGCTGGCTACCAGGCTTCACTCAGAAGGGTCAATGCCGCAGGAGCACTGCCTGATCCCCAACTTGAGATAGGGTTCTTCCTGCAACCGATGGATATCATCGACGGACGTCAGATCGCCGATATTACGCTGATGCAGATGTTTCCCTGGTTTGGAGTCAATAAGGCTGCACGCACCGAGGCAATGCATATGTCCAGGATGGCTTTTCAGCAATTCAGGGAAGCAAGGAACAGAATATTTCTGCAAGTCTATACAAGTTGGTACAGGCTCTTTCAACTTAAAAGACAACTGTCCTTTCTGCAGGAAAGCAGGGATTACCTACACCAGTTGGAAAACCTTGCCCTTGCCGGACTCAGGTCCGATGAAGGGATGTCATCACCCGGCATGACAGATGTGCTGCGAATTCGTATCGAACTGGCAGAGGCAGAAAACAGCATAGAGAATACTGTTTCGGCCCTGAAAGCTGAAACGGCAAGGTTCAACGCATTGCTTAACCGTCCTGCTGATACCCGCTTGTTTATTCCCGACAGTATTAAAACTATGGAAATTGAAACCGAACTGCCTCTTTTGTTAGAAAAAGCTAAGGCAAATAGTCCAATGCTCGGAATGATAAGTGCGGAAGAGGATGGCATCAGGGCTAAAGCCCTGATGGATAAGCGTATGGGCTATCCCATGCTGGGTGTTGGTATTCAATATTCGGTAATTGGCAAAAGAACCGGGGTGCATGTACCTGTAGGCCATATGAACGGAGATGATATGATAATGCCAATGTTATCGGTCACATTGCCTATCTATCGCAATAAGTACAAGGCTCAGCAGGAAGCAAACGCCCACCTTCTGGAAGCAAGGAAAGAACAGTACCAGGCCACAATCAACAACCTGGAGTCTGAACTTTATATGGCCGGGCACGATCTTCAGGAAGCAGCCCGGATGATACGATTGCTTGATAAGCAGGAACAGCTGGCACTCAGCGCCTACCGCCTGATGCTTACTGACTATAGTTCGGGAGCAACCCAGCTTGGGCAGCTTCTGGAGATGCAAAGGGAGCTGTTGAACTTCAGGCTTCAAAAGGCCCAGGCAACAGCTGAATACAACATCAATGCAGCCCTTATAAAGAATCTGATATCCGATTTTGAGATTAATGAATAAAAGCCATTACCATGGAAAATATAAAGAAGTTATTCAGGAATAAATATATCACATACGGCCTTTTGATACTTGTCGGATTGATACTTGGCCGTATCTTGTTTAATGCACCTAAGGCCCATGAAGGGCATCAGCATGAGCACACGGAAGAAGCAACCGTTTGGACCTGTTCGATGCACCCCCAAATACGACAGGACAAACCCGGCAAGTGTCCACTCTGTGCTATGGACCTTATCCCCCTGGTGAGCAGTGGGGGATCTGCAGAAATAGATCCTGAGGCTATACAGCTTTCAGAGGAAGCTATTGCTCTAGCAGGTATTCAAACTTCAAGAGTGAGCCGTCAGCAAGCTGAAAAAGCACTTTACCTATACGGTGCTATAGCAGCTGACGAACGTAGCTCCAGATCACAGGTTGCCCATATCGGTGGCAGGATAGAGAAGCTGTTTGTTAGTTTTACCGGTGAAAGAATAAAGGAAGGGCAAGTGCTGGCTCTTATCTATTCACCTGAACTGCTAAGGGCTCAGCAGGAACTCTTAGAAGCTGTAAAGAGAGAGGCTGAGTTTCCCGAGCTGGCTGAGGCAGCAAGGGCAAAACTTAGCCTTTGGAAGCTTGACAAGAGCCAGATAGAAGCTATCGAAAGTGCCGGAAAAGCAAATCCCTACATTGAAATCAGGGCTGACTTCAACGGTATTGTAACCGGGAAGCATGTCAACCAGGGAGACTATGTTGACAAAGGGACCCCACTATTTACTGTTAGTGATCTCTCAAGTGTCTGGGCTTTGTTTGATGCATATCAGGGGGATCTGCCCTTCCTCAAAAATGGAGATAATGTGGAGTTCCAGACCCAGGCTCTGCCCGGCAAGACCTTCAGTGGAAAAATCTCCTTTATTGAACCGGTAGTTGATGGAAACACCCGGAGTTCAAAGGTCAGGGTAGATGTAAGCAATCAGGGAGGAGAACTAAAACCGGGAATGTACCTCAACGGAACAGTCCGGGCCAAAATGCAAAATAGTGAAGGTCACATCATTGTTCCTGCCTCAGCTGTACTGTGGACAGGCAAACGCTCAATAGTCTATGTAAAGCAGCAGGAAACTGAGACTCCGGCATTTATGCTGAGGGAGATAGAACTTGGTCCTTCCCTGGGAGATGCCTGGGTAGTTCTGTCAGGTATCAGTGAGGGAGAGGAAATAGCTACCAAGGGTGTATTCTCCATTGATGCAAGTGCTCAACTTGCAGGAAAGAGAAGTATGATGAATGTGAATATACCTGAAGCTCACGTTGGTCACTCAGCACATGATGGACATGCCGCACACTCTGATGTTCATTCAGGTCATGCTGCTACTTCGGAACACACATCATCTTCTGTAACTCATCATGATCATAAAGATCATGATGGAGAGCACACATCACATCACAATGCATCTCATTCCGATCCTAAAAATCGGACAAATACTTCAGACCACAGGCAGGACAATCAACATCTGGTTCTTAAGGTCTCAGGCAATTGTGGTATGTGTAAGGAAAATATTGAAACTGCCGCATCGGGAGTTGACGGTGTCAAATCAGCCGTGTGGGATATGGATACTAAAGAATTGCATCTGCAGCTTGATGTGCAGAAAACAGGACTTGAACAGGTGAGCAGGACAATAGCTGACGTAGGTTATGAAACCGAATTGCATCCTGCTGATATGGATGCATATAATGCACTTCCTGCCTGTTGCCAATACAAGAGTAATTAATGGGAAGGATTGGATTCAAATCCAACTAATAAAAATCCCATCCCTCAGACCAAGTTCTGAGGGATGGGATTTTTATATATTGACAATTCAGCAGCAATCATATTTAATTCCAGTTTTGTCGCCTTACTGGAATCTATCAAAAAACAATATAGATAATCCTGTCTTACTGACGGATATTTTTGTAATACTCCTCTATTACGACTTGAGCCTTTTCGACGTCACTGTCAGCTACAACAATCTTGACAGAGCCGGCTCCACCTCCTTCGGCGTACCATGGCGCCATAGTGCCGATAAACTCATCCTGCAAGAAGAACTCAATCTCATTGTCCTCAAGCAGAGTCTGGATAATCGCAACTTCCATTTGTGAACCTGAGAAGACAACAACCGGACGTGGTTCAGGATTCTTTTCCATGATATTTATGTTTTAGTCATAAAAGCATACGATTGACTACCTCCTCTATGGGATATAGAACAAGTTACAACTAAAAATCAGGTTAATTCTACCCTACATAAAAAGATTGAAAAAATAAACTGAAAGTATCAGATACAGGAACATCCCGACAATATCGTTGAGCGTCGTTATAAACGGTCCGGTGGCTACAGCAGGGTTAACCTTAAATTTGTTAAGCAGAAGTGGAAGGAAGGTCCCCAGCAGAGAGGCAAACAATACCACTGAGAACAATGCCGAAGTCACTGTAAAGGTGAGAGCATAGCTCGAACCAACAATCATATTGTAGATAAACGCTATAACCGATAAAGCTGACGCATTTAACAAGGCTATAGATACTTCCTTGCCAAGCTTGCGCCAGTTGGTTTCAAAACCCAGATTTCCGGAAGCGATAGACTGAACTATAATAGCGGATGACTGAATACCAACATTTCCTCCCATAGCGCCAATCAGGGGCATAAAGAAAGCCACTTCCGGAAACCTTGCTATATTGCCTTCAAAGGCACTGATTACACGTGAGCCAAGCAATCCTCCCATCATCCCAATCATCAACCATGGCACACGAACTCGGGTGTGGCGCCATACACTGTCAGAGATCTCGACGTCTCCCGTGATACCTGATGCCAATTGATAGTCCTTTTCAGCTTCTTCACGGATATAATCCACCACATCATCGATAGTGATACGTCCCAATAGCTTGCCATTATCATCAACCACAGGCAGTACAACGAGGTCGTACTTGCCCATAATATTGGCAACCTCTTCAGAATGGGTATTGGCATTGACTGAAATTACATCCGGATTATATAATTCACGCACACGATTTTCGGATGATGCAAGCAGCATCCTCTTCAGCGAAATGGTTCCCTTCAGTATATCCTTGTCATCAACAACATAAACAAAATAAACCTCATCTACTTCCTCAACCTGACGTCGCATGCTGCGAAGGCAAGTAATTATATTCCAGGACTCACGAACCTTGATAAGCTCCTTTGCCATTAGACTACCTGCAGTATCTTCCTCATAGCTAAGCAGGTCAGCAATGTCATCTGCTACCTCGGTGTCGTCGATAAATGAAAGTACCTCCTTCTGCCGCTCTTCATCCATCTCGGAGATTATGTCAGCAGCATCGTCGGTGTCAAGATTATCAATAAAACGGCGGGCAATTTCCTCACTTGGAAGGGACTTCAGAAAATTCTGCCTGTCATCCTCTTCGAGGTTTATCAACACCTCGGCGGCAGTGTCATCATCCAGAAGAAAATACAGAAACTTTGCCTCATCCACGCTGAGCTCTTCATAAATCTCAGCAATATCGGCAGGGTGCAGTTCCAGTAAAATTTCCGTCAATTGAGCAACATTGTTCTGCTCAATCAACTCTCGAATAAGATCGATCAACTCCCGGGTTAGTTCGAACTTTGCCATTTGCGGAAATTTTAATGGTTACACAAAATCAATCACTCACAGAGCGGATGCTCTTCAATCAGTTTGGTAAGTTCCTGAAAGGCCTCAACAGACATCTGTTCAGGACGCAAATCAAACACAGGTAAATGCATTATAGCACCATGGTCAAACTCTACATATTTCAAGCTATTACGCATGGTCTTCCTGCGATGCTGGAAAGCTGCCTTTACAACCTTTACAAACAATCTCTCATCGCAAGGCAACTTGTCAACCTCGTTGCGCACAAGCCTGATTACTCCTGATTTCACCTTTGGCGGGGGACTAAATACGTGCTCATCCACGGTCATCAGATATTCAATAGTATAGTATGACTGCAGCAGAACACTCAATATGCCGTACTCCTTGGAACCCGGACCGGATGCTATCCTGCGTCCAACCTCACGTTGTACCATGCCGACAACCTTGTCGACATGATTACGGTTATCAAATACTTTGAAAAAGATCTGACTAGAAATATTGTAAGGGAAGTTACCAATAATGGAAAATTTGTCAGGGAAGATCTTGTTGAAGTCAAACTTCAAAAAGTCCCCTTCTATAATCCTGTTACTTAATTGTGGGTAATGCTGGTGGAGATATTCGACTGATTCACTGTCTATCTCGACAAGATAGAGGTCGAGATCTTCGCGTTGCACCAAAAATTGTGTAAGAACTCCCATTCCCGGCCCCACCTCAACTACATGAGACGGAGGGATTGACAAACTTTCAGTTATCCGACGGGCAATGCCCAAATCTTCCAGAAAGTGCTGGCCCAGGAACTTCTTTGCTCTTACACGCCTCATCATCCATGGTTACGCCGTTTATATTAATTGCTCATAAAGGTGCTGCAAAGGTAAAACTATTTTCACAACAGTTGACCTTTGAACCACCCAATTCGGTTAATATACACAAAAAAAATATAGATTTAGAATCATTAAATAAGCAACTTTGCAGCATGAATACGGAGAGGCAAAAAAGAACTGCTATTATATTAAATCTTGTTGTATCTCTCGCAGCCGGCTTTTACATACTATATCGCCTGCTCAGGTTTAAAGACTGGAGCAGTTTCTTTGCCCTGCTTGATGGCAGACTGGGGCCTTTTCTCTGCCTTATAATTGTACAGCTTATACTTCTTGCAATAAACCTGGGACTTGAGACTGCTAAGTGGAGGCAACTTTCTGAAATGATAGTCATCCAGCCCTGGAAAAACACATTTTATCAGGTACTAAAAGGAATACAGAGCGGTATGGTCACGCCTGCCCGTGCAGGCGAGACTATCGCAAAAGGCGGTCTCCTGCCCCAGGGTCTCCGTACAGGGGGCGTTGTTCTGTCCGCTGCGGGAAGCATGATTCAAAACCTGGTATTAATCTGCGGGGGAATTACTGGTATTATTATAACACGTGTCGGCAAATATGCTGACAACCTATCAGATTTAAATGAAGCAATCCTGAAATACTCCCTGCTAGCAGTAGCAGCACTTGTAACTGGAGTATCAGTTGCTATACTGTTAGTAAACAGTTACAAACATCATCCACGCATCAACCTGATGTACACATATCTCAACTCATTGAAGAGCATTGAGAGACAAAGACTATTGGCAATAGTACTGTTTACTTCCACCCGCTATATTGTCTTCAATATACAATTATGGCTTTTGCTAGGATTTTTTGGAGTAACCGGGAGCATTACAGATTTCGGACTTGTGATGCTATACTTTGCTGCAATCAGCCTGCTGCCAACATTGGCAATTGCCGACCTTGGCATTAGGAGTTCGATGGCCCTGTTTATCTTCGGATTGCTCAGTTCCAATAGCCCAGCAATAATATGTCCGGTATTCCTGCTTTGGATTATCAACCTTGCCATTCCTGCACTGATGGCCTTAATTTTCAAGACACCCGAAGCCTCCTGCATAGCCCCGGAAAGCAGCCAGGTTAAGGGCTAATCTTGTGTTACATAGAATATTTAACTATCAGTGGCCAAAACCTATGTATTGCTATGTACCTTTTAAAACAAATTCCTATCTTTGTGTATTATACTTCTTAAGCTGGAGTTATTGATTTTTTCATGGACAAGAAAAAGGTAAAGCTAAATATACTCGGCTTATCCTACTCACAGACACAGTCGGGGGCTTATGCGCTCGTGCTTGCCGAAGAGGAGGGTGATCGCCGTATCCCAATTATTATAGGAGGTGTAGAAGCACAATCAATAGCTATAAAGCTGGAGGGGCTTGAACCACCCCGACCCCTTACCCATGATCTCTTCCTAAACTTTGCCCGGGCTTTTGATGTAGAGCTCACTGAGGTGTTAATCTATAAGCTTGAGGAAGGCATCTTCTACTCAGAGCTTGTATGTACAAGAAGCAGTGAAGTTATCAGGATAGACTCCCGTACTTCAGATGCTGTTGCGCTTGCCCTTCGTTTCAACTGCCCAATTTATACCTACGAGGAAATCCTTGCCAAAGCCGGTATCGTCCTTGACTTTGGAGATACAAAAGAATCTTCAGGCACTTCTTCACCAACCTCTACTCCCTCCCCCAGATCGAGGTCTTCTTCCCAGTCAGACAACAATCCACTTGCATCCAAGACTCTTGCAGAGTTGCAAGCAATGCTCGACCAGGCCGTGGAAGCCGAGAATTATGAACGGGCCTCGGAAATACGGGATGAAATCAAACGTCGCTCAAAGTAATATATGAAACGAATTGCAATGCTTCTTGCCTTCATGACCCTGTGTGGGATTCTGTCGGCACAGAGTGATACTGTTGTTGAATCAACGGGACTAACTATTATGGGTGTTCTTCGCGGGATGCTTGGGATGCTTGTTATCATCGGAATCGCATGGCTGATAAGCAGCAACCGCAAAGCAGTCAAGTGGAGTATGGTGGCCAAGGGACTTGGATTGCAGCTGGTCCTTGCCCTCTGTATCCTTCACATTCCATTTATTCAGACAGTGTTTGAATATGTGGGAAGAGCCTTCGTTAAAGTTCTCAGTTTTACTGAGGCTGGTACAGAATTCCTCTTCAGTAGCATGGATACCGGTGTGATTGAATCACCTCTTGTCAACTTTGCAATAACAATTCTCCCAACTATCATTTTCTTTTCTGCCCTTACCAGTGTGCTATTCTACTTTGGAATAATCCAGAAAGTAGTTTCAATCTTAGCCAAGGGTATGACTAAACTGATGGGTTTGTCGGGTGCAGAAAGTCTTGCAGTTGCAGGTAACATCTTTGTTGGTCAGACAGAGTCCCCCCTTATGATCAAGGCCTATCTCGACAAGATGAACCGTTCTGAAATAATGCTAGTAATGGCTGCTGGAATGGCTACACTGGCAGGTGGAGTGCTTGCTGTTTATATTAAGGTGCTTGGAGGTGGTGACCCGGTTCAGGAGATCCTTTATGCAAAACACCTTCTTGCTGCATCACTGATGGCAGCTCCAGGTGTTGTGGTAGTATCCAAGATAATTGTGCCACAGACCGAACCTATTGAACAGAACGCTGAAGTTGGACGTGAAAGGATAGGAAAGAATGCTCTGGATGCCATCTCTAATGGAACAACAGAAGGGATAAGACTTGCTGTAAATGTAGCTGGTATGCTTTTGGTTTTCATTGCCTTTATTGCAATGTTCAACTTTATCTGTATGAAGGTAGGTGCATGGACTGGTCTGAATGAAATCATAGCCAACTCAACCAATGGTAACTACACTGAACTTTCCCTACAGTTTATGCTGGGCTATCTATTTGCACCGCTGGTGTGGCTTATTGGTGTCGCTGGACCAGATATTGACCTTGTTGGTCGTGTGATAGGAGAGAAACTCATAATGACAGAATTTATCGGATATGTTAGCCTGGGTGACCTAAAAGCTTCCGGAGCCTTTATGCACCAGAAATCAATAATTATGGCTACCTATGCACTTAGCGGCTTCGCCAATGTCGCCTCTATAGGCATCCAGCTCGGTGGTATCGGCTCCCTTGCTCCCGGCAAAAGGGTCTTGCTGTCCCAACTCGGATTCAGAGCCCTGGTTGCAGGCGCACTGGCATCACTACTCTCTGCAACAATTATAGGAATGATACTCGGTTAATGTGTTAAATACAACTGCGTACTCAACAGAGTGCGCAGACAAAAAAAAAGACCGGTCAGGACATCCTGCCGGTCTTTTATATTTTATGATTCTTATTTCTTAAAGGATAGCATCCAGTTTTGATGCCAGAACAGACTTGGGTACTGCACCAACCTGCTTGTCAACAATTTGTCCGTTCTTGAAGAACAAAAGTGTTGGAATGTTGCGGATTCCAAACTTAACAGATGTGTCAGGGTTGCTGTCAACATCCATCTTGGCAACAACAGCCTTATCTTTGTATTCTTCAGAAAGTTCAGCAACAATAGGGGCAACCATACGACACGGTCCACACCATTCAGCCCAAAAATCTACAACTACCGGCTTGTCTGATTTCAATACCAGTTCGTCAAAATTAGCATCAGTTACTTCTATAGCCATGATTCTTTATGATTAAATAATTATAAACTCAATGATTTAATTCGGTAATACCTAAACGTTTTCAGGTTGCATATGTTCAAAGATAAACAATTACACTATGTTAAACTAGTTTAATGCTATAGATATTTCCTCCCAGTTATCGAAGAAATCTATAAGCTCCCTGGACAGATTGACCATTACTGAGCGGGATAAAAGTTGAACAGACTGCCTCTCGTTGGTTTCATCATAAATATGGAAGCGAAGAGTGATCTTGCCTCTGTTCTCCATTGTCACAAATGCAAGCTCGTTTACTATCTCATCGTTGAGACTCTGTAAAGGAATTCGAAGTGTGATGCTGTTAACCATGCTGTCAAGAACATCAGACAGTAGAGATATCTTGGATACCTTGATTTCCCACTCGTCCGGTTTGAATCTCTTTGGCACTACTTTGCCACGGATCAATACAAACTTGGCATTACTAATTATGCCTATGAAGTTGACAAAGTCCTGCCCAAAAAAGGCAAACTCATAGGAGCCATTATAGTCTTCAACGGTGGCTATAGCAAACTCATTTCCTTTTTTAGTAAGACCCTTCCTCACCCCTGTAATCATACCTCCCACGACAAACTCCCTGTTCTTGATATTCTCAGGGTTGTTGAGGGCTGCTACACTAAGGTTACAGAAATGCTTAAGCTCCAGACGATAGTCGTCAAGTGGGTGTGCTGAAAGATATATACCTAACAGGTCTTTCTCCTTCTCAAGCTTTTCTAGGGTCGTATACTCCCTGCAATCTGGGATTTCAGGCTTCTTGATTGAGATTAATGCGTTTTCAGCTCCAAAAAGGGAACTTGCCATTGTAGCCTTGTCTACCTGGAAGCGGTTACCATACCTTAACAGACGTTCAATAAAGGTTCCTTCTTCGCCCTGGATAGGGGCGAAGAACTGCGCTCTGTGAAGATTTCCAAGGCTGTCGAAAGCTCCTGCATTAGCAAGTGCTTCAACAGCTTTCTTGTTAATAACCTGTAGATTGACCCTCTCAAAAAAGTCATATACATCCTTGAAGGGGCCTCTCTTTTCGCGTTCCTTAATGATTTCCTCAACGACTCCTTCTCCTACTCCCTTGATGGCTGCCATACCAAAACGCAAGGCCCCGTCCTTGTTTACCGTAAACTTGATATAGCTCTCATTGATATCCGGACCAAGCAGTTTGATGCCCATACGTCGACACTCGTCCATAAAGGTCGAGATCTTGCCTATATCACTCAGGTTACGGCTTAGCACACCAGCCATAAACTCAGCAGGATAGTTTGCCTTAAGATAACCGGTCTGATATGCCAGTTTCGCATAACAAACGGAATGCGACTTGTTGAAAGCATAGCTTGCAAAAGCCTCCCAGTCCTTCCATATCTTGTCAATAACATCCTGTGGCTTCTTGTCCATCTCCTGACAGCCCTTCATAAACTCAGGGTTGTTCTTACAGCCTTCATCAAACTTGGCCTTAAGTTTAGCCATCACCTCGGCCATCTTCTTACCCATTGCCTTACGCAGGGTATCAGACTCACCACGGGTGAAACCCCCAAGTTTACGCGACAAAAGCATCACCTGCTCCTGAAACACAGTGATACCGTAAGTATCCTTTAGATATTCCTCCATCAAAGGATGGTCGTAGTGGACCTGCTCTCGTCCAAGCTTACGGGAGATATAGTCGGGGATATATTCCATCGGACCCGGACGGTATAACGCGTTCATCGCAACAAGGTCCTCAAAGCGGTTGGGCTCAAGCTCGCGCAGATACTTCTTCATACCTGCGGATTCAAACTGGAAGATCGCAGTTGTCAATCCCTTTCCAAAAAGCTCAAAGGTCTTGATATCGTCGGATGGAATCGCTTCTATATCTATGTCAATACCCTTGGACTGCTTGATAGCTTCAAGTGCTTCTTTAATAATTGACAGAGTCTTAAGTCCCAGGAAATCCATCTTAAGAAGACCAATAGATTCAACAAGAGTCCCTTCATACTGTGTAACCAGAAGATTAGCTTCCTTGGCCTGCATCAGTGGTATATTCTCTACCAGGGGATCGCGGCCAATGAGGACACCACAGGCATGGACTCCTGTCTGACGTATAGATCCTTCCAGGTCACATGCCAGCTCAAGCGTTTTAAGCAAGGCCTGATTATTTTCCATGCGCCCACGCTCTATTTCCTGGGCAAAAATCTTTTGAACCTCATACTTAAGTATGTCCTTCTCCCTATCTTCCTTGCGGGCCTCCTGTAATTTGCGATCAATCTCATCCATCGCTGCTTCCAGGGAGCCTTTTGCCATCTCAAGTTTCAGCACCTCTTTGTATGCCCCGCTAAGTTTGGTATTGGGCTTTTCAGGTATCAGCTTGGCTATCCTGTCAGTCTCGGCCAACGGAAGCCTTAAGACCCGGCCCACATCCTTAATAGCTGATCTGGCTGCCATGGTACCCAAAGTACAAATATGTGCTACCTTATCCCTGCCATATTTATTGGCAACCCAATCTAACACCATTGCCCTTCCGTCATCGTCGAAATCAATATCAACATCAGGCATGGAAATACGGTCGGGATTGAGAAATCGCTCAAACAGCAGATCATGCTTGATCGGGTCAACAGTTGTAATGCCCACGCAGTAAGCAACCGCGGATCCTGCCGCGGATCCGCGACCCGGACCTACAAGAACTCCCATTTTGCGGGCAGCATTTATAAAGTCCTGTACTATAAGGAAGTAACCCGGAAAACCCATCATCTTAATGGTTAACAGCTCGAAGTCTATTCGTTCTTTTACCTCATCAGGCACCGGGTCTCCATACAGGCGCTTTGCCCCGGTATAGCACAAATGCTCAAGATAGTCAGCCTCAAACTTAACCCTTAGAATATGCTCATAATCACCGCTTAGCTTGTCATATCTTTCTGCACCAAATTCATTCTTAAGATCATCTACTGAGTATTTCTCCCTGTATTGCTCAATGGTACCATAATCCTCCGGGATTGGAAACACTGGCATAATAGGTGGAGAGTCGAGTGAGTAGTCTTCAACCTTATCAGCAATCTCCTGAGTGTTGAGCAAGGCTTCAGGGACATCAGCAAAGAGCTTATTCATCTCCTCGGTAGTCTTAAACCACTCATGCCTTGTATAACGCATCCGGTTGGGATCATCAAGATCCTTTCCTGTATTTAGGCAGATCATTATATCGTGTGCCTCAGCCATTTCAGCATCCGAGAAGTGAACATCATTGGCTGCAATCACTTTCACTCCAAGCTCCTTGGAAAACTTGAGGAGCTGCTCATTGACCATCACCTGAACATCATAGACCTGACTCCTGAGAACGGGATCCTCGGCTGGGTGGCGCTGAAGTTCAAGATAGTAATCATCACCAAAGACACTCTTGAACCACAGTATAGCCTCACGAGCCTCATCCAGCCTTCCGTGGATAATCTTCTGCGGTACTTCCCCTCCAAGACAGGCAGAGGTAACCATAAGTCCCTCATGGTGTTTGAGCAACAGATCCTTGTCAATACGGGGACGATAGAACATACCATCGATAGAGGCCTTTGATATCAGTTTTATCAGGTTCTTATAGCCCTGCTTGTTCTTAGCAAGAAGGATAAGATGTCGTCCCGACCTGTCAACTTTCTCCAACTTGATCTCATGGCTTCTCTCTGCAACATAGGCTTCAACCCCAATAATGGGTTTGACCCCCTTCTTCTTACAGGTGTCATAAAACTCCTTAATACCCAACATGGTTCCATGATCTGTCAAAGCCACAGCTTTCATTCCGTCTGCCGCTGCCTTGGATACAATGGCTGAAACACTGGCCTGACCATCCAGAACCGAATACTGTGAGTGAACGTGTAAGTGTGTAAAAGGAATTAATGACATGATATTTAAGTATTTATGTTTTGTGGCATGTTCTTACAAAAATAGGAAATTGACCCGAGGCTTAACAGCTAATTCTGAAAAAAGGTTCTGACTAAATCCCGGACGCCTGAGCGCCCGGGATTTACATTTTTAAATAATTTTTGATTGTTATATGTAAATATTTGTTTATCTTTGTTTGCGAAAGGCAGATACAAGGAGTCAAAGTATTGTTACCTTTCCCTTAAAATCAGCACAAATCTGTAAAGCGGCTAACTCAAATTTGAGGCAGCCGTTTTTTTTTACAAGCTCAGAATAACTCCCAGAGAAGGAAAAACCCACGTCTACCGAACAAATTCTCAGGGTTAATTGCTCTAGTTGCTAAAACCTTACACACAAAATCCAGTGCTATGAAGATCGAACTCAATCCCGGGGTGGACAAGTACCTTATGGACGGTTGTATGCGCTGCAAATACGGTGGCACCCCTCAATGCAAGGTAAATACATGGAGAGAAGAACTTGAGAATCTACGACAGATAGCTCTTGAATCAGGACTTAAGGAAGAGGTAAAGTGGGGTATCCCAGTCTATACCCATAAGGGAAAAAACATTCTTTCAGTAAGTGCACTCAAGAACCACGCCCTTATGGGTTTTTTCAAAGGTGTCCTGTTGACGGATTCTGAGAAAATTCTTGAAAAGCAGGCAAATATTCTGGAAGCAAGAGTGTTGAAGTTCACCAACGTAAGCGATATAGAAGCAAAAAGTGAAGTCATTGCTGCCTATATAAAGGAAGCTGTTAAAATAGAGGAAAGTGGCAGAAAGGTTGAAATTGTGCGGGAAGAAATACCCCTACCCG
This sequence comes from Xiashengella succiniciproducens, assembly GCF_023674465.1. Taxonomy (GTDB): domain Bacteria; phylum Bacteroidota; class Bacteroidia; order Bacteroidales; family Marinilabiliaceae; genus Geofilum; species Geofilum succiniciproducens. The sequence goes on along the minus strand of NZ_CP098400.1, from coordinate 184,623 downwards.
AAGAACTTGAAGAGGCCTTTGCTGAAGACCCGGATTTCAGAAAGGCCTTTTACCAGCTCACTCCCGGCCGCCAGCGTGCCTACCTTATCCACTTTGGACAGAGCAAGGTGAAAAAGACCCGCCTTGCAAGAATTGAGAAATACAAGCAGCAGATCTTTGACGGGATAGGTCTTTACGACCACTATAGCAAGCGATAAGGAACAATTGCGATCACAACATCAGCAATGCATTACTACTCGCAGCTATCCCTGCAAGGGATAGTTACAGGTAGTATATTGCCGACTTTTTTGAGAGCCTATTTCGGTATTATCAAAAATCTTTTAACTTTGCAGCGCGAAAAATCGGGTTGTTAGCTCAGTTGGTTTAGAGCATTACCTTGACAGGGTAGGGGTCACTGGTTCGAATCCAGTACAACCCACAAAAAGGAGGCTGTCGGTCACGACAGTCTCCTTTTTTTCAAAATAATTCTATCAATCGCAATAAACATAAGTAGTGTGACGTTAGACCCTAAAACATCAACCCTAATATAATTGGCAATATGAGAGTTGTAACATTAGCTATACTAGCACTGATCTACCTTTCTTTTCCTATTTCGGCACAAAAAACTTATGATAATAATGCCAGCATTGAACAGCAATTTGAATTTGTTGAGGAAGAAGGTTCCAGGTGGCAGAATTATGTAATGATTATTGACAGGTCTTTCAACCAACTCAAGGGCAATGTACTGAAGACAATTAAGGATAAGGATGCAACAATTTCAAGGCTCGAGACCACTATAGTAAGCAAAGATTCCCTTATCTCATCTCTTGAAAAAACACTTGCAGATACTGACAAGGAGTTGCAAACGACCCTGGCTGAGAAAAACTCATTCTCCTTTATGGGTATGGCGATGTCTAAAAACTTATTCCTGAGCATAGTAATCTTTGCCTTTATAGTCCTTCTGGCAATAATTGGATTCACCACTATACTGATTCAACGCAACCTAAGCACTATCGCAAAGACAAGGAAGGAGCTTGAAACCACAAAAGCAGAATTTGAAGATCATCGTCAGCGGTCGCGGCAAAAATATGAGACTCTCGTCATCCAGCATCATAAGGAAATCCAGAAGCTCAAAGGCCTTTAGCACGACCCTATATTATACATGATTGCCGTATTACTATTACCCGTCTATTGCAGGTGTAAAAACAAAAATAAGTTCCCTTGTGGGAACTTATTTTTTCAACAGCTATATGCATCTATTAGAACTCGTATCCAGTCCAGCTAAACAGCTTGCTGTCACAACCGATGTTTCCTGATTCAATCACTATTGCTTCAGCATCAGCCGGTTTTATCTCTGATCCGTCAATAGCATTATCCAACATATTGGTAAGACTGATCTGTGACCCCAAGTCACCATTGCCTTTACCATCAGTAAGGTCTATCAAGTCACCAACTGCACCACTACCCTTGACAAGCGCATTGACTATTACAGCCTTTGCTCCCCTGCGAACTTTGATAAGGTCTTGCATTTGTCTTGCTGGGTCACCGGATGCATGATCCAACCTCAGGTCAAATGTAATGTTCTCAATCCTGAAGTCGCTCTGGTTTACATGGGTTGGGAAATTGCCGTCCAGGTTCCCATCAGCCTCTATCCCGCGAGGATCTGACTCACTGCTTGAAAAACCGCTTTCCCAGATGCCATATGCATTTTTCAAGGTTCCTGAATACCCCTGGGTAAAGTCAAACATATCATCGTCAGAGTTGACTACCAAGAGGTTAGTTACGTTTACAGATCCTCCAAAGAACTCTATACCATCATCTGCACTATCGTATATATAGATATTCTCAATAACTGTCCCACTACCTACACCGTTTAGAGTTAAACCATTGTGTTCAACATCAGCGCTTGAACGAGCTCCTGTATTTCCCAAAACCAAGTAAGTTAGTTCACCAGAACTCTCACCGGCATCATTTCCTCCATAAGTATAGGAAGAGTTAACCTCGGTGCTTCCGACCTCATCAGTACCTGCCAGGGGGGCACCACCGTTGATTATAAGACCACCCCAGTATCCCTGACCGGCATCTTCAATATCTGCAATCATTCTAACCGGAGCATCTGCTGTACCCCTTGCATATATTTTCCCGCCTTGCAATACCAGGATGTACTTACTAAAACCTTGGCGTGCCTTAATAACTGTTCCGGCCGGTATATCCAACACTCCCCCTTCTTCTACGATAAGAGGACCGGTCAGGTAGTACTCAAGCTCCGGATCAAGTTCAAGATAATCACTTACAGAGCCGGCAAGCTCGTTGTCTCTGACATTCAAATCATTCCCGTCGTCATTCTTGTCGCATGACACCATTGCAAATCCAGCAATCAATGCAGTAAATGCAAACTTTCTAAAAACACTTTTTTTCATATTGTTTTAATTTAGGTTGTTTCAAAATTCATAACTCAATCCAAGGCTTATATCAACACCTTTTTTGAACTCGTTGAGGATAACTGTTCCTTCACCGGAAGATCTTTCTCTTGACAACACATAACTTGGATTCAGCAGGTTGGACGCTTTCAGCTTTACACCAAAGCCGGTACTCAACTTATATGAAGCTGTAAAATCGAGTGCCGTGCTTGCCTGCTCTACTATATCCCTGAATCCCAACATACCAATTGTATGTACTCTGTCACTTATATGTCTGGCAATGACTGAGACCAGAAAGGTATAGTCATCATTTACAATCTTATATGAGAGCTCAGCATTCGCGATAAATGGTGCTGCTCCTTCAAGCTGGGCCTCTCTGGCAGGAGTCCCCACCATATCTATCAGAAGTCTGGAATATAAATATGAAGAGTTTAGCCCCAGTGTGAGTCTCTGAAGACTTGATCCTTCCATATAGTGTGAAAACAAGTTCTTGCGAACCTCAAGCTCGATACCTGCTACATTAGCATGATCAGCTATGTTGTCATATTTTAGCACCCCTGCTGAGTTGCCAGCCTCCACCCTGGCTATGGGATCACTGACATCCTTGTAAAAGGCACTCAGTGAGATAATCTCTGTAGCCGAGGGAAAGTAATCCCATGTTATATCAGCATTGTAGTTGACCGATGGCTGCAGGTCTACGTTACCCTGACTTGCAAAGCCTGTGTTTACATACCTGTAAGGTGAAATCTCTTTTGACTGGGGCAAAGTATATGTCCTGCTTGCACCAAACCTAAGGCTTTGATTCTGATCAGGATCAAACCTTATATTTAGGGAAGGAAGGAGATAGAACTTATTTAGGCTTACACTTCCTGGAGCAGTATGGTCCACTTCATAGTCAACCTCTATTCCTGTCATATCAGCTCTCAATCCGGCACTGAGATTAAGATGATGACTAGGCCTGAGGTTTAGCTCAGTATAAAATGAGTTTAAATACTTACTTACATCATAGGTATTAGGAACACCTTCCTGAAGGCTAAAATCACCTCTTAAATAGTTCTCCTTATTATATAACTTATCAAGATTCAAATACTCAAGCCTGAATAATCCGGGATAGGGGTCATAGTTGTACTCCTTTGATACAAACGAGTCACTCTGGAATCGTCCGGTATAGCCCACAACAAGTGTTGAAGACCAGTCTTCATTGTTAGCTAGCGAGAAATTCAATGAGGCTTTTGCATTTAAGTCTTCAGAGTTTAGCTCCGAGAAAAAACGTTTCTGTCTGTTACTGCCGGTAAAATTGTATAGGTCATCAGGCTGTCTTGAAAGGCTGTTCTCTCTCCTGTCAGGTTCCTTTCCTCTTACCTTATTCCATGCCATGCCAACATTAAGGTTGGTTCTTTCTGAAAGTTTCCATTCAGTAAGCAGCTGATTGCTCAGTAGTAGATTTTCATTTATTTGCTGTCTTAGATAATAGCCTTCATAGCTTTCACTGTCTTGATATCTGTCCGAATGACGGCCCTCGTAGCTTCCAAAGCTACTGTTGGTCACGTGCAGCGCAAGCAGGCTGTATGCCAATGAGTGCTTTCCACCCAGGTTGTGATCAATACCCGCAAGAAGCAGGTTATTGGTCCTTACACCATGCTTTCTGCCCAGTTGATCCTGGTATGGATCCTCATTTCCGGTTGTAATACTCCTGACTCTTTCTTCATAATAGGATAGATCAGAGGAATGAGTTCCAACAGCATAAAAGTCGATTGGTGCAATTCCTGCACCTGTTTGAAAACGCTTCCCATAGGAGGCATTTAGGCTGCGGTTAAGTGGTATGCCTGCATTAAGGGGCTCCAGACCATTACTGTAATCAAAGGAATAAGCATCAGGATGGTCATCTTCAGATATACCAAAACTATTTACTCCTTCAGGTTTAAGTATCTTTTCACCAACAGACATAATGTTGACACCTCCTGAAATGCCAAAAGCAAGCTCCCTGTTACCGTTTAGTTTCTTTGTATTGATGTTAATGTGGGCTCCACCGACATCCCCTGAATTGGTGGCATTAAAAACCTTGCTTACATCAATGCTTCCAATCATATCTGAGGAAAAGAAACCAAGAGCTATATTCTTATGTTCGGGATCCTCTGATGGCAAGGGAAACCCATTCAGGGTAGTGGCATTATACCTGTCTCCAAGTCCTCTGACAAACACATTCCTGGAACCCTCCTGAAGGGATACACCTGGTACATTAGCAACCGCATTTAGAGCATCACCAATTCCTTTACGGGACAACTCCCCTGTTCCAATAGTCTGTACCGCTACAAGAGCTTCCTTTCGATCCATCAAGTAGGCAAGATCACTGTTGTCTGAGCTTTGAGCAACAACGCTGACCTCATCAATAGTATAAGTAGTACCGTAAAGTTCTATTTCCACTACCACTTCATCTTCTTCACCTACAACGACGTCAGGGATCTCGGTAGGTTCATATGAAATGAAACTGCAATACAGAGCATAAACACCGGGTTCCAATCCGCCTATGTAAAACTCTCCATCAATATTAGCTGCTGTACCTTTATGTGTACCTGCAACTGCTACTGTTGCACCGGGAATCTCCTCCCCGTTTTTGCCATCAATTACTCTTCCACTTATTGATCCGCCAAAAAGCGCTTCTACTCCCAGGAAGAAAATCAAATAAATAAATAAGCTGGTTCTCATCTTTGTATCTCTATTTCTGTCAATGGCAAAAATAGGGAGCTATCCTGTCAAGTATGCTAAGCAGGAATTAAGGATGGATTAACTATGTATTAAGCACTTAGAAGTATGATTAGATAGTCAAGCTTAATATTTAAGCCAGTTATCAGATGCAAGAAATAAAGATAAAAAATCTGATTTGCAGCATATTGACCTAACAGGTCTTTTACAGGAAAAGCACATCGAAGCGAAAGCCTACCAAATATGGAGGGTTAAATTAATATTGAGTCAGCTTTAAGAAATGGTTATTCAGTGTATTTGTATCCAACTCCCTTAATTGTCCTAATGTTATCCTGGCCAAATTTTTCACGAAGTTTTCTAATATGTACATCAATAGTCCTGTCTCCAACAACGATACCTTCACCCCAAACTGCATTATATATTTCCTCACGGGTAAATACTTTGTCGGGTTTAGAAACCAATAAGATCAACAGTTCAAATTCTTTTCTGGGCAAAGAGTACTCCTTGTCACGGAAGGTTACAAGGTATTTCTCCTTATCTATTACAAGGTCACCAATTGCAATTACTTTATCTGTAGAACCACTATCACCATCATTTGCGCGATAGCGTTTCAACAGGGCTTTCGCCCTCGATACTAACACCTTTGGTTTGATTGGTTTGGCAATATAGTCATCTGCACCTGCTTCAAAACCTGCTATCTGAGAATAATCTTCTGAACGTGCAGTTAGGAAAGCGATAAGACAATCCTTAAGCTCAGGAGTCTTTCTGATCTCTTCACATGTTTCAATGCCATCCATACCCGGCATCATAACATCCAATACTATAAGATGGGGAATGAAGGACCGGGCAATTTCAATTGCTTCTTCACCATTACTTGCGGTTCTAACATCAAAGCCCTCTTTCTCAAGGTTGTAACTTAGAAATTCCAATATGTCAGGCTCATCATCCACTAAAAGAATTTTCCTGTTATCCGCTTCACTCATATTTCTATATTTTATTTTTACAATGTACTTGCCTCTCCGGTATTAAAGTCCTCTTTGTTGTATTCAGAACCCTATTGGCACAAGTCTATAATTTCAAAACGCTTGTAACAGCCCTTCCAGTAAGCTCCCTTTAGCCTTATTTAGGAGGCTTCTCAAGTGTAAAGGTAAAGGAAGAGCCTTTCCCTGGGGTACTTGTAACATTAATCGTCTGCCCATGTGCTTCTAAAATATGCTTAACTATTGCCAGTCCCAGACCGGTACCGCCTTGCTCACGGGAACGGCTCTTATCCAGTCTGTAAAAACGCTCAAAGATCCGAGGCAATTCATGTCGTGGGATACCAATACCATTGTCCCGAACCTGTAAAAGTACCACCTTATCCATATCGTAAAAACTGACAGTGGTCTTACCCCCATCAACCCCATAGATTATCGAGTTGATTACCAGATTACTTAGAACCTGAAAAAGACGTTTCCTGTCTCCAATTACAAAAGTCGCCTTATCTACATTCTTACCAAACTTCAAGGTGATACCCCTTTCCTTGGCCCTCATCTCATGCATCTCATATACTTCTTCGACCAAGTTGTAGATATTAAAGCGTTCCTTCTGCATCTCAAGTTCTCCAGACTCCAGTTTGGCAATGGCCTCAAGATCACTAATTATAGAGATCATCCTGTCAATACTCTTCTCAGTACGCTTTAGATACAACATATTGATACCGGGATCATCTATCCCTCCCTCAAGCAAGGTAAGGATATAACCCTGAATATTAAATATTGGTGTTTTAAGCTCATGTGACACATTACCCAAAAACTCCCTGCGGTACTTCTCGAGCTCCTTTAGCTTCTCAACTTCCAGCATCTTGTCCTTCATCCACTCATCTACCTCCTTGTTGACCTGGATGAATACGTCATTATTGATAGCATTGAAGTCCCTTGTTGAGGGCTTGAAGTTGTGAATAGTCTTGTAGATGGGCTTTATCTTCTCGTAGATAAAGACATTGAGAAAGTAATGTACTACAAAGAATACAATAGCTGTGAAGACAGGTATTGCAATCAAAAGGGCAATTAAACCCTTTTCAAACACACTGTAAACGGCAAATAACATAATTGCCAGAACCAAAAAGCTCAGGGTGATGTAAGCTGCGATCCGGCTTGGGGCTACAGTCTTCATATCTTATCCGGTAATTGTACAAAGTTATACAAATTGTCGTCCCTTAAACCCTGAAACTGAAAAGCTAACGTAAACTTAACCTATTACAGTTCTAACCTATTGTTTCAAGTGCTACATTTGGTGCAAAAATAAGGCTGAATGTCGACTATCCTGTGGCTAATAGTAATATTGCTGCTTACATTGCCTGTGTTCCTCCTTGTGACAGGGATCTCAAACGATGCCGTCAATTTCCTGCACCCTGCCATTGGCTCAAGGGTTGCATCCCGAAAGGTAATACTGGCTGTAGCTGCCGTCGGACTAATTGTAGGTTCCTTCTTTGCAGGCGGAATGATGGAGCTTGTAAGGCAGGACATAATCAATCCTGCAGGTTTCAGCCTATATGAGATTTTGGTGCTCTTTATTGCTGTCTCGATAACCAATGTAATTATTCTAGACGCATTCAACACGACGGGCTTCCCAATTTCGACCACCATAACACTTATTTTCAGCCTTATCGGCGGAGCACTGGCTATTGGTATTTCCAAAGCCTTTGGTGGCGGCGGACTAGCTCAATATCCCGGACTTATCAACACCGACAGTCTCTTTCTTATTCTGGCCGGCATTCTGATCTCAATCTTCGCATCCTTTATAATAGGTGCTATTGTTCAGTTTTTCGTACGTCTCATTTTCAGTTTCCACTACCACGGCAGATATAATACTCTCTTTGCGCTTACCGGAGCCATAGCCTTCACATGCATTTTTTACCTTTCTATAAGGCAAGGTGATATAACTGGTGAAGGCACCCAATGGATCCTTGATCAGAGTCTGATTATTTCTCTGGCAATTTGTTTTGCAGTCACTTTGCTCCTGTTTATGCTGTCGGCCTTTGTGTTCAAGGCCGAGGTTCCCAACATCGTTGTGTTGGCTGGCACCTTTGTACTTGCAATGTCTTTCACATCCAACAACCTGGTCAATTATATCGGCCTACCCATGACCGGGCTGGAAAGCCTCATTAAATTCCTTCGGACTCCGGGTGCATCTATAGACGATTTTGGACTAGCCTTCCTCAATACCGAATGGTCACAAACCCGAAATATCAGTGACTGGGCCTATATATTGCTGTTTCTTGCATCAGGCTTAATTATGGCCTTTACCCTATTTAACTCAAGAAAACTGCAGTCTGTAACCAATATGGAAGTGTACCTTGGAAGGCAAAGCCCTGGGAGTGAACGCTTCAGACCAACTCCACTTTCCATTACTATGGTCAGAGGTTTTCTGCGCTTCTATAGCAGAATAGAAAATTCCGCACCCCCGAGGGTGAGGAACTATGTTGCTTCAAGGTTTGAACTGCCCGAATCAGGAAGAGAGGGCTATCCTGATCACATTATTTATTTCGACAGCCTCAGAGCTTCAGTCAACCTCATCGTTTCAAGTCTTATCGTGGCTCTTGGTACCCATTTTCGCTTTCCGCTATCCACAACCTTCGTTGTCTTTATGGTAGCTATGGGCAGTTCTTTTGCCGACAGGGCCTGGGGCAGGGATAGTGCAGTTTATCGCCTCTCCGGAGTCCTCTCCATCCTTGGAGCCTGGTTTATTACTGCAATTTCCGGCTTTTTGGGAGCCTTTGTCTTCACCCTTTTGATTATTAAAGGTGGTATCTGGGTAGCATTAGTGCTGTTTGTCGCCATGGTCATAACGCTGTGGCAAACTACCAGGGCTCACCGCAGAAAATGGGCAGAGGAAGCTGCTGTAATTGAATCGAATTTCATCAGGACCAATGAAAGTCTGGAATGGATAAGTGAGGCTGGCCGAAGCAAGGTCAGAGCCAGTTTGTTGGAAATCTCAAAAATCTACGTGATGGCTGTTGACGGGCTTATGCATGAAAACGTAAGCCAACTCAGGGAGGCAGTCAACAAGATTGAGGCTCTGCAAAAAAACATTAGAAACTTTAAAGCAGAAATATTTAATACATATAGCAGTCTGCCTGAAGAGTCGCAGGACTCAGGTCAATATTTTGTGCAGATACTTGACTACCTCACAGCTCTGGCAAATACCGTGGCTGCCATCGCAGCACCGGCATGTGAACATATGGAAAACCAACATAAGACACTTACAGAAGCCCAGAAGAGCGACCTTACAGTCATCCTTGACGAATTTACCGCCTTTATCAACTTCCTGATTTACCTTGAAAAGGAAAGACGTAGTGAGGCTCTTGCTGATCTCAAGAAAAGACAAAATGCCGCCATAACTCTTCTTGAGGAATATCGGGTAGAACAGATAAGACGTATCAAGTTGGGCAAGGGTAGTACAAGGGTTAACGTAATCTACATGGAAATCATTGGCGAGACAAAAAATCTCCTTCTTTATTCATACAGCCTCTACCAGGCTATCTGTGACTTCAACCGCAAATTACCCCAGGGACGTAAATAAAAAAATACTCAACTCTTTATCCCTGTTTCTAGTCGGAGGCCAACCTCCGACCTTAGATCTGATGCCTTATATGCAATATCCCACTGCAAAAAGTAACCCTCTAATTATAACCTTTATAGCTATTGTGCGTATTTATTGCTATCTGAAAAACCAGTAATATGAAACACATCTACAACCAAATGCTCGTATCTCTCGCATTTCTGACAGTCCTTACTCTTACTACTATTGGATGTAGCAGCGACAGTGACGATGACAGCTCCGAAACGACCATTGAAGGTATTTGGAAAATCACAAGTTATAGGTATGAACCGATAAGTGAGGGATTTTCTTCCGATAACGAAGAAAGCGACCAGCAGAATGATGATGCAGGAGATGAAGAAAACTCTGATGTTGACAATGAGCTAATAAATATATCTTTCCCTGATGAGGAAGGCCAGCAGCCTTACTTCTACATCATGGATGGGGCATTCAGACACGTGGTGATTGCCAATTCCGAAAAACAGAGTGAAGAAAAAGGTTACTACTCTATCAGCGGAAATGAAATTACAATAACCCTTGGCAATAACACCCAACTGGTCTATGGATATGTTGTAAAAAGCAAAACTCTTACACTAATTAGAAAAATGGATGGTGCGGATGAGATTTACAACGCTGTTCTGGTATCGGTCGATCCTCTTGCAAAAGACGACCCAGGGAATGGAGGTAATCAAGGTAATGGTAATGCCAAGGGCTGTGCCGTTTCTCACAACAGCTCGGTAAACATCGGACTAAGTGCCAACCCAATGCTGGCTCCGCTCAATACCGACATTACCTTAGAAAAATTAATGCTTGCACAAAACAACAATGGTTTTGAAACCAGATATTACTTAACTGTTGAGCCCAAAAGTATTTACTCAATTAAGATTGTAGGTATAGAAAGTGATTATGGAAACGTTCACGACTACTTCAAATATATTGAGGTAAGCGCCACAGATGCTTTCTCAACTGACCGACCTTTAATTTCGGGACAGGTGAAGGATGGAGACCCTCTACCCACCTACAAGGTTATGCCTTCTACTTCCTGCCTCTATATCAAGTTATTTAGCTATGAGGAGAATGTGAAGATCACACTCAGAATAGATGGTACAGATCCGGAACAAACAGATAATGAAGAATAAACCTATACACATAATATCCATTAAGTAGCAAAAAATGAGAAAAGGATTCCTTGTAATTACCTTGTCCCTGGTGTTGGGACTTATAGTAGCCCTAAGTTCATGCAGCAGCGATGATAACAATCCTGTAATCACCACTGTCTACGGACTGTGGAAAGTCGTTGAGATCCAGACAGCAGATCAGAAATCGGATTCTACTAAAGAAGGTGTCGGAGATGATGAAAACTCAGGTGAAGACCAAAATACCACTGGAGAGGGAACCGATGATGAGAACCAGGAAGGAGAAGACAATGGAGAAGGTAAGGATGAAGGCGATACAGATGATGGTGACCCTGACGAGGGTGACAATAGTGACCCCAATGATAGTTCTGATGATCAGGAACCAGAATATGACGGAAAAACCTTTGTCAGATTCAAGGCAGATAATACTTACATAGTCTTTAGGGCAGAAGATACATCTATTATAGAGGTGATTAGCGAAGGATCCTACAGTTTTTCAGGATCAACAATAAGCTTCAAGGAAAATAATCAGACAGCCCCAATAGTTGGTACTGCCAAACGAGAGAACAAAAAACTTACAATAAACTTCACCTTCTCTGATAAGCCTCAAATTTGGATAGCTGAACTTCAATCCTCTGATCCATTTATTTCTGATGTTCCTATAGAAGACGCCTGGGTCGATTTCGAAAAAACATTCCACAAGGCTGATTCTATACCCGGTTCTATCTACAACCCCATTCAGGTAGAAGGCGTCGGCATAGAGGTATCAGACACTCTATGGTATGCCCCATGGACTGTCAAACCTGAAATAGCACAGGTGTATTACTATTTCAAAGCCGATAGTACCAAGTCTTACAAACTGACAGTAGACATTATTGAACCTGAATACAAACTGCCAGCAACATTTATGGAATTCGTCCAGGTCTGGGTTTCTGGTAAACCTTATGCAAAGGACTATATAGCAATGCCAGACAGAATCTACGAAGGTGAAATGATCTTTGAAGATATTAGTGCAAAGTCCTCATTTATCTATGTCATGTTACTAAGCTATCAGGACAATATCAGATATTCACTTAAACTGGAGGAAGAATAAAGGATAGAGGTATTGACATTAATGTCAAAAAATTAATACCTTAGGCCTGTTTTGCAGGTCCTACGGGACCTGCCGCTAATTTAAACAGGAAAAGGATGAGAAGAATAGTGTTTGTGGCAATAGTGATGCTGCTAGCTATGTCAGCATGTAAGGGCAAGACCGCCAAAAAGGTTCAGACCCCACAGCCTGCGCCAGTTGCCGTAGTCGAAGAGCTTAAGGAAGATCCGGTGGTTGAAGAGGTAGTCCCAGATCCGGTAATTGAAGCACCAACAACGTCAGCCAATGACAGGTACTTTTTGATAGCTGCCAGCTTCCAGGAGTTGTCCAATGCTGAAAAATACAAGCAAAGCCTGGTAAACAAGGGCCTCAGTGCTCAGATAATCCAAAGGAATGACGGACCCAATAGTGACTTTTATAAGGTCGCATATATGTCTTTCAATAGCTGGAAAGAAGCTATTAAAGCTCTTGATTCTGAAAGAGCTACCCCAGGTAAGGAAGGTGTTTGGCTGCTCGTCAAGAAATAAGCTTTACCAATCCTTGAAAATATCTGCAATCTCCATATTCTGCATTACATGCAGGGTATGGAGATTCAATTTCTTAGCCGCCTCAATATTAAGCTCCAGGTCATCCACAAACAAAGTCTCTTCGGGCTTCAACCCACTTCCTTCAAGCACAACCTTGAAAGCCTCCGGATCTGGCTTACGGCATCCTATCCTGTGAGAATAATATGCTTTCTCGAAGATATCGCTCAACTTTTCATGTCCCGGCAACATTCGCTCAAAGCATTCCTCATGAATGCTGTTGGTATTGCTTAATATGAAAATCCTGTACTTGTCCGACAAGCTCTCAAGTGTAAGAGCCCTCTCCTTTGGTATTCCTATCAGCATTGCATTCCAGGCATCAATAATATCCTGGCGGGTCACACCCTCCAGCGCAAGAGCCTCCAAACCATCCAAAAACTCTTCACTGTCTATGGCTCCAATCTCATAGTCTGTCTGCAAGCTGCTGCGCAAATACCCATGTTCCAGATTCATCACATCCTCACCGAAAAGCCTTCTGAATCCTTCATAGGTGCGTTTTACATCAAGGTCTATTACAACCCCTCCTAGATCAAAAATGATGTTCAATATTCTCATTACACCGTTTGATAATTGAAAAAACTTTGTATTTTTGCATCGCGAAAGCAAAGATAGCTTTTTGCTTTCGATTGGGGCCTATAGCTCAGTTGGTTAGTAGCACCTGACTCATAATCAGGGGGTCGCTGGTTCAAGTCCAGCTGGGCCCACTCTCAATGACAACCACTTACAGAGATTCATCTGTGAGTGGTTTTTTTAGTACACAATTCCTACATATTTTATACGTCCTACATCAAACCTCAAACCAAAAAAATTTCTATTTTAGTGTATAATTATGTTTGTCTCTACATCATGGAAGAGAAATTCGAAATAGAATATCCATACTATGTTCCAAGGCAATCTCCTGAATAAAGGACTGCAAATATTTGCATTATTATTGACTTTTTGGGTTAAGGGATACAGCCAAAGTATATCACTGGAAGAGAAACACTTACTTGTCCGCAACTATAAAGAATCACTACAAGATACAATCAACAAGCATATTGAAATCGACCGGCCCTTTGTAGTGGGCAGGATGCAGACGTACCATGGCAATAATGTTCATCACCCCTATTTCTATGATCACCGTCCTGTAGCCGGGACCTTGATTTTCAAAAACCAGGTCTATGAAGCCGATGCCCTTCTGTACGACATCCTTAATGACAAACTCGTATACCGATATTACTCCGACAACTTTGATATTAATAACATTGCCCTCGATGAGAATTTTGTATCTGAGTTTGCAATCTATAACTCAGTATTCAGGTACTTCCGGGACCTTAAAACCAAGTCCGGTATTAAGCTAAAAGATGGTTATTATGAGGTGGTATACGACGGTGAATCAAAATTTCTTATTCGCTGGGAAAAGACCAAATCATTTGATTTCACTGCTCCTGACAAGTTCGACGATCTAAAAAGCATGTACCTGCTGAATGATGGAAAAGTTGTTCGAATAAAAAACAAGTGGCAGTTAATGAAGCAGTTTGCTGAAAAAAAGCGCCCGGTAAAAAAACTTATGAGAGAAAACCGTGTAACACTGGAGCTAGGAAACAATTCTTCGATCAATAAAGTGCTCGAATATTACGAAAGGCAGTTGAAATGAAACAGCTTTTACTTATTCTTTGTCTATTCCCCCTCTTTGCTTATGCTCAAATCGGAGAAATACAGATTGAAGCAGATTTCAATTCAATGCCTTTCACCGAGTTTGTTTCCAAACTGGAGCAAAAGGAAAATCTGCGTTTCTTTTTTATGGAAGCCTGGGTTGATACCATAGTTGTAAAGCAACAAAGTATACCGATCACGCTCAAACAGTTATTGTACGACACCTTCAATGACACATATCTGAATTACTTTTTTGATGGACCAAACATCCTGATCACAAATAATTACCCTATTCATGCTACTCTTCCGGAGAACTTCTTTTTAGCTACGAAGGAGGAACTACAAGACATCACAAATACCACCGAAGTCGAAAAAGAAGTCAGATATGCATTTGTTGACCCAGGTACAAAAAAACAGACTCAGGGAGTACTGAGATTTGGAGATCCCAAAAGATCCAAGGGAGGGCAGTTCACCCTCTCAGGGGTAATACGTGATGCAAATAATGGGGAAGCAATAATTGGAGGTCAGTTATTTGTTCAGAGTTTAAATACGGGAACAGTCTCTGATATCAACGGAAATTACTCTATTACCCTACCTAAGGGCAGTTATGAATTGCTATTCAAGTATCTGGGTAAGAAAGACATCAACCAATCCGTATTGCTATATGATAATGGAGTCCTCAATATTGACATGGAAGACAGCCCTTATTCTCTCAAAGAGATTGTTATAACAGCAGAGTCAGAAAGCAATGTCCACAATCTTAAAACTGGTTCGCTGAAGCTAAATATGGAAGAAATTAAACATCTTCCTGCCTTTATGGGAGAAGTTGATATTATAAAATCAGTAACATTGCTCCCCGGCGTTCAGACTGTGGCAGAGGGTTCATCCGGTTTCAATGTTCGGGGTGGTAGTGCCGATCAGAACCTTGTATTGCTTGATGAAATGCCTATTTTTAACAGCTCTCACCTGTTTGGATTCTTCTCTGTTTTCAATCCTGAAACCGTAAAAGATTTCGAACTCTATAAGAGCGGAATCCCAGCTCGCTTTGGAGGCAGAATCTCGTCAATTCTTGACATTAGTGCTAAACAGGGTAATTTAAAAAAACATGTGATAAGTGGAGGTATCAGCCCTATAACAGGAAAGTTAACCGTTGAAGGACCTATTATTAAAGATAAGCTTTCCTATATTGTGGGAGGTCGAGCAACTTACTCCGACTGGGTACTTAGGGAGCTCGGCCGCACGCAGTTTAAAAACAGCAGTGCCAACTTCCATGATATCAGCGCTAAAGTATCATATGACATCAACCGGACCAACTCCCTGAGTATTACCTACTATCAATCACTAGATAACTTCCAGCTTGGTTCTGACACCACCTATAGCTATGAGAACAGAAGTGCTCGCTTATTCTACAAACGATTGTTTAACCCGAAGTTGTACGGCAATATATCAGCAATATACTCCAACTACAAATATGGCATTTCAAGTAACGAAGATCCAGCACTGGGATTTAATCTTGATTATGATATTGACTATCAATCTGTCAAAACTTCGCTATTCTATCTTCCAAATGCAAAGCACACTATAAATTCTGGTTTTGAAGCCATAAAATACAAGATAGCTCCGGGCAGTTTCACTCCCTATGATGAGAAATCGGATATAATGCCCGTAAAATTACCAGATGAACATGGTATTGAAGCAGGAGTATTCCTCAACGACGATTTTGAGATTAATAACAAGCTCTCTGTTTCAGCAGGCTTAAGGTATGCCATGTTTTTTGCTATGGGCCCGACTAAGGTATATGAATACCAGCCCAATGTATCCCGTACAGTGGAAAGCAGGGTTGATTCTACTATGTATCCTTCAGGCAGGATTATTAAAACCTACGGAGGTCCCGAACTTAGAATCTCCACACGGTACAGATTTGGAGAAAACAGTTCGCTGAAATTTAGCTATAACCGGATACATCAGTTTCTACATATGCTCACAAATTCAACAGTTATCTCTCCTACTGATATCTGGAAGATGAGTGATGCAAACATAAAACCACTTATTGGAGATCAGGTTACAGCAGGTTATTATCACAATCTTTTCACCAACTTAGTTGAGGCTTCTGTGGAGGTTTACTATAAAAGGATGAAAAATACATTGGATTATAAAGCTGGTGCCGAGTTACTTTTAAACCCTGATCTGGAAGTGGATATCATCTCGGGTGTGGGGAAAGCATATGGAATAGAACTACTCCTAAAGAAAAAGAGTGGCATGTTAAATGGGTGGATCTCCTATACCTATTCGCGATCTCTGCTTAAGGTGGATGGTGAATTCTCGGATGAAAAGATCAACAATGGAGAATACTATCCGGCTGATTACGATAAGCCCCATGATATAAATCTGGTAGCTGATTATAGACTATCAAGACGTCTTAGCCTGGCCAATACATTCAAATACAGCTCCGGTCGTCCGATAACATATCCTGTTGCAAAGTACAATTATCAGGGAAAACAACTGATACATTATTCCAATCGAAACGAATACCGGATTCCCTACTATATGCGATGGGATGTAGCAATAAATCTGGATGGAAACCTGAGAAAGGACAAGATTGCGCATAGCTCATGGTCCCTGGGGGTATATAATGTACTGGGTCGCAGTAATACATATTCAGTATTTTTCAAAACTACTTCCAGAGGGGTAAGAGGCTATAAGATGTCGATTATAAATCGTCCAATATTCAATATCACTTATAATTTCAAATTCTAGTTATGTGGAAATATATCATTATACTCATCTTACTGTGTAGTTCTTGTATCGAAGAATACAGTCCGGATATTTCCAAATACGAGAATGTTCTTGTGGTGGATGGGAAATTAACAAATCTTCCCGGTCCCTATATGGTAAAACTATCCAGAAGTTATAGGTACGAACAGAATGTCGGGCAACCTGTCAGTGGTGCACAAATTAAGATTATAGATAATGAAGGATTGGAAGAGGTGTTGAAAGAAACCGACAAAGGTGTATATGTTACAACAGACAGCTCGTTCACGGGAATCGCTGGGAAAAGCTATAAACTGCAGATTATTATTGAAGATGAAGTATTCGAGTCGGAAATGGAAACCCTTATCCCTCCTGTTCAAATAGACAGTGTCTTTTGGGAACATATAAAAGTAAACAAGCAAAATGACGCAATTCAGTTATTGGTAGCAACACACGACCCCAACAACAAAACCAGATACTATGGTTGGGATTATTATGATACATGGAAATATATAGTCCCCATCGATGATTCTGATCATCCAGACCGTAGAGAAGGTTATGCAAGTTCTACAAATTATAACTTTTATATTGCCAGCACTATCAATCGACATGCTGATATTATTGAGAGACAACCGCTTTTACAAATTGGCGAAGACATAAATAAACTACACCTGCGCTACTCCATTTTGGTTACTCAATACGCGTACTCCGAAAAAGCCTTTAAATATCTGAAGGACCTGGTGTCTCTTAATCAAAATCAGGGATCTCTTTTCGATCCAATACCTTATTCACTTACCGGCAATATTAAATGCGTAAGTGATAGAAATTTACCAATATTAGGATACTTTATTGTCGCTGGTGCATCTGAAAAAAGGATTTTTATCGACAGAAGTGAGCTACCGGAGGAATACCGGCCAGTTAGCGGTTTCGAGGATTGTGATCTGGAACTTGTTTTTGTAAGACTGGAATTTAAGGACAATGTAAGGATGGACCATAGAGTAGACTCACTTATGAATAAGGGCTATGTAATATTTAAAGAAGCGCTCGAAATAGGGTCAGGAGGAAACAGGGTTCACGTTTACCTTGCCAAAAAGCGATGCTTCGATTCCAGGGCTTCCGGAACCAACATAAAACCTGATTTTTGGATTGATTAATGTCAATTTTGAAACAATGAATTCTCTTAAATATTTACTGGTTGTTTGCTTACTTACTTCACATTTTGCTGCACATTGTCAGGATGAGTCCGGATTAACCCCGTTAACCCGGACAAAGGACTTTCAGGTGCAGGAACGTATATTGTTAATAATCGATCAGGACTTCTATCTGGCAGGTGAGACAATAAACTTTTTTGCTGTGACATTGGATGCAGGCCTTCAAATTCCAATTGCTTTCAGCTCTATTCTGTATGTGGAACTATATGATCAGGACAACAAAGTAATTGCTTCAAAAAAGGTATTATTTAAGGATGGTGAAGCCATCAATTCTATCGAATTGCCCCGTGATATCACAACCGGGCTTTACTATATCAGGGCCTATACCAACTATATGAAGAATTTCGGACCTTCTGTGTTTTTCACAAAGAGGCTGAAAATCGTAAATCCATTTGTTCCTTACATTGCTACCCTGGCAGATACTCTGTCACGCCATGAGCATCAAACAGTTTTGCAACACCCCCCTTACTTTGGTTCCAGTGAAAGATTAAAAATCTCTGCTCAACTAAGTACAACGGAAGCCAACAGGGGCGACTCCATAATACTTGACATTGAATCGCACACTGCCGACAGTGTACAATACATAGTGGCTATGCATTTGGGAGATGAACGTACTTCACCGTCCTTTCCAGAACGCAATGTCTATGATCAGAATGGTTCACCTATCTCCAGACTTACATTTTTGCCTGAGTTCACCCATGATATAGTCACCGGTAGCATAAAGGCCACCAATAGCAATGTATCAGTCGCTGATAAAATACTTTACCTGGCGTTTGTCGACTCCATCAGCTGGATAACACGTTGTAAAACCGACTCGCTAGGAAGGTTTACGGCTACAATGCCCATTGAATACCAGAGAGAAGATCTGGTAATTAGTATGGTGGATACGACGAATGAGTTTTCAATATTACTTGAGAATGAGTTTTACCCTGAATTTGAAGAACTTGAAAAAGAAGACTACTTCCCCGAGCCATCATTGAAATCAATTATAGAGGCTCGAATGATCAATCTTCAGGTGAATGATGCCTATGGCAACATGAAAAATACTGCGGTCAGTGCTGAGCGCCCACTTTTGAGGTTTTATGGCTTTCCGGATAATGAATATAAAATCAATACTTACACTGACTTACCCAATCTGGAAGAATTTGTCAGGGAGATAGTGCTCGAAGCTTTTGTGAGAGGAAGAAGATCTCAGGTCAATATCTTGGTCAAGACAGAAGGAAATAGTACGCTAAATGCTACACCACTGGTTGTTTTCGACGGAGTTCCTTTGTTTCAGGCCAATCATCTGGTACCAGGAATTTCGACAGAGAAACTGAAATCCATACAGGTGGTTGCTTCTCGTTTTTTCTTTGGTTCTGAGGTCTACGAAGGCATACTGGATATAGTCTCCAACGACAATTCGTTTTCTCTTGTAGAAAAGGACAAAAACTCTGTTCGAATTAACTTCTGTCCGGTAAATACTGCCCCGGCAAGCAGAAGTTTTGTGAATTTCCGTATACCGCAATACACCTCTGACCTATACTTTGATACATTAAGATCAGCGGGAGAAAAGGCAACAGTCAAAATAGCCTTGCCTCAGAATGCAGGTTCATACACACTCAGCATTTTTGGCTATACAAGGAATGGTGAAATGGACTACTTTGTATTACCTGATCTTTTGTATGTAAAGTAGGTAGACTCTAGCAGTTACGACATAAAAAGGAGGCTGGGCAGCCTCCTTTTTATGTCTCAGAAATTTGTATATACTACTCCTGATACTTATCCTTCAACATCTTAACTGCATCATCAAACAGAGAGAATATATTTTCTTTGCCTATAAGATCCACAATACCATACCTTAAAAGCTCTTCCTCTACATGAGGGTTAACGCCAGTTAGAATAATCTTCTTGTGTTTATGCAGGAAGTGATGCAGTAACTCCTTGAAGTTGTACAATCCGGTTGCATCGATCATGGAGACCCTGCGCATACGGATGATAACAACCTCAGAACGGTCTGGAATATCATGAGTAAGTTCCTTGAACTTGTTTGCAACACCAAAGAACATTGGACCAGTAATCTCATATACTGCACATCCGGACGGCAACTGCAGGTTGATCATGCTCACGTCATCATGCTCTTCTGCTGATAAATTACCTACCAAAGTCTTGACTTCACTAACATCCGACATACGTTTCATAAACAACAGTGCTGCTAGCACCATACCAACCTGGATGGCCACTGTAAGGTCAACGACAACGGTCAAAACAAAGGTACTGAGCAATACAGCAGCGTCATATCGAGAACCGCGCAATATTGATACAAAAGAACGCCATTCACTCATATTGTAGGCTACTACCATCAAGATACCGGCAAGAACTGACAGAGGTATCAGTTTTGCCCACTTTCCTGCAAACAACATAATAATCAGAAGAACTACTGCATGAACCATACCGGAAACAGGGGTTCTACCACCGTTCTTGACATTTGTCGCGGTACGGGCAATCGCACCCGTTGCCGGAATACCGCCAAAAATACCGCTTCCAATATTGGCAATACCCTGAGCTATCAACTCGGTATTGCTACGGTGACGTCCTCCTATCATACCATCGGCTACTATTGCCGAAAGCAGGGATTCGATTGATCCCAGCATTGCAATTGTAAAGGCAGGTGCTATATGTTTTAAAATTAAATCCCAGCTTAATGTTGGAAATTCAGGGACGCTAATCTTATTTGGTATTTCACCAAACTTGCTTCCAATAGTCTCAACATCAAGGAAACCAATGGTTACAATCAGGGCACCAACAATCAGTGCAATCAGTGAACCAGGAATTCTGGCAGACACCTTTTTCCAGTATATTGTAAGCAGTACGCTTACAATTCCAAGAATTACTGCCTGCCAATTTGATGTTCCTATTGAAGAAAAAAGGACAGACATCTTTGAAATAAATTCTGCAGGTAATTCCCCTGTGTTCATTCCAAAGAAATCCTTTATCTGGGAAACAAAGATCAACAAAGCAATACCACTAGTAAAGCCGACTGTAAGTGGGTAGGGGACGAACCTGATAATAACACCAAGGCGTAGCAGACCAAAGGCTATCATTATGATGCCTGCCATAATCGTTGAGATAATCAGGCCATCGATACCGTAACTGGCGATGATACCTGCCACTATTACAACGAAGGCTCCTGTTGGCCCGCCGATCTGAACCCGGCTGCCCCCCAGCAGAGATATAAGAGAACCTGCAATAACTGCTGTAACAAGTCCTTTTTCAGGGCTGACTCCTGATGCTATTGCAAAGGCAATAGCCAGGGGGAGGGCTACAACTCCCACGATGGTTCCAGCCATCAAATCCTTGTAAAACTGATCCCGGGAATAGCCTTTCTTGAATGTACTAATAAGTTTAGGGTAGAATAATGGTTCCATAAAGCGTGTGTTTCAATTTGAAAAAACATGCAAACATAAGCCAAATTGAGCGTTACTCTTTCAATTTCAAGAATTTTAACGATAAACAGGTCTTTTTTTTCGCTATCAAGCAATTAAGGTTAACCTTTATGCGTTATACATCCTGACGAGTCCACCCAAGCCGTCTGAATTACCCCTTCCTAGTTACTAACAGTCAATCTGAAATACTATGAAAAGGATAGCGGGGTTTACTTTGATTGTCCTGCTTGTACTGCCTGTACAGGTTGAGGCTCAATTTTCCATCTTCCGTAAGAGAAGTTCGGCTGATCGGGCTACAAGGGATCTCGAAAAAAGGCAGCGCGATGCGGGAGAGCAAAATGCATTTAATGCTGTTCAGCCTATGGGTAGAGGTTCGGATACTCAAAGAGATGATCATCTATGGTCATCCGAGACTGCTTACACAGCAATTAACCGAACTGGGAATATCTCTATTACTACTCCATCTCGTCTGGGAATACACCACAAGACAGAAATTCAGTCTATGCTTGGTGCTTTTTATTTTGTGCCCAACATCCTTGTAAAGCATAGATGGCACACGGGTAAGCAACTATGGTGGGCTACCAGACATGGTGTTTACTTCCCATCCAATGGCTTAACCTGGGCTCAGAAAAGAGGATTTAGTTCGGTAATAGACACTACAATTTCAGTCTCCCAGGTTATTGCTATCAGAAACGAATTAATAGTCAGTAAACCTGTAGGAAACAAGCTGAGCTGTGTTCCTGGCCAACCCTTCCTCATTATTACAGCAGGCCTGGCTCTGGATTATAGTTCAACGCTAAGCGGACATAATGTAAAACCGATTGATGAACATATACTTGGGGCCCGTAGTACTGCTCTGATAGGAGATGGTCTTCTGATAATAGCCCGGATCAGGGCTGATGCTCAGCTTACTGAGGATATGATTGTTGAAGGGGGATTCAGATTTCTGACCGGTGAAAACAGTATCTCTGATGTCATCGAACATCATGCAGCTCTCAACTATAGACTAACCAATAATATCACAGTGTCTCCGGGATACATAGTATCATTCGGAAATCTGGGGAACTCAAATCCTCAGCTGTACCCATTCTTTGATCTTACCTGGTATTTTGGACAAAAGCCAAGAAGGCACATAAGCCTATTTGGACGCAATTAACTGCCGCCTCTTAAAGCCTCTGCACCACCTGTGATTTCAACAATCTGGTTGGTTATCGAGGCTTGACGTGCCTTATTATAACTAAGCTCTAACTCACGAATCAGTTCTGTGGCATTATCCGTTGCTTTATGCATAGAGGTCATCCTTGCTCCGTGCTCTGAAGCTATAGACTCAAGCACAACCTGATAAAGCATTGCCTGAAGCATACGGGGAATCAGATTCTTTACAATAGTAGCAGTATCCGGTTCAAAGATATAATCCTGAAGCCTTGACTTTGCTGTCTGCGTAGGCATTACCATTGGCAGAAACTGAGAGGTACGTACATTTTGCAAAGCAGCATTTACAAACTCATTGTAAACTACCACAACCTGTTTGTATTGACCTTTATTATACCCATCAATTACCTCTGCAGCAAATTCCGATATTGGCGCATATAGAGAGCTGTTAACAAGATTATGTCTATACTCATCAACATGGATTCTACGTGAAGTAAACATCTTTTCAGCCTGTTTTCCAAGCACAACTAAATGTATATTACCCTTTGCAGAATCTTCCTTTAAGGTAGTACTCAGCAGAGTAGACACCTCTCTAACAATGTTCTGGTTAAAAGCTCCACACAATCCTCTGTTGGATGCGATAGCTATAACCAGTACCTTGTCGCCCTTACCAGGACTCATAAACCACCTGTCGTATTCGTCAACGGAAGGCATAAGGTCATGGATTATTCCTGCCAGACGACTTGTAAAAGGACGAATATGGTATATATCGTCCTGCGCCTTTTTAAGCCTTGCAGCAGATACCATCTTCATGGCACTTGTTACCTGCCGCGTAGTCTTAACTGACGAAATCCTGGTCTTTATGTCTTTTAAGCTTGCCATACTATGTATTAAAACGCCTATTCATTGGCGAATCTTAAACATATGTCTCCTGCTACAGTTCTCAGTTTTTCTTCGATCTCTTCATTAAATACACCTTTGGCAATTTCAGCCAATACATCCTTGTGTGCAAGTTTAAGGTGTTCAACGAATTCCTTTTCAAATTCAGCTACTTTTTCAACCGGGATATCCCTAAGCAAGCCCTTTGTACCACAGTAGATCAGCGCAACCTGTTCTTCAACCGGCAGAGGTTTATACTGTGGCTGTTTAAGCAGTTCCACATTCTTACGGCCCTTGTCCAGCACTGCAAGGGTTGCAGCATCCATATCTGAACCAAACTTAGAGAATGCCTCTAGTTCACGGTATTGAGCCTGATCAAGTTTCAAGGTACCAGCAACCTTCTTCATTGACTTAATCTGGGCATTACCACCTACCCGCGATACTGAAATACCAACATTAATAGCAGGACGAATACCGGCATTAAACAGACCTGATTCAAGGAATATCTGTCCATCGGTGATGGATATCACGTTTGTTGGAATATATGCAGATACGTCGCCAGCCTGTGTTTCAATTATTGGTAATGCAGTAAGCGATCCCCCTCCCTTCACCAAAGACTTGATGGATGCAGGAAGGTCATTCATCTTACGTGCAATCTCATCTGAATTGTTAATCTTGGCTGAACGCTCAAGTAACCTGGAGTGAAGATAGAATATATCGCCCGGGAAAGCTTCACGTCCAGGCGGACGGCGAAGCAAAAGCGAAACTTCACGGTATGATACTGCCTGCTTTGACAGGTCATCATAGATAATTAGTGCATGTCGGCCTGTATCCCTAAAAAATTCACCAATTGCACAACCAGCAAAGGGGGCATAAAATTGCATAGCTGCAGGGTCTGATGCTGTTGCCATTACTACCGTTGTGTAATCCATTGCCCCATGTTGCTCAAGTGTCTTTACAAGATTGGCGACAGTACTACCCTTCTGACCAATAGCTACATAAATACAATATACTGGTTCTCCTTTGTCGAAGAATGTACGCTGATTGATGATAGTGTCAATGGCAATCGCTGTCTTACCTGTCTGCCTGTCTCCAATTATAAGCTCACGCTGTCCCCTTCCTATTGGAGTCATTGCATCTATTGCCTTGACACCTGTCTGAAGTGGCTCATTTACAGGCTGACGGAAAATAACTTCAGGAGCCTTTCTCTCAAGAGGCATCTCATACAGATCTCCACTAATCGGACCCTTACCGTCAAGCGGTTCCCCAAGTGTATTCACAACACGTCCGGAAAGTCCTTCTCCAACACGTATTGATGCGATACGACCTGTTCTCTTTACAGTATCACCCTCTCTGACAAGGTGGGAAGGACCAAACAATACAACACCGACGTTGTCTTGTTCAAGGTTTAGAACTACCCCCATACACTTGTCAAACTCAACCAATTCGTTGGAACGGACATTAGTAAGTCCATATACACGGGCTATACCATCACCTACCTCAAGTACGGTACCAACTTCCTCCAATTGAGTGGCAGTCTGAAAAGATTCGATCTGCTGCCGCAATAGTTCAGAAACTTCTGAAGGTCTTATTTGTTCCATTACACTTTTTCTAATTTATCATCAATTGCTTTTTCAGGGCTCTTAATTGCCCGCTTACACTACCGTCTGCCTGCCTTCCGTCCACAATCAGTATCATTCCGCCAATAATGTCAGGCTCGACCTTACATTCAAGTTCAACATTACACCTGTACTGCTTCTCAAGAATATTCAGCAATTCAGTCCTCAAGGTATCCGTCAGTTCAATGGCCGTAATGACTTTTACTTTCTTAATACCCCTGAAACTTCGAAACATATCTGTGAAGTCCATAAGGGTGTACTTAAGAATTGATGCACGGTTGTTATTTATCAGCAGTTCGAGAAACCGCAGGGTATAGTCATGCAGTTTTCCACCAAAGGCCTTGTTAAGAATATCTTTCTTGGCCTGTGGTTTGACTACCGGACTAGCAAGAAAACTCTCCAGCTCTTTAGACTGTTTCAAGCTATCAAGCAATAGCCTACAATCCCTGTCAAGAGTTTCGAGCAGACTTCCATCCTTCTCTCCTGCCTTGAACAAAGCACTGGCGTAACGCACCGATACCAGAGCGGCATTCATACAACGTTATCAGTTAAGTTCAACATTCTTGATGTACTTTTCAAGGACCTGCTGCTGTTTTTCTGCAGTAGCCATCTCTTCCTTCAGTATCTTACCTGCTATCTCAAGTGACAACAGACCAACCTGACTGCGGATCTCAGCCAAAGTTTCCTTGCGTTCCCTGTCAATCTGCTCTCTGGCCTTTAACATGATCTTCTCAGCCTCTTTCTGTGCAGTCAGCCTTGCCTCATTGACTATCTCGTCCTTAATGGCTCTGGCTTCCTGAATCAGGCTGTCCCTCTCAAGTCGGGCCTTCTCCATTATCTGCTTACGGGTTTCTTCCATCTTTTGAACTTCCTCCCTGGCTGTCTCAGCATCCCGCAAAGCCATAGTGATTCGCTCCTCCCTCAGCTTCAAGGCATGAAGAATGGGCTTCCATGCATAACGGCGCATGATAAGCAGCAGAGTAATGAAACTCAGAGTCGTCCAAAAGACTAAACCCGGATCAGGACTTAATATACCCATAGCAGAGCTTTATTAACCTAGCAACCAGGTAAGTACAAGCGCAAACAAACCAGCACCTTCAATCAATGCAGCAACAATAATCATCGCTGTCTGAATCTTGGATGAAATCTCAGGTTGACGTGCCATGGCTTCCATTGCACCTTGTCCAATCTTACCAATACCCATACCGATACCTAATACTATAAGACCCAAGCCAATTGCAGCTAAGCTAAAATGTTCCATAATCGTTAGTTTATTATTATTTAATGATGTTCGTTTACTGCCAGCCCAATATACAGAGCTGATAACAAAGTGAATATATATGCCTGTAAAAAGGCAACTAAAAGTTCAAGTGAATAAATAAAAACTGATAGCCCCACCGAAACCGGCGACACAAACACAGTCTTCATAACGAATATTATCGATACCAAACTGAGTACTATTATGTGACCTGCAGTGATATTCGCAAAAAGTCGCAGCATCAAGGCAAAGGGTTTTGTAAACATACCCACAATCTCTATTGGGACCAGCAATATTTTAATTAAAAAAGGGGTACCCGGGACCGTGAAAATATCTTTCCAGTAATGCTTGCTACCAAAAAGGTTGACAGCCAGAAAAGTAAATACTGCAAGTGTAAGCGTAAATGCTATATTACCTGAAAGATTGGCTCCTCCCGGAAAGAAGGGTACCAACCCTAGCAGGTTATTCATCAGTATAAACACAAAAATAGTAAGGAGGTATGGGCTGAATTTTTCGGCTTTTTTCTCATCAATCTGGGCCTTTACAATATCATCCATAAGGAATAGTACTAAGGGCTCAACTATGGTCTGAGTGCCCCCTGGTGCAACATAAGCACCTTTTCTTGAATAACGCCTGGCCGCAGGTATGAAAATCAACAATATAAGTCCGCATGACAAAATCATGCTGGCTACGTTCTTTGTTATCGAAAAGTTCAAGGGTGTTGCATTGATTACCTCTTTATTCTCATTGTACCTTATCTCCCCGGAGGCATCAGTAAGATAAACCTTTTCATGGTACAATTTAAGATAGGCATCACCTATTGGAACAAGCTCCTCTCCTCCCTTAAAATCAGCTGATGAGAAGATTTTAAGATGCCCTTCATGCCAAATAATCACAGGTAGTGGAAGTGAAACCTTGACCTTCTCACCCCTTCCGTTTGTAAATGATAAAATACTATACTCATAACTATCGCCAATGTGATGCATAATCATCTCAGTTGCATCAAAACCCTCTTGGCCGCTAAGCTCATCAGAAGCAGAAAGTGAAAAAGGAATAACCAAAAAACACAAAAAAAGAAAGAGCCTGTGAAGCACCTTCCTTATAGTAACTGTAAGACAATTATCAGAATAGATCATATCTGTTGACATTCAAACGCTTTCGCTCTTTCGGGAGAAAAACCCACTTAATCTTCCAATACAAATCCACCGCCAGCATAATCAGGTAAACCGGCAGACCAGTTTTAACAGTTATACGGTGCTTTATGTTATCAGGTTCAAGAAAAATAAATAAAATAATTACCAGAATAATCTGAAAAATAAAAGTTGAACTGATAAGCACCAATCCAATTAAAGTTGGCTTAATCATCCTTGTCAAATCAGTGATCAGAGTTGAAAACATCATAAACCCTGTGATTAAAAAGGAAAATATAACCCACTTTTTAAATACACCTGTCTCAAAATAACTGAAACCAAAAAGACCTAATGCTAATACGAATATTCCCAGAATCAGTTCTTTGATTAAAATTTTCGTCATTTCAAGTTACAAGTAATGAATTGATTAAGCTATTGTTTATAGATTAAAATATTTGCATACGTTGATTTTCGTCTCCCAACTGACACCTATACGTACCGACCCGTCTGTTTTTGATCCGCACTTGCAAATAAAAGATATTCAAATAAATACAAAAACACAAGCCCGTAAAAAAGCCGGTTTAACCCGGCTTTCATTACATCTGGTGTCCTAGGACACTTATTTCTTTGCATCACCTGCTCCCTGGGTATGTGATAAAGAGTTATGCCCCATGCTACATGTTCCGCTGAACAAGGCTCCAGGTTCAATAGAAAGCTTACCTGACTTGATGTCGCCATTTACTTTGGAAGTGACCTTGAGCGAAAGTAGCTCACTCACATTCATCTTTCCGTTTACGCTGCCGGAAACCTCTGCGTTGCTGCAAACAATCTCTCCTTTTACAACACCATTGTTACCAATTACAACCTTCCCTTTGGAGATTATATTGCCTTCAATATTTCCGTCAATTCTAATGTCCCCGTTTGTTTCAATATTACCTACAATTTTGGTTCCCGGACCAATCATGTTTGGAAGTTTGCTTTCAATTTCCAGGTTCTTCATCGTATTCCGAATTAAAGATTTGTAAATAATCAATTTAATGCTTCAGACTTAGGCTTGGAGCCTTACAAGTAGGTTTGGGGCAATCTCGTTTCAGGCTTATCTCAACAAATGTAATAAAATATATCAAAAATTCCTCATCACTTTTCGGATGCATCTCCTGACAACAGCTTTAACTTCTCAAGCTGCTTCTCCTTGTTGGTCTGACGCATTTTCCGTGCAGTTTCAGTATAGTAAATCATTGCCGTCCGATAAAAACCGATTTTGATTCTTCGTTACTTTTAACCGGCTTATTATCAGTCGTTTCTTTTTATAATTTTTCTATTTTCAAAAGTAAGCCCCCCTGAAAAGGGTAAGCATCTCTAAATCCTGGTCATCTCGTTGCCAATCTCGTTCCGGGTTTTCTAAAAATTTTATCAAGTGCAGGTAATTAAACAGGTGTATCCTGCAAAATGACACCAGGTTGGAGAATGCCCAAGGCCGTTTCAACCGCTTCTGTATAACCGTGAGCAAGAGGTTCACGATCAAAGCGCAATATACCTGTATTTTTATCGCGTTCTCGTTATCCCCGAGGAAGTACTTCAGGGGGAAGTTTGATTTTAACTGCTTGAATAACAGCTCTATTTGCCATCTTGTTTTATACAAGGCCGCTATCATGTCGGGCCGCATCTCGAACAGGTTGGTGAGGAACTCGAACTTCCTTTTCAACACCCTGTCGTAGAACACCACCTTGCGCAACTTCAGCTTGCTCCCGCCATCATCTTCCTTCACGGTCACCTCGATGATAGTGTCTTCCAGCACGCCGCTGTGGATGCATTCATCGATGTAAAGTTCTTGCTCCACCTTGTAAACGGCGTTCTCCTTGATGCGGGTAACGAATCCGGCTCCCTTTTCACAAAACAGCTTGAAGGCTTTATAATCGTTGTATCCCTTGTCGAAGACGTAAATAGTGTTGTCATCCGGTTCCAGTTTCCTCAACAGCAGGTGATCGTTCGTGGCAGCGGATGAGAACCATATCATCTTGGGAACGGGCTCGTCGACATTGATAACGGTGTGCACCTTGATCCCCCCTTTGCGTTTACCGTTCGAGGGTGTTCTGCCGACGCACTTCAAGATGTCCTGGAACAAACTGATAACCGTGCTGTCGAAGATCTCGACCTGCTTGTTCAACACATCTTTAAAGCGGGTGTCCGAGATCACGTGTTGGTACTCGCGAAGCAGGTCGTGGTACACGCCCGAGAAGAAATCAACGCTCCTGCGCTTGTTGGCGTCCGACAAGGTGCTCCGGTAGGGTATGTGGCCGAGCTGGAAATGCCTGGTCTTGCCTGAAAGACCGAGCATTGCACCCGCCACCTCGCGCAGGGAGGAGCATTTGGCGAAGACGCAAAACAACATGCTTATAAGGTGATCCTTAGCCGTGAAACGTTTCACGTAATGATCGGCCTTGTACCGTTTGCTGTTTCGGGCGATAATCCTTGTATCTACCATAGATATGAGCTGTCCGAATACCGATTGTCCAAAAAAATAAGTACTTTTGTTCATTGTAGACTTGTTTTGTGATGAATACAAAGCTACAATTATTAGTACGACGGGCAAAACTCAAATTTGCCCGCGTACTTTTTCTAAAAAGTTTTTATCGGACAACAGTGATAGTAAATGTGTGTTTTCAAAAAATCACATTGCTTCTTGTTCCAGTCCAGTTCACTCATCTCCCCTTTCTGCTCTATCAACTCGCGATACAAACTGTCAGACAGCTGAATAAAATCTGATCGTCCGAGGTAATCAAGATCTGCATCCTTTAATATCTCCTGAAGCTTATTAACCGGTTTTGCATTAGGACGGGTCACTCCAATAAGTTCTGCTATTTTCTCTATCTGCTCATCTGAATAATCAAAATGAGGCAGTATTTCACGTGCTAGTTCTATTGAATGAGTCTCATGATCCTCGTAAGACAGGATAAAACCGATATCATGCAATAACGCAGCTGTCTTCAACAAAAGTTGATCTTCCTCACCTACTCCTTCGCCCCGGGCAATTATCTCAGTCTGTGTTACTACATCTATCGTATGCTTGAAATTGTGATAATATATCTGCTTGGGGAGTTCTTTCTCAAACCTGTCAAGTACCGCCTCCTCAAGGTCACTAAACCTAATATGCTGCATCTTGAAACGGAAACGAGAATTAGGGGTTCTCATATCACCGTCTACAGACAACTCCGGAACAATTCCCCTCACAAAATACATGTCTATTTCTCCCTTATACCTATATTGAGCGATTTATACAAAAAAAAATAAAAGATAGCTTGCTTATAACCTTGATAATGTGTATTTTAGAGGTATTAAAATAAAAAAACAACACTTCACCATTTAGGTGCACAAGACTATCTTTTATGAGTACGAAGATAACAAAAATCGGCATTACAACCAATAAAATTTCTGGTCGTGGAGGGCTCCCTTTATTTCTTCGCTACACTGAGCAAATTGGCTTATATGGGCTAATATCGCGTAATGTTTCTTCTCTGCTTACTGGAAACAGCAAAGGCTTGCAGCTTCAACAGTTTGTAAAACAGATTGTTGCATTTTTTATAGATGGCACAAATATGGCCATAAGCAGTTTTGATCAAAGTAAAAAGGATGAAGGATATGCATGTTTGCTTGAATGCAAGACCGACCAATTGGCCTCTTCTCACCAGGTCAAACGTTTTTTTGGGAAGCTGTCCGTTATTTCAAACTCGGTATTCAATAAGATACTTAATGAACTGTTTATCTGGAGGCTTCACATATCCAAACCCAAAGTTATAGAACTGGGCATTGACACCATGGTTTTGGATAATGACGATGCTGCGAAACGCGAAGGTTGCGAGGTCACTTACAAGCGTAAGAAAGGGTTTCAGCCACTTCATATATGCTGGGGCTCGTTTCTGATAGACGTGACCTTTAGAAAAGGAAGTGCTCATTCCAATCATGGATCAGATTACACCGACAGGGTACGCTCTATAGTAAATCTGATACGCAAGAGATACTCCAAAGAAGTCCCTATTGTGGTGTGCGCCGATAGTGGGTTTGCGGATCAGAAAGCGTACGAGATATTCGAGCAAGAGCTTAATATACATTACATTACAACAGGAAAATTGTACAATGATGTTACTGAATATGTAAAGGCTTTACCCATTGACACTTTGGGCAAAATCACTAAAAATAAAGCAGTCTGGCAATTTGCGGAATTTGCCAGCAAGTTGAAATCCTGGTCCAAGTTTCGTCGTTGCTTTTTTACCAGATTGCACCGGGATGATACCGGGCAGTACGTAATGGAATTTGGTAAGCCTGACAGCGTCATCTATACCAATATCGGGAACTGTCCTGTCGCTGACAAAAGGCTTCGGGCATCCGGTGGAGATGAGTGGTTTAAAGCTGATACCATCATACGAAAATCACACCAAAGAGGAGCCGACGAGTTGATACATCGTAGCATTAAAGAGCTTGCTACCAGAGAACAACTTCCTTTTAAATCCTTTGGAATGAACAGAGCCTATTATTTTATGCTGGTAGTTACACACTTTATTTTCGAAGCATACAAACAAGATGTTACCGCAGAGGTTATTCCGGTAACCGTATATCCTAATACATTCAGAAGAAAGCTTATTGATTTTGCTGTCAAGATAACCTCAAGGGCAAGGAGTATTGTCCTGAATGTCACCAGAGTAATTTATGAAACGATAAATATTGAAGAGTTATGGGAACGGTGTCAGTCACCGCCGAAAATTCAGTTTGCATAAGGCAGAACAACATACCTCAGGATTGTAAACCCGTAGTGGTAATGGGAGACTTATGTCCAGACCCATAGAAAATGCGATAAAGTTCGGTTTGAGTGAAAAACAGAACTGAATTTTCGTTGAAAAAGTACACGAAAGAAGCCTACCTCTGAGAAAATTTCCGTTTTTTTGAAATCAAGTGAGACGACGGGGGCAGGTGAAATTACGAATCGCTCAATTTAGGTTATACTTAATTGGCATCTTACCCCTGTATTCACAAATAAAAAAGTCTTTAACAAGGAGATATGTCGCACCTGTAATATTAATCTCACCCGGAACCCCTGAAGATTCCATTCTTGAAGCAATATTGACAGTATCACCCCAAATATCAAGGGAGGTTTTGTTTCGTCCAACCCTTCCTGCAATCACGGGACCGGTATGAATACCAATCCTGAGCTCCCAGTAGTCCTGATGCTTGTCTTCCTTGGCAGCCCTCAGCTCAAACATATACCTGTGTATCTCCATTGCCACAAGTATCATCTTAATAGGGTGTACCCTACTCATTTCAGGGATACCTCCTGCTGCCATATAAGCATCACCGATGGTCTTTATCTTCTCTATACCGTAGCTTTCTACTATAGAGTCAAACTTGAAGAAAAACTGGTCTAGTTCATCAATAAGAATCTCCGGATTCAGGTGCTCCACAATCTTTGTGAATCCTTGAATATCCGCAAATAATACTGTTACACTTTTGTATTTTATCGATTTGACCTTTCTCTCCCCATTTTCATTCTCAACAGGCACCGGGTCCATTCCCGACATTATCTTACTTGCCTTTTCCTTTACTCTTAGCGCTCTCTCTACCCTAAGGTTTACCAATTCTTCAACCTTCCTGTAAAAAAGATACCTAACATAAACTGCCACAATCAACAGTACCAATACTGCTATAATCACTGCACCTATACCCGGAAATCGGATACTTCCATGTATCCAGGTAGCAACTACGGAAGCAGTCAGGTATGTATTCAATACTCCGGTCAAATCTTCTCAGTTAAGAGGTAAAACGTATTATCAACAGAAAAAAGTATGTTATAAAATTATAATTTAAAACCATTTACTAGTTTCATAATATCTTTCTAATTCCTATTTTCTTCTAAGAAATTAGCAATATTTTACAAAACTATATTAGTTTTGTTTATGCTTTAATATTTTATGACGTTTAAAGTGTGTTTGTTTGCTCAAAAAATTTATATTTGATAACAGAAACCCGAATCACTGATTTATTATGGACTCCCTAAAAAATAGCATCATAGTTGCATACGATTTCACAGAGGTCGCAATGAATGCTGTTGCCCACGCTGTTTACCTGGCTAAGAACTTCAATACCGGCATAGCCCTATTGCACATAGTCAAGAAAGCCTCCGAAATAAAGGAGATGGAGCAGCAACTTGAAGTTGAGATCCAAAAGATCAATGAGTTGCACAATGTGAGACCGTCCGGTATTGTTAGAACCGGTACTATCTTTAAGACAATCAATCAGGTTGCCCATGACGTTGATGCAACTATGATAGTAATGGGAACTCACGGGATTAAGGGAATGCAAAAAATTACCGGCAGTTGGGCCTTGAAGGTTATTGTCGGTTCAAAGGTTCCCTTCCTCGTCGTTCAGGACCCGCCAAAATCCAAAAATGAACCTCTTAAGTTTGTCTTCCCGGTCGATTTTAAGACTGAAAACAAGGAGAAGTTGAAATATGTTCAGCTGATGGCCAAGTATTTCCCAGCCAAGATTCTGCTGTTCTCAGCTACATCCAAGGAAGGTGTGCTTGACCCAAGAACCAAAGCAAATCTGGTGTTCTGCAAAACGTTCATGGAAGAAAAGAGAATTGACTATGAACTGGTCCTCTCTAAAAATTCCGCACCCTTCAGTCAGGAGACCATCGAGTTTGCCAAAGAAAGAGATGCTGATATAATCTTTATCATGACAACCAGGGATATCGCATTCCACGATTATGTACTTGGTGCACAAGAACAATACATTATTGCAAATAGCGCACGTATTCCCGTAATGGTAATTAATCCACGTACCGACCTTATGAAGTACGGTTACGGTTATTTATAGAAATAATTCCCTCCTGTTAGTGAGGCTGACCCTGGTGGGTCAGCCTCTTTTTTTATATTGACTTAGCTTTTTCATATTTTCGCGATAAAAACTTATATTTCAAAAGCCTTCCGGCTCTTGGCAAGGCTATACAAAACCTCAACGATGAAGATACTGTTCGCAACCAACAATACACACAAAGTCAATGAACTAAGGCAGATTCTGCCATCCCGATTCGAGCTTGTCACGCCGGCCGACCTCAACTGTTACGACGACGTGGAAGAGACGGGCAGTACCCTTGAGGAAAATGCGCTGATAAAAGCCCGCTATCTGTATTCACGCTTTGGGATTAGTTGTTTTGCTGATGACACAGGTCTTGAAATCGACGCTCTGAATGGTGCACCGGGAGTTTATTCAGCCCGTTATGCAGGTGAAAACAAGGATAGCCGGGAAAATGTGGCTCGTGTGCTGTGCGAACTAAATGGTGAGAATAACCGCAAAGCCAGGTTCCGCACTGTGATTGCTCTTATTCTAGATGGGAAGGAGTACCTGTTTGAAGGTACTGTCAATGGCACGATCTCTGTTGAAGCAAAAGGTAATAGCGGCTTCGGATACGACCCAATCTTTGTGCCGGAGGGTTACCAACTGAGCTTTGCCGAAATGGATGCGGAAATGAAAAACAGTATCAGCCATCGAAAACGGGCCACAGACGAGTTAGTAAGATTCCTCGACAAGGTATAAAGGCAATATTATGAACGTAATGAGGAAGTACTCAGCAAAGCTATTTGCCGCAACGATTTGCGCATTGTTGGGCTATCTCAACATAGCGGAAAGTGCATTTGCTGCCTCAAGTGGCTGGAATACTCATTATTCATACAACCAGGTAACCAGTATTGCTGAAACTCCCGACAGAATAGCCGGAGCAACCAGACTTGGCCTGCTTATAGTCGAAAAAGCAGATAACTCAATACGCAGCCTAACTAAGATTAACGGTCTGTCAGACTACTTCATCAGCGCACTGGCTTACAATCCATACGATAATTCCTTACTGGTCGGATATGAAAACGGTAATATCGACATCCTGAGAAATGGCAAGACTGACAATATCAACACACTGAAGATCAAACAACTGGATTCGGATAAGAAAATAATAGACTTTCTGCCTCTGGGTGATATAGTGCTGGTGGCTACTGGATTTGGAATTCTGGAACTGGATCCGGAAAAACTTGAGATACGTTCGACTTACTATATAGGTAATGATGCAGCTGACCTAAAGGTCAACCGCCTTGCAGTCGACAGCGAATATATTTACGCAGCTACTGCTGCAGGATTAAAGAGAGTTGCTGTTGATTCACCTACCCGCCACCTCTATGAATCCTGGGAACATATCTCAGCAACTTCAAATGAATACTGCGACCTATGCAAATTTGCCGGAGGAATAGTTGCAGCCAGGGGCAACAGAGGTGCCTCCAATATACTCGAGTTTATACTGCCGGATGGTACAACCCAGAACATCGCAACAATAGCAGGCTTTTACAGGCTGTGGTGTAATGACGAAAAACTACTGGTGACCGCAAATGCAGGTATAAGAATTTACAATACATCGCTGACGCAACTTGAAACATATGGCAATCCCATCATAGCCGGGATTCAGCAGTCTGCAGCTTACAGAGATGCCCTGATATCTGGAGACGGAATACTCTGGGCTGCCCACAATACTCTTGCAATACTGTGTAACAAGGAACTGAATACCTGGAACAGCTATTTGCCTGAAGGACCTGCAAGCAATATGACCCACCATGTCAGGTTTGCCGGTGACAAACTTTGGGTAGTACCGGGCTCAACAACAAGCGCATGGAATAATGCTCAACGAGCACCTGTTATTTCAGTTCTAGGAAATAAGGGCTGGAGCATCCTTAACACGGCAAGCTCACCTTTGCTTACCGGAGCAACTGACCTTCTGCATATTACTGCCAACCCAAAAAATCCGGATAATGTCTTTATTTCCTCCTGGGGCAGCGGAGTCTTTGAGGTTGATGCCTCAGGTGATGCTCCTCAGGTCGTAAGGCATCATTTCACCTCTGACAATGGATTCCAGAATATTTTCGCCAATGCCACAAGATACGTCAGGGTCGCATCAACTGCTTTTGACAAAAACAATGTGCTGTGGATGCCCAACTCACAGGTACCAAACGGCCTGGTGGCATACTTCCAGACTGACGACAGCTATAAGCGCTATTCATACGGTGCCATAGCCTATGTCTTTACACTAACCCACTTTATGCAGGCTTCAAATGGGGATATGTGGTCGGCCGTCGTCAGACAGGGAGCTCAGAGCGAATCAGGAATTCCGGTTTCAACTGTAGGCCTGTTTATATGGAATGATAACGGTACTCCCAAAGATGACCGTGACGATTATTACCGCAGTGTAGTCCCTGTAGCTTATGACAGAGATTCACGCAATAAGGGACATATAGAACTTTGGGATGAGGAGGGCGTGGTGATATCCAACAAGATTACTGCAATTGCCGAAGATCAAAACGGTTTTATCTGGATAGGCACGGACAATGGAGTGGTCGTGCAATACAGGCCGCAAAGCATCTTTACTACAGAAAAGCCAGTCTTTTCCAAGATCAAGATAGCCCGCAATGATGGAACCCAAACTGCAGACTATCTGCTTGATGGCAAGGTAATAACAGCAATTACAGTGGATCCGGCCAACAGAAAATGGATTGGCACTGAAGGCTCAGGGGTCTATCTGGTTTCAGCTGACGGCTCCAGGCAGATCGAAGCTTTCAATACGACCAATTCCCCTCTGCCATCCGATTATATCAATGCAATTACTATAGACGAAAATACTGGAGAGGTTTACTTTGCTACAGGTGAGGGTCTTATTTCCTTCACCGGCAATGCCACAAAGGGAAGCCCCACCTATTCCAACATATATGCATATCCTAATCCAGTAAGGCCTGAATACAGAGGTAGGATTACAATTACCGGACTCGTTGCAGGAAGTACTGTCAAGATCAGCGATGCAGCCGGACGAATTGTTTATGAAACAACCTCAGTCGGAGGACAGGCATATTGGGATGGACGCAACCTGTGGGGCGACGAAGTCAAATCAGGTATATATCTCATCTTTGTAGCCAACGAGGACGGCTCTATGTCAGGTGTGACCAAAATAGCAGTTGTTAGATAAATGATTATTAACATTCAAAATATAAGTGACTTATGCCGGGAAAACAGTTGACAATTGCAGGTATCGTGTTGCTTTGTGCGGTGATTGTGGCTTCCGTGCTTTATCTGCATAAGAATCAGCAGCTTGAAAACACAGCCCCAATTCTTGCAGTACCTCAGGGTACTGCAATCATGGTTAAGGTTAACAAACCCGAGGAACTAAAAAAAGCTCTTGCGACAGAGACCGAATTCAAGACGGAACTCAACCGTTTTGAGACCTTCAAGTCACTTACAACCCTAATCTCAGATCTTGACTCATCGACTTTCTTCAGCACCTCACCGGTCAGTGATATACTAAAAAGACCCTTTATTATTTCCTTTTACACCGACTCAACAATTACCAGGGAATGGCTTTTCAGTTCGGCTCTCAAAAGCAGGTCTGAAATAACCGAGTTAAAAAGAGCCTTTGAGCACCTGGGAAAGTCAGCTATTATCAAGGCAGCAAGCGGCCTCACCGTTCAGGTCAGCAAGGATGGAGGCTGGCCCCTGGATGCCCGCATGGCTCTTTACAACGGCTATGTATTGGTATCTCCATCTGCCGAGTTAATCGAGCAGGCAATCAGTGCAATTAATAAGAAACAGTCACTCGCCCACCTGCCTGATTTTAGTCGCTTGCTTGTAGAAAAACCATCGGGTAGCATGGCTACTGTGGTTGTCAACTATTCAAGGCTTGACGACTATGTGAAGGATCTGTTTAAGACACCACTCCTTTCGCGCTTTGCCAACAGCTCTGAGCTGGACCTGGACGTACGCAAGGATGCTATCTATCTCAACGGTTTTACCTATGACAAGTCAGGCAGCTTCGCCTCAATCTTTAAAGGGATTGAAGCCCAGAAGCCAGAACTGATAAATATCCTTCCATCTGAAACACGCTTTATGGCCGGCTATTCAATGGTGGCAAACAGCCATTTCAGAGACAATCTCAATACCTTTATTGCCGAGACTGAGAGACATGCAAAGATTAAGGAACTGAATGAAAAATTTACAGCCCGACACAAGAGTCCTTTCGACGAGATGTTCTTCTCTGTTGTAGACGGGGAGGGTGCTTTTGCCTATCTCTCAGGTAGCAGTGCCAACTCCTATCTTCCTGTTCTTGTATTCAAGACTACTGGAGAGGCAAGAACTCTTGAGATGATGGAAGAGCTGATGAGAAAT
Organism: Xiashengella succiniciproducens; assembly: GCF_023674465.1. Classification (GTDB taxonomy): domain Bacteria; phylum Bacteroidota; class Bacteroidia; order Bacteroidales; family Marinilabiliaceae; genus Geofilum; species Geofilum succiniciproducens. Next base: position 145,832 of record NZ_CP098400.1, on the reverse strand, counting down.
AACGGACAGAGTACCGAACCGGTTGAATGGATACGTCTCGATGATGATACCCGCTTCCCCATGTACAACACTCCTGAAACAGCAATTTTTAAAGCATACTGGAGCACTCTGTTTCCCGAAGTTCCTGCCAGGTATTTCGCTTTCTACAGGAATTACATAATCTTCGGTGATCAGCAGGAGGCAATAAGTCAGGTTCTTTATTCCAACATTCTTAATAAGACCCTCTCAACTCATCCCTATTATTCAACTTTTGCTGAAAACTTCTCATACAGGGAAAACTTCTTTATCTTCTGTGAGATAGCTCATATCCTGAACCTGTCAGGAGATAATATAAATCGTAAGCAGCTTAATCCGACCAACGAACAGAGGAATGCACTTAACAATTTCTATGCTGTCGGTCTGCAGTTTTCCTCAGCATCCAATTTGGTCTATACTTCGGTATATGCCAACTATACACCCCACAGGGACAAGGAGCCACGTACTATCTGGCAAAGCAGGCTGGATTCAACAATAGTGTCCAAGCCGGCTCTTGTCGACAATCATAATACAGGTGAGAAGGAGATTCTGGTCCAGGACAAGAAAAACAACCTCTACCTCATCAACAGCATGGGACGGATATTATGGAAGCGGACTCTTGACGGTCCCGTTCTCAGCGATTTCTACCAGATTGACTATTACAAGAATAACAAGATACAGTACCTTTTCAATACTGCTGATAAAATATACATCCTCGACCGCAACGGCAACCATGTAGCACGTTTCCCAGTCTCTTTGCCGGCAAAGGCCACCAACGGACTGAATGTTTTCGACTACGACAACGATAAGGAATACCGCATCTTTATTGCCTTAGAAGACAAAAGGGTCTACCTCTATGACAAAACCGGCAATATAAATCCGGGCTGGTCACAACCCAGATATGAGGGTACAGTAACCCAGACCCTGCAGCACTTTAGTGCTCAGGGCAAAGACTATATTGTCTTTAGCGACGAATATCGTAATTACATACTCGACCGCAGGGGAGATGAGAGGACCAGACCCTCACAGAATTTTACCCGTAACGGTAACTCTCCCTTCTTTATGAGAGGACGCACAGGTGACAAACCAAGCCTGGTTACAACAACTCAAGGAGGGGAACTGGCGGTTATCGAACTGCCTTCCGGCAATACTTCCCTGAAGCCGTTACTGTCAGCAACTACACCCCATCACTTTGTCCTTATTAATGAGAACTCTCCCAGCCCAGAATACATCATCACTACTGAAAAGTCCCTTATACTGTATGATAAAAACCTGAAAGAGGCTATGCGTGTGGACTTTGAAAATGAAATCTTCCCAATGGCAGATATCTACAGATTCTCAAATACTGATGTTAAATTCGGTGTTGTTGAAAAGACAGGAGGCAGAATTCACCTGATCAACAGGGATGGAAGCCACTACCGTGGCTTCCCGCTCAAGGCTGTAAGCCGCTTCTCTATCGGCTTCCTTAAGTCCTCTGCCTATAGGTTTAACCTGATTACAGGAGGAGATTTCAACTATTTGTACAATTACCGTGTTGAATAGGACTTTAATACAAACTATTGAACTATGCAAAAGAAATTGAGATTCGGAGTTCTGGGAGTATCCAACCACTTTGTTAAGAGGATAATCCTTCCGGTGAGTAAGCTGGAAAACTGCGAGATATATGCCATAGCATCCCGCGACATAAAAAAGGCTCAGGAAGCAGCGTCAGAGTTTTCAATCCCAGTAGCAGTAGGCTCCTATGAAGAGCTGATTGCACACCCTGAGGTTGATGCAATTTATAATCCGCTACCCAACCATCTGCATGCTGAGTGGACTATAAAGGCTCTGGAGGCCGGAAAACCGGTGCTTTGCGAAAAGCCTATTGCAATGGATGCTGCAGAGGCTGAGAAGATGGCCATGGTTTCTGAAAAAACCGGAGTACCGCTGATGGAGGCCTTTATGTACAGATTCCATCCTATCTGGAGGCACGCCAAGGACATGATTAAGTACAACCAATTAGGTGCTGTTACCCACATCCACGCTATCTTCTCATACAACAACCCTGACCCGGCCAACATCAGGAATGTTGCCGAATATGGTGGTGGTGGTCTACTTGATATCGGATGTTATACAAACTCAGTGCCCAGGTTCCTCACAGGAATGGAGCCCAGACGTGTTGTGTCACTAATGGAATTTGACAGCAACAATGGTACTGATATAAATGCTTCAGGTGTAGTGGATTACGGCAGCTTCCAGGCAACCTTCAACGTATCAACACGTTCAGAACCCTTCCAACGCGTTCAGGTTCTCTGCACTGGAGGTTCAATCGTAATCTATATTCCTTTCAACATCTATTATGATGTACCTGCAGTTATGACCATTAGCACAGGTCAGGGCACACGTGATATCAGCTTCCCGCTGGCCGACTCATATGGCATTATGTTCTCTGAATTCACAGACGCAGTGATAAACAAGAAGCCAATGCCTATACCAGTGAGCGATGCAATAGCCAATATGAAGTTACTTGATGCCTTAGCCAGATCAGCTAAAAGCAATGGCTGGGAAGATGTAAAGTAAATACTAGTGTAGAAGGTAAATACTAAAAAAAGCAGTAGATCCCGTGGGATCTACTGCTTTAGTTTTGTACCATCTACAAGCTTGTACAGCTTGTCATTACGTCTCACTTTATCTGCAACCGGCATTGAAAAGACCTGACCTTTTACAACTTCGCTTACAGGTTGCAGGTCATAACGGAGTTCTTCAACATTCATCTCAACAACACCGGTAGTTGGACCTATTATCAAGATCTCGTCATCTTTACACAAGTTTTGTGCTTCAAGCAGAAATTCGCCTACGCCAAGCTTTGGAAAGTAGTTGGTAACCTTACCAACATAGACTTTCTTCTTGGTGGCAAGCGAACCGTAGTTTGGACTCCATTCCCCAAGTTTCTGACCCAGATAGTAGCCATCCCAGAAACCCCTGTTGAAGACCGTGCTGAGATTCTCGTCCCAGGTCTTTATCTTTTCCTCGTTATAGCTGCCCTCAAGTATGGCCTTGATAGCTTCATCATAGGCACGGCATACCGTCTTGACATATTCGGGTCCCCTGGCTCTACCCTCTATTTTAAATACTCGAACCCCAGCATCTATCATTCTGTTGAGGAAGTGAACGGTCTTAAGATCCTTGGGTGACATTATATACTGATTGTCTATTTCAAGTTCATAGCCAGATTCCTTCTCTGTGACTATGTAACCCCGGCGACATGATTGCAAACAGGCCCCCCTGTTGGCCGAGGAGTTAAACTGGTGCAGACTCAGATAGCATTTGCCCGATACAGCCATACATAGTGCACCATGGGCAAACATCTCAATGCGTACCAGTTCACCTGACGGTCCTCTTACATCATCCTTAATGATTGCCTCATAAATGGCCTTAACCTGGTCCATGTTAAGTTCACGGGCCAGAACCACAACATCGGCAAAATGGCTGTAAAACTTGACCGCCTCAATATTTGAAATATTGCACTGAGTTGAGATGTGTACCTCCATCCCCTGACGACGGGCATATTCAATTGCTGCTATATCACTCGCAATAATCGCAGAAATATTGCTTTCCACAGCCACATCAACCATATGACGCATCTCGTCAAGCTCATTGTCGAAAAGGGCAATATTAAGCGTCAGATAACTGTTAAGTCCCTTGTCACGACATATTGAAGCAATAGTCTTCAGGTCTTCAGGTGAAAAATTAACCGAGGACCGGGACCGCATATTCAGCCGTCCTGCTCCAAAATATACTGAATCAGCCCCTCCCTGAATGGCAGCCATCAGCGACTCGAAAGAGCCTGCAGGTGCCATTATTTCAAAATCCTTCCTTGTCATCTTTGTCAGCTTATCGTTTCAAATGATCCGCAGATACAACCTGCATTGTAGCCTTAGCCCTCAGGCTGTCTGTCTCACTTATCTCACCCTCCTGCACCACATATCGCCTTGCGGTATTGTCATATACCTGATATGAATTCCGGGTAACATAACCAAAGGCATCGGGGTAGGTGAAAAAGGCATACTCTTCAGTATCAGAACAAAGCAGATCCTTGCTAAAGTAAAAGTCCGAGGCATCAATGCCAAGCTGCCCCAGCAGCGTGGCAACAACATCCTTCTGGCTTCCTATCTTACTAATCACAGTATCCCTTACAGCAAGCGCACCTCCAGTCCATAGCATAGGTATCTGATACCTTTCCTTCATCTGCGAAGATGCCTTTAGTGGTCCCGGGGTGCCATGATCAGCAATCATTACAATCAGAGTATTATCCCATAGTCCCCTGCGCTTTACCTCATCAATAAAGACTCCCAGACAAGAGTCTGTGTAAAATATTGAGTTCAGGTAGGGGTTCTCATGCACCCGTGCCATAGGAACGTCAAAGGGCTCATGACTGCTGAGGGTAAAATAATACTTAAACCAAGGTTCAGCAGTCTTACTGTCTGCCTCCATCTCATCAGCCAATCTGGCAAAGGTATATTCATCATGGACGCCCCACTTCTCGCCCCTCATGGAAGCAGGGAAGTCGCTCATTACAATTTGCCTGTCAAATCCGGCAAGGGTAACAAAGGAGTTCATTCCCTTAAAACCGGCATCCCCGCCATAGATATATGTTAGATTTCTGTAACCCGCTTCCCTGAATTTACGTGGCATAAAGGCCAGAGACTGCGACTTCTGAGGATACTGGATTATTGAATAAGCAGGAGCTACCTGATAGCCGGCCATAGTGGCTACCAGGCCTTTGTCTGAACGGTCACTTGCCGCATAAATATTATCAAATAATATTCCTTCCCTGGCAACACGGTCCAGATTGGGAGTAACTTCCTCTCCTCCCAGAATACCCACTACCTGAGATGAAAAACTCTCAAGCAGGATAAATACCACATTGGGTTTGTCGGTATTTAGCACCTTCAGCCTGTCATCTCCATGCCTTTTGATATCATCATAAATGGCATATGCCTCCTCATCCTGCATAAAGGAATAATGCCTGGTGCGGGCATCCATGCGCTTAAAACTGTAGAACAGGTTCCAGGGGGGATTGATGGCGGCGTGATTGGCAAAATTGTAGGAGGAAAAATAGGCCACTCCGGTATTGATCGGCGCCACACCCAGTCCGCCCCTTATGGGCAACAACATAAAAGCCGCCGTAAAGAGCGTGAAGAAAGCCGCGAGTCCCCGTGCCGGCCAGCGCAACACGCCGGAGGCTGTCGAACTGCGGGTCAGCCAAAAGTAGCCTTTGGCTGCCGCCCAGCTGAGCAGCAACCACAGGCCCAAAAAGGCCAGACTCTCATACCAGCGCACCGAGGCCAGGATGACCCAGGGCGTCTTTAAAAAAGCAAAGCCCTCCGCGTCGAGCAAACGCCCCCAATAGGCATAGAGATTGATGTTGCCCAACAAAATGCCACTGAAAACCACCACGAAAAAAAGGGTGGTGACTTTGCTGAGCTTATAGCTGAAGCGACCCGTCGACAGCAGGCCGACGGTTTGTATAACCCCCAACAGCAGCAAAACATAGCTGCTCATCGAAAGATTGAGCCGCAGGCCCACCCACAACGAACGGGCCAAAACAGCAAATGGCGCTCCATCGGCGTAACTCCGGTTAAACAGCAAAAACAGCACCTGATAAAAGGCAAAAAAAAGGAGCAGGAACAAGGCCGTTTGAAGCAGATATTTTAAATATTTTATCATATACAAACCAATAAATGATACAGGCTGCTAAATTACAAAAAAGAACGCGAATGACACGAGTCCGGGTTCACCGACCGGGACCAGAAACAAAACGCAGGGAGCGGCGACTTTTTAAAAATATTGTTTAACTTTACATTTGAAAACAAGCGCAATGAGCCCCATGGAAGACTTTGTATCTGTAATTTTCACCACCTACAACCAGCCCCAATGGTTGCAAAAAGTGCTGTGGGGCTTTGAATGTCAGACGCACAAGAACTTCGAGATTGTGATTGCCGACGACGGCTCCCAGGAGGCGACCCGCGAGCTGGTGCAAAATTTCCTGGAAAACAGCCACTTACGTATCCAGCACATTTGGCACCCCGATGAGGGCTACCAAAAATGCCCCATTCTCAACAAAGCTATTGTTGCCTCCAAAGCAGACTACCTTATTTTTACCGACGGAGATTGCATCCCCCGTGCCGATTTTGTTGCCCAACATATTCAAAGGCGTAAGCAGGGCTACTTCCTTTCCGGTGGCACTTTACGACTTCCTCTTGATTTGAGCCAACACATTGAACGCAGCCACATTCAATCTCAAAAAGCCTTTGAACTCAAGTGGCTGTATCAAAACGGCCTTCCCAAAACTTTCAAAAGCACCAAACTGGTAAAAAGCCGCTGGTACACCACCCTGATGAACGCCCTGACGCCCACCAAAGCCTCCTGGAACGGACACAATTCCTCCGGATGGAAGCATGACATTGTGGCCATCAATGGTTTCAATGAAACCATGCATTACGGCGGTCAGGATCGGGAACTGGGGGAGCGACTGCAAAACTATGGACTGCGATCACGCCAGATTCGTTACGCCGCAATTTGTATTCACCTGGAACACGGACGCCCCTATAAAACCAAGGAATCCATTGAGCGCAACCGTGCCATTCGGAATCAGGTGCGCAACACCAAAACTTTCTGGACTGCAGAAGGAATCGATAAACACATAGAAAAAGACTAAAGTATCGTTACCCTAATCAGAAAGAAAAATGCGCACCACAAGAAAACAAAAGGCTAAAGTTGCCCTGATTGAATTCTATCCCTTTCATTCTGAGCTCATCTATTCTCAGCTGCTTTTCTTGTACAAAAGCAATTGTACCCCCATTCTAATATGCAATAAGCAAAATGCTATCAACTATGAAACGATAAAAAACTTTGCTACAATCAAGACTTACGATATGCAAAAACCAGGGTCCTTACTTAGAATTTGGTATTTCTTGCTGAATTCGAAAATCAATAATGTAGTTTTCAACACGGCTCAAGGACCTTCGGTGTTAAAGTTTTCATTGCTGCCCTTTCCTAAAAGGATAAAATTCAGCGGAATACTTCATAATACCAATAAACTGAATTCTAGTTTTGGGCAAAGGATAATAACAAGAAGAGTTAAATCCTATTTAGTATTAGCAAGTTATATGAAAGCTTACTTCCCTCAGAAAAATAAGATAAGCTCTATTCATGTTAATTGTGCATATGTGCCTTCTTTTAACAACTGTGAATTAATAAAACCTGAGAAGGAGGTGTGGATTGGTGTTCCCGGTTCAATAGAGTATAAAAGGCGGGATTATGATTTCTTGCTCGAATTGGCGTCGGACCCTTCATTCCCGGAAAATATTAAAATAATTCTACTGGGTAATGCGTCTAAACATGAAGGTCCATCCTTTATTAAGAAATTAACAGAACAGGGACTGGAACAGAAATTTATTGTTTTTAATAATTTTGTGCCGGATTCACAATTTCAATGCTATATGAAATCGTTTGATTTCCTGCTTCCACTAATTCACCCTACTACACCTTCAGCAGATGCGTATTTAAAGTACAAAGCCTCGGGCACATTTATCCAATCATCCACTTATTCAAAACCCATGCTCTGTCATAAAATGTTTAATACCAACCTATTTGATTATTCTGCTTTGTTTTATAGTACATCGGCCGAGTTAATCAACAGTCTGAAATCGAACAGAAAGCCCTCAAAAAGCCCGGCTCCCGTTTTTGAACAGGATAGATCTAATTATTACAGCTTTGTAACACATCCATAATCGTGGTTTTTCTTCCTAAAATTATGTATAAAGTAAAGATTACAACAGGTAAAATCAGTGATGGGCTCTTAGCACAAACGCCCGGCTCAAAGGGAATATCTAAATGTGGTAAATATCAGTTTTTTATCGATGAAGAAGTTGAGGACCCGGATTTTTGGATTGTTCGTAATAAATATATCAAATCAAAAACCTCTTCCTTTGTTGCTCCTCAAAATGTTATATTAATGATTTCAGAGCCTGTCTCGATAGTATCTTTTCCAAAAGCATATCTTAAGCAGTTTGGATTGATTTGCTCGTGTCAGGAGGAAATACGAGATATCGAAAATGTTGTTTATACGCCTGCCACGCTCCCATAGCTGGTAGGAGTAACTACTCAAAACGGGGTGCCCAAGCATTCTATATCTTACGAATATCTTAAGCAGTCAGCTCCCCCAAAGAAAACCAAACTCATCTCTGTTATTACAAGTAACAAAGCCTTTACCCGTGGGCACCAGGAAAGAATAGAATTTGTTAGAAAGTTGAAGCTTCATTATGGATCCAAACTTGATGTTTATGGGAGGGGCATTAATGATTTCAATGATAAGTGGGAAACTCTTGCACCATATAAATACCATATAGCACTTGAAAACTCATCTTCGAAGTATTACTGGACTGAAAAAATATCAGACTGCTTTCTTGCCGGAACTTTCCCAATTTATTATGGCTGCACAAATATAAATGACTATTTTCCTGAAAAATCTTTTGAAACAATTAAAATAGGCGACTTCGATAAAGCTGTTGAGACCATTGATAAGATAATTAAAGATGAACGGTTTGAGAACTCCCAACAAGAACTTCTTCAGTCAAAAGACTTAGTTCTTGAAGAGTACAACATGTTTGACATGATATCCAAGATCTGTGACACCTTAAACCCGGAACAACCTAAAGAAACAGTTTCCCTTAAACCAGCCATCACAGTTCTCAATCGACGCAATTTTTATCACTATTTTATAGAAAGAAACTATTTAAATCTCAGAAACGCTGTAAGAAGGTTGAATAAAAAAAACAGGATTTGAGTAAGTTTCACCTGCCAAGTTCTCAATACCGCAGTTCAATTTGCATATACTCATCATTTTGGCATCGCTTAACTCCTCCATAAAAATTTGGAGGTGGCCGCTTTTGTTCCCTTCGCTGCTCCATTTAAGCTGCCTCACCATCTTCCAAAGCACTTACTTCAAAGTTACTTATAATAACTGTGGTACCAATCTACAAAATGACTGAGGCCGTCTTGAAGGGAGGTCTTTGGGGCGTAAGCAAAGTCCTTTTGAGCGAGGGAAATATCGGCATTGGTAAAAGTGACATCCCCTGTTTGCATCGGTTGTAAATCAATCTGTGCACGACATGAAAGGGCACTTTCTAAGGACGCAATAAAGTCCATTATCTTTACCGGGTGATTATTGCCCAAATTATATATCCGGTAAGACGGCAAGTCGGGAAGTCGCTTTATCAATTGACTGATGCCTTGACAAATGTCTCCGATGTAGGTAAAGTCACGCACCATCTGCCCCTGGTTGAAGACGGGAATGGATTCCCCCGCCAGTATTTTACGTGTGAAGGAAAAGTAGGCCATATCGGGTCGTCCCCAGGGACCGTACACCGAAAAGAAACGCAGACCAATGACTTGCAGACCAAACTGTCGCGAATAGCTGTGGGCCATCACTTCATTGGCTTTTTTGGTAGCGGCATAAAGCGACTCGGGGTGGTCGGTATCTGCACTTTCGGCAAAAGGACCATCTTGGCTATTGCCGTAAACCGAACTTGAAGAAGCATACAGGAAGTGGCTGACCTTGTTCTGACGACTGGCCTCAAGCACATTCAGGAACCCAACTATATTGCTCTCAATATACTTATGTGGAGCATCTATGCTATACCTTACTCCCGGTTGGGCAGCCAGATGTATTACCATATCGAAATTACCGGAGGCAAACAAAGCATCTATATCGGACCGGTTACAGATATCCATTACTGAAAAACTAAATAACCTGTATGTATTCAGCAATTCAACGCGGTCCTGTTTCAATCTGGTTGAATAATACCCACTAATAGAATCTACTCCGGTTACTTCATGCCCGTTGTCCAGCAACTGCCTACTCAGATGAAAGCCGATAAATCCAGCTGCGCCGGTAACTAATATTTTCATAACTGTTTACCCTATCTTTTTTGTAATGATTCTCTGATACTCTCCACAAGACAATCCTCAAGATTATCAAGCATTGCCTTCTCAGAAAAGCAGGCTCTAACCTTCTCCATGGCGGTTCTGCCCAACATATCCCTGAAGGCATTATCACTGCCGGCTCTCAACAAACCATCATAGAGAGAATCAGGATTTCGGGCCTCAACAAGTATGCCATCAACACCATCCTCTATAAGTTCAGTACTACCATTGACTGCTGTGGCAACACAACATTTGCCAACACCCATGGCTTCCATAACCGCATTGGGCATCCCCTCATAGAATGAAGGCATAACAAAGACATCTGCTCCTAATACATAGGGAAGCACTTTGTCAACAAAACCTATGAAGTGGAAACGGTCGTCAAGACCTTCTGCTCTGACCTGCCTCCTCAACTCCTTCTCTTTCTTGCCTTTACCGGCAATAAAAAAATACCAGTTATGTCCTTCCGCTACTCCCCTTGCGGCTGACTTTATCAGTACATCAAAGCCCTTTTGCGAAGCCAGTCGACCTGCGCTGAAAAACACCAGAGCATCTTCAGGTAAACAAAAGTTTGCCCTAAAATCAAAGGGATCTACATCTGCTGGAGGATTAAACCCGTTGTATATCACCTTTACAAATCCGGGTCGGAACCAGCAATAGGAATCATACTCCTCCTTGATAGATCTGGTATTGGTAATTATCCCGTCGATCATCTTTGTAAAGATGTATTTGTACTTGAGCTTCCTGCTAATGAGCTGCAAGCCGTGACGGGCTAACACGACCGGGCCGCCTGAGACACGGGCGGCTACTGCTGCAATCTTGGTATCCTTATTTTGACCGCATATAATCACATCTACTGGATTCTTCCACAGCACCCTAAGTAAGTTGAAGAAACCGATAAAATCGAAGTCAGTCTTGAACGAAAGTGGAAGTGTAGGCAGATTCAAGGATCTTGCATTCTGCGATATTTTCGATTTGTCTGCACACCCCACAATAACCTTATGCCCACGCTCCCTAAGTCCGGAGGCGGCCATAAGCATCCATTTCTCTCCCCCGCCCCATTTCTTACGACCAAGAGAATTAAGAAATAAAATATTCATCAAGACAATAGGTGTGTATTTGGGATCAGAGTCTGTTACTTCTCGTCCTCGTCAATAAAAAATCAAGTTTGTCGGCCACCATAGCCGGACTTATATGTTCCATACATGCAAAGTCCCCTCTGTAACATTCCTTGTTTCCGAACACGGAACATGGCCTGCATGTCAAATCAACCTGGACAGCCCAATCCTCGGGAAGCTGCCAGCCATAAAACCCGGCATACGGGTGGGTTGCACCCCAAATACTTAGCACTGGAGTATTAACAAGACGTGCCAAGTGCATATTGGCCGAATCCATCGAAATCATAACATCCAACATGGCCATTGCTTTCAGTTCATCGTCAATCGACAAGCGACCTGCCAGACTGTGTACGTTTACAAAGCGACCTGCCAGATCTTCAAGCACCTCAGCCTCAGTCCCACGACCACCAAACAGGTATACCTGAAAACCTCGTTCATCAAGCAAATCTATAAGCTGTTCTACCTTCTCAAGAGGCCAGGCCTTCCACTTATGTCCCGCAAAGGGCGCAATACCAATATGAGGACCCGCTAGTCCCAGGGATGCGTGTGGAGGCTGTGAACTTTCAATAAAAAAATAACCTCTAAGACTTAGTGGCTGAAGATCAAATGCCTTACCCGCTGCACCAAATACATCACAGTATCGTTGAAAAGTGGACTTCAAAGGTCTCAGCCTCTTGTTGGTCTGTCTCACAAGTTCATCTTTCTCAGTACGGCCTTTGTCAATCCTATAAACAGGGATTCCCGATAAACTAAACAATAGGCCAAGTATCCTGCTGCGCAATACATTATGTAGGTCGGCAACAAAACTGTAGGATCCAATAGACCTGAGCTCCCTGAATAATCTGAAAATACCGGCTAGTCCCTTATGCTCCCCCTTTGGATTGAAGCTGACAAAATGAACCTGGCTAAAGGGTTCATATAGCTTTGCTGCAAATGGACGGGACACAAATACAACCTCTGCCTCCGGATAGGCCTTTAAAAAGCCGGCAATGACAGGTACAGTCATTGCCACATCCCCGAAAGCACTGAATCGTACTACCAGTATCTTACCGCCTTTTTTCACTTTCCTCCTTTATATAATACCGGATTAAGTGCGGGATCATTGTACATCTTCATCTGCTTGTACACCTTCATGTACTTCCTACCTGCTTCAATATCAGCCAGCAGTTCATCGATAGCCCTGCTTAGGTCAGTACGCTGGGTAAGCAATACGTTTAGCTTGTCAGTACATGCCTTTATATGTTCCGGAGCTGCATCAGTACGAATAGTCTCCTGCTTCATATGATATATCTTAAGCGCCAAGATTGACAATCTGTCGATAGCCCATGCAGGAGTCTCAGTGTTAATTGTGGCATCATTAGCAACCTTTATATCTTTGTATTTGTCAAGCAGATAGCTGTCAATATACTCGACAAGGTCGGTTCTCTCCTGATTGGATGCGTCTATCCTGCGCTTGATCTTAAGCGCTTCAACGGGATCAATTGCAGGATCCCTGATAATATCTTCAAGGTGCCATTGAACGGCATCTATCCAGTTCTTGGAAAACAAAAGGAACTCAATGGAACCTTTTTCATAAGGGTTATGTGGTGTTGCATCTACATTGTCAAACTCATGGTAATGACCCGTAGTTGCATCAAAAATTTGATTACACAACTGGCTAAAACTCATAATAGATGTTTCTTTTGGTGAATTTCAACAAAGGTACCAATTTTATTTCGTTTTGCACATACGCTATCACTTACCCCCTGTCTTAAAAACCGAGGCTGCCTTTGCGGGCAGCCTCAATATTATACCAAACCTATACAAATCTGAATTATTCCTGCTTAAATGCTTTATCAACCAAGATGATCACATGATTCTCCTTACAATCGAGTATACCCCCACTACACTCAAATAGTCTTTCAAGGCCATCTTTCCCAATCACTCTGATCCTGCCATTTGTAAGCGAGGCAATAATTGGTGCGTGATCCTTCAGGAGGGTGAAACGCCCGTTGAAACCGGGAACTTCAACCATTCCGACAGGTCCTTCAAACACGATTTGTTCAGGAGTGACTACTTCGAGAAATAAGTCTGTTTTCATTTCCTACGAGCCTCCTTCATCAGTTTTTCACCCTTCTCAATAGCTTCTTCAATAGTACCGACCAGGTTGAAAGCAGCTTCCGGATACTTGTCAAGTTCTCCGCTTAGTATCACCTATATTGAGCGATTTATACAAAAAAAAATAAAAGATAGCTTGCTTATAACCTTGATAATGTGTATTTTAGAGGTATTAAAATAAAAAAACAACACTTCACCATTTAGGTGCACAAGACTATCTTTTATGAGTACGAAGATAACAAAAATCGGCATTACAACCAATAAAATTTCTGGTCGTGGAGGGCTCCCTTTATTTCTTCGCTACACTGAGCAAATTGGCTTATATGGGCTAATATCGCGTAATGTTTCTTCTCTGCTTACTGGAAACAGCAAAGGCTTGCAGCTTCAACAGTTTGTAAAACAGATTGTTGCATTTTTTATAGATGGCACAAATATGGCCATAAGCAGTTTTGATCAAAGTAAAAAGGATGAAGGATATGCATGTTTGCTTGAATGCAAGACCGACCAATTGGCCTCTTCTCACCAGGTCAAACGTTTTTTTGGGAAGCTGTCCGTTATTTCAAACTCGGTATTCAATAAGATACTTAATGAACTGTTTATCTGGAGGCTTCACATATCCAAACCCAAAGTTATAGAACTGGGCATTGACACCATGGTTTTGGATAATGACGATGCTGCGAAACGCGAAGGTTGCGAGGTCACTTACAAGCGTAAGAAAGGGTTTCAGCCACTTCATATATGCTGGGGCTCGTTTCTGATAGACGTGACCTTTAGAAAAGGAAGTGCTCATTCCAATCATGGATCAGATTACACCGACAGGGTACGCTCTATAGTAAATCTGATACGCAAGAGATACTCCAAAGAAGTCCCTATTGTGGTGTGCGCCGATAGTGGGTTTGCGGATCAGAAAGCGTACGAGATATTCGAGCAAGAGCTTAATATACATTACATTACAACAGGAAAATTGTACAATGATGTTACTGAATATGTAAAGGCTTTACCCATTGACACTTTGGGCAAAATCACTAAAAATAAAGCAGTCTGGCAATTTGCGGAATTTGCCAGCAAGTTGAAATCCTGGTCCAAGTTTCGTCGTTGCTTTTTTACCAGATTGCACCGGGATGATACCGGGCAGTACGTAATGGAATTTGGTAAGCCTGACAGCGTCATCTATACCAATATCGGGAACTGTCCTGTCGCTGACAAAAGGCTTCGGGCATCCGGTGGAGATGAGTGGTTTAAAGCTGATACCATCATACGAAAATCACACCAAAGAGGAGCCGACGAGTTGATACATCGTAGCATTAAAGAGCTTGCTACCAGAGAACAACTTCCTTTTAAATCCTTTGGAATGAACAGAGCCTATTATTTTATGCTGGTAGTTACACACTTTATTTTCGAAGCATACAAACAAGATGTTACCGCAGAGGTTATTCCGGTAACCGTATATCCTAATACATTCAGAAGAAAGCTTATTGATTTTGCTGTCAAGATAACCTCAAGGGCAAGGAGTATTGTCCTGAATGTCACCAGAGTAATTTATGAAACGATAAATATTGAAGAGTTATGGGAACGGTGTCAGTCACCGCCGAAAATTCAGTTTGCATAAGGCAGAACAACATACCTCAGGATTGTAAACCCGTAGTGGTAATGGGAGACTTATGTCCAGACCCATAGAAAATGCGATAAAGTTCGGTTTGAGTGAAAAACAGAACTGAATTTTCGTTGAAAAAGTACACGAAAGAAGCCTACCTCTGAGAAAATTTCCGTTTTTTTGAAATCAAGTGAGACGACGGGGGCAGGTGAAATTACGAATCGCTCAATTTAGGTATCATATTAAAGCCTCTGATAGTGTCCTCGATAGATACACGTGCTCCCTTAAGACCGGTAAACTGCTCAGCAACAAAGAAGGGCTGTGACAGGAAGCGCTGAACACGACGAGCCCTGTGTACTACAAGCTTATCCTCTTCTGAGAGTTCTTCCATACCCAGAATTGCAATGATATCTTGCAACTCCTTGTAACGCTGCAATATCTCCTTTACTCTCTGAGCAGTATTGTAGTGCTCCTCACCCACAATCTCGGGAGTAAGTATTCTGGAAGTTGAATCCAATGGATCGACAGCAGGGTAAATACCAAGCTCTGAAATCTTTCTGCTCAACACTGTAGTGGCATCAAGGTGACTAAAAGTCGTTGCAGGTGCCGGGTCGGTAAGGTCATCGGCAGGTACATAGACGGCCTGAACCGAAGTAATAGACCCGTTGCGTGTTGAAGTGATACGTTCCTGCAATGCACCCATCTCAGATGAAAGAGTAGGCTGATAACCTACTGCAGAAGGCATACGACCAAGCAACGCAGATACCTCTGAACCTGCCTGTGTAAACCTGAATATATTATCGATAAATAAAAGTACGTCTCGTCCCTTTTCTGTTCCGTCACCGTCACGGAAACCCTCAGCAATGGTCAAAGCAGAAAGGGCAACCCTGAGACGAGCCCCCGGGGGCTCGTTCATCTGACCAAACACCATACTTACCTGACTATTTTTCAAGGCTTCAGTGTCAACTTTATCCAGATCCCATTTCCCCTCTTCCATGCTCCTCTTAAACTCAGGACCATAGTCAACAATGCCCGACTCAATCATTTCACGAAGCAGGTCATTCCCCTCACGGGTACGTTCACCAACTCCCCCAAACACTGAGAGACCGGAATAACCCTTTGCTATATTGTTTATCAATTCCTGTATCAAAACCGTCTTGCCAACACCGGCGCCACCGAAAAGTCCGATCTTACCACCCTTTGGATAAGGCTCAATAAGGTCAATAACCTTGATACCAGTAAACAAGATCTCACTCTCGGGTGACAAATCCTCATAGGCAGGTGCCTTCTTATGAATCGGCGAATAACGGTCGGTCTTAACCTCATCAATACCGTCAATTGCCCTGCCCACTACATTAAGAAGTCGACCTTTTGAGGCTTCCCCAATTGGCATAGTAATAGGACTACCCTTTGCTACCACCTTCATGCCGCGCATCAGACCATCGGTAGAGTCCATAGCAATACATCTTACGGCATGTTCACCTATGTGCTGCTGACACTCTATCACTATCCTGTTGCTACCATCACCAATGATCTCCAACGCATCATCTATCTTGGGAAGCTCATGAATTTGAGGCTCAAACTCAACATCAACCACAGGGCCTATTACCTGGATGATCTTTCCTGTTATCTCAGTCATATCTGTTGTTATATTATTAACAAGAAGCCTTAAGGTACGACTACATAGCCTTCCCTCACAGCTTTTCGAAATCTTATTTACTGAAACACTAAACTATACTAACCAGGCATCATAAACAACTACCTGAACCTATCCATCATCTGATATGCAAATTCCTTCAGTTCCAATCGAATCTCATCAGTTCCTCCCGCATACTCAAGATGTTCTAGAGCCCTGCTGTAATATTGATCCATTAGGAGCCTAGCAGTATCGGAAACCTTCGCATCATCATAGAGATTGCGTACTGCATCTATTTTATCCTGCCTGTCAAAGTCCTTCTTTTCCAACCAGTACAACAACTCTTTGCGGGCAGCTTCCGGGAGACTGTTATACGCTGTTATCAACAAAAATGTTTTCTTATTTATTACAATATCTCCTCCTATTGGCTTGCCAAACTTTTCCTCGTCTCCATACACGTCAAGCCAGTCATCCTGCAACTGAAATGCCATACCTGCATCACAACCAAACTTGTAAAGGGCCTCTGAAGCCTGGTCAGATGCTCCTCCGATAATCGCACCAGTCTGCAGACAGGCTCCCAGCAAAACTGCTGTCTTAAGCCTTATCATCTCAAGGTATTCATCCCCACTGATGTCCATCCTGGACTCAAAATACATATCATACTGCTGGCCTTCACACACTTCTATAGCAGTTCTGTTAAATAGTTCCAACACCTTGGGCAAGTTGCCTGCAGGGGCCCTGGTGACCATCTGATAAGCTAAGATCATCATGGCATCACCTGACAGAATTGCCGTACGATCATCCCACTTGATATGCACAGTAGGTTTGTTCCGACGCATCTCCGAGGCGTCCATTATATCATCATGGAGTAGTGTAAAATTATGGAATAACTCAAGCCCCACGGCAGGATATAAACATTGGTCAACTTTGCTCTTGTCATACAAGGCACATCCCAACATACATAACATCGGCCTGATACGTTTACCACCTATAGACAATATATACTCCACAGGTTTATACAAACCTTCTGGTTGACGATTTTTAACTATCGATGTAAGGACCTCTTCAATCTGTTGCCTGCAGGCATCCGAATACTTCATTATCAAAATTCGTTAGTATCCGGTAAAGCATTTGCTGCCGGAATGTTACTCCAAGGCAAATTTATTGAAATTTGCCCCAAAACAATCAATATAGATCCATTATAAGAGCAAAAAGCCTATTCTTGTTTAATAAGAGTATGAAAAAATTACTAGATTGTAAGTTTTGTAAAAAACGCTGAACAATATGGTCTTAAAACAAAAAAATACACAAAAAAGAAACCAAAACCAAATCCCTTCGTAACATTCCCACACGTTGAATTGAAAATGGAAATCTATAGCAATGAAAAGGGTATTATTTTTATTGATGTTGTTGTCTCTGCCACTGTTTAAAACAGAGGCTCAGGAGGCAAAGTATAAGGCAGTATTTACTTTGAATTTCATAAGGTACATAGGGTGGCCAGATCAATCTCTTAAAGGAGACTTTGTAATTGGTGTCGTAAGGAACAAGGAAGTTGCTGACTGGATCAGAGAGCAATCTGCCGGAAAGAAATTCGGATTCCAGGACATCATTGTTAAGGAGTTCCGCTCAATTGATGAGGTTGATAACTGTCAGGTAATTTATGTGTCTTCGGCTGTAAATATTAGAAGCAGTTCGGAGCAACTTATCGAAAAAGCAAAGAAAAATAAGAGCCTTATTATAGCAGAAACCGACGGTGCCACGAACCACGGAGCTGCCATCAATTTTGTGATTCGGGATGGTGCACTCAAATTCGAACTACACAAAGGAAATGCAGCTTGGATGGGACTTCAATTTAGTTCCCGTCTTGAATCAATGGCAGCAGCGATTGTACTTTAACCCTTAAGCCAGACATTGAAACCTTTATTTATTGGCTGGTCACAAAGATATTTCGTGGCCAGTTGGGGCATGGAATTATACAGATTGAATAAAATATTAGGAAAATGAAGATTAGGATAAACTTGGGCAAGAACTTTCTGATTCGACAGAAGCTATTATATGGATTTGGAGTTATCCTGCTAGCTGTGCTGCTAAACAGCGTACTGACTATTACTACATTAACACGTAATACTAGTTTGAATAACAGGGTTACCAATGTATATGCACCCACTCTCCAGACACTTAATAAACTTGATGTGTTGATTACACAAAGTAAGATGCTCATCAGAAACTGGGTGTTTGTTGATAAACAACCCGGTACCCCGGACAAAATCCGTCTTGAAAATCTGCACAAGACCGAATGGCCTGAAGTGAAGGCACAGTTGGAAATACTTGCGACAGAATGGAAAAAACAAGAAAACAGAGATACTCTGAGCATCGTCTTTGAAACCATGGATCAGGTCTTTGAAATGCACAAGACTATCATGCAAAACTTGGCAAGCTTCAATGACTATGAGGATATAATGCTGTTTTTCGAAGCAGAAAACCTGGTTACTGAGGGCGGAGATATTATGAAGCTGTCTGATGAAGCTCTTGTAAAAGTAAAAAATCTTAATGCTTTCTTTGCCAGCGAAAATGCTGCAGCTCTTGACCAAACCAAAAAGTCCTCAAATACACTGCTTCTGACTGTAATCCTGATGGGACTTATTACAATTGCAGCAGCTCTGCTGATTGCAATCCTGCTCTATAGCAATGTAGTTACTCCCCTTACAAAAGGTGTGGAATTTGCCAAGGCTATCGGCGCCGGAGATCTCACTGCATCAGTTGATGTCAACCAAAATGATGAGCTAGGAATCCTAGCAACCGAATTGAGTACTATGGCTCTAACCCTCAAGAAAACTGTGTTGTCAATCAAGGAAAATGCAAACAACCTGGTTTATTCCAGTGAGACATTGAAAGACAGCTCACTGCAGTTATCTCGTGGATCTGCTGATCAGGCTGCTTCTGCCGAGGAGGTATCAACCTCTATTGAGGAAATGGTAGCCAACATCGAACAGAACAATGAAAATGCTATAGAAACTGAAAGAATAACCGTTGAAACAGCCAAAGACGTAAATATTGCAAGCCAACTTACCACCGAGGCTACTTCATCAATGAAGGCGATTGCAGAGAAGATTAGCATAATCAGTGATATCGCTTTCCAGACCAACATCCTTGCACTTAATGCAGCTGTTGAAGCTGCCAGAGCTGGTGAACATGGCAGGGGTTTCTCAGTTGTTGCTACTGAAGTGAGAAAACTTGCTGAAAGAAGTAAGATAGCTGCTGATGAAATAGCAAACCTGGTATCAAAAGGTCTGAAAGTATCTCAACAGGCCGGTGAAAAAGCCAGACTGCTAGTTCCCGACATCGAAAAGACTACCATGCTTATCAAGGAAATTGCTGCCGCAAGTCTTGAACAAAAGACCGGTGCCGATCAAATAAATATGGCAATGCAGCAACTAAACATGATTACCCAGGAAAACGCTTCCAGTTCTGATGAACTGGCTCAAAGTTCACAACAACTTCTGAACCTTGCACAAAACCTTCAGGAAGCTGTACGCTACTTCAAAATTGGAGAAGAAGAAAGCATCCCTGGCAAGGGAAAAAAGCCAGAACAACCAGCTCCTCAAGCAACTAAACCTTCAAAAGAGGTAAGTACCGTGGTCGAAGCAAAGCCTAAAGAAGTACGTGTAAAGGGAAAAGTTGACAAAACTGAAAAAGTAAAAGCACCCAAGCCAACTACTGGCAATCTGGGAGACTTTTCAAAGGATTTTGACCTGGACCTTGAGAATTATGAAAAGTTTTAAGAAGTCAGAGTAAAGCTTTAACATTACTATTATGCCTGACAATTTCAATATCGAGTATAAGCAAACTGATGGGGTCCTGAACATTGAGTTCAGCGGTCAATTAACCATAGTTTCAATAAAGAAAGTCACCGAAAGCGTTAAGAGCCAATTGAGCAATAAACCAGAAAAGGTGGTAATATTAGCTGACAATGTGGAGAATATTGACATTACCTTTATACAATTGCTTAAAGCTATTAAAAACAGCGGTTCAAAAAACGGCTTTGATGTGACTTACTCTCTGAGACTCTCAGACGACCTAAGTTCTCTTGTCAGGAATGCCGGTTTTGAAAAACTACTGGAAGTTAACTAACATATCCAACTATAAAGAAACAATCGCAAAATAAACAGCTATGGCAAAAACCGTTTTAATAGTAGACGATTCTGAAAGTATACGCGAAGTAGTAAACTTCACACTTCAAAATGAAGGTTACGACGTACTTGTAGGAGTTGACGGCGAAGATGCTCTTAAATTCCTGGATGGAAGACAAATTGACATCATTATCACTGACCTTCACATGCCGAATCTTGATGGATTGGGACTTATCAGAAAAGTAAGGGAAATGGAAACATACAAACACGTACCAATCCTTTTCCTGACAACTGAATCTCAGGCTACCAAAAAGATGGAAGCAAAAGAAGCCGGTGCTACCGGATGGATCATTAAGCCTTTCGTTCCAGCAAAACTGCTTTCCGCAATCTCTAGAGTGATCAGGTAATTAAATAGTAATAATGATGTTGGCCGAAGTTAAGAAACAGTTCTATATCAACACATTGAAAGAGCTGGATGGAATTAACGGGAAACTGAGCAGGGACGAAATCCCAAGCGAAGAACAAAGCGCTATCGCCGATAAAATATTCACTATTTCACATCAGATTAGCGGAACTGGTCCAATGTTGGGTTTCAATAATGCTTCGCAACTTTCGAAGAAACTTGAACTTACATACAATGAGATCAGAAACGGGAAAAGGGAACTTACTCCGCAGATTCTGTGGCAGACCAGAAGGACAATTGATGCAATGATAAAAGCATTTCAGGAAGAGTACAAAGAGGGTTGATATACGCTTTTATAGCTAGGAGTTTGAGCTATTTGGTGCCATAATGCATTTTACCTTATGATTGATAAGTTTAGAGCGAAATTCGTTGAGGAATCAACAGACAATGTCCAGGATCTAGAGGAAGCACTGCTTATCCTCGAAAAAGATATGGACAACAAAGATCTCATTGAAAGAATATTCAGGGCAATGCACTCTCTGAAGGGTGGCGGAGCCATGTTCGGGTTCAACCATTTGAGTGATTTTACCCATCATCTTGAAACTCTATTTGACTGGGTAAGAAATGGAAAACTCAAAGTTTCCTCAGACCTTATATCGCTTACATTTGAGGCTATTGACCAGATAAGGTACCTTCTGAAAACCGGTGACCTTACTGCTGCCTCTGACTTACAGGATCTGCAAAACTTTATTCACAGAATTGAAGCCTTTACCAATAATACAGGTTCTCAGGCTTCTGCTCACGAGAAAAAAACTGAAACTACTCAGGTTGAAAATGCTTCGGCTACAAAGACCTACCTGATTAGTTTCATACCCCAGGAAGATCTGCTCCAGAATGGTACAAATCCTTTTTACCTGCTGGATGATTTGCATGCATTGGGTAAAGCTGTTACTATTGCATATACGCAGAAAATTCCATCCCTGGATTTGTTTGAACCAACGTCTAATTACACAAACTGGCAGATTCTGCTAAGTACCGAACAACCTGAAAATGAAATCAGGGATGTCTTCATCTTTGTTGAAGATGAATGTGAACTACACATAGACCAGGTAGCAAACTATTCAATAATCGATTTGCCGGAAATCAAAGCTCTTATTGAAAAAGCTGCTAGCTCCAACATAATGCTTCGTAAAGAGGACTTTAAACAGGAACAATGGCAGTCACAACAACAAAGTAAGGAACAAGTTACTGACAAGTCAAAGGGAGCAGCTAACAAGGAACATAAAATATCCAGCATCAGGGTATCATCACACAAGATCGACCAGCTGGTTAATCTGGTTAGCGAACTTGTTACCATTCAAGCCCAGCTTGAATTATATGCAGATCAACATGAAGATCCTGCTATTGCTTCAATTAGTGAGAATGTTCAAAAGCTGTCCAGGCAGTTAAGGGAAAATGCCTTTGAAATAAGTCTTATCCCGCTTCAAAGTGAACTCATGCGCTTCCAACGTCTGGTGCGTGACCTTTCAAAAGAGCAGGGAAAAGAGATTGACTTTATAATCGAAGGTGGAGAACTGGAACTGGATAAGAATATAATCGAACACCTTACAGACCCGATTCTTCACATACTACGTAATTCTATCGACCATGGTATTGAACTTCCGGATGAACGGATTGCAGCTGGTAAGTCCCCCAAGGGTATTATCCACTTCAAGGCGTATCACTCTGGTGCCAATGTCTTCATAGAAATTACAGATGATGGAAAAGGTATTGATGCAAGCGTAATCAGACAGAAGGCTATTAGCAAAGGCATTATTGATGCCGACACCCAGATGAGTGACAAAGAAGTCATGGATCTGATATTTGTTAGCGGTTTTAGTACCCGTGACGTGGTATCAGGAGTTTCAGGACGTGGAGTCGGAATGGATGTGGTGAGAAGAAAGATTGCCGGTATCAGAGGGGAAGTCTCAGTAGAATCTGAATTAGGTAAGGGTACTCTTATCTCAATCAAGTTGCCACTGACTCTTTCAATTATTGATGGATTGCTAGTGGCTGTAGGTAACAGCCGTTATGTAATTCCTATCTCTTCAATTGACAAGATTTACTCTTTGGCACCTCAGGATCTGAAACGTTCGTTCAACAATGTAATTCAAATTGATAATCAGCAAAAGCCCTTCCTTGACTTAAGAGAAGTCTTCAATGTAAACAGAGATGCTGAAATAGAAGATGATGTGGTTAAAATGATCATGGTCAAAGCCGAAGACAAATTTATGGGACTGGTCGTCGATGCGATTGTTGGTGAATACCAGACCGTTGTGAAACCCCTTGGCAGATACCTTAGAAAACAAAAGATAGTATCTGGGGCTTCAATTATGGGTGATGGTACAATAGCCCTGGTTATTGACACTTCACGAATGGTACAACACCGTAAAAGTTCAAAAGTAAGCGCCGTTTAAGCTCTGGAAATTGAAATATTTGAAATGGAAGCCAAAGAAATAACATTACTGTCATTCCAAATACGGGAAGATAACTTTGCCGTTGATGCGATGCAGGTTTTACATATACTGGATTACAAAACAGTAAGGCTTACTCCTGTGCCTAATACTCCCGACCATCTGCTTGGTATTATTAACCTGCATGGTAATATAATACCCGTAGCTGATATGAGGGTGATAATGGAGAAAGATGACCTCAGTATAGGAAGTGACGCCTCTATTGTCGTCTTAAACCCTGAGGAACAGGAAGATGCCGTAGTAGGCATTCTTGTTGACATGGTTAAGGAAGTTATTGAAACTAAAGAAGATCAGCTACAAGAAACCGTCCTTGAAGGAAAGAAGGGTTTGATTGAGTCCTTCCAGGGAACTCTGGTCTTCAATAACGAATTTATCCATGTTATTGACATCAACAATCTGATCGAGACTATTGAAAAATAATATAGGGAAAAAGATATGTCCGTAGAAATCAATTCATATCTCACATTTAAACTCAGGAATGAGTCTTTTGCCATCAATGTGGCCAAGGTGTTAGAGATCAAGGAGTATCAACAACCAAGACCTCTTCCCCAATCATTGCCCTTTGTTGCTGGAGTGACCGAATACAATAACGAGGTTATACCTGTTATAGATACAGGTCTGAAATTTGGCATGGAAAAGGTTGAAGTCAGTCCTTCTACTTGCATCATTATTCTGCAACTGATGAACAACGCCCTGGGAACTACGTATAAAATTGCCATCCTTGCCGATGCTGTATCAGACGTGTTCGAGTCAGAGGATGACCAGATTAAGTTCATATCCGAAGATTATAGACCGGAGTATGTTTCAGGAACTTTTTCAGACCAAGATAATTTCATTTACATATTGAATCCTGATAATATTTTCAACCAGAAAGAGGTTGTACATATCATGGATATTATCAAGGAAATAAAGTAATTGTAGCAGTATACTGGTTCAGTAATGAGTGACAGGTATAAAAATAGCTTTTTTGAAGGCGGACTGGATTGCTTTAAAGCAGAGCTGACCGAAGAGGACTTCGATGCTTTTAGCAGGTTTATTTATTCTGAATATGGGATAAAAATGCCCCCTATTAAAAGAGTTATGCTTCAAGGTCGCTTATTAAGACGTATCCGCGAACTGAAGATGAACTCTTATTCACAGTACAAGGAGTACTTTTTCAGCAAGGAAGGTCAGGACAAGGAACTACTTCATTTTTTGAATGTTGTAACAACCAATAAAACTGACTTCTTCAGGGAAGCTGTACACTTCATTTACCTCAACGAGGATGTACTGCCTGCTTTCGTAAAAGATAATTACAATCAGGTGTTTAAGGTATGGAGTGCAGGTTGCTCTAGTGGAGAGGAACCATATACAATTTCAATTGTTTTGAATGAATTCACACAGAATAACCCTAGCTTCAAATTCTCAATTCTTGGAACTGATATTTCTACACAGATGCTTGAACGTGCTGCAAAAGGTGTGTATCAGGCCAATAGGATTGAAAATATCCCATATGAACTAAAGAAGAAATATTTCCTGAAAAGTAAGGATCCTTCAAATCCAACAGTTAGGGTGCATCCGATACTTCAAAGATCACTTAGCTTGAACTATTTGAACCTTATGGACCCTGCTTACGGTATAAAGGAACAGTTTGATGTCATTTTTTGCAGAAACGTTCTAATATACTTTGACAGACAGACGCAGGAAAAAGTGATTAACAAACTGTGTTATCACCTAAAGCCGGGAGGACATTTTTTTATAGGCCATTCTGAGTCCCTATCAGGTATGGATGTGCCTTTGAAACATATAAAACCAACCATTTTTGAGAAAGTAATAAACTAAAGCTATCAATAACTAAAGATTATGACGAGAATTTCGGATAAACAGCTGCTAAAGGAACTGAAAGATCGGCTAAATGATCGCGAAAAATATGAACGTGAGATTAATGCACTTACGCAAGAACTTCAGGAAGTAACTCAGCGATATAAGGAATCAGAATCCTTAAAAAGCCATTTCATATCCAATATTTCGAATGAAATAGTTAACCCGTTTACGTCTATTCTGGGGCTATCCAAGGCAATACTATCAGTAGAAAAGCAAGACTGGAAGAAAGTTGTGTCTATGGTTGCTCTTATACATAGCGAAGCATTTAACCTTGACTTTCAGCTGAGAAACATCTTTGTTGCTGCAAAGATTGAGGCCGGTGAGGTAGTACCGAATATTGCCAAAGTAAATATTCGCAACCTTATTCAGACCATCATCGATTCCTTCAGCCTGGTAGCCAGGAAAATGGCTATTGAAATCGTATTCAATTACAATATTGAATACGGCTTTGGAAAGAACTTCTATTTCAAAACCGATAGCGAAAAATTAAAGCTTATCCTGAGCAACATGCTCAATAATGCTTTGAAATACAGTTATAAAGATAGCAAGGTAATCATTTCGGTAACGGCCGAAGACGACAATCTTGTTATATCAGTTCAGGATTTTGGTACAGGTATTTCCGAGAAAAATCAAAAAATCATCTTCGAACGATTCAAGAGACTCGACTCTGGTATCAACTCCATCAACAGAGGCCATGGTTTGGGACTTTCAATTTCAAAAGCTTTGCTCGATGTACTGGGTGGCTCAATCGAAATAGATAGTCGCAAAGGGGAAGGTTCTACATTTACTGTACGTATTCCCGAGGCAAAGAATGTGGTTGAAGGATTTAGCGGAGACGGAAGCGATTTGTTCTTCGATGGTGATGATGAGATTTTTTAAGGAATAGTAAATGAATCATTATTTACAACACTTTTTGTATCCTTCCACATTATTTGCCAGTAAAGAACCTTATATGGTGAAGACCATTCTGGGTTCTTGTGTGGCCATATGCTTGTGGGATCCTGTTACTAAGGTAGGGGGCATAAATCACTATATGCTACCCCACTGGAACGGGAACGACCTTGCATCGCCCAAATTTGGCAATATAGCTATTGAAAAGCTACTCGAACGAATGATGCAATTAGGTGCAAAGAAAGAACATCTGCAGGCCAAGATCTTTGGAGGAGGGGATCTCATCTCAAAAGACGGTAGCGCGATGCTTATCGGCGAGCGGAATATCAGGGTGGCCAGACTGATGTTGGAGGAAAAGGGCATCCCAATTATTGCATCGAGTACGGGAGGAAGGAAAGGAAGAAAAATCCTGTTTTTTACCGACACAGGAGAGGTAAGACATAAGTTCATTGAGAAAAGCGTCAAGTAAACAGGTAGTTGAATCATGTTGGTTCTTGCCCTGATGGGTAATTAGGAGAAAACGATATTTACCTCAGCAAATCATGGATCAAAAAATTCAGGTATTGGTGGTTGACGACTCGGCTGTTGTAAGACAAAGCCTTACAGCTATTCTTGAGTCTGATCCTCAGATTAAAGTCATAGGCACTGCGGCAGATCCTATCATAGCCGTAGGTAAAATGATGAAGCAGATGCCTGATGTCATCACGCTGGATATAGAAATGCCAAGGATGGACGGACTGACCTTCCTTCGCAAGATTATGTCCCAGCACCCTATCCCTGTTGTAGTAATATCATCTCTTACCCACGAGGGTACTGAAACGGCAATGAAGGCACTTGAATACGGGGCTTCCGAGATAATTGGAAAACCCGCCATGAATGCTGCTCAGTTTTTCAACGAACAAAAAATAATGATTTGTGATGCTGTTAAAGCTGCATCACAAGCCAAACTGTCAAGGCTTAAACTTAGCTCGCCGGCACCAACTATAGTTAAACCCAAATACTCAGCTGATATTATCCTTGAAAAGGCTCCCTTGGCCAATAGGATAATAGATACTGAAAAGATTATTGTACTTGGTGCTTCAACAGGAGGGACACAGGCCATCAGACAGATTCTTGCAGAACTGCCACCCAGAATGCCAGGTATTGCAATAGTGCAACATATGCCCGAGGGCTTCACTAAGTCTTTTGCAAAAAGTCTTGACGGTATTAGTCAGCTCGAAGTAAAAGAAGCAGAAGACGGGGATAAACTGTATCAGGGAAGGGTACTTATAGCACCGGGTAACTACCATATGCTTCTTAAGCGTAGCGGCAAGGAATACTCGGTAGATGTAAAAAAAGGCCCCTTGGTCAACCGCCATAGGCCATCTGTAGATGTGCTTTTTAGATCTGCAGCAAGATATGCTGGTCAGAACGCCACCGGAATTCTCCTTACAGGAATGGGAGCCGATGGAGCTAAGGGACTGCTTGAGCTCAAGGAAGTTGGTGCACATACTGTTGCCCAGGATCAACAGTCATCAATCGTATACGGAATGCCAAAGGAAGCTGCCAAACTTGGTGCTGCTAAGGATATTATCAGCCTTGACGATATGGCGTCCTATCTAGTAAAACACTTTTTTGTAGGATCTTGATATGAAAGCCAACCAGGATAAAAACATAAAAATGAAGAAGGTCAACTATCAAACGTTAGTTTCCAAATCGACATTACATGGCGCAAGCGTTGGAGTAGTCACAGCAGTTATTATCATACTGCTTGGACTGGATTCTCCTGTATTGAGGGAGGGACGAAACGGAATACAGGCACTGTTTCACTTTTTCCCGGCTTCCTGGGCCATTATCTCATTACCGGTTGTTTTTGGTGTCTTCGCCTACTATCTGTCTGCCAGATTCACCCAAATAATCAAAAGACAATCATTCAAGCTAAGTAAAGAAGCAAATCGTACAAGGATAGTACTCAACTTTATCGAAAACCTGAGACAGGGCAAACTAGACGTACCTTTCAAATTTCATAAGAACGATCCTACCGGTAGAGCCCTTCTGCGTTTCAGGGAATATATGATCAAAACAAATACCGAACAGGAACAAAGAAGAATAGAGGAAGAGCAGCGTAACTGGGTTACTCATGGTCTGGCACAGTTTGGCGAAATCCTTCGCAGGTCAAGTGATAACCTTGAAGAACTATCTTACGAAATCCTTCGCTATCTGATCAGTTATATGAAGGTAAACCAGGGTGGAGTATTTCTTGTAAACACTTCCAAATCAGGTGAGAAATACTTCGAAATGACATCCTGTATTGCTTTCGACCGCCGCAAATATGCCGACAAAAAGGTTAATTGGGGTGAAGGACTGTTAGGACGATGTGGCCTTGAAAAAGAAACAATCTACCTCACTGACGTACCTCACGATTATATTCATATTACTTCCGGATTGGGAGGAGCCAATCCGGGTACCATCCTGCTCGTTCCTCTCAAGACCAACGATGAATTGTATGGTGTCATCGAACTAGCTTCCTTCCAGAAGTTGCAGCCCTTTGAGATAGAGCTTGTGGAAAAATCAGCTGAAAGTATCGCCTCAACAATTGCAATGGTAAGGAATAATATCCAAACCAATAAGCTGCTTAGAGAGACACAGATACAGGCTGAAAAGATGTCACAACAGGAAGAAGAACTACGTCAGAACCTCGAAGAAATGCGTGCTACGCAGGAAGAGAGCGATCGTAGGGAGACTGAGCTTAAAGGTATTCTGGATGCTATCGGACATGCTGCTATCTCTTGTGAATTTGATACTGAAGGCAACCTACTTTCAGTCAATGAAAACTTCCTGAACGCATTCAAATACAAACCAGAAGAGGTTGAAAATCAAAACCTCAAAATTTTCTTCTTTAAGGAAGATCTGCCGGAACTCGACAGAATACTTGCTGATCTGCAACAGGGAAGGACCTTCCGGGGTAGGGTGAGAAGAAGAACAA
The DNA here is from genome assembly GCF_023674465.1 of Xiashengella succiniciproducens. GTDB lineage: Bacteria > Bacteroidota > Bacteroidia > Bacteroidales > Marinilabiliaceae > Geofilum > Geofilum succiniciproducens. The sequence continues at coordinate 116,638 of NZ_CP098400.1, read as the reverse complement.
AACCAGGAAACGACATCTACCTTCTCTCTACATATAGTCCTGTTGTTGACCATAACAACGAGATATTAAAGATCTTAAGCCTTGAATTTGACGTTACTGAAACCGTCAAAATGGAAGAGGCTCTGAAGCAATCCAAGGAAGAACTGGGTAAGATGCTCGAATCAGCAAGGAATGAGGTAAAAGCGCAGTTTGCTGAAGTTGAAGCTATCAAAATCAGAAATGAAAAAACCCTTGAAGGCGCTTTAGATGCTATTATAACAATTAACAATGAAGGAGTCCTCGACTTCTTCAACGCAGCCGCAGAGAAACTCTGGGGATATGACCGCAGTGAAGTCATTGGACAGGATATAAGTATGCTGTTCTCAAAAGAAGCAATTAAAACAAATGATTTTGTTGCTGCCTTTGTAACTAAAGGCAAGGAAAAGATCGTTGGAGAAAGACGGGAGATTCCTATTAGAAACAAGTACGGGGAAGAGATTCCGGTACTTATGCTTCTCTCAGAAGCCAAGGTGGGTGAAGAGTATTCTCATACGGCATTTATCCAAAATATTGAAGTGGAACTGTTCTGATTTTTAAACCTTAAGTATGCAGGATAGAGAGAGTGGATGGACATACAGGGAATTTCTGCAGGCTCTTAAGGAATGTTCGCCGTACGATTTTAGTGAGTACTCGGATAATTCGATAAGCCGGCGTATCCAAAAGGTAATGCAGGATAATAACCTGACAATGGAGGAACTGATTTATAGAATCAGAACCAATACCCAGTTTGTCGAGCAGGTAGTAGAAGCAATTACTGTCAATACAACCGAATTATTTCGGGATCCTGAAGTTTGGCAATACATTCTGCATAAATTGTTGCCGCATTTTAGCAGTTATAAGAAAATAAATATCTGGCATGCAGGCTGCTCAACAGGTCAGGAAGTATATTCACTGATGGTCCTGCTGGACCATCTCAACCTACTTGATAAAGCAGATATCTATGCTACGGATATCAGCAGAAATGCTATTGAGAACGCCAAAAAAGGAGTTTTTAGGTATAGCTTCAACTATATTAATTACAACAGGAATTTCAAGGCCGTATTTGGTGAAAATGATGCACCTGATTTCAGGAAATACTTCACTTGCAATGAGGGAAAAGACACTATCAGCGTAGTGCCTGAGTTCCTCAACAAAGTAAAGTATATTAGACACGACCTGGTCAGCACCAAGTTACCGTTTTACAACCGCTTCGACCTTATATTCTGCCGCAATGTGATTATCTATTTCAATCCATCATTGCAGTCGAAAATAATACAGATGTTTCATAACCAGCTCTTTCCGGGATCTTCACTGATTCTGGGCTCGCATGAGACAATCAGCGGATTTATGAACACAAAGTTTACCAAAAACGGACCCGTCTATACCAGAACTAACGCTTTTCATTTTAAATACTAAAAGAAGTGGAGCTGGGAATTAATGAGATAAGGGAGATCACTAAAGTCATGGCCGCATATCCGGACATGAACTATACAAATTACTCCCTGTCATTTCTTAAACGAAGGCTATCTAAAGTATTTACGCAATCAAGCCTTCGCAGACTTGACCTGTTACAGGAGAAGCTTAAAGATGTAAATTTCAGGGACGAGATCATGTCCGAAATCATGGTCAACACAACTGAGATGTTCAGAGACCCTGCTTTGTGGCGTACATTGAGGGACAAGGTCCTTACAAATATGCCCGTGGGTTCTGATAAAATCTGGTTTCCGGTTGAGTCTGACGGCGAAGAAACATTTTCCCTTGCTTTAGTACTCCACGAAAAGGGACTTGGAGACAAGTACAAAATAATATGCCAGACTCCTTCGAGACTGCGATTTGAAAACATTAGCAAGGGGGTAGTAAACCAGGATAAGTTTGAAACAAACCTCACTAATTACAAGCGCCTCGAGGACAAAAACTGCTATGCAGACTATTTTGAGAAAGACAACGGCAAAACGGTATTGCTAGAGCAATACCGCAGCAACATCGAATGCCGTTTGAGTTGCTACTTTTCGCAGGCTATGCCTGAAAACTCAGTAGCGCTGATTATGTTCCGCAATATTTCGATATATTACAATCACCTGCTGGCAAGAAAAGCCTTTAGGATTTTGATCAATTCCCTGATTCCCGGTGGATATCTAATTATAGGAGTCAAGGAAAGGCTGCCAAAAGAGCTGGCTGATGAACTGGAAGTTGTGGATGCAAACGAAAACATTTACAGGAAACCTGCATCGAATAATTACAGTTATTATGTATAATGCTGACTATAAAATAATAGTGATAGGTGGGTCGGCAGGTAGTTTTTCAGTGCTGTCTAGCATTCTGGCCGATATCAGGCCTGACTTCAGGATACCCATAGTACTTAGCCTTCACAGGCTGAAGCACGTGCGCTCAGGCCTTGTAGAAGGGCTAAGCCTTAAGTCTGCTATTAAAATAGTTGAACCCAACGACAAAGATAAAATGGAGCCAAATACCGTATATTTGGCACCGGCTAATTATCATTTATTTATTGAACTGGACGGGACTTTTGCCCTGTCGACAGAGGAGCCACGCAACCATAGCAGGCCTTCGATAGATCATACCTTTTTCTCGGCAGCATATGCATACCGTGATAAAGCTATGGGCATACTTCTAACAGGAGCCAACAGAGACGGCGCCCTTGGTATCAAAGCTATAGCCGACAAAAAAGGTTATACCATAATACAGGATCCGGCAACAGCCGATATTGATACTATGCCTAAAGCTGCTCTTGAATTGTTTAAACCAGACGAGGTAGTATCACCAGAACAGATTGTACAAATCCTAAACTCTTTACCTTCATGAAATCAGGTAAGAAATGGTTCGCTGATCACATAGTGCAGCTCTTTGTCTGCGCAGGTATGGGCTTTGTATTTGCTTTCGGAAAGCTATTCCTTCTGCCCAAAGACACTGTTCCAATGGTAGTGTCAATGGAAACTCTGTCGATGCTGTTCTTCCTTGCCCTGCTCTTTGTTGCAGTCCTCTACTATCAAAAACGGGAAAAAGAACTCAAGGCCTTTGAAGAAAACTTCAACAAGGAGAAAGAAAAGTGGGAGCAGGAAAATGAATTTCTCAAAAGCCTGATCAACGACTACGAAAAAAAGGAAAATGAGACTAAGAGATTTGCTTCCTATCAGGAGAGAATGCTCAAAAAACTGTTCTCAGAGCAAAATGCTATAAGTGACAGAAAGTACTTCCTGCACCTTCTGGCAGCTAGTTTCAGTGCCGGGGCAGCAATACTTTACAAGGAAGACAAACAATCCGGGACTTTTATCGTAGAAGAGTCCTACGCATTGCCTGAGGATTTCATTCCCAAGCCCTTCGAACCGGGTGAGGGCATGAACGGACAGGCTGTCACAGAAATGAAACCGGTTGTAGCCGACAACGTAGATAATTGCATGTTGCAGATATCCAGCGGTCTGGGATCCTCATCAAAAGGTTGGCTGTACTGCCTGCCTATCGTTAAGGATGGTCACTGTATTTACTTAGTCGAGATGCTTACATTTAGTGAAGCCGGCATAGATAAAATGTGGAACGAAATCTCAGCCAGATTGGTTGAAATGGAGATCTTACAATGATGAAATTGAATAAAAGGATAAATGCCAAGGCCCTCTACAGGCACTTCTCTCTCCATGTATTACACCCTTATTACAGGGTGATGATACTAATGGCAGTGCTGCTGTTGCTTTTGTTATCCTGGTCAGGATTCCTTGCAATCCTTGACAAGCCGGTCTCTTTTGTAAATATCCTTAATGCCCATAGCTATTTCCCCGTTATCCTGCTGGACATCCTTATCCTTGGAAGCCCTGCAGTCATCGTTTATTTCCTGAATGAAATAAACAGAAAGACAGAAGCGGCCAACGATAAAAGCAAGGAACTTGAGCAAAGAATTGAAAGCAATATCGAACTGGCCAATAAGTTGCTGAAAAATCAATGGGAAGAAGAACATCTGAGCAATGATGCGCTTTCTGAAGTACTTGTATCTCTGGCCAATAACATCAAGGGAAGCAAGAAAAAGGAAGAGGAAGCCAACAAGATAGCAACAGGGAAGGAGTTGATTTCAGACATCCTCCGGAATGCTCACAACCTCGAGGAACTGTCAGTTTCAACAACAAAAGCCCTGATTGAATTTATGAATGGGATTCAGGGGGCTTTCTACATCTTCAACGACGACAGGAAGATACTCGAGAGAACTGCGATGTACGCTTACGGCCGACGCAGATTCGACAAGTACAATGAAATCAGAATAGGACAGGGACTGATTGGTGCAGCGGCATATGAAAAGGAACTGATTTACCGCACCGACATACCCGAAGATTACTACAATATCACCTCGGGACTTCTGGGTGAGCAGAAACCTCAAAGCATCGTTATTATCCCTCTGCTTCAGGAAGAACAGTTGCAAGGTGTTTGTGAAATAGCCTTCCTTGACAAGGTTCCTGGCTTTATGCTACACTTTGCAAATGAGGTCAGCTCCATCATAGGTCAAACAATCTACAATGTTAAAATTACAACCAAGACTGAAAGGCTGCTTGACGAATCCCAGAGAATGACTGAAGCTTTGCGCAGAAACGAGGAACAACTGCGTAAGAATGCTATCGAAATGGTTGCAGCCCAGGAAGAGCTGGAACGCTCTAACCAGATGCTGGAAGCTCAGATTCAGGAAGTTGCTAACTCCCAAAAGCGTCTGCAGGCGCTTTTGACAAATGCCTCTGAGTTTATTTCAATTTACAACGAAAATCAGGAACTTGTTTATGAAAGTCCGTCTGTCGAACGGATCTTAGGCTATAGTAAGGAAGATAATATTGGTGGTATGCACCCCGACATCCTTACTCCAAGGGGCCTGAAAGCAATAAATTCTTTGTTCCAGTATCTGCTTGATACTCCTGGTGGGGAACAAATAGCTCAATACACCTATCTACGCAAAAACGGCGAAAAGATCTACCTTGAAACCAAGGGTAAAAACCTGCTGCACGACCCTGCTATAAGGGGTATCATCTTCAATACGCAGGATATCACCGAACGCAAGAGGGCCGAGAAGGAAGAAAGAATGAAGAGCAGGATGCAAAGCTTGTCGGAAAACTCGCCTGATATGATTATGCGTATCAACACTCAGGGTAAGCTTGTATATGTTAACCCTACAGCAGCCAGATTTGTGGATGCCGAAGCTCAAGAACTGGTCAAAAAGAGAATCAGTGAACTCGACGTAGACAGCCGCTTTATCGAGTTTGCCGAAAGCAGCCTTGCAAGCATCCGTCATAACCAGGAGCAACTCTTTGCCGAAGTTCCTATGAATTCGCGTGACGGAGAGCGAATTATGGAGATAAAAGCCATACCCGAACTCAATGAAGAAGGGGACCTTGAAACCATCCTCTTTGTGGCTCACGACATGACTGAGTTCAAGAAGATTGAACAGGATATTAAGGAGAAGAACAAAAAGATATCCGACAGTATCAATTATGCTCAACGGATTCAGACATCAATATTGCCGCAGACAAAACATATACAAGACCACTTCCCACGCTCTTTCATCTTTTACAGACCTAAAGATGTGGTTAGCGGTGATTTCCCATGGTTTTTCCAAAAAGAAGGTATATATTACATTGCTGCAGTGGACTGTACGGGTCACGGAGTACCGGGAGCCTTGATAAGCTTTATCGGATACTTCCTGCTAAACAACATAGTTAGTGCCAATCCGGATTATTCGGCTGCCCAGATTCTTGACGAACTGCACAAGCAGGTTAGGACTACTCTGAAGCAGGATCAGGAAGGAGCTCTTGGCAGGGATGGAATGGACCTGGCATTCTGCAAGATAGACAAGGAAAAGAAAACCCTTGAATTTGCCGGTGCTCACAGACCTTTGTTCCTGATGAGAAATGGCGAACTGAACGAGTATAGAGGAGATAGGAAGGCCATTGGTGGTATACCCTTGGCCAATAAACCGGAAAAGGACTTTGAAAATCACCTGCTTGAGTATCAGGAAGGTGATAAGATTTTCATATTTAGTGACGGACTTCCCGACCAGATCGGTGGCCCTGACCGCAAAAAGTTCCAGGTTAAAAAAATTAGGGAAATCCTTACCGAAAGCCCTGATGTAAGCATGGCACAACTGTCAAGATCCTTCTCCAAGCATTTCTATGATTGGATGGGTGACGAGAAACAAGTTGACGATGTATTATTGATAGGAATTGAATTGTGATTATATTTACGCATTTTTGGACACTTTGAATATTTAACAAAATGGAAAAAGAAAAACAAGGATTTCTGGATTTTGCCTATCAGCTGTATAAAACCATGAAAACCAATGAAATCAACTTGGTTTACGAAGGCGAAGTAACTCAGGAAATTACCAAGACTTTTACCTCTCTTACAGAAAAGAGTCTTACAAAGAATGCCGAATCAAATACCGTCCAAAAGAAGGTATTTAATGTTATGGTTGAGTGTCTGCAAAATATCAGCAAACATGCCGATTCGCTTTCCGATGAAGAAGAGGAGCGCAGAGGTATTGTTATGGTTAGTAAAGGAGAAGACTCATACAGTATCATCACCGGAAATATTATCAAGAATGAAAGAGTTCCTGGTCTTAAGGAAACCCTTGAGCATATCAACAGCCTGGACAAAGAAGGACTTTCTGACCTGTACAAAAAGCAGATCAAAGAATCCACTATTTCTGAGAAAGGCGGTGCCGGTCTTGGACTGATCGATATAGCAAAGAAGACTGGAAGTAAACTTACATACCAGTTCAAGGAACTCAACGATCAGGTTTCTTTCTTTATCCTTACATCAACAATCAAAAGAATTTGAAAATAAGCTAATATGGAAGTAATAAACATCAAAGGCACGGACGATACTCCTAATGTGATACTCGACAAGGCTAGCGGACATTTTGAGATTTCAGGACGTTCTCTTCCGGAAGATGTAAACCAGTTTTATGAACAAATACTGGATTGGATAGACGAGTATGCCAAAGATCCTCTTGACAGGACTGAGTTTAATTTCAAACTGGAGTATTTCAATACGGCTTCATCAAAGGTCATTCTCGATATTCTGCTGAAATTCGAGGAAATCGTTGAAAAAGGCAAGGAGGTTGTTATCAAGTGGCACTACCACGAAGACGAGGAAGATATGCTGGAAGCCGGAGAAGAATATTCCGACATTGTTGAGATACCTTTCGAATACGTGGTATATAACGATTAATGCCACAACAGATTTGACTTTATAACGAATGAGTGAGGAAATATTAAAAGCGCTGATGCAATTGTTTGGTCTTCTGACCAAACAGGACGGTGGTGTCGAATCCAACGAAACCGAATATGTCCGTAATTTCCTTAAACAGCAACTTAATACTGAGGCTGTTGAGGAGTACTTTGCACTGTTTCTTAATCATTCGTTGAGCGACGAAAAAGAGGAGGGAGAGGAAGCAGGGAAGGTACGCCTGACCTCAATGAAGGATTCAGTGAGGATTTTGGGCATCTGCAAAAAGATTAATAAACAACTCAATCGCGAGCAAAAAGTTGTCGTGCTGATTCGTATGTTCGAACTTATCAGTACCGACATGAAGCTGACCGAGCAACGGATGGCTATTATCAACACAGTTGCCCAGGTCTTCAAACTCCCAAAAAACGAGATATCTGCCATAGAGACCTTTGTTCTCTATAGCAATGAAAGGGAAAAACTTAATACCGGAGACTTCATGATTATTGATAATCTTGAAGGATCTCACGGTGAAAGCAAACACATATCCAAGTCCGGACTCGAAGGCTCAATTATTATCCTGAGCGTTAAAAGTGCCGAACTATACTTTATGCGCTATACCGGAGAGCAGGAAATCTTCCTCAACGGTATGCCCGTTGACCACAGAAGGATCTATATCTTCCCAAAAGGAAGCTTTATCAGGATTCCAAAAGGAACACCTATTTACTATACCGACGTCGTTGGCCACTTCCTTACTGATGCCGATTCTCCACGTATCAGCTATGAGGTAAAGAATGTAGGCTATACGTTCAAAAATGGAACTATTGGTCTTCGTAACATTAATATCAACGAAGAGCAGGGTAGACTAATCGGTATTATGGGTGCTTCAGGTGCCGGAAAAACAACACTGCTGAACGTCCTTTCTGGAATAGAAAGTCCTACTGAAGGAGAGGTGGTTATTAATGGCCATAACCTTCACACCCAAAAGGAGGAACTCGAAGGTGTTATCGGACTAATTCCGCAGGATGACCTACTTATTGAAGAACTTACGGTATTTGAAAACCTTTACTATAACGCCAAACTCTGCTTTAAGGACAAGAGCGAAGAAGAGATAACTGCTCTGGTTCACGATACTCTTCAGAATCTTGGCCTCTTCGAACGAAAGGACCTTAAAGTAGGTTCACCGCTTAACAAAACTATCAGTGGAGGACAAAGGAAAAGGCTAAATATTGCCCTTGAGCTAATCAGGGAACCTGCCATCCTCTTTGTTGACGAACCGACTTCCGGACTGTCGTCTCGCGACTCTGAAAACGTGATGAACCTCCTAAGGGAGCTTGCCCTAAAGGGCAAACTCATCTTTGTTGTTATTCACCAGCCATCCTCAGACATCTATAAGATGTTTGACAAGATGTTTATCCTCGATACTGGTGGATATCCCGTTTACTATGGAAACCCGGGCGAATCACTGATTTATTTCAAACAGCTCGATTCGCAAATTAACAGCGATCAGGGAGAGTGCCCAACATGTGGTAATCTCAACCCTGAGTTGATTTTCAATATTATTGATGCAAGTGTAATTGACGAGTATGGAAATTACACAAACAAGAGAAAGGTAGCCCCAGAGGAATGGTACAGTCATTTCTGCGAAAGAATTGCAATTCCGACAGTCAATACTGTTAAGACAAAACCCCCGAAAACCCTGAATATACCAAGCTGGTTCAGCCAGTTCAAGATATATACGCTACGTGACTTTTTCGCTAAGATCAGCAATACACAGTATATACTGCTAAACCTGCTGGAGACTCCGCTTCTTGGCTTTATCCTGGCCTACCTGATCAAGTACATAGCAGACCCAAACTCTGATTTGTACATTTTCAGGGAAAATGAAAACATGCCACCATATGTTTTCATGGGCATAGTCGTGTCTCTGTTCTTTGGTCTGATCATCAGCGCAGAAGAAATATTCAAGGATGCAAAGATACTGAAACGGGAATCCTTCCTTAAACTAAGCAGGTCAAGTTACCTGGTATCAAAAGTCCTGCTGATGTTCACGATATCAGCTATTCAAATGGCGCTTTTCGTATTGGTAGCCAATACAGTGCTGGGCATCAAGGATATGTATTTTGAGTATTGGATTGCCCTGTTTACCGTCTCAGCCTTTGCCAATATACTGGGACTTATACTGTCTGCGTCATTCAACTCTATCGTAACAATATACATCCTGATACCATTGGTAATGATACCACAAATGGTACTGGGAGGTGCAATGTTTACTTTCGACAAACTCAACAAGGATTTCACTTCTGTTGATAAGGTACCTGCCATAGCTGAATTCATGCCATCAAGGTGGATTTATGAAGGTCTGATTGTGGATATGTACAAAAACAACAAGTATAACAGTGCTTTCTTTGAAATAGAGCAAAAGGAAAGCAGCGCTGACTTCAAGCAGGTACACTATCTTCCAGAATTAAGGGAAATCCTAGTCAAATGTTATGATCATGTTGCTGCCGGCAAAAACAGGGACGACAAAACCTTTAAAGACGACCTTGAACTAATCAGAAATGAATTCAGCAAGGAAATAAGAAGAGTACCAGAAATCAACTTTGAAAATCTAGATTTACTCTATCCTGACACCTTTGACGAAAATGCATTATTAATTGCAGATGACTATATAAGTAAGCTTAACGACCACTATAGATTGATTTTTATCCAGTCCAACAGACTGAAGGATACGTTCTTTACTTATAATCAAACCCAGAACGCAGAAACGTTTAACAGGATAAAGGATAATTATTACAACGAGAGCATATCCTCTATCGTACGCCGTGAATTTGGCAAAAACAAAATGGTACGTCAGGGAAATGAGCTTGTACAGCTTAGCGAACCTATCTATCAGATCCCTGAACCCGAAAAATGGTACTCGTTCCGTACCCACTTTTTCGCTCCAGTTAAGCACTTCGCAGGTAACTTTTATGAAACTTTGTGGTTTAATATCACTGTGGTATGGTTATTGACCATAGTGTTATATGCAGTACTGTATTTTGATCTTCTTACCAAGCTTATGAACTGGGGAAGCTCAATAAAATGGAACAAAAGGAAACCTTTAAAAGAATAGGGAAGTATAAAAGCCTACAGTTAAAATTTAATAACGAATTAATAGATCAGCTATGTACAGGAATATTGTTTTATCTCTGCTAATACTTGCCTCTGTTCAGTTGTTTACAAGTTGTTCAGGATGCAGCGACAAGAAAGGTGCTTCAAACGACTCTCTAACTCTTCCTGACTCCTTGATCACTGATGCGCCTCTCAAGCTCTCTGAAGAGATTATGAACGAGGTTATTGGCAACCTATCATCACCGGTTGAAATGGCCGGATTGTTTAAAAGCTCTGGTGCTGAGTTTACTCAAAGGATTCTAAATAATCCCGACAATGTAGCCAACTATGTTACAAGCTTCCAAAGGGCTCTAAACCTTGGTGTTTTCAGTGCAGACCTTGGTTATATCAACACCTTCGACAAAAACAACATTGTTGTATCATACCTTCTCGCAGTTAAGAACCTTGCTGATGGTATCAGGGTAGGTCAGTTTTTTGACTTCAATCAACTTAGCCGACTGGCAACCAACTCAGCAAACCTTGACTCACTGATGGAAATTTCTCTCACCAGCTTCAATAAAATGGACTCTTACCTGCGTGAACAGAACAGAAGCAACGTAAGTAGTCTTATTGTTACCGGAGCATGGATTGAAGGTCTTTACCTGTCAACCGAGATTGTACGTGAATCAGGCAGCAAGGAAATTGCAGACCGTATCGCAGAGCAAAAGAATGTTATAAATATTTTGGAGATTATTCTTTCCAACTATTCTACTGAAGCAAACTTCTCAGATCTTTTGGTAAATATCCAGGAACTGAAGGAAGCATATGCTCCTGTAAGAATTACTACAGAGCTTGGAGAACCTCAAAGAATCGAAAAGGACGGAAGTCTGGTCTTTATTCAGGCTGAAATCAGTACTGTTCACTATACTCAGGAAGACCTGACCAGGATAATGGAAGTAATCACCAAAATCAGAAGTAAAATTGTATCGTAACGCACTAAATTTATGAGAATGAAAAGGATACTTTTTATACTATTCATATCGCTTTCACTGACCACCTTCGCTACTTATGCACAATGTGGGGAAGAAGTGAAGAAAAGGGCTCTGCAGGAAATGGGTGATGCACAATATATTAAGGATTTCTCAATAAACCTTACAAAATCTCCTGTTGAAGCAAAAACCGGAATGGTCAGATTTAATGTGCTGCTCAACAGCCGTACTCAGTACAAATTCAATGTTGCAAATGGTGCAATGAACGCTGATGACATAGTTATGCAGCTGTATGATAAGGATGAATTATTGAGTAGCAATCTTGTAAGCGGTAAAAAATACAAGAGTTTTGAATTTGTCTGCCGCACTACCAAGGTTTATCAACTGGTATTCTCTTTTACCGGTGGAGAGGAAGGATGTGCTGAAGCTGTTCTTTCCTTAGTAAAGCAGTTCAACGAATAAAATATTTTATTTACTAAAAGTAAAAAACAGGGCATCCGGAAAGATGCCCTGTTTTTTGCTTTATTGATATCTATTTAAATAGGTAAAGTGGCTTACAGCAGTGGTATCACTTTTACAACTACATTCTCTTTTGGCTATATGAAAATATCCTTTATTATCCCGTCCACGATAAACCACGAATCTTCGGGACACCTTATATACTGGCCATCCATTATCAGATGTCCTGCATCAAGCCATTTTCTGCTGCTAATTAGTACAAGTTCATAATACGACTCATCAAGAGCTCTTATCCTACCTGTGTCTAGCCCCCTTGCTGTTCTTAAGCCAAGCATTACTATCTCATTCACAAGATCCCGATTATCCAGTATCTCACTCTCTACTATTGAATCCCATTCGGAACGAAGATAAAGAGATAAATCAGGCTTATTCCACCTCCTCACACCATCATAATACGAGTGGCTTCCAGGCCCAAAACCTATATAAGGAGTGTGGTTCCAGTATGAGGAATTATGTCTAGAGTGAAAGGATGGCTTGCAGAAATTAGACACCTCGTAATGCTCAAAACCCTCATCTGCAAGGAATCTGCACAATTCCTGATACTGCTCAGTACTTTCTGAATCCTTGATTTCCTTATAAATTCCACGCTTCAGAAGTTGCCAGAAAGGTGTGCCCTCCTCAAAGGTCAAATGGTATGCAGAAATGTGTTGAACTGGCATACCCTTCAAAACACTCAAATTCTCCCTAAATGAACCAATATCACCCCATGATAGTCCGTAGATCAAATCTATGCTTATATTGTCAAATCCTGCCTTGTTTGCAATATTTACAGCCTGTAAAGCCTGGACTGAGTTATGTCGTCTGCCCATTTCCTTCAAATCCCTGTCATGGAAACTTTGTATACCTATACTGATCCGGTTAAATCCAATCTGAAGCATAGCATCTAAGTAGTCTTCATTGATATCATCCGGATTAGCCTCCATAGTTATCTCAGCCGAATCAGCAATATCGTAATTATCCCTAAGTTGCTTAAAAATATCCCTGTAGTCTTTTACACTGATAAGCGAAGGTGTACCTCCACCAAAATACACAGTCTCAATCCTTTCATTGAGATCCGAGGAATAGTGCTCTATCTCCTTCATGAGTACAGAAACAAAGGGACCTATGCGATCCAACCTGGTTGTCTTGTAAAAATCACAGTAACCACAGCGTGAAAAGCAAAATGGTATGTGTGTGTAAATCCCGGCCATTAATTAATTATCTTCAGTGTTACAAACAATCATTTCACATTTCTGTTGTTTTCAGGAAACTTAATTAGCACTAAAAAGCTAATTTTATAGCTTAATCATCATCGAAATGCATAGGGTATTCCAGTTCAAATATACATTGATAACAGCTATAGCTGTTATCACTCTCAGTCTAATAAGTAGCTCCGAATTTCAACAAAGAAGATTCTGGTACTTCGAAGGTATGGACAAAGTAATTCATGTATGCATGTACATGACACTGAGCTCATTATTTTTTCTGGAAAGGTATTGGTCCAGCAAAACCACTTCTGCCAATATTATCAAACACTACAATATCATCCCACTGCTTTTGTTTGGAGCCATGGGAGGTGCAATAGAACTGCTTCAACCATTAGTTGCTGCCAGATCCTGTGAGGTCACGGATTTTCTGTGCAATATTACTGGACTAATCCTGGGATTTTACCTGCAAATATTGTTTATCAGAATACTAAAGAGATAGGAAATCTGGAGTACGATTCTTATAACTGTCTATTATCTTTCCAAAAGTCTCATTCCTGAAAAATGCCTCAAATTCCGTTCTAAGGTCAGAATAGTGGTCATGAACCGGGCATTTTTTCTGATCCAAATCATGACTTATACACGGACGTGTACCAATCATACAATGTTCAAACATATTTGGCCCATCAACTATCTCAATTACATCAAAAAGGGTAACCATATATGGATCCTTCTTGAATATAAAACCTCCCTGTGGCCCTTTGACGCTTTCAAGGATGCCTTTGTGAACGAATACCTGCAATATTTTGCTAAGAAACTGCATTGGCACCTCCAGGTCGCTTGCAATAGTCCTTACATTTACATAGGAACCTGGCTTGGCATTTATTCCTATATAAATAATAGCGCGTAAAGCGTATTTACATGTGTTTGAAAGCATATCTGCAAAATTTGTCCGACACTACCTGCATTTGATCTTCTCTATACGACGACTATGACGTCCACCGTCAAACGGCGTAGATAGAAAATTATCAACAATCTCCTTCGCAGTTTCTGAATTTACAAATCTTCCTGGCAATGTGCAAATATTGGCATCATTATGAGCTCTTGCCAATCTTGCTATCTCAGGGATCCAGCATAAAGCTCCTCTTATTCCCTGATGCTTATTTATTGTCATGTTAATACCATTACCGCTGCCACATATAGCAAAACCCAAATCAACCTCACCGTTTTCCACAGCTGAAGCCAATGGATGACCGTAGTCTGCATAATCAACACTTTCTGGAGAATTTGTTCCGAAATCTACTACCTCCAAACCTTTCTCAGAAAGATATTCCTTTATAATCTCCTTCGTCTCAAATCCGGCATGATCAGATCCGATGCCAATCTTCTTAAAATCCATTATTACTGTCATTTATACAATTAATAAGGCGCAAATGTATGAAAAGTTATTTACATCAAATATACTTAAATAATCATAGTCAACAGCGATATTAATATCGCTGTTGATAAGTTGTCGGCATCTATAAATAAATAATAATAAATATCTCTTGACTTATTTATTCCCTTTTCCTATACAAATGAGTTCAAATGAAAACAAACAATTTTACTTCGTTGTTATTTATAATTACTAACATCTGACAACGGGGTTATTAATAATTTTGTGTTCTTTAATTACTAACTTTGTGAGTTATCAACAAGTGTTTAATTCTTCTGCAAGTATCTATATAACATTTATTTATATCCGTGACACTTGTTTATATCTATTGGATTATATTGCTTTTTTTATAAATGCAATACAGTTTAAGTGTACTTTTTAACACTATTAACATGGTATCATCAACATCAGTTAAGTTTTAAATTTATAAACTATGAATATTAATAGGGAGTGGATAACTGCCGGGTATTCTACAGCGGCAGTTCCTGAGAGGGTAGATTTACTAAGTGAGATTGCTCGCTTAAAGAAGGAAAAGAATGCTATTATTATGGCGCACTACTACCAGATTAATGATATTCAGAATATTGCAGATTTTGTTGGTGATAGTTTAGCCTTAGCTCAACAAGCTGCCAAGACTAATGCTGATATTATTCTGTTAGCCGGAGTTTATTTCATGGGTGAAACTGCTAAAATTCTTTGTCCGGATAAGAAGGTTTTAGTGCCTGATTTAAATGCCGGATGTTCTCTTGCTGATAGTTGCCCAGCTGATGATTTTTTTGAGTTTAAGAAAAAGTATCCTAATCATATAGTAGTTACCTATGTTAATACTACTGCAGAGGTTAAGGCTTTATCTGATATTGTTGTAACAAGTACTAATGCTGTTGGTATAATTAATTCAATACCCAAGGATCAGCCCATACTTTTTGGACCAGATCGAAATCTTGGTAATTACCTGAAAAGTTTGACAGGAAGGGATATGGTTATTTGGGACGGAGCGTGTCATGTACATGAACAGTTTTCCATTGAAAGAATTGTAGCTCTTAAAAAAGAAAATCCTGATGCTAAGATCATAGCTCATCCGGAGTGTAAAAAGCCTTTATTGGTACTTGCTGATTTTATTGGAAGTACTTCTGCGCTTCTTAAGTATACTATTGAAAGTGAAGATAAAAAATTTATCGTTGCTACTGAATCTGGTATACTTCATCAAATGATAAAGGCTTCACCAGAAAAGACATTTATTCCTGCACCTCCATCAGATGCTACATGTGGATGTAATGATTGTGAATTTATGAAGCTAAATACTTTAAAAAAAGTATATTTGGCATTAAAACATGAGTTTCCTGAAGTCTTAGTGGATGAAGAGTTAAGGTTGAAAGCACTCAAACCAATTGAGAAAATGCTTGATATTTCATCATTGTTAAAACTATAGTAATCACTTGTTACATTTATTTTCTGATGAATGGGCTTCAGTTATTATTGGTTGAGGATAATTTCTTAAATCAGAAACTGATATTCCTTAATCTTAACAGATATGGAGTTGTTATTGACGTTGCCAATAATGGTGCTGACGCTGTTGAAAAGGTTAGGGAGAAGAAGTATGATTTGATCTTAATGGATCTTATGATGCCAATAATGGATGGATTTGCCGCTACTAAAGCTATTCGTGAGATTGAAAGTGAGAAGGGTATGCATACTCCTATAGTTGGTTTGACTGCTAATAATTTTGATGCAGACAGAGAAAAATGCCTTAGTGCAGGTATGGATGAGTATATGACTAAACCATTTGATATTGAGGTATTTAAAGATACACTTAGAGTTTTGGGAATAGTCAGTTGATATTGGTTAATTGAAGGTCTATGGATATTCACAATCCTGAAAAGGATAGATTTCGGGATATTGATTTTGAGCAGCAATTAAGACCTCTTAGTTTTGATGATTTTAAGGGGCAGGAAAAGGTTGTTGAGAACCTTAGGGTTTTTGTTAAAGCTGCCTCTATGCGTAACGAAGCTCTTGATCATGTTTTGTTGCATGGTCCACCTGGACTTGGAAAGACTACTCTCTCGAATATTATTGCTAATGAACTTGATGTAGGGTTCAAACTTACTAGTGGACCTGTATTGGATAAACCAGGTGATCTAGCAGGAATTCTTACATCGTTGGAAAATAATGATGTTTTGTTTATTGATGAGATTCACAGGTTAAGCCCTGTAGTTGAGGAGTATCTGTATTCAGCTATGGAGGACTATAGAATTGATATTGTTATAGATAAAGGTCCTGGTGCTAGATCTATTCAAATAGATTTAAATCCTTTTACTCTTATTGGTGCTACTACGCGAAGTGGTTTATTAACAAGTCCACTTAGAGCGAGATTCGGTATTAATTGCCATCTTGAGTACTATGATGTGGAAATTTTAAGTGATATAGTTAGGAGATCATCTAAAATTATAAATGTCAGTATAGATACAAGTGCCTCATATGAAATCGCTCGTAGGAGTAGGGGAACTCCACGTATAGCAAACTCTTTGCTACGTAGGGTAAGAGATTTTGCAATGGTTAGGGGCAATGGAAGAATTGACCTTGATATTACCAGGTTTGGGTTAAAAGCACTTAATATTGATGAACATGGCCTCGACGAAATGGACCGCAAGGTATTACTTACTCTGATTGAGAAGTTTGAAGGTGGTCCTGTAGGGTTAAATACACTTGCTACTGCTGTAGGTGAGGATACTGGAACTATTGAAGAAGTATATGAACCGTTTCTTATTATGGAAGGGTTTTTGAAGCGGACTCCGAGAGGTCGTGTTGCTACTAAGATAGCTTACGAGCATTTTGGCATTGCTCCTGGTGCATGGCAGAATGCTTTATTTTGATACTATGAGCTTAAGTTTAAAACGCCTGGCAAGCGATACTGTTATCTATGGTGCTACTACCATGATCGGTCGTCTGCTGAATTGGCTATTAATGCCATTTTATATTCGCGTTATTAGTCAAGATGAATACGGAGCAGTAAACCATATTTACGGGATTATTACCATTCTCCTTGTAGTTTTCACTTTTGGACTTGAGACTGGCTTTTTCAGATTTGCGCGTAAGGAGAATAAAGATGTGGTCTATAAAACTACTATTTCAATGCTTGTGTGTACAAGTGTATTTTTGGTAGTACTTTCTTTTGTATTTAGTGAAAATATTAGCAATTACTTTTATGAAGGTAAGTATAAGGCCTCTGTTATTTTAATGGGCCTTATTGTTGCTATTGATTCGCTTGTATCAATTCCATTTGCGAAGCTCAGGCTGGATAACAGACCTATTTTCTTTGGTATAGTTAAGATTGCCAGTATTTCTTGCAATATTGTTTTCAATATTGTATTTCTTGTTTTTATTCCCTATTTGATAGATAGATTTGAATTTGGTACCAGGTTTATACTTCTATATAGATCTTTTGATGGAGTATTTTTTATTTTACTTAGTAACTTGTTAAGTTCTATACTTACTTTACTTATTTTCTTACCTGATATTATTAGAACTAGAGGACTTTTCAGTGCTAGGATTCTAAAGAATATGATGGTTTACTCATGGCCTGTTTTGATTGTTGGTATTACAGGCATGATTACCCAGAATGCAGAGAAAATATTAATGCCTAAACTTATAGATGAAAATGGTTTTGCTGAACTGGCTGTATATGGTGCAAACTTTAAAATTGGTATTTTGATGAGTTTGTTTACTCAGTCTTTTCGTTTTGCTTTTGAGCCTTTCTTTTTTAACAACAGGGAAAAGGGAATTGTGTCGTATGCTAAGGTGATGGAGTACTTTGTAGGTTTTGGGTTATTAATTTTACTCGGAATATGCTTCTTAATGGATTTAGTCAATTCATTAATTTTGACTTCTTCATATCACCGGGGAAATATGATTATTCCATATGTTTTGCTTGGTCTTTTGTTTTATGGTATCTACTTCAATCTGTCTCTTTGGTATAAGCTAAGTGATAAAACTTATTTTGGAGCATATTTTGGTATTATAGGTATGGTGATTACTGTAGGACTGGATTTTATTTTAATAGGACAAATAGGCATGCTAGGAGGTGCAATTGCACTCCTTTGTGGTTATGCTGTGATGATGATAGTATCATATTTAATTGGACAGCGACATTATAAAGTTCCATATGATCTTAAAAAAATCGCTCTTTATTTTTTAGTCGCTGTATTTCTATATATTGTAAATCAATATGTTTCTTTTGAATCTCTTGCAATTAGGTATTCGTTCAAGATTATATTGATTGCTTCTTATATTTTGTTTTTTCTTTTTATTAATGGTTTAAAACTAAGGAAAACTAATTTCAATGCTAAGAGTTAAGGTTATAAATAGGAGTAATAATCCACTACCATCTTTTTCTACGGTACACAGCGCTGCAGTGGATTTAAGAGCTAATCTGGATGAAGCTGTAATTGTTAAACCAATGCAAAGAGTCTTAATTCCTACTGGATTATATATTGAACTTCCTGAAGGTTTTGAAGCACAAATTAGACCCAGAAGTGGATTAGCTATTAATCATGGAATTACTGTGCTGAATTCGCCCGGTACTATTGATGCAGATTATCGTGGTGAAGTGAAAGTAATTTTAATTAACTTGTCTGAGGAGGACTTTATTATTAATCATGGTGATAGGGTTTGTCAGATGGTTTTAAATAAGTATGAAAGATTTGATTGGGCCCTTTCTGATGAGTTAGGAGCCACTGAAAGGGGAAGTGGAGGTTTTGGTCATACAGGAAGGGAATAGTTTTTGCTTCCTTCTAATTGCTATATTTTAAAAACAGGTTGCATGTATAGGTTATTTGCAGGTGTCGTTGTTGCATGTTTTGCTCTTTTACTGACTAATGGTTGTAAGAGTGCATCAAAGGTTACTTCTTCTTTTGAGGATGTATTGTATGCCGAAGGCAGACCAGTCATTATTAAGGTGAAAGATGAAAATGAAGAGCGGAAGTTTAACTTCTATTTCTATAATGCTTTAAGGTTTGGCCTTAAGGGAGATGTTGGCAATTCTGCTATGTATTTTAATGAGGCTATTAAAATTGATTCTGCATGTGCGACTTGTTACTATGAGATTGGAAATCTTTTGATTAATAATCAAGAGTATATTGAGGCACAAAAGTTTATTTTCAAAGCTGTTCAGTATGATCCTGATAATGAACATTTCCTTTATCTCTTGAGTAAGTTGTATGCTCACAATGGTGATATGGAAAATGCTTTATTATCTGCTGAATACCTTGTTGGTAAGTTTGGTAATAATTTGGATTATTTATATCACCTTTCTCAATTACAGGCCCAATCTGGTGATTTTATTTCTGGTATCAGGACGCTTGAGAGGATTGAGGGAAGAATCGTTGTGAATGAAGCTATTGCATTGGAAAAGCATGCTATGTATTTACATATGGGTGATGTTAAGGGTGCTGAGAATGTATTGGTCAAATTATGTGATAGTTATCCTTTGAATGGAGATTACAAAGTATATCTTGGCGATTTCCTGATGCAGCAGAAGCAAAGTGCTAAGGCTCTTGAAATTTATAATTCAATAGTGCGCGATTACCCTTCTAATGGTCAGGTCTATTTCAGTTTGGCTAACTACTATTTTAATATAAATGATCAGGAAAATTTCAAATTAAACTTAGAGTATGGTTTTTCCCATTCAGGAGTTGATCTTGAAAGTAAGGTTCAAAGGTTGGTTCCGTTTTTGATGAGTGCGGATTCCAATCAAAGAGTATTAGATATTAGTGACTTAGATAAATATATTAACTGTATCATTAAATCTCATCCTTATGAGGCCTTTATATATAAACTATATGGAAATTTTCTTGGACTAATTGGTAGAGATTCGGCTGCTATTTCTTCGTATGAGACATCTCTTTTAATTGACGAAAAACAAGCAGATGTATGGCAGGATTATCTTTTAAAACTTTCTGAGCAGGTCGAAAACAGAGAAACTTTTTTAAAGGAATCTGTCAGAGCTGTTGATCTTTACCCAGAAAATGGGATTTTTAATTATTTGTGTGGTTTAGCTTATATGTTTAGCGGGCAGGATGGTAAAGCTATAGAGTATTTGAAGAGTGCATCTGAATTGGTTGAGGATAATGATGGTTTATTAAGTGTTGTTTATGGGATACTTGGAGATCTTTATTATAATGTTGGGTTGCGTGATGAATCTTTTAGTGCATATGAGAAAAGTTTAGCTTTAAAAAATGATAATATAGCCGCGCTAAACAATTATGCTTATTATCTCAGCATAGAAGGAATTGAATTAGCTAAAGCTGAGGCTATGATAAGTAAGGTAATAGAATTGGAGCCACTTAACCCTACGTATTTAGATACTTATGCCTGGATTTTATTTAAGAGAGAAAATTATCTTGAGGCTTTGTATTTTATTGAACAAGCTATTTCAAATGGAGGTGCTGATAATGGGGTAATTCTCGAACACTATGGTGATATACTGTTTAAGAATGGAAATTTAGAAGAGGCTTTGAAGTACTGGAAGCAGGCTTTAAGTACTGAAGATGAGATATCTGGCGTTTTGGAGGAGAAAATTAGGTTAATGCAGTATATTCCTGAGTAGTATATGAATTTCAGGTTTATAATATATATTTCTTTTATATGGCTGTTAATGTGTTTTGCAAGTTCCTGCAAAACTGTTAAGAGAGCTGTTTCCTTTGGTGAAAGGCAGGATTTAAGTTTGTCCGAATTAGTAGATTCTGTAAAAGATGGATCTGTTGTTTTTGATGAACTTTATTTAAAGAGGGTCTTTGTTGATATAAAGACCGATGAAAGGTCTTTAGCTGGCAGGGCTAATATTCTGATTAAAAAGGATTCTGTTATTATTATTTCAGTTATTCCAATTATGGGTATTGAGCTGTATAGGATAAAACTTGATAAAGAAGGTGTTCATATATTGGATAGATTGAATAAGAAATATTTGTTTGGAACCTATGATAGGGCAGGTTCTATTTTTTTGCTAGATCTTGGTTATAATGAGATTGAAAGTGTTTTGGTGAATAATATTTTCCTGGCAGGAGGTATTGATTTTTATGAGTTAGGTAACCGCGGTAGATTATCAAATGGTGACAGCCTGTTTCATTATTCATTTACTGGGAAATCAGTTTCACGTGGAACTTCTTTTTTTCAAAGGATTGAGATTCAGCCACTGACATATAGACCAGTTATGACTATTGTAAATTTTCCTGATCTTAATATTGATTTTAAGGTTGAATATTCTGATTTTTCCAAGTATGGTGATCACATATTTCCTCGATCTATTAAGGCTTTTGGTAGGAGGAGTACAGATATTTTTAAGTTAGAATTAAGTTATTCTACTGTTGAATTTAATTCAGGAAATTCCGTTACATTTTCAATACCGGCTAATTATGTTAGGGAGACCTTATAAATTTCTAACGGTTGTTTTTGTTTTATGTCTTGGATTTGGAATTTCCAGTGCTCAGTCTGTTGATAACCTTAGGAAAGAAAAGGATGTATTATTAAGGGAAATAGAGCAGTCTAAGGAATTGCTGAAGAGGAAGAGAAGTTCCAGAGAATCAACTCTACAACAATTGCAACTTGTTGAGAGGGAGCTAACTATTAAAGAGGATATAGTTAGAGAATTTCAGAACCAGATTAAAGACCTTGACAGAACTATAGACCATAATCAATCTGCTATTAATGATCTTGAGGGTGAAATTGATGTTTTAAAGGCTGAATATGCGAAGTTGCTACAGGATACATATTTGCGAAGTAGTTCCTTAAATGAACTTGCTTTTTTTCTTGGATCTGTGGATTTTAGTGAGGCATATCGCAGATATAGGGTTCTAAAAGAATATGCTGATTATAGACGTAGGCAGGTTTTATTGCTGAAAGAAAGGCAGAATCAGATGATAGCATTGCATAATGATATAAAATTTCAAAAGGAGTCAAAGGAATCTGCTTTGAAGGCAATAGAGGATGAGTTGCGCAGTCTTGAGGCCACAAAGAAGGAGAAGGCTAAACTTGTCAATTACTTGAAAAGTGAAGAGTCGTGGTTGCTTAAACAAATTAATGAGAAGGAAGCTCAGGCAAAGAATCTTGAGCAAAAGATTCTTGATTTTATAAAGGTGTCTTCTGTTAGTACCCAGGGAACTGATTTTTCGTCCTTTCAAGGTAAGTTGATTTGGCCGGTCAGAAAGGGTACTATAATAAATCGTTTTGGTGAGCATGAACACCCTGTGCTCAAAAATGTTACTATAAAGAATAATGGTATTGATATTCAGAGTGCTGAAGATGATGGTGTTTTCTGTGTTCATAATGGTGAAGTGAGTAGAGTTGTAGCTATTCCTGGATTTAATACTACTGTTTTAATCAGGCATGGAATGTACTTGACTGTTTATGCCAATTTGATAGAGGTAGAGGTGAAGCAAGGCCAGAAGATTGATGCAGGTGCGAAAATTGGTCGTATATTTAGAGATGATATCAGCAAATCCATGGTTTTACACTTTGAGATTTGGAATGAAAATCAAAAGGTAGACCCTGCTATTTGGCTTCAAAAGTAAATTTGTAGCAAAATAGGAAACCCTTTTCAATTATTTATGTATAAAGGTGTATGTTGTAACTTCATGAATATTATGTGATGATCATTAATGAACTAGGAGTTATGCCTGTGGAAAGGTTAATATTAAAATCAGAGATTCAAAATATAAATCTTGTTGAAAAATTGATAGACGAGGTTTCCGTTAAATATAGTATTGACTCTGAGGTTTATGGTAAGTTATTATTAGCTGTAGTGGAAGGTGTGAATAATGCTATTGTTCATGGAAACAAGCTTGTAAAGGAGAGAGATGTAGTTATCGAATATGAAATAAGTGATAGTGAGATCTATTTCCAAATTACCGATATGGGTGATGGTTTTGATTATACTTGTCTGCCTGATCCAACTTTGCCTGAAAACATTGAGCGTACTCATGGACGTGGTATTTTCCTTATGAATCACCTTGCTGATAAGCTCGAATTCAATGATAAGGGAAATCAATTAAAAATGTTTTTTCGATTATCTTAATGCAGGATATTGATTTTTTATCGGAAGATTCGGAGCTGCCACAACTGGATTTTGACTTTCTTAGAAATTGTATAGCTGAAATTATTGCACATTACAATAGGAGATGCGGAAGTATTTCGATTGTTTTTTGTAGTGATAATTATATTATAGAAGTTAATAGACGTTATCTAAATCACGATTACTATACTGACATAATTACCTTTGACTATAACGAAGGAGACATTGTCTCAGGCGACTTGGTTATAAGTCTCGATACTGTCCAAAGTAATTCTATTGAGTTTAATACTGCCTATAGGGAGGAATTACACAGAGTAATATTTCATGGTATTTTACACCTTGTCGGTTTTGGTGATAAAACAGATGAAGAAGAGAAGATAATGAGAGGTTTGGAAGATTTCTGGCTAGGTAAATTCTCTGTTTAAGTAAAGTCTTTTGTATAGTACTACATTTCGAGTCTGAATATTGGATCTGCAGTCTCTTAATTATGTTAAGCATCCTTTGATCCATTCTCCATTTTATTTGTTTCCTTTATTGCACACAGGAAGTTTAGGACTATTTTTGTGGTGTGGGTGAATTATACTTTTTAATATGGATTTTGAATTTGATGTTGTAGTTGTTGGGGCAGGTCATGCCGGCTGTGAAGCTGCAGCTGCTTGTGGAAATTTGGGTATGAAGACATTGTTGATTACAATGGACATGAATAAGATTGCCCAGATGAGTTGTAATCCTGCAGTTGGTGGAATTGCCAAGGGGCAAATAGTCCGTGAGATTGATGCTCTTGGTGGGATGATGGGTATAGTTACGGATCGATCTTCTATTCAGTTTAGGATGCTTAATAGAAGTAAGGGACCTGCTATGTGGAGTCCAAGAAGTCAATGTGATAGGATGGTATTTTCTGCTACCTGGAGATCTGTACTAGAATCAATTCCTGATGTTAGTTTTTGGCAAGATAGTGTTGTTGATATCTTAATAAAGGATGACATAGTTGTGGGGGTAAAGACTGCTCTAGGTGTTGAAATTAATTGCAGGAGGCTTGTGCTTACTACGGGAACTTTTATGAATGGACTTATTCATATAGGTTCAGTACAACAGAAGGGAGGGAGGATTTCAGAATCTGCATCATATGGCATAACTGAAAGACTACGAGATTATGGTTTTCGTACTGGTAGATTGAAAACTGGAACTCCAGTAAGAATTGATGCCCGGACCATAGACTACTCAAAGCTTGATGAACAAAAGGGGGAGGATGGTTTTTACAAGTTTAGTTATATGCCAGTTTCCAATAAGGTATTGAAGCAGAGAAGCTGTTATCTCACCTATACAAATCCAGTTGTGCATAGAATTATTGAGAATAATATTCTTGAGAGTCCTATGTATAATGGCACCATCCAGAGTGTTGGGCCTAGATATTGTCCTAGTATTGAAGCCAAGATTGTTACCTTTTCGGAAAAGACTAGTCATCAGTTATATTTGGAACCTGAAGGGGAGAATACTATTGAATACTATCTCAATGGTTTTAGTTCCTCACTATCTATGAAAACTCAATTTGAGGCATTAAAGAATGTTCCCGGGTTGGAGAAAGCCAGATTTTTCAGACCTGGTTATGCAATAGAGTATGATTATTTCGACCCTACTCAGCTTAGTGCTACCTTAGAAACAAAACTGGTAAAAGGACTATATTTTGCTGGACAGATAAACGGTACCACAGGATATGAAGAGGCAGCAGCACAAGGTTTGATTGCTGGGATAAATGCTTCTCTATCTCTTAGGGGAGAGAGTGATTTTATTCTTGGTCGTGATGAATCCTATATTGGTGTTTTGATAGATGATTTAATTACTAAAGGTGTGGATGAGCCTTACCGTATGTTTACCAGTAGAGCTGAATATAGGATTCTTTTGCGTCAGGATAACGCTGATGAAAGGCTAACTCCAAAAGGTTATGAGATTGGACTTGTAACTGAGGAGCGTTATAGGTATTTTAATGAGAAGATGAATTATAGAAACTCTCTTGTTGATTTTTTGAAGGGTTATAGTATTAAAGCTGATGAAGTCAATCAATATTTAAGTAGTGTAGGTTCTGCCACCCTTAATCAAGGAGTTAAGGTGATTGATATTGTCCTGAGACCTCAGGTTAGATTAATGGATTTGATTGAGGCTATTCCTGCTATTCGACGTTTTTGCGAAGACTTTCCCTCTGATAGATACGAGGAGATTGTAGAGGCAGCAGAGATTATGGTTAAGTATGAGGGCTATATTAACAGGGAGAAGATAATAGCAGACAAACTTAAAAGGCTTGAGAATATTAAAATTAAGGATAGGTTTGATTATAGCGAGATAAGGTCCCTTAGTACAGAAGCTCGTCAGAAACTTGCGAAAGTCAATCCTGATACTATTGGACAGGCTTCTAGGATTAGTGGGGTCTCACCTAGTGATATTAATATCTTATTAGTTCTTTTAGGTCGTTAATGTTCCACGTGGAACTAAAATGTGTTGTACAATGAATGATTTTTCAGTTGCTGGACAGATAGTTGATGTTAATGGACGTGAGATCTTTCCTGGTGAGATATTGGTTAGTGGTGGGAGGATTGTTTTTATTAGAAGAGTAGATTCTGCACCTCTTCGTTATATAATGCCAGGATTTGTTGATTCCCATGTCCATATTGAGAGTTCTATGTTAACGCCCTCCAGGTTTGCCCAACTGGTTGTTCCACGTGGAACAATTGCTGTTGTAAGTGACCCACATGAGATAGCTAATGTAGCTGGAGTGGAGGGGGTGGAATATATGATCAGGGATGCTAAAAAGGTTCCTTTGAAGGTTTTCTTTGGCGCTCCTTCGTGCGTTCCTGCTACCAGTTTTGAGACCTCAGGTGCTGTGTTGGGCCCGGAGGAGGTAAGGGGACTTTTGGAGAGAGATGATGTATGGTTTCTTTCGGAGATGATGAATTTTCCCGGTGTAGTTGGGGATGTTCCTGATGTAATTAAGAAGATTGAATATGCCCAGTTGAAAAACAAGCCGGTGGATGGACATGCCCCAGGGCTTAGGGGTGAGGCATTGAAAAAATATGTAAGTTATGGTATCTCAACTGACCATGAGTGTTCCAGCTATGAGGAGGCAGAGGAAAAGATTAAGCTAGGTGTTAAGATACAGGTGAGGGAGGGTAGTGCTGCAAGAAATTTTGATGCATTACACAATTTGTTTTCATTATATCCGGATAGCCTTATGTTGTGTACTGATGATAGTCATCCGGATGAAATAATAAGCGATGGTCACATAGACAGGCTTATAAGACTTGGTTTGAAAAAGTATAATGTGGATTTGTTTGATCTACTTAGGTCAGCAAGTGTTGTCCCTGTTGAGCACTATAAGATACCTGTGGGCTTGCTTAGAGAAGGTGATTATGCAGACTTCTTAGTTGTGAGTAACCTGGAGGAATTTGACGTATTAGAATCCTATATTGATGGTCGCAAAGTCTATGATAAAAGAGATGGTGTGCTTTTTTCTTTTGATATATCTGAGCGTATTAACAGATTTCGTACGAACATGATATCGGCCTCTGACCTAAAGATCGTGCTACCTGAAGAATGTGCCACAGTAAGGGTTATTGATGTAAAGGATGGTGAGCTTCTTACTGGGCAATATCTGTGGAAGCCATCTGTATCCCCGGGTCAAACAGTTGAATCTTCAGTTGCTGAAGATGTACTAAAGCTTGTGGTTATCAACAGGTATTCTGATCAAAAGCCCTCAATTGGCTTTGTTAGAAATGTCGGATTGAAGAAGGGTGCTATAGCAAGTACTGTTGCACACGATAGTCATAATATTATTGCAACTGGAACAGATGATACATCCATTGCGAAAGCCGTAAATGCAATTATAGAATGCGGTGGAGGTATAGCTGTATACGATGGAGAATCTGTACAGATTCTTGCTCTTCCTGTTGGAGGACTTATGTCAGATGAAGATGGAAGTGCTGTAGCAGCAAAGTACCAGCTTTTGAATGATACTTGCAAAGAACTTGGTTCTCACCTGAAAGCTCCATTTATGTGTCTGGCTTTCCTTTCGCTGTTGGTTATACCTAGCCTGAAACTAGGAGACCGTGGACTCTTTGATGTTGATAAGTTTAATTTTGTCCCGCTTTTTGAATGATTTGAATCACGATGCTTGATGAACTGAATCCTAAGATAGATTACCTAAGAAGTCTGGTTGCTGTTTTACCCGAAGATCCCGGAGTATATCAATACTTTGATGAGAGTGGTAAAGTTATCTATGTAGGTAAGGCGAAGAATTTAAGGAAGAGAGTATCTTCTTACTTTAATCGAATTCCTGAAAATGGCAAGACCAGGGTCTTGGTTAAAAGGATCAGAGATATTAAGCATATTATTGTTAGTTCTGAAGAAGATGCCCTGCTTCTCGAAAACAACCTGATAAAAAAGTACAGGCCTCGCTATAATATACTTCTTAAGGATGATAAAACATATCCCTGGATAGTTGTGCGTAATGAGGCCTTTCCCAGGGTGTACCAGACCAGGCAAATATATAAGGACGGAAGCTTGTACTTTGGTCCTTATACATCTGTCGTAATGGTCAGAACTCTCCTGGAACTGGTGAGGCATTTATATCCACTTCGTACTTGTAAGCTCAATTTAGATGCTGAGAATGTTGCCAAGCAGAAATACAAGAGATGTCTTGAATTTCACATGGGCAACTGTAAAGCTCCATGTGAGGGCTTGCAGAAGGAAGATGAATATCTCCAATACATAGAGGATGTTAAAAGTATCCTTAAGGGAAATATCAACTCAGTAATAAAATATCTTAAAAACAGGATGGGAGAATTGGCTTCTGAATATAAATTTGAAGAAGCCGAGGACATAAAAAATAGAATCAATCTTCTTTCTGGTTTTCAGAGTAAGTCTACTATTGTCAATCCAAAGATTGACAATGTAGATGTATTCTCATTTCTTAATGACGAGGACTCTGCATATGTTAACTTCCTGAAGGTTCAGAATGGCGCAATTATTCAGGCACACACTATTGAGATGAAGAAAAGGATGGATGAGGAGGAGTCTGAACTCTTTGCTCTTGCAATTATTGAGCTTAGGGAAAGGTTCAATAGTACATCATCTGAAATACTTGTGCCTTTTATTCCAGATATCTCACTTAAAGGTGTAGAGTTTATAGTCCCACAGATAGGAGACAAGAAGAAACTGCTTGATTTGTCTGAAAGGAATGTTAAGTACTTCAGGCTTGAAAGGCTGAAGCAGGAAGCTAATCATACTAGAAAGCCAAGAAGCTACCTTGTACTTGAACAGGCACAGAAAGATTTAAATCTCAGGAATCTTCCGGTACACATAGAGTGTTTCGATAATTCCAATATACAGGGAGCTTATCCTGTTGCTGCCTGTGTTGTGTTTAAGGAAGGTAAGCCTTCAAGAAAGGATTACAGGCATTATAATATAAAGACAGTTGAAGGGCCTAATGATTTTGCTTCAATGGAGGAGGTGATTTACAGAAGGTTTAAAAGAGCTCTGGATGAAGGGAGTGCTTTGCCACAGCTATTGATTATTGATGGGGGGAAAGGACAATTAGGCTCAGCCATGAAATCCATTACAGCATTGGGTCTTCAGGATAGAATTGCCGTAATCGGTATTGCAAAAAGACTTGAGGAGATATTTTACCCAGGTGATCCGGTGCCACTTTACCTTGATAAAAACAGTCCCTCGCTGAAATTGATACAGCACCTAAGAAATGAGGCGCACCGGTTCGGTATTACTTTTCACAGAAGCAAGAGGAGCAAGGGAGCCTTGGTTTCGGCTCTTGATTCTATTCCGGGAATTGGAGAAAAAACAACAAAAGCTCTGCTTAATGAGTTTAAGTCCTTAAAGGGGATTAAGGAAGCATCCTTTGAGGATCTTAAAAAATTGGTTGGTTCTGCTAAGGCTAAAACTATCAAGGACTATTTTCTAAAAGAAGATATCTGATAGTTCACCAGCGTCACCCGCAATACCGTCAATATCTTTAAGTGCTGAGACTATCTCGTTTTTGTCATGAAACAGCCCTGTTAGCTTTGCTTTGATTGCCTCTGCTATAGCCAAATCCACTGGACTTGTCTTTACAGCAATCTCTGATATACGACCTTTTTCGATTTTCATTTCAATGCTGTAAACTTTTTTGCCAAACTTGCTGCGCTTCTTGAAAATGTAGGGAGGACCATACCTGAAGTTCCATTCCGCAGTGTCATACTTCTCAGCCCTGATTTGATTAATTAGTTTAATGTCCTCATCAATAAAGCAGTAGTCTACTATTGAAGAATTTCTTTGTTTTATTGATGAAACTAGTTGATACATAAACTCTTCAGTCTCAATTTCCCACTTTAGAAGGTCTTTAATGTTGGTGACCTGACTTCTGACAGACTTTACTGCTTTGTCTGCATATTTTGTAGGATCTGCTCTCAGACTGTTGGTCAAAAAATCCAGATTTGAATCGTATAGTATCGTACCGTGGTGCATTACACGTTGTTTGAACACGTGACAAGCATTGCCTGAAATCTTTTTGAAATTTACAAGAAGGTCATTTCTTTCTCCATGCTTGACTGGCAAACCCCATTTATTCAATGATACAACTATGGGCTCGGTAGCCTTTTTAAAGTTCACTAATTCACCTGGTTTTTCATTTCTTATAAAGCAAAAGTTTAAGTTGCCAGGATCATGAAAAACTGTTCCTCCTCCTGATAGCCTTCTGAATAAAGGAATTCCGTTTTTGTCTAGAAAGGGGAGATTAATCTCTGCAAGAGCATTCTGGTGTTTCCCAATAATTACAGAAGTATCGTTTATATAGAAAAAATTGTAGTCCTGATTCTTTGTTCTGAGCAGGTACTCTTCAGCAGCCAGATTAAACGCTGGTTCTTTGCTGTTGCTTATTACTGAATATTTGGTTTTCATATTGGAGTCATTCTCAAAAAGACAAACTTTTAACCAAATTGTTGCGGTCAAATATAGGCATTCAGAATTAACGGTGCCTCAATTTATCGTATTTTTGCCTTCAATGTTTTTGATGTAAAGTATTCTGAATTATGAGAGTTGTCGTCCAAAGAGTTAGTCGTGCTTCGGTCAGTGCTTCTGATGAACATTTTCATTCTATAGGTAAGGGTTTGATGATATTAGTGGGTGTAACTCATAATGATACTACCGAGGATGTTGAATATCTGGCTTCTAAGATTGTTTCGCTGAGAATCTTTGATGATGAGAAGGGAGTAATGAATCTTTCTGTAAAAGATGTTGATGGTGAACTGATGGTAATCAGTCAGTTTACTCTTCATGCCAAAGTTAAGAAAGGAAACAGACCATCCTATATTGACGCTGCGAAACACGAACTAGCGGTGCCCTTGTACGAACATCTTATTAAGAGACTTGAAG
The DNA here is from genome assembly GCF_023674465.1 of Xiashengella succiniciproducens. Taxonomy (GTDB): domain Bacteria; phylum Bacteroidota; class Bacteroidia; order Bacteroidales; family Marinilabiliaceae; genus Geofilum; species Geofilum succiniciproducens. The sequence continues at coordinate 85,717 of NZ_CP098400.1, read as the reverse complement.
ACTTGACGGGTAAAAGTGTTGCACGTGGAGTTTTTGGTGCCTATATGGATATTGATATGGTAAATGCTGGTCCCGTGACCATTCTTATAGATACTCATGATTTGAAATAATTTTAATTTTATATGTATGGAAACCAATTCCTTATTTGAATTATTTAATCAGGATTATTTGAATATTCCTGTTTTTGATTTGTCAAAGCTAAGTCTGGAGGAGAAGAGTGCTGATATATTGAAGCGATTATTCAATTGTCTTGATTTAACTAGTCTTAATTCAGATGATAGCAGCAATAAAATAGAGAGCTTTTGTGAGAAGGTAGTGCATCTGAATGAACACTATCCTGACATTCCAAATGTTGGTGCTGTGTGTGTGTATCCGGTTTTTGCATCAGTCCTGGGATCTAAACTAAAAGGAATGGATGTAAAGAGAGCTGTTGTGTCAGCTGGTTTCCCTACTTCACAAACTTTCCTGGATGTAAAGATTGAAGAGACTAAGAAGGCTGTTTTTCTTGGAGCTGATGAAATTGATATAGTAATCTCAATAGGTGAGTTTCTTGAAGGGAATTATGAATTTGTAGGTAGGGAGATTGCCGATATAAAGGCAGCTATAGGAAAGGACGTTCAGTTAAAAGTAATTCTTGAGACCGGAGCACTAGGCACTTCTGAGAATATCTGGATGGCAAGTATTCTAGCTATGGAAGCTGGTGCTGATTTTATCAAAACTTCGACAGGTAAAGGCTATCCTGGCGCTACACCTGAAGCAGCCTGGATAATGAATCATGCTATGAAGGCTTTTACTGAAAAGCGCAAACGTAAGGTTGGTTTCAAGGCTGCAGGAGGTGTATCCACAGTAGAAGATGCCCTTATATACTGGTCAATACAGAAACAGGTGCTTGGAGATAGCTGGCTTAATAACAGCTTGTTCCGCATAGGAACAAGCCGTCTGGCTGATACTTTGCTAAAGGAAATTACTGGTGCTGAAAAAGTAGTATATTTCTCACATCTTCCTTGATGTGGTAAAGTAAACCAGCTCTTCAAGAGCACTTCTGATTTCAGATTCGGGGTAAGTCTTTAGTATTTCTAACGCCTTATCCCGGTATTCTATCATCTTTTTTCTGGCGTACTCTATGCCTCCTTCTTCAATAACCATACTAACTATAGGTGCTATCTTTCTCTCGTTTTTATGATGGCGTTTGATAGTCCTAAGTATTTCACGCTTTTTCTTGTGATCTGCTTTATTCAAAACATAGATCAGAGGTAGGGTAATCTTTTTTTCTTTAAGGTCGTTTCCAGTTGGCTTACCGGCAAGGTTTTTCTTTTCGTAGTCGAGAAGGTCGTCTCTGATCTGAAAAGCAATACCAAGGTTAATTCCAAATTCATGCATCTTATCAACTTGCTCCTGAGGGGCATTGACAGAATAGGCGCCTGACTTTGTGCAGGCGGCGATCAGAGTTGCAGTTTTCTTTCTTACAACGTCGTAGTAAATTTCTTCAGTAATATTAAGTTGACGAGACTTTTCTATTTGTAATAATTCACCCTCGCTCATTTCCTTGACAGCATCAGAAACAATCCTAAGTACTTCGATCTGATTGTTTTTTAAAGCACAGCCAAGGCCAACAGAAAGGTAATAATCACCGACGAGTACAGCTATCTTGGAACGCCACAGAGCATTGATTGAGAAAAACCCCCTTCTCTGGTAGGTTTCATCTACAACATCATCATGGATAAGTGTAGCTGTATGAAGTAATTCTATAAGAGCTGCTGCGGTGTAGCTTGCTTCCGTTGCATCTCCGTTTAGGCGCGCAGAGAGGAACACAAGCATGGGCCTCATCTGTTTGCCTTTCCTTCGTATAAGATAGTTGGTAATAACAGTGAGTAAAGGGATCTCTGACTTTATCTGTTGTTTAAAGTAGGCTTCAAAGCCCCTCATCTCTTCACTTATAGGAGCAACTATTTTAGATGATACACCCATTGTTGTTAATGCTAATAGCTCAAAAGTAGCAATTTGTTGATTATTATCCCCGAATATTCAGGTATATTTTTCTTTGGCCGGCATCTGCGATGCTTGTCTATTTGCATGATTTTCGGATAATTGTCGTGTAAATAAACTATATTTGCCACGCTAGTTAAACAGACATGGATAGGGCTGTGTTCTATAATACGGCAAGAAGATTGAACAAAAAGTTGCAGGAGCGAAAATAATTGAGAGGTGATGGCAAGGATTAGGATTACAAAGGAATTTCGTTTTGAAGCTGCGCATGCGCTACATAATTATGATGGACTATGCCGTAATATACACGGACATTCCTATATACTTAAAGTAACTGTTATCGGTGAGCCTATTACTGATAGTAATAGTCCGAAGCTTGGTATGGTTATGGATTTCGGGGACCTTAAGGATATTGTCAACAGAGAGATAATTTCAGAATTTGATCATGCCCTTATTGTAAGTAGGAATGTGAGTCAGGATACAATCAGAGAGATGGGCCAGATGGCTGAGAGGCATTTCGTTATGAGTTATCAGCCTACCTGCGAGAATATGATTATTGACTTTGCTGATAGGTTGAAAAAGGCTCTGCCTTCTAATGTTAAGCTGCATAGCCTTAGACTTAACGAAACTGCAGGTTCATACGCTGAGTGGTTTGCCTCTGACAATGAATAAAGATTGCACTAGCAATCTTTTTTTATGGCTTGTGCGGCTTTTTCTATCCAGATATCTACAATCTCCGGCAGGTCTCCCAAGGCTTGTTTGACTGTTCGGACAGTGAAACCTTCAGCCTGAAGCCTTGATTTCCAGCTTTCCTTTTGTGCGCCGGCAAGGTCGGTGATTGCATGACCTCCTGAAACGGTCAGCAGGGGCATCACCAGCAAGTCTTTAATCCCATTATCTCTCAGCTCCTCAGTAACATCTTCAAGATAAGGAAAGGCCTCAAGAGTTGCGACATAAACAGGAGTTCCGTTCAATCTTCTGAAGTACTCCTGAAGAGCTGCATAACTGATATTGGCAGGGTGGCTTGTCCCATGACCCATTAGTAACAAGGAATCAGGTTTTTCTTCTATATGTGAAACATAATCATGGAGTATGTTTGCAACCCGTGTATAATCCTCATGATTCCATAATAGGGGTTCGCCAACAACAATCCGTTCTACCCCTTTGGGAATACTTTGCATGGCAATTACAGTACTGACAATATCGTTGTACTCGTTGCCACCAATAACATGAAGGGACTGCAGACAGACTTCGCTGAAACCGTCTTCTCCAAACTGAGCCAAGGCTCTTGCAGGAGAGGGAATGTCAATTCCTCTTGCTTTTAGTCTTTTACGAACTATGGAGGATGTGTAAGCGATGCGTATTTCAAATTCAGGAAAGGCTGAGCGGAAGCGGGCTTCTAATACCTTGTAGGTCTGAGCTGCTTCATCGATAGTTGTGCCAAAGGCTGTCAGCAGTATTCCTTTCTTTTCTTTCATAACAGATTAACAATAGCGTCTGTTGCTTTGTTTTTCTAAAATACTCAATTTGTCAGGGAGTCAGGTGCATTTCCGCACCAATTCCTTAAATTTATGGAGTAAAACAAATGTGTGATGACTGATACGAAAAAGAATCTTTATTTATTGGATGCTTATGCTTTGATATACAGAGCCTATTATGCATTCATCAGAGCACCGAGGATCAATTCCAAGGGGCTTAACACTTCTGCAATTTACGGATTTACAAATACTTTGCTTGACATAATCAACAATCAGCATCCCACTCACCTTGCTGTAGTGATTGACTATCCCGGACCTGGCTTCCGTGATGAGCTTTACCCTGATTATAAAGCAAACAGAGAGGCGGCACCTGAAGATATTAAACGGGCTGTTCCCTATATTGAAAGAATACTTGAAGCAATGAACATATCTATGCTTCAGGCAGAGGGTTATGAAGCAGATGACCTAATTGGTACCCTTGCCACCAGGGCTTCTAAGGAAGGCTTTATGACATATATGGTTACTTCAGATAAGGATTTTGGACAACTTGTTAAAGAGAATGTTAAAATACTGAAGCCGAGAACAGGGACCAGGGATACTGAAATATGGGGCCCGGAGGAAGTAAAGAGCCATTACAATGTACCTGACCCGATCAATATTATTGATCTGCTTGCGCTTTGGGGTGACAGTGCTGATAATGTGCCTGGCTGCCCCGGTATCGGAGAGAAGAGGGCAATGGAGATAATCGGAAAGTACGGTACTGTTGAGAATGTTTATAAGAATATCGGGGATTTTAAGGGTAAGGTGCAGTCCAACCTTATTGAGTTTAAGGACCAGGTTGAGTTGGCTCGAACACTCGTTACAATTGTAACAGATGTTCCTTTTGAAGTTGACCTGGATAGTCTGGCACTGAAGAGCCCGGATATGGAGAAACTTAGAGCAATAATGGAAGAACTGGAGTTTAAGGCATTGATGGACAGGTTAGCTTCTGTGCCAAAGCCAAAGCCTTCATCTTCAGCGCAGGGAAGCTTGTTTGGCGAAGAAGAACTTCAAGCAGTTACTGTTTCCGATAACTTCAATACTGTTGATGATATTGAACATGATTACAGGTTGATAGAAGGCGAGGAGGAGATAGATGGATTGGTGAAGCAATTGCTTGCGATGGATTCTTTCTGTTTTGATACTGAGACCACTGGTCTTGATGTAAGGGAAAGCTCGTTGCTTGGTATGTCGTTCTGCTTTGAAGAGGGTAAGGCTTGTTATGTTGCATTGCCTGGTTCAAGGAATGATGTTCTTGTTATTCTTGAAAAATTCAGACCTGTGTTTGAAAAGGAGGGTGTAGAGAAAATAGGGCACAATATTAAGTTTGATGCCCTTATGCTCAGGCAGTATGGTATCGAACTCAGGGGTCCTTACTTTGACACCATGGTTGCCCATCACCTGTTGTTTCCTGGACAGCGCCACAATATGGACTACCTTGCCGAAGTTTATCTTAAATATCGTCCTATACCAATCGAGTCGCTGATAGGAGAGAGAGGAAAGAACCAGGGTAATATGAGAGATGTTCCTGTTGATAAGGTAACTGTCTATGCGTCAGAGGATGCTGATGTGACCTTCCGACTGAAGAAAATATTTCAGAAGGAGCTTGAAAAGGAAGGACTGCTTGGCTTTTTCAGAAACGTCGAGATGCCTCTCAGCGCGGTTCTCGCTGATATGGAGTATAATGGAGTTAGCCTGAATGTTGATGATCTCAAAGAGTCTGGTAAGGAGCTTGAGAAGAGGCTTGCCGAACTGGAGGCTGAGATTATAGAGATGGCTGGTCGTGAGTTTAATGTTAACAGCCCACGTCAGGTTGGTGAGATACTTTTTGATGTGCTTAAGATTGATTCAAAGGCGTCGAAGACTAAGTCGGGTCAATATTCGACCAACGAGGAGAATCTTCAAAAGTTGAGGGATAAACATCCAATTATAAATAAGATACTTGAACAGCGTGGATTAAAGAAGCTGCTGTCGACCTATGTCGAGACCCTACCTACCATGGTTGATAAGAAGACAGGGAGGCTGCATACAACCTATAATCAGGCCTTGGTAGTTACAGGACGCCTTAGCAGTATTAACCCCAATCTTCAGAATATTCCTATTCGCGATGATGAGGGCAGGGAGATCAGACGGGCTTTTACTGCAAGTGACTCAAACCATGTCTTCCTAAGTGCTGACTATTCACAGGTTGAACTTAGACTGATGGCTCATCTGAGTGGGGATACAGAACTTGTAAATGCTTTCTTGAGAGGAGAGGATATCCATACTGCAACCGCAAGTAAGATTTTCAAGGTAAGTACTGATGAAGTTACTTCCGCTATGAGGCGGAAGGCAAAAACAGCAAATTTTGGCATTATTTATGGCATTTCAGCCTTTGGACTGTCCGAGAGGTTAAATATTCCAAGGTCAGAGTCAAAAGCCATAATTGATGGTTATTTCGATAGTTTTAAAGGAGTGAAGGATTATATGGAGGAATGTATCAGGATGGCCAGGGAGAAGGGCTATGTAAGCACTATATTCGGAAGGAGAAGGTATCTGCCTGATATCAACTCAAAGAATGCAGTTGTGAGGGGAGTGGCAGAAAGAAATGCGATTAATGCACCAATCCAGGGTACAGCAGCCGACCTTATAAAGATGGCAATGGTGGATATTCACAAGAAGCTCAAGGAGGGAAGGTATAAGACTCGGATGATACTTCAGGTACATGACGAACTAAACTTTGATGTACCAGTTGAGGAACTTGATGCTGTAAAAGCTCTTGTAAAAAGCTCAATGGAGTCTGTGTGCAAGCTTAAAGTACCATTAATTGTAGATCTTGGTGTTGGAAATAACTGGCTTGAGGCGCATTAGTCTTATATTGTAAACTTGATACTGTATTATGGATGTTTTTCTTTTGATATTAGGGATTATACTATTGCTTGTCGGATTGGTCGGATGTGTTGTCCCCTTTATACCAGGACCGCCTTTGGGCTTTCTTGCATTGCTTGCACTTCATTTTACAAGTTGGGTACAATTTAGTTCTAAGCTGCTTTGGATAGCTGCAATACTTGCTGTAGTAGTAACACTGCTTGACTATGTTGTCCCAGCATGGGGAACGAAGAAGTTTGGTGGATCAAAAGCCGGTGTCTGGGGTGCCAGTTTGGGCCTTGTGGTAGGTTTGTTTCTCGGCCCTGCCGGGATAGTACTTGGTCCCTTTGCCGGTGCCTTGGTAGGAGAACTACTTGTAAAGGCAAATGGCAGTCAGGCTTTACGCTCTGCCTTTGGTGCTGTTATCGGACTCTTTGCTGGTGTGCTATTAAAACTGGTAGTCTGTGGTTTATATATCTGGTGGTTTGCTAGAGAACTTTATGTAGCTTTTTGAAGGTAGGTTGAGCAACAGTGCATTATATGGCTTAGAACAGGGAGCTCCCGAAACAAAAGAGGTTGTCTCAACTTGAGTTGGGACAACCTCTTTTGCCTGAATGAAAGTTTTCTAATTATTGTATCTTCTGTCTCCGGCATGTGTTAATATTGTGCCATTGAGCATACCTTTGTATTTTTCTACATCCTGCAAAGCTTTTACAGCAGTGGATAGTTCCTTATCAAATTTAAGGCTGTAAACAATCGAGCCCTTTTCATGATAGTACCTGCGTACTATTTCAGATCCAAGTAGTGGATTAATATTTTCTCTTGCATTCAACAGGGCATGCCTAACATCGGGTTTCAGGACCTTTTCAAGTTCCTCAAAGGTATTTTTAGCATCTTCAAATTTTCCTTCTTTCTTTGCCGCATCCTTCAGTTTGTTGAGTAGGTCATTTGTCTCTGATTCAAACCTAAAGCTGTCGAGAGAAAGCACATAGTCTACAAACTCCTGAAATAGGTTATCATCAACATAAAATGAATCGGGAGCTGGAAGTGTTTCCTTTTTTGAAGCGTACTGTGTTGAGAAATCAAATATGGTTTGTTGCATCAGGAGTGCAATTGTAATATTTGAATATTGCTCCTGTTCCATAGTAATGTCTGGTGAAATACCACCACCATCGAGAACGGTTCTTCCACCCTTTGTCTTAAACTCCTTCATCAGAGAGTCAGGAATCAGACCAACACTTCCGTCCTCATTCCTCTTAGCATAGTCAACAGCCTGAATACATCTTCCGCTTGGAATATAGTATTTTGCTGTAGTCACTTTTAGACTTGAGTTGTATGGAAGGGCACGAGTGGTCTGTACCAGTCCTTTACCAAAGGATCTTTGGCCAATAATCAGAGCACGGTCGTGATCCTGCAAAGCTCCGGCTACAATTTCAGAAGCCGAAGCCGATGACCTGTTTATAAGTACTGCAAGAGGAGTGATTGTATCCAGGGGTTCACGTGGAGCCCTGTAGGTCTTGTCCCACTGAGAAACTTTGCCCTTAGTACTGACAACCTCACTGCTACGTGGCAGGAAGAGGTTTGCTACCTTTACTGCTTCGTCCATTAGTCCCCCCGGATTGCCACGCAAGTCAAGAATGAGACCCTTTAGATTACCACTCTTCTTGAGTTCATTTATAGCCTTTTCTACCTCATCCGCACAGTTTTGAGTGAAATTGTTAAGTATGATAAGGCCGGTATTATCATTTATCATTCCAAAATATGGAACAGGGTTGATTTGGATTACCTGTCTTTTAATGCTGATCTCCAGTTCTTTCTCAATTCCCGGTCTGAGAACAGTAATAATAACCGTGGTTCCTGCAGCACCCTTGAGTTTCTCACTTACCTCTGAGGTCTCCTTATTGCGCATTGAAGCACCGTCGATCTTAATTATTTTATCGCCGGCTTTAAGGCCGGCAACTTGTGCAGGCATTCCTTCATATGGCTCTGAAATCAATACCCATTCGCCTCTTTTGGTAATAAGAGCTCCAATACCTGCATATTCTCCTGTTGTCATAAACCTGAAATCTTCCTGGTCTTCTTCAGGGATATAGCTTGTATATGGGTCCAGAGATGAAAGCATCGCATCAATGCCTGTCTTTACCAGTTTCGCAGGTTCTGTTTCATCAACATAGATTGTATTCAGTTCGTGAAACAGGGCATAGAATATATCCAGATTCTTGACCACTTCAAAATTACGACGATCAGTCGTGGCTGATATCAATCCTATGGAAATTACGGCTACCGCGAGAATGCCTGTAAGCCAACCCATCCTGTTTATTCCTCCTTTACTTGCCATATGCATTTAATTTCTATCGTGTATAATGATTACGAAAAGACACTATTCCAGTTATTGCAAAAACTGTGCTAGGAACAAATTTAAAATTAATTATCAATAGCACTTTAATTAATAGTCTTTTCTTTGCCTGTTAAGTCATCTGCGCAGATAAAGCTTCTTTGGATTCGTTTCCCTCTGCTGTCCACCAGACTAAGACGCTGTATGCCTCTTTCTGGAAGTATTTCAATTTCATGTATGCCTGTTGTGCTTCCCAGATATTTCCCATTAAGATGCCAGTAAATAGTTTCGTCTTCCCGCCTGTGTACTGCTTTAATCACCATCCGGCTCAAATTTCCGTTTAGATCACGTGGGATCAAAACTGTAGTATTATGTGGTGGATAAATCAATTCCATCCCGTTGTAATCATCAGATGATTCAAAGCCTGGCTTGAAGGGTGGCAGGATCTGATATGATGGGTTTATTTTTCTGTAATACCATTCAATAACAGGAGGCAGAATAAAATAACTCTTTGTAATTAATAGTGCTCCGTCTTCTATTTCTAGGTTGCTGCGATATCTTCCGTCAGGACTCAGGTGAACCAGTTTGTGGTAGGAGCATGGATGCGACTTCTTGATAGTTTTGGGCACTAGTCTTGCAACAGCATCGGTGCAATAGGGTCCGGCTCTTTCTCCTGACTGGGGGCATACCATAACTTCATCCAAATCATCGTGTGGTATCGGTAATGCTGAGTTAGACGGAAGGAGCGAGAATAGCTCAAAAAGAATAGGGCCAGCAGCACTTCCTCCAATTATTCCGGGACGTCCTTCTCCCGAAGCATTTCCAACCCATACAGCAACTACAAAATCAGATGACACCCCAACACCCCAAGCATCTCTGTAGCCAAAACTTGTTCCTGTTTTCCATGCGATCTGTCCTGAAGATCCAAAATGCTCCCACCCGGATTCTTCAGGAGGTCGCTCTACACTGGTTAGGGCCTTTAGGGTAAAGTATATAGCTGAAGCACCTAGGACAGGAGGAGTGTTTGTAAATAATTCCTTGCCAGCCTGCGGTTTGCTTTGCTGTAGTCTAAGTGGATGAAAGGATGAAGTCGGATACATCCCATCGTGCTCTATGTACTGATTTAGTGTTCGTCGCATTGATGCAAAACTTCCGGCAAGGTCCCATAATGTGACTTCACTGCCGCCCAGGATCAGGCTTAAACCATAATGTGAATAAGGCTTGTTTATTGTAGTGAAACCCAGTTTAGTAAGGTCACTAACGAAGCGATTCCCATCGTAATCATTCAGCAATCTTACAAATGGGATGTTTAGAGATCTGGCCAATGCTCTGTCGGCATGTACAGCACCATCGTAACTCTTGCTATAATTACGGGGTATGTAGTTCTTGTAATAGGTAGGGATATCAGGCAGCAAAGAGGTAGGAAGTATCAGACCGTCCTGAAGGGAAACTGCATAAAGAAAAGGTTTTAATACACTGCCTGAACTTCTTGATGATCTGATAATATCAACTTTATAACCTTTGTCCTTCTGGGTGCCATTACTATTGCCTACATAGGCAAGAACTTCCCCAGTCTCAACAGAAGCTATAATTGCAGCAGCATTGTATATCTCATTGTTTTGAAGAGCTTTGCTATGTCTTTCTACAATTGAAGATGCCAGGTGCTGAAGTTCACTATCAATTGAAAGCTGTATGTGTTTGCCTCTGTGTCTGATAATATGATAATCCAATAGGTGGGGACAGAGGTTTGGCATAGGTCCTGGTTGCTCTGGTAATTCTTCAAGCAATGCCAGCTGTAACTCAGTTTCAGATATCAAACCTTTATTGAATAGCTTGTTTAGCAATCGGTCACGCTTTTGGCGGAGAGTATCAGTGCTTCTTCCAAGGTGAACCAAGGAGGGGGAGTTGGGTAAGACTGCCAGCGTTGCTGTCTCTGCCCATGTAAGTTCGTGTGATGGTCTGTTGAAGTAGCGGTATGAGGCAGCTTCAAGTCCAACAGTATTCCCGCCGAAAGGAGCATGAGCAGCGTAAAGTGCAAGTATAGAATCCTTGCTAAGGGATGCCTCCATTCGAATAGCAAGTATTATTTCCTTAATTTTATTTGCTATAGTTCTTGGTGCCGGATTTGCAAGACGAATGACCTGCATTGTTATAGTACTTCCCCCGCTTACAATTTTTCCTTGTTTGACATTTCTTATCAATGCTTTTGACAATGATATGGGATTAACGCCTGGATGATATTTAAAATATTCGTCCTCAAAATGGATGATGGCAATCCTGAATTTTTCGGGAACAGAATCAGCAGGGGGGAATCGCCATTGCTCATCCTCAGCAATATGAGCAGCAAGCAGATGGTTATTACGGTCACTTAATACGGTTGAATAGGTTACATTAAACTTCACAACAGGAAGAAAAAAAAATATGAGCACTCCTATTGCCAGAGTGCTCAATATATATTTACGCCTTTTGCTCATACGAGGCTGTATATCTTTCTTTTTATATAATTCTATTTAAGGTTGAATTTAGCTTTGGTTCTTATATCCGTTGAGGAAGAACCAATTAAGATTTCAAAAGATCCATCTTCTGACACCCATGCTGATTTGGTATCATCATAGAACTGTAGCATCTCATTGTCTATAGCAAACTCAATAGTTTTTGTTTCTCCCGGATTAAGCATAAGCTTCCTGAATGCCTTTAGTTCTTTTAATGGTCTTTGCAGCGACGATTTCAGATCTGAAATATAGAGTTGAACTGTTTCATAACCGGGCTTATTTCCTGTATTTGTTACTTCAACTGAGCAAATTATCTGTTCATGTCTGCTCAATGTTGAACTAGAGAGTTGGGCCTTGCCGTATTCAAAGGTAGTGTAGCTGAGGCCGTGGCCGAAGCCAAAGAGAGGCTTTATCTTCTTAGTATCATGCCAACGGTATCCAACGAGGATACTTTCTTTGTATTCAACTTTACCGTCATTTCCAGGATATGCTCCAAGAGAATGAGCAGCATTGTCCTTAAGTTTTACAGGGAAGGTAAATGGAAGCTTTCCAGATGGATTAACTTCCCCACAAAGCACTGAAGCAATTGCATGTCCTGCTTCAGATCCAAGAAACCAGGCCTGGACAATAGCCGGAACTTCGTTCACCCACGGCATGGTAACAGCATTTCCTGAGATATTTACAACTATAAGGTTGGGATTTACTTTTGCTAATTCACTGATTAACTTATCCTGACCATAAGGAAGATCCATGGACTTTCTGTCTGCACCTTCAGAGTCCTGTTCATGGCTTTTGTTTAATCCTCCAATGAAGATTACGTAGTCAGCATCTTTTGCAACAACAAGAGCTTCCTTGAGTAACTCTTCTGGTGATCGGTTATCTCTCAGATCCTGTCCGGTAGAGACATTGTCAAATTCGGTACTGACATCTCCTACATAACCCCTTGCATATACTACCTCGACCTGCGGCTCAAGGTATTTGCGCAGACCTTCAAGTGGGAGAATTTCGTATTGTGCTTTGAGAGAGGAGCTTCCTCCTCCAACAGTCATCTTCTTAATAGCGTTCTCTCCAATAATGGCTATTTTATTTGCCTTGCTTACATCTATAGGGAGAAGATTTCCATTGTTCTTGAGTAGTACAATACTTTCAGTTGCTATTTCCCATGCAGTTTTGGAGTGATCTTCGCTAACAAACTTTCCCCAAGGACGATTTCGGTTCATTTCGGTGCGGAATATTAGACGAAGCACATTCCTTGCTTTTTCATCAAGTTCTGCTGTGCCAACTTCTCCTGCTTTAATCAGTTCAAGATAAGGATTCGCCAGGAAGTATTGACTATAGGAATCAGAGTTACTCCAGTCATCTCCTCCAGTCCAGGTACCAAACTCCATATCCAGTCCATTGAAAATTGCTTCTCTGGTATCGTGCACTCCTCCCCAGTCAGAAATTACAACTCCGTTGAAGCCCCACTCTTCTCTAAGTATCTTTTTTAATAGATATGCGTTGTGTGAACAATGTTCTCCAAGGTATTTGTTATAAGCACCCATGATTGCCCATACCTGTCCTTCCTGAACAGCTGCTTTGAAAGCGGGCAGATATATCTCTCGCAATGCACGCTCATCAGCTACTACATCGATAGTGCCTCTTTCTGTCTCCTGATTATTGAGGGCGAAGTGCTTAACACAAGCAGCAACACCATTGGATTGTACCCCTACTACGTAAGGCACTACCATTCTGGAGGCCAGGTAAGGGTCCTCACCCATGTATTCGAAGTTTCTGCCATTGAGAGGGGTTCTGTAAATATTTACGCCTGGACCAAGAAGCACGGTTTTCTTCCTGTATCTGGCTTCTTCTCCGATAGCTTTCCCATAGTTCATTGCCAACTCAGGGTTCCATGTTGCAGCAAGGGCTGTTAGAGCCGGGAAGGCGGTACATGAGTCATTTGTCCATCCTGCTTGTGCCCATTCATCCCATAGGACTTCAGGTCGTATGCCATGAGGCCCGTCTGTCATCCATACCTCGGGAATACCTAGGCGGGGTACTCCTGCGGAACTGAACTTGGATTGAGCGTGCAACAATGCAATTTTCTCCTCTATGGTCATTCTTGACAGAGCATCCTCAACTCTTTCTTCAATTGTTTTGGATTCATCCAGATATACCGGAATATTCTGAGCTTGAATTGGTAAAAAGCAACCGCTCAGGCCTAGTAGCAGGCACACTATTCTTTGTTTCATAGTCAGTAGAGTTTTTGTACTGTAGCTAAGTTACGCAGATATTGCCATATTGCAAGGCTTGAGCGGTCAGAATGAGATTATTGCGGACAGCCAAAACAACAGTGCCAGTTCTAAAATTTATAGATGAAGCTGATTGAGGTTTTGAGTATATAATCCTCAATATTGTAACCGTCGTTGAGGCCAATATAAAAGTCTGTATTACCATCGGTATTAACTAACGAAAGTACCGGAGGCATTAACATATTGAAGCCCCATTTTTCGTTTATAGCTATTTCCAATCCGGGGCTGGCAATCAGACCCACTGAGTTGTATGAGACATCACCGCCATAAAATATCATTGGCAGACTGCCCTGAGCAAAGAAACGTACCATTGATACACCACCAACATAGTACCTGGCAAAAGGCACTATTGAAGTAGAGTTTGTTTTTTGCTCAAAGTCTCCTGTCTCTGTCGTGAATGATCTAAACCCAAGCATACCTCCTACAGCCCAGTTGTCGTTAATCCTGTAACCAAATTCAGGCATTAGAATAAAACTATGATCCTTGTTTGGATCATGGTCTGATGATGAAATGCTAAAGGAGCCACCTACCCAGAATTTAGTCTGAGCTTCAATGGTTCCCACCAAAGCAATTGCTATGACTGCACTTAATAAAAGCCTTTTCATTGCAAGTTATTTTAATGAAACATTGAAATAGGGAGTAAATTTCCATTTTTTATCTGATAAAGGCAACTTCTAAAGCATTTTGAGAATTTTGCGACTCATTACAAGTTTCTTTCTTACTTTTGTAGTTTAAGTACCTAATCTGTAGGAAATATTGTTATGGAACACACTGATTCTAAACAGCAATTGTTGGATAAACGATATCTTGCCATGGCAGCAATATGGGCTCAAAATTCATATTGCAAAAGGCGACAGGTTGGCGCTTTACTTGTAAAGGACAAGATGATAATCAGCGATGGTTATAATGGTACACCATCTGGGTTTGAGAATGAATGTGAGGACGAGAACAATATAACCAAGCCTTATGTTTTACATGCTGAAGCCAATGCTATAACCAAGGTTGCAAGGAGTAATAACAGTTCGGAAGGTGCTACCTTATATGTTACATCATCACCTTGTATAGAGTGTGCTAAGTTGATTATACAAGCCGGAATTGTGCGGGTTGTATATTCAGATGATTATCGTGTTGATGATGGTATAAGGCTTTTAAAGAGAGCCGGAATTGAGGTGGTAAGAGCAGAGTAATAGTTTATTTCAATCCCGTAATATAGATATGAGTTACAAGAACAGTCTTAGACAAGTAGTATTGCCCTTAGTACTAGCTGCGGTATTGGCAGGAGGGGTTTTCATAGGAAAGACCTTTTCATCTCCTGGTGATGTCTCTCCGGGCAGCAGATTGTTTATATATCCCCAAACTAATAAAATTGATGCAGTTCTTAGACTTATCGAGGAGCAGTATGTAGATACTGTCGACAAAGTTGAATTAACTGAGTCTCTCATTCCGGAAATACTGAAAAACCTTGATCCACATACAGTTTATATTCCTGCAGAGGATGTGAAGGAAGCAAACCAGGAGCTGGAGGGTAACTTTGGTGGTATTGGGGTGCAGTTTAGTATCCAGAATGATACTGTTATGGTTATTAGTGTTGTTCCAGGTGGTCCATCTGAAAAAGTTGGAATTATTCCAGGAGACAGGATTATTGCTGTAAACGACAGTGTGATTGCAGGTAAAGGTATCGATTCTGATGAGGTTGTGGGAATGCTAAGAGGAGAACTTGGTACTAAGGTGAAAGTTGGAATCTTGCGGAGAGACAGAAAAGGTCTGCTTGATTTTGAGATTACCAGAGGCAGTATTCCTGTTACTAGCGTGGAGGTTGGCTATATGATAACAGATTCCATAGGATATGTTAAAGTAAGTCGTTTCGCACGTAACACATATCAGGAGTTTTTAACTGCATTAGCTCGTCTTAAGGCATATAATTGCCAGAATCTGATTGTTGACTTAAGAGGTAATTCAGGAGGGTATCTGGATATTGCTATCAGCATGATTAATGAATTTCTGCCCAAGGGCTCTCTGATTGTCTATACAGAGGGTAAGGCAAGTCCACGCCAGGATGTATATGCTAACGGTCTTGGTTCTTGTAAGGATATGAGGCTTACGGTTCTTATCGATGAGTTTAGTGCCTCAGCCAGTGAAATCTTTGCCGGTGCAATACAGGATAATGACAGGGGCTTGATTGTTGGTCGCAGATCCTTTGGAAAGGGACTTGTTCAGCAGCCTTTCAGCCTGCCTGACGGTTCATCAATCAGACTTACTGTTGCCCGTTACTATACTCCCAGTGGACGAGGTATTCAAAAGCCATATACAAATGGAGTTGAAGACTACCATAGGGATATTATTGCAAGATTCCAGCATGGTGAATTCTTTGAGCGTGACAGTATTGAGTTTGATACCTCACTTGAGTTTTATACAGTCAATGGTCGTAAGGTCTTTGGTGGAGGTGGCGTGATGCCGGATGTATTTGTACCCCGCGATACCTCGGGTTTCTCGGATTATTATTTCAAGATTAGAGACAGGGCTCTTATGTATCAGTTTGCTTTAAAATATTCGGATGATAATCGTATACAACTGCAAAGATTTGAAACGGTAGAGGCCCTTGAGCATCATCTGGATAAAGAAAATGTACTTGCCAGATTAATTAAGTATGCTGCAGATAATGGTATCAAGTATGATGAAAAGGGTTTCAGACAATCGAAGAATCTGATGGGGACGGAACTTAAGGCCTATATAGCCAGAAATATTTTGGATAATATGGGCTTTTATCCCATAATTGCCCAGGTTGACGAAATTCTTAAGGTTGCAGTTAGTGAAATCCAGGCAGGTAATGATGTTTTGGTTTTTGATGGGAAGAATAAGTGAAATTTAACTGGTAAAGGATAGAGCGTAATGTTTAAAGTAATACTGTTCTTTTTATTGCTTTATTTCTTATTCAGGTTTCTGTTCAGAGTTCTGATTCCAGCCCTGCTTATGCGAAAGCTGAGAAAAATGAGTAGTGAAATGAATGGAGGAGAGAGGAGTAATGCTTCTGGTGGACAGAAAGAAGGGAAAGTAACAATAACTTATAAACCGACTGATAATAGTGGGAAGGACAAATCAAAGGAAGGAGAATACGTGGACTTCGAAGAGGTTGACTAGACAATAGAATTATCTCAATCAAACTGACCTGTCTGACTATTCCTGACCGGAGAATAGTATTACGAGACTATTCTCGATACTACCTTTTATGCAAACCACATTCTCTGGTATCGGGATTTTCCCACCACCAGCGTCCGGCTCTAATATCTTCACCTTTGTCAATTGCTCTTGTACAGGGTTGACATCCTATAGATGGATATCCTTTGTCGTGAAGGACGTTGTATGGGACCTTGTGCTCATGGATATATGCCCAGAGCTGTTCTTCAGACCAACTCGCCAGAGGGTTGATCTTAACAAGACCATTGACTTCGTCCCATTCAACAATATCAATGTCTTTGCGGGTAATGGATTGCGATGCTCTTAGACCACAAATCCACGCGTCAAGTCCGGAAAAAGCTCTTTTCAGAGGCTCCAGTTTGCGAACCTGACAGCAAAGCTTACGGTTTTCGACACTTTCGTAGAACAGGTTTATTCCCTTAGACCTTACCATGTTTTCTACCTGGACTTTGTCGGGGAAGAACACTTCTATCTGGATCTTGTATTTGCGTGAAGTCCTGTCAATAAGATCATAGGTCTCAGGGAAGAGCCTTCCGGTATCCAGGGTAAAGATCTTGACCGATGGGTCAATCTTTACTATCATATCTGTCAACACCTGATCCTCGGCTCCAAGGCTTGAGGATAAGGCTATAGATGGTTTGAACTTTTCAATCAGAGTTCTCAGGATAAGCTCAGGGGCTTTATCTTTTAGCTGATTGTTGAGCTGGATTATTTCGTCCTTTCCTATCATTTTACCTTGTTTTTAGTCACCAAAACATACTCCCATATGTCTTCCTATCTCCACAAGCTTGTTGTCGGGTTTAATAAGCCTGATTTTGCCACCCACCTCGTCAAGAGGAATAGATGTTACCGCTCCATTTCGCATGGCTACCATTGTACCAAACTTCCTCTGGTGTATTAGTTCGGCAGCATAAGCACCAAACTGCGTTGCCAGAATACGGTCGGTGGCTGTGGGACTTCCTCCACGCTGGGTATAACCAAGAATGGTTTCCCTGGTCTCCAGACCTGTAAGTTTTCTTATTTCTTTTGCTATATAAGCTCCGGCAGACTTCTTTGAATCTTTTGGAAGACCTTCGGCAACAACTACAATAGAGTATGGTTTTTTGACACGGCTTCTTTCCATCAGGCACTCAGCAACTGACTCCATGCTGTAATCTATCTCGGGAACAAGGATAACATCGCCACCGCCAGACATGCCGGAATACAGCGCTATCCATCCTGCATGGTGTCCCATCACCTCGATAACCATCACACGCTTATGGGAATTGGCTGTAGTATGAAGGCGGTCAATTGCTTCAGTTGCAATATGGTATGCAGTGTCAAATCCGAAGGTCACATCAGTACCCCAGATGTCATTGTCTATTGTCTTGGGAACACCGACAACATTGAGGCCCTCTTTTGCAAGAAGACTTGCGGTTTCCTGTGTCCCATTGCCCCCTATACACACAAGGGCATCTAGTCCCAGTTCCTCATAATTCTTCTTGATTGTTCCCGGTTTGTCAAGAGGTTCATCTCCTACGGATGCTTTGAAGGGTTTGAGGCGGGACGTTCCAAGTATGGTTCCACCTAGGGTAAGAATACCTGAAAGCAGATTTTCAGTAAGTTCAATTGTTTCTGTCTCAACCAGACCGCTGAATCCGTTTACTATACCCTGCACTTCCATGTCATACTGGACAATAGCAGTCTTACCTACACCCCTTATAGCAGCATTTATACCGGGACAGTCGCCTCCGGCAGAGAGAATTCCAATCCTCATTTTTTTGCTTCCCATAACCTATGGATTTATTGATGGTTAATTATGCTGTATTCTTGATGTGTCAAATTTAAGAATGAAAAATAAGCAGAGGAGCATTTATCCCGAATAAAAACCTGCCCGTCACTGATTGTATGAATAATTTAAGCAAGCCTTTTCGTTTTCTCCTTGTCATAGCAATCAGATCTGTAGGGTTTTCTGTAATATAGCTTTCCATGCTTTTTACAAAACTTCTCCCTGTAATTATTTCATAGGCAATCTCTCTGTCAGGGAAATTCGCCTCACAATACCTTCTAAGTTCATCCATCTTTCTGATATCATTTTTATCGGCCCGTAAAGGTCTGTGAAGGACGGCAGTAATATCAACCTTGAAAGGAGCACTTATTTCTAACAGTCTTTTAAGTGACTCTTTGTCTTCAGGTGCAGACTCAATAAGGAAGAGGATTTTATTCGTCTTTTCAGGAACCAGTTGGATTCCGTCCGGTACAGTGAGTACTGTAGCAGTTGAGGCTTTGATTATATCATTTGTAATGCTTCCGAGGGCTGCTTTAATCAATTCTCCCTTGGTTTTGGTTCCCATTACAATCAAATCATAACCTTCTTCATTGCTGAAGGCAGGGATAAGATCTTCGGGAAAACCTTTAATTACCTTGCAGTTTATGTTGAAAGATGAGGTACCGGATTGTTTGTGCTTTGAAAAGAACTGTGCTGAGATTGTCTCCAGCTTGTTGTAGAAATCACCTTCAGTGGAGATGGTTTCGTCTGCTACGGCAGACGAAACCCTTATTTCATCAGGATCTATCTCCGGTTCCTGAAAGCAGTGCAGAAGAGTTAGTTCTGCTTCCGTCCTTTGCGACAGACCAAGAGCTGTATTTATTGCATTCAGTGAGTAATCGGTAAAATTCAGGGGAACCAGTATCCTGATCATGGCAAACAGATTTTGATGTAGGTTTTAGTTCAACAAACAAGTGTATCTGTTTGCTCAATTACTCCTAGATAATAAGCATAGCATCCCCATAGATTCCGAAGCGATACTTTTCTTTTACTGCTGTTTTATATGCTTTCATAACAAGATCATAACCTCCGAATGCTGCTGTCATCATCAGAAGAGTAGAATAAGGCAGATGGAAGTTGGATATCATACAGTTGGCCACAGAAAAGTCATAAGGTGGGAAAATAAACTTGTTGGTCCAGCCTTCAAAGGGTTTGACATGTCCGTAGGTGCTTACCGAACTTTCAAGTGTGCGCATTACAGTGGTACCTACTGCACATATCTTCTTTTTATTGTCTTTGCCTTTATTGATAATGTCGGCTGCTTCCCCGGTGATAACTATCTGCTCTGAATCCATCTTGTGCTTTGTAAGATCCTCAACATCAACAGACCTGAAGTTACCAAGTCCTACCTGAAGTGTAACAAAAGCAAAACGTGAACCTTTGATCTCGAGCCTTTTCATCAATTCCCTGCTAAAGTGTAGGCCTGCAGTAGGAGCTGCAACCGCACCCTCATTCCTTGCAAAGATGGTTTGATAACGCTCTGCGTCTTCAGGCTCGACCTTGCGTTTGATGAACTTTGGAAGAGGAGTCTCGCCAAGGCTGTAGAGGGTCTTTTTGAACTCATCATAGGGGCCATCATACAGGAAGCGCAGTGTACGACCACGAGAGGTTGTATTGTCGATAACCTCGGCAACGAGTGTTTCGTTTTCTCCAAAATACAGTTTATTTCCAATACGAATCTTTCTGGCGGGATCTACTAGGACATCCCAAAGGCGTTGCTCCTGATTAAGCTCTCTTAGTAAAAAGACCTCTATCTCGGCACCGGTCTTTTCCTTGTTACCATATAATCTGGCAGGAAAGACCTTTGTGTCATTGAATACCAGCACATCATCTTCCCCAAAGTATTCAATTATATCTTTAAAAGTCTTGTGCTCTATTTTACCGGTATCCTGGTGTACTACCATCAAACGTGATTCATCACGATTGGGAGTGGGATACAGGGCTATCAGTTCGTCCGGCAATTTGTACTTAAACTTGGATAGTTTCATTTCAGTCAGATGCTATATGTTTTAATAATGCTTTAACTATGTAATTCAATTCTTTGATGCTGTAATCAACTTGTGAAAATCTTCTATGCTAATCGCATTCTCAATTCTAAGATTGCCTATGGCAGTTCTAATCAGTCCCGAGAGGTGAGCTCCGCTGTTCATTGCAACCCCCAGGTCATGAGCAAAGGACCTTATATAGGTTCCCTTACTGCAAACAACCCTTATTGTTGCTGTAAGGTCGCTGAAGTTTATTAGTTCCAGCTCTTTAAACTCTACTAACCTCTTTTCTACTTCCAGACTTACGCCTTTGCGTGCATGCTCATATAGTCGTTTTCCATCTTTCTTTATAGCAGAGAACATTGGCGGGGCTTGCATCTGTTCTCCTTCAAAACCATTCAGTACTGTTATGATTGCATCCTGGTCAATTCCACTAGTGTCAAAATGCTTGTCAGGCTCCGTTTCCAGATCGTATGATGGGGTGCTTGCTCCGAATGTTACCTTTGCCACATATTCTTTGTCGGCACCCATTAACTGTTCAATCTTCTTAGTTGCTCTTCCTGTGCAAATAATCAATAGGCCACTTGCAAGAGGATCCAATGTTCCGGCATGGCCTACCTTTAACTTAGCCAGTCCCAGTTCTGAGCGCAGAAGATTCCTCATCTTGTTTACCACATCAAAGGAAGACCAGCCCAAAGGTTTGTCAACCAGTATTATCCTACCCTCCTTGAACTCCTCAGGACCGCACTTTTCGGTTGCCCTCAGTGTATTAACAAGTTCTTCCATTCTTATCCCAACATATATCCTGAAATGGCGATCAGTGCTATTATAGCACAGTAGATGGCAAAATATATTAACTTACCATCCTTTACCAGTTTGACCATCCATTTACAGGCTGCGAGCCCGGCAATAAAGGCAGAAATAAAGCCTATAATCAAAACAAATACCGGTGTTGTGCTTGCTGCAACCTGAGTGTCACCAAGCTCAAACAGACTAAGCAGGTTTTCCCCAATTATCGGAACCAGTACCATCAGGAAGGAAAATCTTGCTACTTCACTTCTTCGATTGCCAAGAATAAGTCCGGTTGCAATGGTAGTACCTGATCTCGAAAGGCCTGGTATTACTGCTATTGTTTGTGCAACTCCAATAATCAGAGCATCCCAAAAGGAAATATTCCTGTCACCTGCCTTCTTGTAATATGCAAATGCCAGCAAAGCAGCTGTAAGCAAAAGCATAAGTCCGACAATCAAAATTATTGCTGCAGATTCAAAGACAGCCTCTACGCTGTCTTTGAAAAACAGTCCGACAATGGCTATCGGAATCATAGATATTGCAATTTTTACAAAATATTTTGTTTCCTCATTCCACTGAAAGCGGAAAAGCCCTTTCAGTAGTTGCCAGATATCCTGCCTGAATACAACTATGGTACTGAGCACTGTTGCTCCATGCACAAGTACAGTAAATGCAAGGCTGTCTTCTGTTTCTATTCCCAGCAGTCCTTTCCCAAGTTCGAGATGCCCGCTGCTGCTGACGGGCAGAAATTCTGTCAGTCCTTGAATCAGACCGAGGATCAGTGCTTCAAACCAGTTCATTAAGTCGCTTTCCTTAAATCAGTTGTTATACCCTTTATTCTTGCTAAATGTTTCCTTTCCGTGTTTCTACAGGAAAGTCATTTACACCCTTACTTTTTATCTACGCTTGGTTTCTTCATTATTGCGTAAATGGCGAAGATAAAACCAAATAAAGCTACCATGGGCGCCAGGGTCCGACGTCTGAAGCCATAAATTTCTTCGTTGAAAACTTCAGGGTCATTATTGGAGGCCCCTGTCATCAGAAGGAAACCAATCACTACAATAACAAAGGCAACTGCCAGAAGTATATAGTTTTCCTTGTGCAATGCCATTTCAAATTTCTTTCCTGAAACACTGCCTGATCCGGTTTTCACGGACGAAGGCTGCTTAGTAGTCTTAGACATATATCGCGATTATTTGTGTTTGTTGTAATCAGTAGTAAAGCTGGTCGGTCTTGAGCCTCAAATACTTGTTGACGGCAAAGAAGGTCGACATCCAGGTAATAATGATTCCCAGGATTATTACCATAAGAAACAAAAGACTGATCATCAGTGTGTTGGAAAAACCGAGCACCCCGTTTATCTCATTGCTGAGAAGGTAGATAAACATCGACAAGAGTACTATAGCCAGGGTGGCACCTGCAAGTCCGTGCAATACGCTCTTGAGCAGGAAGGGTTTTCTGATAAAGCCTCTAGTAGCACCAACCAACTGCATGGTATTTATAATAAAACGCCTTGAATATACAGAAAGGCGTATGGTATTGTTGATCAAGGCAACTGCAATAAAAAGCAAAAGCATGCTGAAAACTCCCAGTACAAAGGCTATGCGCTTCATATTTTCGTGGATGGCATCCAATAGGTTCTTCTGATAGTAGACGTCCTTGACCTGGGGCAGTCCATTTAGTTGTGCTTCTATTACTGCCATGCTATCGGGATTGGCCCAGTCTGCTTCAAGTTTAACCTCAATTGATGCAAGTAGTGGGTTATAACCAAGGAAATCTACAAAATCCTCACCCAACTCCTCCTTCAGCGCATCAGCTGCCTGGTCCTTTGTGATATACTCCGCTACCCTGACATAGGGTGCGGCACTAAGTATTTTCTGAAGCCGAATCACTTCAGCTTCCCGGGCATTATCGTTGATAAGCACGGTAAATCCAAGGTTCTCTTTTACATATACCGAAAGCCTTGTGGCATTCATGTATAGAAAACCAATTATTCCAAGCAGAAAAAGCACCAAGGAAATACTGATTATTGTAGTTGCGTAAGAACTCCTGAGCTTCCTCCTGGCAGCGCTGTGACTCATGCTATCGCAAAAATTTGTTATCGAAAGTGCACAATGTTCTCAACTTAAGTGCAAATATAGTCAAATATTGGGGCTCTTCCTATATAATATGAGTTAAATAAATCTATATTATTAGCTACTTTTGTCTGTTAATACCACACAGATCCATGGAAGTGCAGAATGTTTTGATACTTGGAGAGAGCAGTCGCAGGGCCCTAATTGGAGCTTTGCGCATTCTTGCCGACGACCCACGTGTCAGATTGCACTTTGGAGTTACAGGACTTAATTTCTCTAAAAGGGCACTTCTAAGCAGCTATCCTGAAGTCGGGGTTTTCCATCTTGATTTCCGTAGTCCGGAATTGTTTGTAGGCAGTCTGCTAGACCTGGTTTCAAATATCGGCCCCTATATAATTTTGCCAAGTGATGAATATTGGCTTAGGATAATTCTGGCTAACAGGCAGGTGCTTGAGGAAAGGGGGATCAGGATGCGCTGCCCCGAGGAAGCGATATATGCGAGGGTATCCGACAAGGGCAGTTTTGCTGCTCTTTGCCAGGAGCACGGCCTTGAGGTTCCACAGGAATGTGATTTTCCCAAGAGCTATTCATTTCCTTTTGTCGTCAAAGCCCGTAGGTTGGAAAAGAGTGCCGGGATTCTGGAATATCCTTTTTTAGTTGAGAATCAAAAGGCTTTCTCACTGCTGCAGAAGAAGAATATCGACATCTCAAAGCATTTCTGCCAGCAGCTGATCGTTGGCCCAAGTTATTATTACTGTGCCTTTTATGATAAAGGAAAGCTATTATTTAACTTTTCCCAGATCAACCTTTGCCAACAACCAGGAGGGAAGTCTGTAATCAAAGCACGTCCGGCCTCACTGCCGGACGGGATATGCAATAAGATAGATTCGATCTTTGCTGATCTGGAATGGGATGGTGCTATAATGTTTGAACTAAAGCAGGATCTATCCTCAGGTAGGTACTATGCTATTGAGTGCAACCCACGTTTGTGGGGACCCTCTATGTTGTGTATTGATAACGGACTTGATATTTTTAGTCCCTTGTGCTTTCTGCCGCCAAAGAACCTGGGAAATCCGGACAAGATTGCAGGATACCTTTGGACTTCAGGTTATATCGAGGGCTTTTTTACAGGATTGAAGATGAAGAGCCGTTTTCAGAGTTTTGATGAACCGCCATCTCTTCCTAGGGTAAGATACAAGTCTGTCTGGTGGCGGAAGGATACTATGGTATATGCAATGGCTGAGACCCTGACAGTGATATTAAAAGGCTTAAGGAGTGTGTTTGCAGGGAAACCGTAAGCTATTCCGTATTATATTTGAACTGTACCATTTTTTGAATTTATAATTCAGGCTTATGCTGTTTTTGTTCAGATCGAACTCAATACTCTTTGATGCAAAGGCTGAGCTGGGGGAGGAATTAATGATCCTGACCTCCGGTTACTTTATATATGAGGAGGAACTGTATCGCGGTAATAAGCTTGATTCTTTTGTAGAAGCACAGTATAGTTCAGGAAATCTTGAGAGCCTTGTGCCCCATTTGAGTGGGTGCTATATGGCCGTAATTGTTGATGGTGCGAAAAAGAAAGCCCTTGTAATACAGGACCGTTGGGGTAGTTATCCACTGTTTTATTGCCAGCATGGGGATGAACTGCTCTTAGGTGATGATTACAGGGATTTTATAGATAGGTACCGAGACCTTAAGGTTGATATTTCTGCAGCTGGGCAACTTGTTTCCTTTGGTTATGTATTTGGAAATAAGACTTTGATTGATGGTGTCTTCGAGTTTGATTCTGCTCACATACATCGCCTGTCATTTAATGAGGGCAAGCCGATAATAGACTCTGCTAAGTACTGGACATTATACTACAGTTTTGATCGGGCTTCGCTTGAGACGGCATCTGCAAGGTATGCCGAACTATGGGCGCATAGAATGGATATCTTTGCAGCAGAACTTAAGGGGACAGCTAAGCCTGTAATAATACCTCTCTCGGCCGGTATGGACAGTCGTCTGGTTGCTGAAGCTGTTGATCGTCGGGGCATTGCACAATACAACTTCACCTTCGGTGCAGGCCCCAACAACCATGAGATACTTACTGCAGGCCTGATTAGCAGGTCTCTCATGCATGGTATGGGACAATTTAACCTTTACCTGAGTCAGGAAGGTTTTGAAAGTTTTAAGCAGGATGGTCCTGTGAGTTATAGAATCACCACTGGACACTTTGCTGAAAAGAACCTGTGGTTTGCCCAGAAAATGCGTGACAACTGTGACTTTATGCTGACAGGCCATCTTGGTGATTTTATGGCAGGGGATCATCTCAAAAGCAGGATGAAACTCTGGAAAAGCCCAGATGAGGTTGTTGAGTACATTGTCAAGTTTAAAAGCACTTCTGCCTGTAAAAAACTCTTCTACTCCAGCCCCTCTTTCAAGGATGCTATTTATGAACCGTTAAGGCAGCGTCTGCCTGATGACTGTGACCTGATAAACAGTTATATGAGGTGGAATCTTGGAGAAAGGCAGAGGAGGCTAATTATAAGGTCGATTATTGCAGAGAAGCACAGTGAACTTCCTCTGATGTTGCTGCCTTTCTGTGATTATGAGTTGTTTGATTTCTATACCAGACTGCCATTTGAACTCTTGCTAAACTCAAGACTTTACCGCCATGCGGCGGTAAAGCATATTTACAGGGACAAGCCTCTGATGTATCGCACAAAGGTTAATGGACATGCAATGTATCCACCTTTTCAGGGCATTATTGGAGAGTATTATAAAAAGCTCTCAGATCTTATTGAAAGGAACACTGGAGGGATTAAGGGCAGTTACGATTACTCTCCGGAGATAAACTGGAAGGAAGAAGCAATAGATTATGTTTTTCCAGAGGGCTTTCCCATTGAATGGCTAAGGGAAGAACTTCTCCCGGGTTATTCAAGGTTTTTGTATGCTTTGTCAGAGTTTACAAAAGAGTATCGTACAAATCAGCAATAGCAATATAAGATGGGCAAGATAAAATCGGCAGCCAGAAACACTTTCTTCTATAGTCTTTCCAATATGCTGGGAAAGCTGTCGGGGTTGATATTGCTGCCACTGTATACTGTCTATCTCTCAGTTGACATGTTCGGTCTCTATTCCCTTTTTGAAATAAGCTATCAGGTCATTGTGGCCTTTACAGGGATGGGGATCAGAACTGCAATGTCGCGCTGGTATTGGGATAAGGGCATGGAAGGAAGGCAGAAGGAGTTATTTTACTCAGCCTGCCTTTTTAATGCTGTGGTCAATATTGCTACAATGACAGTGCTTTACCTGGGTTTTGATCTTCTTGCAAAGTATTACTTTCAGGCCCCGGTATCACAGGAGCTGAGGATAGTCTTTGTTGTAGGCACCCTGTTAAGACTTTTCTCAGAGATGCCTATGCTGCTGTTGCGTGTTACCCACAAGGCATTTCTGCATACGGTTCATCAGTTTATCCAACTTGTTGTATTTGTTGGCATGACTGCCTACTTCCTGGCTTATAGGAATTTGGAGATCTATGGTATTTTCCTTGCCTATCTGATTTCTTATGGACTGAACTTTGTCCTGCTAATCCCCTATATGTTCAGGAACTTCAGGTACACTTACCTGAAGGCTGAAGTAAAGGATATGCTTGCCTTTGGTATGCCGCTGGCAGGAGCCAATATTGTCAATATGATTCTCAACCTTAGCGACAGGGTGATTATCAATTTCTTCGGGACACTCAAAAGTGTAGGTAACTACTCCCTTGCACATAAAATAGCAAATGTGATAGACCTGATGATAGTCAGTGCTTTTATGAAGGCTTATACCCACTTGTATTACAAAGGGATGAATGATGAGGATAGCAGTATTTTCTTTACTAAGATCCTTCATTATCTTATGATTCTCCTGGCCTTTGTAAGTATGTGCTTTGTGGTACTTACGGACTACCTGGCCTTGCTGTTTTCCTGGGGTGATTATCGTAGCAGTTTGGCTCTGGTCCCGGTATTGACACTTAGTGTAATGTTTAGTGGATTGCGATCAGTAATGACCCTGCCGCTTTCGAAGGTCAAGAAGACGAAGATTATCTCGATGATTTCCCTGTCAGCCGGAATTATAAATATTATCGGAAATATTGCCCTTGTTCCCTTTGTCGGCGCAATGGGTGCTGCTATTGCAACTCTGTTCACACAATTTGTTACCTCTGTATGGATGTATAAACAGGCTTGTAAATATGACCCTGAGACAAATTTTGGTGGTCGTACACTTACGGTCATTATTGGCAGTTCACTGCTTTACTCCATAGTTGCAATCCTAATAAAAGATGTTCCCGGCATACTGAGGTATGCCTCGGATGCTTTCCTGATACTTTCATGGCCGATCCTGCTCTATACCATAAAGATTATTGACAAGAAGGAAATTCTTATTCTTCGGGGTTTTATTAGGAAATGGAGAGATCCATCCCAGTGGAAGGAGAATCTGGCTCAAGAACTAAAAGAAATAGATTAAGCAATGCTAAGTGAGCGTCTGAATACGAATAGAATAGCCTATGTGCTATTTCACCTGAGTCAGCATTTTGAGTGTGATTCTGATCTAAGGCTATGCTTTTTTGATTCTGATAATCCCACAAGTCGGAGCTTCTATTACTTGGCCATCGATGGAAAACTTGTTGAGTTGCCTGTTATGTCATCTGACCCTTGCATCTACTTTCCCTTAACTGCTAATAAGGCTGACTATGTGACAAGAGTAGAACATAAAGGTAGAAACATCCCTGTTTTATTTCCTTTGCATGAGGACATATGCATATATGAGTTTGATGAAAACTCAAACCTGATTTTCAGACATGATCTGCTAAAAGCTGCTTTTCTGATTCTTTCAGGATACCAGGAGACTCTGGGAGATGAGACAGATGTTCACGGCAGATATAGATATGAAGATTCATTGCAGAAACAGCTGAATATTACCACTATTCCTGTTGTTAATTATTATTTTGATTTAATTGTTGAAGGACTATCTGGGTTTTGTCAGAAGCATGGAATAGGATTTCGCAGGAAAAGGCTTTTTGAGAATTTTGGTTTTCTATTAAGTCACGATGTTGACCGCATAGCATTTTATCATCCGCGGGAGGTGGCATTCAAACTGAAACAACTATTAGGAATGGCTCCCTTATATTATAGTAAGTCAGATACATTAAAGTTGTTTTTTAAAGGGATACTTTATAATATAAACCCTCTGCATGGAGAGGATCCGTGGTGGAATTTTGGTATGATGACTGAGCTTGAAAAGAAATTGGGGCTAAGGTCTTCCTTTTATTTTCTTGAAAAGAACAATGGACACTTTGATTCTCGCTATACTTTCAGAACTGCACGCATCAGGAGACTTATCAATAGATTGAATGAAGAGGGATTTGAAACTGGCCTGCATGGATCCTACAATAGTGCTTTTAGCAAGGAAGCATTATGTGAGGAGTTGAATAGCTTTACCAATAATACTGGAATCAAACCTGTGGGAATCAGACAACACTTTTTGAGATTGCGTTACCCCGACACTTTACTTTACCAGGAAGAATTGGGTTTTGAGTATGATACTTCCCTTGCTTTTGCTGAGCATGAAGGTTTTCGTAATGGTTACTGTTACCCCTTCAGGCCATACGATTTTGATAAGGATAGGATGGCTATGATTTGGGAGTTTCCCCTAATGCTTATGGAAGTTTCAATACTTGGTGAAGGCTATAGGAATTTGCCCTATACTGAGATTGGAAATTGTGCCATGACCCTGATTGATGAGGTTAGGAAGTTTGGTGGTTTTTTCAGCATGCTGTGGCATAATTGCAGACTAGATGAGTCCTTATATCCTGGAATAACCAACTACTATAGAACTCTTTTAGAGGATATAATTAAACTACAACCTGAAGCATTAACAGGGAAGGACCTGTTAAATATAATAAAGGAGGAGTAAGATCGTAGCTGCCATGTGTAAAGTGACTATAAGGCTTTTGGCCTAAAGTGGCATATGCCTATGATGGTCGCCAGGTATTAGTTAATAAGCTGCCCTAGCAGATATATGTTGTGGTTTGGATATAGACGATGCGTAGGTGATCCTGGTATAAGGATATACCTGGAGGATATGAATTCAAAGAAGTTCAGTTAATCCTAAATAGGTAGCCTTGACTAAAGGCGTTTTATCAATTCCTTAAAAAAGTGTTCAACCCTGTTTTCGAAGTTATGGTCTTTTAAAGTCCTTTGCTGGCCATTAAGAGCTATACGTCTGCATTCTATGGGGTTATCAAGGAGCCATTTTATTTTATCCAGACAATCATCTACAGAGCTATAGGTAATAACTTCTTCTCCGTCTTTAAATAGCTCTGAAAGATTGGATTTCTTATCAGTAAGTAGGCAGGTTCCAACTCCTGTAGTTTCAAACAAGCGCATATTTGCAGCATAATCACCTGCACAATCGATATGTATGTTGAATCCAATCATTGACCTGGACAGGGCTTTAAACATTTCAAGTCCGAAGACCGGAGCTAAGGCTATTCTGTATAGTTCAGGAGCAATAGATGGGGCTTTGGGCAGTGAACTGTGATTGCGCCCTTTTTTTATTAAAGGGAAGCGATCTGTAAGCCCTGTTAGTCCTATAGAGTCAAATGTTTTTGCGGCCAAATAAGATGCCTGTTTTTTAACCAGGGCTACTTTGCTTCTATCCGGCAGATTTCCATAAAAAGTAAAGGGGATATCGTTGCTAATAAGCTGATGAAGCACCTGTTTTCGCAGATCATGAAAGCCCTCATCAGTAATAATAGAACCAATAAAGGCCAGTTTACTTTCCTGGTAGTTGTTGTTCTCGTTCAAATGTTGCAATACCCTTTGGTCAAAGGCATGAGGGATTATTACACTTTCAATTCCATATTGCGCTAGATTCTTTTGAAAGAAAGGGGAACATACGGTAAAGTAATCAAATACTTTAAATGATTCCAGTTGTACTGTGGTAAAAGGAGCGCAGATATTTCCTATGCATAGTTTTAATGAAGGGATCTTTTCTTTTAATCTTTTGACAAAGTCACCATTGTAAGATACACTGTCCTGAAAATATATTATCTCAGGTTTGAAAAGCTCAATCTGTTTTAACAGGATATCTGTCAATGAAAGGTTTACCGGAAGTCCTGCTTCCTCTGCCCATTTTTTTTGAAGGGGTTGGGCATTTGCAACAATTTCCATTGTGTCAAATCCTTTTTTGCTGAGCAGACGCCCATAGTTGTCAGACCACGCAAAACACTGTCCCATTAGATGACTGTATTGATCATCATAGGACTGGTTGACTACATTTGGGTCACGCGTGTAATAGTCAGCTAAAAAGTCACGGTAATATGTTGAGACTTTAAGGAAGCGCATAGCTAAAGTGACTTAAAGAAAGCTTTTATCTTTTCGGCAACATAGTCTACCTCATCCTCCTTAAGTTCCGGGAAGATAGGAAGAGAGATCAGCTCTTTTGAATATTTACTTGCATTGGGATAATCAGATTCTTTATAACCCAGGTACTTGTATGCAGTTAGATTTGGTAATGCTATCGGATAGTGCACCAATGCGCCAATACCTTCCCCCTTTAAATAATCAAGCAGTTTGTCACGCAAGGCTGCTTCAGTTCTAATTGGAAAGATGTGATAAACGTGTTTGGCTCCCTCCCTTTCCTTTGGCAGTATAATATCATTTAGATCAGACAATCTTTCGTTGTACCAGGCAGCAACCTGCCTTCTTTGTTCTGTCCACCGCGCAAGGTGCTTAAGTTTTACATCAAGTATTGCAGCTTGAATGCCATCAAGTCTGCTGTTTATACCTTCAAATCTGTGATCATATTTATCAACTCTTCCATGGTTAGCAAACATTACAACCCAGTTGTAAAGGTCTGTGTTGTTGCTTACAAGTGCACCTCCGTCGCCATAGGCACCAAGGTTTTTGCCCGGGTAAAAGCTGAAGGTGGCGCAGTCGCCAAAGCTTCCGCACATTTTCCCTTTGTATTCAGCCAAGACAGCCTGAGCTGTGTCTTCGACAACCTTTAGCCCATTCTCTTTGGCTATCTTCATTATCTCATTCATATCGGCTGATTGGCCGTAGAGATGAACCGGAATAATTGCCTTAGTTGCTTTTGTTACCTTTCGTGCAAGGTCAGCCGGGTCTATTACATAGTAATCATCACAGTCGGCAAAGACAGGTTTGGCTCCACAAAGTGAAATCGCTTCTGAAGATGCTATAAATGAATTTGCTGCAGTGATTACTTCATCACCTTCTTTAACCCCGAGAGCCTTAAGAGCTATAAACAAAGCATCAGTTCCGTTACCCAGACCAAGGGCCTTGCTAACACCTATTGTGCGTGCAAAATTCTCCTCAAAACTACTTACATAGGAGCCCTTTATAAAGGCGCTATCCCGGATAACATTTTCAATAGCTGCGTCTATCTCACTCTTTATGCTTTGATATTGCCTGTAAAGGTCTGTCAATGGAATTTTCATCTCTGCAATTTGTATTACGGTCAGAGGCTTTTAATCAATCGGGCTGGATTGCCTGCATAGATACCCGGTAAGTCTATATTCTTGGTCACAACGGCACCAGCCCCTATAACTGCCCCGTCACAGATGCTGACAGGAAGTATGGTTGCGTTTGAACCTATTGAGACGTTATTTCCTATAGTGGTGCTTTTCCATTTGGCTTTATCTCCGTCGGCCGGTTTGCCATCGGAAAACAGATCATTTATAAACATTACACCATGTCCGATAAAACAATTGTCTCCGATACTTACCAATTCACAAATAAAACTATGCGATTGGACCTTTGTGTTTTTGCCGATAACAACACCTTTTTGTACCTCAACAAAGGGGCCAATAAAGCAGGCTTCTCCAATTGTACATCCGTAAAGGTTGACACAATCGGCCACAGTTACTCCCGGACCAAAGTTAACGTCCCTTATTCCTATATTGAAGGTCCTCTCTGGTTTCATGGTGCTTTATCTTGCTGAAGAATATATCTTGTCGATTATCTCGACGGTCTTAAGTCCTTCGTAACCGCTTGTGGCTATTACTCCCTTGTTGTTAAGCACTGCGACAAGGTTTTCGTAAACCTTGTCGTGGTTGGACATAGAACCCTGATATTCACCATAGTCATTTGGCTTTTTGCTTTCTTCAAGGTTTTCTATTCTGTAGTCCTTAATGTTCTGGTACTCAAGTTCGTTAAGGTACTGTCCTCCAATCTTTACAGTTCCATTCTCTGCAAATACAGTAAGAGAACCTTCCATATTTTTCTTGTAACTGTTGACCGTATAATTGATGGTTCCTATTGCACCATTATAAAACTCAACAGCAACAACTCCTGTATCTTCAAAATCTATGATGCCCTGGTGGTCAAAATTCCTTGTCAAAGGGAGGACGGTCTTGATATCGCCGATCAACCAGTAGAGTAGGTCGATAAAGTGGCTGAACTGGGTAAAGAGAGTCCCTCCGTCCATCTCACGGCTACCCTTCCAGTCAGACTCTGCATAGTACTTTTCGTTTCTGTTCCAGAAGCAGCTAAGTTGCACAGAGAATATTCTGCCAAGACGTCCCTCCTCAATAACATGCTTAAGTGCCTTTACCGGGGGATTGAAGCGGTTTTGCTTGACTATAAACAAAAGGCGCTTGGCCTGTGCGGCTCCGTCAATCATACGACGGCAGTCCTCCACATTAATTGCCATGGGCTTTTCGCAAAGCACATGGTAGCCGGCCCTTAGGGCGGCTATGGTATGAGTGGCATGCATCCCATTTGGAGAACAGACCGAGACAACATGCATCTTTCCTTTGTTTTCTTCAAGGAAGCTCTCATAGCTTGGAAAGGCCTTTGCTCCATATTCAGAAGCCAGGGCTTCAGATTTTTCGGGTTTAATATCATAGGTAGCTACAAGCCTGCCATTGTTGTTTATGTGCTGTGCGTGTCTCTGGGCTATTCTGCCGCAGCCGACTATACCAAAATTTATCGCGGAATCTGACATTTTTCGTGCTTCATTACATAAGCAACAAATGTAATTATAAAATATCAAATTGACCTTTTGGGCCGGGTGCTTAATGTTGCCTGCTGGAAACTGATTAATAGAAACAGGACTTAGGAAAAGCAGAAAAATACTATCTTAACACTTCAAACGGACATATCAATAACAAGTATGGGCCGGTCGGTGCAGCTTGCCATTAAAACAACAAGAGAAATGCGCGTAGTTCATATCAACAGAAGTGATGCAAGGGGAGGGGCCTCCCTGGCTGCATCAAGGATAGTGCAGGCCCAGCGTGGCATTGGAATCGATGCTAAACTGCTGGTTGGGGAGAAGCTTACCAAGGCTGAATGGGTAGTTTCCATTGCCGATAGTCCTGTGAGAAAACTTCAGTTGACAGCTAATTTTCTCAGGGATCTTGCAGCTTTTTATCCACATGAAAGAAACCGTCTTGAACGTTTTGCCTTTTCTCCTGCGCTTGCTGGCTTTGATCTGAGCCGTCATCCCCTGGTAAGGGAAGCCGATATTATCCACCTACACTGGTTTAACCAGGGATTTATGTCTGTCAAAGGACTGGCCAAAATTTTCAGCTTAGGAAAGCCTGTAGTATGGACCCTGCACGATATGTGGAGCTTTACCGGCGGATGTCACTATTCAGGCGAATGCGAAAGCTATACCATAAAGTGTGGTAACTGTCCCAAGATAATAGATCCTGCCAAAAAGGATATTTCTTTTACTCAGCATAAGAGGAAGAAAAAGATATACAAACATGCACCTTTGTCAATAGTTACATGCAGTAAGTGGCTTGGGTCATTGGCAAAGGAATCATCTTTACTCAGAAAGCATCCGGTTAGTTCGATACCAAATCCTATTGATACCGAACTTTACAGTCCATGTTCAAGGAGTGAAGCAAGGGAGAGACTAAGTATACCTGATGATAAGAAAATCATCCTCTTTGGTGCTGCAAATGTAGCTGATCCACGTAAGGGTATGCCCTTGTTGCTGCATGCTTTGAGGAAGATGGCAAAGGGAAGGCATGCCTCAAATATCAGACTTGTAATCTTTGGAAAGATTCCTGCAAATATTGAGGAGGAATTACCGTTTCCTTCTCATCTTATGCACTATATAAATGATCCAAAAGTGCTTGCTGATTTGTACAATTCGGCTGACCTGTTTGTTCTTCCTTCACTTGAGGACAATCTTCCGAATACTGTTATGGAGGCTCTGGCTTGTGGAACACCGGTGGCTGCCTTCAGAATAGGAGGAGTACCGGAGATGGTTGCACATGGTATCTGTGGCTATTTGGCCACACCGGGAAGTGCGGAAGGGCTTGCCGAAGGTATGGAGCATCTGTTGTTTAATCCAGATGCGGAGGACTATCGACGAAGGTCAAGGGAGAAGGTAAGAAGCAATTTTGCACCGGAACTGGTTGCCCGGCGTTACCAAGAGCTTTATCTATCCCTACATGAAGGTAAAATGATTGAAAATGCCTGATTTATTACCACGGGTAAGTATTATTACTGTCGTATACAACGGAGAGGCTACGCTTGAACGGACCATCCTTAGTGTAAAGTCGCTGAATTACAGCAACCTTGAGTATATTATCATTGATGGTGCAAGTAAGGATGGCACCCTTGATATAGTTGAAAGACACAAGGAGGTTGTAAGCCGGTTAATCAGTGAACCTGACAAGGGTCTCTATGATGCGATGAACAAGGGTTTGGACCTTGCAAGCGGGGATTACGTGTGGTTTATTAACTCAGGTGATGAGGTGGCAGACCCGGAACTGTTAAATAGGATTTTCGGGATAAATTCGTCTGCAGATATTTACTATGGAGACACCCTGATTGTTGATAACAATGGAGAGGAGATAGGACACCGTCGCCTTTCTCCTCCTGAAAATCTGACGTGGCTTGATTTTAGAAAGGGCATGCTAGTAAGCCACCAGAGCATAATTGTAGCGCGAAGAATTGCTGAGCACTATGATCTACAGTACAGGTTTTCTGCAGATTTTGACTGGGTGTTGAAGGCTCTTAGAAAGGCAGAGAGGATAGTTAACGGGAAAGCTGTCTTTTCACGTTTTCTGGATGGGGGATTGACAAAGAGCAATATTCTGCCAGGACTAAAGGAGAGATTCTCAATTATGGTCAGGAATTATGGCTTTATTACTACTCTTCTTAGCCATATTCCTATTGGCCTTAAATTTCTGTATTTCCTAATAAGATATAAACGCTTTTAGTCTGCCTAAAAAGTTTATTGAAAACTCTTTAGGCAGACTAATAAGGCCTGTTACTGTTTGATGTCAGAGTTTCTGAATATTTGTGCTAACGATGTCTTTTCCAAAAGCAAAAGGTTATCAGACTTCAGTATTCAATATTTTGTCATCCTTTCTTTTTACAACCACTACAATTGAAAAAATCAAGAGAGCTATGAGCAATATCGAACCGGCAATTGAAATAAGTTTGCCGTATTTGTAAGATGTTGGTTCAAAGCGGAATTCAACCGTGCTTTCTCCAGCCGGGATAAAGATAGATCTAAGTATATAATTGGCCCTGATAATTGGAACTTCTACGTGGTTTACATAGGCTTTCCAACCTCTGCTATAATATACCTCGCTAAATACTGCTAGTTGGGTAGAAGCAGTATTCGCCTTGTAAGTCAGCCTGTCCGGATGGTAAGAGATTAATTCTATAGTTCCTGCCTCTGCTCCAATAGTTTCATTTCCCAGTATTTCAGCAAATTCCTCATGTATAACAGCGGTATTGGATAGATCAACTTCAGAAATACCAAGGAGTTCGTCCAGTGCCGTGGAAACCATACGAACATTGTTGACAAACCAGGCATTACCCATAGCGTATGGATTCTGTACCGGGTCGCTTTCTCCATTATAAATAATATACTTGGCATTGAGCATATTAATTGCTGGAGTTCTAGCCAATACAGCCTGTATCGTAGCCACTGAGTTTGTATCATTAGCAGCTACTCTAAGCATCTGAAAATCATTTGTAAGATAATAATCAATCAGATCCTGATAACGCCTTAGCTTGGCACCGTGATAACCTCCCAGTGATTTATGGAAATAGCTTGTGTGAACTTCATTAAAGGCATTTCTATCAATGGAGAATACCCTGTAATGTTGATCACTGTCAGCTTTTATCCTTAGGTCGGCCTGACTGGGACTAAATTGGCTATTGGCCTGACGTTCTGATATAAAAGAATCCTTATTGATATAGCGGCGGTCTATTCCCCACATATCAAGACCAACAAGGATAATCAGACCGGGGATAAGGTATTTCAGGCTAATTGTCTTCTTTGCATAAAGCCATATAGAGGCACTTGCTAAAAAGATCAGGACAAGTGATCTGAAGGCATCTCCCTTCAGCAGTAAGGCCCTTGCATACTTCAATTCTTGCAGGAGCAGGTCGTAAATAATAGCCTGATCTGGCTGAGCTGCCTTTCCTGCATTGATAGACTGAAGTTCGAATGCACTTACAAGGCTTAAGCTCTCCGGGAATAGCCAGAAAAACAGGCAGACACCACCAGTCAGAGCTAAGGATGCAAGGAACTTCCCTGTATTTTGCTTGATAAGATCAGGATCTTGTATCACGGTCTTAAGTCCCAATAGTCCAAGTACAGGAATACAAAGTGAGGCTAATACAAGGGTCATCTCGACGGTACGGAACTTATTATAAAGCGGGAAATACTTTAACATAAGCATATTGAACCACTCGAAATTGTGTCCCCATGCAAGAACTATTGACAGGATTGTACCTGCAAGAAGCCACCACTTTTCATCTCCTTTGTAAAAGAACAGCGCAAGCACAAAGAGGAAGCACATAATGGCTCCGGCATAAACCGGCCCTTCAGTAAAGGGTTTGCTACCCCAGTATTGTGATTGTTGCATGATTTCACCGGACAACTGGTTTACCAGCTGACCCTGGTGCTGACCGTAATTTATACCGTTTTTTATCAGGAAATCATTAATCCGTTGCTGAAGGCCCTTGGTAAGATCCGTATTCATTCCAAGTGGTTTTGAACCTCCACCATTGAAATTAGGGATCATAAGGGTTAGTGTCTCACCCTTGCCATAGGACCATGCAAAGACATAGTCAGGGTCCAGCCCCTTCAGGGGCCTGGACGCTTCTTCCTCGGCCAGGATGGCTTTCCCTCTGATACTTTCCTTACCGTACTCATAAGTTGTCCAAAGGTTGCTGATATTTGGCAGCAGAGCCAATACTAAAGAAACACCTAGTAAGGCTGTTCTGCGCAAAAAGTCTTTCAGGGCTTTCATCTTTATTGCCCTTACGAGCTTGTCGAGAACAAGGACAAGGGCTAAGAGGGCCAGATAATAGGTTATCTGAACATGGTTGTATGCTATCTCTGCACCGAGCGCGATTGCTGTAAATAATGCCCCGCCCCACTTATTTCGATTATATGTATATAATATTCCCCCAATTACCGGTGCCATCAGTGCAATGGCGTAAGCCTTGGTGATGTGCCCGGCAATAATAATAATCAGGTTGTAGGAGCCAAAGGCGAATGCAACACTTCCCAGAAAGCTCAGTCCCAGGTTAAAGCCCATGCTTCGTGCAAGCACAAAGAACCCTGCAAGATACAGGAAGAGTATTGCAATGTTGTGATAGGGTAGTCCTAAGGCAATAACTTTATTTACGTAGTTGAAGAGATTGGCTGACGAATCACTTTTGATCTGGAAGGCAGGCATTCCACCAAACATTGAATTGGTCCATTGGGCCTTCTCACCTGTCTGCTGCTCAAGTTCGAAAAGCTCCTGGGCCATTCCAATAGCATGGGTGTTGTCCATCTGCGGTAGAACCTTGTTTTCCAATACAACAGGCCAGAAATACAGACCTGATAGGATTACAAAACCAAGTATTATTCCTATGTACGGAAGTAATCTCTTAACTCTATTCATCTTAATGATTTTTGAATTATTTCAAAAATATGAATAATAAAGGATATCGAGCAGGGAAGTAGGAATTTTGTATTGACCCGGGCAAGCTGTTTTAATATTTTGGATAAACAAAATCTCAAACCGGATGTTTATGTCCTAAATAGAATCACTAAAAACTATTAATATGAAAAAGACAGCATTATTTATATCATTTGTTTTCGCTGCAGTCGCAGTATCAGCTCAGACTTTGAGCCTTGATGCCAGTAATAGTACACTGGGTTGGGTAGGTAAGAAAGTTACAGGTCAGCACAATGGTTATCTTAAGTTTGAATCAGGCAAGTTGGAGCTTGAGGGTGAGAACATCAAGGGAGGTAACTTTGTTGTTGACATGACAAGTCTAACAGTTGAAGATATTAAGGATGAAAAGACTAATGGAATGTTGGTTGGTCACCTTAAGTCAGATGACTTCTTCAGCGTTGAGACTTACCCCAAGGCAAACCTTGTAGTTGAGAAGGCAACAAAGTCAGGTGAGACGTACACAATCACAGGAAAGCTTACTATCAAGGGGGCAACTCATCCTATTACTTTCGATGCAGTAAGGGAAAAGAAGAGCGACGGTACTCAGGTGTTTACCGGCAACGTGGTTGTTGACCGTACCCTTTACAATGTAAAGTATGGTTCAGGTAAGTTCTTTGCAAGCCTTGGAGACAATATGATATATGATGAATTTACATTGGATTTTAAGATCGTTCTCAAATAATAATTGCTTACTTCTTCATCAATGTCAAGTATGGGTGCCTCAAGGGGCACCCTATTTTTTTAAAAAATAGTTATGTTGCTTTTATATAAATGCGAGGTCCGATAATTAATCTGGATTTGAACCAAGTCAGCCGGATCTCGTATAAAGTCACTATATTCGGAGCATTACAACTAATTCTATGGTGCTTTCTGTTTGCATACCTGTATATAATACATCTGTTCTAGCTCTGGTTGAGGTATTAAGGTCTCAGGCTGCTGTACTTGAGGAACTTGTCGAGATAATTTTACTTGACGACGGTTCTGCTCCGGAGTTTAGAGAGATCAATTCCTCACTGCAAGGTGTTGAGGGGATTAAGTATTTTGAACAGGATAATATGGGACGGTCAGCTACACGCAATAGGCTTGCAGAGCTTGCAAGCGGGGATTATCTCTTGTTTGTTGACAGTGACTGTATGGTGCCTGAGGGCTTTCTCAGACGTTATCTGAAGCATTGTAAATCTGATTGTGTTGTGGTAGGGGGTATTGCATACAGTCCAAGACCCGAGGACCATAAACTTATGCTGAGGTGGAAGGTAGGGGTGAAGCGTGAACAGCGTTCTATTGAGGAGCGACGTGCAAAGCCCTATCTTAGCTTTCTTTCATCTAATTTCATGATAAGCCGGTCTTTGTTTAGTGATAATCGGTTCAACAGTGCACTTCGTAATTATGGCCATGAAGACACATTGTTTGGTAATGGTCTATTTATACAAGGGCTTCAAATAACACATATTGATAATCCGGTAATTCATACCGGACTGGATACGGCTGACCTATATCTTATGAAAATTGAGGAGAGTATTGGGAATCTATTGTATATATGGGCACAGGGGTTTGATTACAGACCATTCAGAATACTGGTTGCTTTCCGCAGATTAAGGACATTTGGGCTTGCCGGAGTATTTGCGGTATTATTCTGTGTTTTCAAAAAGCCAATTCGGCGATTACTAACAGGGTTCTGTACTTCGCTTTTTCTTTTAGACATTTACAAGTTGGGACTATTTTGCCTTGCCTACCGGCAAGCCAAAAAAATAAGGGCTGGTAGATAGCTATTACTCTGCCAATACCAGCAGTTCATTGCGTATTGCATTCCACCTTTCTTCGTCCATCTTGGGTCCAATAACTTCTATTACTCTTGCAGACAGGAGGGCTCCTATTTCACCACATTTATGGACCGGCAGAGATCTGATAAGTCCAAACAGAAAACCTGCCGCATAAAGATCCCCGGCACCGGTTGTGTCGATTGGATTGCTAATAACAGAGCCTACACTTACTTTCTGACCATTGTGCTTTATAAGTGATCCTTTGGCACCTTGTTTCAGAACCACTGTTTCGCACATCTGCCCCATCCATTCGAGGGCTTCCTCTCCTTCAAGTCCTCCACTGAAAGCACGTGCCTCTTCTTCATTTGCAAAAAGTATATCAACGTAGCGGGCAACGTTGTCACGCAGGAATTCAAGGTTTTCTTCAACTACATTGAAACTGGCAAGGTCTAGAGATACTTTAAGACCGTATTGCTTTGCCCGCCTAAGGCCTTCCCTTATTAGCTCCTGGTTTTGTACCAAATAACCCTCTATATGCAGGTAGCTGTAGTTTTTCAGCACCTCGTCGGGTATATCGTCTGCCCTCATTTCAACGGCAGCTCCAAGATATGTAGCAAAAGTACGTTCCGAATCGGGTGAGATCAGAGCAATAGCCCTTCCTGATTCTGTTTCGCTTTCAAGCAAAATGGGATCTATTCCTTTGTTGAGCAAATCGTTTTTAAAGAAGTTGCCCAGTTCGTCACGTCCAATCTTACCCAGGAAGCCGGTTTTTATACCCAGATTTGCCAGGCCATGGATGGTATTTGCTGCTGAACCTCCCGATGCTTTGGTGGCGCCGTTGTGGCCTGTAGCCTTCATAACTTTTTCGGCTGTGTGTTTATCTACCAGTTGCATGCTGCCTCGTGGCATCTCGAGTCTCTCGAGTACTGCATCGCTATCAAGTCTTAAAAGAATATCTACCAGGGCATTGCCCATTCCCAGTACTTTTGCCATAATATTGATCGGAAATTTTTGCATTGCAAAGATGCTTTTTTTTATTCGAATAATTTGCAAAATTAACTCAAAGCATATAGTTTTGCAGGGCGTTTGAAAGAGGTAAGGACCTCTGGAAGGTTAAGTAAATAATCGAACGTAAATAATTCCTCAGTAGCTCAGTCGGTTAGAGCGGCGGACTGTTAATCCGTAGGTCGTAGGTTCAAGTCCTACCTGAGGAGCTTACAAAAGGGGGTGTTCCAAAAGGGACACCTCCTTTTGTTTAAGCAGGTTTACCGGAGTATTTCTTTTAGTTTTATGGGTTAAAAACAGCGAAGCCGCCCTTTGGGGGGCGGCTTCGCTGTTTTTAGGCCTGCTTAGAAAGTCTTTTTCTTTCGTGTTCCTGCAGGAATATCTTCCTTAATCGAATAGACTTTGGAGTAACTTCTACATACTCATCACCCTGAATATATTCAAGTGCTTCTTCGAGACTGAAGACGATGGGGGGGGTAAGTTTTACCTTGTCATCCGAACCAGAAGCTCTCATATTTGTAAGCTTCTTACTCTTTGTTACATTCACTGTAATGTCTCCATCGCGGTTGTTTTCGCCCACTACCTGTCCCATATAGACTTCTTCCTGGGGGAAAATAAAGAACTTGCCTCTGTCCTGGAGTTTGTCTATTGCATAAGCGTAAGCAGTTCCACTCTCCATGGCTATCAATGATCCGTTCTGACGCTTTTCGATAGTCCCTTTCCAGGGTTGGAACTCAATAAAGCGGTGAGCCATCACGGCTTCACCAGAAGTGGCGGTAAGCATATTATTACGGAGACCAATAATACCCCTTGATGGTATTATGAATTCAAGGTGTACCCTGTCTCCTTTGGTTTCCATACTTTTCAACTCCCCTCTGCGTTGAGTTACCAGTTCGATAGCCTTACCTGACATTTCCTTGGGTAGGTCTATAGTCAGTTCTTCTACCGGTTCGTGCTTTTCTCCTGCAATTTCTTTTATAATTACTTTTGGCTGTCCAACCTGAAGTTCATAACCTTCACGGCGCATAGTCTCGATAAGAACTGAGAGATGCAATACTCCTCGTCCGAAAACGTTCCAGGCATCCGCAGAATCAGTTTCTTCAACCCTAAGGGCAAGATTCTTCTCAAGTTCCTTGTCCAACCTTTCCTTGATATGTCTTGATGTCACAAACTTACCTTCCTTACCATAGAAGGGGGAGTTGTTGATAGTAAAGAGCATACTCATAGTTGGCTCATCTACTGCAATAGGATCAAGTGGTTCAGGACTTTCAGGATCGCAGATAGAATCACCGATCTCGAACTTATCAAGTCCTACCAGTGCGCAAATCTCACCGGCCTTAACTTCGTCAGCCTTTGCCCTGCCAAGTCCTTCAAATACGTTGAGTTCCTTAATCCTGGTCTTGTACATACTGCCGTCACGACTAACTACTGAAATTTCCATCCCAGGTTTTAGGGTTCCGCGATGAACCCTGCCGATGGCAATACGCCCCAGATATGCAGAGTAGTCCAGAGAACTGATCAACATCTGAGGAGTCCCTTCGTTTGGCTTGGGAGCAGGAATGTTCTTAACAATACTGTCCATCAGAACACTGATGTC
Organism: Xiashengella succiniciproducens; assembly: GCF_023674465.1. Classification (GTDB taxonomy): domain Bacteria; phylum Bacteroidota; class Bacteroidia; order Bacteroidales; family Marinilabiliaceae; genus Geofilum; species Geofilum succiniciproducens. The sequence goes on along the minus strand of NZ_CP098400.1, from coordinate 43,050 downwards.
ATTAGTCCTGACTTTCCAGTCATCTGACATCCAGTTTTCACGCGCTGAACCGTAAACAGTGACGAAGTCAAGCTGTTCTTCTGTTGCATGAAGGCTGAACATAAGGTCGAAGATGGCTTCCTGTACTTCTTCCGGACGGCAGTTGGGCTTGTCAACCTTGTTGATTACAACAATTGGTTTGAGACCCAGGTTAAGTGCCTTTTGCAGTACGAAGCGGGTCTGGGGCATAGGTCCCTCAAAGGCGTCAACAAGCAACAATACTCCGTCGGTCATGTTGAGCACCCGTTCAACCTCTCCACCGAAGTCGGCGTGGCCTGGGGTGTCTATGATGTTAATCTTGGTTCCTTTCCAGTTTACCGAGACGTTCTTGGCAAGTATGGTGATTCCTCTTTCCCTTTCCAGGTCATTGTTGTCCATAATCAGTTCACCTACCTGCTGGTGCTCTTTAAAGAGCTTGGAAGCCATTAGCATCTTGTCAACCAGTGTTGTCTTTCCGTGGTCAACGTGTGCAATAATGGCAATGTTTCTGATATTCATTCTACTTCAAAAATTGGGCTACAAAAATACCGCAATTTGTGCGATAATAATATGTATATTAAACCTTTGAATATAAAAAAGCGGCTGAACTAAGCTAATAAGCTAGGATTCAGCCGCTTGTTAAGATTTAAATATAGTTAAATTCAGTCTATCTCTGTTATCCAGCCATATTTGTCTGCTTCTTCGCCATATTGAATAGCCCTGAGTTTATTGTAAAGGAGTGTGCAATAGTGGCCTGGTTGTCCATCCTTACTGTATACATAAGACTTACCAGTATCCAGGTCATCTATCTGAGCTACAGGACTTATTACAGCAGCTGTTCCACAGGCTCCTACTTCCTCAAGAGTCTCTAGTTCCTCGAGCAGGACATGTCTTCTTTCGACCTTCAATCCAAGATCTTCTGCGATTTTCATAAGGCTCTTGTTTGTAATTGATGGCAGGATTGAGTTTGACTCAGGAGTAATATAAGTCTTATCCTTGATGCCAAAGAAGTTTGCAGGACCACACTCGTCAATATATTTCTTTTCACGACTATCAAGGTAAAGCACGGCAGAGTAACCTCTCTCCTTGGCAATTTTACCTGAAGCGAGGCTGGCAGCATAGTTACCACCCACCTTATAAGGTCCGGTACCATTTGGAGCTGCACGGTCATACTTACGGGTTATCATCAGGTTTGTAGGCTTGAATCCTTCCTTGAAATAAGGACCTACCGGAGTTACGAATACCATAAACAGGTATTCATCTGCTGGAGACACACCAACTTTAGGACCTGAACCGATTAGAAGAGGGCGTATGTATAGTGATGCACCCGAACCATAAGGGGGAACAAATCGCTTGTTTAGCACTACTGCTTTGATGCAAGCTTTAATAAAAAGGTCTTCAGGAACCCTTGCCATAAGAATTCCATCTGCTGAGGCCTGCATACGGCGGGCATTGTCTGCCAATCTGAATATGCGAATCTTGCCATTGACACCCCTGAAGGCCTTGAGGCCTTCAAAGGCTTCCTGTCCATAGTGAAGGCAGGTGGCAGCCATATGGAGATTGATGTATTCGGAGGAACTTACTTCAAGTTCTCCCCATTTTCCGTCACGATAATAACACCTGATATTATAGTCCGTCTTCATGTAGGTAAAGGGCAGGTGACCCCAATCAATTTCGCCAGTCATAATAAGTTGATTGTAAGTTGTCTGTTCTGAGAGTAAAAGTACAAATTTCTTTCTCAAAAAAGTTTAGAAATAGCCGTAAAATCTACCTTTTAAATTACAGGCTCTTACAAAAAACGGGTATTTGGCTACTCTTTTTTACCGGCCAGAAGCTTGCGGATAACGTGTGAAGCCGCTAAAAGGCCGAAGGTCGCCGGCATATAGCTGATTGTTCCCAGTGTTGTCTTCTTATTTTGCTCTCCTTCCACGAAAAGTATGCGGTCTTTGTCAACCGGTTCAGAACTGAAAACCACGTCGAGTCCTTTCTTGATATTGAATTTGCCGAGTCTTTTACGAACCATTCTTGCAAGTGTGCAGTTGAAACTCTCAGACAGATCTGCTATTCTCACCTTTGAAGGATCAAGTCTTCCTCCGGCTCCCATGCTTGAAATTATAGGAATGCCAATACGCTTGCAGTTGACTATCAGAAAGACTTTTGGAGCAAGTGAATCTATTGCATCTATTACGTAGTCGGGTTTAAAGTCCAGAATTTCGGGTATCGTCTCGTCCTTTAAGAAGGTGCTGTAGATATTGAGTTGGAGTTCGGGATTTATATCCATTAGTCGTGCTGCCATCACTTCTACCTTTGTTTGGCCCTCGGTGCTCGAGAGGGCAGGCAACTGACGGTTCCTGTTTGAAGCTTTTACGGTATCGGCATCAACTATTGTAATGGTTCCCACTCCTGCGCGAGTTACCATTTCTGCGGCAAAAGAACCGACTCCGCCCACGCCTGCAATCAGTACATGGGCTTTTTGCAACTTTTCTATCCCTTCCTTTCCTACAAGTAGTTCTGTTCTGCTAAGCCATTCCATCGATTTTATTTTTGGACGGCAAATGTAGAAAGAAAATTGTTGAACAGTTGTTCCTTAAGCACATTTAATGGTGTGCCTGTCAATAATGCAGCTCTTTTGTAAATTGCTTTGATATCTGCATTGCTTTCGTCGGTTTCAAGAAACCACTGTACTGGTTGCAAAGCTTTCAGGCTTTCGGATGCTTTGCTGCCTTCCTGCAGCAAAGCCTCACCAAAAGACAGAAGTATGCCATTCTTTACAAGCTGAAGGGCAAGCTGGCTATGTCCTCTGAATCCGTGAACAATCCAGGGTTGGGAGTAGCGACCCTCCTTCCTTATTGCTATCAGTTCATTGAAGCGGCCTACACAATGAATAATAACTGGAAGCTCAAGTTTTTCTGAGATATTAATATGTCTTCTGAAAAGCTCGATCTGCCGTTCAAGTTCTGCTCCCTTGTTCTTGTCAAGGCCACACTCTCCAATTGCGCATAGGCTTTTAATGCTTTCCGTGAAGACCAGTGTCTGCTCAATACCATTCATGGTGCTGTCCCAGGGATGGATACCATAGCTTACATATTCGAGCTTATGCACAGGCAAAGAACCGTCAGCCCGGATGCTGACTATTCTTATCAGATCCGGGCTGCTTTCTTTGTGGTGGCTATGTATGTCTACATACTTACACATTCTATTTTGTCACTTCAACCCAGGTACCTGGTTCGATAGCCCTTGTGTTATGGTCGTACATTGCTTCTGCAGTTACCGCAGGCAGATAGAACTTTCCTGCGTATGATGCGTGAAGTAATACAACCAGTCGTTTCGACCTTCCAGCATTCAGGTTAAAGTATGAATAAACCCTGTCATCACGAATATCACGGTAATCAGGTTGATCCAGTTCATGAACAGAAGCACCTTCTTCCATTCGGCTATTACGGATTTCCCAACCGGATGGAAAGATCTGCGAAAGGGCTATGTTGGAAACCTCGAATGGACTGGGATTGCTGATGGTAACTATGGCTTTGAAATCCTTGCCCTGAGACAGATTCCTTATATCAACAGGCCTGTTATCAAGATCCAGATACTCAATCTTTAGATTTAATCCGTCGGTGACCTTTTTACTTAAAGTATCACTTAAGGGCTGTCCTGTAAGTATCAGTTGTGCAAATATTTCATTACCCGAGTGGTTTGCAATCTTGATCTTTCCGTTTGTTTCGTTCTCAATATCAACTTTCTGTCTGAAAATAGCCTTGCTTAAAGTAATATTCTCAGGCTTTCCCTTGTTAATAGCCAGCTCAATCTTTGCATTTGAACCTGCGTTGGCACTTCCTTCAGTGTACTTGCTAATTGCAAGCAGAGCATAAGCAGTTGTCTGAGTACTCATCCAGCTATCCGAACTTAGCCTTGTAGCAAGTTGTCTTACAAGAGGAACTGCTTTTTCCTTCTGTCCCATATAAAGAAGGGTTTCGATAACCATGGCGAAGTCACGATCGGGAGAGCCATAGCTGTTTTCAAAACTGCTGGATGGTGCGTCAGCTGACTCATTTGCTGTTAGTTCACCTGCCACTTCTTTAAGCCCTGCAATTGCGTAAGCCCCAGCCAGACGCCATCTTGCCTGACTTGATAGATTTGTTTGCTGGCGCAGTCTGTTCATTGAACCAAGGTCAGCTTCTCCGGCCAGGGCAAGAGTAAACAACCTATATGCCTGAATCAGATCCTGACCATCAGGTTTTCCTGTTTTTGATGGAACCCAGGTCTTGGCTTGTTTCTTTTGGTAACTGATCCAGTTCTTCCTTAACTGATCAGGAACTGTATAGCCCTTTTCTGCAGCACTCAACATAAAGTGTCCTGCATAGCTGCTGCCCCATTCATCAGCCCTGGAACCTCCTGCCCAATAAGCGAATCCTCCATCTGTAGTCTGGTATGAACGCAGCCGACTTAATACACTTTGTACATTTGTTTTGCTCCTGCCGGCTTCTTCTGCTGAAAGTTCTGCAACCGAAGGAAGAAATACCTGTGGAAATGCAGCAGAGGTTATCTGTTCTATGCATCCGTGCGGGTATTGAAGTAAAAATTCCAGTCGTCGTCCAAAATCTATTGATCCAATTGTGCTTATCTCCAGAATTGCACCATTAGTTCCCTTTGTTCCGATAGCTTCATATGGTAATTCCTTACTGTCACCTTTACCAAGGATAACAGATTGAACCCTTGTAACAGATGGGTTTGCATTCCTAACCGGTAGGTTAATTTTGTTGCTTCCTTTCTCAGATCCTGCTTCGGCAATAACCTCTACAACAGATATTCCTGTCTCATTGCCGGCTTTCAAGTCGAAGTAGATGGTTTTCTCTCCATCCTTCTTAAAGTTTACATACTGAACTTTTTCGCCACTAATATTCAGCAATTTATCAGTGCTCAGACTAACCTTTACTTTTCCTGCAGCCTTGCCTGATGCGAATACTGTTACTGGTAGCGAAACTGTTTCTCCCGGGCCTAATACTCTGGGGAGGGAACTCCACACCATCAGAGGTTGTTTGACGGCAACCTTCTTGTCAATAGATCCGCTCGCAGTTTCATTGCATGCAACCAACATAATGCGTACTGATCCGAAATAGTTTGGTATCTCTATTTCATGTTTGTTCTTCCCATTCTTTTTCAGCTTTAAAGGACCAATGAACTTAACCATTGGTTCAAATCTGCGCAGCTGGTTCTTTGAGCCATCGGGATTTAGTTCATCACCACCTCCAATTCCAAAAACTTGTTCTATCCTTCCTCCATAGGCTCCCAGGACCTGATCAAACATATCAAAGGTTCTTACCCCCAAGGCTTCCTGGGCATTAAAGTACTTCCAGGGATCTGGTGTAGCAAAGTTTGTCAGGTCGAGCAGACCCTCGTCAACTATTGCTATTGTGTAATCCATCTCACGTTTTCCTGCTTCTGTTACCTCTATTACAGCCTTTTGTTCGGGACGCCATTCATCTGCGACCTTTAACTGAGGTTGAAGCTTTGTAGATGGATCGTTTACTGTTACAGGGATAACTCCATAGAGCCTGATCGGAAGGTCATTATTCTTTCTCTTATGAGGTTGCAACAGGCTGATATGAACATAAATATTGGGGCTCATCTCAGGTGTTACTTGAAAACTGAAACTAGTGCTTCCTTCTTCAGGTTTTACCCACCAGCTTTTGAGAACTTTTGTTCCGTTTTCAATAGTAACTAGAGCCCTGCCTTCACCACCTGAGGGGAAGGTTACTACTGCATTGTCACCAGGCTTGTATTCACTCCTGTCAGTGTTGAATGTTAGGACACTTGCTCCTTCTGATCCTTCACGACCGGTTTTCTGCGCCCATCCTGGCCAGTCAACCATTACTGTTGTACATGCTGCATGCCCTCCAAGTGGATCTTCAACCCTAACAAGATATCGACCCCATTCAGGATGGTTGATTCTAAAAGGTATGCTGGTTTTTCCGTTTTCTGTCCTGATGGTTCCGCTACTGATTAATGTTGAAGAAGAGGAACTGATATAGCGGCTGAGCTCTTCTTCAGTGCTATCCCACCACCAACGCCAGGATATCTTATAGATCTTATACTTGAGTCCGTTGATGTTAACAGGTGTTCCAGCTTCATTAACAGTAACAACTTCTATCTTATAGTCCTGGTCTGTTAGGAGCAGGTTATTCTTGTCTCCTTCCGGGGCTCTGACACCTACATATTGTCTATAGGGTGAAAGGGTCCTTGTGGTCTGGCTGATGCTGAATGATCCTCCTTCTTCGTATACTCTGGAAATAAGGTTTGCCTTCAGAAAACCGGGAGAACGGTGATCTCTGACTGATGGCATAATGAATGAACCTTCACCTTGTTGGTTAAGACGACCTTCATATAGTGTTTGCTCTGCCTGATCATAGCTTCGGGTAGCATCATCGAACACATATCCTGGATAACTATCAAAGCTGGTTGATGTTGGCTTTGTAGTCATCTTTACATCTGCCTTTAAGCCTGATGCAGGAGCACCATGTAGCCATTCGGATTTGATTGGAATCTCGATGTTTTTGTCAGTGGAAACAAGACCTTCTTTTATGCCTAACTCAATCTTTAGCCTGTTGGGTTTAATTGTTTCAATCCTGACTTGTTTTTCAAATGTTGCATCACCCATTATTACTCTGGCACGCCAGAACCCTGTAGGTGCATCCTCGGGAGTTGCAGTTCGGAAACTATAAATCTTGTTTTCCGGGTGACGGGCAGTCATCTTGCTTTGTACACGACCCCTTGGGTCTATTAGTTCGAAAATTACCGGATAGTTTGCAGGCAGATTGTTGCCTCTGTGTTCGGCAATAAACGAAATAAACAATGAATCACCAGGACGCCATACTCCACGATCACCATAGATATAGCCTTTAAGGCCTTCTTTTACATTCTGGCCTGAAACATTAAATCTACTTACGGAAAGACTTCTACCTGCATCCATCCTTAAATAGCCTTTCTGTCCGGCCTTATCTGCAATGAGGAGGAAGGGTTGCTTTTCTGTTGGATCAAGTACTGCCATCCCATCTTTGTCGGTAACCGCTTTTGCAAGAACCTGAAGCTGGAAATCTAAAACTTCAATATTTGCTCCATCGATTGGGGCTGTTGAATTTAAGTCGGTTATGTATACATTGATCCTTTTATCGTTGCCCAGTTTTGCTGTCAAACCCAGGTTTGAAGCTAGCAAGTTTTGTGCAACCCATTTGGAGCGGGTGTAGTATGCCTTGTTGCATGGGTTGTTACGTTCATACCAATCCCAGTCCCAATCTTCATAATAATAGGGATACTCACTGTAGTAATCATAGGGATTATCCCAGAATTCTCCATCATCGATCCACTTTCTTTTGGTACTTTCCTGTTTGGTTTCATCATCACATTGATATATCGCATCAATTTGCTCAAAGCCCAGTTCTATCCGATAGAGTGAACCCGGACTCGGCTTCACCATATTTGACAGGTCTAGGGCAAAAATATTCCACTTGCCCAAATCAAGAGAAGGATCCCTGTCAAGATTTATCACGTTGGCATATTCCAAACGACCGGCTCTCTTTAGCTCTGAGCTTCCGTCCATAGTGTTGACCTGTAGAAAGTGGGGAACATTACTTTCATATATCCTGATAACCCTGACAATTACTGATTTGAGTGAAACTGCCCTGAAGTGCATTATCAAATTGTCGGAGAATGGCATTATGTTGCCGACTCCGATAAACTCTACTGCCGGCTTAAGGTTTTCAAAACCAAGGTAAAACCTATCTGTCTGACTGGTCATCAGACCTTTCTTATTTCTTATCCCAGGCAAAATTTTCAGTTCGAATTCACCCTGTATATTTTTTTCCGGATAAATCTCAAGAATGTTTGAATTAGTTGTGTACCTGGTATTTACGTTGTTGCTGATTTCATACATGCCTGTCAGGTCTTGTGTAGGATCAAGAGCCGAACTAAAGACCACTCTGATTACCTGAACCGGTTGCTGTTCAGCATATGCCTTGATTACTGTAAACTCAGCAGAAGAGGGAACTGCAACTTCCTCAGTTCCTTCTCCCTTAGTGTCTATAGGTGCCCCACTATGGCTGATACTGATATTGTATGCTTTGTCTTTTATCGGGATAGGGAAAAGTTCGAAACTGTGATTCCTACCATCCGTGTGTTGCCAGGTTACTGGAATTGTTGTGTTTTCAGCTGCAATATTTAGCATGGCTTTGGCTTCTTCCGGAGTAATATCTTCAGCAACACTGATGCTTCCTTTTATCCTATAACTTTCCTGACCGTCTTCCTCGGTATATTCTAAATCCCCCATCAAGAACCTGTAACTCTGTGCAAAGGTTGTGACTGAGAAGTAAAAGTCCTCGTCCTGATTATCAAAGAGCTTACTTAGGTGAACCCTAATCTTGTATGTCTGTCCCGACACAAGCTTTCCATCTGGTTTAAACTGAAGTGTGTACTCATCCAGCCATATCCAGCTTCCCTTTACTTTGGGAATGATTGTAGCCACATTGGATGGGGCAGTAGCTCCTGGTACAGCATTCCTGGGGGGGTCTCTGAATTCTATCGAAAACGTTCCGGATGTTGAAATGTACTCAGAGGTAAATGCTGCAACAAGCGGATGAAATCCCGAATGAGTTTGCTCATCCTGTGTGCCTTTTCTGCATCCTGAAAAAATAACGAGAGACACTACTACAAGCGACAGTAGAAGTCTCAGGGTCTTTCTTGTCATAATCAAAGTGTTTAGTAGTTTTAGGCGTATTTTAAAGGTATTACATTTTTTATGCAGTAGCAAAGACTTTTATCCAGACCTCCTGGTCAGGGTACAGGATCATAGCCATGACCTCCCCATGGGTGACAGGAAAGAATACGTTTTATTGTCAGGTAAAGTCCTTTTATCGGTCCGTGCTTTTTCAGTGCTTCTACTGCATATTGGGAACAGGTTGGTGTATAGCGGCAGGAGGGACCAATCATTGGACTGATGAAATATTTATACAGCCTGATGGGAATCAGGAGTATAAAGATCAGAAATGATCTAATATATTTCATGAACTTACTCATGTTTTATGTTTTTCTTTCTCACTGCTGCTTCAACCATCGAAAGAGATTTTTTTACTGAGTCTTCAATAATATTATATGCTAGAGGACTATTGTCAAGGTAAACAAATGCTATGAGCAGATGCTTCCCTTCTGGCACTGAACCAGTCAGAAGGTGTTTGTTTAACCTGTATGCCTCTCTAATCTTCCTTCTTATCAGATTTCTCTTGACAGCACGCTTAAATAGCTTTTTGGGAACTGAGAAAAGAACCTTACACTTTGTGTCTGAGCCTGAGTCAACAAGTATATAGCGAAGCCTCAGCGGATGTACTGTCAATGGTCTGCCCTTCTCAAAAAGCAGACTAATTTCATTCTTAAGGCATAGCCTTTCTTTCTTTGAAAATCTGTAGTCGTATTCAGTCATCGATGAACTTCACCTTAGTAACATCAAACCTACAAAAAAATCACCCCTTTAGGAAAGCCTAAAGGGGTGTCAGTATAATTTTAGAAAAACTTCTTATTTCTTATTGTTGTTGTGCTCCTTAATGTATAAATCCAAAGCTGCTGTTATAGAAGGCGCATTGGGCATAGGAGCCTGAATATCAAGTCTTAGTCCAGCATCTGTAACTGCTTTTGCTGTGGCTGGACCGAAGGATGCAATTACAATCTCTTTCTGTTCGAAATCCGGGAAATTCTGGAACAGAGAGGTAATTCCTGATGGGCTGAAGAAGACCAGCATGTCATAGTCAATAGACTTTAGGTCACTAAGGTCGCTGCTTACTGTGCGGTAAAGGATGGCCTTAGTGTACTTAAGCTTGGACTTGTCAAGGAGTTCAGGAATCTCATCCTTGTGGATGTCAGAAAGAGGAACTAGAAATCTCTCTTCCTTGTGTTTTTTCATTACCTCAACCAGATCAGGAAACTTACCTGTTGAGTGGAAAATCTTCCTCTTCCTGTAAACTATATATTTCTGTAGATAAAGAGCCGTTGCTTCTGAGATACAGAAATACTTCATGTCATCCGGGATTGTAGCGCGTACCTCTTCGGCTATACGGAAAAAGTGGTCTATGGCAGTGCGACTGGTAAAAACAACTGCACTGTGGTCAAGGATGTTGATCTTTTGTTGACGAAACTCCTTGGAGCTGATCCCTTCTATTTGAATGAACTGGCGGAAGTCGATCTTCACATTATTCTTTTCGGCCAGCTCGACATAGGGATTTTTGGGCGTGGTCGGCTCGGGTTGCGAAACCAGTATCCTCTTGATCTTCAAAGTGCAACAGTTTTAATTCTACAAAAACCGGAACTACTCCTTTTATCCGAACAATACTTTGTATAAGACAGCTAAGGGTAATATTTCCAGCGCACAAAGATACAAAATAATATAATAACCCGAAAACAGATTTGAAAAATTGCTCCTTACGCCATTGCTCAACTGTATCATATATAGAGCAATGTACAAGCCAATTCCGGCTTTGATTAGGTAGTCTGTATAGCCTGATTCAATAAAGGGCAGCAGTATCATAATGGGGAGTAGCAGCACTCCATAAGCCTTACTAATCGCTGAAGATGCAGAGAGATACTGGTGAACCTGCTTCTTGGTGTCAAAAACATAGGCTACAAAACGGTATGCCAGAACCTTACCAGTAAACAGAAGGAAGAAGAACAGGAACAAAATTGGTATCAGGACTGCACCCTCAAGTCCAATCAATGGTCTGTCGTAAACAGTAAGCGTCTCAAATGTAAATACTGAAATATTCAGATAAAATAATGAGCTCAGTATGAGTGAGGGAGTATAATTTGAAATATTTGTGTGGTTAAGTTTAGTCGTAAAAGAAGGATAGAAGATTGTTAGCATTACAGTTCTCAGATATCGGTACCAGTTCATGCGAACCAGGCCTGTTATGATAAGGAGAAAAACCAGTATTGCAATAAACCATTCACTGTGCAACAGATTTCCTTTTTCAGGGCTTTTTATATCATTGACTGGTTGAATTGATACAACGTTCCTTGGTGATTCTACGATTGTTATGGGCGATGTGGATGCATCGGCCTCATTACTTTCTTCAGCGAAAAATAAAGAATCCAGCACTTCTGAATATGCTTCAGGTCTGGTAAAGAGCTCATGTTTTGCTTCGAGATACCAGTCAGTATATAGAGAGTCTCCGCCTGTTAGGTTTAAAACAACTGAGTCTCTGCCGGAGAGGGTTACTGTTACAGGTTTTGGACGAACTACCACAGTTCTTGGTTGATAAATTATGCTGTCGGTAACTGGCAACCTGAAATCAGTAGCAGGAACAATCAGCTGTGGTCTGGGTATTTTGACGGATGAGGGTAATGGCAGGGTAGACTGTTCTCTCCGAACAGCAATACTGTCATCCTGTTGTATATTTTCAATAATATACGTTTCCTTCATCTCCTTTGCTCTTACCTATATCCCCAAAATATCGATTATTATTCGTCCTGTTTTCCTTATTTGAACTCACTGAAACATCCAGCAGCAACACCAAACAGAATGAAGTCTTTAAGCAGAATCTGACCTGTTCTTGAGAGCTCCGGGAAACCATATCCTGTTAACCATACTACATCAGAAGAAAAGAACACTATTATTCCCGGCAGGAAAATCAACATTGCCAGTACTGCTCCCCATCTTGATACTTTTGGTGCAAACGGATGTATCAGCAATAAGACTCCGGCTACTATCTGTATCCACGCAATCATCTGACTGAATGCGTATGCCGTAAAGTATTTCAAGATCCACTTGAATATTGTTGTATTAGCCAACAAATCCTGCAAATATTCAGCTTCAATGTTCTTAAACTTCATGATCCCCAGCCAGATAAGAGCAATACCTAAACCATAGCGTAATAGGACCAATGCTATTACACTGAAAATCTTCTTTATCGCGCTATTCATGGTAGTAAAGTTTTAGGTTAAATAATTGTAAAACCAAATGGGGTAAGAGCCAGTCGTGCAAGTTTAAAATGCTGCTTTCCGAAGGGAATTCCGATTATGGTGATGCAAAATATCAGTCCGAGCACAATATGTTCGAGGGCAATAGTCAGTCCAAAGGTCAGGATCCAGATTACATTTAGAAGTGTATTTACACATCCTCCTGTATTTCCATTGGGGACTACCTTGCTGTTAAATGGCCATAAAGCCAGGATGCCCAACTTAAATGCCTGTAACCCGAAAGGTATTCCAATTATTGTTATCATCATCAGCAGACCTCCGATAAAGTAAGAGGCTGCGATAAAGATTCCGCCAAATAAAAGCCATATTATATTACCAATAATACTCATCAGATTTTGGTTTTAGTAATGTCAGAACAAACCATGCAACTTGGCGTTAATTTTATCTATGATAATACTCAGTGCCTTAGGATCCTTTATAAAGTCCAGTTCATCAACATTTATAGTAAGCAGTTCTCCGTCTTTATAGTTCATCATCCACTTTTCATATTTCTCATTGAGGCTGCTAAGATAATCGAGTCGGATTCCTGCTTCATAGGGTCGGCCACGTTGCTCAATCTGCCTGAAAAGTGTTGGTACTGAGGCCCGCAAATAAATCAGAAGATCCGGTGGTTGAATAAGCTTGGTCATCAGTTCAAACAGGGAGAGGTAACTATTGAAATCCCTGTCGCTCATCAGACCCATCTCATGCAGATTGGTAGCAAATATATAGGCATCCTCAAAAATGGTTCTATCCTGTACTACTGTTTCTTTGGATTCCTTAATCTTGAGAATCTGTGCAAAGCGGCTGTGCAGGAAATATACCTGCAGATTAAATGACCAGCGCTTCATATCATCATAGAAATCTGCCAGATAAGGATTGTCATCCACTTCCTCAAAATGCGGTCTCCATCCGTACTGTTTTGCAAGGAGGGATGCCAGGGTGGTCTTACCTGCACCAATATTTCCGGCTATTGCAATATGCATATCATTCAGGCTTTGTTTAATTCAAGAAGCTGATCAATATATTGACGGTCGTTGGCAAGTCGGGGCACCTTGTTTTGACCACCAAGTTTCTTTCTTTGTTTCATCCAGTCAATAAACAGGTTGGGCCGGGCAACAACCAACCTGGGCATGTCAAGTGTGATGTCCTTATAACGTTTGGCATCATAGTCACTGTTTCGTTCTCTAAGCCTGGCGTCGAGCAACTCCATAAACCTTTGTTTGTCAGATGGCTCATTTTCAAATTCAATTAGCCATTCATGTGCCCCTTTACTATCAGAATTCATGTAAATAGGTGCAACTGTATATTCTCTTAGCTTCGCACCTGTTTCCTCACAAACATCATGCAGAGCACTCTCAGCGTTTTCTATCATTAATTCTTCACCAAATGCATTAATAAAATGCTTGGTCCGGCCTGATACAATTATCTTGTGAGGGTACGTAGATACAAACCTTATTGTATCACCTATAAGATAACGCCACAATCCGCCGTTGGTTGAAATTACAAGAGCATAATCAACTCCTGTTTGCACTTCATCAATTAGCAGGGTAGTGGGGTGCTCTTTGTTCAGTTCAGATAGTGGCATGAACTCAAAGAATATTTTGAGGTCGAGCATCAGTAACATCCCTTGAACTGACAGATCATCCTGAATAGCAAAGAATCCCTCCGATGCATTGTATGTTTCGAGGTAGTTCATTCTGTCAGTAGGAATTAATTCCTGATATTGGCTGCGATATGGTGCAAAACTTACTCCTCCATGAATAAACAATTCCAGGTTTGGCCATATCTCGAGAAGGTTGTTCTTGCCTGTATATTGCAAAATGTTCTTAAGCAGTACCATAAACCAGGAGGGTACACCTGCAAGTGCTGTAACATTGTCCTTTATAGTGGATTTGGTAATCAGGTCCATCTTTTTCTCCCATTCTGGTTCCAGGGATATCTTGCGTTTGGGAGTTCGCACAAAATCAGTCCAAAGAGGAAGATTATCGATAAGAATGGCTGATAGGTCTCCGTATACAGATTTGTTACTGAAACTGTTAATCTGATGACTACCACCCAGAGTCAGTGTTTTACCCGACATCAGCTTGTTATCAGGACTAAGTTCATTATAGATCAACACGGTATCTCTACCACCCTGATAATGACATTTTACAAGGGCATCTTTGGATACTGGAATAAATTTGCTGCGTGATGATGTGGTGCCTGAACTTTTTGCAAAGTACTTGATTTCTCCAGGCCAGAGAAGGTCTTCTTCTCCCTGCCTGAGACGTATAACCTCTGGCATCAAAGAGTCGTAATCCCTTATAGGGACTCTTGACCTATATTCATCTGCTGACTTGATAGTTTTAAAATCATATTTCCTCCCAAATTCGGTATCAGCGGCCCTGGTTAATAGATAATTCAATTGCTCACTCTGAACCTCTTTAGGGTTTGAGCGGAATCTGTCTATTTGAGTCAAGCGTTTTGAATGAACTAAGGCGAAAATATTATTGATAATTTGCATTTCAGGCTACTTAATTAAGTGATTTCAAATATAAGAATTTTGGGGATATCCCGTGATAGTTTTATTTTGGTCTTTTATTTGGAGCTATGGAACTATTTGATATTATCTGCGGGGGTTTTCTGCTGCTTTTTTTGCTAAAAGGGCTGAAGAATGGTTTTGTGAAAGAACTTGCCTCGATGCTTTCTCTAATTCTTGGAATTATGGCTGCAGTGAAGTTTTCCGGCCTTGCGGCCGGATACCTGTCCGGGCATGTTCCAGAGAAATATGTTTCGATAGTTGCCTTTGTTGCTGTATTGCTTATTACTATAGTCCTGATCTTCCTTTTGGCCAGTGCAATTGACAAGCTTATGAAGGCAGTAGCCCTTGGCTGGCTTAACCGTATTGTGGGGGGCTCGTTTGCTGTTCTTAAGGGAGCCTTTTTCCTGAGTGCAATGATTATTCTAATTCACTCTACTGGTTTTGGAGACCAGTTATTTACTGAAAAGACACAGGAGGAGTCAATACTTTACAGGCCACTTAGTAAGTTTGCACCAGCTACTTTAAGTCTGTTAAATATTAACTTTAATCACCTGATTTCTGTTAATGAAACGGAGGTGGATGAATTAGCAGGACAAGTGATTTTTAATATCTTTACGCCTGATTTTGTAAGTAATAGAACTAGAATATTATTCCATGAATTTTGTTGAAGAACTCAAATGGAGGGGCATGATACATGATATCATGCCTGGAACTGATGAACTGCTGGCCAGGGAAATGACAACGGCTTACGTTGGTATAGACCCAACTGCCGATTCTTTGCATATAGGTCACCTGGTAGGGGTGATGATGCTTAAGCACCTTCAGGTGTCCGGTCACAGACCAATAGTGCTGATTGGTGGGGCAACAGGTATGATTGGTGACCCTTCTATGAAGAATGCCGAACGTAACCTTCTGGATGAGCAGACCCTGCGTCATAATCAGGAATGTATCAAAAAGCAGCTTAGCAGCTTCCTTGATTTCTCAAGTGGCAAACCCAACCAGGCTGAGATGGTCAACAATTATGACTGGATGAAGGATATCAGCTTTCTGGATTTTATCAGGGATATTGGCAAGCATATTACTGTAAACTATATGATGGCCAAGGATTCGGTAAAGAAGCGTCTTAGCGGGGATGCCCGTGAGGGTCTTTCTTTTACTGAGTTTAGCTACCAGCTCGTTCAGGGTTTTGACTTCCTACATCTATACAGAACTAAGAATTGTAAGCTCCAGATGGGCGGTTCTGACCAATGGGGTAATATTACAACCGGGACTGAGCTAATCCGCCGTATCGAAGGAGGAGAGGCTTTTGCCCTTACATGTCCACTTATTACCAAGGCCGACGGAGGTAAATTTGGTAAGACTGAATCGGGTAACGTATGGCTCGATGCAAATCGTACCAGTCCTTATCAGTTTTATCAGTTCTGGCTCAATACATCCGACGAAGATGCAGTAAAATATATCAAAATTTTCACCCTGCTGAAGCGTGAGGAGGTTGAAGCTCTAATTGAGGAACATGCAAAGGCTCCACATGAAAGGCTGTTGCAAAAACGTCTTGCTGAGGAGATAACAGTAATGGTACATGGTAGGGATGCATTTGACTTTGCAGTTGAGGCATCGCAGATTCTCTTTGGAAAGGGAACTACGGAAACTCTGAGAAAGATGGATGACACGACCCTGTTGTCAGTTTTTGATGGAGTACCTGTGTTTGAAGTTTCAAAGGCGGCTCTTGAACAAGGGGTTCCAGTACTTGACCTGTTATCCGAATCCTCTGCAGTGTTCCCCTCAAAAGGCGAAGCTCGTCGTACAATAACAGGTGGAGGTGTGAGCATAAACAAGGAAAAACTAGAAAGCGTGGACACCGTAGTTAACACTTCGGCTCTGCTCAACGGAAAGTATATACTGGTACAAAAGGGAAAGAAGAATTTCTATCTGTTGCTGGCTCAGTAACTATGGAGATCCTAATAAAAAACAGGCGGGCTTTGCGGCCCGCCTGTTCTGTTTTATATCGCGAAGAGTTCGTCTCCAGGATTATCGTTGATTTTAATTTCATTTATCTGCATATCCAGGCTTTGGGGGCCTGATACCTGATTGATTAATACAGGGAAGAGGACACCATCAACTTCCTTCCATGCCTTGTAAGTAGATGTTGAAGTTCCACCCACTTCAGAAGAGCTTATTTCCTTAAGCTTTAGTCCGTCGCCGCTTTTAAAATATACTATGACCTCTGTGCCTGAAGGTTTGGTCACCTCAAGTTTGTAGCACCTCTGGCCGTCTATAATTTCAGCGCCGGCCAGTTCGGTCTTGTATCCTTGGGTGAAGTAAAGAAGTTCGGGGAACAAATAACTAGCTTCCTTCATAGTTTCAAGCAGTTGCCCTTCCAATTCCTGTTCACCCATTGGTGAAGAAATCTTTCCCCTGCTACCGTTATATACCTGCTTTGAAATTACCTGACCACGCATACTCATCTCAACAAGCACCTGGTTTTTTGCAGTTTGAACGTTCAGAATACCAATTTCCATGCCTTGAACGGTAGTTGATCCTGTCTGAGTCCAGCTCTTGATAGCGTCAAGTTTTTCTTTACCTCCCAGAGCCTCGATATAGGTATTGATAACGTCCTCGGCAGTGATTCCGGATACTGGTTGCAGACCCTGAACTTCCTTTCCGTAATAGTCATACCTCTTAACTTTACCATCAGCAGCATATGCAGACAAAGGACCTGCAATCTTATCAGCTTCACCAACTGCTATGATAACACAATTTTCAGGTTTGAGGTATTTGCGTGCCATCTCCTGTACATCTTCTATTGTAACAGCAGCAAGCTTTTCAAGGTAGGTGCGGTAGTAATCCTCAGGCAGGTTGTAGCGTGCGATATTTAGGGCAAATCTGGCTACAGTCTGTGGATCTTCAAGTGACCTTGAAAAGTTTCCGGTTAGCATGTTCTTGATTAGGTCAAGATCTTCCTGACTTACAGGTTCATCCTGAATCCTTTTCATTTCATACAGAATCTCATGAACTGCACTATCTGTTACAGAAGTACGTACCTGTGTATTGGCTCTGAACCTACCGATACGTTCATCAGAACTCAGATTTGAATATGCTCCATAGGTAAAGGCCTTCTCTTCCCTAAGGTTTCTGAACAAACGAGCACTGAAAGAACCTCCGCCAAGGATGGTATTCATAACTGACACCTTGATTTCGTCGGGATGCCCGGGCTTAAGATCAACAGTATGTGTAACGAAAACAGTACTTTGATTAGCTCCATCACGGTTGGCTACTGCAACCTGGTTGCCTTCGTATTGAGGGAAGTCAGCCTTCTTGAACTCAGGTACAGCTGCGCTTTTCCACTTGCCGAAGTATTTTTCAGCTTGTTTCTTGGCTTCTTTAACAGTAATGTCACCAACTATAACAAGATATGCTTTGTTGGGACGGAAATACTTATCATGGTATTGTTTGAAATGTTCCACAGTGATATTAGCAAGGCTTTCTTCAGTAACGATTGCACCATATGGGTCATTGCCATATAATAAAGCGGAAGCTATATTATTTGCAATAGCAGATGGTTCATTCTTATTTGCCTGTATTGAGCCTTCCATCTGAATTTTAAGTTTGCTGAGTTCATCCTCTGGAAATACAGGGTTGAAAAGTACATCAGTCATTAGACTCAGAAGGGTTGAACTGTGTCGACTCAGGCTTCTTGCATAAATACCTTTGGCATTTGGCCTGAAGGTAGCCCCAATAAAGTCAGCTTCTTCATCAATCTGATCTTTGGTGCGATTGGCTGTACCTGCGCGCATCATGTCGCCAACCAGCTGCACATAACCTGTAGCATTTCCTTCATCTACCGGATCTATGTTAAGGTTGAGGCTATAAGTAATAAGAGGAAATTTGTGATCCTCTACAACTATTACTTTCAAACCGTTTTTAAGGGTAAACTGATGCGATTCTCCAATATTGATAATAGGAGCAGGACCTGCTTTTGGGGGAGTACTTCTGTCAAGCTGGGCCCACAAGCCTGTGCTCAGTAGAGCTATCGAAATAAGTGCTAATATCTTTCTCATTTTTCTTGATTTTCAGCGGGTTTTTGCAAACCGCAGTTTTTGTTTTTAGTTTTGACGTGGTAAATAATACAACACTACACGGTTTTCAGGTACCAGATAATTTTGAGCCACACGTTGGATATCCTCCCTGGTTACTGACATGTAACGATCAAGAGTTTTATTTATAAGCGTAGCATCTCCAAAATAAGTATAGAGAGTAGCCAGGTTATGTGCTCTTTCTTCTATCCAGACGTTTTCCTGTATTATTTGGTTTTCAAACTGATTGCGAAGCTTCTGGAATTCCCTCTCTGAGATTAGTTCGTTGCGAACTTTTGCAATTTCATCATCTATTGCAGCCTCAAGATCCGCAGGATCTACTCCAATGTTGCAGAAGCCCAGGATGAAAGACACTGTTGGTTCGTTAAATGGAAGTGGCATTGCTGCTACCTCAAGTGACAATTGTTTCTTGTCAACAAGCTCCTTGTACAACCTTGAGCTTTCGCCACCTGAAAGGAGAGTTCCCAGCATCTCAAGGGCATAGTAGTCATCTGTACCCATTCCTGGTACACGGTAAGCCTGAAGAACAAGGGGAACCTGAATGTTGTCGAAGATGGTGTCACGAATCTCCCCTCCTAGTGGGGGTTCAACTATTGATGGACGTTGGATGGTGCCGCTGCCGGATGGAATGTCTCCGTAGTATTTTTCCACAAGACTACGTGCGCTATTTTCGTCAATATCTCCTGCAACCACAAGCACAGCATTGTTTGGAACATAGAATGTGTTATAAAACTGCTCAAATTCTTCATCCTTGGCCGCCATGATGTGTTCCGGATCTCCAATGGTTGTCCACCTGTATGGGTGCTCACGGAAGGCCCTTTTCATGGTTTCAATCAGGAATGTACCATAAGGACGATTGTCATAACTCTGTTTCTTTTCTTCTATTACAACCTGTTTCTGTGTTGCAATACCGATTGAATCAACTGTTGCATGCAGCATCCTTTCTGATTCTAGCCACAGCCCCAGTTCCAATTGGTTTGAAGGTAGGATTTGGTAGTAATAGGTTCTGTCTGCAGAAGTATTGGCATTTAATGTGCCACCGGCACGCTCAACATACTTTGGATATTCTCCTCTTCCGATGTTCTTGGTTCCTTCAAACATCAAGTGCTCGAAGAAGTGAGCAAAGCCGGTCCGATTTGGTTGTTCATGCTTTGAGCCCACATTATACATCACAGCAACCGTGACAGTAGGGATACTGTTGTCGCGGTGCAAAATTACATGAAGACCGTTGTCGAGATTGAACTCGGTAAATTTGAGTTCGCTCGATGCGGCCGACAAAGGAGCCAGACCTACGAGGCCAAGCGCACCCAGAATCAGGATAATTTTCTTCATTTTCTGTTTTATTGTGTATTAATTGGAAAAATAACATAAGGTTAACAAACCATTTAAACAAAAGTATGGAAGTTTGTACAAATTGTAAATTTCAGAATGTAAAATAGTGTCACTTTTCATTTAGATATCCTGTTATATTCTGTTATATTTAGCCTCAATTTGTAAATTGAATTATTCAATGCTTAACGAGAAAAATAATTGTTTATGAGAAGATTCAGATCCGGTATTGCCTGTGTTGCACTGACAGGAATCTCTCTGCTTGGCTTGAATTCCTGCAGAGAAGAAGCACCAAGCGTAAATACGCTGAAGGATGCTTATGAGGGGAAGTTTACTATTGGAGCGGCTTTGAATGAACCGCAGATCCTTAATATGGATACTGCCTCTATCAGAGTTGTTAAAGAACATTTTAACTCTATTACAGCTGAAAACTGTATGAAGAGTGGGCCAATACAGCCCACCGAGGGGAACTTTAACTTTGAACTTGCTGATAAGTTTGTTGAGTTTGGTGTAGCAAACAATATGCAAATCATAGGCCACACTCTTGTATGGCACTCTCAGGCTCCAAGATGGTTCTTTACCGATGAGGAGGGTAATGATGTATCTGCTGAAGTTCTCAAAGAGAGAATGAAGAATCACATCTATACTGTTGTTGGCCGATACAAGGGTAAGATTCACGGTTGGGATGTGGTGAATGAAGCTATTCTTGATGACGGTTCTTACCGTAACAGCAAGTATTACCAAATACTTGGCGAGGAATTCATCGCTCTGGCATTCCAATATGCTCATGAGGCTGATCCTGACTGTGAATTGTACTACAATGACTATTCAATGGCCAATCCTGGCAAGCGTGAAGGTGTTGTTAGGATGATTAAGATGCTTAAGGATAAAGGTCTTCGTATTGATGCAGTTGGTATGCAGGCTCACGTAGCCCTTGATGAACCAAAGATTGAAGAATTTGAAGCCAGTATCAAGGCTTTCTCAGAAGCCGGTGTCAAGGTCATGATTACTGAAATGGATCTTACAGTGCTTGAAATGCCTGATTTCAGGGTAGGTGCTGAAATTTCAGCCAACTTTGAATATCAGCAAAAACTGAATCCATACTCAGAAGGATTGCCTGACTCTGTTGCACTTGCTTTCGAAGAAAGATATCTTGATTTCTTCAAATTATTCCTGAAATATGATGATGCAGTTACCAGGGTTACTCTTTGGGGTGTTACAGACAATCAGTCATGGAAAAACAACTGGCCGGTTAGGGGCAGAACTGACTATCCTCTGTTGTTTGACAGAAACTATCAGCCAAAACCTGTTGTTGAAAAGATTATAAATGAGGCTTTGAATACCAAATAACTTTTGGTAAATAAATCCAATCCAAATCAAACCAATGAAAATGAAAAGAATAGTTTTTATGGCAGCGTTTCTTGCAGCAGCAATAAACGCAGGCTCTCAAAATGCTGAGCCGGTTGATGATTTTAAACCTTCACCAGTTAACCAACCTGGACACGCTTATCCAATGGTTGACTCTCAAGGTAGGGTAAAGGCACAACTGTTTGCACCCGATGCCAAGTATGTTCAACTTGACATAGGTGGTGTAAAGTATGACATGGTAAAGGACGAAGAAGGCTACTGGACAGGAGTCTCAAATCCTCAGGATGTAGGTTTCCACTACTATCAGTTGGTTGTTGATGGTGCCATGGTCCCTGATCCAGGTAGTTTATTCTTCTTTGGAGCATGCCGTTACGGAAGCGGTATTGAAATTCCAGCTCCTGATAGCGATATCTTTGCTCTAAAGAATGTCCCTCATGGTCAAACCCATGAAATCTATTTCAATTCACCAAGTACTGGAGAAGAACGCAGAGCATATGTTTATACTCCAGCTGAATACAGCAAGAATCCTGATAAGCGTTATCCCGTACTGTACCTGCAACACGGATACTGTGAAAATGAAACTTCATGGCCTCTGCAAGGTAGGGTTAACTTCATTATGGATAACCTGATTGCTGAAGGTAAGGCGGTTCCATTCATCGTTGTAATGACCTATGGTATGACCAATGATGTTCAAATGGGAGGACTGCGTAACTTTGACATCAAACCATTCCAAACTGTATTGGTTGACGAGCTAATTCCTTACATTGATTCAAACTTCCGCACTCTGGCCAACAGAGAAAACAGGGCTATGGCCGGTTTGTCTATGGGTGGTTTTGAAACCAGACTGGTTACTTTGGCTCGTCCCGACGTATTCTCAAGGTACGGTCTGTTCAGCGGAGGTACATACAGCCCAGATGATCTGAAGGATCACAAGGATGTTAAGCTTGTATTTATGGGTTGTGGCAGCAAGGAATTCCCTGATGGCGTCAACAATGCAGCTACTGCATTAAATGAAGCCGGATTTAATGCAGTATCCTATGTGTCTGAAGGTACTGCTCACGAATTCCATACATGGCGTCGTTGCCTGTACGAAATGGCTCAACTTCTGTTTAAGTAAGATGCAATAGACACTCCCGGAGTTAATGTGCGAAGTTCGCGCATTACTCCGGGATTTCTGTCATCTGTTGTCTCACTTTTGTAGTTTTCACTTCCTTCCCCGGTAATAGAGTTTGGCATATATGTAGGAGAACATTCCGGGATTTTTCCATAAGGTTGTTTGATAACATTACCAGGAAGGGATAAATTCTTTGGAATATGAAAAAGTGTTTTTTATCAATAGCCATTTTGCTACTGGGTATTATGGTGAATGCCCAGCAGGCCAATGTTAATCTTGACTTTGATCCCCACCGTGATGCCGAAGGCCTGGTTCCTTTCAGCGCTCCGCTTAACTCTCCCGAGGTGCATGATGATTGTACTGTCACTTTCAGGTTACTGGCTCCTGAAGCCCACCGGGTGGAGCTAAACCCGGGTGCCATACATACAATACTCAATCTGGGCAGAGACCCTCTTCCTTTTACAAAGGGCGAAGATGGAATCTGGACCCTTACTATTGGACCACTTCCTCCGGACATTTATTCATACCACCTGAGGGTGGATGGAGTTCAAATGGCCGACCCAAATAACTCAATTGCTGCATTTACGGCAATGCCTCCTTACAGTAATCTGGTAGTTCATGGCAAGGAACCTGCTTATTATGATGCAAAGAATGTTCCCCATGGTAATGTAACCAGACATATTTACCATTCAGATGTTACTGGTGGAGAAAGAGATCTGTATGTATATACTCCACCGGGCTATGACCCCAGTAAAGAATACCCAGTTCTGTACTTATTAGGTGGAAGTGGTGAACTTCCATCAAACTGGATTTATGACGGAAGGGTAAATCTTATGATGGACAACCTTCTTGCTGAAGGGAAGGCTGTTCCTATGCTTATTGTGATCCCCAACAATCAGGTGGTTCACCGCAACCATCCAAGGCATGCCGAACTCTCCTTCGATATTTTCGCGAAAGAATTAAGGCAGCATATAATTCCTGTGGTTGATGCAAATTACAGCACTATCAAATCACCCAAAGGCAGAGCTTTGTCAGGTCTTTCTATGGGTGGACGACATACAATCTTTTCAGGCTTCAGTTCGCTGGACCTGATTGCCAACTTCGGAGTACTTAGCGCCGGTGATACAGATCCGGAAAATACTCTGAAGGATTTTCTGAATGACCCAAAGGTTAATGAAAAGGTTGATTATCTTTTCATCGGACAGGGTGTTAAAGAAGCTGAAGGTTTCTTTAACCTGCGCTGCCAGGCTCTTGTGGATGCTTTGAAAGCACACGGAATAGAGCATGAATATTATATTGGAGGGGAGGGTGGACATGACTGGGGAACCTGGCGTCACCTTTTGTATTACAGGTTCCTTCCTAATCTTTGGAGAACCAAGTAAAAACATCTGACATGAGAAAACCATATTATTTTTTGTTATCCTTAATCTTGCTGATAGGGGCAGCTTTTACGCCTGTATCTAGAAAAGCTACTGTTCCGATTTATCTTAATACCTCATATTCTTTTGAAGAAAGGGCAACAGACCTTGTTTCAAGAATGACCCTGGAGGAAAAGCAAAGCCTCCTGGGAAATACAATGAGTCCAGTGCCACGTCTTGGTATTAACAAATATGACGTGTGGGGTGAGGCTCTTCACGGAATAATGGGTCGGAACAATAACAGCGGAAAGACGGCTACGTCTTTCCCCAACAGTAATGCTGTTGGAAATACCTGGGATCCTGAATTACTCGAAAGAGAAGCTTCTGTTATAGCTGATGAAGCAAGAGCCTTTAATCATGACCTTATCTTTACCCTAACTTACTGGTCGCCAGTTATAGAACCTGCAAGAGACCCCAGATGGGGTAGAACTGCAGAGACTTTTGCCGAAGATCCCTTCCTTGTGGCTCAAATGGGAAGTGGTTTTGTCAGAGGTATGATGGGTGATGATCCAAGGTACCTCAAAACAGTCCCTACAGGTAAGCACTATATTGCTAACAATACCGAGTTTAACAGGCATACAGGCAGCTCCGACATGGACAATAGGGACATGAGGGAGTTTTATCTCAGCACTTACAGAAGCATTATTGAAAAGGATAAACTTCCTTCCATAATGACTGCATACAATGCTGTAAACGGAGTTCCTGTTTCAACCAGCACCTTCCTTGTTGATACTATTGCAAGGAGGACTTTTGGTATGAAGGGATACGTTACCGGTGACTGTGGTGCAATTACTGATATCTGGCAGGGACATAAATATGTAAGTTCCGGAGTTGAAGCAACTGCTCTTGGTCTTATTGCTGGAGTGGATTCTGACTGTGGAGGTGAATACCAGGTTAATACTATAGAGGCCCTTAAAAGAGGCCTGATATCTGAAGCTGATATCGATAGAGCCCTTATCAATATGTTTACTATCAGGATGAGGCTTGGGGAATTTGATCCGCAACCTATGGTTCCATATTCTAAGATCAGACCTGAGGTAATAAATGATCCCCTTCACAATGAACTGGCTTTGATAGTTGCTACAAAGTCTCCGGTTCTGTTTAAGAATGATGTATCTGCAAAATATGGTAGTAAAGTTCTTCCACTTAACACAGAAAAGATCAAAACCATTGCTGTTCTTGGTCCCTATGCAGACAAGATGGAACTGGGTGATTATTCCGGACCGGTTGAACCCCGTTATGTAAGTACTCCACTTAAGGCTATCAGGGAGTATCTTGGAGCTAAGGGTTCAAACATCGAAGTGATTTTCGGTGAAGGCGGAAATACTGAAAAGAGGAATGATTTTTTTACTTTGACGGGATTTACTCTGAAAACTAAGAGTGGTGCAGAGACCCAATTCAATGCTTCTGAATACGACGAGTCAGCTCCCGGTATCTTTGTAACCGAACGCTTCGGAGGTAAAATGCTTAGAGGAGTTAAAAACGGCGACTGGACTGCTTACCATGGTATAGATGTTACCGAACTCGATTCTATTACCTTTAATGCAAGCGTATCACTTAGTGGAGGTACTGTAGAAGTAAGGGTAAACTCTCCATCCGGAAATATTCTAGTTGCACAGAAACTCGAAGCTGCAGGCCAGGGTGGATTTTTCGGACAAAGGGCTACTGTCACAGCTAAGCTTAATACGCTGGGAATTACCGGTCCTCAGGATTTGTATTTTGTATACAGAGAGCCGGAGAGCGAACTGGATCCTGCTGTTATTGAGACTGCTGCTAAGGCTGATGTGGCATTGATCTTTGTTGGAACTGACCAGAATACTGGTCGCGAGGAGGCTGACCGTTTTTCAATTGCTCTTCCAGGTAATCAGTTGCAACTTATCAAGGAAGTTGCTGCTGTTAATCCTAATACCATTGTTATTATGCAGACAATGGGGATGGTTGAGGTTGAAGATTTCAAGAATGATCCAAATATTCCTGCAATTATATACACGGGTTACAATGGTCAGGCTCAGGGTGCTGCTATGGCAAAGATCCTGTTTGGCGAGGTTAACCCAGGTGGTAAAACTGCAGTTACCTGGTACAAGTCGGTGAATGATCTACCTGATTTCAATGATTATAACCTTAGAGGGCAAAATGGTAGTAATGGTCGTACTTACTGGTATTTTGACAAGGAAGTGTCTTATGAATTTGGTTTTGGTTTGTCCTACACAAGTTTTGCATATGACAATTTCAAAATCTGTAGCGATAAGATTACTCCCAACAGTAGGGTTGTTGTAAGTGTGGATGTCACAAATACTGGCAAGGTTGATGGTGATGAGGTTGTTCAGGTGTACGTCAGGACTCCTGACAGCAAGGCTGAGCTTCAAAGACCTATCAAGCGCCTTAAAGGATTCAGGAGGGTGACAATACCTGCAGGTCAGACAAAGACTGTTGAAATTATGATTGATTGTGCTGATCTGTGGTTCTGGGATGATGCAGCTGGAAGCATTACCTTTGATCAAGGCCGCTATGTATTTGAAATTGGAGCTTCTTCAAAGGATATCAGGGGAACTGTTGAGGCCATAATGGAAGGTCAATTCAAGGCAGAACTCAAGACTGTTGTTGCCAGACCTGATCGTTTCATTCTTACTCCTGGACAAAAGGCAGTTGCCGATTTCAGTGCTTGTCTGAATAATGACAGATTCCTGAACAATGATGAGGTCAGTGTTTCTTACAAGAGCAATGACCCCTCGGTTGTTAAGGTTGATGATAAAGGAAATATTACCGCAATTAAGCCGGGTGTGGCAACTGTAACAGTATCTGTAAGTTATGACGGCAACACTGTTTCTGACAGTTTTGCACTCAAAGTACGTCCGGATCTTTCAGCTGCAGGTATCAAGGTGAACGGAAAAGCTCTCAAAGGTTTCAACAACAGTACCAAGGCATACAGCTTCCTGATGAAGAAGAATGCCAAAGTTCCACAAGTTGAAGCCAGTGCAAAAAGTAAGGATGTAAGCGTTGAAATTGAACAGGCTCGTGCCATACCCGGAACTGCCGTTGTACGATTCATAAATTACAATACGTACGAGGAAGATGTTTATCTGATCAGCTTTGATTATGAGTCAGTAAGTGATGAGTTCAATGGTTCTGCTCCCGGAAGTCAATGGCAATGGCTTAGAGAAAATGAAAGCAATCATAGCATTGGATCGGGAAGTCTGACCATTACTACTGAAAATGGAGATATCTCTGAAGGTAGCAATAGTGCAAAGAACCTGTTGCTTCAAAGCGCTAATAACGACTGGACTATCGATACCAAACTGGTAGGTTCAAGAGCTCCTTCACAACCTGAAAATGCTGCTATAGTTGCATATCAGGATGATAACAACTTCGTCAAACTGATGTTTAGGTCTGTAATAAAGACCACAAGACAAAGAGGTCCTCAGCCTGGAACAGTTGACCTTTTGTTTGAAGAGAACGGAATTGCAAGATCAGTTGCTTCCATTGACCTCAAGCAGGAGGTAGTAGGTGAAAATCCTTTGTACCTCAGATTAACCAAGAAAGGAAGCACCTATACTGCATGGTTTTCTAGAGACGGGCAGAACTATGAACTACTTGGCAGTTCGGATATTCTGCTGAAGGATATTAAGGCCGGACTTATGGCTTGCGATGGTGTTATTACCCAAAGCATGACAAGTACCTACTGGTTCGATTCAGATACAACCAAACCCGATACCCCATTTGATGTGTCATTTGACTACTTCCGCATTAAGAACAGCGGATTGTAGGAAGCATTAGTATTAAAAGACTAAATAAGATTCAATTATGAAAATGCTAACAAGAATTGCTGTGTTGTCCTCAATTGTCGGTTTGGTATCCGTAGCTGACGCCAACGGGCAAAACCCTGTAATTAGAGACCAGTATACTGCCGACCCTACAGCAAGGGTTTTCAATGGCAAGGTCTATCTCTATCCTTCCCACGATATCCTTGCCCCAGAGGGCAAGGGTCTCCGTCCGGACTGGTTCTGTATGGAAGACTATCACGTGTTTTCTTCAAGCGACCTTGTAAACTGGGAAGATCATGGAGTAATAGTTAGTCAGTATAGTGCGCCTTGGGTTGACTCAAATACCTATAGCATGTGGGCTCCCGATTGTGTTGAGAGGGATGGCAAGTACTATTTTTATTTCCCGGCAAACAGAAAGCCGGTTGAAGGGGCCAATCCTAGAAGGGGAGGCTTTGGTATCGGTGTTGCGATTGCGGATGCTCCGGAAGGCCCCTATGTGCCTCAAGAGAACCCTATTGAAGGTATATTCGGCATCGATCCCTCTGTCTTAATTGACAAGGATGGTCAAGCCTATATTTACTATTCAATGGGACAAATCTTTGTTGCAAAGCTTAAGGATAACATGGTTGAACTGGCTAGTCAGCCTGTGGCCATAGAAAACCTTCCCGACAAAGGGCTTAAAGAAGGTCCTTTTGTGTTTGAGAGAAATGGTCTGTATTATCTGACTTTTCCTCACGTTGAGAATGTTACCGAACGCCTTGAGTATGCAATTGGAGAGAGCCCTGAAGGTCCTTTCCGTATGGCAGGTGTTATCATGGATGAGTCTCCGACAGGATGCTGGACCAACCACCACTCAATAATGGAGTATGAGGGTCAGTGGTATCTGTTCTATCACCATAATGATTATTCACCCAATTTTGACAAGAACCGTTCTACACGGATAGACAGTCTTTTTTTCAATCCTGATGGTACAATCCAAAAGGTTGTACCTACCTTACGTGGAGTGGGTGTAAGTAGTGCTTATGCCCAAATTGAAATTGACAGGTACAGTGCGATAAGTGGTTCAGGTGCCGAAATCGCCTATCATGACACTACCAACTATTTCAAGGGATGGAAGACTATCCTGAATGAACCCGGTGCATGGATTAGGTATAACAAGGTAGGCTTTGGAGAGATTGCGCCAAAGAGCGTAAAACTAAATGCCAGGTCAAAGGGTGCTTCAGTTGTTGAACTGCGGGAAGGTTCCCCAAACGGTACTCTTATTGCGAAGGTAAAAGTGGCTGCCAGCAGTGACTGGAATCTTGCTGTTGCCAAGGCTAAAAAGATCATTGGAACAAAAGACCTTGTAGTGGTATTCAAGAAGGGAAGTGAAGTCGAAATTGACTGGGTTCAGTTTGAATAGGCTTACTTCTGTTCTTTATAAATAATTTAAAGCTGCTTCAGACTAGGGTCTGAAGCAGCTTTTTCGTAAAACATTCTTACATTTGCGAAAGAGCATTTGCTAAGAAATTATCGAAAGATGAGGTTAAGAGTATTGATACAATGGGTTTGTCCGGCTCTACTTACCGGCCTGCTTTCCTGTACAAGTGATGAAATATGCTTGTCCAACCAGCATGCCCTGCAGGCTGGCTTATATTCTGCAAGGTCGGAGAGGCAAAAAGACACTACTCTTATAAGTGCTTCAGTTTATGGTGTAGGTGAGGGGATGGATTCTATTTACAAAGACGAAGCTGTCAGCAAGCTCTTTCTGCCCTTATCCTTTGACAGTGATACCACTGCGTTTGTAATAGACGAAGGTGTTCTCAGAGATACTATTTGGTTCAGACACACCAAGGAACTAATCTATATTTCCAGAAACTGCGGTTTTACCTACGATTTTACAATTGATTCAATATGGTACACCACTGTCTTAGTGGACTCTGTTGCAGTTGATAAACCAGGTGTGAAATACAGCGAAAATGCAGAGAATGTCAAGATATTTGTTTATTAGCCTGCTGCTGTTTTCTTGTAGTGGCTTATGGTCGCAGGAAATAACGAAGAATTTTCTGCGAGGCACTATTTCAAGGCCTCAGGGCATCAGTGTGGGTGTTAACCTTGCCGGTCCAATCAATAAGATTATTGATGGCGACAGAACAGGCTTTTCGCTAATTAGCCGCTTTAATCTTACTGATATCATACTGTTCAAAGCTGAAGCCGGTTATGAGAATGTAAGCTTTGAGAAGGACAGTTATCACTACAATTCGAACGGTTCCTTTATTAAGCTTGGACTGGAAAGGGATATCCTGCCCAAAAAGGAAGAAGGCTCCAGAGATAATATTCTGGTTGGTCTTCACTACGGCTTCGCCCTGCAAGAGCAGGGCTCTGACTATTTCCTGATTGAAAACGGCTATTGGAACGACTATTCAGGACGTATTGGATCCAACACGCTTAAAAGTCACTGGCTGGAATTGTCTGTAGGTCCCAGAGCAGAGGTCTTCAAAAACTTCTACATGAACTGGAACCTTCATTTGAGGCTCTCAATAGCAGACAGCAATACTTCCTTGCTGGAGCCTTATATTGTGCCCGGTTTTGGTGCCGGTGACAAGAATTTCGTACTAGGGTTTTCTTACACTATAGAGTATCTGATCCCTTGGAAAAAGTAGTAATAAGGCACTTTTAAGTGCTTAAAAGAACCTTCCTGATTGTCTCCACTACTCCATTGTTGTTATTGTCATATTCGGTAACAAAACGCGCAACTTTCAGCAGGTCAGGATGGGAGTTCTTCATTGCATAACTAAGACCTGATTCCTGCAACATCTCGTAGTCGTTGAGGTAATCTCCAAAGGCCATAGTCTCTTCCTTTGTTATTCCAAGTTTTTCCTGTGCCCTGCGTATTGCATCCCCTTTGCTGGCTCCCATATTGCTGATATCAAGCCATTCGGGACCGGAAACTGTTACTTTATAATTATTGGAAAATTCTGCAAAAGCCTTGGCACTGTTAATCTCGGAACCTATGCTGTCGTATATGGCAATCTTCACGATCTCATCTTCTACTAGGGTGAGGTCTTCGATTATCTCAAGACGGTGATAATATTTTCTTACCTCCTTCAGCAGTTTAGGATCGTCATTTTCAACATAGGCAGAACGACGACCGCACACTACCATCTCTATACCTTCTACTTCACGGGACTTTGCTACAACTTTACTAAGCAATCGCTTGTCAAGTTCGTTGATATATACATCACGTCCCTTGTACCTTACTATGGTTCCGTTTTCTGCAATAAACAGGGTGTCGTCCTTGATGTTAGCAAACTCTTCTTCAAGATTGTAAACCTGTCTTCCGCTGGCAACCGCAAATATTATCCCTCTCTCAACCAATTGCTGATGAACTTCCCAAAAGGAAGGATGTATCTCCTTGGTGTCACTCAGCAATGTCCCGTCCATGTCGGTAATTACCAGTTTTATCATAAGCACTAATCTATATAACGTTTTAGTATGTCCTGATATGCATCTATGCGTCGGTCACGTAAAAAAGGCCACATACGACGCACAGCCTCAGTTTTCTTTATGTCTATGTCAACAACTAGGTTCACTTCTTCCTCTCCGGCCCTGACAATTAGTTCTCCCTGTGGTCCTGCAACAAAGCTGTTACCCCAGAAAGTGATTCCCCCTGTATGACCTGACGGATCGGGTTCATAACCTACACGGTTGACTGCTATAACAGGTAATCCGTTATGAACGGCATGCCCTCTTTGAGAGAGCACCCAGGCTTCCTTCTGACGTTGTTTTTCGTCTTCTGGGTCACTGCTTTCGTAACCAATGGCAGTTGGATATATTAACATATCAGCCCCGGCCAGAGCCATCAACCGTGCTGCTTCCGGATACCATTGATCCCAGCATACAAGTACTCCCAGGCGGCCAACCGAGGTGTCTATTGGTTTAAAGCCCAGATCGCCCGGGGTGAAGTAAAACTTCTCATAGTAGGCTGGGTCATCCGGAATATGCATTTTGCGATATTTGCCGGCTACCGAACCGTCTTTTTCGAATACAACAGAGGTATTGTGATAAAGTCCTGCAGCACGCTTTTCAAAAAGAGAGCTTACTATTACTACTCCATGCTTTTGGGCAAGATCAGAAAATTTCGTACATGAGGGCCCCGGAATGGTCTCTGCCAGTTCGAAGATATCAGGGTTCTCAGTCTGACAGAAATAAACTGAATTGTGCAATTCCTGCAATACTATCAGTTCGGCTCCCTCAGCCGCTACCTTGGCTATGTTTTGTTCCAGCTTTGCGATGTTGGCTTGTACATCTGCGCTGTTGCTTTGTTGGATAAGTGCTACTTTCATTTTTACATCTTTATTAAGATAACACCCCTTCAGGCAGCTGCATTGTTACACAATGCAGCGAACCATGTTGCTTAATCAATGCCCTGCAGTCAACTCCTATGACTTCACGACCAGGAAAGGCTTCCCTCAACACTTTTATCGCATCAGAGTCCTTTCTGCTGTTGTAAGTTGGCACCAGTACAGCTCCGTTAATAATCAGAAAATTGGCGTAGGTCGCAGGAAGACGTTCACCTTCCTCAATGATAGTGTCTGCCATAGGCAGAGCATATAGCCTGTATGGTTTCCCGCTTGCTGTCCTAAAGTTCATTAGCTGCTCTTCCATTGCTTTTAGTGCCTCATAGTGCTCATCCTCCGTATCTGTGCATTGCACGTAGGCAATAGTATCAGGACTGCAAAAACGTGCTAGGGTATCTATATGGCTGTCTGTATCATCTCCTGAGAGATAGCCATGATCTAACCAGAGTACTCTATCAAGTCCCAGAACATCCTTTAGATAGGCTTCTATTTCAGCCTTCCCCCATCCACCGTTTCGATTGGGTGAAAGCAGACATTCTGTGGTTGTCAGCAGGGTGCCCTTTCCGTCACTTTCAAGGGAACCGCCTTCTAGAACAAAGTTGAGGTAGTTATTATACTCAACGTCTGTTGTAAACAATCCCTGCCTGAATAATTCCCTGTTGATCAGGTTATCCATGTCGGCAGCAAACTTGAGTCCCCAGCCATTAAACTTGAAGTCAAGTGCTTTCATTTGCCCCTGATCTTCTATAAATATTGGACCGAAATCCCTGGCCCATGTATCATTTGTAGGAACTACCAACATCCTTACATTATCTGGGAAATCACTTCTAAGTTCGGCTGCTGTAATGTCACTGTCAACAAGTAATATTACTTCTTCAAACTTCGCAATAGCCCTTACTAAGTTCCTAAAACAAGCCCTTACCTCAGTAAGCATATAGTTCCAGTCACTCTCGGGATGAGGCCATGCTATGAGCACGGCACTCTGACGTGTCCATTCGGGCAAGAAAACCTTTGTGTTATTCATTTAAATCTGATTGCAAATAGTCCTTTACTTCCAGAAATGCGGTCTCCATCTTGATCATCTTATCAATCAGGAAATACATTATTTCAGGCCACAGTTCCTTGTTCAGGATATCTCCTTCTCTTTCAACATACACTCGGCACACAATCTCTCCTGTAGCTTTCTCATAGGCAAAGTCCCATATCAGGCTTTCACCAAAGGCCTCTTCGAAGATAGTTTTTGCTGCCTCCAGCTTTTCGTAAAGCTGGAGCCTTCTCTCTTCCTTCCTGTGGTTGATCTCCAGTGCCACAATGGCCTTTTGCCTGTCAACATCAAAACGCAGATCCAGACCCTTGATTCCTGTGTTGTCAAAGATCCAGTACTTCTTCCTTCCCTTTTGTCCGGGAAGACGTCGTGTTCTGTTGTTTAGCTTCTGCCAGAATTCGAGACGGACAGCCTTGATTTCCTCCTTATTATACACTTCGAAAGTAAAAAGCGGGATCATTAATTGTCGGCCTTCTTCTTCGGCCGGGTAACGATCAAAAGATAGATCAGGTAACCACACCCGAAACCCATTAGCCCAATGCTTATTCTTTCCATCAGAACTGAGGGACTGTGTATCATGCCAAACCCTGCAATAATACAGAATACTGATGTGATTGCCAAATACTTCCTCATATGCTAGAAACTGTAAGTTATACTAAATAACAAACGATGGTTGTCAAAGTTCTCTACATTGATGGGAACTCCAAATTTGTTGTATTTATCCTCTGCATTTGCATTAAGATCTCCATTACCACCCCATCCTGCAGTGATCCACATATATTCAAAGGCAGCACTGAGGTTCTTATGCAGATTATACGTGATACGTGGGGCAACCATCAAGATGTCCTTTATTTCTGAATCACGGGAAAAGTCTTTTAGCACTTCGTCAATCTTATCACCTGTGCCTAGTGCTTTCAGGTAGCCGGCAAACAAGCCTGATGACCATTTCCCATGGGTTGTGTTCAGATCAGCCCAAAGGCCTGCCACTGGCAGTCCTTTGTATTCATAATCAGGATTTTCTTCTGTTCCCTTATTTATTCTTCCAACTCCACCGGGCATTACCATTTCTGTCAGGTTATCACCGTACAATGCTGCCATTCGATATTCCAGGCCATCGGTTTTGTATCGTAGCGAGGCCTGAAAATGGAAGGCATCCATAGTAAGTTTTTCGTTGTTTGGATCAAACTTATCAGGTAAGGGCAGTTGTTTATATCCGGCAGTAAGATATGCCTTCAGGGCACCCTGACCGCCCATTCCTGTCTGAAGAACAAATTCAGGTATGCCCCTGTCATTATTGTCTCCGTAGAATCCGGTACTACGTGAGTTGTTCTGTCTTAGAATGGTAGCTGAGATGTTGAATCCGGGAGTCAACTGCCAGGCAAAGCGCAGTTGAGGATTTCGTGCAAGTGGGTGCATTGGAAGACCAGTTACCTGGTTGATAGTCTTAGGGCTTGCATCCCCAATATGTAGGGGGTGAAATGATTGACCTGCGAGCAGGGTAAATTTGTTGTAGCTTAGACTCAGATATGCATGCCTTAACCTGAAATCAGAGTCGCTTGCGCGGTCATCACCAAGAAAGTCAGCCTCAATAAGTCCGGAAACTGAAATACCATTGAAAGTGGGGCCTTTGATATGAAGACCAAAACGTGAGTGTGAGGCATCCATGTCGAAGCTTCCACGTTCGTTGAGATCCTCTCCGTGTTCATTCATATTCAGGGGTGCGGGGTAGAGATAGATGCTATTATTTCGGGTCTGCTTGCTGGTTCGGCTATTGTAGGCTGCATTTACCGATACGAAGCCGTGAAAGCTAACCTCGATTGGTTTCTCTTCCTGGGCAATGATGCTCCCACTGATGAGGGAAGCTGCAAAAATAAGGTAAAGATTCTTCATGTGAGTCTGTTTGATTCTGCCTGTTTTTTAGGAAAGTGCAAAAGAATAAATTATTTGCCAATTATTCAAATTCATAGATATGAATGGGGAATTACCAATAAATCAATATAAACCCTATTGAAATTATACCGGTTCATTCGGCCTTTTTTCGTATTATTGCTTCCGTTTTGGAGTTTAATAAGCTCTACCCCCACATTAGTACTATAATAAATATTTGAAAATGCCAAAACGGAACGACATCCACAAAATCCTCATTATTGGTTCAGGCCCCATCGTCATTGGACAGGCATGTGAATTTGACTATTCTGGTACTCAGGCATGTAAGGCCCTTAGAAAACTTGGTTACGAAATTGTATTGGTCAACAGCAATCCGGCTACAATTATGACAGACCCGGAGATGGCAGACTTTACTTATATCGAACCACTGAACGAATACTCACTAACTGAAATTATCAAAAAGGAGAGGCCTGACGCCCTGCTTCCTAATCTGGGAGGGCAAACTGCGCTAAATCTGTCCCTTGAATTGGCAAACAAAGGAATCCTTGACCAATACAATGTCAAGGTTATAGGAGTTAACCTCAAAGCCATTGAAAAAGGGGAGGATAGGATTGAGTTCAAGAAGTCCATGGAGGCTCTTGGTATTGAGATGGCAAGAAGTGCTGCTGTACATTCAGTGGAAGATGCTGAGAAGGTGGCTGCCGAACTCGGTTACCCTGTAGTTATCCGCCCTGCCTACACTATGGGTGGTACTGGAGGCGGTCTGGTTTATAATATCGAGGAACTCAGGGTTGTTGCCGCAAGAGGTATTGCCGCGAGTATGATAGGACAGATCCTTGTTGAAGAATCTGTTCTGGGATGGGAAGAACTGGAACTTGAAGTTGTAAGGGATAGCAAGAACCAGATGATTACAGTGTGTTTCATCGAGAATGTAGACCCGGTTGGGGTTCACACAGGTGACTCATTCTGTACAGCACCTATGCTTACTATCACTGAGGAATTGCAGAGAAAGCTTCAGGTAGATTCATACAAGATAGTTGAAAGCATTGGTGTTATAGGTGGTACCAACGTTCAGTGGGCCCATGATCCAAAAACAGGTAGGTGTGTTGTAATTGAAATTAACCCCCGTACTTCAAGGTCCTCAGCTCTTGCTTCTAAGGCCACCGGATTCCCCATTGCTCTTATTTCAGCGATGCTTGCTTCGGGTGTTACACTTGACGAACTGCCATATTGGAAGGGTGGCTCTCTTGACAAGTATCAACCAGGTGGTGATTATGTAGTTGTAAAATTTGCGAAATGGGCCTTTGAGAAGTTTGATGGTCTCCAGGACAAACTTGGCACCCAGATGCATGCTGTAGGTGAGGTTATGAGCATTGGCAAGACTTACAAGGAGGCTTTGCAAAAGGCCATCCGGTCGCTTGAAGCCGGAAGGTTTGGACTTGGATTCTCAAAGCACTTTAATGACATGTCTCTCGATGAGCTGATGAGACAGCTTGAATATCCTACCAGTGAGCGTCAGTTTGTTATGTACGAAGCCCTGCGGAAAGGTGCTGATATAGATGTTCTGCAAAAAAAGACCATGATCAAAAGATGGTTTATTGAGCAGATGAAGGAACTTGTTGACCTTGAAGAAGAAATTATAAAATACAGTGGTGACAATCTGCCTGCTGAACTGCTGCACAGGGCAAAACTGGATGGTTTCTCTGACAGATATCTGGGCAGGTTGCTTCAGATTTCAGAAGATGAGATCAGAGAACGCAGAATAAAACTAGGCATCGAGGAGGCTTGGGAACCTGTTCCTGTTAGTGGGGTTGAAGATGCAGCTTACTATTATTCTACTTATAATGCTCCAGATAAGGTCGAAACCAAAGACGAAAAGAAGATAATGGTGCTCGGTGGCGGTCCAAACAGGATAGGTCAGGGAATTGAGTTTGACTACTGCTGCGTCCATGCTGCCTTTGCTATTCGGGAGGCTGGTTACAGTTCGATAATGGTAAACTGCAATCCTGAGACTGTATCGACTGACTATGATACCTCGGATAAGCTGTATTTCGAACCTCTGACAGTTGAAGATGTCCTGAGTATATACAAAAAGGAACAACCGGCAGGACTGATTTGTCAGTTTGGTGGTCAGACTCCTCTCAATATAGCTGCCGAACTGGAGGCTAATGGTGTTAAGATTATTGGTACATCTCCCGATACAATCGATCTTGCAGAAGATAGGGATCGCTTCAGGGAAATGATGGTTAAGCTAAATATTCCTCAGCCTGCCTCAGGTATGGCTCATAATGTAACTCAAGCTCTGGAAATTGCAGCTACCATAGGTTATCCTCTGATGGTAAGACCTTCTTACGTGCTTGGTGGAAGGGGTATGAGAATTGTTCAGGACGAAGAAAGTCTCCTTCAATATGTGAAGGCAGCTGCAGAGGAAGTTTCACCCGACAGACCACTGCTTATTGACAAGTTCCTTGTTGACGCTATAGAAGCCGAAGCTGATGCTATCTGTGACGGCAATGATGCCTTTGTTCCCGCAGTAATGCAACACATTGAGTATGCAGGTATTCACTCCGGAGACTCTGCCTGCGTGATTCCACCGGTGCAGATTACTGAGGAGCAGGTTAAGACTATTGAAGAATATACCCGTCGCATAGCAATAGAGATGAAGGTTGTGGGATTGATGAATATCCAGTATGCAATTTATGATGGCGAAGTTTATATCCTGGAGGCTAATCCAAGGGCTTCGCGTACTGTTCCTTTAGTATCAAAGGTGTGCAACATACCAATGGCCAAGATTGCAACCCAAATCATGCTTGGCAAGAGGTTGGGTGATTTCAACCTAAAGAAGCCCAGGTTTACCCACTTTGGAGTTAAGGAAGCCGTATTGCCATTTAATATGTTTCCTGATGTAGATCCGGTTCTTGGCCCTGAAATGCGCTCAACAGGTGAGGTTCTCGGACTTGCGGACACATTCGGAATGGCTTTCTTTAAGTCTCAGGAAGCTACAAAGCTTAAGCTGCCAGTAAGCGGTAATGTGCTGATTACTATTGCCGACAGGGACAAGAAGGATATTGTTGAGGTAGCAAAGGCTTTTAGAGATATGGGCTTCACGATTATTGCCACAAAGGGAACCAAGGTCTTCCTTCAGGAGCATGGCGTTGAATCAGAGGAGGTTCTCAAGGTTCATGAAGGTCGCCCCAATATTGTTGACCTGATGAAGAACGGTGAGATTAGCCTTGTTATCAATACTCCTGCAGGAAAGCAGAGTGAACACGATGACTCCTATATCCGCAAGAGTGCTATAAGGAACAATATCCTGTATATCACAACCACGGCAGCTGCCAGAGCTGCTACCGAAGGTATTAAGGAACGTAGGCATGCTAACTACAGTGTCAAATCATTGCAGGAGTATCACAGGGGGATAGAGCTATAGGCAGGATTAGTCACTAATTCCAAGGATCATTACTATTAATTGTGGTATGCTACCAAATCACTGATTTAAACCCTGAGGCTCAATATAGGGGGTAATTAAAATATAAGGGGCAGGTGAATCACTTCAGATTTCCCTGCCCTTTACCTATTCAAAGTGTTATTTGTTTCGGTAGCCTATTCTGAGATTAAGGACTTGAGAGATGAGTTCAGTCAACCCGATTTAGCTATATTATCTGATCAGCTTAGTCCAGGTTGAATGTTACACCGATTGTGTATGGATAGAGTTCAGGTCCCTTACCCTCCTTGAAAAGTGATTGTGGAGAATAACTGGCATAGATTCCAAAGTCCTTGAATCCTGCTCTTACAAAACAGTCATACCTGAAACCACGCAAGCCAAAATCATCTGTTTTCCTTTGTTTTTCTTTATCCCTGTCTTCTTTGAACACAACCTTTGTGTATGAATGCAGACGGATACTTCCTTCTACACCTGCGCTAATATAGAACTTATCATAGTTATTGGGTATCTGCAGTTCAAGGGCAACAGGTACAGCCAGTGTTATATTGGTGAGTTTTGATTTCCTGATTCTTGCTTCATCGCTTAATTGGGGAAACCATGCACGGGAGCCTTCATCAACTTCTTTGATGTTTGAGAGCTTAAAGCGGTAATTGTTAAACTTAACACCTAGTGCTGTTGACAAGCCAAAATTGCGTCCGATAAGGCGCATTCCTTGCTGAAAAGGGTAGATGCCCACTTCAACCGATTTTTCATGTACCCTGTTCATGAATGAGTATTCCTCTGGCAGGTCTTCACTCCATTTACTATCTAGGTATCCGTTAATCCCAAGGGTAAAAGCAGCCAAATGAGGTTCGAAACCTGACCTTCTGTAGCTCCATGAATATCTGTAGTGCTTCGTGTCTTCATCTTTGTCATTTTCAACCATCTCAGGACCAATCTTGACAGCAGGCTTGTTGTAGTTCTTGTCTGTCCTTGAACTGTCACGTTCTACTGCTTCTACTTCATTTTCCCAGATACTCTCTTCCTGTTCTGAATCTGGATTTATGATTTTACCGTTCTTGTCCAGATAGACATCATCATTGCCAAGGCTGGCAAGGGCAAGCCCGTTGTCAAACTCACCAATGAAATCGTAGATGGGAGGTACTACTATATTCCCATATTCATTAATAAAACCTAATTTCCTGTTCTTTGATACTTTGGCAAGTCCATCTTCGAAGTCCCATATCATATCATACTCTGCCGGGCAGACAAGACCCCTGTCTACATGATATAGTCCCATTCTAAGGTCCTTTAGGACCTTGACATACATTTTATCGTTCAGGTCAAAGATCTGGTCGTATTTGCATGGAATTATCACTTTCCCTGATGTATCTATAAGTCCTACATGTCCATCTTTCAGAACCCTGAAGTAACCTGGTTTCATTTCCCAGACTCTCTCCCATCCTTCACTTGTTGACGAGCTCTCCTGAGCCAATATGGCAGGGACTGCCATGGACAGCATTATCATGAGTATTTTAAGTGTTTTCATAGTGTGGTATTGTTTATAATCAGTAATTAATTAAAGCTATTCCTACATTCCAGGGATATAATTCCGGACCCTGACCCTTTTGAAACAATGGTGTCAAATCGTAGTTGAAAAACATCTTTATCCATTTGTACCCGGTCCTTACGGTCAGACCGTACTTGAAGGAATTAAGATTCAGGTCGTCACGAAACTTTTCCTTTTCTTTGCTGTCACCATCGTCATAAACCACCTTGGTGTGGGAACCCAGTCTGAATGCTCCGTAAACACCCCCACTTACAAAGAAATCTCTATTATTGCCGGGAAACTGTGTTTCAAGCAGCAGAGGAACAGTAAGGTAGGTGCTAGTAAGCTTACTTTTCTTTATCTCCCTGTCAGATTCTTTATATGATGTGTTCCCGTCTTGATCGCGAATTAACAGGTAATCTGATGCCAGACGATAATTGTTGAAGGTCAGTCCCAGACCTGTTACGATACCAATGTTGTCATTGCTTCCACCAAGTCCGATACAATGTTGAATCAGGTTTAGACCTACGTATGCTGATTTGCCTACTCTGAGATCCATAAACCTGCCATTATCAGGTAGTGAGGTGTCAAAGGCAGATGAGAAGAAATTTGTAATTCCAAGGTCCAGCCCTGCCCAGTGACCTTTAAACTCATCAACCGGCTTTTCTGTGATTATTAATTCAGTACGTCCGTCTCTGGTTTCACCATAAAAAGAGTATTTCTTTCTGCCGGCACAAAGATGCCCTTCACTTGTAGTCTTAGTTGAGCTTTCTCCTTCGGATTCTTTACCTGATTCAAAGATGGTGATTCTCTTAATCACTTTTTCGTTGTCCTCTTCTGCATATGCAGATAACGGATTTGTTAGGAAGACTGCTGAGGTACCTGCGCAAAGCAGTAAG
Source organism: Xiashengella succiniciproducens (assembly GCF_023674465.1). Taxonomy (GTDB): domain Bacteria; phylum Bacteroidota; class Bacteroidia; order Bacteroidales; family Marinilabiliaceae; genus Geofilum; species Geofilum succiniciproducens. The sequence goes on along the minus strand of NZ_CP098400.1, from coordinate 2,289 downwards.
GCTTGTCTGATTGTTGATCTATTTTTCATCGTTTTTCTGTGCTTGTTTTTGCATAGGACTGCTGGCCCTTCCAAAAGTTACAGGTAAATACAGTTTTTTTCAAAATGCAGCATTTTTGACCATCTGAACCTTTTGCAAGGACCGGAGGTTTTATATTCGAAAGATTGCGACTAAAAGATGAAAGGATAAATTATGGAACTTGGAATAGACAGCTTTGCAGCGGTAACGGTTACAAGTGAAGAGAGACGTGCTGTTGAAAGCCGTCAGGCTATAAATGAGTTGCTTGACAGAATTGAACTTGCTGATAAGGTTGGGCTCGATTATTTTGGCGTGGGTGAACACCACCGAGAAGAATATCTTGACTCAGCTCAGGTCGTAATTCTGGCTGCTGCTGCAGCCAGAACCCAAAAGATAAGGTTGAGCAGTGCTGTTACAGTGCTTAGTGCCGATGATCCGGTCAGGGTATTTCAGGAATATGCGACGCTAGACCTCGTGTCTGGCGGACGTGCTGAGATAGAGGTGGGTCGTGGTTCTTTTATAGATGCCTTCCCACTTTTTGGTTATGACCTGAATGATTATAACGAACTCTTTGAAGAGAAGCTTGATCTATTACTTAAGATAAGGGAAAATACCAGAGTAACATGGGAGGGGCAGTTTAGACCGGCCCTTTATGACCAGCCTGTATATCCTCGTCCTTTGCAAAAGAAAATCCCAATCTGGATTGGAGTAGGAGGAACGCCTGCATCCTTTGTCAGGGCAGGAAAACTAGGTCTGCCGCTGATGGTTGCAGTTATTGGTGGTGAGACACACCGTTTCCGGTCTCTTGTAGATATGTATCGTGAAGCAGGTGTAAAGGCCGGTCATGATCTGGATTCATTGAAAGTGGGTCTGCACTCCCTTGGTTATGTTGCAAGGGATAGTAAGCAGGCCATAGAGGACTTCTACCCTGGTTATGCCAGAGCCTTCACAAGGATTGGGCTGGAAAGGGGATGGCCTCCGGTTACTCGTTCACGCTTTGAATCTCAGTTGGGACCAAGGGGAGCCTTCCTACTTGGTAATCCTTCCGAGGTTGCTGAAAAGATATTGCGTCACAGTGAGGCCCTTGGCGGAATTTCAAGGGTTACTTTCCAGATGGATAGTGCAGAATTAAGCCATGAGCAGCTTATGGAGGCTATCGAACTGATGGGAACTGAAGTAAAACCCCTGCTGGGATAGAGCCTCTTGTTACCTCAGGTAGTTTACCCATGAGGGAACCCTGCGGGTTAGTTCAAATCCATCAGCACTAATATTTATTGCAACCAGCTCGCCTTCCTCATCATAGATATTACCAAAACTCAGATTGCTGACAGGATTGATTCTCCTGAGCAGACTGGATGCCAGACTTGGTCTGTCATCAGGTGAGGAAAAGGAAGCCAGCTCATTTGCCCTGCTTTCGTTAATAATCAGACTATTACTTATATATTGGGGTATCATTAGTTTTAAACCCTGCTCGTAAGGGTCAGGAGTTGATACTGCTAGAAGATCAGTATAGCGTCCCGGATCAGGTGCCCTTTGGTATTCGACCGGGATAGTGTTATCACTGTCAATGGTTGACTTTGGAGCCTGTGTATCCCATTTTTCCGAAATAGCTGTCTGAATTTGATTTTGATCAGGTAGAGGGGATTTTACCTGCTTCACTTCCTCAGCTGTGGTGATTGCAGGAGTTATCTCAGTATCCTCGTGCATATTAGGCAGCTCTTCGGTGATGGTAGCGGGGCTTTCTGACCTATTACTATTCAGTCCCTTATCTGCAATAAGATCAGATTGAGATGAATCTGATATGAACAGGCCGTCTATATTTAAAAGCAGCAGGAGCAGAACGACTGCTGCTGCGACCTGGCAAATATTTATCCAGAGCGGAGTCCTATGTCGTTTCAGACTGTTTTTTGCAGGATAAACCACTAATTCCGGCTCAAGTCTTGTTTTTTTGAATAGTGCCCATTCCATTTTGTCGTTTTCAGACATTTGCTCTTCTGGCATGGGGTATTGTGCTCCTTCCTCCAGAGCATTGACCATAGTATATTCATACTCGGAAAGTTCTTCAAATGGTGAAGGGGCCTTTCTAAGTTTTTCTTTGCCGGAATAATTAACCCGATAATCTGGGAGGAATATAATTGCTGAGTCATCCATCTCTGCCTCCAGGTCAGGATTGCTTAACAGGAAGGCATTAAGGATACCAACTTCCTCTTCACTAAGTCTGCCTTCCATCTTGTCAAGCAGCCATACCTCGTAGTTGTCCCTTGTTATTTT